>NZ_MDFM01000026.1 GCF_002939985.1 Xanthomonas hortorum pv. cynarae | reverse complement strand
CTAAACTGCCAGAATCCGAACAGATAAGGCTCTTACGCGGCATCCATGCCGCGTAAGGTCCCGCGACGGTGGGCGGACAAGGACCAATCAAGATGGTCGGTGTGCTTAGATCTTCTCAAAGCGACCAGCAAACTTTCTGGTGCGGTGTCCTCGCCGATTGCGGGACCGTGTGGCGGCATGGATGCCGCCACCGAGCCTACACGGATGTACTTGCGGCGTGTCCCGCAAGCGGTGAGGGCACCGCGCCCTCGACCGACCAGGCTTCTAAACTCAACTTCTGACTGCATCTAAACGAAGACTCCGAGTCGATATCTCGACGTCTTGAAGTCATTGAACGGTCGGCACACCTCACCGACCGTGTCGCATCACGCAGCCGGCCGCAACACGTTCAAGACTTCGTAGCACGCGCCCATGGTGTGGTAATCGGTCTTGCCGGCCGGGCTCTTCTCGTCGCTGTACTTGCGATTGTCCGCGTCCAGAATGCGATACCAGGCGCCATAGCGGTGGTCGATCATGTGCTTCCAGGAATAGTCCCAGAGCTTGTCGTACCACTGCCAATAACGCGCTTCGCCGGTGCGCTGCGCCAGCAACGCCGCGGCCGCCAACGACTCGGCCTGCACCCAGAAATACTTGTCGTCGTCGCAGACCTTGCCATCGGGGTCGAAGCCGTAATACAGCCCGCCGCGCTGCGCATCCCATGAGCGCTCTACGGCCACATCGAACAGATGTTGTGCTGTCGGCAACAACCAATCGGTCGGCGCGTAGCGATCCAGCAGCATCAGCAGCTTGGCCCACTCGGTCTGGTGACCCGGCTGGAAGCCCCAGGGGCGGAACAGATGCTTGGGATTGTCGCGGTTGTAGTCCCAGTCGATGTTCCACTGCAGATCGTAATGTTCCCAGACCAGGCCGTCGGCCTTGGCAGCCTGACGCCGGGTCATGGTGTCGGCCAGCGACAGTGCGCGGTCCAGGTAGCGTTGCTCGCCACTGGCTTCGTACGCGGCAATCATCGCCTCGCACATATGCATGTTGGCGTTCTGGCCGCGGTAGCTGGTGAAGTTGAACTGCGCATCGGCTTCGTCGCGATACAGCCCGAATTCCGGCTCCCAGAAATGTTTTTCCAGCAGCTGCCAGGTTTCGTCCATCCATGCGCGCGCCTCTTCGATGCCGGCCTTCAGGCCGCACGAATACGCCAGCAGCACGAACGCCACGCCGTAGCAGTGATTCATGTCGTCTTCGACCAGGCCATCGCGCAAGGTCCATGCGTAGCCGCCGGTGGCCGGATTGCGATGTACGTTGCGCAAATAATCCAGGCCGTGGCGTACCGCTTCCAGATACTGCGCATCGCCGAATTCGCGATAGGCCATCGCGTAGTTGAAGACAAAGCGCGTACTGCTGACCAGATGCCGATGCCCGGCGTCGTAGATCGTACCATCGTCGCGGAAATAATGGAAAAACCCGCCCGCGGGATCGATCGCGCGCGGATGGTAGAACGCCATGGTGTCGGCGATATGCTGACGCAGCACATCGGCCGAGCGGAAATCGGGTGCGGGGGTCGCAGGCAAACGGCTCATGATTGTTCCTGGATCAAAGAATGGACTTCATCGACGCTCGGCATCGCGGCGAACGCGCCTTTGCGCGTTACCGCCAGCGCACCGACCGCCGCGGCAAAACGGATCACCTCGGTGATCGCAGCCGCATCGCCACACAGCTGCTCCAGCGTGGACGCGCGTGCCGCCAGCTGAAACAACAAACCACCGACGAATGCATCGCCAGCTGCGGTGCTGTCGCGCACCTGCACACGGAACGCCGGCACCTGGCCGGAATCGGTGCGCGTCTGCCAATGCACCGGCCCGCCACCATCGGTGACCAGCAACCAGCTGGCCTGGCCCTGCCACAGCTTCTGGGTGACCGTGCTGGCATCGCCATCGAGCGTGCCAGCCAGGTAATCGAGTTCTTCGCGCGAGAGCTTGACCACATCGGCCAACGCCAACGCCTCCCACAGCAACGCTGCCGGATCCACATCCTGCGGCCACAACATCGGGCGCAGATTGAGATCCAGACTGACGATGGCGCCATCGGCGCGCGCGCGGCGCATGCCATCGAGCGTGCACTGCGCAATCGCAGGCTCGGTCATGCTGTTGGAGCACACATGCAACACGGCGGCCTGCTTGAAACCGTCGGCAGCAAAGTGCTCCGGACGGAACAACAGATCCGCTGCCGGCGGGCGATAGAAACTGAAACTGCGCTCGCCAGCTTCATCCAATGCAACGAAGGCCAGCGCAGTCTTGGCCTGATCGGTGCGCACGATGCCATCGGTGGCAACGCCGGCCTGCTGCAGGCTCTGCAGCAGAAAATCGCCGAACATGTCGCGCCCCAGCATGCCGACAAAATGTGCCGCACCGCCCAGCCGCGCCACTGCAACGGCGACGTTGGCAGGCGCACCACCGGCGTATTGCGCAAACGTGCGCGCCTCATCCGTACCGGCCGGCGGCAGCGCCAGCATGTCGATCAAGGCCTCGCCAAAACAGACCACCCGATTCTTGACAGCACTCATGCGCGCGCCTCCGCCAGTGCACCACGCAGACGCGAGCCCCAGATGCCGTAGAACACGATGTACAGGTAGCACAGCAGCGGCAGCACGAACGACTCGTGCAAACCGATGCTGTCGGCCAGCAAACCTTGCAGATACGGCACGATGGCGCCGCCGACAATCGCCATGATCAACAGGCTCGATGCGCGGCCGGTCAGCGGACCAAGGCGCTCGATGCCCAGCGTAAAGATGGTCGGGAACATGATCGAATTAAACAAGCCGATCGCCACCAATGCATACACCGCCAGCATGCCGCCGCTGGCCATGGTCAGGCCCAGCAGCAGTGCATTGATTGCAGCGAACACCGACAACAACACACGCGGCGACAGCTTGGCCAGCAAGGCCGAACCGATGAAGCGACCGATCATCGCCAGCGTCCAGTACGCCGACACGTAGTTGGTTGCCTCACGCTCGGTGAAACCACCGATCTGCGGCAACGAGAAGTAATTGACCATCAGGCTACCGATCGCCACTTCCGCGCCGACATAGAAAAAAATCGCCAGCACACCGAAGCGCACATGCGGATGACGCAAGGCATCCAGCAGCGAATGCTTGCTTTCGTCCTTTTGCGCGCCCGCATCGGTCAGGGCCGGCAGACGGAACAGAAACACGAAGATCGCCAGCAGAAACAGCACGATGCCAAGGCCGATGTAAGGCCCCTGCACCGCCTGCGCTTCCTGCACGCGATAGGCCAGCTGCTCGGCTTCCGGCAGCACCTTGAGCTGGTCGCCGCTCATCACGGTGTTGGACAGGATCAGCCAGCCACCGAACAGCGGCGCGATCGCGGTGCCTAACGAATTGAGCGCCTGCGCCAGGGTCAAACGGCTGGACGCACTGCGCTCCGGACCCAGCAACGCCACATACGGATTGGCCGCCACCTGCAGGATGGTGATGCCGGTCGCAAGCACGAACAGCGCGCCGAGAAATGCGCCATAGACGCGTAATTCCGCCGCAGGCCAGAAGCCCAATGCACCGACCGCAGCAACCGCCAGACCGGCAACGATGCCTTGCTTGTAGCCAAGCCTGGCCACCAGCCAACCGGCCGGCAGCGACATCAGGAAATACGCACCGAAGAAGGTGAACTGCACCAGCATCGCCTGCGCGAAGTTGAGTTCGAACACCGCTTTGAGATGCGGAATCAGAATGTCGTTGAGGCAGGTGAGAAAGCCCCACATGAAAAAGATCGTGGTGACGACCGACAACGCAACGCCGTTGTTGACCGGCGCCTTGTTGCCGCTTGGCACAGTGGATTGCGTGGAAAGGGAAACCATAGGAATTGCCTGGTCAGCGGCCTGAGGCCTTGGTGGGGGAATGAGCGGGGGAATCGCCTGGGGGATGATGGGTCAGCACGGATGGCGAGCAGGCGCTGCTCGCGCGGATGTTCAATGCGACTGCGGCGGTCAGGCGCTGCGACGCGCGCTCCGGGCTGCCGATGCGTTGCAGCACCAACTGCGCGGCTTGCCTGCCGCGCGCACGCGGATCTGCGGCCAACGTAGTCAACGCCGGTGTAAACAAGGCCGCTTCGGCGATGTCGTCGAAGCCGGTCACTGCGAAGTCACGACCCGGCACGATGCCGTGCATCGCCAGTGCGGCCATCAAGCCCAGCGCAACGCTGTCGTTGTAGCAAACCGCAGCGGTTGCAGCGTGGTCGGCTCCATCGAGCATGCGCGCGCCGCACAGCGCGGCGTCCTGACGATTCGGTGCGGATTCTACGTAGTGCACGGTAAGGCCAGCATTGGTCATCGCGCGGGTGTAGCCAGCGCGACGCTGGCGGCAGGAACTGGATTCGGCATGGCCACCGAAAAACACGATGCGCCGATGGCCCTGCGCGATCAGATGTTCGCAGGCCAGAAACGCCCCCTGTTCGTTATCCAGCGCCAGCAGATCCCACTGCGCGCCCTCCACTTCGCGGTTGAACAACACCACGTTGTGCTGGCGCCCCAGCACCTGAGTCAGTGACTGGGCCTGGCTGCCTTCGGCCGGCGACAGGATGATGCCGGCGGGCGTGTGCTCCATCAGAGAGGTCAGCACCGCCTGCTGGCGCTGCGTGGATTCGCCGGTGCTGCCGAGCAAGGTGACGTAGCCGGCCGCACCCAAGGCCTCATCCACGCCTGCAGCGAACTCGGCGAAGAACGGATTGGACAGATCGTTGATGACCAGCGCAATGCTGGATGAGGTGCGGCAGCGCAGATTGGCGGCGGCGCGGTTGTAGACGTAGTTTTGCCGATCAAGCTCGGCCTCCACGCGTGCGCGCGTGGTCGCATGCACCAGCGGGCTGCCGCGCAACACCAAGGACACCGTTGCGCGCGATACGCCGATGGCGCCGGCGATATCGCGCAGCGTCACTGCACCGCGTCGAATGCGGCGCGCATCGCCGTCATCCGGGGCGGCCGGCATTGGCTTGGCACGCGTCATGTAGCCGGCTTTGCAGTGGAGAAAATGCGCATGTATCTGGCGTTGATTGGATCGATCCAATTAGGCCTTTTCCGGCCAATCAATGCATGCGGCAGTGCAGCATATTCGTTTCGTACGGGCTGGACTGGCGGGCGTTGTGTTACCTAAGCTGCAGGCCCTGTACCTGGCTTTCGCGGCAATTCGGCGGGCACGGCCTGGCCGTCGCCCCACAAACCTCCATCACTGAAACGCGATCGACAAGCCGATCCCGCCCTGCCAATCCGGGCTCGCCGAAGTCAGCCCACGCAGCACCGATACATCCAACTGCATCGCATGCGGCAGCTGCCAGGCGCCGCCGGCCCCGGCCACGCGCGAATGCTCGCTGCCGGTGTCGAAGCCCGCTTCCACATAGCTGCTGAAGCGCTCGCCGGAAAAGAACGTGTAGTTGGGCGAGAAGGTCCAGGTGTGACCGTCGTTATAGCGCGCATAGTTGACGTACAGCGCCAGCGCGCGCTCCTGTGCCAGATCCCACGACGCGGTCACGCCCAGCTCGCGCGCGTAGCCATCGCTGAAATCAGGGCTGCCGGTCGGCACGCTGTAGCTGCCGAGCGCGGCCCAATGAAAGCTGTCCGAACGCGACGGCAGTGCCACCTTCACTCCGATATGGCTGTCGCCACCGCCATGCACGCGCGCGCCACCGCCGTGCTGCCAGTTGTAACTCTCGCTGCCCAACTGCAGCTCCACGTTCTGCAACAGCCCCAGACGCAGCAACGTATCGGCGGTGTACTGCGTGGTCCGCTGCCCATCGGCGCGGTCGGTGCTGGCATCCGGCAAGCCCTGCTCCCAGGCAAACGCACCCGGCTGCAGTGTTTCGGCAGCGAACGGAATCCCGGGGCGATCGAATGCCGGCGCCTCGTCTGCCTGTGCGGCTGCCTGCTGACTAAGCGCGCAGAGCACGAGCCCCAATAATCCAACCGACACAGCGTTGCGACGCCCATGCATGCACGGAACACGGCGCACGGCTGAGCGCACTGATGCATCGGCGCAAGACGGCAGGGAATTCGAAGACATGGACATACGCGACACCATCGGCAGGAAGTGAGCTGCAACGCCACGGACACCGAGCCCGCATACGTCGACCAACAACGCCGCGCATGGTGCCGCGCGCGCCGTGACCGGCCTGTGTATCGCCAGCCGCGCGTTTGCTGCACAGCTCAACACGCATGCGGGCAAGCAGGGATCCAGCTGCGCAACGCCAAGGCATGCGCCAAAACACATGGGCACCCATCAGGTGCCCATGTAACAACAAAAGCATGTCGTGCAGCGTTACCAGACCAGGTCGTCGGGCACCTGATACTGGGGGTCCGCATACGGGTCGTCGCTTGCCGGTGCATTCGGATCCACCTTCAATGCGACCGAAGGTGCGAACACCGATTCGGCTTCGGCCAGCAACTCGGCGGTGACCAGCAGATAACGCCCGTTGAGCTGCAACACACCCAGCTCGCCGGCGTTGAGCGCCTTGAGCTGATCGGCGGTCACGTAGATGCGCTTGATCTTGCCGCCATACGGAAAATGCCGGGCGATATCGGCATCGGCATGATTCAGGCCCTTGTCCTTGAGCAATTCTTCGAGCTTGGCCTTGGCTTCGCGACGCAGGCGTGCTTCTTCCTGCTTCAGTCGCTCGGCTTCGATACGCTCGTCCTTCTCGCGCTGCGCACGGATCGCATAGGCCTTGGCCAGATCGATGTCTTCGCGCGTGCGTACCGGCTTGGGCCCGCGGCGCTCTGCAGTGGACTGCTGCGGACGTGGCGACGCTGCAGGCTTGCCATCGTTGCGACGCTCAGGCCTGCCCGCGCCTGTGCGTTCATGCTTGCCATCGGTCGCCGCAGCGGCGTGCGGCCGCTGCGGTCCCCTGCCCTGGCCGCCCGGCTTGTTGCCGCCGGGCGCAGGCCTGCCACCGTTGCCATGTTGACGCGCGGCAGGCCGTGCGTCGGGTTTGCGTTCGGGCTTGGGGGCGGACTTGAAGCCCAACCCAAGCAACTGGTCACGTAAGGTATCGCTCATGGCGGTGGCAATCTGCAGTCAATAGTGCGGAGGCGGCGGTTCGTCCGCTGCATCGGCAAACAACGTGGAGCGCACCTTGCCCAGATCCTCGAGCAGGTGGCGGATCAGTTCGGCATTGCGGGCGCCCGTCAAACGGGCGTCCGCAAGTGCTTCACTCAGTTCATTGAGCGTGTGCTCCTGAAAGGAGAGCCGCGTTTCCAGTTCAACCAACCGCGCGTCCAGTTCCTGGTCGCGCGGCGAGAGTTGCTCATGCATGCAACGAACGGCCTCGTCCGATGGCGTAGTAAGCCAGGCCGGCAGCTTCGATTTCCTGCGGGTCGTAAAGGTTGCGACCGTCGAACACCACGTCGTCCTTCAAGGCCTGCTTGATCTTGCCGAAATCCGGGCTGCGGAACTGCTTCCACTCGGTGACCACGACCAGCGCATCGGCGCCTTCCAGGGCCGCGAAGGCTTCGTCGCAGAAGGTCAGATCGTCGCGCTCACCGAAGATGCGCTTGGCTTCGTGGGTGGCTTCCGGATCGTAGGCACGCACCTTGGCGCCGGCTTCCCACAACTGCGCCAGCAAGCGACGGCTGGAGGCCGCACGCATGTCGTCGGTATTGGGCTTGAACGCCAGGCCCCACACCGCGAAGGTCTTGCCGGCAAGGCTGCCGCCGGCTTCGCCGCCGTAGTGACGCTGCACCAGTTCGAACAAATGACCCTTCTGCGCGTTGTTGACGCTTTCCACCGCGTTGAGGAGGGTCGGCTGCATGCCGTACTGCTCGGCAGTCTTGGCCAGCGCCTGCACGTCCTTGGGGAAGCACGAGCCGCCATAACCGGCACCGGGATAGATGAAGTGCCAGCCGATGCGCGGATCCGAACCGATACCGTTACGCACGTGCTCGACGTCCGCACCGACACGCTCGGCAATGTTGGCGATCTCGTTCATGAAACTGATCTTGGTCGCCAGCATCGCGTTGGCCGCGTACTTGGTCAGCTCGGCCGAACGCACGTCCATCTCCACGATGCGATCGCGGTTGCGATTGAACGGTGCATACAGACGGCGCATGCGTGCAATCGCTGCCGGCTTGGTGGCACCGATCACGATGCGATCCGGACGCATGCAGTCGGCAACGGCGTCGCCTTCCTTCAGGAATTCCGGATTGGAGACGACGTCGAACTCATGCTCCACGCCGCGTGCATCCAGTTCTTCCTGGATCGCCACGCGTACCTTGTCGGCGGTACCGACCGGCACCGTGGACTTGTTGACGACCACCGACGGGCCATCGATATGACGACCGACGGTACGCGCAACTGCCAGCACGTACTGCAGGTCGGCACTGCCATCTTCATCCGGCGGCGTGCCCACGGCGATGAAGGTGATTTCGCCGTGCGCAATCGCCTCGGCAGCGTCGCTGGTGAAGCGCAACCGGCCAGAGGCATGGTTGGCTTTCACCATCGGCTCCAGGCCGGGTTCATAGATGGGGATCACCCCTCGATTGAGACCATCAACTTTCGCCTGGTCGATATCCACGCAGATAACGTGATGACCTACTTCGGCCAGACAGGTACCGGTGACTAGACCAACATAGCCAGTACCAAAGATCGCAACTCGCATGGGGGGGGATACTCCTGTGGGGGATCAGGGAAGGATACCCATCAGTTCGACATCGAACGTCAACGTTGCGTCTGGTCCGATCGGCCCCCCCTGCGTGCCGTTCGGGCCATAGGCCAAGTTGGATGGAATCCAGAAACGATATTTCGAACCGACCGGCATCAACGCAACGCCCTCGGTCCAACCTGCAATGACTTGATTCAGACCGAACTCGGCCGGCTGGCCGCGCTGGTAGGAACTGTCGAACACCTGCCCGTTGAGCAGCTTGCCTTCGTAGTTCACGCGCACCGTGTTGGTGGGCATCGGACGCTCGCCGCTACCCTGGCGCAACACCGTGTACTGCAAGCCCGAGGCCGTGGTGATCACGCCTTTTTCGGTCTTGTTCTTGGCGAGGAACGCATTGCCCTCTTCGCGATTCTTGGCACCGGCAGCGCCCTGCTTGGCAGAGGCGAAGGCCTGCATCGTCGCTGCGGCTTCCTGCTGGGTCAGACGCGTGGTGCCCTTGGCGAACACGGTACGCACGGCTTCCATCAGGATGCTCAGATCGATCTCGTCCTTGATGCCGGCCAACGACGGCCCGACCGCGCGATCGCCCAGCATCAGGCCGACGTTTTCCTTGGACGGAGTCGCAGGCGCGCTACCCGGCGCCATGCCCGGAACCTGCTGGCCGTTACGCGCTGCCAGCGCAGTGCGCAGGGCGGTATCGGTGGCCTGGGTCTGCTCATCGGACAACAACGGCTTGCCGCCCTTGAATGCATTTTCGATGGCGCGTTGCAGTGCGCTTACATCGATGTCCTGGGCAATCGGCTCGAACGAGCGCGCCACATCCATACCGATGGCGTAGCTGACGTTGTCGCGGGTGCTCTTCTCAGACGATGCATTCACAACTGGCTTCTCCTTGGTGGCCGCTGCGGCCGGTTGCTGCGACATCGCCGGCATCGATGCCGACATTGCCACCATCAGTAGCGACGCCGCCGCGCCGCGCTTTCCCATCTTCATTCGATGCACTTCCCGAAAGTGAAAAGACACGCCGACGCCGGCGCTGAATGCGCATTGTCGCATGCGCGCGCGGCGTTGCGAGAGCCGCGCTCAGCGCGACGGTGCCTTGAGCTCGCGTTCGATTGCCGCCAGCACGCTCGGATCGTCCGGTTTGATCTTGCTGGGGAACTGTGCCACCACGCGTCCATCGCGACTAATCAAATACTTGTGGAAGTTCCAACCCGGCGCAACGCCCGTGGCTTGCGTCAAGCGCTGATACAGCGGCGTCGCCTCTTTGCCCAGCACATGCACCTTCTCAAACATCGGGAACTTGACGCCATAGGTCAGCGTGCAGAATTCCTGGATCTGCTTCTCAGATCCGGGCTCCTGTCCCTGAAAATCGTTGGAAGGAAAGCCCAGCACCGAAAAACCGCGGCTACCGAAGCGCTTGTTCAGCGCTTCCAGTCCTTCGTACTGCGGGGTGTAGCCGCATTTGCTCGCGGTGTTGACCACCATCACCACCTTGCCGCCGTACGTACGGTTCAGGTTGATTGGCGCCTTGCCGGCCAGCGGCCGGTAGTCCAGATCCAGCACCGGCGCACCTGCGGCCAGCGCCGAGACGGAAAAAAAGCCAGCAAATACAATGACCAGCAAACGATTGAGCAACATGCGCGATCCCCTTGAATAGGTTCCGGCCCCTCGCAGATGCGGGGTGCCATCAGTTGGGTATGACAGACAGTTGACTGCCTGCGTGTCGGTGTTATAGTTAGATACAACACCAGTCATCCAACGCAGGGGAAAGCATGAACAGCACACGCTTCACGCGACCAGCTCCATTGCTGCTGCTCGGCAGCACCCTGTTCGCCATTGGTTGCCTGGGAGCCGCTTCCAGTCTGGTTACGGAGTCCGGCGCCGATTATGGCGTGTCGGAGGCGGTTACGGAAAACGCGACAACTCCCCCCGAGGAGCGCACCCGGCCCAGCCGGCACCTGCGCGCTTCGCTGTCGATGCCCTATTTCTCCTTCGCGCAGGTTCTGCGCCCACGGAGCTGATCATGAACGACATCCAATGGAGCGACGGCGCTCCCATCTACCGCCAACTCAAGGAACGGGTCATTGCCATGATGCTCGATGGAATCCTCAAGCCTGGCGACGCCCTGCCCTCGGTGCGGCAAGTGGCGGCCGATTACCAACTCAACCCCATCACCGTCTCGCGCGCCTACCAGGAGTTGGCCGACGAAAACCTGGTGGAAAAACGCCGCGGCCTGGGCATGTTCATGACCCCGGAAGCCGCTCAGAAATTGCGCGGCAGCGAGCGCGAGCGTTTCTTGAATGAAGAATGGCCCGCAGTGCTGGAACGCATCCAGCGCCTGGGACTGTCCATCGACGATCTGTTGCCACAGGGAAAAACACCATGACCGCCGTCTTCTCCGACCATGTGGTCGACGCACGTGGCCTGCGCAAGGCCTACAAGCATCGGCTCGCGCTGGACAACACCAGTTTCACCATTGCCACCGGGCGCATCGTTGGATTGATCGGCCCCAACGGCGCAGGCAAGACCACCGCGCTCAAGGCAGTGCTGGGACTGACCGATTTCGACGGCGAGTTGAGCGTGCTCGGCATGGATCCGCGTACCCAGCGCAACGCACTGATGAACGAGGTCTGCTTCATCGCCGACGTGGCGGTGCTGCCGCGCTGGCTGCGGGTTGGCGAGGCGATCGATTTCGTTGCCGGCGTGCATCCGCGCTTCGATCGCGCCAAGTGCGAGCGCTTTTTGGCCAATACGCAGCTCAACCGCAAATCGCGGGTGCGCGAATTGTCCAAGGGCATGATCGTGCAGCTGCATCTGGCGCTGGTGATGGCCATCGACGCGCGCATCCTGGTGCTGGACGAGCCCACCCTGGGCCTGGACATCCTGTATCGCAAGCAGTTCTACCAGCGCCTGCTGGAAGACTATTTCGATGAGCAAAAAACCATCATCGTCACCACCCACCAGGTGGAAGAGATCGAACACATCCTCACCGATGTGATGTTCATCCGCGACGGCCGCATCGTGCTGACCGCCGACATGGAAAACGTGGCCGAACGCTACACCGAAGTGCTGGTCAATGCCGAGCATCTCGAGGCTGCCAGAGCCATGAAGCCGATCGACGAGCGCGGCCTGCCGTTCGGCAAGACCGTGATGCTGTTCGATGGCGTGCCGAAAGAGCAGCTCGCCCGCTTTGGCGAAATCCGCAATCCCGGCCTTGCCGACCTGTTCGTTGCGGTCATGAAGGGGACCTACGCATGAATGCACTCACCCACCAAGCTTCTCCCGCCCGCACCTTCGGCTGGCTGCTCAAACGCGAATACTGGGAACACCGTGGCGGCTTCGTCTGGGCGCAAATCATCACTGGCGGCATCGCGGTGTTCTTCGCACTGCTGGGCGCTGTGATCGGTGCGATCAGTGCACGCCGCAACATGATCGGCGACAGCATGACGATGTCGGACATGGCCGAGTACACCCGCACCCTCGGCCAGGTCGGCGACGGCCTGCTGCTGGGCGGCATCGGCATCGCCTCGGTGGTGCTGGCGTTCGTGGTGTTCTTCTATGCACTGGGCAGCCTGTACGACGACCGCCGCGACCGCAGCGTGCTGTTCTGGAAATCGCTGCCGGTGTCCGACGTGCAGACGGTATTGTCCAAGGCCGCCTGGGCGCTGTTGCTGGCGCCGCTGATCGCCATCGCGATCGGCGTACTGGTCGGCCTGGCGCTATGGTTGATCGCCATCGGCGGCGCGTTGATCGCCGGTGTGCCCAATCCATGGGGCTTGGCCACCCACTCGCATCCGTTCTCGTTGTTGTGGCTGATGCTGCAGACCGTGCCGATGAGCTTGCTGTGGTCGCTACCGACCGTGGGCTGGCTGATGTTCTGCTCGGCCTGGGCCACCAGCAAGCCGTTCCTGTGGGCAGTGCTGTTTCCGCTGCTGGCCTGCGTGATGCTGAGCATCCTTTCGGCAATGCCGGGCGTATCGCTGCCGATCGGCTGGATCTGGTACATCGTCGGCTACCGCGGCCTGCTCAGCGCCCTGCCCGGCACCTGGTCGCCGCTTGCAGTCAGCGGCAACCTGGATAGCAGCGCGATGCAGAACCCCAGCGATCTGGTGCAGTGGGTCCTGCAGCACACCGATAGCAGACTGGTCTACGGCAACCCCGACATCTGGATCGGCGCCGCCATCGGCGTAGTGCTGATCGCTGCCTCCATCTATCTGCGCCGTCGGCGCTCCGAAGCCTGAGTGAAGGACACCCCATGCGTTCGCACCTGCATCTGAGTCTGGCCATCTTGTTCGCGTTGCCCGGCGCTGCGTTTGCCCAGGAGCAATGCAAATTCTCCGAGCCGCGCAACCTGGAGCTGAAACTGAGCGGAGTGAAGTCGGTATTGTTCGAGGTCGCCTCCAACGACCTGCATCTGGATGCCTCGCCGGGCAGTAGCGGGCGTCTGAACGGCCGCGCCTGTGCAGCACGCGCCGATCTGCTCAAAGGACTGACCGTCACCCAGAAGCGCGTCGGCGACAAGTTGGTGGTGACGCTGGACGACGACCGCAGCATGCGCATCTCCGTCGGCGACAGCTACGCGTACCTGGATCTGCGCGGCAGCGTGCCCGACACGCTGCTGGTGCAATTCGACGTGGGTTCCGGCGATGCGGAGATCTCCGGTGCGGCAGCGGTCAGTGCCGACGTCGGTTCCGGCGACATGGCCATCCGCCGCACCAAGGGCCGCGTCACCGCCAAGGTCGGCTCCGGCGACATCGAGCTGGAAGACATGGGCGCGTTGCGTGTCTTGGCAGTGGGCTCGGGCGATCTCAAGGCCACGCACGTGCGTGGCGCGGCAGAGGTCGGCAAGGTCGGCTCGGGCGACGTCAAACTGCGCGGCGTTGCCGGCAACGTCAAGCTCGGCACGATCGGCTCCGGCGATGTCGACATCGACGATGTGCAAGGCGATGTGGGCGTGGACGCGGTCAACTCCGGCGCACTGAGCGTGCGCAAGGTGCGCGGCAACGTCAGCGTGGCGCGCAAGGGTAGCGGCGATATCGACGTCAGCGATGTCACCGGCAGCACGCGCGTGCCAACCGGCAACTGATCACTCATTGACGATGTGAGGGGGAACTGCTGATGAAACTGTTGATTTCTGCGGTATTGGCGAGCGCGCTGTTGGTCGGTTGTGGCAAGTCCGAGCCCACGGTCAATGTATCGGGCCAGGCCAACGGGAGTGGCGTGACCTTCAACGGCAAGAGCGTGACGCTCAAGCGTGACGGCCTGCCTGCAGCCACCATCGGTGTGGATGGCGCGCTCAGCATCGATGGCAAGCCGGTCACCTTGAACGCTGCGCAGCAGCAGGCGATGCGCAGCTTCTACGCGCAGATCCAGGGCGTGGCCGAGAAAGGCATCGACATCGGCACCCAAGGTGCAGCGTTTGGCGCGCATGCGGCGGGCGAAGCGCTCAAGGGCGTGCTCAGCGGCAATACCGACCAGATCGGCGACAAGATCGAAGCACAGGCGGACACCTTCAAGCACAAGGCCATGCAGATCTGCGATCAACTGGCCAAGCTGCGCGCCGCGCAGGATGCCGCTGCGCAACTGGTGCCGGCGTTTGCGCCCTACTCCACCCTGACGCAACACGACGTCGACGACTGCCGCAAGTAAGTGCGGCAGTAACAGCCGCGGCGCCGTCGTTGGCAGGCGCAGCGGCTTCCCGAATCGGATGGAGCGCATACCCATGCCGATTCCTGCACGTGAGTTGAGCGCCACCTTGGCCTGCGACATTTTGTCAGCCATGCCATGTAGCCCCGGCCCGGATCGCCTGACCGGGGCGGGATTACACTAGGGCGCTCCCCTCAACCCATCGACCCCATGAACAAGTTCGTGATGCTCTGCATGGCGCTGCTGCTGTGCACCCTGGCCGCGTGTGGCGACCAGTCGTCCCGTCGCGCCGAACGCGGCAAGCCGCGCGTTGCGATCACCACACAATCGGTGATGATCCGCCGCCCACCGGCTGCCAATGCGGAAATCACCCCGGACGGCACACTCAAGATCGACGATATTGCGCTACCGCAGAAAGAGCCGACGCGCGCCAAGCTGCAGCTGTTGTTCGGGCACCTGCAGATGCTGCGTCAGCAGGCCGTCAACGAAGCAGGCTCGGACCCGGAATACAAGTCGATCAAGCTGACGGTCACTCCGGAAATACAGAAGATCAGCGGCGAATTACTCAATGAAATCCCGTCGCTGCAGCCGTATTGCGAGAGCTTCGGCAACGTGCAGGCCGAGCGGCACTGAGTCCTGGCGAAGCCGCGGATTCGCGCAAAGCCGTGTAGGAGCGCACCTGGGCGCGACGGGGCTTTATCGACAACGCCCGTCGCGCCCAGGTGCGCTCCTGCGCACGCACACTTCGGTGGTCAGCCACCGCCGCCAGTGCTGCCGGCCTGGATGCCGCCAAGCGTCAGCGCGGCCGGATCCAGCAAACGCCGCAGATCCGCTTCGCTGAGCCCGCTGTCTTCCAGGGCCACGTCCAGCACCGGGCGCTGCTCCTTGTATGCACGCTTGGCGATTGCGGCGGCCTTCTCGTAGCCGATGATCGGGTTGAGCGCAGTGACCAGGATCGGATTGCGATCCAGCGCCTCGCGCACGCGTTCCTGACGCACCTTCAGTCCGGCGATTGCGGTATCGGCCAGCAGACGCGACACATTGCCCAGCAGGGTGATCGAATCCAGCAGGTTGTAGGCGATCAGCGGCAAGGTCACATTCAACTGGAAGTTGCCGGTCTGCCCGGCCACGGTAATCGCGGTGTGGTGGCCGATGACCTGCGCGCACGCCATCACGGTGGCTTCGGGAATCACCGGGTTGACCTTGCCCGGCATGATCGAACTGCCCGGCTGCAGCGCCGGCAATTCGATCTCGCCCAGCCCCGCCAACGGGCCGGCATTCATCCAGCGCAGATCATTGGCGATCTTGATCAAGGCCACTGCCAGCGCATTGAGCTGGCCGGACAACTCCACCGCATCGTCCTGCGCGGCCAGGCCTTCGAACTTGTTGTCGGCACTCTCGAACTTGAATTTGCTCAGGCTCGACAAGGCCTTGGCCACCTTGCCGCCGAAACGCGGATCGGCATTGATGCCGGTGCCGATCGCAGTACCGCCCAGCGGCAGACGCCGCAAACGCTTGAGCGCGTCGTCGATGCGATCCTGCGCCGAACTCAACTGCGCCGACCATGCGCCAAATTCCTGGCCGAAGGTCAGCGGCATCGCATCCATCAGATGCGTGCGCCCGGTCTTGACCACCTTGCTCAGCCCCTTGGCGCGTTTGTCGATGGTCTTGCGCAGATGCTTGAGCGCGGGCTGCAAGTGCTCCTGCACCGCAAGCAACGCAGACACGCGGATGGCAGTCGGGATCACGTCGTTGGAACTCTGCCCCAGATTGACGTGATCGTTGGGATGCACCGCATCCTTGCCGGCGCGCGTGGCCAACGTGGCAATCACCTCGTTGGCATTCATGTTGGACGAGGTGCCCGAGCCGGTCTGATAGACATCGATCGGAAATTGCGCATCGAAGGTGCCCTCGGCCACCTGCAAGGCGGCGTCCTGCACCGTCTTGGCAATCGACTTGGGCAGCAATCCCAGCTCGGCATTGACGCCGGCGGCGGCGGCCTTGATCAGGCCCAGCGCGCGAATGAAACCACGCGGCATGGGCTGACCCGATACCGGAAAATTCTGCACGGCACGCTGGGTCTGCGCGCCCCACAATGCATCGGCGGGTACCTGCAATTCGCCCATGCTGTCGTGTTCGGTCCTGAAACGTTCGCTCATCTGCACTCTCCGCACATCGTTGGATTTGTGGTCAAGGAAGGGCTGGCAGCGGACGTACCCGGGCTGGCGAGGCTGTCTACGATACTCGCTCGCAGCGTTGCGGCCATGTCGTCGCAAGCCGTGGGCTAGACTGCCCATCGATCAATACGAGGTACCACGCCGACATGGGCGACGACCCTGACTGTAGAAACGCAGCACCTGCGTCTTACTCTTCTGAGCACCGCAGCATCGCTTACGCGCAGCAGATAGCGCATAGACCCATCGCCGATGCACAGCACGCAGGCGGACGCCATGCTCGGTAATGTGCTGCTGCTGTTGGTGGCATTGTTGCTGGTGCTGTTGAATGGCTTCTTCGTTGCCGCCGAATTCGCGCTGGTCAAACTGCGCCACACCCAAGCGGTGGGCCTGGCGCAGAACAACGGTTGGCGCGGGCGTTTGCTGCTCGGGGTGCATGCGCATCTGGATGCGTATCTGTCGGCATGCCAGCTCGGTATTACCCTGGCCTCGCTCGGCTTGGGCTGGGTCGGCGAACCTGCGTTTGCGCATCTGCTGCAGCCGCTGTTCGACCTGCTCGGTCTGTCGCCGGAAGCGGCGCAATTCACCGCATTGGCCATTGCCTTCAGCCTGATTTCGTTTTTGCACATCGTGCTGGGCGAACTGGCGCCCAAGACCATGGCCATTCGCCGTCCGGAGCTGATGTCGCTGTGGACCGCCGCGCCGCTCTACGTCTTTTACTGGGCCATGTATCCGGCGATCTGGGTGCTCAATACCAGCGCCAATCGGTTGCTGCGGGTGCTCGGCTGGGGCGCGGTGGAGCACCAATCGCATCGCTACTCGCGCGAGGAACTGATGCTCATCGTCGGCCGCCAAGATCCGAACGCGGCCACGCCCGATCACGGGCTGGCCTTGATGAGCCATGCGCTGGAATTGCCCGACCTGGTCGCCGGCGACCTGATGCGCCCGCGCGAGCACATGCGCAGCCTGCGCGAAGGCATGACGCTGGAATCGGTGCTAGCCGAGTTCAGCGAGTCGCGCTACAGCCGCTACCCCTGGTTCGATGCCGAGGGCGAGCAGGTCTTGGGCATCCTGCATACCAAGGACCTGCTGGTGGCGATGGCGCGCGGCCAGGACCTGGACGATCTGCGCCCGCTGCTGCGCCCGGCCACCCTGCTGACCCTGGAAACCCCGATCCCCAGTGCGCTGGAGCAGTTCCGCACCGGCGCCACCCATCTGGCGCTGTGCGTAGAGGACCAGGGCCGCATCCTGGGCTTCTTCACCCTGGAAGACCTGCTGGAAGTGATGGTCGGCGAGATCGAGGACGAGCATCGCCACGTGGTGCGCGATGCGCCGATCCGCAGCCAGGACGGCTCGCTGCTGGTGGCCGGCAGCACCTCTATCTTCCGCCTGGAACGCCTGCTCGGCCGGGATCTGAGCGCGCCGGACCACGTCAATTCGGTCGGCGGGCTGATCGTGCACAGGCTGCAGCGGCTGCCCGAAGAAGGCGAAACCCTGCAGCTGGACGGCCACGCGCTGACCGTGCGGCGCATGGACGGGCACCGGATCCAGGCGGTCACCGTCCGCCCGATCGGCGAAGCGAGCGCCGGGGCGGCGTAGAATACCCACCCCCGCCAGCCTCCCAGTGCCCTGCCCATGTCGGATTCCGCCCTGCTCGCCCTGTCCCCGCTCGACGGCCGTTACGCCTCCAAGGTGGATGCGCTGCGCCCGATCTTTTCCGAATACGGCCTGATCAAGGCGCGGGTCAAGGTCGAGATCGAATGGCTGCTGGCACTGGCCGCCGAGCCGGGCATCGCCGAACTGGCGCCGTTCTCGGCCGCTGCCACGCAGACCCTGCGCCGCCTGGCCGACGACTTCAGCGTGGCCCACGCCGCACGCGTCAAGCAGATCGAGCGCACCACTAACCATGACGTCAAGGCGGTGGAATACTTCATCAAGGAACAGCTCAAGGACGACACCGAGCTGGGCCCGGCGCTGGAATTCGTGCATTTCGCCTGCACCAGCGAGGACATCAACAACCTCAGCTACGGCCTGATGCTGGACCAGGCGCGCCGCGAGGTGCTGCTGCCGACGCTGGACGGCATCGCCGCCAGCCTGCGCAGCCTCGCCCATGCCCAGGCCGGCCAGCCGATGCTGTCGCGCACGCATGGCCAGACCGCCTCGCCCACCACGCTGGGCAAGGAAATCGCCAACGTGGTCGCGCGCCTGGAGCGCCAGCGCAAGCAGATCGCCGCGGTCGAACTGACCGGCAAGATCAACGGCGCGGTCGGCAACTACAACGCGCACCTGGTGTCGTATCCGGACCTGGATTGGGCCGCATTCGCGCAGCGATTCGTCGAAAGTCTGGGCCTGGTGTTCAACCCCTACACCACCCAGATCGAGCCGCACGACAACGTGGCCGAAATCGGCGATGCCAGCCGTCGCGTCAACACCATCCTGATCGATCTGTCGCGCGACATCTGGGGCTACATCTCGCTGGGCTACTTCAAGCAAAAGCTGAAAGAAGGCGAAGTCGGCTCCTCGACGATGCCGCACAAGGTCAACCCGATCGACTTCGAAAATGCCGAAGGCAATTTCGGTATTGCCAATGCACTGTTCGAGCACTTTTCCGCCAAGCTGCCGATCAGCCGCTGGCAGCGCGACCTCACCGACTCCACCGTGCTGCGCGCACTCGGCACCGCGTTTGGCCACACCCAGGTGGCGCTGGATTCGCTGGCCAAGGGCCTGGGCAAGCTGACCGTCAACCCGGAGCGTTTGAACGCCGATCTGGACGCTGCCTGGGAAGTGCTGGCCGAAGCCGTGCAGACCGTGATGCGCCGCCACGGCCTGCCCAATCCGTACGAACAATTAAAGGCACTGACCCGCGGCCAGGGCATCACCGCCGCCTCGATGCAGGCGTTTGTGGAAAGCCTGCAACTGCCGGAAGAAGACAAGCAGCGCCTGCGTGCGTTGACCCCGGGAGCCTATACCGGCCTGGCCGAGCAATTGGCGCGCGCCATCTGACCTGACTGCCGCACCCGATCTGGCCGCATTGCGGCGACCCGCATCATTGCGTTGTATCCAGCTGTCAGGAGTATTGCCATGGCATTGCGCTCGCTGCTGTATGTGTCCCTGCTCGCGTTGGTGGCCTGCGGAAAGCAGGCCGCTCCCGAGTCTGCCGCTGCCGCGCCGCAAGCGCCGGCAGCCTCTTCGATCGCACCGGTTCCATCGGTGCCTTCCGTGCCATCGGTCCCGAGCATGGACGGCGCCACCCAGGTCGCCAGCACGGGCGAGCGGCCGACGCTGATGGTCACCTCGACCAGCGGCACGGTCAGCTGCGACGGGCATAACGTCGACCTGACCGGACAGAACGCCAATCTGACCTTCAAGGGCGATTGCGGCACGATCGCGGTGCTGGGTGAGCATGCGATCGTCCAGATCGAGCGCGCCGAAGCGGTGCGCATCGTTGGCGACGCTGCCCAGATCACCCTGGCCAGCGATGCCAAGACCATCGAGCTATTCGGCCGCAAATCCACGCTCAAGGCCGGACGCATCGACACGCTGCGGGTGCCTGGCGACGACAATCAGGTGCAGGCGCAGGTGATCGCTGCAGTCACGCTGCACGGCCGCGGCAACCGCATCACCCAGCAGTCCGGCACCGCCGTGGTCAACGACTACGGCAGCGACAACCAGATTTCCACCCGCTAAACCGCCGATACCCGCCAGCAACCAGCACGTTCCGGCGATGCCTCGCGTGGCTGTGACTGCACTGAAACCTTAGTGCAACACGCCAGCAAGGCATCGCGCAGCGGGCTGGGCGACAATAGGCCACTTCGCCGGCCGCACAGCGCCGGCTTTTCCCAGTCGGACCCGTCACACCATGAAAAAGACCGCCGCAAAAAAGACCGTCGCCAGAAAGGGCGCGCCGCTGCCGTTCGAGATCCATGCCACCCGCGAGCAGCCGCTTGGCATGCCGGTCGAGCGCTTCCTGCGCAACTACTGGCACAAGCACCCGCTGCTGATCCGTAACGCGTTCCCGGACTTCCAGTCGCCGCTGCAGCCCGAAGATCTGGCCGGCCTGGCCTGCGAAGACGGCGTGCTGGCGCGACTGATCAGCCACGACCGCGCCACCGACGACTGGAATGTGCGCACCGGCCCGTTCCAGGAAACCGACTTCCCCGGCCTGCCCGATCACGACTGGACCTTGCTGGTGCAGGACGTGGACAAGTGGGACGCCGATGTGCGCACCTTGCTGGAGCAGTTCCGCTTTCTGCCGCGCTGGCGTATCGACGACATCATGATCAGCTTCGCCGCCACCGGTGGCTCGGTCGGTGCGCATGTCGACCATTACGACGTGTTCCTGCTGCAGGGCCAGGGCCACCGCCGCTGGCAGATCGACGCGCGTGCGCAACAGGGCCGCAAGGCCGCGCCGCTGGCGTTCCGCGACGATGTCGAGCTCAAGCTGCTCAGTACCTTCAAGCCCACCCACGATTGGGTGCTGGGCCCGGGCGACATGCTGTACCTGCCGCCGCTGGTGCCGCACCACGGCGTGGCCGAAGATGCCTGCCTGACCTTCTCCATCGGCACCCGCGCGCCGTCCTCGGCCGAGCTGATCGGCGACTATCTGGACACCTTGATCGCCGACGCCGACGAGGCCGTGCGCTATCAGGACGCAGACCTCAAGGTGCCGGCCGATCCGTACGAGATCGACGTTACCGCGATGAACCGCGTGGTCGAAGCGCTCAACGCGCTGCGCATGAACGACCCGGATCGCCTGGGTGACTGGTTCGGCCGCTTCATGACCACCTACCGCGCCTCCGGCGACGTGGTGCCGGCGCCAGAACCCATCCCGCGCGAGGCGGTCGAGCAGGCGCTGGAAGAAGGCGTGTTGCTGCATCGCCACCCCTGGTCGCGACTGGCCTGGCGGCGTGCCAAGCGTGGCGCCACGCTGTTCTGCAGCGGGCTGGAATTTGCGTTGTCGGCCAAGGACGCCGCGCGCCTGGCCGCCGCCGAAGAAATCGACGGCGCGCTGTATGCGCAGTTGTCGGTGCGCGGCCGCGAGGTGGTGCTGGAACTGCTTGCGCAGGGCCATTACCAGCGCGCTCACGAGGAGAACGACGACGACTTCGAGGACATCGCCGACGACCAGGCACACGCACTGAGCCTGTCGGCCGACCACCACGATGCCGAGCCCGACACGCAGGATGCAGACGATGAGATCGACGCCGAGGCCGACGTCGAGCAGGTCGCAGACGCCGCGGACGGCCCGGCCGAAGCCGGTGACGCCGGGCAAGGCGACGACGCCGCTCAGAACGGCGACAGCGACGACGCCGAGGCATCGGACGCTGGCGACGAGGCTGGCGACACCGACGCGTCGCCCAAGCGCGCATGAACCACCACGCCAGGCCGCAGACCGTCTCGCTGGATCCGGCGCTCGACGCCGCGGCCCTGCGTGCGCTGCGCCTGGCGTGCACCACCGGCACCGCTGGCACCACCAGCGATGCCGAATGGGACGCACTGGATCCCCTCAGCCTGCAATTGGCCATGCGCACCGACGACGGCCAACTGATCGCTGCGGTGCGGCTCACACCCGACCGACGCATCGACCGGCTAGGCGTGCTACCCGACTGGCGCCGCCGTGGCATTGCCGACCAAGTGCTCGCCGCCGCAGTGGACACCGCCCGCCAACGCGGCTGGCCCAGCCTGAGCGCACACGTCAACGCACATGCCGAAGCGGTGTTCGCACGTCTCGGTTTTCTGCCCGAAGCCCCCCCCGAACTTCGTCCTGATCGCGCCTTCGATACGGAGGGCGCAGCAGGCACTGCCCTGCACCGCCGCCTCGACGGCCCGATGGCAGTCGAGAATCTGAGCGCAGCCCTGGCTGCCACCACCGGCCTGCTGTGCGCGGCGCGCCGTCAGGTGCTGATCTATACGCGCGCACTGGATCCGCCGCTGTTCGACAACGCTGCGGCACTCGATGCGCTGCGTCGCTTCGCCACAGCCCGGCATGACAAACGCGTGCATGTACTGGTGCAGGACACCGCAAGCGCCAACGCCAGTGGCAGCGCGCTGTTGCGGCTGGCCCAGCGCCTGCCCAGCGTGTTTCGCTTCCGTGCGGTCAGCGATCCGGTCGATGGCAGCTACGCGTCGGCCTATGTGGTGGGCGATGACGCCTACTACTTTCGTCCAACAGGGCATCGCTTCGACGACGGCGAAACCTGGCTGTCGGGCGCCGCGCGCAGTCGTCAGCTGGAGCGCGAATTCGCGCAGATATGGGAGCGCAGCGCGCTTTGGAGCGAACCGCGCGCGCTCGGCATCTGACACCGCAGCGCCCTTCGCACGTAGGTGCGAGGCCGGTCGACCTACCCGTCCGGTCAGCTCGCAGACGCCCTGTCATTAGCGCAAGGGGGTATAATTTTTCGAGATTTGATACCGACCGATAGGGCATCTTGCCCTGCCGCTTCCGCACAATCTCCCCTCACAGCAGACCCGACTTACCATCGTGGATAATCTCCTAAAGCAGTTCGCGCAGTCATCGCAGCTCGCCGGCGGCAACGCCGCCTACATCGAGGATCTATACGAGCAGTACCTCGTCGCCCCGGACAGTGTCGATCCGAAGTGGAAGAGCTATTTCGACGACTTCAAAGGTCGCGATGCCGGGGATGTGCCGCACTCGGCCGCCATCGCCCACATCCTCACTGCCTCCAAGCAGGCAGCCAATGCCGGAACCGGCGCGGGTGCCAGTGACGAGCGCGAGCGCAACGTCGGCCGCCTGATCACTGCCTACCGTGCGCGTGGTCACCTCGGCGCGCAGCTCGACCCGCTCGGCCTCACCCCGCCGGTCAATCCGCCCGATCTGGATCTGCCGTTCCATAGCCTCTCGCAGGCGGACATGGACAGCGAATTCAGCACCGGCGGTGTCGGTGGTCAGCCGCGGATGAAGCTGAAGGACCTGCTGGCCCGCCTGAAGGCGACCTACGCCAGCACCATCGGCGCGGAATTCATGCACATCCAGGAATTCGACCAGCGCCAGTGGATCTACAAGCGCCTGGAAGATGCCGGCGGCAAGATCGCCGGCGACGCGGCCAGCCGCAAGCGCACGCTGGAGCGGCTCACCGCCGCCGAAGGCCTGGAGCGCTACCTGCACACCAAGTACGTCGGTCAGAAGCGTTTCTCGCTGGAAGGCGGCGATGCGCTGATCCCGATGATGGACGAGATCATCCGCCAGTCCGGCAACGATCAGGTCAAGGACATCGTGATCGGCATGGCCCATCGCGGCCGCCTCAACGTACTGGTCAATACGCTGGGCAAGAACCCGCGCAAGCTGTTCGACGAGTTCGAAGGCAAGTTCGAGCACGCCCACGACGACCGCGCCCACACCGGCGACGTCAAGTACCACATGGGCTTCTCGGCCGACATCGCCGTTGGGACCGACAAGCAGGTGCATCTGGCGCTGGCGTTCAATCCCTCGCATCTGGAAATCGTCGACCCGGTCGTGGTCGGCAGCGTGCGTTCGCGTCAGGAGCGCTTCGGCGATGCCGAGCGCAAGACCGTGCTGCCGATCCTGATCCACGGCGATGCGGCATTCGCCGGCCAGGGCGTGGTGATGGAGTTGTTCCAGATGTCGCAGGCGCGCGGTTTCGCTGTTGGCGGCACCGTGCACATCGTCATCAACAACCAGATTGGCTTCACGACCAGCGCCCGCGACGACGCCCGTTCCACGCTGTACTGCACCGACGTGGCCAAGATGATCGGCGCGCCGGTCTTCCATGTGAACGGCGACGACCCGGACGCGGTGATGTTCGTGTCCAAGCTGGCCTATGAATTCCGCCAGCAGTTCAAGAAGGACGTGGTCATCGACCTGGTCTGCTACCGCCGCTGGGGCCATAACGAGGCCGACGAACCGGCAGCGACCCAGCCGGTGATGTACCAGACCATCCGCAAGCACAAGACCACCCGCGAGCTGTACGCCAACAAGCTGGAAAGCGACGGCGTGCTGAGCGCCGACGAAGCCAAGGCGCTGGTCGAC
Organism: Xanthomonas hortorum pv. cynarae; assembly: GCF_002939985.1. Classification (GTDB taxonomy): domain Bacteria; phylum Pseudomonadota; class Gammaproteobacteria; order Xanthomonadales; family Xanthomonadaceae; genus Xanthomonas; species Xanthomonas hortorum_D. The sequence goes on along the minus strand of NZ_MDFM01000026.1, from coordinate 44,707 downwards.
GGTTACCGCAACAAGCTCGATTCGGGCGAATACACCACCGAACTGGCCACGCGCAAGCCGGACGAATTCGCCATCGACTGGTCCAAGTATCTGGTCGGCACCGCTGCCGATCCGGTCGATACTCGCGTCAAGCGCGAGCAGCTGGACCGCCTGGCCAAGCTGATCACCACCATTCCGGAAGGCGTGGAGCTGCACGCACGTGTGGCCAAGATCTACGACGATCGCGTCAAGATGGCCGCCGGCCAGCAGGCCGGCGACTGGGGCTTTGCCGAAAACCTGGCCTACGCCACCTTGCTGGCCGAAGGCCACAAGCTGCGTCTGGTCGGCCAGGACGCCGGTCGCGGCACGTTCTTCCACCGTCACGCGATCCTGCATGACCAGAAGAACGACAACTACTACCTGCCGCTGCGTCAGCTGGTCGAAAACCCGGAAGACGCCACCATCATCGATTCGCTGCTCAGCGAAGAAGCGGTGATGGGCTTCGAGTACGGCTACTCCACCACCGACCCGAACGCGCTGTGCATCTGGGAAGCGCAGTTCGGCGACTTCGCCAATGGCGCGCAGGTGGTGATCGACCAGTTCATCGCCGCCGGCGAGGCCAAGTGGGGCCGCATCGCAGGCCTGTCGCTGTTCTTGCCGCACGGCTACGAAGGCCAGGGCCCGGAGCACAGCTCCGCGCGTCTGGAGCGCTTCCTGCAGCTGTGCGCGCTGGAAAACATGCTGGTGTGCGTGCCGACCACCCCGGCGCAGTGCTTCCACATGATCCGCCGGCAGATGCGCATGACCACCCGCAAGCCGCTGGTGGTGATGACGCCCAAGTCGCTGCTGCGCCACAAGCTGGCGGTGTCGAGCCTGGAAGAACTGGCCGAGGGCGAGTTCCAGCATCTGATCCCCGATGCCAAGGCCGATGCCGGCAAGGTCAAGCGCGTGGTGCTGTGCTCGGGCAAGGTCTATTACGACCTGCTCGAAGACCAGACCAAGCGCGATCAGGACGACGTGGCCATCCTGCGCGTGGAGCAGCTGTATCCGTTCCCGCGTGCGCAGCTGGCCGCCGAGCTCAAGGCCTATGCCAACGCCACCGATGTGGTGTGGTGTCAGGAAGAACCGCAGAACCAGGGTGCGTGGTACCAGATTCGCCACCATCTGAACTTCTGCCTGACCGGCGCCCAGAGCCTGCATTACGCTGGCCGTGCCCGCTCGCCCTCGCCTGCCGCCGGCCACATGGCCGACCACATCGTCGAACAGCAGAAGCTGGTCGCCGATGCGCTCCTCAATCCGTTCAACGACCAAGTCGCTGAATAACTCCTCTTCCCCAAAGAACGCACACACTAGGACGCTCCCCGAATGGCCACCGAAGTCAAAGTTCCGGTACTGCCCGAATCCGTTTCCGACGCCACCATCGCCAGCTGGCACAAGAAGGCCGGCGAAGCGGTCAAGCGCGACGAGAATCTGGTCGACCTGGAAACCGACAAGGTCGTGTTGGAAGTTCCTTCGCCCGTCGACGGCGTGCTGAAGGAAATCAAGTTCGAAGCCGGCAGCACGGTCACCAGCAACCAGATCCTGGCAATCATCGAAGAAGGCGCGGTGGCTGCGGCCGCACCGGCCGACGAGAAGAAGGCCGAGGCACCGGCGCCTGCCGCCGCTGCACCTGCAGCTGCGTCCAAGTCGTCTGCCGATGCCCTGCCCCCGGGTGCGCGTTTTGCCGCGATCACCCAGGGCGTGGACCCGGCGCAGGTCGACGGCACCGGCCGTCGCGGCGCGGTGACCAAGGAAGACATCGTCAACTTCGCCAAGGCCGGCGGCGTGGGCAAGGCCTCTGGCGCCCGTCCAGAAGAGCGCGTGGCGATGACCCGCGTGCGCAAGACCATCGCCAAGCGCCTGATGGAGTCCAAGAACTCCACCGCGATGCTGACCACCTTCAACGAGGTCAATCTCGCCAAGGTGTCGGCCGCGCGCAAGGAACTGCAGGACGAATTCCAGAAGGCGCACGGCATCAAGCTCGGTTTCATGAGCTTCTTCGTCAAGGCCGCTGCCAACGCGCTGCAGCGCTTCCCGCTGGTCAATGCCTCGATCGACGGCGATGACATCATCTATCACGGTTACAGCGACATCTCGATTGCGGTGTCGACCGAGAAGGGCCTGGTCACGCCGGTGCTGCGTAACGTCGAGCGCCAGTCGTTCGCTGACGTCGAACAGGGCATCGCCGACTACGCCGCCAAGGCGCGCGCCGGCAAGCTGGGCCTGGACGACCTGCAGGGCGGCACCTTCACCATCACCAACGGCGGCACCTTCGGCTCGCTGCTGTCCACCCCGATCATCAACCCGCCGCAGAGCGCCATCCTGGGCATGCACGCGATCAAGGAACGTCCGATCGCCGAGAACGGCCAGGTCGTGATCGCGCCGATGATGTATCTGGCGCTGTCCTACGACCACCGCATCATCGACGGCAAGGATTCGGTGCAGTTCCTGGTGGACATCAAGAACCAGCTGGAAAACCCGGGCCGGATGTTGTTCGGCCTGTGATGAAAGCCGGGATTGGGGATTCGGGATTGGGGATTGGCGAGAGCCGCCCCTTCCCGAGCGTCCCGCTTTTACGAATCCCCAATCCCCAATTCCCAATCTCGTGAGCGAAGAATGAGCGAACAAGAACAATTCGACGTCGTCGTCATCGGTGCCGGTCCGGCCGGTTATCACGCCGCCATCCGCGCGGCCCAGCTGGGCATGAAGGTCGCCTGCATCGACGCGGCTATCGGTAAAGACGGCAAGCCGGCGCTAGGCGGTACCTGCCTGCGCGTGGGCTGCATTCCGTCCAAGGCGCTGCTGGATTCCTCGCGCCAGTTCTGGAACATGGGCCATCTGTTCGGAGACCACGGCATCAGCTTCAACGACGCCAAGATGGACGTGCCCACCATGATCGGCCGCAAGGACAAGATCGTGAAGCAGTTCACCGGCGGCATCGCGATGCTGTTCAAGGCGAACAAGATCACCCCGTACTACGGCTTCGGCCAGCTGCTGCCGGGCAACATCGTCAAGGTCGCCCAGCACGAAGGCGGCGAGATCGAGCTCAAGGGCACCAACGTGATCCTGGCGCCGGGCTCGGAGTCGATCGAGCTGCCGTTCGCCAAGTTCGAAGGCGACACCATCGTCGACAACGTCGGCGGCCTGGACTTCACCGCCGTGCCCAAGCGCATGGCCGTGATCGGCGCCGGCGTGATCGGCCTGGAACTGGGCAGCGTGTGGAAGCGTCTGGGCGCCGAGGTCACCATCCTCGAAGCGCTGCCGGACTTCCTGGCGCTGGCCGATGCAGAGGTCGCCAAGACCGCCTTGAAGGAATTCAAGAAGCAGGGCCTGGACATCAAGCTCGGCGCCAAAGTCAGCAAGACCGAAATCACCGGCAGCGGCGATGCCAAGCAGGTGGTGGTCAGCTACACCGACGCCGCTGGCGAGCAGACCCTGACCGTGGACAAGCTGCTGGTCGCCGTGGGCCGCAAGGCCGCGACCAAGAACCTGTTGGCCGAGGGCACCGGCGTCAAGCTCAACGAGCGTGGCCAGATCGAAGTGGACGCGCATTGCCACACCGGTGTGGATGGCGTGTGGGCGGTCGGCGACTGCGTGCGCGGCCCGATGCTGGCGCACAAGGGCTTCGAGGAAGGCATTGCGGTGGCCGAACTGATCGCCGGCCTGCCCGGTCACGTCAACTTCGACACCATTCCGTGGGTCATCTACACCGAGCCGGAGATTGCCTGGGTCGGCAAGACCGAGCAGCAGTTGAAGGCCGAGGGCGTCGCCTACAAGGCCGGCAGCTTCCCGTTCGCGGCGATCGGCCGTGCGGTGGCCATGGGCGAGCCGGCCGGCTTCGTCAAGGTGATTGCCGATGCCGAAACCGATCGCGTGCTGGGCATGCACCTGGTGGGCGTGGGCGTCTCCGAACTGGTGCACGAAGGTGTGCTGACGATGGAATTCAACGGCTCGGCCGACGATCTGGCCCGCATCTGCCACGCGCATCCGACGCTGTCCGAAGCGATCCACGATGCCGCGATGGCCGTGAGCAAGCGCGCGATTCATAAGGCGAACTGATCGGGAGTGGTGGATTCGGGATTGGGGATTCGCGAAGGCGGCTCCCGGTCACGACCCCTTCCGGCAATGACATGGCGCCGGGTGAAAACCCGGCGTTATGTTTTTCAAGCCTGGCAAGAACTTCAGACACATCAGCGCGGGCTCTGCCGACAGCACCATGTGCAATCAGCACCGCCTGCGCTTTTACCAATCCCCAATCCCAACTTCCGAATCCCATGAAATCCATCTGCGTCTACTGCGGTTCCAATGCCGGCAACAAACCCGCCTATGCCGAGCGCGCCACTGCGCTGGGTCAGCGCATCGCCGAGCAGGGCTTGCGCCTGGTCTATGGCGGCGGCAACGTCGGCTTGATGGGCACGGTGGCAAATGCGGTGCTGGCGGCCGGCGGCGAAGTCACCGGGGTGATTCCGCAGCAGCTGGCCGATTGGGAAGTGGCCCATCGCGGGCTGACTACGCTGGAAATCGTCGGCTCCATGCACGAGCGCAAGATGCGCATGTTCGAGCTGTCCGATGCCTTCGTCGCCCTGCCCGGCGGCTTCGGCACCATGGAAGAGATCTTCGAGATGCTGACCTGGCGCCAGCTGGGCATCGGCAACAAGCCCTGTGCATTCCTGGATATCGAGGGCTTTTACGCACCGCTGATCGGCATGATCGATCGCATGGTGGAAGAGCGCTTCCTGCATCCGGACCAGCGCACCGACCTGTGGTACGGCAACGATCTGGCGCAGATGCTGGAGTGGATGCAGCACTACACGCCGGCGCAGGCATCCAAGTGGATCGACGAGAAGCGCCGCTCCACACTGGTGTAATCGACTGCTGTCCTTGACCGATGTGATCGGGCCGCACGAGGTGCCTCGTGCAACCGCCTGTACGCGCAAGCTGCCAGCTTGCAACCGTAGTCACACTGACCGCAGCGATAGGCATCACCGGCTCGCATAGAATGGCGACGATGCTCGATACCCTCGCCGCTGACGCGCACCACAGCCTGGACATCAAGCACAGTCGCTTTCTGGCCAACGCTGCTCCATTGGACGCTCCCGCGCATGCGCTGGAGATCGTGCAGCGCGTGTCTGTTGCAGATGCTACCCACAACTGCTGGGCGTACCGGTTTGGGCAGGAGTATCGCTCCAGCGACGACGGCGAACCCAGCGGCACTGCCGGGCGGCCGATCCTGGCCGCCATTGATGGCCAGGGCTTTGATCGCGTGGTGGTGGTGGTCACGCGTTGGTACGGCGGCATCAAGCTGGGCGCCGGTGGGCTGGTACGTGCCTACGGCGGCGCGGCGGCCGAATGCCTGCGGCTGGCGACACGACAGCCATTGATCGCGTTGTCGCTGCTCGACCTGCAGTGCCAGTTCGATGACCTGGGCCTGGTGCATGCCGCACTGAGCGCGTTCCATGCCGACAAGCTGGATGAACATTTCGACGCCAATGGCGCCGCGCTACGTGTGCAATTGCCTGCCGATCAACTGGCCGGCTTGAAAACCCGCCTGTGCGACGCCACTCGCAACCGTGTCCACCTCTCAACACCGGAAGCCGCATGAACCAGCCAGCCGCCGCCAGGCCCAACCCATTGCGGAAGCTCGGCAGCCTGCGCACCTTGTGGCCGTTCGTACAACGCCAGCGTGGGTTGTTCGCCGCCTGGCTGATCGCGCTGGCAGTGTCTTCGGCCGCCACGCTGAGCCTGCCGGCAGCGGTCAAGCAGATGATCGACCACGGTTTCTCCGGCGGTTCGCAGATCAATCAGGCCTTCGCGCTGTTGTTTGCAGTGGCGGTGGTGCTGGCACTGGCCACGGCCGCGCGCTTTTACTTCGTTGCGTTGCTGGGCGAAAAAGTCGTCGCCGATCTGCGTGGCCGGTTGTACGCGCATCTGATCGGGCTGGATGCCGGCTTTCATGATCGCAGCCGCAGCGGCGAATTGGTCTCGCGCCTGTCGGCCGACAGCGAGCTGCTGCGCGGGGTGATCGGCACCACCATGTCGGTAGCCTTGCGCAGCTCGGTGACGGTGATCGGCAGCATGGTGATGCTGTTCGTCACCAGCCCGCGGCTGGCCGGGTTCACACTGATCGGCATCCCGCTGGCGGTGCTGCCGATCGTGCTGGGCGCACGCCGCCTGCAGAAGATCTCACGCGCCAGCCAGGACCGTGTGGCCGACGCCAACACGCTGGCCGCCGAAACGCTGGGCGCGGTGCGCACCGTGCAGGCGCATGCGCGCGAGGGCTACGAAAGCCACCGTTTCAGCCAGGCCTTGTTGGCAGCGATCGAGACCGCGCGGCTGCGCATCCGTACCCAGGCCACCGTCACTGCGGTGGCGATCATGCTGATCTTCGGCGCGATCGTCGGGGTGCTGTGGCTGGGTGCGCACGATGTGATCGGCGGGCGCATGACGCCCGGTACGCTGGGGCAATTCGTGTTGTACGCGTTGATCGGCGGTGGTTCGGTCGGCGCATTGGCCGAGGTCTGGAACGAGTTGCAGCGCGCGGCCGGCGGCATGGGCCGCGTTGGCGAATTGCTCGACGAGCAACCGGCCATCGTCGCGCCGGCCACGCCGCAGCCATTGCCGCAGCCGCTGCGCGGTGCGATCCATTTCGATCAGGTGGTGTTTCATTATCCGCAGCGCCCCGATGCGCCTGCCCTGGATCACTTCGATCTGCATGTCCTTCCGGGCGAAACCGTGGCGCTGGTCGGGCCCTCCGGCGCCGGCAAGAGCACGGTGCTGTCGATGTTGCTGCGTTTCCACGACCCGGTCAGCGGCAAGCTGCGCATCGACGATGTGGATCTGCGCGACACCGATCCGGTGCTGCTGCGCGAACGCATTGCCTTGGTGCCGCAGCAACCCACCCTGTTTGCCGCCAGCGCTGCCGACAACATCCGTTATGGGCGCCTGGAAGCGAGCGATGCGCAAGTGGAAGCCGCTGCCGTTGCCGCCGAAGCCGATGTCTTCATCCGCGCCCTGCCGCAGGGCTATGCCAGCGAACTGGGCGAACGCGGCGCACGCCTGTCCGGCGGCCAGCAGCAGCGTGTGGCGATTGCGCGTGCATTGCTCAAGGACGCGCCGATCCTGCTGCTGGACGAGGCCACCAGCGCACTGGACGCGCAGAGCGAGCGTGCCGTGCAGCAGGCGCTGGACCGGCTGATGGAAGGCCGCACCACGCTGGTCATCGCCCATCGCCTGGCCACCGTGCTCAAGGCCGACCGCATCGTGGTGATGGATGCCGGCCGCATCGTCGCACAGGGCACGCATGCGCAATTGATTGCCGAAGGCGGCCTGTATGCAGAATTGGCGCGGCTGCAGTTCATCGATCAGTGACGCCTGGATGCGCTGTTGCCTGAGTGACATGGCGGTACGTTTCGCTCACCGGCGCATTGCCGGTGGTGCGCTCCGAGCACTCCCGAAGTAACGCTGTGACGGTAACGAAGTGACGCATGCCCCGCCCTAGAACCACCATCCGCCAGCTCAGTTATTTCGTCGCGCTCGCCGACACCGGAAGCTTCACCCGCGCCGCCGAGCAGATGGGTGTGTCGCAACCCTCGCTGTCGCAGCAGATTCGCGCCTTCGAAACCATCATCGGTGCAGCACTGTTCGAACGCGGCGTACCGGCGATCCTGACGCCGCTGGGACGCGATCTGCTCGACCGCGCGCGCAGCATCCTGCTCGACATCACCGACCTGGAAGAAGTGCGCGCCACCTCGGCCGACACGCTGATCGGCACCATCCGGCTCGGCGTGTCGCCCACGCTCGGCGCGTACCTGATGCCGAGCCTGGTCGCGCGCCTGCACCGCGAGCACCCGGCGCTGCGCGTGCATGTGCGCGAAGGCTTGCCGACGGTGCTGGCCGCAGGCCTGGCCAGCGGTCTGCATGACGTGATCCTTGCGCAATTGCCGGTCGCCGGGCGCGGCCTGCATAGCGAGCGGCTATTCCGCGAACCGCTGCACGTGACCATGGCCGCAGATCACCCGTTGCGTGCCAAAACCTTCATCACACCAGCCGATCTGCGCGGCGCCAACCTGCTGACCCTGATGCCGGAATACCGCCTGGCCGAACAGATTGCCGCGATTGCCATGGACGTCGGCGCCACTGTCCTGCGCGATTACGAAGGCACCAGCCTGGATGCGATCCGTCAGATGGCCGGGATGGGCATGGGTCTTGCACTATTGCCAGACCTGTATGTGCGCCAGGAAATCCGCGAGGGCGACGACGTCGTCGTTCGGCCGATCAAAGGCGGACGCTACTATAGGGAGATCGGGCTGTTGTGGCGGCAAGGCGCAGGACGCGCGCCGGCCTTCGGGTTGATCGCCGATCTCCTGCGTGCGGTGGCCGCATAGGAAAATCCTATGCGTCGAATAAGCGCTGCGGCCTTGTTCGTTACCTGCAACTCGTCAATGCTTCATTGAACTCATTAACGGAAATCGAATGGCGGGCAAGCAGATCGGATGGCGGGAAGCGGGAGCCTGGCTGGCGGAGATCGTCGGGCCGGACATGCCGTATGTGCGTCTGGCCATGGTGTACGGCGTGGCGATCAGCCTGCTGTCGCTGGCCACGCCGATCTCGGTGCAGTTGCTGATCAACAGCGTGGCCAACACCGCGCTGCCCGCGCCGCTGTGGACGCTGTCGAGCCTGCTGCTGGGGCTGTTGCTGCTGGTGGCCGGCCTGAGCGCGATGCGGGTGTGGGTCATGGCGCTGTTCGAGCGCCGCCTGTTCGCACGCGTGGTGTCGGAAATCACGGTGCGCGCGGTGCATGCGCAAAATCCGTTCTTCGCCGATCAGAACCGCGGCGACATGTTCAATCGTTACTTCGATCTGGTGGTGGTGCAGAAAGCCGTGCCGAGCCTGGCGATCGGCGCCTTCACCATCGTGCTGCAATCGGCGGTCGGGCTGATACTCACCAGCTTCTATCACCCGTTCTTTCTCGGTTTCAACGCATTGCTGTTGTTGGTCATCTTCGGCATCTGGATGATCTGGTCGCGCGGTTCGATCCGCACCGCGGTCGATCTGAGCCATGCCAAGCACGAGGCCGCACGCTGGCTGGAAAGTGTCGGCGGCTCGAACGGTTTCTATAAATCCAGCCGCCATCTCAATTTCGCGATGGACCGCTCCGAAGCCGTCACTGCAGCGTATGTCGACCGGCACCGGCGCCATTTCCGCTACAGCTTCACGCAGACGGTGGCGTTTTTGCTGGTGTACGCGGTGGCCAGCGCGGCGTTGCTGGCGCTGGGCGGCAACCTGATCCTGCGCGGCGAGCTGTCGATCGGCCAGCTGGTCGCCGCCGAACTGATCCTCAGCGCGGTCTTCTACGGCATCTCGCAACTCGGTGGCTATCTGGACGCGTTTTACGACCTGGTGGCCAGCTCGGAAGAGCTGTCGCTGCTGTTTGCGATCCCGCAGGAACGCGCCGTGGTCGCGCGTGGCAAAACGCCCGGCAACAGCGCGGTGCGCCTGGATGGTGTGGTGATCGACGGCGCACGTTTCGATTTTTCGCTGGCCGCCGGCGAGCAGCTGGTGACGATCGCCGATGGCGGTGCGGAGCGGCTGCTGGCGATGATCCTCAAGCGCCACGTGGTGCCCGATCGCGGGCTGGTGATGGTGGGCGGCGCAGACATGGCCACCTTCGACATGTATCTGCTGCGCTCGGAAGTGACGGTGCTCGACCGGCCGACCATTGTCGAGGTCACCATTCGCGAATATCTGGCGCTGGCATCGGCCGATGTAACCTCCGAAGCGATGCTGGAAGCGATCGATGCGGTGGGGCTGCGCAGCCGCATCGCCGCACTTCCGCACGGTCTGGATACGCGCCTGGCCGCATCGGGCTACCCGTTGTGGATCGGCGAAGTGATGGCGTTGAAGCTGGCCAACGCGCTGCTGGTGCGCCCGCGCGTGCTGATGCTGGCGCAGTTGTACGATCTGATTCCCGCTGATCGGCTGACCGATGTCTTGCGTCGCCTGAAAGAGGCCGGCACCACGGTGCTGCTGTGCACCGGCCGGCCGGAAGACATCACCCTGGATGGCTGGTTCCACCTGCAGCCGGAGCGGCAGCAGCGCTTTGCCACGCGCGCCGAATTGATCGCATCGACGCAGGAGGCGAACGATGCAGCACGCTCCTGATCGCAACACGCACTTCCCCACCCTGGCGGCGATGCGCCCACCCAGCATCGCCAAGGCGCTGGCGTGGATGCTGCTGATCGGCATTGCCATTGCCAGCGCGATCCTGGCGCTGGCGCCATGGGTGCAGACCGCCAGCGGCAAGGGCCAGGTGGTGGCGCTGGATCCGGGCGACCGCCAGCAACAGGTCACGGCCTTCGTGCCCGGCCGGGTCGAGCGTTGGTATGTGCACGACGGCCAGCATGTCTCGCGCGGCGATCCGATCGCGCGCGTCGGCGATCTGGATCCGGACCTGCTTACTCGCCTGGCCAGCGAACGTGCGCAGGTGCAGGCCGAAATCGCCGCGATCCAGCAATCGCGCGCGGTTGCCAGCATCGACGTGGCACGTAGCAGGCAATTGCTTGCCGAAGGGCTGGCCGGCCGCCGCGACTTCGAGCTGACCCAGATCAAGGTCGCCGAGGCCGACGCCAAGCTGGCCGAATCGCGCGCCAAGCTGACCCGTATCGACATCCAGTTGAACCGCCAGTCTGCGCAGTTGGTGCGCGCACCGCGCGACGGCCGCGTGCAGCAGCTCAACGCCGCCAGCGGCAGCGCGATGGTCTCGCCCGGCACGGTGCTGGCGGTGATCGCGCCGGAGCGGGTGGAGCGCGCGGTCGAGCTGTACATCGACGGCCGCGACGTGCCGCTGATCCGCCCAGGCCGCCCGGTGCGGCTGGAGTTCGAAGGCTGGCCGGCGATCCAGTTCAGCGGCTGGCCGTCGGTGGCGCATGGCATGTTCGACGGCCGCGTGCGCGCGATCGACCCCAACGCCGCGCCCGATGGCTTGTTCCGCATCCTGGTCGAACCGCAGCCGGGCAAGCCCGCCTGGCCGGCGCAGGAATTCGCCCGCCAGGGCGGCAAGGTGCGCGGCTGGGTGCAGGGCGAAACGGTGAAGGTGGGCTACGAACTGTGGCGCCAGCTCAACAACTTCCCGCTGGAATTCGGCCGGCGCCCGGCAGCGGCGACCCAGGATGAGGGCAAAGCCAAACCGGCAGCGTCCAAGGCCGAAGACGACGAGACCGGCAAAAAATGATCTGCCGTCTTGTCTTCTTGCTGATCGCGCTCGCGCCGGGCGCGGCGGCGGCCCAAACCACTGCGCTGACCCTGGACGAAGTGCTGCAGTCCTCGGCTCGCTCTGCGCCGCAGATTGTCGAATCGCTGGCCAAGGTCCGTCAGGCCGAAGGCAAGGGCATCTCGGCCGATGGCGCATTTGACACCGTGTTCGACATCGACGGCCGTTCGCGCGAGGCCGGCTACTACGACGGCAGCGCGGTCGAAAGCACGGTCAAGCGGCCGTTCGATAACAACGGCGGCTATTACTACGGTGGTTACCGCTCCTCGCGTGGTTCGTTCCCGGTCTACGAAGACAAGTCCTACACCGACCGCGGCGGCGAAGTGAAAGTGGGCGCGCTGTATGCGCTGCTGCGCGACCGCGTGGTCGATGAGCGCCGCACCAAGCGCAGCGTTGCCAGCGCCGATATCAATGTCGCCCAGTACGAAGCCGAAATGGTGGCCATTGGCGTGCAGCGACGCGCGGTGGACGCGTACCAGAGCTGGGTCGCGGCCGGCCTGAAACTGCGCGCGTACAACGACCTGCTGCAACTGGCCGAGCAACGCCGCAACGCGATTTCGCGGCAGGTGACGCTGGGCGCGCGGCCGACCATCCTGCTGACCGAAAACGACCAGAACCTGGTACGCCGACGTGCGCTTGTGGTGCGTTCGGAGCAGGACTTCGCCAATGCGGCCAATGCCTTGTCGCTGTATCTGCGCGACGACACCGGCATGCCGCTGATCGTCTCCAGCGAGCGCCTGCCGGCCGATACGTCCGCACTGGAAGGCCTGGCCGGCGCCAGCAAGATCACCGCACCGGTGGAGCGCCCGGATTACCGCGCCGTGCTGACCCGCATCGACCAGGCCACCGCGCGGCTGATGCTGGCGCAGAACGATCTCAAACCCCGCCTGGATGTGAGCCTGGAAGTCAGCAAGGATCTGGGCGAACCCGGCGTCGGCGGCCCGAACCGCTCGCCCACCGATGCCATCATCGGCTTCCGTTTCAGCGTGCCGCTGGAAAACCGTGCCGCCAAGGGCCGCGTTGCCGAAGCGCGCGCCGAGATCGAAGCGCTGGATCAACGCAGCCGTTACCTGCGCGACCAGATCTCGGTGGAGGTCGAGTCGGTGGTCATCTCGCTCAATGCAGCAGAGCGCCTGGCCAAGATCGCCGACGAAGAACGCAGCCTGGCCGATCGTCTCGCCGCGGCCGAGCGGCGCCGCTTCGAGCTTGGGTCGGGCGACTTCTTCCTGGTCAATCAGCGCGAAGAAACCGCCAACGATGCCCGTGTGCGTCTGATCGATGCTCAGGCGCGCATTGCCTCTGCGCGCGCCGAACTGGCGGCCGCGACGGCTGATCGGGATGCGTTGCAGCTGAGTCGTTGAGCCGGCGTCGTTCGAACTTTTCCGCATCGCGCAATGACGCCCGGGTAACACGCGCCTGCGCATGCTCGCCTCCACCGGCCCGGCGCCGGTCGTGCGGTCACCGGTGATTCGCACTGCGACCCTGGAATCTTTCGGAGGTGCGTATGTCTTTTCGGCAATTTCCCGCAGTCGATGCAGATGGCGAGTCTTACGTCATCATCGAGTTCCGCGACGAGCTCGCATCCCCCAACGCGCAGCAATCCCGCACGACCGCGCACGCTGCGCCACGTTACGAACTCCCCGATGGCCGCCACCTGCGACGGCACGGCCAGCGCTTCGTCACCCAGGGTGGCGAGTTGCGGCTTTCGACGTCCTGAGATGGCGCTGGTCATTTTTTGACCACACAAGCCGCAGCCGTTGCAGCGCAATGGCTGCGCGCAGTTATCCACATGCTTGTGCAGATTTCATCCACACCCTGTGTGGATGAAATGTATGTTGTGCGTGCGCGGCATTACGCCAAGCGACAATCAGCCAGGCGACAATCACTTGCGACGTCGATCTATCGCATGCGACTGCAGTCAAACAGCATGTAGTTGCTGCTGACACATCTGCAGCCTGATACCACATCGACACCGGCCAACCACCGCACGCCTACCCTGCACTACCGCTACCCGACGCTACCCAACGCGATCGGAACGCTCCAGCACCCGCCCGATCCCGCTGCGGTCGATCTCGCTGGCAGCTTCCGTCAACGCAACGCGGTCGCTGTTCGGTTCGAACCCAATCCGGAAATGCAGCTCGCCCACCGGCGTGCGCGAGGAATGGATCGACGACAGATTCACCCCATGCTGCTCGAACACATGCAGCAGCGCGCGCAGCGAGCCGGGTTGATCCTCCGGCAGATATACGCTCAGCGTCAGCGGCTCGGTGAGATCGGCCAACAGGTAGCCAACGCGCTCGTAGGTGTAGTTGCCCGCTGCAAGCGACTCGCGTTGCAATGCCTGTGCGTTGTCGTCCAGAAATCGACTGCGAAATTGCATACGCGCGGCGTCGTCGCCTTGCGCGACCAGGGCGCGCAATTCCTGTAGTTGCAGCAGCAGGCGATCGAGCATTTCGCCCACGTACGGATTACCGAACTGGATGTCTTCGTAGATCGACGGATTGAGCGAGAGAATGCGCGCGATCACCGCGGTATCCAGCTCGAACGAGGCAGAGCGATACGGCATCAGCGCGCGCAGTTCGCCGAGCAGCGGCGCGTAGTCACGCAAGGTGCCGGCCTGCGCCAGATGGGTGGCGTGCACCATCGCCTGCACCAGGGCCATCACGCGGTCGTGGTGCTCGGGCGTGGCGTACACGCATTCGGCCTGCAGCGCGCTGTAGAGCGTCTGCACCCACGCCGACCAATGCTGCAGACGCGCCTCGCAAACCACCATCACCCGCCCCTTCAAGGTCGGCGACTTGGGCGGTGCGGTCATCGGATGCAGACCGACGACGTCGGCCTGCGAGGTGAGCATTGCAGCGACCGGCGCCTGCTTGATCGAGGTGACATCCATCCACAACTGCGACGCCGCGCGCGGCCCGGCAAGTTCGACATAGCGTTCGATCAATGCGGCGGTGTGGCGGATCGGCGCAGAAAAAATCAGCACATCCGCACGCTGTGCCAGGCTCGCCTCGTCCATGCCGCCGACCTCGGCCGGATCGAAGCCGATCACCTCCAGCCCCATGCGCACGCGCAGAAACTGCGCCAGCCATCGACCGTAAGCGCCGGCAATGCCGACGATGCCGATCACCGGCTGCGCGATCATGCCAAGCGCTCGAGGGCAAAGCGCGGTGCACCCGCCAGCGCGGCCGGAGCGGCGGCCAGCACATCGAACTCTTCATACCCTGCAGACAATGTCGCTTCCAATGCGCTATGCACACCGCTGAGCGCATGCCCCACCGCCTGCTCGAACGGCACATCGCGCAACAGGAAACCGATCAGCAACGCCATCAACACATCGCCGGTACCGGCAACATCCACCGGCAAATGCAGCGTGGCCCAGCGATACACCGCCGCATTGCTGACCGCCAGCGTCACCAGCTCGCCGGCCGCGCCGGCCACGCTGTGCGCAAGCACCCATTGCGGGCCGCGCGCCAGCAATGCGCGCGCGGCAACGACGGCATCGTCCTGTTCCAGACTCGGCAAACCGGTCAACCGCCCAAGCTCGAAGGCATTCGGCGTCACCAGCCAGGCATGCGGCAACAGCCGCTCGGCGAACACGCGTTCCAATCCGGGTTCGACATACGGGCCGGTGTGCGTGTCGCCGATGACCGGATCCAGGCAATAACGCAGCTGCGGCGCCTGCGGCAAGGTCTGCTCCAGCCAATCGGCAAAGACTTCGCCATTGGCCAGGCTGCCGAAATAGCCCGATACCAGAATGCGCGCGCGTTGCGGCAGCCCACGTTCGCTCGCACCCAGCAACAGATCGGCCAGCCAATCGGCCGGCAGAATACGCCCGCGCAAGGTGGCGTAAAACGGCGCATTGCTCAGCAGCGTGGTGGGCACTTCCGCCACCCGTAGCCCGAGCGCGCGCAACGGCGGTACCGCTGCGCTGTTGCCGGCATGCCCATAGACCAGTTGCGATTGCACCGAGATCACATCGATCGGCGAAGGACCATCCGGGCGCTGACGGCGACCGTGGACGAGGTGACTGTCGGGGGCATTGTTCATCGCCGCATTTTACGCCAGCGCCACCGCGCGCCCAGCGTCGATCGATGCGACCGTCGTCCGCTCGCCACTGCGCGCACCGCCGCCAGATCGGTCTGTGCGCTGGCAGCAGTCGCTATCGCCCTTACCTCTGTGGGCTCCCGCCGCACAAACGTAAATGCCGGCCCCTAGGGCCGGCATTCATAGGGAGAACCTCGCTCAGCCGTGCAAGTCTCCGGGCATTCGGAAGCGGGCGTCCGCTCCCGCGAGTCCCGAATCGCCACGATGGCGTACCATCCCGGCAGGCGCTGCCACGCCGCCCTTACGATTCCCCAATCCCGATTCCCGACTCCCGGCCTCAGGACGTCATCCGATCCCAAAAGCCCTTGACGCCATCAATGAAGGTGGCCGACTTGGGCGAATGCTTGCGCGCATCCTCACCGGTGAAGGTGGACTCGAACTGCTGCAACAACTCGCGCTGATCGGCGGTCAGATTGACCGGCGTTTCGACCACCACGCGGCAGTACAGATCGCCTTCGGTACGACTACGCACCGAACGCACGCCCTTGCCGCGCAGACGGAACAGCTTGCCGGTCTGAGTCTCGGCCGGAATGCGGATTTCCGCCTCCCCACCCAGCGTCGCCACACGCACGGTGTCGCCGAGCGCCGCCTGCGAAATGCGGATCGGCACTTCGCAATGCAGGTCGTCGCCATCGCGCTGAAAGATCGCGTGCTCGCGCACGCGCACTTCCACATACAGATCGCCGGGCGGTGTACCGGCCGGGCCGGCTTCGCCCTCGCCTGCCAGACGGATGCGGTCGCCGGTATCCACACCGGCAGGCACCTTGATCGACAGCACCTTGTCTTCTTCCACACGGCCGGCGCCGTGGCAGATCTTGCACGGATTCTGGATCAGCGTGCCACGCCCATCGCAATGCGGGCAGCTCTGCTGCATCGCAAAGATGCCGCGCTGGATGCGCACCTGGCCACGTCCGTGACAGGTCCCGCACACCTCCACCTTGCCGTCTTCCGACCCGCTGCCGTGGCAGGGATCGCATTCGATCAGGGTCGGAATCTCGATGCGTCGCTCGATGCCGGCAACGGCTTCTTCCAGATCCAGTTCCAGCACGTAACCGACGTCGGCGCCACGTCGCGCAGCGCGCGGACCGGCGGCGCCACCGCCGAAAATATTGCCGAAGATATCGCCAAAGATATCTCCCATGTCCGGGCCACCCGGCCCACCGCCACCACCGCCCATGCCGTGCTCGAACGCAGCGTGGCCATGCGCATCGTAGGCGCGGCGCTTGTTGCCGTCCGACAACACTTCATAGGCTTCCTTGCACTCCTTGAACATCGCCTCGGCAGCAGCGTCGCCCGGATTGCGGTCCGGATGGTGCTTCATCGCACAGCGCCGATACGCCTTCTTCAGCTCCTCGTCGCTGGCGCCACGGGCCACGCCCAGCACTTCGTAGTAATCGCGTTTGCTCATAAGCCGGTATTGGGGATTCGTGATTTGAGATTCGTTGAAACGCAAAAGCGGACAGCATGCGCTGGTCCGCCTTGGCGACGCGACGCGTAGAGGATATCGGGGTGGGGACTCACACGCACGGCGGCGTGCGACTCCCCATTCCCGATTCCCAAATCACGGCTTACTTCTTGTCGTCCTTGACCTCGGTGAACTCGGCGTCCACCACGTCATCGGCCGCCTTGGACGCCTGCGCGTTGCCGCTGGCTGCATCGGCGTTGCCGCCCTGCTCTGCCGCGGCGGCTGCCGCGTACAGCGACTGGCCGGCTTCTTCCAGGGTCTTGCTGCGCGCTTCGATCTGCGCCTTGTCGTCGCCCTTCATGGCCTTTTCCAGATCCGACAGCGCCGCTTCCACCTTGCCGATCACATCGCCGCCGACCTTGCTGCCATGCTCGGTGATCGCGGTGCGGGTGGCGTGGATCAGGCCATCGGCCTGATTGCGGGTCTGCACCAGTTCCTGGAACTTCTTGTCTTCTTCGCGGTTGGCTTCCGCGTCGGCGACCATGCGCTGGATCTCTTCGTCCGACAGACCCGAACCGGCCTTGATCTCGACCTTCTGTTCCTTGTTGGTCTTCTTGTCCTTGGCCGACACGTGCAGGATGCCGTTGGCGTCGATGTCGAAGGACACCTCCACCTGCGGCATGCCGCGCGGCGCCGGCTCGATGCCGGACAGGTCGAACTTGGCCAGCGACTTGTTGAAGCGGGCCTGCTCGCGCTCACCCTGCAACACGTGCACGGTCACGGCCGACTGGTTGTCTTCGGCGGTGGAGAAGGTCTGCGAGGCCTTGGTCGGGATGGTGGTGTTCTTTTCGATGATCTTGGTGAACACGCCGCCCATGGTTTCGATACCCAGCGACAGCGGGGTCACGTCCAGCAGCAGCACGTCCTTGACGTCGCCGGCCAGCACGCCGCCCTGGATCGCGGCACCGACGGCCACGGCTTCGTCCGGGTTGACGTCCTTGCGCGGTTCCTTGCCGAAGAAATCGGCAACCGCCTGCTGCACCTTCGGCATGCGGGTCTGACCGCCGACCAGGATCACTTCGTTGACATCACTGGCGCGCAGGCCGGCATCGTTCAACGCGGTGCGGCACGGCTCGATCGACTTCTTGACCAGGTCTTCCACCAGCGCTTCGAGCTTGGCACGGGTCAACTTGATGTTGAGGTGCTTCGGGCCCGAGGCATCGGCGGTGACGTACGGCAGGTTCACTTCGGTCTGCTGGCTGGTCGACAGCTCGATCTTGGCGCGCTCTGCGGCGTCCTTCAGGCGCTGCAACGCCAACGGATCCTTGCGCAGATCGATGCCCTGATCCTTGTTGAATTCGTCGACCAGATATTCGATGACGCGGTTGTCGAAGTCTTCGCCGCCCAGGAAGGTGTCGCCATTGGTGGCCAGCACTTCGAACTGCTTCTCGCCATCGACTTCGGCGATTTCGATGATCGACACGTCGAAGGTGCCGCCGCCCAGGTCGTACACCGCAATCTTGCGGTCGCCGCCATTCTTGTCCAGGCCATAGGCCAGGGCTGCAGCTGTCGGCTCGTTGATGATGCGCTTGACGTCCAGACCGGCGATGCGGCCGGCGTCCTTGGTGGCCTGACGCTGGCTGTCGTTGAAGTACGCCGGCACCGTGATCACAGCCTCGGTGACCTTCTCGCCCAGGAAATCCTCGGCGGTCTTCTTCATCTTTTCCAGCACGCGCGCAGAGATTTCCTGCGGCGCCATACGCTTGGCATCGCTGGTCTGCACCCAGGCATCGCCGTTGTCGTGGGCGAGGATGCCGTACGGCACGTGCGAGATGTCCTTCTGCACTTCAGCGTCGGTGAACTTGCGGCCGATCAGGCGCTTCACCGCGTAGAACGTGTTCTTCGGGTTGGTGACCGCCTGGCGCTTGGCCGAGGCACCGACCAGCACTTCGCCGTCCTTGGTGTAGGCGACGATCGAAGGCGTGGTGCGATCGCCCTCGGAATTTTCGATGACGCGGGCCTTGCCGCCGTCCATGATCGACACGCACGAGTTCGTGGTGCCGAGGTCAATACCAATGATCTTGCCCATGGATACGCTCCTGATGATTCTGTAGCTGTTTCCGGCGACGCCGGGTCTGGCTGAGATGTGGGGGTGGTGCGCAGGTGTTCAAGCCACCTGTACGAATCTGCGTTCCGCGTCCGCGCCGGCCAGTTCAGCCGGCAGCAGCCTTCAGTCGTGCTTGGCCACGACCACCAGGGCCGGGCGCAGCAGGCGATCGTTGAGCAGATAGCCTTTCTGGAACACCTGCACCACGTGGCCCGGCGCGATGTCCTCGGCCTCGCCCTGGCTGATCGCCTGGTGCTGGTCCGGGTTGAACGGCTGGCCGACCGGATCGAGCAGGGTCAAACCATTGTCGGCGGCCACCTTGAGTAGTTGCTTGTAGGTCATGTCCAGACCATCGCGCAGCGGGCTGGGCTGGCTGCCGGCTGCGGTCAGGCCGGCAGCCAGGCTGTCGAACACCGGCAGCAGCTCGCCCAGCAGCTTCTCGTTGGCGAACTTGCGTGCATTGTCGACATCGCGGGCGATGCGCTTGCGCTGGTTTTCCAGATCGGCGCGCTCGCGCAGGGCGTCGGCCTTGACCAGCGCGATCTCGCTGCGCAGCGATTCGATCTCGGCCTTGAGCGGATCGGTCTCGGGTGGGTTCTGGGACAGGTCTTCGGAGTCGAATTCGGAGTGGTCTTGGTTCATGTGCACAGTTCCCGGGCCGGCGGAACGCCCGCCCCAACGTCACCCCGTATGTGGGCGCGCGCGCGCGTTTCAAGCAAAACGATCGCCCCGATCGACTGCGGTTATCGCGTCGCGGGCGGTTCCATGGCCGCACCCAGCACCTGGGCGGCGGTCTGCACCAGCGGAATCAGGCGGTCGTAGGCCATGCGTTTGGGCCCGATCACCCCCAGCACGCCGAGCACCTGGCCATTGGCGGCATACGGCGCGGTGACCAGCGAGACGTCTTCCAGCGACACCATGCCGGTCTCCTCGCCGATGAAGATGCGCACGCCCGGCGCCTGGATGGTGCGTTCGAGCAGCTGCAGGATCTCGCGCTTGCTGGCGAAAGCCTCGAACAGCTCGCGCAGGCGGTCCAGGTCCGACAGGTCCTGCACGCCCATCAGCCGGGTCTGCCCGGCCATCACCATGTCGTCGGCCTCGGCCGGTACCAGCGCCTCGCTGGCCAGGTCCACGCTGTGCGCCAGCAGCTGCTCCATCTCGTTCTTGGCCATGCGCAGCTCGCGCAGCAGCGAGACGCGAATGTCCGACAGCGCGCGCCCGGCAAACTGCGCATTGAGGTAATTGGCCACCCGCTCCAGCTCGGCGGGCTCGTAAGCGCGGCGCGGCTCGATCACCCGGTTCTGCACCTCGTTGTCGGCAAACACCAGGATCGCCAGCACCCGCCGCGCATCCAGCGGCACGAAATCGATATGCCGGAAGGCGAACTGCTCGCGCCGCGGCGCGCTGACCACGCCAACGAAGTGGCTCATCGCCGACAGCATCTGCGAGGCACTGCCCAGCAACGATTGGGTGCCGTTGCCGCTGGCAAGCTCGGCGCGCAGGCGGCGCACTTCTTCCTCGCCCGGCGGCTGCATCTGCACCAGGCTATCGACGAACACGCGGTAGCCGTGTGCGGTAGGAATACGCCCGGCCGAGGTGTGCGGAGAGCTGAGCAGCCCCACGTCTTCCAGGTCGGCCAGGATATTGCGGATGGTGGCCGGGCTGACATCCAGCCCCGCATGCTGGGCCAGCGTCTTGGAGCCCACCGGCTCGCCGTCGCGGATGTAACGGGCAATCAGCGTCCGTAGCAACTGGCGTGCGCGGGGGTCGAGCGTTGGGGACTGTGACGCGCGCATGGGATCATCCGGTGAGACTGGGCATAGATAATCTCTGGCCCCGTGATTGGCAAGGGTCTCATTCCCTCGCCGCCCCTCCCACCCTAAGCTTGCCCAAAGCGTTCACACTCGATCCCATGCTCAGACACCTCTCCATCAAGGATTTCGCCGTCGTCCGCGCCACCGAACTGGAATTCGGACCGGGCATGACCGTGGTCTCCGGCGAAACCGGCGCCGGCAAGTCGCTGATGGTGGACGCGCTGGGCTTTTTGTCCGGCCTGCGTGCCGACAGCGGCGTGGTCCGCCACGGCGCCGACCGCGCCGAGCTGTCGGCCGAATTCCAGCTGCCCGGCGAACATCCGGGCCTCACCTGGCTGGCCGACAACGAGCTGGACGACGACGCGCAATGCCAACTGCGCCGCATCATCCGCGCCGATGGCGGCTCGCGCGCCTGGATCAACGGACGCCCGGTCACCTCCTCGCAGTTGGCCGAGCTGGCATCAAGGCTGGTGGAAATCCATGGCCAGCACGAACACCAGGCCCTGATGGCCCGCCACAGCCAGCTCACCCTGCTCGACGCCTACGCACGTAACAGCGCGCAGCGCGAACAGGTGCGCCAGGCCAGCCGGCACTGGCAGGCGCTGCTGGACGAGCGCGATGCGCTGTCGGCGCAGGGCGATGTCTCCGACCGCATCGGCTTTCTCGAACACCAGTTGGGCGAACTCGAACGCGAAGACCTGGACCCGGCCGCAATTGCCGCGCTGGACGTCAATCATCGTCGTCAGGCGCACGCCACCGCGTTGATCGGCGCCTGTGAAAGCGTCGCCCAGCAGCTCAACGGCGACGATGGCGCATCGGCGCTGGGCCTGCTGCAAGGCAGCCGCCACGACCTGGCCCGCGTCGCCGAACACGAGCCGCGCCTTGGGGAGGTGGACGCACTGCTGGACAGTGCCGCAATCCAGATCGACGAAGCGCTGGCCCTGCTCGACCGCGTACGCGACGACCTGGACGCCGACCCGGCCCAGTTCGAAGCGATGGAACGCCGGCTCGGCCGCCTGCACGATCTGGCCCGCAAGCACCGCGTGACCCCGGACGAACTGGCCGCGCAGCGCGACCGCATGAGCCAGGAAGTGGAAGGCCTACGCGGCGCAGACGAACGCCTGCAGCAGCTGGACAAGCACATCGCCACCGCAGCCGACGTCTGGCGCAACGCCGCCGCCGCCCTCAGCGCCAGCCGTACCACCGCGGCAGACTCCTTGTCGGCCGCCACCACTACGCTGATCGGCGAGCTGGGCATGGGCGGCGGGCAGTTCCTGATCCAGTTGCAGCCGCAGGACACTTTGCGCCCGGACCCGAACGGCGCCGAGCGGGTCGAATTCCTGGTCGCCGCCAACGCCGGGCAACCGCCGCGCGCGCTGCGCAAGGTCGCCTCCGGCGGTGAGCTGTCGCGGATTTCGCTGGCGATCGAAGTGGCTGCACTGGGGCTGGACAGCGTGCCGACCATGGTCTTCGACGAAGTCGATTCCGGCATCGGCGGCGCGGTGGCCGACATCGTCGGGCAGAAGCTGCGCGCCCTGGGCGAAGAGCGCCAGGTGCTATGCGTCACCCACTTGCCGCAGGTCGCCGCCAAGGGCCACGCCCATTACCGGGTCAGCAAGGCGCCGGTGGACGGCATGACCCAGAGCGCGGTCGAACTGCTCGGCCCGCAGGCCCGTCAGGAAGAACTGGCGCGCATGCTGGGCGGCGTGGAAGTCAGCAAAGAGGCTCGCGCGGCCGCACGGAAGCTGCTGCAGAGCGCGTAATCGGCTCGATTGCCGGGCGACACGCTCGGCGTTGTCGAGGCGGCTACCGTCTGCAAACGCACAAGGCGGCCGAAGCCGCCTTGTCGTTACCGCCGTGCTGCGCGCCGCGTTTAGCGCACACGCTTCTTGCGCACGTACAGCACCAGCGAATGCTCTTCCAGCTCGTAACCGTGCTGAGCGGCGATCTGACGCTGCAGCGCCTCGATCTCTTCGCTTTCGAACTCGATCACGTGGCCGGTATCCACATCGACCATATGGTCGTGGTGGCCACCGCGATCCAGCTCATAGACGGCCTGGCCGCCTTCGAAATTGTGCTTCAGCACCAGGCCGGCAGCCTCGAACTGGGTCAGCACCCGATACACCGTGGCCAGACCGATTTCGTCGCCGTGGTCGAGTAGCTGGCGATAGATGTCTTCTGCGCTGAGGTGGTGGTGATTGCTCTTTTGTTCGAGCAATTCCAGTATCCGCATCCGCGGATGGGTCACCTTGAGCCCGACTTTGCGCAGGTCGTGGGTTTCCATACGTTCTCCGTTCATTGGCGATTTAGCGCCAGCTGCCTTCAAACGGGTCGCGGCGACCGGGGGGAGTGTATCATCGGCGTGATTTCCTCAGCACTTAATCCCCGATGCGCAATCTCCTGCTGGTCGCCGCCGTTGCTCTTTCCACCGCTGGCTGCGGCATCATTTACAAGCAGCCGATCTACCAGGGCAATCTGATCAAACAGAATGCCGTGGAGCAACTCCAGGTCGGCCAGAGCAAGCAGCAGGTCAGCGCGTTGCTGGGCACTCCTTCGATCCCCGACCCGTTCCACGCGCAGCGTTGGGACTACACGTCCACCCAGCGCGTAGACCGTCTGGCGCACACCGAGGTCAAGAACTTCGTCGTGTACTTCGAAAACGAGCAGGTCACCCGTTGGGAGGGCGATTATTTCCCGGCCCAGGACGAGCAGCTCGCCAAGTCGGCACCCAAGCAGTTCGGCCGCAATCTGGCGCGCGACAAGAAGAAGCAGCGCGGCCGTTGATGCGGGTGCTCGGCGATTTTGCGATCGCCTGAGTGTTGGCAGGACCAGAGAACGCATCCCTTTGAACGGATGCGTTTTTTAGTTTTGGCCGGTCGGAAAGACGTGTTCGATCAAGGACTGCAGCGCGGGCCCTGACACCGACTGCGCGTTTTTTGTCGGCTGCGTCGTGTCCACAGGCGCTTGTCCGAACCAACGGCTACGTTCGGCTTTTCAGGACAGTCACCGGAAGAGTTCGCTGTGCCGCACCGTGCGTCGCAGCGCTGGCAAACGACTAGGCGTTGGGACCGGCCTTTTTGCTTGGTCCGGCACGGCGGCGACGCGCCTCTTTCGGATCCATCAACAGCGGCCTGAGCAATTCGACCCGGTCGCCATCGCGCAGCACCTGATCCGGTCGCGCAATTACCCCGTGAATCGCCTGTGCTGCGATTGGCTGATCCACCGCCAGACCAGAGGAGGCAATCGCCTCGGCTACCGTGGCGCCGTCAGCCAGATTCAGTTGCATCGAGCTGTAGCGATCCGGCCAGGCCAGCACCACTTCGACCTGCATGGCTTACACGTCGCCGCGATCGGCGACCCGCACGAAATCGTTGACCATGCGATCGGCCAGCCCCTGAAAGCCCAGCGCCAGCGCCGGACCCAGCAGACGCGAGCTGGTCTCCACTTCCATCGTCAAACTGACCTTGCAGGCGTTTTCGCCGAGCGACTGAAATTCCCACAGCCCTTCCAGACGCTTGAACGGGCCGTCGCGCAGATGCATGACGATACGTTCCGGGCGCTCAAGCCGATTTTCGGTAGTGAACCAGGTGCGGAACGACCCCAGCCCCAGATCCAGGCGCGCCACGATATGCGCCTGGTCCTGCTCAAGCACATGGGCAGCGTCGCACCAGCCGAAACGGCGCGGATAGGCGGCGACATCATTGACCAGATCGAACATGCGGGTGGCGCTGTGTTCGACCAGTGCGCTGCGACGGATGGTAGGCATTCTCTAACTTGTGAAAGACAGAAGATCGTTTGAAGACACCGAATCGGCGACAATAGCGGCATGAGCAAGAAACCAGCCAAGGATAAAGCAAACGGCGCGACGGCCACGAAAACCATCGCGTTGAACAAGCGTGCGCGCCACGAATACCACCTGGAAGAGCGCTACGAAGCCGGCCTGGCCCTGCAGGGCTGGGAGGTCAAGGCGATTCGCGCCGGCCGCGCCAATATCATCGACGGCTACGCGTATGTGCGCTCCGGCGAGATTTTCCTGATCGGCGCGCAGATCACACCGCTGATCCAGGCCTCCAGCCACACCGTGCCGGTGGAACGACGCGACCGCAAGCTGCTGCTGCATCGTCGGGAAATCGACAAGGTGCTGAGCAGCGTCGAACGCGACGGCTACACCCTGGTGCCCACTGCGCTGTACTGGAGCAACAACAAGGTCAAGCTGGAAATCGCACTGGCCAAGGGCAAGCAGAACCACGACAAGCGCGACGCCGCCAAGGACCGCGACTGGCAGCGCGACAAGCAGCGCGTGATGCGGCGGCATAATCGCGATGCGTGAGGGGCCGGGATTGGGGAGTCGGCATTGGGGATTCGTAACCGCAGATGCTGCTTGCTGATTCAGATGTAGCGACGCCCTTGCGCCATCCACACGATGGGAGCCACCAGCGTCCTGAGGTGCTTTTGCCAATCCCCAATCCCGACTCCCGAATCACGTCCTCCCAAGCATCCGCATCAGATTCGGCACCCCCCTGCCCTGCACATAGCGATCGCGTTGCAGGTCGGTACTGGTCTCCAGCAGCAGTTGCTTGACCCGGTCTGGAAAGCCGATGAACTCGCGACGTGCGGA
This sequence comes from Xanthomonas hortorum pv. cynarae, assembly GCF_002939985.1. GTDB lineage: Bacteria > Pseudomonadota > Gammaproteobacteria > Xanthomonadales > Xanthomonadaceae > Xanthomonas > Xanthomonas hortorum_D. The sequence continues at coordinate 19,369 of NZ_MDFM01000026.1, read as the reverse complement.
AAGAAATCCGGCCAATACGCCGGAGACATGCGGTGCGGCCATGCTGGTGCCGCTCATCTCCACCATCAGGCTGGCCGCATCGTTCGGGTCGAAGTCGTAATAGGCCGACAGGATCTTTTCGCCTGGTGCGACCACATCGGGCTTGCCGCGGCCATCGGCGGTCGGCCCGCGCGACGAAAAATACGAGACGCCGTAGTTGTGCGGGCTGCTCTTGTGCACCGAGCCGACCACGATGGCGTCTTCCAGATTTCCCGGGTCGCTGATCGACAGATCCATGTTGGCCGGATACGCATCGCCATCGTTACGCATCAACCAGGCCATGCCCTCGTTGCCGGCGGCGACGACAACCAGTACGCCTTGCCGCCATAGCCGGCGTAACTCGTTGCACAACGGCGTAAAACCGCAGCCGTAACTCTCCGGGTCGAAGTAGCCGCCCAGGCTCAGGTTGACCCCGTGGATGACCAACTCGCCGGCGCGCTCGTTGATCGCAGCCACCTGTTGCACCGCCTTGATCATCCACGAATCGCGGCCGTTTCCGGCGTCGTCCAGCACCTTGAATCCATACAACTGCGTGTCGGGCGCCATGCCGGCGAACTCCTGTGGTTTACCGGGATTGCCCTCCACGTCTGCGATCACCGCGCGAGATTGGCCGGCGATGATGCCGGCGATATGGGTGCCGTGCCCATGCCGATCGAGCCTGGCGAATGCATCGCCATCTGCGCGCGTCAATCGCTTAGGCGCGCCACGCCGCGTGCAATCCCATTGCGCCACCACACTGTCACGCTCGCCCTTCACGAAGAAATGCGGATGACTGGCCGCGATGCCGGTGTCCAGCACCGCCCAGCCGATCTGCTGACCGCGCGCGCGATATGCGGTGCGCGCAGCATCGGCATGCAAGACGTTGCCGGAGACGTTGATCAGCGCGCGCTTGCCGGCATCGCGCCACACACGCCGGAATCCGAGTGCCCGGTAGCGATCCTGCAGCGACTCGATCTCGAAGCGTGTCAGCCGCGCCGAGACGAAACGCTGCAAGCCGTCTTCCAGTTCGATCGCCTCATCCAATGCGTCGCCGCTCAAGCCAGTGCTGCGTGCCGCGGTCTCGCGCAACTGCGCCAGCAGCAGCGCACGCGTGGCGGCCGGGTCGTTGCCGAGCAGGCGACGATGCAGTTCGATCAGCACTTCGTGCCGATGCTCGGACCCATGCGCTTCCAACTGCTCGCTGAGATCCTTGATCAGCACCGCGTTGGACACCGGCTGATCGAAGCCCACACCGACGGCCTCGCGCACCGCCGCACGCACCTGCGGAATCGACAGATAGCCCGAGCCCGAATGCGGGTTGTGCTGCCAATCCGGATTCAAGCGTGCGTCCGAGAGGTTTTCGAAACGTCCCTTGGCATTGGCGATGTCGTCGCTGAGATCCGGGTCCAGCGCGATCGGGTCGCGTGTTTCGGTCACGTTGATCCAGCGCCGCACGCACTCGGGAAACGGCAGCTTGCGCGTGCCGGTCCAGCGTTTGAACATGCTGCGCACTTGCGGCAAGCCCAGCGGCGAGCCCAGGGTCAGGAACAAGCTGACCTCGCACTCGGCGGCTTGCAGCTGGCGCAGCACATCGAAGGCGATCATCGAGCCCTGGCTGTGCGCGACCACCACGAGCGGCCCGCCGCCCGAGCGCAACCGCTGCGCCAGGCTTTCGCGCATCAACGCCGCACGCTCGGGCACGAAGAACAGATCGTGCACGTCCTGCAGCAATGCGGCAGAAATCAGCCGAAGCAGCACGCGGTTGATCGCATCGATCGGGCCTTTTGCCTGCACGTCACCAACGGCGGGCGTGGCGGACGCCGTGTCCAGCTCATCCAGCAAGCGATGCAGATCGCTGCGTTCCTGCTCGCTCTGCGCCAAAGTATCGGCCAACAGATGCAGATCCTGCTCGCCCGGCACCAACCCAAGCGTACTCAAGGCACGTTGCACACTCTGGTTGAGCGCAGGGCCAACATCACGCGCATCGCAGTTGCCGGGCTCGGCGACCGGATACCGCTCGCGATTGACCCAGTACGCCAGGCGCGTGCGCTCGCCCATCGGCCGCCCGAACAAGGCCTTGTCCCATTGGCAGCGCAACACCTCGGCCGGCGGCTTGTTGCCGATGCCATGGATGTAGATCACCGTGCGCGCCTTGTCCTGCACGCGGCTCTTCGCCGTCGTCTGCGGCTGCGCGCTGCGTGCTGCACGTTTGCGCGCGGGTCGATCGGCAGTGGCCGCTGGTTTGCGGGGCGCTGCACGCGCCGGCCTTGGACGTGGGGGCTTGCTGGTCGCCATCGCTTCGCTCCTTCGTTTACAGATTGTTCCGTTCGGTACGGGACTGAAGCCACTGTAAGCGCTGCGTATCTCACCACTTGTGACAGGGCGCGCCGATCCCTACACTGGGCAGGTCAGCGTTTTGATGCTTTCCCCGGGGGTGCACTGGTTTCGACGGGGGTCGCGAAGTCGCTTGGCGCATGCCGAGGGGGCAGCTTTCCTCGTTAATCCAGCAGCAAACTTTTAGTTGCCAACGATGACAACTACGGTTCGGACTACGCTATCGCCGCTTAACTGGCTTTAGTTTTAGTTCTACAGCCGCCTAAGGCGAACCCCCGAACCTACTTGTGCCCGTGCTCGTAGATGTAGGGTCATTATCACGGAACCGTCGGTAGTGGCTGCCTGTCAGCTACCGGTTAGATAAAGCAGGCTGGTTTCCAGGTGCGCTTTGCCAACCGTGCTGCCTGGAAATGAGATCTAACGGAGGGCTAAGCATGTAGTGCTGGGGATGGAGTGCTTCCGGACGGCGGTTCGATTCCGCCCACCTCCACCAAACAACGGTCCTAAGACGACCGACTAAGGCCGGGGCTCTCGATGCAGAGGGTTCCCGGCCTTTTTCATGGGCGTTGCAAAGTCGTCGGATCGATGGCCCATCCAATGGAGCACGGCTGTCCACGCTGCGCATTGCGTCAGATAGTGACGTGACCCGTCTGTTCGGAGGCCATGTTCGGCGCGACCGCGATCTGTGGCGAGTTCGCATCCACGGGCAATGCATCGCCGCGCAATCGGTCGAAAAGCTGCAGTAATTCGGTGGCTTCTTGCTGTAGCAGGACCAGGGCGCTCTTGTTGGGCTCTTCCATCTCACGCTCCTCTGGAGACACTCCCCAGCATCTTGATGCAGTGGCAGCAAGCCTCGTGCCAGCGTCGTGGCAGGCAGACGTGTGCTGTATTCGCACCACACAGAATCGGGGACATCAGCGTAGGAGTTGTGGCACCGAGCACCAGCACAATCGATGGGCAGCGGCATCCAACGAGTGACCAGGACGTGTTGGCGGCGCCAATTGCCACGCGATATCGACGGACCGTTCTCGGCACGCGCCTCACTGTCACTACCGGAATTCTGAACGAACGGTCAAACGAGGTGAAGCGTAGGCACGCGCTTTGCATCAATCTCTACCAGACGATCAGTGTTGGGGAACACGGTGTTGACCAAAAAAGCAAAACGCCATGCTGCCGGGGCTTTACTGCTCGGCGGGGTGATCTTCGTGCTGATCGGTTTGGGCGGTTATTTCACCACGCAGCGTTCGCTCTCCGACGCAGGCTGGGTAACGCATACGCAGGAAGTGATCGCCGCCATCAATGAAATCCAGGCCGGCATGCTGTCGGCGGAGTCGTCGGTGCGTGGCTATGTGCTGACCGATAACGAGGCATTTCTGGGCGTGTATGCCGATGCGATCGGACGCCTGCCCGAACGCATCGTGCGCCTGGAAGCGCTGGTACAGGACAACGTGGCGCAGGAGCGCAATGTCGTGCTGCTGCGGCGATTGATGGACACGCGCCTGGTGCAGATCAACGACTTGCTGCACAGCTACCGCGCAAACGGCCTGGGTGGCGCGCGCGCATCGATTGCGCGCGGGGTGTTTCAGACCTCCTCCACGCTGCGTCGCCAGGTGCAGACCATGACCGAGCTGGAACGCCGCCAGTTGGTGACGCGTACCGAGACCAACCAGACCAGCGCGCAGTGGGTGCTGCGTAGCACCGTGATCGGCATCATCAGCGGGCTATTAGTGATGTTGCTTGCCTATCGCCTGCTGTCGCGGGAACTGGAACGACGCGTGCGTGCCGAAGACGAGGCCAGTAGCACAAGCGAGCGGCTGGTGGAGTCGTTCGCCGCACTCGAACGCACCTCTGCCGGGCTGGAGGCGCTGTCGCGCTATTCGGGGCTGCTGCAGAACTGTCGCGACGCCGAAGAAGCGCTGGAAATCACCGCGCGCACGATTGCGCCGTTGATCCCGGGTGCCTCTGGCGCGGTCTACCTGCTGCGCGCCTCGCGCGATCGCGCCGAGCCGGTGGTCACCTGGGGCGCGATGGCTGACGACGACAGTGCCAGCATTGCGCCGCACGACTGTTGGGCGCTGCGTCGCGATCGCACGCATGTGGTGGAAGACACCAGCCAGGGCATGGTCTGCCAACATGCCGGCGCCAATCTTCCGGCGCATGCGAGCACGGTCTGCATTCCGTTGTCGGCGCAAGGTACGCAATTGGGCATGCTGGCGTTGCGCAGCGAGGATCCGCGCGAACTGACCTCGTTGACCGTGGCCGAAGCGGCCGCAGAACAATTGTCGCTGGCGCTGCACAATCTGCGTTTGCGCGAGACGCTGCGTCAGCAATCCATCCGCGATCCGCTGACCGGCCTATACAACCGCCGCTATCTGGAAGAGGCGCTCAACCACGAACTGGCGCGCTGCACGCGTCGGGCGCTGCCGTTGTCGGTATTGATGCTGGACGTGGACCATTTCAAACAGTTCAACGATCTGCATGGGCACAGTGGTGGCGATCGCGTGCTGGCGGCGATCGGCGAGTTCCTGTTGACGCAGATGCGCGGCGAAGACATCTGCTGCCGCTACGGTGGGGAAGAATTGACCATCATCCTGCCGGAAGTGGATCTGTCCACCGCCAGCAGGATGGCCGAAAAACTGCGCGCGGGCATCGAGGCGTTGCAGGTGATGTCCGATGGCGTGTCGCTGCCCAAGGTCACCGCATCGTTCGGTGCGGCAAGCTTCCCCGAACACGCCGGCAATGCCGCGCAGCTGCTGCGCCGGGCCGACGAAGCGCTGTATCGCGCCAAACAGGCTGGACGTAATCAGGTGATCAATGCGGGAACGCCCGCTGACGGAATCTAGACGTAAGCCTAGTGAATGGCCGACGCATGCCGGCTGGCGTTGCGTGCGCACGCTTGCAAGGCGTAGCGCTGCCGGGTGTCGGTCGGCAGCGCGCCTGAGCGTCAGCGATCCGCCAGCGGCACGCTGCCCCACCACAACACTGCATCACTCACAGGCAGGCCCTTCCTCATCGCTTGGGATCAGCCCGGCACCGGCCAGCATGCCATCGACGCGGGTCCGCACGTGGGCGGCATCTTCGGGCGCGACGCTGCTCAGCAGGGCTTCGGCGCGCGCCTGGAAATCGAGATAGTCGAAATCCGCATCTTCATCAGCCGACAGCTGCGGCAATGCATCCTGCAACGCATCCAGGCGTGTCTCGAGTTCTTCGCGGGTAGGCATGGCAGACTCCAACGGCAAAGCGGACACGGTTGCGGCAAGGCCGTCAACAAGGTGCGAAGTCCTGCCCTGCAATGCTTCATCTTCCTACCCGATGCAGCGGCACTGCACGCTCAATTTCCACAGTGCGCAGCCGATAATGATGCCGACTCCTATAGAACCTTCACTGTGATCCTCCACCTGCGGCGGGATTTCCGCCTGGGCATCATCAAGATGCTTGGGCCAATCACCGCGCTGTTGCTCTGCCTCTATGCGGTTTACCTGGCCATGACCGGTCAGGTGGCTGCCTGTCTGATCACCGCAGTGCTCGGTGTGCTTGCGGTATGGCGCGGCTGGCAGATGCGCAGTGCCGAGAACACGGGGGCAGGCGGGGTATGGCTGGCATCGATCAATGTCGGGGGGTGTCTGGTGGCGTGCTGGACAGGCGGCGATGGCGCGCTGCCCTGGCTGTTTCCGGTGCTGGCGACCAATTATTTTCTATGCGGGCCGCAACGTGCGGTGCTGCTCAGCCTGCCGCTGTTGGCGGCACTGTTGTTGTTGCCCGGTTTGATCGTCAGCCCTGGTCAAGGCGTGTCGACGGTCGTGGTGACCTTGGTGACGCTGACGGTGGGGTATGCGTTTTCGCTGCGCATGCAGGACGACCGCGTGCATCTGGAAGAGCTGGCCTCGCTGGATGCGCTCACTGGCTTGCCCAACCGACGCATGCTCGAACGCGCGCTCACCCATCAGATCGATCAGCGGCAACCGCATGATCGGCTCAACAGCCTGATCATTCTGGATCTGGACCATTTCAAGGAGGTCAACGATCTGTACGGGCATGCCGCAGGCGATGCGGCACTCTCGGATCTGGCCACTATCCTGCGTTACGAGGTACGCGATCCGCATCAGGTGTTCCGCTTCGGCGGCGAAGAATTCGTGGTGTTGTTGCGCGCCGGCTCGCTGCAGGAACTGGAAGCGGCGACCGAGCGCCTGCGCAAGGTCATTCGCAATGGCCTGCGCGGCCCGGGTGGACGTATCACGGTGTCGCTGGGTGCGGCCCGCCACGATGGAGAGACGCATTGGCAGGACTGGTTTTCACGCGCCGATGCGGCGCTGTATCTGGCCAAGAACGGCGGCCGCGATAGCGTGCGGGTTGCCGACTGACCCACCGGTTGCGGGGCGACACCTTGGCCGCCCCGCATGCGTGCTTCAACGATTGATCACAGCGACCGGTGCAGCAGGCGCTTCGCCCTGCTTCCAGCCGCCCAGCGCCTTGTACACGCCGACCACACCAACATTCACCGCCGCTTCGGCCTGTGCCAACGCATCGTCTGCGGCCAGTTGGGTGCGTTGTGCATCCAGCAGCGTGAGGAAGTCTTCCGAGCCCTCGCGGTAGCGGATCTGCGCCAACTGTTCGGCACGCCGTGCGGCGTTGGCCTGCTCCACCACGATCGCCAGACGCGCCTGCTGGCGGCCGTAGCCGGTCAGTGCGTTCTCGGTGTCTTCCAACGCCAGCAACACGGCCTGCTGGTATTGCGCCAACGCGCCTTCGGCCTGCGCCTTGCTGGCACGCAGGCGCGCACGCACGGTGCCGAAGTCGAACGCTGCCCAGCTGATCGACGGGGTGATCGACCAGGCCTTGCCACTGCCCTCGGTCAGCCTGGCCGCATCGCCGGACAGGAAGCCGACAAAGCCGCTCACACTGATGCGCGGAAACAGGTCCGCAGTCGCGACGCCAACCTGCGCGGTGGCTGCCGCCAGGCGACGTTCTGCACTGCGCACGTCCGGTCGCTGACGCAGCAGCCCGGCGGTGTCGCCCAGCGGCAACGCACGTGCGAACGCGGGCGTGGTGCGAGGTACCAGGGTGGCATCCAGCGCGTCCGGCGCCTGGCCGAGCAACACGGCCAGACGGTGGCGGTATTGCGCCTCGGCGGTTTCCAGCAACGGAATATCCGCCTCGATCGCCTTCAGCCGCGCCAGGCTGCTCTGCACTTCCAGCTCGCTACCGGCGCCCAGGTCCCAACGCGTCTGCGTGAGTTTCTGGGTGTCGTGCAGGTTGGTGAGCGTGCGCTTGGAGACATCCAGCTGCTTCTGCGTACCGCGCAACTCGAAATAGTTGCGGGCAATTTCGGCTGCGACCGTGACCTGCACGTCGAGCAAACCGGCTTGCTCGGCTTCCAGATCGGCACGTGCCGCTTCCGACGCACGCCGCTGACGACCGAACAGATCCAGCTCCCAGGCCGCATCCAGACCCAGGGTGGTCTGTTCGGTGAGGAAACGCTGATTGCCGGCAATCACCTGCTGTTGTTCGCGCCGATCGAAGCTGCCCTGCGCAGTGATGTGCGGCGCCTGGTCCAGGCGACGTTCGACGAACACCGCACGCGCCTGCTTGACGCGCGAGACGGCGATGCGCAAATCGTGGTTGGCGAACAAGCCATCGCGCACCAGTTGCTCCAGCACCGGGTCGTCGAACTGCGACCACCAGTTGCCGACCGGCGACTCGGCACTGTAGGCCGCGTCCTGCGCGCCCTGCAGCGTCACCGCGGCGGGCGGGTCGGGCCGGTAATCCGGGCCGACCGCACAACTGCTGAGCACCAGCGTGGCCAGTGCCACGCTCAAGAATGTCCTCACCATGGCAACACGTCTCCCAAATACGTAAAGCTGCCGGTGGCGCCGTGCGCGTCGAGCAGCGCCATCTGCACGCTGCTGTGCGCGCCCTGCTCCACTTCGATCTCACCGTTACCAGCGTTCATATCGGTTTTGACGTAGCCCGGATGCACGCTGTTGACCTTGATGGCGGTGTCGCGCAGCTCATAGGCCAGATGCACGGTCCAGCTGTTCAGCGCGCTTTTGGAGGCGTTGTACGCGGGAACCTTGGCGTCGTAGATCGGCGAGCCGGGTTGGCTGTGCAAGGTCAGCGAGCCGAGCTGGCTCGATACGTTGACGATGCGCCCGGCCAGCGAACGTCGCAGCAGCGGCAGGAACGCCTTGGTCACGCCGACCACGGCGAACAGATTGGTGTCGAAGGTGCGCTTCCACACCTCCAGGCTCTGCTGCGACGGCGTGCGCTGCATGTCGTCGATCATGATGCCGGCGTTGTTGATCAGGATGTCCAGGTGGCCGTGACGCTGTTCCACCGTGCCCACTGCTGCGGCGATGCTGATGTCGTCGTTGACGTCGAGCTGGATGGCTTCCACCGGCAGGCCCTCGGCCTGCAGCTTGAGTGCGGCAGCGACCGCGTCATCGCGCTTGCGGCCGGCCAGCAGCGTGTGCACGCCGGCCAGGGCCAATTGCCGAACGGTTTCCAGGCCGATGCCGCGGGTGGCACCGGTGACCAGTGCAATTTTGCTGTTGCTCATTTCAAGATCCTTCGAAGGTATGGAATGCACCGCGGCGCTTACGCCTTGACGGGTTCATGCGAGACGGCAGCCGGCGCGGCGGGTTGTTCGCCACGGGTCACCCACTTGCGCAGCGCCACGTAGAACACCGGGGTCAGGAACAGGCCGAACAAGGTCACACCGAGCATGCCGGCGAAGACGGTGATGCCGGTGACCGAGCGCACTTCGGCGCCGGCGCCATGACCGAACACCAGCGGCACGGTGCCGGCGATGAAGGCGATGGAGGTCATCACGATCGGACGCAGACGCAGGCGGCAGGCTTCCAGCGCGGCTTCGACAATGCCCTTGCCATGCATCTCGAGTTCGCGGGCGAATTCCACGATCAGGATCGCGTTCTTGCACGCCAGGCCCATCAGCACCACCAACCCCACCTGCACGAACACGTTGTTGTCGCCACCGGTGAGCCACACGCCGAACAAGGCGGACAACAAGGTCATCGGCACGATCAGGATCACCGCCAGCGGCAGCGTCCAGCTTTCGTACAAGGCGGCCAGCACCAGGAACGCCAGCAACACCGCCATCGGGAACACGATCAACGCCGAGTTGCCCTGGATGGATTGCTGATAGCTCAGATCGGTCCACTCGATGTTCATGCCGTTGGGCAACACCTTCGGCGCCATGCCGGCCAGCGTCTGCATCGCCTGTGTGGACGAGAGCACGCGCGGATCCGCTTCGCCGATCAGATCGGCAGCCGGATAGCCGTTGTAGCGGATCACCGGGTCCGGGCCGTAGGTCTGGCCCAGCGTGACCATGCTGCCGATCGGCACCATCTGCCCGCGATCGTTGCGGGTGCGCAGATTGGCGATGTCTTCAACACTGTCGCGGAACTGTCCATCGGCCTGGGCGATCACCTGATAGGTGCGACCGAAGCGATTGAAGTCGTTGATGTAGGACGAACCCAGATAGGTCTGCAGCGTGTCGAACAGATTGGTCAGCGGCACGCCCTGTGCTTTTGCCTTGTCGCGATCGACCTTGGCGTCGAGCTGCGGCACGTTGGCCTGATACGTGCCGATCGGGAACTGCATGCCCGGCGTTTGCGAGATCGCACCGGACATTGCATTGACCGCACTCTGCAACTGGCCATAGCCCAGACCGGCACGGTCCTGGATGTACAGCGAGTAGCCCGAGCCCTGCCCCAGACCCAGAATTGGCGGCGGCATGAACGCAAACGCAAAGCCCTGCTGGATCTGGCTGATGCGTGCGTTGATCTCCGCATTGATCTGCTCGGCCGTGCGGCTGCGCTGGCTAAACGGCTTGAGGGTGAGGAACACCGTGCCGGTGTTGGGCGTGTTGGTGAACTGCAGCGGATTCAGGCCCGGGAACGCGATCGCGTGGTCCACGCCTTCGGTCTGCAGCGCGATCTGGGTGATCTGGCGGATCACCTCATTGGTGCGCTCCAGCGATGCGCCTTCCGGCAGTTTGGTACCGGCGATCAGGTACAGCTTGTCCTGGGTCGGAATGAAGCCGCCCGGCACCACCTTGAACATGAAACCGGTGGCCACCAGCAGCAGCAGATACACCATGAACACCGCACCGCGCTTGCCCAGCGCACGCGACACCGCGCCCTGATACTTGTTCGAGCTGGTGTTGAAGAAGCGATTGAACGGACGGAACAACCAGCCGAACAAGCGATCGATCAATCGCGTCGGGCCATCCTTCGGTGCGTCGTGGGCCTTGAGCAACATGGCCGCCAATGCCGGCGACAGCGTCAACGAGTTGATCGCCGAGATCACCGTCGAGATCGCGATGGTCACCGCGAACTGCTTGTAGAACTGGCCGGTCACGCCCGACAGGAACGCCATCGGCACAAACACCGCGCACAGCACCAGCGCGATGGCGATGATCGGCCCGGACACTTCGCGCATCGCCTGATGCGCAGCAGCCAACGGGCTCAGGCCTTCTTCGATGTTGCGCTCGACGTTTTCCACCACCACGATCGCATCGTCGACCACGATGCCAATCGCCAGTACCAGGCCGAACAGGCTCAGCGTATTGATCGAAAAACCCAGCAGATACAGTGCGGCAAACGTACCGACCACCGACACCGGCACCGCCAGCAACGGGATGATCGAGGCGCGCCAGGTCTGCAGGAACAGGATCACCACCAGCACCACGAGCAGCACCGCCTCCAGCAGCGTGCTGACCACCGCACTGATCGAGTCGCGCACGAACACGGTCGGGTCATACGCCGCCGACCACGCCATGTCCTGCGGGAACTGCTTTTCCAGCTCGGCCATCTTGGCGCGTACCGCATCGGACAATTCGATCGCGTTGGCACCCGGCGACTGGAACACGCCCATGCCCACCGCGTTCTGGTTGTCCAGCTGCGAGCGCAAGGTGTAGTTGCCGGCACCCAGTTCCAGACGCGCCACATCCGACAGACGCACGATTTCGCCGCTATTGCCGCTCCGGATCACGATGTTGCCGAACTCTTCTTCGGTGGTGAGGCGGCCCTGCGCATTGATCGACAGCAGGAAGTCGCTCTTGTTGGGCATCGGCTCGGCACCGAGCTGACCGGCGGAGACCTGCACGTTCTGCTCGCGGATCGCGGCGACCACGTCGCTGGCAGTGAGCCCGCGTGCGGCGACCTTGTCCGGATCCAGCCAGATGCGCATGGCGTAATCGCCCGCACCGAAGATCTGGATCTGGCCCACGCCCGGCAGGCGCGACAGCTCGTCCTTGACCTTCAGCAACGCGTAGTTGCTCAGGTACAACGAGTTGTACTTGCCTTTGGGCGAGGTCAGATGCACGACCATGGTCAGCGTCGGCGACTGCTTCTGGGTGGTGACACCCTGGCGCCGCACGTCCTCGGGCAGACGCGCCTGCGCCTGGCTGACGCGGTTCTGCACCTGCACTTGCGCCTGGTCCGGATCGGTGCCGGGCTTGAAGGTCACGGTGACCACCAGCACGCCATCGGAGCCGGCGACCGACTTCATGTACATCATGTCTTCCACGCCGTTGATGGCTTCCTCAAGCGGCGTGGCGACGGTCTCGGCGATGACCTTGGGATTGGCGCCCGGATACACCGCACGCACCTGCACGCTCGGCGGCACCACTTCCGGGTACTCGCTGATGGGCAGCAGCGGCATGGCGATCAGGCCGGCAGCGAAGATGATGATCGACAGCACCGCGGCAAAGATCGGCCGGTCGATGAAAAAACGGGAAAAGTCCATTGGGGTGGTCCTGAAAGAGGTTGCCGCCGGATGGCGGCGCGGCACAGCGACCCCGAACCGGCCTTTTAGAAAGACCGGTGCTCATGGGTGCGATGCAGCGATGAATCAGTGCAGCGGTCGAACCTGCAGCGCAGTCGCACTGCGGACGCGACTGCATGCGAGGTGTGATCGACGCGATTTATTTCGACGCAGTGCGCTTGTCCGAGGTGGGCACCATCGCCACGGCCTTGGCATCGACCGGCATGCCGGGCATGAAGATCTTCTGCACGCCATCGACCACAACGCGGTCGCCGGCCGCCAGCCCCTTGCGCACGATGCGCAGACCATCGGCAGTGCGGCCGAGCTCCACATCGCGCCGCTGCGCCTTGCCGTCCTTCTCCACCACGTACACGTACTTGCGGTCCTGGTCGGTCAGCACCGCTTTTTCGTCGACCAGCATGGCCTTGAACTGGCCGCTGCCCAGCAACTGCACGTGGGCATACAGGCCCGGCGTGAACTGCCGCTGCGCGTTGTCCAGCACCGCGCGCACGCGGATGGTGCCGGTGCTGCGGGTGACCTGGTTATCCAGGAAATCCACGCGCCCGGCATGCGGGAACCCCTGCTCGCCGACCAGGCCGATGCGTACCGGCAACTCGCCGCCACGCGCGTCCGGACGCTCGCCATCGCGGGTCATCTGCGAGTAGCGCAGGAAGGTGCCTTCGTCGGCATCGAAGTAGACGAACATCTTGTCCAGCGACACCAACGTGGTCAGCACGCTGGCACTGTCGCTGGCCGTGACCAGGTTGCCGGCGGTGACCATCGCACGCCCGGCGCGGCCGTCGATCGGTGCGCGCACGCGGGTCCAGTCCAGGTTGAGCTTGGCGGTATCCACTGCGGCCTGCGCGGCCAGCACCTCGGCATCGGCCTGGTCGCCAGCGGCGCGGCGCTGCTCCCAGGTTTCGGTCGAAATGGCCTGCTGCTCGGACAATTTGCGCGCACGTGCCGCTTCGCTGCGGGCCAGATTGGCCTGCGTGCGGGCACGCACCAGCGCTGCATTGGCGCGCGCGAATTCGGCGCGGTAGCTGCGGTCATCGATGCTGAAGAGCACATCGCCCTTCTTCACTTCGGCTCCTTCAACATAGTTGACCTTGTCGATATAGCCGGACACGCGCGGGCGCAGCTCGACGCTTTCCACCGGCTCGATACGGCCGCTGAATTCGTCCCACTGGCTGATTTCCTTGCTCAGCACCGGGGCGACGCTGACGCTGGGCGGCGGCGGTGCACCGGTTTCGGCGGCCTGGCTGCCGCAACCGGCCAACACGACCGCCAGTACGGCGCCCATCAATACGGTACGCAAGGGAAAACGGAACGGGGTGGCGTTCGTAGTCATGGGGAAATCTCTCGGGTGGGGATGGGGAAATGCAGACCTGCCAGCCGGTCCGCCGACGGAGCGGCATGCAGGCGACGACTGACGGTCACGACAGGTTGTCCGGGCTGGCCAGGCCCGACAATCAACGACACGGCGGCGCGACCGACATCCACGGCGCGGATCCACTCCGGACACGCATCCTTGGCACGGCCGGGCGTACACACCGGTTGCTCGATCGACAGCAGGTGGACACGCACGCCCAGCGGCTTGGCTTCTTCGTGCAGCACCTGGGCGAGCATGCGGGTGGCCGCAGCGGCGATGGAAATATCGCCATGCGCGGCCCAGGCGCGCAGCGGGCTGCCGAGCAACAGATAGCGGCCGCCGCCATCGGCCTCGCTCAGCAGCGGCAACAGATGACGGGCAGCAGCCAGATGTGGCAATACGTCGCGCTCCAGGCGGCGACGCAACGCGGTGACCGGGCGGTCCAGCAAGCGGCCGGCCTTGAGCGGGCTGCCCAGGCTGGCGATCACTGCCGCCAACGGATGTGGGCGTTGCGCCAGTTCGGTCGCCAGCGCCTGCGCGGAGGTGTCGTCGGCCACCGAGCCTTGCAGGGTGTCCAACAGAGGAGAGTTGCCGTGCTCCGCGCGTAGCGCATCGAGCTTGGCAGCATCGCGTCCAATCACGAGCACCCGCATGCTGGCGTCGAGCAGCGCGGCGACGATCCCGGCGCCCACATTGCCCGCGCCACCAATGACAGCCGTCTCGGATTGAACCATCCCGGTCATGGGACTTTCACTCCCGACATCGGGACAATTCCGCTCTGCATCCAGCGCGCCGGCAGTCCAGCCCGTTTGGCCGGCGCACCGCCGGCCTGACGCTTCGGCGACGCTGCAAATGTGCGCGAAACACCGGCACGCGGGCTTTTCGCCGACGAAATCACTGGATCGAAGGCACCTTCAATCGCGTTGCGTGAGGTGGAGGACAAACCGAAAACGTCGCACAACCACATGGCCGTGTTCCTGCATGGAGGGGATGACGTACAAGTTAGGCCTCAAAGCAGGACTTGATTAGCCCTGATTTAGGGGAATAATCGTCCCGTAAGCGGTCCAATCCTCCTGACCCCCTGGAAGGCACCCCCATGATCCACGATCTCAACGACACCCTGATCTTCGTCAAGGTGGTCGAGCAAGGTAGTTTCATCGCCGCCGCCAACGCGCTCGGTCTGCCCAAGACCACCGTCAGTCGCAAGGTGCAGGAACTCGAAACCCGGCTCGGCGCGCGCCTGCTGCATCGGACCACGCGCCGGATCGGCCTGACCGAAGCCGGCTCGGTGTATCACGAACATTGCCAACGCATCGCCCGCGAACTGGAAGAGGCCGAAAGCGCGGTCGGGCAATTGCAGTCAGGCCCGCGTGGCTGGTTGCGCTTTACCGTGCCCTACTCGCTGGGCATCACCTGGATCGCACCGTTGCTGGGCGAATTCCATGCACAATATCCGGAGATCCAGCTGGACATGCACCTGGGCAACGAGAAGCTGGACCTGATCGGTGGTGAAGCCGATCTGGCACTGCGTGTCGGTGCGCTGCCGGATTCGAATCTGGTCGCACGCAAACTCGGCAGTCTGCGCACGCAGGTCTTCGCCAGCCCGTCCTATATCGAACGCTATGGCGAACCGCTGCATCCGGACGAGCTGCAATTCCATCGCACGCTGGCACTGCGCAAGAACCGCAACGTGCACAACAACCGCTTCTTCTGGTCGCTCAGCGATGGCAGCGACGTGCGCGATTTTCCGGTCAATCCGCTGATGGTGGCCAACGATCCCGCCGCGCTCAACGGTGCGGTGCTCTGCGGCGAAGGCCTGCTATTGACCGGCGATGTAATGGCCAAACCGTTCGTGCAATCTGGCCTGGTACGCCGCGTGCTCGCCGGTTGGACAGGCCCGGAGGTCGACTTCAACGCAGTGTTTGCCGGCGGCCGTCTGGTCTCGCCAAAAGTGCGCGCCTTCGTGGACTTTCTGGTCACCCGGATGAACTTCGACGCCGACTACATGATGGCGCAGTGCCCGGCGCGTCTGGCAGCGCAGAAAGCAGACAACGATGCGAAAGTGGAGGTGGTCACAGTGGCGAAATTGCGCGCCGAAGGCAAGCGCATCCTGGAAAACGTCACCGCGTAATGCCGAATCAAACAGCCGCCAAACGGAGTGACCCTTCTCCCTCCGGGAGAAGGTGCCCGAAGGGCGGATGAGGGTACATCTGCACGTTTGGATGCAGTCAACATTTAGGTCAAAAGCCTAGCTACAGGTCAAAAGCCTACTCAGTCGAGGGCGCGGTGCCCTCACCGCACCAGAGAGTTAGTCGGTTGCTTTCTTAAAAGCTTGTTGGTGCTCGGCTTGCGTTGGAAAGCTGACCGAACTCACCGTTATCCGAACAATATGCATCGTGCATTGCTTGCACCATGCACACCGACACTCTCGACTGGTCCTTGCCCGCCCACCGTCGCGGGACCTTACGCGGCATGGATGCCGCGTAAGAGCCTACACGGACGTACTTGCGGCGTGTCCCGCGACGGTGGGCGGGCAAGGGCCCTGCAGCAAACCCGAAGATCAGCCGCTCTGCAAGTGATCTATCCGCACTGTCCAGTCACTACAAGACAATCGAGATGTCGATTCGTAGCGTCGTTTAGATGCGATCAAATTCTAAGTCACAAGCCGAGTCGGTTGAGGGCGCGGCACCCTCGCCAGACAGTTGGCAAGTTGCTTTATTGAAAACATGCACGCCGACCATCTCGACCGGCCCTTGCAGCAAACCCGCAGATCAGCCGCTCTTGATCAACAAAATCTTTAACGCAAAAACAGGCCGCTTTCGCGACCTGTTTTTTTTACATCGCGGTTTCGTCAATCGACTCGCCACGATTCACTGAGTCAACTCAACGCATACCCGTGTTGTTACCAGTGCCCTCAGAGCGCAGCGGAATCAAGCGGATTTCCACGCGACGGTTCTGCGCACGGCCGGCATCGGTGTTGTTGTCGGCGATCGGGTAACGCTTGCCGGCGCCCATCGTTTCCATGCGCTCGCGCTGCACGCCTTGTGCGGTCAGATACTGCGCAACTGCGCCGGCACGTTCTTCGGACAGACGCTGGTTCACCGCATCGCTGCCGACGCTGTCGGTATGACCGACCACTTCCACCATGGTCTGGTTGTACTCGCGCAACGTGGACGCCACACCATTGAGCGCACTGTAAAACTGCGGCTTCAACGCCGACTTGCCGAAGTCGAAGGTGATGCCGTCGGGCAGGTTCAAGGTGATGTTGTCGCCCTGGCGCTGCACTTCGATACCGGTGTTGGCGGTACGCTCGCGCAATGCACGCTCCTGACGATCCTGGTACTGACCCACGGCCGCGCCACTCAACGCGCCGATACCTGCGCCGACCATCGCGTGCTGACGGCGCTCGGTGGCGCTGTCGCCGGTGAGCAACCCTGCAGCGACACCAATGGCGGTGCCGATTAGCGCATTGCGGCCGGTGCGGTTCTGCTGTTGGGTCTGATCGCCGTACTGGTCGCGCTGCACATACGAGCCGCCGGTGGCGCAAGCGGACAGCGCAATGGCGCTGGCCAGGGCAACGGCCAGACTCTTGCTAGCTGCTGGGGACATGGTGTTCTCCTGTGGCCGGACCATCCGGCACTCAATCGTGTCGGCGAGGATAAACAGACCAACGCGACTGGCACATGATGAAAGCGGCCGCAGATTGCCTGCGACAGGTACTGCATTCAGGAAAACGGTTACGGTTATCCCCGCGTCTTCGCATACGCCGCCAACGCCGCATCGCGACCTTCGGCCAAGCCAATGATCGGCGTGCGCGGGTACTTCGGTGCGAATCGTGCCAACGATAACGGAGACAACCACGGTGCGAAACGCTCCTTCACCGCAAGCTTGCCCAGCTCCGGTACCCAGCGTGTGATGTAAGCCGCCTGCGGATCGAATTTCTCCGCCTGCGTCACCGGATTGAACACACGAAAATACGGCGCCGCATCCGCGCCGGTACCAGCGACCCATTGCCAACCCAAGGTGTTGTTGGCCAGGTCCGCATCCACCAGCGTTTCCCAGAACCAGCGCGCCCCTTCGATCCAGTGGATACGCAAATGCTTGCACAACAGACTCGCCACGATCATACGCACACGGTTGTGCATCCAGCCGGTGTGCCAGAGCTGGCGCATGCCGGCATCGACAATCGGAATACCGGTGCGGCCGCGCTGCCAGGCCTGCAACGCGACCGGGTCGACCTTGGCCCAATCGAATCCTTCGAAGCGCGGATTGAGATTCTGATTGGTGGTGTCGGGAAAGTGATGCAGCAGGTGATAGGCAAAATCGCGCCAGCCCAACTGGCGGATGTAACCATCGATCTCTGCGCTGTTGCGCGCATTGCGGTTGGCTTCCAGCGTGCTGGCGATCCGCCATGGCGCGATCTCGCCGAAATGCAGATGCGGCGACAGCTGCGAGGTGCCGACCCGATCGGGCCGATCACGGTTTTCGCGATAGCCCGACAGCGCGCCGTCGATGAAAATTTCCAGCATCTCGTGCGCACCAGCCTCACCAGGTTGCCAGTGCTCCCAGAAGCCCTGATCCCAGTCCAGTTTCGGCACTAACCCCAGCGTCTCCAGCGCGGCGCTTTTCAACGTTGCAGGCAGCGCCGGCAAGCTGCGTGGCGCAGCTACTGCAGCGGGCAACTGCAGTTGCGTGAGTGCGTTGCGCCAGTACGGAGTGAAGACCTTGTACGGGCCGCCCTGCTGGGTCGACAACTGCCACGGCTCCATCAACAGCGAGGCATTGCAGCTCTGCACTTCGATGCCGCGCTCACGCAAGCTGCGCTTGATCTGCGCATCGCGCGGTTGGGTGGCCGGTTCGTACTTGCGGTTCCAATACACCGCCACCGCACCGGTCTGCGCGATCATCTCGTCCAGCACCTGCGCGCTATCGCCAGCGCGAATCACCAGGCCGCTACCGAGCGCGCGCAATGCCGCATCCAGGGCAGCCAGCGAGCGATGCCGCCAACTGCGCGACGCCGCGCCAGGCGCCCACTCGCCTTCTTCGTGCGGCGCATCGATATACAGCGGAATCGGGGCATGCCCGGCATCCAGCGCAGCGCGCAAGGCCGGGTTGTCCTGTAGGCGCAGATCGCGACGGAACCAGACGATGGCGTAGGACATACGAACTCGGCAGCGACGATAAGGCTGCGCAGCATAAGCCAGCAGGTGCAACGATGGCGCGATGCAGAGGCGAGCCCCCCTCGCCCGGCTGAGAGCAGCCAACATACCCTCTCGAGCGATGTAGCGATGGCAGCAGCGTGTTGGCCACACCCGCCTTCGTTGACGAGTGAACTGATGTCGGGAATGGCAGCGACATCGATCGGATCGAAAGGAGCCGATCAGACCGCACCGCATCGACCGGCCGCATGCACTGCTGGCAACCATGCACACCGATGCTCTCGACTGGTCCTTGCCCGCCCACCGTCGCGGGACCTTACGCGGCATGGATGCCGCGTAAGAGCTTACAAGGACGTACTTGCAGCGTGTCCCGCGATGGTGGGCGGGCAAGGGCCCTGCAGCCAAGCCACAGATCAATTGCTCCACACCTGATCTATCCGCGCTCTCTGACTACTCAAGACAACCGAGTTATCGAGTCATCGTGTCGTGTGGATGCAGTCAAAAGCTGAGTCGGTCGAGGGCGCGATGGCCTCACCGCTCGCGGGACACGCCGTGAATCCGTCCGTGGAGCAACTGTGTTGTTGGAGTGGCTCTGCCGCTCCGCAAGCCGGGCGCGGTGGTGCTGGCCGCCTGTCGGCAGCCATGGCCCCATCGAGCGCATTGACACTCAGGTCGGGATGGCTTGGGCCTCTCCGGCTTG
>NZ_MDFM01000025.1 GCF_002939985.1 Xanthomonas hortorum pv. cynarae | reverse complement strand
CGACTGGATGACATGGGTAACTCCACTTGGCGGTGAAGTTGTCAGGTCAGGTCGCCTGGGCCACTTCACAACCGTTGGTGTTGCGAATCGGAGTTGAAGCCGCCCATCGGAAATAGCGGGTTTTCAATCGGGACGCTGCAAACCGATCTCGGGCAACATCCAGATGTCGCCACTGGTCTGGTTGATGCCTATCAAGGGTGGGCCAGGCAGCAGACACCGGCTGTTGCTCTTTCGGAGCAGCAGCGCACGCAAACCATCCATGACCTGCAGCGGGATGGCCATGCCATCAAGGCGGAGAATGGAAGAGCCCTTGATGGAACGGTTAAATCAAACATTGATCGCTTCCTCGCCTCTGACGAGGGAGTCGCATTTGTACATGAGCATGACCGCGCACAGGTCGAGCAATTGATGCGACCGGGCGATGGAGCAAAAGATCTTGGCAGTGCAGTACAGCAGTTACGTCAGACCGATCTGTATGCAGAGTCGAGTTTGAATGATCAAGCAAAATTGGCAACGATGATCATGAAGCTTGAAAATCAGGCTGGGCGCGGCCGCTATCCTGGCGTACTGCAGAGTATCAATGACGGAACATTGCAGAGTGTCGACGATGTAAAGACGCGGATCGATGGCATGCTTCCCAACAAGATCGTCAAAGGTCACGAGCAAGCGGACTACATCGAAAGTGGTGTAGAGCATGCGCTCAAGGGCACCGCAGTCTTCAATGCATTGCGTGGGGCAAACCAGGCAAGCCCACTCTCTACCGCGTACGGAAGCGTGGTGGCCGATCCGCTCATCAATCCAACTGATGCACACAACGGCCGCGGTGCTGCTGATGTATCTCATCACTACGGTGTGGTTAAAACGTTGTTCCTCCAGAACGCCGAAGCCCCAGCCTTTATTCAATCAGTGGATCAAGGAGCAAGTCATGCCTGGGGACGCCCGCAAGCCGAGGGAAAGAGTGGACCTACCGCAGGTCTTTACGCTTCCGGCAACGATGTTGTCGTGTGGAATCGTGATGGTCAGCGCCACGCGGTTGTTGGTGGTGTGTGGTCTGACGCATCGCGGGCAAGTCTGAGCCGTGAGCGGCACCAGGACGGAACGACCGATATCAATCGTACAAACTCGGATGGCTCACATGAACGCCTTCTCCATGTTGATCCGCGCGCAGTCCCGTTGCGTGTACGAGGCGAGGCGGTCCAACCTGAGCGGCATGAGGCGCAGCCTGCAGTGCCGACCCATGGCTCACTTGGTCCATCACAAGACCCCCTTCACCGCCAGGCGGAGGACGCAGTGCGCCGTTTGGAACAAGATTTGGGTCGAGGCTATGACGACAATAGCGCCCGACTGGCTGCCAGTTCTGCCTATCTTGCAAAAGAGAACGGATTGTCGCGGATCGATCACATCATGTTGAGTGAGGAAACAAAATCTATCCGGCAAGGCGAGAAAGTCTTTGTAGTCGAAGGGGCGTTGAACGATCCCGCACACAAGATGGCGTACATGAAGACGAATGACGCTATCGCACAGCCGGTTGAACAGTCTCTGGCGCAGTTGCAGTCTTTAGGTGAGACGCAGCGGCAGCAACAATCCCAGCAACAAGAGCAGCAACGCGACCAGTCGATCACTCCACCGCCTCGGATGGTGTGAGAGCGCTGCATTCTTTCTACGTCACTGGAACGTCTGGAGACCGGAAAGGTTTAGAGCCTGCTGACACCCCATCGCCATTGGCTGTGGCGATGGGCTCGCCAAGCGATGCATCACGGCAGGCGAGGGCTTCTACTTCGCCAACGGCTGCAACGCCAGCCAGGCATGGAACTGTGACGGCTTGATTCGATAGCGGGCGATGTTGCCTTCGTGTAGTTGGTTCAACTCGTTTACAGTCAGTGCTAACACGTCTGCAAACTCTTGCGGATCGGTCAGAGCCGCAATCCGATGTTGGATGCCGGCGAGGTCGTTGCGCCGGATGCCGGTCTGGATGATTTCTGCAACGAGTACACGTAGTAACTCGCGATGCTTCAGCCGTAGCGGTTCCGGCGCGGGCAGTGACTCGCGCACGATGGTGTAACGCTGGCACGAGCGTTCGTATGCCCACGCAAAGACATCGCGCAACAGGTCGATGCGATTGAGCTCGTAGATGCCAAGCGTTTCTTCCACATAAAGCTCCTCGGGTACATCGACGAATGACAGTGGTGCCAGGTTCTGTCGAACGAGTGGAATGTTTGCAGCCAGACGTGAGGTGCGCTTGTTGACGTCATCGAATGGCTGCAGATAAGGCAGTTGCACCATGGCAAAGAACGCCTGCTCAAAAGGGTCGACGATTGCAGTCGCTTTTGCGAGCAACGTGTCGAAGTGCTCGGAGATCAGCTGAGGAATTGCAAGTGGAAGATAGACCGATCCGGAAATGGCCACTTCGTTTTTCCGCAGGCGTCCACCGGCGTCAGGATCCGGCAACAGGTTGTCCGATAAAAGTGCATGCAGGTTCTGTAGCGTGTAACGGTTGAAGCCGATCTCCTGCGCCTGCTCCACCAGCATCTCGATGGCAGCCTTATGGTTGAGGATCATCTGCGCTTCCAGGTGATCCTTGCCCGCCGCGGCCAATCCGAACTGGATCAGATTCTGGGTATCAAGGCGACTATAGGTATTGCCTTCCAAGCGGCTCGATGCCCACGAGAGATCGATCAGCAGCCGGTCTAGCACTTGCCGCGCATATGTGCCGGCAGGCCGGCCTTCTACAGGTGAGCGGCCGAGCTGGTGCAGGTGCGCACGCAGCGAGGAAGAGAGATAGGCAGTTTGATTGGGTTGATAATTTTCAAGAAATTGTCGCTGGTAGCCGACCGGTGTTCGGCGGGGCAAAGCGCGTCGGATGAGATTGCGAACCTGCGCCGCCTCCGCGGTAATTGCAATCTCGGTATCGGCTTGCGCTGTTGGCAATTGCTCCAGCCCACGTTGGGCGATGGTTCGGTACTTTCGCGCGCGCGCGTTCCCTTCGACTATCAGGCGGCCCTTGTTCGCAAGGTCGGCCATCTGGCGCTGTAAAGTGCGGCGCGCCACTTGTGGGAACACCGCCTGCAGCGCTTCGATGCCCACGCCGCCGGACTCGGCAGCGATGGCATTGAGCAAGGCGGTTGGGTCGATGGAAGGCTGGCGAGCCATTGTTCTTCCGTAGCAGCCATTTAGTGGCGCGATTTAAGCGCATTCTGGCGCGATACGCCAAATTGTGGCGCGATTCCGGGTTATTTGGCGCGATTCTGGCCTCAAATGGCGCGATTCCGCGTGTGAGACCGCCTGCCATCGCGCCATTGAAGAGCATCGTGGCGTACATCTGCCAAAGGTCCCGCGCCCGGCACATCCGCTGCCATCCTCTGGCCGCTCATCCACACGTCTCAGGGTACGGGTTTGCCCCGCCGCTTGTACTCCAGAATCATCTGCGCCAGGTCGTCTTCTTCGGCATAGAAGTAGGCCACCGGCACGTCGAGGGCGTTTGCCAGCCGCTGGATGGTCTGCAGGTCGGGCTGGTGGACGCCGGTCTCGTAGCGGTTGACGCGGGTGCTGGCGACAAAGTCGTCCAGGCCGGCCTTGATGCCCAGGTTGCGCTGCGACAGGCCGTAGACCTGGCGCGCCTCGCGTAGCCGGCGGCTGTACACGGGGAGCTGTCGTTTCTCAACCAAGGGTGTGCGCGTCCCGGACTTCGATGCACGGAAGCTTCCGAAAGCGGGCTTGACTTCGATACTACGGTAAACGTAGTCTTGGTGTGATGGCTACGTTAAACGTAGCTGCGGCAATGCCTGCGGTGGCGACGCCAACGATGAGTTGAGCGTCGAGACCACTGCCGGCAGTGGGGAAAGTGCAACAACTTGCGCAGTGATGGCGTGTCGGGCCTGGGTAGGCACCGAGGCGCTTTGCGTGCGCGATGATTGATCGTACGGCAAACAGTTAGCAATACTGAGCATGGCCCGCTGTCGCAGCGGTGCTTTGTTTCGGCAGTCAGGTGCAGGACCGATCTTGCTCAGCTGGCTGCGTGCTCCGGGGTCGACCCGAGTGCGCTGTCGGCGGGGCCAACCCAGGCAAGCCAAAGGACGCTCCATGAAGACACGCACGTTACGCGACGCCATTTCTCTCGCCCTGTTCGCTGTGAGCAGCGGGGCGGCAGGTGCGGCGACGGCACAGGCCGCGGCACCGCAGGCAGCGGCAACAGATCAGGCAGCGGCGGCCGGCATTCCGGCGCCCGCGTCGGCAAGCACCAGCGACCCGACGGCTGCCACCTCTCCCGAACCGGCGCCTGCGGCGATTCCACCGACGCAAGCATCCGCAACCGAATTGGAGACCATCGAAGTCACCGGCACACGCATCAAGGGCGGCGCGGTGCCGTCGCCCGTGATCGCAATCAGTGCGGCGCGCATCCGCGAAGAAGACTTCGGCGATCTGGGCGAGGTGATCCGCAGCGTGCCGCAGAACTTCTCCGGTGGGCAGAACCCGGGCGTGCTGAGCGGCAACCTGGCCGGGGCCGGCAACGCGAACCAGAACATGACCGGCGGCGCAAGCCTCAACCTGCGTGGCCTGGGCGCCGATGCCACGCTCACCCTGCTCAACGGGCGCCGGCTGGCCTATGGCGGGTTCACCCAGGCGGTGGACATCAGTGCGATTCCGGTGGAGGCGGTGGAGCGGCTGGAGATCGTGGCCGACGGTGCGTCTGCTATCTATGGGTCGGACGCGGTGGGCGGGGTGGGCAATGTGATCCTCAAGCGCGACTACGACGGGGTGAGCGTTGGCACGCGCTTCGGGCAGGCCACGCAAGGCGGCCTCACCACTCGGCAATACAGCGTCACTGCCGGCACCACCTGGCGCAGTGGTGGGTTGATCGCCACGTATCAGGACGTCTCGGCAGACCCGATCTACAGCCGGCAGCGCACTTACACCGCGCAACTCACCGACCCTTCCACGCTTTATCCCGGCAGCGATCTGCGCAGCGGCTTGCTCAGCGCGTACCAGTCGCTGGGCGACAACGCGGAGCTGCGGCTGGACGCGTTACGCAGCGAGCGCGATCAGCTGCATTTCTACGCGGTCAGTGGCCGCAACAGTCGAGTCACCCCGACCACCACCAGCCTGCTGCTCTCGCCCAGCCTGGTGGTGTGGTTGCCCCGCGACTGGACGCTGACGCTGGGCGCCACCGACGGCAACAGCAAGCACGATCAATACCGCCAGGAAACGGCGCTGGCCAGCGGTGCGGTGAGCGTGACCGACCTGTGCTACTGCAACGACAGCCGCAGCTACGAGCTGGGTGCGGAAGGGCCGTTGTTCGCACTGCCGGCGGGCGATGCGCGGCTGGCGGCCGGGGTGGGATATCGCAGCAACACGTTCCGCAACGTCAACCACGTCAGTGGCGTGGAGACGATCGATGGCAGCGAAAGCGCGCGTTTCGCCTATGCGGAGGTGAATCTGCCGTTGGTGGGCCCGGCGCAGGGCGTGCCCGGTGTGCAGCGGCTGACGCTGACAGCGGCGGTGCGCGTGGAGGACTACAGCAGCTTCGGCGGGGTGACCACGCCCAAGTTCGGCGTGCTGTACGGGCCTGGCAGCGATGTGACCTTGAAGGCGTCGTGGGGCAAGTCGTTCAAGGCGCCGACGCTGTTCGAGCGCAACTACGCGCAGGAAGCGTGGCTGTTCCAGCCGGGCGCGTTCGGCGGGGTGGGCTTTCCCGCCGGGACCACGGTGCTGGTGGCCGATGGCGGCAACCAGGATCTGCAGCCGGAGCGCGCCATCACCCGCTCGGTCTCGCTGGCCTGGCACCCCGAGGCACTGGATGGCCTGGAGGCGGAGCTGACCTGGTTCGGGGTGGACTACAGCAACCGCGTGCTGCAGCCGATCACCAATGCCAGCCAGGCCTTGCGCAATCCGATCTACGCGCCATTTGTGGACCGCTCGCCGACGCCGCAGGCGCAGGCCGATGTGATCGCGCTGGCCAGCCGGTTCTCCAACTTTGCCGGCGTCGCCTACGACCCGAGCCGGGTGGCGGCGATCATCTACACGCAGTACGCCAACGTGGCGCAGCAGGACATCGAGGGTGTGGACCTGAGCGGCAGCTACCGGGTGGCGTTGGCGCCCGGCACGCTGACGTTGCGCGGCTCTGCGAGTTGGCTGGATAGCACGCAGCAGACGTTGCCCACGCAAGCGGCGTTCGATCTGGCCGGCACGCTGTTCAACCCGCCCACGCTGAGCAGCCGCGTGGGCGCGGTGTGGCAGCAGGGCGGGCTAACCGCCTCGCTGTTCGGCAACTACCGCGGCGGTGTGCGCAACCGCGCCGATGGGGTGGAGTCGGCATCGTTCACCACGGTGGACATGGCGTTGCGCTACGCCACCGGCGCACGCCGCGATGCGTGGGCCGGGCTGGAGTTCGGCGTATCGGTGGACAACGCCTTCGATCGCGATCCGCCGTTGTACCGGGTGACCTCGCCGCTGTACGTGGCGGCGTACGACTCCACCAACTATTCGGCGATTGGCCGCTTCGTGAGCGTGTCGGTGTCCAAGCACTGGTGATGCGTCGGCTGCCTGCTGCAGCCGATGTGCAGCCGACCGTTTTTGAGCGTTGCTGAGAGGAGTACGTGCGTGACGAATCACAAGCTATGGCGCCTGCTGCTTGCAGGCGTGCTGATGGCGGCAGGTGTGTGCGTGGGCCACGCGCAAACGGTGTCGCCGCAGCGATTGCTGGAGGTGGTGGATATCGCCAGCCCCACGTTGTCGCCGGATGGCCGCAGCGTGGCCTTTCGCACCGAGCAGGCATCGGTGCAGCGCAATACCTATGACAGCGTCTGGTATGTGCAAGGCCTGCAGGATGCTGCGCCCAGACGCGTGGCCGATGGCGGTGTGCCGTTGCGCGATTCGGCCGGCGGCGCGTTGCCTGCAAAGGTGGTGTGGTCGCCGGATGGCCGCTGGTTGTACTACCGCGCGTTGCTCGATGGCGTAATCGCGGTGTGGCGCGCGGCGGCGGACGGCTCCGGCGCGCAAGCGGTAACCCACGATGCGGCAGACGTGCGCGACTTCGCGTTGGACGCGGATGGGCGGGTGCTGCGTTACCGCGTCGGTGCCACGCGCGCGCAGGTTGTGGCGGCCGAACAGGACGAGTATGCGCAGGGCATCCGGATCGACGAGACGGTGCCGCTGGGGCAGGGCCTGTTCCGCTCGGGCAATGTGGAAGGGCGGCTGGCCACGCAGCGTTTCGGCACGGTGTGGTTCGATCGCACCGGGCTGTCGGCCGATGTGCCGGAGCACTGGCTGGCGCTGGATCTGGCGACGGCAAGCACACGGCCACTCGCCGCTGCGCAGGTGCCCGCGGAGGAACCGCCCGTCAGTGCGCTGCGTGGTATCGACGGTGATGCGTGGCAATCCGCGCGTGCGCCACAGGGCGACGCGGTGGCGGTGCTGTCGCGTGTGGGTGATGGCAACGGCCGGCTCTACCGGCCGCAGGTGGCGCTGTCGGTGTTGCCCGGCCCACGTGCACGCAAGGCGCTGCGCTGCACGGCGGCGGCCTGCGTGGGCAAGGCGATCACCGCAGTGCAGTGGCGGCCGGGCAGCGCGGAGGTGCTGTTCACCATCACCGATCCCGCGCTGGGCCTGGCGCAATCCATCCAGCGCTGGAATCCGGCCACCGGCCAGGTGCATGCGGTGGTGCAGGGGCGTGGTTTGATCAATGGCGGACGCGATTCCTCCACACACTGCGGTGCGTCGGCCGCTGCGCTGGTGTGCGTGACAGCGGAGGCCGATCGCCCGCCGCGTCTGGAACGTATCGCGTTCGAAGATGGCGCGCGGCAGGTGCTGTTCGATCCCAACGCGGAGCTTGCGGCGGACATGGCGCGTGCGACGCCCGCACGGCTATTGCAGTGGCGCGATGCACGTGGGCGGCAGTACAGCGGCCAGTTCTTTGCGGCACGCGGTGACGGCGCGGGCAAGCTGCCGTTGTTCGTCACCTACTACAGCTGCCCGGGCTTCGTGCGCGGTGGCGTGGGCGACGAGTGGCCGCTGGCCGCGTTGGCGCAGGTGGGGATTTCGGCGTTGTGCATCAACCAGTTGCCCGGCTACACCATGGATGCGCTGGAACGGCACGGCGAGGGGCTGGCGGCAGTGGAAAGTGCGGTGGCGTTGTTGTCAGCGCAGGCCGGCATCGATCGTACGCGCGTGGGCATGGGCGGGCTGAGCTTCGGCGGTGCGGTGACCCTGTGGACGGCCACCGAATCGAACCTGTTGGCCGCCGCCTCGGTCGCCAACCCGGTGGTGTCGCCGACGTACTACCTGTTAGGCAGCATGAAGGGCGAGCCCTTCCTCAAGGGATTGCGCCAGATGTGGGGCCTGGGCGCACCGGAGCAGACGCCGGAGCGGTGGAAGGCGTTGTCGCCGGCGTTCAAGCTGGACAGGATCCGCGCGCCCATCCTGTTTCAGCATTCCGAGCAGGAGTATCTGTACGCACTGGATTACGTTATTCCGCTGCTGCGTGCGCAGCGTGCCGAGCTGTATGTGTTTCCGAACGAGCCGCACCAGAAGTTTCAGCCGCAGCACAAGTTGTCGGTGTATGCGCGCAATGTCGATTGGTTCCGCTTCTGGTTGCAGGATTACCGGGACGCTGCGCCGGAAAAGGCCGCGCAGTACGCGCGCTGGCGTGCAATCAAGGCGGCAGTGCCGGCACGTGGCGATTAGCGTGCGTGATGCCGTTTGCGCGTGGCACACGTGCCACGCACACGGCATGCTTCCACGCAGCGCAGGCAACATCAGCCTTGATGACGGACCCAGTTCTCGACCGCACACAGGTCGAAGATGCGCATGACGCTGTGGTCGCCGTCGGCCAGCGTGTGGTCGAAATGGTGGCGTAGGGCATCGGCATCCAGCAGCCCCTGGCTTTCGAGTCGACCATGCAGCAGATAATCGCGGATCTGCTGCCTGCCCTGACGATAGACCGCGCCGGAGTAGTTCATGAAGGTGCCTTTGCTGCGGCGGTGCAGGATTTGCGCAGGCAGCACGCCAGCAAATGCATCGCGTGCGACGGCGCGATTGCGGCCGCCGTCGATCCACATCCAGCTCGGCACCTTCAGGCAGGCCTCCACCACCGGTTGCGACAGCAGCGGCATGCGCAGATGCCATGACGCGCTGCGTGCCAACCCATCGCGGAACACCTGGGTGCCGGCCAGATCGAAGATACGTTCGCGGTCGCCGGGCAGGCTGCCGGGCGGGGCATCGAACCAGGGATGCGATTGCAACCGAACCTCAGCCTGCGTGCTCGGCAGAAACGATCGCTCCGGCTTGCGCGGCGGGCCGGCCTTGGCGAGGAGTTTCTTCATCGTCAACCTGCCTGCTTTCCAGAGCGTGCATTGATGCAGTTCGGCAAGCGCATGGATTGCGGTTAAGCCGGCGCGCAAGCCGCCTGCGCGGAAGGCATCTGCGGCAGGCGCGGTGGTTCTGGTGTTGCAGAACACGGTGTCGCCACCACCGCCGGAAAAGAAACTCTTGACGGCGAGCTGCTCGGCGATGGTCTCCTTCAATGCGTTGGAGGCATGCTGTAGAAACCAGGTGCTGGGCGCGACCGCATGGAGCGGCGGTGCGAAATCGACGGGTGCAGCGTCGAACCCCAGGGTGCGCACGATCAGCTCGGTGCCCAACAAGTCACTCATCTGCCGGGCATAGTGCCGCTCGTCGGCGCCAGGCACCGGCGTGACCAGGTTGCAGCATGCCACGCGCGCTGTGGTGTCTTTCAGGCACGCGGCGAGGATGGACGAGTCAAGGCCGCCAGAGAGTTCCAGCAGCACAGACGCATCGGTCTGCGCCCAACACATGACGCTGGATGCCACCGCCTGACGTACCTGCGCCTGTGCGGCGAACGGGTCGTGCCGGCGCTGCGGTGCTGCGATGAAATCCCAGGGGTTCCAGACCTGTTCGACACTGCTGCGGTTGGTCTCGAGACACAGCTGACTGCCCGGCAGCAATTCGCGCACGCCGGCAAGCCCGGTGCGCTCGGTCTTGAGGTGCGGGTAGTGCAGATGATGGGCGATGGCGTCCCAATCGATCTCACGCGCGTATACACCGGCATGCGTGGCGATCGAGATGTCTGAGGTGATGAAGCCATGCTGTAACGCGTAGACGCATGCCACGCCGCCGGAAGGCTCGCGCATGACGGTGATGGCGCTCGGATCCTCGTGCGGTGCATGCAACAGCAGGTACTCGCCCCAGTGCGCATCGATCAGGTGCCGCGTACGCTGTGCTGCCGACAACGCATGCAGCGATGCGCCGTCCACCAAGGGGGTGTTGTCGCGCCACGAAAAGACATGGCCGATCAGTAAGCCGCCACCAGGCATGTCGAGCACGGGCGTGTCGTCTGATGCATACAGATCGATGCATTCAGTGCGTAGCCGTGGAAGTAACCCGATCTGTCGCAGCGCCTCATCGACAGCGGCGCGGTCGCCATCGCGGTGTGTCTGCGGATGGTTGAGCAAGGCGATGTAGCGGTACATCACACCACCCGGATGGGCGTATGCGCGTGGACGTTTCCAACCGTGTCGTTCAGGACCAGATCGCCGGCCTGCACCCAGCAATGTGCCGAAAACGGATCGAGTGCGACGCCGAACACAATCCGGGCATCGAGCTGGCGCCTACGCAGGAATCTGGCCAACGCGACCGAATCGAGCAGACAGCGCATTTCGACCGGCACCCACACGCGTGCGTGCCGGAAGACCGATGCCGCTTCGGTGAGCCGTTGCTCGAGCCGGGCGACCGAGCTTTGCTGCGCCCGCTGGCGCTGTGCTCCAGCGGAGAGGCTGCCGAGTATCTTGCTGAGCGGAGTGCGCTTCAACGCCAGCCGCGTGGACAGCACGAGCGCCAGCACTTCAAACAGTTCAAACAGCTGTGGTCGTCGCGCTGGTATGGGCGTCTCCATTGCGCTACGCGCAACAGGCATGACGGAAGGCTGCGGGCCGGCGCTGGCTTGCGACCGCTGCACAAGCAGGCCGCGTTCGAGAAGGCCGTCGATCTCCGGCTCCGATACCGGGTCTTGCGCCAGGTAGGCGAGCAGGGAGTGTTCTTGTGCACTGGGCAGACGGAAGTAGCGGTCGTTGCCGACATCCAGGAACACCAGGCGCTCGCCAATGCGGCAGAACGACAGGTCGTCGCGCAATGTGTAGCGATGCATGGCGTCATCCTGGAGAGAGAAGGGGCGCACCGTTGGAGTGCGCCCCGTGGCCTGGGAAGTTGCTTATCGGCATCAGCAGCCGAATGGCGACTGCCGCGCGTTGGCAGTGCCTAGTCCTGGCTGATGCCCAGGGTGGTGATGCCACCCATTTCTTCGCCTGCCAATGGCCCGCCCTGTGTGTCCAGGCTTGCGACCCCTAGCACGATGAGATCCTGATCCAACGCCGTGGTGCGAGCGTCGTTGTTGCTGGTATCCATGGTCTCTACTCCTGGTGGGAGAGGCGTGCACATAGGCACGCCTCGGGTTCACTCTTCGGAAATGCCGGGCACATTGAAGCCGCCGATTTCTTCGCCAGCGAGCGGGCCGCCTTTGGTGTCGGTGCTGGCAACGCCAAGCACCGTGATCTCGTTGGATGCATCGCTGTGGGTGGTGTCGTTGCTGTTCATCGCTGTCTCCTGGTTGTGTCATGGGGCTCCATGACATGCACAAGGTAAGAAGCGAGGAATTTGATTTTCCAATGATTACTGCGTTGCACGCGGGTAATTAAATCCGGTTTGTGATCGATGCCCGGAATGACGGCACTTTTCTAGCGCTGCTGCAGACCGTCAATGCACTATCGCGTGTCGCGGCTACGCTCGTTCAACGCAGCGACAATGCGTGGCACAGCCTGTTTGCGTCGTGCGTGATAAGCCTGCAAGGCCGACTGCAACGCCACCAAGTCGCGTTGTTGCCAGTGATGCTCGAGCGCCACCAGCTCGTCGTCGACCGCGTCGAGCATGCCCTGTTTGGCACGGCGTATTGGCGCCAGCCGGTCGTTGGCCTGTTTGACAGCACGGTGTAGTGACCAGTGGGAGGTGCCGCGCGCGATCGCGTCGAACAGTTTCCAGGTCTGCTTCACCACATCGTCCTGCGTGGTGGTCGATTCCGGCGCTACGATGATGCGTGGCACCGGTGCCATGCCGATATCGCAGGCCATCGACAACAGGCGCTCCATCCAGTCGTAGAGATCGCGCAACGCTACTTCGGTAAGCAACGGCACCTGCAGGCCATAGCGTGCGTGATCGGCAACCAGCCCTTCGCCGACCAGGCGATACAAGGCAAAACGCACCGGGGTAGCGCTGGTGTTGAATTCGCCAGCAAGCTTGCCTGGATCGATCCGTTGACCGGGCAGGTAGCGCCCGGATTGCAGCGCACGTCTGACCTGCTCATAGACGAACGCACTCTTGGAATGAATCGCACTCATCGCCGAACTCCTTGTCTGCGTACGATGGCTGGATCGTACATGGAATGCAGAGGTGCACGAGGACGGCCGTGTGCGTTTTTTCAATCCATCGCAGATATAGCATTACAGGCATGGTGCAATATCACTGCACCATGCCATGCAAACGCGCCTGCACCATTGTTCAAATCTAGCTGCGATTAAGTTGCGGCTTGTTCACCAATCCGTCGGCGCATAGTCCTTCAAAAACTGCCCCCACACATGCTCGCCGGTGTTGGCGCCGTGGATGATCGGGTCGACGATGCGCGCGGCGCCGTCGACGATGTCCAGTGGCGGGTGGAAGCGTTCCTGCTGCACCTTGAGCGCGGCGATGTCGGCCGGATCCTCGTCGGTGACCCAGCCGGTGTCGACGCTGTTCATGTGGATGCCGTCGTTTTGATAATCGGCCGCCGAGGTGCGCGTCATCATGTTCAACGCGGCCTTGGCCATGTTGGTATGCGGGTGACGGGTGGTCTTGAAGTTGCGGTAGAACTGGCCTTCCATCGCCGAGACATTGACGATGTGTTTGTCGCGCTCGGGTGTGCGCAGCATCAGTGGCTTCAGGCGCGCGTTGATGATGAAGGGCGCGATGGCGTTGACCAGTTGCGTTTCCAGCAGCTCGACCGACGGCACTTCGGCCATCAGCAGGCGCCAGGAATTGCGGCCGCGCAGATCGACCTGCTGCAGATCCTGATCGAGACGGCCTTCGGGGAACAGATGTTCCTGGCCCACCAGCTCGTCGTCCAGCAACGCGACCTGCGACAGCTCGGCGGCGCGGGTGAGGCCATCGGCATCGGCGAGGCCGCGCCCGTGCACGGCCGGCAGCGCGGTGGCCGAGGCTTCTCGCAATAGTTCGGGTGTGCGCAGGCCTTCGTAGTGACCAACGAGCTTCTGTACGGTGTCGGGCAGCGCATCCAGCGCGGCGGTTTCGTTGGCCATCATGTGCGCGTAGAACTGCGGCGGGCGGCGCACGGTCTGGCAGGCGTTGTTGATGATGAAATCCAGCCTTTCGCGCGTGGCCAGCAGCTGGCTGCAGAACGCTTCCACGCTGGGGGTGTGGCGCAGGTCCAGGCCGAATACCTGCAGGCGATGGCCCCACTGCGCAAAATCCGGCTCTTCCGCATAACGCGCGGCCGAATCGCGCGGGAAGCGTGTGGTGACGATCAGCTCGGCCCCGGCGCGTAACAACTTCAAGCCAGCCTGATAGCCGATCTTGACCCGCCCACCAGTGAGCAATGCCACGCGGCCGCGCAGGTCGGCGGTTTCGGTGCGCTTGAAGAAATTCAGCTCGGCGCAGGCCGGGCACATCTGGTCGTAGAAATGATGCAGCTGGGTGAACTTCTGCTTGCACACATAACAGTGACGCAGCTCGGGCGAATGCATCGGCTCCGGCGTCTCGGTTGCGTTCTCGCCGTTATGCGCATCGTGCAGACCAGCGGCATGCGGCGGGAAGACGTTCGGCGTGCTGAACACCGGTTTGCGCCGCAGTGCGCGGATGCCGCGTTGTTCGAGCAATGCCTCGGCCTTGCGCACCTTCTCCTGATGCCGCTCGCGCTCGCGCTGCTTGAGCAGCTGCCGCCGCGCCTTCGGCTCGGGGTGATAGACCTTGGCCACCACTTGATGCAGGCGCACGCGGTCGGCCTCGGGCAGCGCGTCGAGCACGCTGCGGTCGGCCTCGATGGCCTCCAGCAGGTCCAGCGCCACGCGCAGGCGGTCGGTGAGGGGCAGGTCGTCGGCGGGCAGGGGCGGGGCGTTGGTGTTCAAGATGGATCCGAAAAGAGCGGCAGAAAGCGAAGCGAACGCAGCGGGCAGCTGATGGCGGACCGCGATGGACAGCTGGACCAGCGACGCGACGGCCCGGGACCCTGCTGCAGCAGGCCGGAACAGCCGGCTGGTGGCTATTTTCGCCGATCCTGGGGTGTCGACGCCAATGGGGTGCCAGGCCAGACTGCAGTTGTCGCCAGCCAGTACGCCTCCATCGTGCGCGATCAGGTCAAGCGCTACGACATGACCAAGATGATGAGCAATCCGGACATCGCCGAAAAGATAGACGGCGCGGTCACACAGAACGTGAGTGCGTTGCTCAAGCAACAAGGCCTGCCGATCCAGATCCAGAACATCACGCTTGGCCGTGCGCGTCCCAATCCGGATGTGTTGCAGCAGATGAATCTCACCGCTGCGCAGCAGCAGCGAGTCAAAACCTTGGTCGAGGCGACGACTGCAGAACGGCAGCGCGAGCAGGAACAGGTCGCCAAGGCGGATGCCGACAACGCCTACCGCAATCGCATGGGGCTGACGCCTGAGCAGGACCTCGCCAGCCAGATCGCCGAGCTCAATGCAGAGGCCTGCAAAAAGGCGCAGGCGTGTTACATGGTGCCGTCCGGCACATCTGTGATTGCTAAATAGCGTGCGGTATTGATAGACGGCAAGCCAACGCGCTTGTTGACTTGCTGTGTGTCTTCGATATTCAACAGCGCATGGCTTGGTGCGTTTGCCCAAGCCACCAAGGCTGCTCACGCACTTTCCAAATCGGGTGAGCTAGGGTTGCTTCTTACTGTTGTTGTGGGAGAAGACACCATGGGCCTGTTGGTCGACGGCAAATGGCAAGACGGTTGGTACGACACCGACAAGAGCGAGGGGCGTTTCGAACGGTCGCAGTCGCGATTTCGTAACTGGGTGACACGCGATGGCAGTGCGGGTCCGCACGGCGAGGGCGGCTTTCAGGCCGCTCCTGGGCGCTACCACCTGTATGTGTCGCTGGCCTGCCCTTGGGCGCATCGCACGCTGATCTTTCGTCGCCTGAAAGGCCTGGAGGCGATGATCGACGTCTCCGTGGTGCATTGGCTGATGGGCAAGCACGGCTGGACCTTCGCGCAGGGCCCGGGTGTGGTGGGCGATGCGATTCATCATGCGCAGCATCTGTACGAGGTCTACCTCAACGCCGATCCTCACTACTCAGGGCGCGTGACCGTGCCGGTGCTGTGGGACCGCGAGCGCAATATGGTGGTCAGTAACGAGTCGGCCGACATCATCCGCATGTTCAACAGCGCGTTCGACGAGGTTGGCGCTGCAGACGGCGATTTCTACCCCGAGCCGTTGCGCGAGCAGATCGATGCGGTCAATGCGCGTGTCTACGACACCGTCAACAATGGCGTGTACAAGGCGGGCTTTGCGACCACGCAAGCTGCGTACGAAGAGGCGGTGGTGCCGCTGTTCGAGACATTGGATTGGCTTGAGACGCGTTTGAGCCAGCAACGCTATCTGTGCGGCGACCAACTTACCGAAGCAGACTGGCGCCTGTTCACCACGCTGGTGCGTTTCGATGCGGTGTATGTGGGGCATTTCAAATGCAATCTACGGCGCATTGCCGACTATCCGCAGTTGTCCGGCTTTCTGCGCGAGCTGTACCAGCTACCCGGTATCGCCGACACGGTCGACTTCCAGCACATCAAGAATCACTATTACCAGAGCCACGACATGATCAATCCCACCGGCATCGTTCCGGTGGGGCCGGTGCTGGATCTGGATGCGCCGCATGGGCGCGGTAGCTGATGTATCTCCCGGCCTCGCGCCGCCGCGCTCAGGCACGCCACCGCGTTGACCGAAGCGCGATTGCGGC
This sequence comes from Xanthomonas hortorum pv. cynarae, assembly GCF_002939985.1. Classification (GTDB taxonomy): domain Bacteria; phylum Pseudomonadota; class Gammaproteobacteria; order Xanthomonadales; family Xanthomonadaceae; genus Xanthomonas; species Xanthomonas hortorum_D. The sequence continues at coordinate 61,742 of NZ_MDFM01000025.1, read as the reverse complement.
AACCGTATGTACTGCCAAATGCTCAGCGTTTGGCAGCGCTACGCATGATCAGCGTTGCCGCACCCACCGAGATGGCATCTTCCACCACGCCGGTGCTGGTCTGGCCATAGCGTTCGATTGCGCGCATGCGTGCGTTGAAGGTGAGATAGGCCGCAGCGACGGCAGTGGCGGCACCGAGCAGTGCGGCGATGCCGCGTTGCTCGCGTGGTGCCAGCGCTGTGCCGACGATCACGCCGGTGGCGATGCGGGCAACCATGCCGGGCAGCACGATGCGGTCTGGTGCGGTCTTCATCTTGTCGCCGGCCAGCTCACCACCGGCGAGCGCGAGCATGCCGGCCGATGCGAGCGGATTGGCAAGCAGCTTCGGTGCGCCGTTGTCGGCGGGGAGGTTGCCAGTGCGGGCCGCATTGGCGACCGCCGCCAGCGGGGTCATCGAGCGCATGCCTGCAACCGCGGCCATCAGGATCGAATGAATCAGGGACATGTGGACCTCTGCAGTGATGCGTCTCAGTCGATGCAGGTTGGGATCCTGCAGCCAGCGCTGACGTGGGTGGGAGCGCAAAGCCTAGGACGTCACATGTGTGCGAGATGGCAAGGTGGTGCCCACAATGTGCAGGCACCTGGGCAGGGCATGCAGTGCCGGCCTTGGCGTCACGCGATGTGTGGGCGACCGCGGACGCTTCAGACTGCGCGATCAGACCGATAGGGACACGCCCGGGTCTTGAGTCTCTTGGCGGTGACCGGAACTGACGGCGGCCGTACCGTCAGTCGATGAGCAAGGCGGCGTGGTGGGTGCGTTCTGCGCTTACGGCTGCTTTGCAAGCTTGCCCGCACGCCAGGCCATCCACAGGACCGTGACGCCCACGGCAAGGCAGACCAGCACGCCCGGCAGCGATGCTTCCGGGCCGAAGGGGCCGCCGGTGAGCCATTCGGCGATGCCGGGGCGAGCGGTGCTACGGGCAATCGCCGGACCCATGTCGGTCCCTGACACGGCTGCACCGAAGACATAGCCCTGGGTGAAATTCCAGGCGATATGCACGCCGATCGACATCCAGACCCGGCCGGTCAAGGCGTAGAACGCGCCCAGCAGGATGCCGGCTTCCAGCGCGATGCAGATCGCAGCAAAGACCGTGGCGTGCGGATTGGCGATATGGCCGAAGCCGAACAGCGCCGCAGACGCGGCGAAGGCGATCCAGGGACCGAACGCACGCCAGACCAGGCGCAGGAAAATGGCGCGGAACATCAACTCTTCGATCACGCCCGCCTGCAAGGCCTTGCGGACTGCCGTCCATGCCGGCGCCATGCCCAGTGCCTGGATGTCGTACAGCCCGAACACCGCCATGATGCCCATGACCGTAGCGAACATGGCCGCACCGATCAGCAGACCGATGATCAGCTGGGGCAGCATCGGTCGCACGGCCAGCTCGCTGGCGCGCCGCCCTTCGGTCAGGCGCACTGCAAGCACATAGACACCCAGCCCGACCGCGATACCGACAAGGCTGGCGAGCAGTTGCAGGGGGCCGGAGTCCTTGGGGAACAGACCGCCGACGAACCTGCCGGCCATGGGCGCCAATGTGGCAACCACGACAAGCAACACCACTGCCCAGCCGATCGCGCGGAGCCAACGCAGGCGCCCGGGGTGCAGAAAATTGCGATCACCCAGTTCGATCTGGTGCGTCGTGGGTCCGTTCCCGATGAAGGAACGTCCGGTAACCGGTTGCAGTGGTGCGTGCATGTACGACTCCATATGGTGTGGTTGCTAGAGAGTGGGTGGGCGATGCAGGGCGGCGGCTGCCGCGGCGCCCGGTTTCAGGTGGGTGAGACGCTGTCATGCAACAGATGCTTCAGCCCATGCGTGATGCCGCGCGGCGCAACGCTCAGGTGATCTTCGTCGTTGAGCACCTCCAGCTCGATCTGCAAGGATGCATAGCCGCGTGCGCGCAAGCGCCGCACCATCGCCTGGGCATCGGTGACCATATCGTAGTTCTGGTGGTAACGCCGTTGTTCGTACTCGCCCACATACAGATAGACCTGCGCGGGGAGATCCTTGCGCTTGGCTGCGGATGCGGCTTCCAGCGCCGTCATCGCATGCTTGCCGTACCAATAGGACGGGCTGCCGAGGAGGTAGCCGGAAAACATCTCGGGCGATTGGAGCAGGATCTGCGTGCCCAGCAAGCCGCCGTAAGAGTGGCCGTAATACAGGCGCTTGTGCTCGTCGGTGCGATAGCGTTTGGCAACGAACGGCAGTACGTGATCACGCAGGTAGGCGATGTAGGAGGTGCTTTTGCCATGTGTCGCAGAGGGTGGAGCGCCTTCACCATCCTCGGGTGTGGGCGTGTAATCGCGCCGGCGGCTGGGCATCGGCTCATCGCCCACCGCGTAGGACAGCCCAACCAGAATGAAATCTTCGATCGCCGGGCCTTCGCCATTCAAGCGGCGTGCGATCTGTCGCACTACCGGAAACGCGTAGTCGCCGTCGGTCGCGTAAAGCACTGGATAGCGACGGCCCGGGTTGTCCGCATAGCCGCGTGGCAGCGCGACGAACACTTGGTAATTGCGTCCGGAGGCAGGATCCGGGACATCCCAGACCTGACTGTCGACCATTTCATACGGCTTGCCTTCACCACGTTGCCCGCCTGGAATCGCGGCTGTTGCAGCTGCTGCGGGAGCCGGTTTTGGTCGCTGCTCCACAACCTTGGCCGGCGGCGTCTGCGGTGCATCGGTGCAGCCAATGAACAATAAGGCGAACAGCCCTGTCAGCAGTAACTTACTCAACGTGGTCTCCTGGCCGCACTTGGCCGTCTTGCAGGCGGCCAACGTAAGTCAGCGCGGACGCGCTTGCCATGTCGTTGGGATTGGTGCCGGGCAAGCCCTGCGGAACCGCCATGCCTTTGCTGCGATAGAAATCCGTCCAATACGGTGAAATCTTGCCGGTTTGCAGGTTCTTGAAGTTCATCGGCTGCAGTGCAAAGACGTGATGTGCGCGGAACGCGCGTTCGATGAAGTCCGAGCAGTAGTAGCTATTGTCGTCCTGCACGTAGGTTTCGTTGTATGGCTTGCCGAGCATGCGCCGTGCCCGGGCGATGGCGTCGGGGATCGCAGCGCGATAGGGCTCGGTGAGCCGATACACGCTGATCTGCCGATGCTTGGCGTTGGCCTCGTCCACGAAGTCGCTCAGTGCTTGCTGCCGCGAGCCCTTGTCGTCGGCATGCAGCACCACGTGCGTGTCGCCTTGATGGGCGACCAGTGCCACGTGATCGAAGCTGGGTGCGTGCTGCTTGGCAGTGGCATCTTCGATGGCGCCGCTCAGGCCGGTGCGGGCTGCGGTGACGAACAACAGATCGCCATCCTGTAGCTGCACTGCGATGGAGGTTGCGGGCAGCAGTGCCAGTGCAAGCATGACAAGCAGGAAGAGGATGCGCATGGGCGGCCGGCAGGTGGTGCAAGGGGCGACCATTATCGCCAAGAACGGCGACGCGCTGCCGATGCGGTAAGCGCTCTGTAGAATGCAACTGCCAGCGGGCGCCGCCGCCGCCATCGCGTCGCGGCAATCCTTGTCCGTCTGGAGTCTTGCATGCGTGCTTCTTCTGCGTTGTCGCCGATGGGTCGGCTGTTTGCCGTGGCTGCGTTCTTCGAGGGGCTGACCTGGGCCGGGTTGCTGCTCGGCATGTTGCTCAAGTACGGCACCCACACCACCGAGGTTGTGGTGTGGCTGTTCGGGCGCCTGCATGGCGCCGCGTTCCTGTTCTATGTGGCGGTCAGCGTACTTGCCGCGTTGCGTTTGCGCTGGCCTTGGTGGGCCTGGGCGCTGAGCTTGTTGGCCGCGTTGCCGCCGTTGGTGACGGTGCCGTTGGAGATGTGGTTTCGGCGTATCGGCTTGTTGGGTCAACGCACACGCCGCGGTGGCTGAGCGCATCAAGGCAAGCTAGGCACTGCGGGGAATGCCGTGTGTGGTATGCGGCATGCCGCTGCGCAACGCACCCGATGTCACGCCAGACCATGGACTCCGCAAACTGCCTTTGCCACCATAGGCCGACCAAGGAAGAAGCGGAGTGCAGCAATGCGTTATTGGACGATGGTGGCGACTGCCGCGCTGGCAGGCCTGATGGCGGTGCCGTTGCACGCGCAAACCCCGCAGGAACCGCTGGATCTGACGCCGTATCTCAGGAACGACCAGTTCGAGCGCATCAAGATTTCGCCCTCGGGTGCGTATTACGCCATCACCATGCCGTTGGAAGATCGCACCGTGTTGGGTGTGGTGCGGCGCGAAGACAAGGTGGCCACGGCCAAGGTGACCGGCGGCGCCAATAGCGTGGTGGACGATTTCTGGTGGGCCAACGACGACCGCATTGTGGTGTCGATGGCGCAGCGGCTGGGCTCGCGCGATGAGCCGATGGCCATCGGCCAATTGCATGCGATCGATGCCGATGGCAAGAACGGGCGGCTCTTGGCCAGCCCCTACGGCACCAACGATGAGATCAACGGTGCGCAGTTGAAGATGGAGCTGGATCCGGGCACTTTCATGCTGGACACCTTGCCGGGCGATCCACGCAATATCCTGGTGTCGTCGATTCCGTTCGTCGGCGACCCGAACATCCGCATCGACAAGCTGGACATCTACACGCGCCGGCGCAGCACGGTGGCCACTTCACCGGTGCGCCGCGCCAGCTTTGTCACCGACCGGCAGGGGCGCATCCGGTTTGCGCACGGGGCGGATGTGGAAAACGCCAGCAAGCTGTATTACCGCGACAACGACCAAGCGCCGTGGAAGTTGATCAACGACTCGGCCACCAGCCACCATCGCGAATTTCCGCTTGGCTTTTCTGCCGATGGCACGCAGGCCTATCTGGAAGTGGAGCAGGCCACCGGCACCGACGTGGTGGTGGCGTGGGACCCGGCTACCGGCAAGTCGACGCCGCTGTTGCACGACGACACCGTCGACCCCTACCGGATCCTGCAGGATCTGGACGGCACCACGCCGATCGGTGTGAGCTACATGAGCGATCGGGTACGCAACCGCTTCTTCGATGAGAAAGCGCCGACTGCGCGGTTGTATCGCAGTCTGGAAAAAGCCTTTGGCGACAATGCGGTGTACATCACCTCGGCCACCAGCGATGGCCGCTTCGTGCTCGCCTATGTGTGGAGCGATCGCAATAACGGCGACTACTATCTGTTCGATACGGCGAGCAAGCGTGCGGACCGTGTGTTCAGCCGCCGCGAATGGTTTCCGCCCGATGGCGTGCCGGCCAGCAAACAGGTGAGTTTCAAGGCGCGCGATGGCCTGCAGCTGCATGGCTATCTGACCCAGCCGTTGAACGCCGAGCCCGGCAAGCCGTTGCCGCTGATCGTGATGCCGCATGGTGGGCCGTTCGGTATCTTCGACAAGTGGGCGTTCGATGACGAGACCCAGCTGCTGGCTGCGGCCGGCTATGCGGTGCTGCGCGTCAACTATCGCGGTTCGGCCAATTACGGGCGTGCGTTCACGCAGGCCGGCGCCAAGGAATGGGGCGGGCGCATGCAGGACGACCTCACCGACGCCACGCATTGGGCGATCACGCAGGGCGTGGCCGATGCATCGCGCATCTGCATGTACGGCGCCAGCTATGGCGGCTATGCGGCGTTGATGGGCGTGGCCAGGGAGCCAGGCTTGTACCGCTGCGCTGCCGGCTACGTCGGCGTGTACGACCTGGACATCCTGGCGCGCGACAATTCCAGTCGCGCGCGCTGGGCCAAGAACTGGACCGGCGATTGGCTGGGCGCACGCGAGACCTTGGCGGCACGCTCGCCGGTGACCCTGGCGCGCCAGATCAAGGTGCCGGTGTTTCTGGCCGCAGGCGGCAAGGACGAGCGCGCGCCGGTGGCGCATACCGAACGCATGGAGCGCGCATTGAAAGTGGCCGGTGTGCCGGTGGAGTCCCTGTATTTTCCCAACGAAGGCCATGGCTTCTATACCGAAGCGCATCGGCGTGAGTACTACACGCGCTTGCTGGCGTTCTTGAACAAGCAATTGGGCGGCCGCACGGCGAAGTAAGCGCTTGGTGGTTGCATCCGGTTTTGTCCGGATGCAACGTGTGGCCGAGCAGCGTAGTGGTGGTGTGGTGGTGCGGGATGTTCAGGCGCCGGACAACGCTATGCCGGGTTGGCAATGTCGCCTGATATGCCTTGCGTATTTATCGGTAAGGCATCGCGGCCAGGGCCGCTCCTACGCGACAGGGTGCCTGCGTCAGCGTGCGCAGGTCGCCGGCGCCTGGTGCGGCGCCGGCGACCGTGCTGCCTGTGCGCCGCTCAGTTCTTGGGCATCGGCTTCATCTGATACGCCGCCGGCGGCGTGGCGCCGAGCAGGTACTGCACGAAATAATCCCAGCGGCGGCGTGTGACATACGGGGTGAGATCGCCATAGCCATGTTTGGCGTCGGGCAGCATCAGCATGTCGAAGTTCTTGTTGGCCTTGATCAGCGCATCGGCCACCAGCAAGGTGAGATACGGCGGCACGTTGTCGTCCAGGGTGCCGTGCACCAGCATCAGCCGGCCCTTGAGATTGGCGGCGCGGCCGGCGTTGGCCTGGTCCTCGTAGTTGGACGTGCCATCCTTGTTGACGATGTGTTCGCCGTGATACTTCTCGGCCCAGTCGTCTTCGTAGCCGCGGTTGTCGTGGTTGCCGCTCTCCGACCAGGCCACCTTGAACAGGTGCGGGTAGCGCAGCATCGCGGCGGTGGAGGCGTTGCCGCCGCCGGAGTGGCCCCAGATGCCGATGCGGCTGGTATCGAACCAGGTATAGCGCTGGCCTAGTTCTTTGATCGTGGCCACCTGGTCGGGCAAGGTGTTGTCGCCCATGTTGGCGTACCAGGTGTCGTGGAAGGTCTTGCTACGCCACGGCGTGCCCATGCCGTCGATGGCGATCACGATGAAGCCCAGCTCCGCCAACGATTGATTGTCGCCGTGGCCGGCAAGGAAACTGCGGCCACGTACCGAGCCGGTCTGCGGGCCGGGATAGATGTAATCGATCACCGGGTATTTGCGCGCCGGGTCGAAGTTGCTGGGCTTGAACATCAGCCCGTACAACGTGGTCTTGCCGTCGCGCGCCTTGACCGTGATCGGCTCCGGCGGCACCCAGCCGGCGGCCTTGAGGCGGGTGATGTCAGCAGTGGCGATCGTGCTGACAGTGCGTCCGTCGCCGGCATTGCGCAACAGCGTGACCGGCGGGGTGACTGAGGTGGAATAGGTATCGACGAAGCGTGCGCCATCGGGCGACAACGCAATGCTGTGATCGGCCACTTCGGGTGTGAGCAGCACCGGCTCACCACCGTCCAGGCTCACCTTCCACAGCTGCTGGTAGTACGGGTCCACGCCCGGCGTGCGGCCCACACCGACGAACCACGCGGTGCGCGTCACCGGGTCCACGCGCAACAACTCGGTGACGTTGCCTTCGCCGGTGGTGATCGCGCGCTTGGGTTTACCGGTGCCCAGATCGTAGAGATACAGCTGGCCCCAATCGCTGCGTTCGGAGAACCATATCGCCTCATTGCTGCCGGGCAGGTACGTCCAGTTGGCGGCGACCTGGCCGCTTTCGTAATAGGTCTTGGCGGTTTCGTCGAAGGCGGTGCGCACTTCGCCAGTGGCGACATCGGCGATGCGCAACCAGGTCTGCTTGTGGAAGCGCGAGGTGGACGCGAAGGCCAGCGTCTTGCCGTCCGGCGCCCACTTCACATCGTCCCACAGGCCCGGCGAGCAGCTCACGTCGTCGCACAGGGTGGAGCGGTGCTGATCCGGAGGCAGTTTCAGCCGCAGCACGCTGCGCGTGGGCACATCGATGACCACGCGCTCGATCATGGTCACGTCCTTGTCGCCGGCCAGCGGGTATTTCCACGACTGCAGTTCCGGATGCCCGAGCTTGGTGCTGACCAGATACATGTCGCCGGTCTTGCGCTGGTCCTGCTGGAAGGTGGCGATCTTGCGCGAGTCCGGCGACCAGGCAACGATGGCGTTGTCGCTGTGCTGCCAGCCGGCGTTGTCGGTGGCGTAGCCGAAATTCTCCACACCATCGCGGGTGAGCTGGGTTTCCTGGCCGCTGGCCAGATCGCGTACCCACAGGTTCCAGTTGCGGATGAAGGCTTCGCTGCGCTTGTCCGGCGACGGCACGCCCGGCTCTGCCTTGTCCTTCGCATAGAGCTTGCTGCAGCGCGCACGCGTGTCGCAGACCACGGCGGTATCGCGGACGTTGAGGCGGTAGCGGCCATCGGCGGTGCGCTTGACCACCGGTGCGAACGTGTCGGCCTTGAGCGGTTTGTCGCCGGTCTTGAGCAGCGTATTGAGCGAGCCGATCAGCGTGGACTGCTTGAACAGCGGCGCGGTCTTGCCGGTGGCGGTATCCAGCTGCAGCAGCCGGTTGCCGGTGGCATCGTGATCGACATAGACCACATGCGTGGCGTCCAGCCAGTCGATGCGCGTGGCGGCATGGTCGACCAGCGGCTGCGCCAGATAACTGGTGAGGCGCTCGGCGCGAGCGTAGTCGGCCTCGGTCACGCTGGGGACCTGCGCGCTGGCCAGCGCGGGCAGCGCGGCCAGCGCCAGGGCGGTGAGCAGGTGGCGCATCGGCAACGGTGTGAGCATGTGGACCTCGTCGGAAGGGGCGCGCGTCGATGCGGTCGACGCAGCACCCTGATGCTACCTGGGCCGGCGGTGCGTGTGCCTCTGCCATAGGTCGTGCCATGGCCGTAGACCAAGCCGTTGCGACAGGCGCAACGTGCGCCGACATACAGGGTGTGCCGCGCGCGAGGGCGTGCGGCTACTTGCCCATGCAGCGTTTCCAACGCTCGTTCACCCGCTGCGCGAACCAGGCGGTGGTGAGCGTGCGGGTGATCTTCGGGCTTTCCAGGGTGATACCCGGCAATACGGCGCGCGGCAACGGTTTGCCGGTGCTGCGCTCGGCCAGCGCGAACACCTGGCGATACAGGTCGGTGTCCTCGAAATCGGCCGTATCGCCGGCTTCCAGCGCACGGCGGAGTTGCCGGTCGCTCATCGCCAGCTGGCTGCCCAGGGCGCGCGCGGCGCGTTCGGTGCCGCCGGGAGCCTCCAGGCTGGCGCCGGGTGTGAGCAGATCGCCGTCCAGCGCGAGCGCGATGCCGCTGGCCTTGCTCAGTGCGGCCTGGAAGGCGGCATTGCGGCTGGCGTACCAACCGGCGTTGAAATCGGCGAAGCGGTACAGCAGCGCGTCGTAACTGGCCGGATACCCGAGCAGATGTCTGGTGCCGAACCACAGCCCGCCGCGACGGCTGAAGACTTCATGGCGCATCGAGTCGCCCGGTGGATACGGGTAGCGCTCGGCATGCTGCTCGGCAAACGCGATGCTCACCTGCATCGGCCCGGCGGTGTGCACCGGATTGAGCCCGTCGAACAGGCGCGCGCCCAACGGCACGCTGCCGGTGAAATCCTCGAAGATCTTGCTCAACTCCTGCTCGGTGCGCGCGCTCGCAATGCGCGTGGCATAGCTGCGGCCATCGTGGGAGTCGATGCGCAGGGCGGCGTCGACCATGAAGCCGGGAATGTGGTGCGCACTGGCGCGGCGGTCGATCTCTGCGCGTGAAATCTTGCCCAGGTTGGGAACGACAGGGTTGGCCTGATAGGTCGACTCCTGCTCGGTCACCGCCAGCACCGCGCAGATGTGCTCGGGGCTGGTGTCCAGCGCCTGCGAGGACAGCGCCACGTACACATCGTTGGCCCAGCCGGCGCGATCGGTGAGGGTGGCCGGCAGGCGCCGGGCGATATCGGCCTTGACCGCATCCGGAGAGCGCTGCGGCGCACGCGGGGCCTGGGTGGCGCAGGCCGCCAGCAAGGCGACGGCAAGCAACGTGAGCAGGCGGGGCAAGCAGGATGTCACGGCGTCTCCAGATCTCGGGCGGCGGCTGCCGTGCGGCAGTTTACGTCGCTGCCGGACAGGTGCCAGCACACACCGGCACACACCGGCACACACGGGATGCCTGCAGCTCGCTGCGTCGGTCGCTCCGATTCAAGCCAGGTGCGATCAGGCCGATAACGAGCTCGATCAGGAACGTCGCGATCACGGTGCCTGGCATGCCTGCCGGTCATCATTGCAGAGGTTGCTGCATCGATGTCGCGTTCAAGCAGACGCCGACCTCGCCCAATTCCACCGCTGTCCACCCATGGGAGTGCCTGAAATGCCGCAGCAACCAGCAAGCCCGGTTCGGGTCGGAGGTGACGCCGTGGTCACGGTCCCGGCGCGTTGTGCCTTGTCGCCTTCATGAGTCGCCGATGAGCCTCCTTGCGGCACGCTGGCAACGGGTCTTCGCGGGGATCGCATTACTGCTGAGCAGCGCGGTGGTGTGGGCGCAGCCGCAGCCGTGGAAGGCGATCGAATCGGCCGCAATCGACGACCCCAAGGCCGCGTTGCAGACCGCACAGACCTTTTTGCAGCAGGCGCGCAGCGATGGCGACGCCGACGCGCAATTCTGGGCCTTGCTGGCACAGGCGCGCATCCTGATCTCGCTGGAAGACAACGATCATCGCCAGCTGGTGCTCAGCCAGGCGCGCACCGTGTTGGAGCAATTGCATGGCAACGCCGCGCAGGCGCAGCTGTGGCTGGATACCGTGCAGGCACTGAGCGATGTGCGCGAGAATCCCAACCGCGGCATGGTGACGCGTCTGGAAGACCTGCGTCAGCGGGCGCGGGCATTGGGTCGCAACGATCTGCTGTGCGAAGTGGAAGCGGTCGACATGTGGAGCATGCCGGCCTCCAGCAGCAGCGATGAGGCATGGAAGGCGGCGCAGGCCAGCTACCAGTGTGCGGTGCGCGAGCACACCTTGAGCCTGGAGCTGGACGCGTTGACCCAGCTGGGGTCGCTGGCCAGCCGTGTCGGCGGGCGCATGGCAGAAGACAGCGAAGCCGAAGATTATCTGCAGCATGCCCTGACGCGCCTGCACGGCCAGCCGGCACGCTTCCAGCGCAGCCTGATCGAATACGAGTACGGCACGTCGCTGGCCGCGCAGCAACCCGAGGCCGCCTTGCTGCACTTCAAGCGCGCGCTGGCGCTCAGCCGTGAGCTCGGCGATCAGGCCGGCGTGGCCGCAGCACTGACCAGCGCCAGCGAAGCGCTGAGCGAAACCGGCGATGCGAATGCGGCATTGGCAATGGCACGCGAGGCGCTGCCACTGATGCAGAAACAAGGCAACGTTGGCCGTATCGCCGCGTGTCATGCGGTGTTGCTGCAGGCATTGACGGTGTTGAAGGCAGACAGTCTGGGGGCCGAGATCGTCGCGGCCAGGGCGGCGGACGACCCGAACCTGACCTTGAGCCGGCGTGCGCAACTGCTCGATGCCATTGCCCAGGCGCTGGCAGCGCAAGGCCGCCATGCCGAGGCATACCAGGAACTGCAACGCGCCAACACGCTGCGCGCGCAAAGCCTGGACCGCCAACGCGTCACCGTGATGCTGCGCTTGCAGGCGCGCGACGAAGATGCCCGCCGTGGCGCCGAAACCGCCGAGCTGCGCCGCCGCAGCGAGACCGCGCAACTGGCCTTGCAGGCGCGCGAAGCCGGCCAACGCACGCTATGGATCGCGCTGTGTGCGGCCTGCCTGCTGTTGCTGGGCGCCTTGGTGGTGCTGGCCTTCGGTGCGCGCCATCGCCGTCAGCTGTCGCGGCTGGCGATGCGCGACGAACTCACCGGCCTGCCCAATCGCCGCGCCATTCGCTCCGAGGCGCAACAGCAGATCGAGCAAGCGTTGCGCTCGCAGATCCCGTGCATGCTGGCGTTGATCGATCTGGATCACTTCAAGCTGATCAACGATGTGCACGGCCACGCCACCGGCGATGCGGTGCTCAAGGCGCTCGCCAGCGCCTCGAAGCTGGCCTTGCGCACGCAGGATCGCCTGGGCCGCCTGGGCGGCGAAGAATTCCTGCTGGTATTGCCGGGCTGCAACGCGGAAGAAATTCCTGCGCTGTTTGCGCGCCTGCGCAGCGCCGTGGCGGCCATCCAGATTCCCGGCCTGCCGGCAGACCAGCCGGTGCGGTTCTGCATGGGCGCGGTCAGCGTTACCGCCGCCACCGGCCTGGACGTGCTGCTGAGCCAGGCCGATCTTGCGTTGTATGCAGCCAAGACTGCAGGGCGCGATCAATGGGCGGTGTGCTGAACGTGCGTGCGTCGATCGCGTATTTGCGGATCGCGTTCTTTAAATCGCTGGGGTCTGCAGTCGCGCTGCAGCATCGAGCAACGATGCCGCTCTAAGCCGCATGACGTTTTTCATCGCAGTGCGTTGTGCATCTGCGTGTGAGTTGACCAGTGCAGTGAAGTGAAGCGAGAAGGCTCGATCGCGCCTTGCGGACCACGTATCACGGTCCGCAAGGCGCCACCGGCGATACCGTCGTGCTTACTGGCTGACTTCCTGCATCGGCACCTTGTGCTCCTTGGAATAGGCGCGCTGCGCGGTATTCAGGGCTTCGATATCGACATTGAGCTGGGCCGACACGGTTTCCAGGTCCTTGGCCAGCGGTGCCAGCTCGGTATTGGTGTAGCCGTTGGGCAGTGCAGCAAAGCGCTCCAGCGCGGCCATCATCGCGTCGGCGCTCTTGAGGTAGGCCGACAACTTGCCGTCCAGGTCCTTGGCGTTATCCGGCACGCCCGAGGCAACGGCGGCATTGGCCTGCGCATTGGCGGCAAGCGCCTTGCGTTGGCTGCCCAGCGCGGTCTTGTAGCTGTCCAGCGGCTTGTGCGCGATGGCATCGTTCACCAGGCTCTGCCCGCGATCGCCGGACACCCACGGGTCGATGATGGTCACCGCGCCATTCCAGACCGAGATGTTGTGCAACAGGTACTCGCTGGAGGAGAGCTTGGAGGCGCCGGTGGTGGTGCCGCCGCCGCAGGCAGCAAGCAGCAGACTGAGAGAGACAAGCAGGAGTGTGGTGAACGTCTTCAAAGCGAAAGATCCTTGAGGGAAGACTGTTGCCGCCGTTGCATGGCGTCACAGCAAAAAATCCAAGGAAGCGTCCAGACAATCCGCGTGGCAGTGCTGCCGGCCATCTTCCTTGAGACGAATGCAGCGTGGAGCGTTCCATGTCACTCGATCGAGTGCGCTGCGCGGCGATTATAGCGGCTGCGACCAGGCTGCACGTGCATAGCGTCGTGTTGCAGTTGAAGGCCGCGTCCTGTCTGCGCGCGATCACGCCGACAGGCGCCGATGCAAAGTGCCAGCGGTAAACTGCGTCGCACGATTGCAGAGAGGCCTGCTTGAAAAAACGTCCCAAATCACCACCACCACCGACGCCGGTACCTGCCAATTCCCGCATCGTCGACTGGCTTGTCCGCGGGGTGGTCCTCGTGATCGCGGTGGCCTGTTGCGGGCGGCTATGGTTGTTGCTGCAGGCGGTGATCAGCGGGCGCTATGTCAGCGTCGTTCGTGGTCGGCCGGCCAGGACGTTTTATGCCGAGACCGACCCGCAGCGCTACTGGATCTCGATCGGCTGGGATGGCCTGTTGACCACTGCCTTGTTGGTGGTGGTGGGTGTGTTTGCGTATCTCGCATGGAAGGATTACCGGCGCGATCGTGCCGAGGCCATGCGGCGCGGCAGACGCTGATGGCAGGTCACGCACACCGACCATCTCCACTGGCCCTTGCCCGCTCACCGTCGCGGGACCTTACGCGGCATGGATGCCGCGTAAGAGCTTACAAGGACGTACTTGCAGCGTGTCCCGCGATGGTGAGGGGGCAAGGGCCTTGCAGCCAGGCCGCAGATCAGCGGCTGCACACACCTGGCAGTTCTGTTCGCGACTCTTGAACAGACTTCACGGTGTCCCACGCTTGCGCGAAGGTTTGGCTGCGTTGCGCTTCGGCCAGGTGTCGTAGCTGTAGACGAACTCTTTCTGGTCGGCACCGCCTGTCGGGTCGCAATGCCAGGAGCTGGCGACGATGCCGGCTTCCAGCACATCGTCGACCTCACGCACGGACTGCGATTCGAAGGCGCAGATCGCCCCGTAGAGTTTGACGTCCCAGTCCGGGCTTGCCGTTTGATGGGCATGCTGCACCAGCACAATGTCGCTGCCCTGGAAGTGGTGCACCTGTGCGCTGCGGTCGCGCGCGATGCTGAAATAGCACGGCGCACCGATGCCTAGGGGAAACACTTCGTCGTCGCGCAGCACTGCGCATTTTCCAGCGTGCTCGCCCAAGCGAATCGTGCGCCCGGCCAGTGTGGCGGTGGTGACAGGGTTGGAGAGCGTGACTTCAGACATGGGCTGCGCGGGCGGTGTCTGTGCCTGCGATTGCGTCTGTGCGCCTGCTGGCGTGCACAGCATCAGCACGAGTGGGGCCAAGCATAAAGCAGTGAGATGGAGGCGCATGCAACATCCTTGTCGAGGGCGGTGCAGTATCGCAGATTCATCCGCTATCGCTGTCTGCATGGCCCACGCGTTGAGGTGTCTCAATGATGGCGGGGGCGGTTGTACCTGATCGCGCAGACGACACTCAGCGCCGCGCAGGCAACGTCGCCAGCACACCATCCAAGGCGAGTTGCGTGCTGAAACCAGCCTTGCTCAGGCGCTTGCTCACTTCGTTGGGAACATCGCGCCCGCTGGTGAATTTGTTGGGCGCGCCGGTGTAATGGAACATGCGCCCGCCACGGCGCAGTACGCGTGCAAGCTGGTCGTAGAACACCTGCGAATACAGCTCGCCGGCAATGCCGAAGCGCGGCGGGTCGTGCAGGATGGCGTCGACCGAACCGTCGGCCAGTGCGATGACGTGCTGCGAAATATCGGCGTGTGTCAGCTGCAGACGTCCACCGCTGGCATCGTCGTCCGGATCCGGCGACCACGGATTGAGGGTGCGCAGCCACAGCACGTCGGCGTTCTTTTCGAACGAGTGCAGTTGCGCCACGTTGGCCTCCAGGCAGCAGGCGGCGAAATAGCCCAGGCCCCCACAGGTATCCAGCACGATCTTGCCGCGCGGATCCACCAGTGCCACCTTGCGGCGCGCATCGTCGAACGGCGACAGTTGTGCCGACGGCAACATCTTGATGCCGTCGATCTCGAAGGTGGGCGCGCCCCATTCGGTCGGCACCAGCTTGATCAACGCACCGTTGAAACGCGAGATCGGCGCAAAGTCGTCGCCGTCCCAGAAATACAGCGTGCGCTCCTTGAGCTTGCCCGGATACGGGTAGCCTCTGCCGCGCCACTGCCAGGTCTGCGCATCCAGCTGCGCAGTGCCGGTACTGCGGCCCAGGTCCAGCGACCCGGTCCATTGAGTCAGACCATTTCCGCGCGCCGCAAGCAGGGCTTGGGCGTCAGAGAGAATGAGTAGTGGGCCGGAGTAATGGGGCACGGGTGACAGGTCTGGATTCGGGCGCGTAGCGCGCGCGCCGGTGTCAAGGAAGGAATCGGCATCGTAACCGACCTATAGCGTGCCGGCATCCTGTTGCCTGCAAGTAACCCGGGAGTGCGCAAGCAGCGGCTGCGCGCAACGATTCCTCCAACGCATGGCGCACCGCATACTGTGCACTGCCCGCACCGACATCGCGTCGGATCGGCCAACCGTGGAGTGTCGGCAATGCTGAAGGGTGTGTTGTTGGGGTTCGCCTGCTATGCGGCCTATTCGATCAGCGATGCGTTCGTGAAGCTGCTCGAAGGCACGTTGCCGGTCTACGAAGTGCTGTTTCTCGGCGCGTTGCTGATGCTGGTGGCGGTGCCGTTCCTGAAGAAGCCCGACGACCGCCTGCGCGAGCTGGTGATGGCCAAGCAGCCCAGTCTGTGGCTGCTGCGTGCGCTTACCGGTGCGATCGGCAATCTGACCTCGGTGATTGCCTTTACCACCTTGCCGATGGCCGAGGCCTTTGCGCTGATCTTCTTGATGCCGATTTTCGTGACCGTGCTGTCGGTGGTGTTCCTCAAGGAAGAAGTGCATTGGCGGCGTTGGTCGGCGGTGATCGTGGGCTTCATCGGCGTGTTGATCGTGTTGCGCCCCGGCTTTCGCCATCTCACCCACGGGCATGTGGCGGCGATCGTCTGTGGCCTGGTGGGTGCGATCTCGGTGATCACCTTGCGCATGGCCGGCCATAGCGAGAAGCGGTTGACGCTCTATGGCGCCGGCGTGATCGGCCCGTTGGTGATGGGCGGGATCATGATGTCGCCGACCTTCGTCTGGCCCACGCTGTACCAGTGGTACTTGTTGGCAGGCTACGGCTTGCTCGCGGGTCTGGCGGCGATCTGCCTGATGTACGCCACGCGCATGGCGCCGGTGAGCGTGGTGGCGCCCACGCAATACAGCCAGATGTTGTGGGCGATCGCGTTCGGCTATCTGCTGTTTCACGACCATCTGGATTGGCCGATGGCGGTGGGTATTGCGTTGATTCTGGGCGCCGGTTTGTTCACGCTGGTACGCGAAGAACAGGTGTCGCGTTGGTGGCGACGGACCAAGATTGTTTGAGGTCGGCGCGGTGCGCCGCGGGAATGGGGAATCGGGAATGGGGAATCGGAAGGGCGCTGTTTCGACATGTCGCGATGCGCGTGATGCTGTTGCGATTCCCTATTCCCAGCTGAGCATTACGGTGACGTAGTGGATTCCGGGCGCGGTGCGCGCCAGGTTTCGACGATGCGCGCGTACTCGCCGCTGGCCTTGCTCAAATGCAGCCATTGGTCGACATAGGCCTTCCATGCGGGGTCGTCGCGCGGCAGCAGAAAGGCTTTTTCGCCGTATTGCAGCGCTTGCTCCGGTGCGATGGCGCATAGCGTGGGCAGGCGTGCCTGCTGGTACAGCGCCTCGGAGGCATCGGTGATCATCACGTCGGCACGCTGGTCCACCAGCTCCTGAAAGATGGTGGTGTTGTCGGCGAACAGGCGCAGGTTCGCGCGCGGCAATTCGCGCCTCGCGAAGGCTTCGTTGGTGCCGCCGGGCGGCTCGATCACGCGCACGTCGGGTCGATTGAGTTGCGCGATGCTGCGGTAACGGGTCTGGTCGGCGCAGCGCACCAGCGGGATCTTGCCGTCCACGTCCAGCACCGTGCTGAAGCTGGCCTGGCGTTGCCGCTGCAAGGTTACCGAGATGCCGCCGACTGCAATGTCGCAACGATCGGCGAGTAGATCGGGCATCAGTTGCGGCCAGCTGGTGCGTACGAATTGCACGCGTGCACCCAGGCTGGCGCCAAGCGACTGTGCCAGCGCGATGTCGCTGCCTTCGAAGTGCCCGTCTGCGCGCAGCAACGAATAAGGACGATAGTCGCCGGTGGTGCACACGCGCAGCACACCGGACCGCAGCACTGCATCCAGGCGTGAGGCAGGCTCGGCAGCATGCGCGCTGCCGCAGGTCAGCAGGAATGCGAGCAGAGCGCGATAACGCATGGTTTGGCCTCGAAGATGAGTCGTCATGATAACCATGGACTACACCGCTGGTTTCGGCGCGTTTTCAGCGAACGCACGTCAACAGCGTGTCAGCGCGGCGATGCTCAGGCTCACGGTGCACTAGCGTTGCGCGGCCTAGCGTTGGCGCACCACTGAACGCAACGGAGTCGTCCATGCATCTCAATCCATGTACTGCTCGCCCGATGACCATGTTCACCACAGGTGTGGCGGCGCATGGCACGCCCGATCCGGATACCAACGAAGAAGAAATTCCGTTGGAAGAGCAGGCGCCGCAGCAAGGCGGTTTGCGCGAGGAGGTGGGCGATCTGGAAGAGGATGACGATCAGGCACTGCCGGGCCGTGTAGGTGGTGGGCTTGCTGGGGGCTAGTAAGTGTTGGTTGCTGGGCAGCGTTTTGGGAGTTGATTAACACGTCAGGGGAACTGCACGTTGCCCGGTTCGAAATACACCGGCTTGTTGCCGTCTTCGGGCAGCGCGGGAATGGTATCGAGAATGGCTTTGCCGCGGATGTCGGTGATGCGGATGGACAGTGGTTGGTTGCCCAGTTGCTCACCGACGAAATGGTTGTAGTCCATCTTCTGCAACCTCTTCCAGGTGCTGCCTTGCTTCACTTCGAACTTGACCACCGGGTAGGCGTGGTTACGCACCTGGATCGCCGCCCACCAACGTGAGCTGCCTTCCTGGATGCGGTATTGCACGTTGCCGGTGATGGGTGCGCGCACGATTTTCCAGCTGATCGGGATGCGCCCCTGCACCATGTCGCCGATTGCAGCAAAGGCATTCGGTGATAAGTCCAGGCCGCCGGATGCGTCGTCCGGATAGAGATCGGTGACATAGACGACCGTCTTGCCCTTGGGGCCGGTCACTTCCAGATACGCGCCGGCAAGTGCGGCTTTGACCCCACCGAAGTTCATCTGGGTCGGGTTGAGTGCGGTGATGAATGCGTTGCTGGGAATCGGATCCAGCAGGACTGCACCGCCGGAATAGCCGGAGCCGGTGTAGGTCGCTGTGCCGCTGAAGGTGCTGTTCCAGGTGGTCGCCTTGCTCGCGTCGGCTTTACTCGCGCTTTTTGCGGATGCGCTGGCAGATGTAGCTGTCGCCAATCCCCACGCTTGATGCAGGATCTGCAGCTTGTCACTGCGCGGGCTGCCATCGCTGGCGAGCAGGCCGGCATTGTTGGCATTGCCTACTTCCCAGCTGCCCAGAAAGGCACTGCGCATGCCGGTGCTTGCCAGATAGCCGCTCAATGCCTGTTGCCATGCGGGATCGCGCGGGTCGCCATCGCCCAGGCCGCCGCCAATGCTGACCGGCAGCACCGCATGGTCGGCGGCAAACGTGCCGAAGTCGCGTTGCCAGCTCGCTGGCAGACCGCGTGGAAAGTCGGCCGCTGCGAAGGCATCTGCCGCATCGCGATCCGGCCCCGCCAGTTTGGGCATCAATACCAGTTGCTTTGCCGGAATACGCAGCGGCACGCAGGCAAGCGGCTGCAGATTGCTGCCGGGCGCCTTGCGCGCGGAGTCGCTGCAGAGCGCGTTGTTGCCGACACCTTCCACGCCCACCAC
Organism: Xanthomonas hortorum pv. cynarae; assembly: GCF_002939985.1. Lineage (GTDB taxonomy): Bacteria > Pseudomonadota > Gammaproteobacteria > Xanthomonadales > Xanthomonadaceae > Xanthomonas > Xanthomonas hortorum_D. The sequence continues at coordinate 42,827 of NZ_MDFM01000025.1, read as the reverse complement.
CCAGCGTGGTGCCTGTTTGAGGACAGTGGCCGCCGCGCGTGAGGCGATGCGATTCCAGTCGGCGTCTGCGCTGTTTCCGGCCCAGGTGGCATTGCGGTAACCGCTGCTGCCCAGATCAATGCCGATCACACCGGTGGTGGTGCCGTAGCGGGCGGCGAGCGTGGTCAAGCCGTTCGTCCAGGCTTGTTGCTGCGCGCCCAGCTGCGGTGCGGAGTCATCGCACCCGCCATCGGCAAATGCCAGCAGGACCTGCATGCCGCGTTGGGTGCTGGCGCGCACGACCGCATCGAGCAGCTGCAACGAACTCAGGCCGCGCAGTGCGGGGTCGCCTGCGACATCGGCCGCAGCGACGGGCTCGGCTTGCAGCGTCGCCGTGCAGACCGGCACACGCAGCGCATTGATATCGGCTGCCTGCATCTGATCCAGCGTCTGTTGCAGCGTGCCGTTGCGCAGACCCGCTGCAACCAGCGCAGCGCGATCGAAGCCCGGCTAGGTCACGCCGCGCAGTTGCAGCGCCTGACCGCGTGCGTCGATCAGTTGCCCATGCGCATCGACCTGCACGGCCAATGCAGAGACCGGGGCCAGCAACGTCATGGCCAGCAATAGATGGGAGCGTGAGTACATGGGAGTGTCCTGAGGGTTGGGCCCGCGCAGGAGACCAGCAATCGCCACGTGCGGTCCGCGCAGTCAAGGAAGCGGGCAGGAGCGCGTGCTGCAGGCAGCGCAACGAGCGCGCTGGGACGCGGATCGCTGTTTGTACGAGATGCCGCACGGTTGCCATCTTGGTCGCGACAGTGCACGCCGCTGCCAACGCGTAGCCCTAGCTGCATGGCGCAACACGCGGCGCGCAACCCGTACTGTGCCCACCGCAGCATGGCGCTGTCCGCTCGGCATGCGCAGGCGTATTTGCCGGCCTACCCGGCGTCGCTGTTCAAACCGCTGGTGCGCGCTGCTGCGATCTCGTATTTTTGACGGCTTGTTCACTTGCCGGTGCCGTGCCCATGTCTGACCCGTCCGCGCCCGATCATCTGCAACGCAGTCTCTCCAATCGTCACCTGCAGCTGATCGCCATCGGTGGCGCGATCGGCACCGGGCTGTTCATGGGCTCGGGCAAGACCATCAGTCTGGCCGGGCCGTCGATCCTGTTTGTCTATCTGATCATCGGCGCGATGCTGTTCTTCGTGATGCGCGCGATGGGCGAGCTGCTGCTGTCCAACCTGGAGTACAAGTCGTTCATCGACTTCTCCACCGATCTGCTCGGGCCCTGGGCCGGGTTCTTCTGCGGCTGGACGTACTGGTTTTGCTGGATCATCACCGCCATCGCCGATGTCATCGCGATTGCGGCGTATGCGCAGTTCTGGTTTCCGGGATTGGCGCCGTGGATTCCGGCCATCGCCTGCGTGTTGTTGTTGCTGAGCTTGAACCTGGTGACGGTGAAGTTGTTCGGCGAGATGGAATTCTGGTTCGCGTTGATCAAGATCATCGCCATCGCTGCGTTGATCATCACCGGCGCCGGGCTGGTGGCGTGGGGCTTCCGCTCGCCCTCGGGCAATGTGGCCTCGCTATCGAATCTCTGGAACGACGGCGGCATGTTCCCGATGGGCATTGGTGGTTTCTTCGCCGGTTTCCAGATCGCGGTATTTGCCTTCGTCGGTATCGAGCTGGTCGGCACTACCGCGGCGGAAACTGCAGACCCGCGCCGCAATCTGCCCAAGGCGATCAACTCGATCCCGGTACGTATCCTGATTTTCTACGTGCTGGCGCTGATCGCGATCATGGCGGTCACGCCGTGGCGGCAGGTGGTGGCCGACAAGAGCCCGTTCGTGGAGTTGTTCGTGCTGGCCGGCGTGCCGGCGGCGGCGAGTTTGATCAACTTCGTGGTGCTGACCTCGGCCACCTCCTCGGCCAATAGCGGCATCTTCTCCACCAGCCGCATGCTCTACGGTCTGGCCGAAGAGCAACATGCGCCCAAGGGCTTCGCCAAGCTCTCGCGTGCGGCGGTGCCGGCACGCGGGTTGCTGTTCTCCTGCGTGTGTCTGTTGCTGGGCGCGATGCTGGTGTATCTGATTCCCAACCTGGTCACCGCGTTCACGCTTGTCACCACGTTGTCGGCGGTGCTTTTCATGTTCGTGTGGTCGCTGATCCTGTGCGCTTACATCGCGTATCGGCGCAAGCGCCCGGAGCAGCACGCGGCCTCGGCGTTCAAGATGCCCGGTGGCGTGTTGATGTGCTACGTCTGCCTGGCGTTTTTCGCCTTCGTCATCGTGCTGCTGACCTTGCAGGCCGACACGCGCCAGGCTTTGCTGGCCAGCCCGGTGTGGTTCCTGCTGCTGGCGATCGGCTATGCGGTGAAGCGGAAGCAGACGCGCACAGGCTGAGCGCACGCAAGACCGGCCGAAGACATCACCAAGGCCCCGCACTGCGGGGCCTTGGCGTCTGTGGCTGCACGGCGCCGCGATAAAGGCCACTGGCAGCTAAGCGCGTTTTGCGCGCGACGTTGACGCCGATCGGATGGAACGGGATGCTCGCCGCCATCCATTGCCACGGCCTGCCGCATGATCACGACGCACCCGATTGCCGGAACGCAGCACATGCAAGGTTCCTGGGTCGACCTGTGCCAACCCACTGCACAGGAGCTGGCGCAGGCTGCAGACAAGGTGGGGTTCGCGTTGCCGGATCGCGCGGCGATCGGCGAGATCGAATTCAGCAGCCGGGTGCGGCGCCAGGGCGAGGTGCTGTTTCTCAATGTGCCGCGCTTTCAGGACGACGATGGCCCGACCGCGCCGCTGGGCTTTGCGGTGTCGCCGACCATGTTGGTCACCTTGCGCGAGCAGCGCTTGGGCTCGCTGGAGGCGGTGGCCGCGCGGCTTGAACACGAGCCCTGCCACAGCGCCGACGATTTGTTGCTGCGCATGTTCGACCAGCTGGTGGGCCGCCTGGCAGACCGGCTGGAATCACTGGAAGCCGAGGTCACCGACACCACCCGGCAGGTCTTCGACGAGCCGCACAAGACCAAGGATCTGGAGCGCATGCTGCATCAGGTGGGCGGCATGGGCCGGCGCCTGGGCGGGCTGCACAATGCCGGTCAAGGCCTGCTGCGCCTGGTCACCTACCTGGATGACCAAGCACCGGACTGGTTTGGCGAGGATGCGGCCAAGCGCATCGGATTGCTGCACAAGGACCTGACCACCTTGAGCGAGTTCCAGCAGCACATGGACGACCGCATCGAGTTCCTGCTCGACAGCGTGCTGGGCATGATCAACATGGACCAGAACAACGTGATGAAGGTGATGGCAGTGGCCTCGGTGGTCGGCATCCCGCCCACGGTGCTGGTCGGCATCTGGGGCATGAATTTCGCCTACATGCCTGAACTCAAATGGCACGACGCCTATTTCTGGGCGTTGGGCGTGATCGTGCTGAGCATGGTGGTGCCGTTGGTGTGGTTCCGCAAGCGTGGGTGGGTGTGATGCATCAGAGCCGGAAACCCGTAGGAGCGCCCCTGGGCGCGATGCGGCGTTACCGGGAAGGCCCTCGCGCCCAGGGGCGCTCCTACGAGGTGCCGTCAGGGCAATCATCTGTTGCCTACAGTTGCGTGACTACGCAATGCCAAGCTAGGGCAGCTCGGTAGCTGTGCAGCTCGCGACAGAATGCAGGAAAATCGTAGGAGCGCACCAGGGCGCGATGCGGGGTTACCGGTAAGGCCCTCGCGCCCAGGGGCGCTCCTACAGGACGGCCTGGATCAGCCCTTGGCCTGGAAGCTGGCTTCTTCATACGGCTGCACCACCACCCAGCCTTCGCCGGCGAAGCGCATTTGCAGGCTTTCGCCCGAGCCGCGGCCGAACAGGGTGCCGATCGACACGTCGGTGACCAGCTCCGGGGTCAGCGTGCCCGACCAGGCCACGGTGGCGTTGGGGTCGGTGAACACCGGGCCGCTGCCAGCGGTGACCGGCAGGGTCAGTGGCTCGTAGTGCGAGGTGATCGCCACGATGCCGTGGCCGCTCAGGCGCACGTTGAACAGGCCACCGGACAGCATGCCGGCCACTTTGCGCATCATGGTGATCTTGTGCTCGACACCGGATTCGAACGCCAGCACGTCATTGCCGTTGACGAAGATCGCCTCGCCATTCAAACGCAGCAGCGTCACCAGCTTGCCGAGGTCGGCCAGATACACCCGGCCCTGGCCTTCGGCCTTCATCAGCTGCATGCCTTCGCCGCTGACCGCCTTTTTCAGCAGGTTGCCCAGACCCTGTTCCAGCAATCCCTCGCGGGTGAACTTGACGTTGCCGGTGCGCGCGACCATGGCGCCGGCCTTGGACCACACCATGCCGTTGAGGCGCACTTCCAGCAGGTGCGGGTTTTCCAGTTCGAACGGATCGGGGCTGACGTCCTTTTCCTTGGAATGGGCGAGAAATTCGTTGAGCGTGCGTACGGCCATGGGTCCATCCCTGTGCGTGAAAGAGTGCGCATGATACGCGGCGGGCCGGTGTCTTCGAAGCGTGCTGATGTGCGAGCCACTTTGCGTCTGCAGAGATGGCGCGCCGATCGGCACGAAGGCGCGTCGCAAATAAAACAACTGCTCGGCCTGCGCAATGCTTCTGAGATCAGCGTCGGATTCACGACACTGCTGCCGGGCTAGATTGCTCCTACAGATAACGTCTTTACGTTGTTCAAGGGGTTGGCCGATGCGCGTTGTTCGTGGCAATCGAGTGGAAGGGAGCTGGTCCGGAATGTCGCTGCGCGGTGGCGCGATCGCATCGCTGCTTGCCATCGTCGCCAGTGTAATTGGCGTGCACAGCGCACCCGCGCAAGCGGCAGTGGGACCGGGCGTGGTGACCGGCGACACCATCGTGCACGATCCTTCGATGCTCAAGCTCGGCGATGGGCGTTACTACATCTATGCCACCACCGGCGTGGTCACCAGTACCGACCGGACCAGATTCAGCAATGCGGGTGCGATCTTCAGCACCACACCGAGTTGGGTGCGCAACTACAACGCAGACAATCAGGTGTGGGCGCCGGATGTGTCCTTCCACGGCGGCAAGTACCTGATGTATTACACCGCGTCCAAATTCGCCACCAACACCTCGGCGATTGGCTTTGCCAGCAGCAGCACCGGCAAGCCTGGATCATGGAAGGATCAAGGCATTGTCTACACGTCAAAGAGCAGCGACGACTACAACGCCATCGACGGCAATCTGGTGGTGGATGGCGGCGGCAAATGGTGGTTGGCGTTCGGTTCGTTCTGGTCGGGGATCAAGCTGATCCAGCTCGATCCCGGCAACGGCAAGCAGCTGTCCAGCAATACGGCGCGTTACAGCCTGGCGAGCCGGCCGTATCCGGGTGCGGTGGAGGCGCCTTTCATCCAGCAGGCCAATGGCTGGTACTACCTGTTCGTGTCGTTCGATGCCTGCTGCAAGGGCGCCAGCAGCACCTACAAGATTGCAGTGGGGCGTGCGCGCTCGGTGACCGGGCCATATCTGGATCGCGCCGGTGTGGACATGCGCAACGGTGGCGGCACGGTGATCCAGTCCGGGTTGGGCAGCATGCATGGGCCGGGCGGGCAATCGGTGTTTCGCGATGGCGATGGCGACATTCTGGTCTACCACTACTACGACGATCGCGGCGATGCGCGTCTGGGCATCAATCGGCTGAGTTACGACGGCAGTGCGTGGCCGGTGGTGCAGTAGCAGCGATCACTGCAGCGCGCGGGTGGGCTCTGCAATGACGCAACGATCAGGCGATGCCTGTTGCAGTGATCTGCCAGCGCTGCCGACAGCCGGAAATGCGATGCCGCCAGCGAGGCCGAGCAATGCCCGGGATCAACGATTGCACCCTCAGCGCGTCGCCGCTTCGGGCTTGCGCGCGCGTTTGGCCGGCGCCGCCTTGGTCGCTGTGTCCGGGTATAGATTCAACAGCATCAAGGTGACGCCGTTGGTCCAGCCGAAGCCGTCCTGCAGCGCGTATTCGCCACCGCCGCCGCCGGCTGCATCGGCTTCCAGACCGTATTTTTCGACCAGCTTGTGCTCGCGCGCGAACAGCGCCTGCACCTGGGTGAGAAAGCGCTCGCCGATGGTGCGTGCCAGCGCGTCTTCGCCGTAACGGCGCAGGCCGTCCACCGCCACCCATTGCAGCGGCGCCCAGCCATTGGGCTCGTCCCATTGCTGGCCGGTCTTCACTGCGGTGGTGGCCAGGCCGCCGGGACGCAGCAGACGCGCACGCACGCTGCTGGCGGTGCGCTTGGCGTGGTCGTCCGACGACAGGCCGGCAAACAGCGGATACAGCGCCGCCGCAGTGACCTGGTCGCTCAGCTTGCGCGTCTGCCAGTCGTAGTCGGCGTAATAGCCGGCCTTGTTCCACAGATGCGCATCGATGGCCTGCTTGCGTTGCAGTGCCAGCGCCGCGTAGTCCTGCGTGCACTCGGCACCCGGCTGCGCGCAGGCCTGGGCCAGGGTGCGCTCCAGGTGATACAGCAGGCTGTTCAGATCGATCGGGATGATGGCGGTGGTGCGGATGGTGCGCAGGTTCTGGCCATCGGCCAGCCAGCGGCTGGTGTAGTCCCAGCCGCTTTCGGCACCGGCGCGCAGGTCGCGGTAGACCTCGGCGGCAGGGCGGTCGCTCGCTTCGGCGGCGGTGCGGGTGTCGTGCAGCCAGGCTTCCGGGCGCGGGGTGTCGCGCTCGTCCCAGTAGCGGTTGAGCAGGCTGCCGTCGGCCAGGCGCACCACGTGGCGGGCGGCCTGGCCGGGCTGCAGATCCTCGCTGCCCTGCATCCAGTAGGCGTATTCCTTCTGCAGCTGCGGCAGGTAGCGCTGATACACCGCCTCGCCTTCCACGCCGGCCTGCAGTTCCACCATGTAGGAGAAGAACGGCGGCTGCGAGCGGCTCAGGTAGTAGCTGCGATTGCCGTTGGGGATGTGCCCGTAGGTGTCGATCAGGTAGGCGAAGTTGTCCAGCATCTGGCGGCTGAGCGTGGTCTCGCCGCTCTTCACCAGGCCGAGCATGGTGAAGTAGGAATCCCAGTAATACACCTCGCGGAAGCGCCCGCCGGGCACCACGTACGGATGCGGCAGCGCCAGCAGGCTGCTGTACGGCGGCACGTGGGTCTGGCTGCGCACCAGCTTGGGCCACAGGTCGTCGATGTGTTCGCGCAGCGCAGTGTCCTGGCGGATCGCGTCGGTCTGCACCGGCGGCGACTCTTCGAAATTGGCGTCCACGAATTTGCGCAGGTCGAAACCGGGGTGATCGTGCTGCGCCAGATAGTCGGCGTTGATCAGTGCCGGGTCGCGCAGCGGCAGAAAGTCGACGAAATGCTTCTGGTCGTCGAACAGCTCGCCGCGCTGCACCGCCTGGAACAGTTCCGGATAGGCCAGGTCGGGCGTGGGCGGTGTGGCCGCCGGGGCATTGACGACCGGAGTGTCCATCGGCGCGGCAGTCAGTGTGCACGGCGCAACGAACATGCTCAGCGACAGGCCAAGCAGCGACGTGCAGCACGGGGGCGCGGCAGAACTCATGGCATCTCCAGAACGGGCAGTGGCGTAAGGCATGGTAAACGACCGAAGTGGCGGGCGGGACCGGACGATGGTGTCGGCGGGCCGACAGGCTTCGCACGGAGACGACAAGATTCAGCAAGATGATCCGGCGCGGTGTCGCAGGTTGTTGCGCCAATTCAGGCCTATCGGCGCGAATTGAGGCAGCTTGAGCAGGTGCGGTTCGGCGTAGTCAGTCTGTTCACTGCAAGATGCGCACCAGCCGTAGCGGGCTGAGCTGCGATTGCGAGCGGTGGCCGGGTTGCGCGGCGGGCGATTGAGAGTGGCTGACAAAACGTCATGAGCAGTCGCCAGGTAGGTGCGGGCGGCGCGGGGGAAATGGAGTGTACGAGTGGTACATGCCCCGGGCACCGGCCGCGCCCGCCTGGCGGCTACGTATTGGTTTTGATAGCCGCTCTAATCCGCTGCATCCGCGGGTGGATGGCAATCCGGACCACCGCTTGCGTTGATTCGGTTGACCGGGCGTGTTGTTGGACGCGCCGCCGCCCGCAGGTGGAACGTGGTCTCACACGCTTCATCAACAGGCACTAGCGCTTGCGTTCGGTTCCAAGCAAGCGTTGCAGCCGCAATGCGTTGGGCACCGCCAGCCCGGCGGCAGTGTTGTCGAAGATCACCCAGCGTTCGGCCTGCGGATGCGTGCCGTCGTGCGGGGTATGACGCATCGCGTCGGCCAATGCCTGCAGCGCGTTGTCGTCGTAGCTGCTGTAGTAAATGCGCTGTGCGCCATGCCAGCGCCAGTAGTACGGCCCGGCGGTAGGGCTTGGTGTGGCGGCTTCGGGAACCGGCGACGGGTCGGCGGCGCAGCGTGCGATGCGGTGGCGCGTCAGCAGCGCCTGTGCCTGCGGCAGAAACCAGCTGGCGTGGCGAGGCTCGCACACCACGCCGCCATCCCAGCGCCGCCGCAGCATCGCGAAAAAGCTGGCTGCCACGCGCGCATCGAAGGCGGCGCTGGGCGGCAACTGCAGCAGCAGGCAGCCCAGTCGCGTGCCCAGCGCGCCGGCCTGGGCCAGAAACGCATCCAGCAACGGACCGGCCGCATGCAGGCGCGCGTCGTGGCTGATGCTGCGCGGCAGCTTGACCGAAAAACGGAAATCCTCCGGCACGCTGTCGGCCCAGCGCGCATAAGTGCCGGCGCGGTGCGGGCGATGGAACGAGGAGTTGATTTCCACCGCATCAAAACGCGTGGCGTAACGCTGCAACACGCTGGCGCCGTCGCCAAACGCCGCGCGGTCGGCGGCCGGAATCGACCAGCCTGCACAGCCACAGCGCACACGCGGCACGGCGATGGACGAACGAGACGACATGACGGGGGAGCGATGCGATCGGGCAGCACTCTATGCATGCGCGCGCGTCAGCATTGCGTGTGCAGTGCGATCACGGCCGACTCACCCGCGACTTCGATACTGGGCGCATGCCAGAAGGCCCGTCCCTTGTCATCCTGCGCGAACAAACCGAGGCCTTTGTCGGTCGCAAGATCCTGCGTGTCTCCGGCAAGAGCAAGCAGGACATCGCGCGCCTGGATCAACAGAAAGTGCTGGCATTACGCAGCTGGGGCAAGCATTTTTTGATCGAGTGCGCGCAGTTCAGCGTGCGCATCCATTTTCTGTTGTTCGGCAGTTATCGCATCGACGAAGACAAGCCCAATGCGGTGCCGCGTTTGCGTCTGGAATTTTCCAAGGGCCAGCGGCTGAACTTCTACGCCTGCTCGGTGCAGTTTATCGATCGCCCCTTGGACGAGGTGTACGACTGGACGGCGGATGTCATGCATCCGCTGTGGGATGGCGCACAGGCGCGGCGCAAGTTGCGTGCCGCGCCATCCATGCTTGCCGCCGATGCATTGCTGGATCAGAGCATCTTTGCCGGCGTCGGCAACATCATCAAGAACGAGGTGCTGCACCGCATCCGGGTGCATCCGGAGAGCGCAGTGGGCGCGTTGCCAGCGCGTAAACTTGGCGAGCTGGTCACCCAGGCGCGCGACTACAGTTTCGATTTCTACACCTGGAAAAAGGCCTTCGTGCTGAAAAAGAATTACCAGGTGCATACCAAAACCAGCTGCCCGCGCGATGGCGCCCCGCTGCAGTATCGCAAGCACCTGGGCAAGGCCGGGCGGCGTGCGTTTTTCTGCGAAGTCTGCCAACGGCTTTACCCGGGCGAGGATGTGTGACGATGCGCTCAACGTGAATGGCGGCTGGCTCTTTCTGCCCAGACAACGAATTTCAAACGCGCGCAGGCGCCGCGCCCGCTAGATTTGCGCGTCCTGCACCGGGTTCACGGTGTGGCGTGCGCATCTCTCATCTCATCGGTCTCCCGCATTGTGACTACCCGCAGGAAGGAAACGCTTGTCCCGCATGTCGCCGCAGTCGCATGCACGGGCGCCATGCTGTTCTTTCTTGCCTGTCTGTTGCTGTATATGCCGCCGCCGCGCGAAACCCTGCGACACGACGACAGTTTGCAGGTGTATTTCGTGCCGCGCCCGCAGTTGATGCTGCCGGCACCGGTGGAGCCGCCGCAACCACGTGAGCGCACACCGCGCGCTGCGCCTGCCGCCGCATCGACATCGGCCGCCCGCAGTGCGCCGCCGCCGACACGGACCCCACCACCGCAGCGCCAGGTGGCCGCCGCCAACGCGCCTGCCAACGAATCGATGGCGGCCCAGCTCTATACCCGCGAAGGCCGTCTGCGCATGCCGCAAACGGCGCAAATAGATCCGATGGCGCAAAACGGTGCCGCCGTGCCGCCGGGCATGAGCGATGAGCGTGCGCAGGCCAAGGCGCGCAATGTCATGGAGCGGGTCAACCCGGTGCAATACCAGGACACCCGCTTCGCCAAGGACTGGAAGAGCGACGGCACGCTCGGCGATGTGGCGATGCAGGAAATGAATCGCGGCATGAAAAAATTCAACGACATGCTCAACGGGCCGCAGACGCAGGTGGCCAAGGCGCGACCGCCGCCGGATGTGCGCTTCAACCCCGCATTGGCCGGCAATCAGGCCGAGATGGGCAGCGAAGCGACCGGCGATGCCTACAAGGCCGCACCGATCGCGCACGAGACACCGCCCGATCTCAAGGGCGAAGCCAGCCGCCGCATCCGTGAGGCGCTGGCGGCGCTGGAGCAACGCAGTGCGCGTTGCGACGCGTCAAAACGCAAGACGCTGTTGTCGCCGGTGCGCACGCATCTGGGCGATCTTGAGCGCGCCGAGCACGCCTTGAACAACGGCGCCGACCCGGTAATGGCCGCGCAAATGCTGCCGCGCCAGGCCGACAGCGCCTACGATCTGGCCCGCCGCGCGCTGTGGTACGCCGATCGCCAGTTGAAGCAGTGTGCGACTGGGTGACGGGTTGGTTAGTGTGCAGCTGACCAAGAGCGGCTAACAGAACCTCTCTGATGCTGTATCAGTAGCGGCAGCGTGTCGGCCACACGCGCACCGTTGATGCGTGAGGACGAGCAGGTCGAGTTCGCAGTGTCCGCACCGCTTGCGGGACACGCAGTGTCGGTGGCGGCATCCATGCCGCCACACGGTCCCGCGATCGGTGAGGACACCGCACCAGGAAGTTGGTCGGTTGCTGGATATAAACCTGCCAGTTGCTCGGCTTGCGATGAGAAGATTTTCGGACGCAACGTTGTCCGAACAACGCACTAATGCACTGCTCGCAATCATGCACACCGACATTCTTGACTGGTCCTTGCCCGCCCACCGTCGCGGGACCTTACGCGGCATGGATGCCGCGTAAGAGCCTACACGGACGTACTTGCGGCGTGTCCCGCGACGGTGGGCGGGCAAGGGCCTTGCAGCCAAGCCGCAGATCATCCGCTCTAGAAACCGACGCATCCACACCGTTCAATCACCTTCCAGCCGCTCTAAACCGACGAGTGAGTGATGTGTTTTGGTTGGAGCCAGCCAGGGTTTGCAGGAGCTTGCACACCAGGCGCCGCACGATCGCTTGGCAACCGCACCCTCATCCGGCGCTGCGCGCCACCTTCTCCCGATGGGAGAAGGGACCAGCCGCTCTTGCCCTTATGCCTGCATGCGCCCAACTGCCCAGCCCAGCCCAGCCCAGCCCAGCCCAGCCCAGCCGCCCAGCCGCCCAGCCGCCCAGCCGCGTATGGCCGTCAGGAGTCGAATCACGGCGACGCCCGCCTCACAACAGCCCAATCCGAGCTCTACATAACGCCAATCCCAGCGCTACATAGGGCCAATCCGAGCGCTACAGCAGGCTATGAGTCTGTCCACGCAATACTTTTACTGAGCCGTACTCTTATCTGAGTCGCCCTACGCCAGACTCTGCCGATAGCGGTCTTTTTCGATACTCAGCGCCACTTCCGCACGCAGGAATACCTGGCCGATCGGTTCATCGCCACGGGTTGCCTGCGCCTCGCCGATCAGCACGGTGAGCCCGAGCGCGTGTTGTTGCTGGGCGATGTCACGCAGGCCCTGCAGCTTCTGTTCGGCATCGGGGCCGCGCAGCACGGCGATGAACTCCGCGCTTTCGGTGACGCGGTCTACGCTGTCCCCGCTGGCTTGTACATGCGCGGCCAGGGCCTGATCGAGTTGTTGCAAGGCGCGGCCCAGCAGCCGTTCGCTCTGTTTTTCGACCAGCGCTGCCAGCTCCTGCACTTCCAGAATGACCAGGTAGTAGCCGGTCTCGGCGTTGGCCTGGATGGCAACCTGCGCCACCGGCTGCAAAATCGCCTCGCGCTCGAGCTGCAATTCGCGCTTGCGCTCGTCCAGCAGGCGCATGGTGACGCGCGCCAAGGCCTGCAGGCCGGTGCGTTGAATCTCGGTGAGCGTGCGCGGCTCGGTGTCGAGCACGCAGACGGTGCCCAATGCCACGCCGTCGGAGGTGACCAGCGGCATGCCGGCGTAGAACCGCGCACCGGTTTCGCCGGTGACCACCGACACATCGGCAAAACGCGTGTCCTTGGTCAGGTCGTGCACTTCCATCAGGTGCTCGGGGCTACGGATGGCGTGATCGCACACTGCCTGGCTGCGATCGGTCTGCTGCATGCCCAGACCCAGTTGGGCCTTGAACCACTGGCGGTCGCGGTCGACCAGCGACATCAGTGCGATCGGCGTGCCGCACAACGAAGCCGCCACCTGCACGACGTCTTGATAGGTGTCCTCGGGCAGGCTGTCTACGATGCGGTAGCCATCCAGAACCTGTTGGCGAGAGGCTTCGTCAGCCATGGGCATTTCTTTCATTGAATAAGCCAGACAAGCGCGAGCGAGAAGATGCCACGATACCGGCGTTGCCGATAACGCGGCGTGGATATTGGCCAGGTGCGTTGGCGTGACCTGACAACGCGCATGGGAAGGTGCAGCAACGTGGTTGCCGCGCACGGCCCGCGGCTGCGCGATGGGCAGGTGCATCTGTTCAACAATCTGCACCTGGGCGACAGGTCCGATGCGGATGATCCGCGCAACCACTACGCGCACGGCGAGCCACCAGCGGGCATGGATGCGGCAAGTTTGCCTGCCGCCGCCGAACGCCAATGCTTGCATGGCGGCGCGGATGTCACCTGAAGCGGCGGGCTGCGCCCTTGCAGCCTCCTCTGATCGGCCTGCACGCAGTCACGTGCAGGCGTCCTGTCCGTGCGTCTGGAGACATCCCACCGCCGCACAACCCGACCGCGCCGCTTGGCAGCAGCGCAGCCGGTGGGTCAATCGCCCTCAGCGCTTGACCGGCTTGCCGTCCACGTCTAGCACCTGCACCTCGCCCAGCTTGAGCGCACGCACCGGAGCTTCGATCTTCTTCAGATCGCCCACGATCACCCAGGTCATCGCCTTGGGCGCGATGATTTCCTTGATGGCTTTCTGCGCTGCCGGCTGGTCGATCGCTTCCAGGCGCGGCTTGAGCGTCTGCACGTAATCGTCCGGGCGGTCGAACTGCACGATGCCTTCGATCGCACCCAGTACCGCGCCGGTGGTTTCGAAGCTGCCGGGCAGGGCGCGGATGCGCTGGTTCTTGATCTTCTCGATCTCCTCGGTGGTCAGCGGCTTGTCGCCGATGATCGCGGTGGCTTCCTTGAGAATCTCGTTGGCCGACTCGGCGGTCTTGTCGGTCTGCACCGGTGCCGAAAACAGATACGGCCGCTGGCCCTGCGCATCCAGCATGCGGGTGCCGGCACCGTAGGCCCAACGCTTGTTCTCGCGCAGGTTCATGTTCAGGCGCGAGGTGAAGGTGCCGCCGAAGGCGCCATTGGCCACGCCGATGGCCAGGTTGTCCGGCGCCTTGGTGGACGGTGCAAGCAGGCCGGCCAGGATCACCGACTGCGGCGCGTCCGGGCGATTGATCAGATACACGCGTGGCTTGGGCTGCGCAGCGACGTTGGCCAGGTTCTTCTTCGGCAACGGCGTGGCAGGGGCCTTCCAGTCGCCGAAGGCGGCATCGAGCTGCGGAATGATCTGCGCCAGCGTGGTGTCGCCGGCCACCAGGATGCGCAGGTTGTCCGGACGCAGCCACTGGCTGTGGAAGGCCTGCAGGTCCTGGGCGTTGAGGCTCTTGATCGCCGCCTCGGTGCCGCTGCCGGTGAGCGGGATGCCGTAGGGATGATTCTGGCCGAACAACAACGGCGGCAGTGCCCGCAGCGCCAGGCTGTTGGGCTGGGTCTTTTCCTGTGCGATGCCGGCCAGCCACTGGCTGCGGATGCGCTCGATGTCGGCGGCCTTGAAGGCCGGGTTGCGCACGATGTCGGAGAACAATTGCAGCGAGGGCTGCAATTGATCATTGAGCGCGTCCAGCGAGGCGCTGCAGCTGTCCAGATCGCAGCCGACCGCGGTGATCGCGCCCAGGCGCTGGCGGCGCTGCGCCACTTCCACCGAATCCAGCGCGGCGGTGCTCTCGTTCATCAGCGCGGCGCTGAAGCTGGCGGTGCCCAGCTTCTTGCCCTGGTCGGCCGCATAACCGGCATCGAACAGCAACTCCACCTGGGTCACCGGGATGGTGTGACGCTCGGCCAGGATCACCTCGATGCCGTTCTTCAACTTGCCGCGCTGCAACTGCGGGAAGCGCAGATCGGGGAACTGGCTGGTCTCCGGCACGCCCTTGCTGCGGTCCAGCGCGGCGGCGGTGATCTTGTACTTGCCGGCGGCCGGCAGCTTGGGTGCCGGCTTGCCGGGTTCGTTGCCACGTGCGACCACCGCCTTGTCTTCGGCGGCGGGGTCGAAGTCCTTGCCGGCCGGCAGCACGGTGAGCAGATAGTCGCCCTTGCCGAACCAGCTGGCAGCGGCCTGCTTGACGCTGTCCACGCTGGCGGCCTGGCCGCGTTGCAGATCCTGCTTGTAGGCGCCCGGGTCGCCGCGGTAGACCTGGCCCTCGGCCAGGATCACCGCCTTGCCGCCGAAGCCGCCGACCTTTTCCAGCCCGCGCACGAAGCCGGCGCGGTAGGCCACCTGTGCGCGCTGCAGTTCGTCGGCGGTGGGACCCTGGGCGATGAATTTCTTGAGTTCCTCGTCGATGATCGCCTCGACCTTGGCCGGGTCCACACCGTCCTTCACATCGGCCTGGATCTGTACCTGGCTGGACAAGGCGAAGGCCTGGATCGACGCCGACACGTCGTCGACCAGATTGTCCTGATAGACCAGGCGCTGATACAGCCGCGAGGTCTTGCCACCGCCGAGCACGGCGGTGGCCAGGTCCAGCTGGATCATTGCATCGGTGCCCAGTTGCGGCGCGACCCAGGTGCGATAGATGCGCGGTTGCGAGACGTGGTCGTGCTGCACGCCACGCTTCTGCGCGGCCAGCGGGGTCACCCACGGCTGCTGACGTGCCACCGGCTTGCCGGACGGGATGTCGCCGAAGTACTGCAGCGCTTTGGCGCGCGCCTGCGCCACGGTGATGTCGCCGGCCAGCACCAGGGTGGTATTGGCGGCGCCATAGTTGTCGTTGAACCATTGTTTGACGTCGGCCAGCGAGGCCGCGTCCAGATCTTCCATCGAGCCGATGGCGTCGTGCTGATACGGGTGGTTGGCCGGGAACAGGTTGGACAGGATGTTCTGGTCCACGCGGCCATACGGGCGGTTCTCGCCCTGGCGCTTTTCGTTCTGCACCACGCCGCGCTGGGTGTCGAGTTCTTCCTGGCCGATCGCGCCGAGCAGATGGCCCATGCGGTCCGATTCCAGCCACAACGCGGTATCCAGCGCGGTGGTCGGCACGGTTTCGAAATAATTGGTACGGTCGAACCATGTGGTGCCGTTCATGTCGGTGGTGCCGACCTTCTCGAACGGGGCGAAATAGCTGCCCTTGTTGTTCTCCGAGCCGGAGAACATCAGGTGCTCGAACAGATGCGCAAAGCCGGTCTTGCCGGCCGGCTCGTCGCCGGAGCCGATGTGATACCAGATGCTCACCGCCACCACCGGCGCCTTGTGGTCCTCGTGCACCACCACGGTCAGGCCGTTGGGCAGGGTGAAGCGGGTGTAGCCGATCTCGGGAATGGCGCTGCTGGCCGCGGGCTTGGACAGGCTGGCCGGGGCGGCTTCGACGGCGGGGGCAACGGTACCGGCAGCGACGCCGAGTACACCGGCGATCAACAGGGACAGCGGACGCAGCATGTGACACTCCAGAACAGGACAATCGGCCGAGGGTAGTGGCTGGTTGGCGGCGCCGCAAATGCTGTTTGGCAGTGTCGCTGCGGCTGCCGTGCCCCAAGACAGGCCGCAGATCTGAAATGCGGTGTAAGCGGACCCGGCCGCGCTCGACTCAAGTTGATCCTCGCCTCGCCGTTACTTGGGGCGACCTACCTTGACCAGACGCTACCTGCCGATCACGCCATGACCGTCCTGTTGCCGCCCGTGCCGATGCCCGCCAACGACGCCTTGCGCGTGGAGGCCGTGCGTCGGTTGGGGGTGCTGGACACCGAGCCCGAAGCCGAATTCGACGACATCGCCTGGTTGGCCGCGCACGTCAGCGGCGCGCCGATGGCACTGGTGTCGTTGCTGGATGCCGACCGCCAGTGGTTCAAGGCGCGTTGCGGCACCGATCTGGAAGGCACCCCGCGCAGCGTGTCGTTCTGTTCTTACGCGGTGATGGGTACCGAGCTGCTGGAGGTGCCCGATGCCGAGGCCGATCCACGCTTCGCACTGAATCCGCTGGTCACCGCCGCGCCGGGCATTCGCTCCTATGTGGGCGTGCCGCTGATCGGCCGCGAGGGCTATGCGTACGGCACCTTGTGCACGCTCAGCACCAAATCGCGGGTCCTCGACGAAAACCAGAAACAGGCGCTGATCCGGCTGGCACGCCAGGCCGCCAATCAACTTGAGGCGCGCCGCGACCGTTTGGCCGCGCAGGCGCAGCGGCAGACCCTGAGCCGCTTGCTGGAAGCCATGCCCGACGGCGTGGTTTCCTGCGATAGCGAGGGGTTGTTGCGCGAGTTCAATCATGCCGCGCGGCAATGGCATGGCACCGATCCGCGCCTGTTGCCGCCGGTGCAATGGGCGCAGCATTTCGACCTTTACGCTGCCGACGGCAGTACCTTGCTGCCTACCGAAGCCATTCCCCTGGTGCGTGCCTGGCGCGGTGAGCACGTGCGCAATGCCGAGATGGTGATCCGTGCCACCGGCCAGAGCGCGCGCAGCGTGTTGTGCAATGCCGACCCGGTGGTCAGCGATCAGGGCGCCGCATTGGGTGCGGTGTGCGTGATGCACGACATCACCCAGTTGCGCGACGCCTCGGCTGCGCTGGCGGGCGAGCGCGCGCGCTTGCAGTCGCTGGTGGATGCCTCGCAGGACGTGGCGATCATCGCCTTCGACCCGAACGGGCGCATCGAATTGTTCAATCCCGGCGCCGAGCGCCTGCTGGGCTACGCAGCGGACGAAGTGCTGGGCCGCTGCCCTGCGCAGTTCCATCTGCCGGCCGAGCTCGAACGGCACATGGCCACGCTTGCGTTGTCGCCGCCGTCGTACATCAAGCTGGCCGCCGCTGCCGCAGGCGATGTGCTCGAAGAAGAAATCTGGACCCTGGTGCGCAAGGACGGCGGGCTGCGGCGGGTACGGCTGTGCTTCAACGTCATCCACGACGCCCAGCAAGGACTGGCCGGCTATCTGGCGATGGCCATCGACGTCACTGCCGAGCTGCAGGCGCAGGCGGCCGCGCAGCTGGCGGCCGAGCACTTCAGGGGCGCGTTCGAAACCGCTCCGCAGGGCATGGCGATCGTCTCGCGGGACGGCGCCTGGCGCGACGTCAATCCATCGCTGTGCAGCATCCTGGGGTATCCGCGCGAGCAGTTGCTGCGCACCACCTTCCAGACCATCACCCATCCCGACGACCTGGAGATGGATCTGTGCTTTGTGCAGGAATTGATCGACGGCAAACGCGACAGTTACAGCATGGCCAAGCGCTACATCAGCCAGCAGGGCGCGGTGATCTGGGCGCAGTTGTCGGTGTCGCTGGTGCGCGACAGCAGCGGTGCACCGGTGCATTTCGTCTCGCAGATCCAGGACGTCACCGAACGCCATGTCGCCGCCGAACGCCTGGCCGAAAGCGAGGCGCGTCTGCGCGCGATCAGCGATGCCACACCGACGCTGGTCAGCCAGTTCGATGCCGAGCAGCGTTGCCTGTTCGCCAATGAAGCGCATCGCCACTGGCTCGGCGTGGAGCCGTCCAGCCTGGTCGGCCGCCATCTCACCCAGGTACTGGGCGATGACCTCAGTAACCCGGCGCGCGCTGCGCTGGCGCAGGTGATCGCCGGGCAACGCGCCAGCTTCGAACACGTGTTACGTGGCGGCGCGACACCGCGCGATGTGGAAATCACCTTGGTGCCCGCGACGCAGAGCGCATCGACGCAGGCGCAAGGGTTCTTCCTGATGGCGCACGATGTCACCGCGCACAAGACGCTGCATCGCCTGATGCACGAACGCGCCACCCGCGATGCCTTGACCGGCCTGCCGAATCGCCACGCCTGGTCCGAAGCGCTGCAGATCGCGGTGACCCAGGCGCAGCAACAACAGCGCGCGGTCGCCGTGATGTTCCTGGACCTGGACGGCTTCAAACGCATCAACGACGTGCACGGTCACCGCGCCGGCGACGCGGTACTGGTGGCCTTCGGCCGCTGCCTGCAGCAAGCGGCCGGCAGCCGTTATCTGGTGGCGCGCCTGGCCGGCGACGAATTCGTGGTGTTGCTGGACGACCTGCAAGACCCGCAGACCGAATGCGCGGCAGTGGCAGAACGGATTCGCACCGCTGCCGCAGCGGGCGCCGTGTTCGGCGAACAACACCTGCCGATCCACTCCAGCATCGGCGTCGCCTGGCAACACGGCCAACACGCCGACGCCGCCAGCCTGATGCACGCCGCAGACGAAGCGATGTACGCCGCAAAACGCGCCCGCTGCGGCAACGACACACCTACTGCCGGGCGCGATACCGCGCGGTAGTTAAGCGCGCCGCTCCCTTCTCCCACCGGGAGAAGGTGCCCAAAGGGCGGATGAGGGTACGGCCTACCCATAAAACCGCGTCAATCAGGAGCACTCCCTTCTCCCGCCGGGAGAAGGTGCACGCAGGGCGGATGAGGATACGGTTTACCCATAAAACCGCGTCAATCAGGAGCACTCCCTTCTCCCACCGGGAGAAGGTGCCCGAAGGGCGGATGAGGGTACGGTTTACCCACAAAGCTGCGTCAATCAGAAGTGCGCATTGCACTTCTGGATTTTGTGAGTAGCGATGCAATCGCATCCATCAATATTCACTCCCTTCGATGAATCTCACCACCTCGGTCGTCTTGAGAGGTGATAAAGGGTATGGATGCGTCGATTGCAGAGCGGGCGATCTGTGGCCTGGCTGCAGGGCCCTTGCCCGCCCACCATCGCGGGACACGCTGCAAGTACGTCCATGTAAGCTCTTACGCGGCATCCATGCCGCGTAAGGTCCCGCGACGGTGGGCAGGCAAGGACCCGTCGAGATGGTCGGTGTGCATGGTTTTAAAAAGCTACCGATCAACTCTCTGGTGCGGTGTCCTCGCCGCTTGCGGGACCGTGTGGCGGCCTGGATGCCGCCACCGAGCCCCCAGGGATGGGTTCACGGCGTGTCCCACGAGCGGTGAGGGCACCGCGCCCTCGACAAGCTAAGCTTTTGACTTGAGCCTCGGATCGCGTCTCGACGACGCTACGTTTCGAAGTCCTGGTTGCTTTATGCGTTGTGTCTCAATGCACTTGGACAGGCCCGCGCTTGCGGCGCGGTCGTTCCCAGGCACGCGCGCCAGTGACGCGCAAGCCGCGCCCTCTTGCCCCGCAGGGCGAGTGGCTATGCATCCATCCATCAAGCCGCCTGCACGACCGAACGCCGTTGCATTGCAGCTTGCTCTGGCACCAACCGGAACACCGCCACCGCGCGCGTCAGATCCGCGGCCTGATCTTCCATGCTGCGTGCGGCCGCCGTGGCTTCTTCCACCAGCGCGGCGTTCTGCTGGGTCATCTCGTCCAACTGCATTACCGTGGTGCTGACCTGCTCGATGCCGGCGCTTTGCTCGGTGCTGGCGGCGGTGATCTCGGCCATGATGTCGGTCACGCGCTTCACCGAGCTGACCACCTCGGTCATGGTGCTGCCGGCTTGTTGCACCAGGTTCGAGCCTTGCGCGACTTTTTCCACCGAGTCGGAGATCAGCTGTTTGATCTCCTTGGCTGCACCCGCCGAGCGCTGCGCCAGGGCGCGGACTTCGGTGGCCACCACCGCAAAACCACGGCCCTGCTCGCCGGCGCGTGCCGCTTCCACCGCCGCGTTCAAGGCCAGGATATTGGTCTGGAACGCGATGCCGTCGATGACGCCGATGATGTCGGAAATACGCGCCGACGATTGCGTGATTGCCTGCATGGTGCTGACCACTTCCTGCACCACGCGGCCGCCGCTTTCGGCGACATCGCCGGTGCCCTTGACCAACTGGTTGGCCTGGCGCGCGTTGTCGGCATTCTGGCGCACGGTGGAGGTCAGTTCTTCCATCGATGCGGCGGTTTCTTCCAGATTCGCCGCCTGATGCTCGGTGCGCGTGGACAGGTCGGCATTGCCGCTGGCGATTTCGCCGGCCGCCGTGTTGATCATCTCGGCCGAGTGTTGGATGCCCTGCACGATGCTGGTCAGCTGGATCGCGGTGCGGTTGGCCGCATCGGCCAGCCGGCCGAACGCGCCTTCGTAATGCGATTCCACACGCTGCGACAGATCGCCATCGGCAATGGCGGCCATGATGCGGCCCACATCGTCCAGACCTGCATCGGCCTGCTGCATCAAACGGTTCAACGCCTGCACCATTTCCGCAAACGCAAACTGGTAGCGCGATTGCTCGCCACGTGCAGAGAAATCGCCACGCGCGGCCGCGTCGGCCAGGCGCGCGATGTCGCTGTTGATCGCCGACAGGTTGCTCTTCACCGTGTCCAACGCTTCGTGCAGCGCCGCGCGCTGGCCGGGCAGGCGACGCATATCGCGGCGCAGATCGCCACGGCCGTAGTCGCTCATCACATCCATCGCTTCGTTGATGGCATCCAGATGCTCGAACACCACCGTGTTGACACCGTGCGCCAGCGTGCCGTAATCGCCGGGGAAATCTTCCGGGATGCGGTGTGCGATGTTCTCGCCCTGCTGCAGTCGGATCATGGTCTGCATCTCGCCGTTGAAGCGCTGCAGCTGGTTCTGCATCTGCTGCATGCTGTGCATCAGCTGGCCGGTTTCATCGCGCGATTCGACCCGGATATCGTTGTCGAAGCGGCCGGAGGCGATCGCCTCGGCGGTGCGCGATGCGGCACGCAGCGGCGCGGCCATGGCCGAGGCGATCAACCAGCACAGGCCGATCACCATCGCCACCAAGGCGCCGCCGATCAGCGTCAAGGTGCGCGTGAAGCCCCAGGCCTGCACCTGGATGTCTTCGGCGTACACACCCATCACCAAGACCCAGTTCCAGGCCGGAAAGGTCTTGGCATAGCTGATCTTGGGCAGCTGTTCTTTTTTACCCGGCTTGGGTGCGTTGTAATAGCTGAAGCCGTCGCCACGCTCGATCGCAGTCTTGATGTCGCGATACACGTACTGCCCGGCATCGCTCTTGTAATCGCTCATGTCGGTGCCGACGGCGCGCTTGGGATGCATCAGGATGCGCATCTGCGGATCGACGATGAAAAAGTAATCCACGCCATCGTTGGTGCGCATGTCGGCAAGCGTTGTACTTGCCGCTGCCTTGGCCTGTTCGACCGTCAACTCGCCGGCTTTGACCTTGTCGGCATAGTGCTGCATCACGGTGAGACCCATCTCGACCTCGGTCTTGACGCTGAGCTTGCGCGCCTCCACCAGATCCAGATATTGCAGGCGCGCCGCAGCCACCGCGAGCAGGATCACACCCACGGTCAGTAGCGCGCAGAGCAGGACGAACTTGCGGGTGAGTGGGAGATTGGCAACGTGACGACGCAATAGCGACACAACAGGCATGGCAACGACATCCAAAACGCGCGCAGGGCGCTATGACATGGATATCGGCTGATTCACATCCGGGTTGAATGCTGATTGCGGCAGCGTCTGCTTGAGCGGGGCAGATCATGCACCAATGCGATAGCTGCCGATACAACGTAGGANGCGCCCGAGGGCGCTCCTACGAGGTCATGCAGGTGGCGGGCATGGATCCATCGATCGATACCCGTCACCTGCATCCTTACATTGCAAACTGCCCGCAGCGTGTAGCACAACGGCGGACACGCGCGGCGTGCCCGCCTCACCGCACTCAGCTGGCCGCGCAGAAACCGAATTCAGCGGTTGCACCCGCTGCCAGGGTGCGATTGAAGTCCACGCCGCTGGCCTTGAGCGTGCTGCCGCTCTGCGACCAGGTGACATTCCAGGCGTTGTTGACGGTGCCGCTGACAGGCAGCGAGATCGACCAGGTGCCGCTACCGGTGCCGGTGTTGGTGACCTGCACGCGATTGCAGGAGCCGCCGCTCCAGCTGCTGTCCACGATCACCTTGGTGCTGAAGCTGCCCGTGGGGGTCGGAGTCGGAGTCGGAGTCGGAGTCGGAGTGGGCGTCGGCGTTGGCGTTGGCGTGGGAGTCGGTGTGGGGGTAGGCGTCGGCGTCGGCGTGGTGCTGCTGACCGTGCCCCACAGCGTGCGCAACAGGGGCATCTTGTCTTCGCGCACGCTGGTCCAGTCGTCGCGCAGGATGCCGCCGGTGTCGCCGCTGTTGGGATTCCACGACCAGTAGAAACCTTCGTTGATGCCCTTGCTGCGCAGGTACTTCATCAGTGCGTCCTGCCACACCTTGTCGCGCGCATCGCCTTCGCCGTACTTGCCGCCGAATTCGCCCAGCAGCAGCGCGTGGGTGCCGGCAAACTGGCCGAAGTGACGCTCCCAGATCGCGGGCATGTTGTTGGGGAAGTTGCTGTCGTTGAAGTACGACTGCACGAACACGTCCGGTCCGTACACATGCGGCGCCAGCAGCAAACGGTTGGCCGGGATGTTCAACGGTGTGCAGGCCAGCGGTTGCAGATTGCCGCCCCAGAAGATGCCGCCGTTGGTCGAGCACACCGGATTGTCGGTGATGCCTTCCACCGCAATGATCCACTTTGGCGCCACGGCCAGCACCGCAGCCGACCCGCGCTCGGCGGCCTTGTTCCAGTCGGTGGCCGCGTTGCCGGTGCCCCAGGTGGCGGCGCCGTGCGGTTCGTTCTTCAGATCCACACCGATCACGCTCGGCACGTTCTTGTAGCGGTTGGCGACAAAGCGCAAGTCGTCCAGCCACTGCGCTTCGGAATACGAACTGGTGTACCAGAGCTCGGAAATGGCGCCGCAATCGGGTGTGTGGTGATCCAGCAGCACGTAGATGCCGCGGGCGTTGAATTCGTTGATCACCTTGTCGAGGATCTGCAGCGAGGTCAGGCCCTGCAGATCGGGGTTGCGGCCATAGTCGATGCTGCTGGGCGTGGTGGTGGCACGCAGCGTGGCCGGGCAGAACGGCAGGCGCACGGCGTTGAAGCCCAGGCCCTGGATCTGGATGATCATGTCCTTCCAGTTGCGCGCCCACAGACCATGCATGACATGGTTGCCGGTCTCGAAACCGAACACGTTGACGCCCTTGAGCTGGACCACCTTGCCGGTGTCGTCGACAACCTTGTTGTTGCTGATGGAGTAGCTGAAGGCCGGTGAGGCGGCCAGCGCCAACGCCGTAGCCAGTGCGAGCGTGCTTGCAGCCCTGAAAATGGACATGGTGATCTCCCTGGAAGACCGACCCGACACCCGGGTGCGGTGAGGGGGGCATCTTGGTCTGCGGTCGTGTTATGTGGCGTGACCCCAGCCACAGAAAAGCGCATTGCCGCACCGATCACGTGCAGGCTGCGGGCGGGGATGCTTTCCCGCACACTATTGCCGCTGCGCAGTGTCCGCAGGCTGTCCCTTCTGTCCCCGGAGTGTCTTCCCAATGTCCTTCTTGCGTGCCGAACTGGCGCAATGGCGCGCCTCACCCGCGCGCGAACTCATGGCCGGTGCGGTCGCAACATTTGCCCTGATTCCCGAAGTGATCGCGTTCGCGTTCGTGGCCGGCGTCGACCCGCAGGTCGGCCTGTTCGCCTCGTTCGTCATCGGGATCGTGATTGCGTTTTGTGGCGGGCGCCCGGCGATGATTTCTGCTGCGGCCGGCTCGGTGGCGCTGGTGGCCGCACCGCTGGTGGCCACGCACGGGTTGCCGTATCTGCTGGCAGCCGGGTTGCTCGCCGGTGCGGTGCAGATCCTGTTCGGCTTGCTGCGGCTGGGCGTGCTGATGCGCTTTGTCAGTAGCTCGGTGCGCACCGGTTTCGTCAACGCGTTGGCGGTGCTGATCTTCGCCGCGCAGCTGCCGCATCTGCACGGCGCCAACCTGACCACCTGGGCGATGTTGGGCGTGGGCCTGGCGATCATCTACGGCCTGCCGCGGCTGCGCCTGCCGGGTGTCTCGGCGATTCCCTCGCCGTTGCTGTGCATCCTGCTGCTGACCGTTGCAAGCACGGCCTTGCATCTGCCGCTGAAGACCGTGGCCGATCTGGGCAAGCTGCCGAACGCGCTGCCGTTCCTGCAATGGCCGTCGGTGCCGTTGACGCTGGAAACCTTGCGCATCATCGCCTTGCCGGCCTTGGCCATCGCGATGGTAGGCCTTCTCGAATCGCTGATGACTGCGCGCGTGGTCGACGAACTCACCGACACACCCAGCGACAAGAACCGCGAATGCACCGGGCTGGGCATCGCCAATGCGGCGGCCAGCCTGTTCGGCGGCATTGCCGGCTGCGGCATGATCGGGCAGACCGTGGGCAACGTGAAATACGGCGGGCGTGGGCGCTTGTCGACGTTGTTTGCCGGCGTGTTCCTGCTGATCCTGATGGTGGCGCTCAAGCCGTGGGTCTCGCAGGTGCCGGTGGTGGCGTTGGTGGCGATCATGGTGATGGTCTCGGCCGAGACCTTCGACTGGCGCTCGTTGCGCACCGTGGTGACCCATCCGCGCACCTCCAGCGTGGTGATGCTGGCCACCGTGGCGGTGACCCTGCTCACGCACAACCTGGCCGCAGGCGTGGCGGTGGGTGTGGTGTTGAGCGGGGTGTTCTTCACCTTCAAGGTGGCCGGGCTGCTGCAGATCGCCCATAGCGACGACAATGGCGTGCGCACCTACAGCGTGCGCGGGCAGGTGTTCTTCGCCTCGGCCGACGTGTTCATCGATGCCTTCGACGCACGCCAGGTCCCCGGCCGCACGGTGCTGATCGACGTAAGCCGCGCGCATTTCTGGGATATCACCGCGGTGGCGGCGCTGGACAAGGTGGTGCAGCGGCTGCGTCACCATGGCCTGGAGGTGCAGGTCACAGGCTTGAACGCCAGCAGCCGGCGGCTGATGCAGGCGCACGCGCTGGGCGAAGACGCACTGGAATCTTCGCTGCCCTGAGCACGGCAGGGCGGGTGGGCGCATTCGGCCTGGCCGCACATAGCCGACACGCAGGCGGCCGACACGCACCCGGCTCCCGGGCTGGCTGGCCGCAGGCTGAGCGTGGCCGGGCAGCGACCTCAAGTTCGCCTGAATAGCGCCGATGAACCGACATCAAAGATTGCCGGTGATCGTCGTGATGCCAGTGCGTTCCAGCCCGAGATGTCTGCCTGCGTGCCGCCAGCGGTGCTGCGGGCGGGCGTCCGCGCACGGGATGGCGCGGCGATGACCAACGAACCGCTGCTGGAACGGATGGTGGACCTGACCGCCATTCGCGATGCCGATCTGCTCGATCTGAGCCTGCTGCGCACCGTGCGCGAGGTCTGTGCAGCTGAAGAACTCTCACTGCTGCGCATCGCTCCGGACGGCCGCACCATGGCCGAAACCCGGCTGCGCGAGGACGGCCGGCTGTCGTTGACGGTGGCCGAGATCCGCGACGCGCAACTGCGTGCGCAGCTCGCCGACGCACGCGGGGCGGGCGATGTGGTGCAGCTGGAGGAAGACGGCCGTGCACTGCTGGTCTACCCGATGATGGAAGCGCGCGGCATCCGCACGTGCCTGCGCGTGGGTGGTTCGCGCGTTCCCGGCACCGCCGAGCAGGCGATGCTGCAGGGCTTTGCGCGTTTTTTCCAGAATTACCGCAGCCTGCTCGACGATGCCCAGCGCGACGCGCTGACCGGGCTGCGTAACCGCAAGACCTTCGACGATGTGATCCTGCGCTTGTTCGCAGGCGCTGCGGCGGATGCGTCGGCAGGCGAAAGCGTGTGGCTGGGGATCGTGGACATTGATCACTTCAAGCGCGTCAACGACAGCTTCGGCCATCTGTACGGTGACGAGGTGTTGCTGCTGGTTGCCCAGCTGATGCAGCGCGCGTTCCGTCAGGACGACCTGCTGTTCCGCTTCGGCGGCGAGGAGTTCGTGATCGTGCTGCGCGGGGTGGACCGCGATACGGCGGTGAGCCTGTTCGAGCGCTTCCGGCTGGCGGTGGCCGAGTACGCCTTCCCGCAGGTGGGCAAGGTCACGCTCAGCACCGGCATCGTCGAATTGACCCATGGCCGCTTGATCAGCCAGATGATGGACGAGGCCGACAAGGCGCTGTACTGGGCCAAGCAGCACGGTCGCAACCGGGCCGAGGTCTACGCCGAGTTGATCGCCAGCGGGCAGATGCAGCATCTCACCCAGCAAGTGGGCAGTGTCGATCTGTTCTGAGTTGCGTCGTCCATGGATGGCAACGCAGTACCGCGCTGCGTGATGCAGCCGCGTTGGCAATGCACACACCCGGTCAAACGCCGCAGTGGCTACACTCCAGGGCTGTCTGGACAACACCTGGGTGCTGCAGTGAAGCGAGCTGTGATGAAGCAAGTTGTGACGAAGCGAGCCGTGATCGAGCGACTTGCGATGGGAATGCTGGCCATGGCGGTCTCGACTGCAGTCATGGCAGCGACCCCCACCTTCGATGGCGCGCGCATCTCGCGCGACGTCAAGGAACTGGCCTCCGATGCCTACGAAGGCCGCGGCCCGGCTACCGCCGGTGAAGAAAAAACCATTGCCTATTTGAGCAAGCAGTTCGCTGCGGCCGGTTTGCAGCCGGGTGGCGATCTCACCGATGGCAAGCGCGCATGGACCCAGGCGGTGCCGCTACGCCGCGCCGATATCGTCGGTACACCGACCATCGCTTTGCAGAATGCCGGCAAGCCGCAAACCCTGACCCAGGGCAAGCAGATCGCCATCCGCGCTGCGCTGGATGGGTCATCCACCGTCGACATCGCCAACGCACCGCTGGTGTTCGTCGGCTACGGGGTCAAGGCGCCGGAGCGCGACTGGGACGACTTCAAGGGCGTGGATCTGAAAGGCAAGATCGCGGTGGTGCTGATCAACGATCCGGATTTCGAAACCGGCAATGGCGCCTTCGACGGTGCCGGCATGACCTACTACGGCCGCTGGACCTACAAGTACGAAGAAGGCGCGCGCCAGGGCGCACTCGGCGTGCTGGTGGTGCACGAAACCGCGCCGGCCTCTTACGGCTGGGACACGGTGGCCAGCTCCAACACCAACACCATGTTCGATGTGGTGCGCGACAACCCGCGCGCCGCGCATCCCACCCTGGAAGGCTGGATCCAGCGCGATCTGGCCAGCGAGTTGTTCAAGCATGCCGGGCTGGATTTCGACACCTTGAAGAAGCAGGCGCAGACGCGCGGCTTCAAGCCGGTCGAACTCAAGGGCCAGGGCCTGAGCGCCAGCTACCAGGTCAAGTCCGACGTGATCACCTCGCACAACGTGGTCGCGCGCCTGGAAGGCAGCAAACGCCCCGACGAGACGCTGATCTACAGCGCGCATTGGGACCACATCGGCGTGGGCAAGCCGGACGCACGCGGCGACACCATCTTCAACGGTGCGCTGGATAACGCCAGCGGCACTGCGGCGTTGCTGGAACTGGCACGCGGTTTTGCCGCCGGGCCCAAGCCGGAGCGCTCGGTGGTATTCCTGGCGGTGACCGCCGAAGAAAAGGGCTTGCTGGGTTCGGAGTTCTACGCCTCCAAACCGCTGTACCCGCTGGACACCACGGTGGCGGTGATCAACATGGATGGCATGACCCCGTTCGTGCCCGCGCGCGATTTCGGCATCTACGGCACCGCCAAGCTGGAGTTGCTCGACCAGCTCAAGAGCGTGGTCGGCCAGTGGAAGCTGCGCTACACGCCCGATCCCAAGCCGCAGGCGGGGTATTTCTTCCGCTCCGATCATTTCTCTTTCGCCAAGCGCGGCGTACCGGCGTTGTCGTACGCCTCCGGGCAGGACTGGGAAGTGGGCGGCGTGGCCGCAGGCAAGGCCGCATCCGACGACTACACCGCCAAGCGCTATCACCAGCAGGGCGACGAGTGGAAGCCGGACTGGACCTTCGCCGGTGCCGCGCGCGATCTGGGCGTGCTGTATGCGCTGGGCCAGCAGCTGGCCGATTCGCGCCAGTGGCCCAACTGGAGCAACGACTCGGAGTTCCGCGCCACCCGCGATGCCAGCGAGGCCGCACGCAAGTAAGAGGGGGTGCGACGGACAGCTTTCATCCCATTGCCGACCAATCTAGAGCGATAGGGCTGCGGCTTGGCTGCAGGGCCCTTGCCCGCCCACCCTCGCGGGACACGCTGCAAGTACGTCCATGTAAGCTCTTACGCGGCATTCATGCCGCGTAAGGTCCCGCGACGGTGGGCGGGCAAGGACCAATTGAGATGGTCGGTGTGCGTGGTTTCAACAAAGCAACCGACTAACTTTCTGGTGCGGTGTCCTCGCCGATTGCGGGACCGTGTGGCGGCATGGATGCCGCCACCGAGCCTCCACGGATGGATTCACGGCGTGTCCCGCGAGCGGCGAGGGCACCGCGCACTCGACCAACCAAGCTTTTGATCGCACCTAAACGACGCAACGACTCGAAATCCTGGTTGTCTTGAAGTGATGAGCTTGCGCGGAACGCACCGTTCGTTGCCTGCATTGAAGTTGGTGCAGGACCCACATCGCTGATTCGGATAGACCATGACGCGCACGCTGCCTTCAGTTCCGGTCAGCGTCATCGGCGCGATCGCCAGCGTCATCACGCCGGCGATGCAACCGATTGCACTTCCTGGCACATCACTTGCAGTCGTCTTACACGACAGTGTGGTTCGCCGCCCGTGACAGCGCGCGCGTCAGGCTGCAATCTGTTGGGGTTGTGTTCGGTCGCTGCGGCGTAGTCTGCCGCGCTGTCCTCGTCGGGTGGGGCGAAGACGACAGAAAGCGGCCTTCGCTTCCTTAACGATCGATTCTTTAGGATGAGCCGCGACGTGAAGTTGCAGCCAGGAGAGCTTGTGCATCGGAGTGGTCTTAGAGCTGCCAAACCTGCGACGTGGTCGCACACCGTCGGGCTCGCCCACGACACGGTGCGTGTGGCAACGGCATTTTACATAGCGGGGATGGATCTCCCGTTTCAGCTCGCGCTGTCGCCTTCGCGCGACGGGCAGCCTTGATGGACGGCATTGTGACTTCTTCTCCCGCACCTACCGAATTTCCTTCCATGTCCGCCCTCGACGCCGGCCAGCCCACGCTGCCGCCCGAAGCGCCGCTGGCGATGCCCGAACAAGACCTGCGCAAAGGCAGCCTGCAGGTGCCGCATCAGCGCACTGCGCCGGTGGGTATCGGCGTGCGGCGTTTCTATCTGATCGGCGGCACCTTCGCCACCACTGCCGTGGCGGTGTGGGTGATGCTCAGCGTGCTGTGGCCCGGCGGCATCAGCGTGCTGGAAGGCTGTCTGCTCGGGCTGTTCATACTGTTGTTTGCCTGGATCGCGATGTCCTTCGCCAGCGCGGTGGCCGGCTTTGTCACCGTGGTGGCGCGCGCCGGACGCAAGCTCGGCATCGACCCGGATGCACCGCTGCCGACATTGCACACGCGCACTGCGTTGCTGATGCCCACCTACAACGAAGACCCGCGCCGGCTGCTGGCCGGCCTGCAGGCGATCTACGAATCGGTGGCAGAGACCGGCCAGCTGGAACATTTCGACTTCTTCGTACTCAGCGACACCACCCGCGAACACATCGGCGCTGCCGAAGAACTGGTCTACAACGAGCTGTGCGATCGCGTCGACGGACATGGGCGCATCTTTTACCGCCGCCGTGCCGACAACGCCGCGCGCAAGGCCGGTAACGTGGCCGACTGGGTGCGTCGTTTCGGCGGCAGCTACCCGCAGATGCTGATCCTGGACGCCGACAGTGTGATGACCGGCGACACCATCGTGCGGCTGGTCGCCGGCATGGAAAACAACCCGGATGTGGGGCTGATCCAGACCCTGCCGGCGGTGGTCAACGGGCAGACCCTGTTTGCCCGCATGCAGCAGTTCGGTGGCCGCGTGTACGGGCCGATCATCGCGTTTGGTGTGGCCTGGTGGCATGGCGCCGAGAGCAATTACTGGGGCCACAACGCCATCATCCGCACCCAGGCCTTCGCCGATCACGCCGGCCTGCCGGCGCTGCGCGGGCGCAAGCCGTTCGGCGGGCATGTGCTCAGCCACGATTTTGTCGAAGCGGCGCTGATGCGGCGGGGCGGCTGGGCCATGCACATGGTGCCGTACCTGCAGGGCAGCTACGAAGAAGGCCCGCCCACGCTGACCGACCTGCTGATCCGCGACCGTCGCTGGTGCCAGGGCAACCTGCAGCATGCCAAGGTCGTCGGCGCCAAGGGGCTGCACTGGATCAGCCGCATGCACATGATGATCGGCATCGGGCATTACTTCACCGCGCCGATGTGGGGCATGTTGATGCTGATCGGCATCGGCATTCCGCTGGCCGGGGCCGGCATCGACCTGGCCCAGGGCCTGCCGTTCTCGCCTGCGCGCTATTGGCACGGCAGCAGCGAAGGCAACGCGATCTGGATTTTCGCCTGCACCATGTTCGTGCTGCTGGCGCCCAAGCTGCTGGGCTATATCGCACTGCTGCTCAACCCGCGCGAACTGCGTGCCTGCGGCGGGGCGTTTCGCGCCATGCTGAGCATCCTGCTGGAAACCGTGTTGGCGGCCCTGATGGCGCCGGTGGTGATGTATCTGCAGTCGCGCGGCGTGTTCGAAGTGCTGGCCGGCAAGGATTCGGGTTGGGATGCGCAGGTGCGCGACGACGGCAAGCTGGCGTGGCCGGCGCTGCTGCGCAGCTACGGCGGGCTGACCATCTTCGGCCTGTTCATGGGCTCGATGGCCTACGTGGTCTCGCCGTCGCTGGCGGCCTGGATGGCGCCGGTGATTATCGGTATGGCCTTGTCCATTCCGGTGGTGGCGCTGACCTCGTTGCGCCGCACCGGCCTGGGTCTGCGGCGGGCCGGCATCTTCTGCATTCCCGAAGAACTCGACCCGCCCAAGGTGCTGGTGCGTGCGGCCGAACTGCGCCGCGCCGCCGCGCTGGAGCCCTCGCTGATCTGAGCGCGGCACGTTGCGCGCGGCCTGCCGCGCATGCAGGTCGTGCCTGGCAGGCCGCTCAAGGCACGCCCGGACCGATCGCCACGCGTGGCTTGCCCGCTGCGTGATCGGGCCGGCCGATTTCGCAAGGCATAATGCCCAGCCCGCAAGCGGAGCTGGACGATGTTGGAAGTGATCGAACGCGAGACCGGACCGAACCCGCAGTGGACCGTGCTGTGGCTGCACGGCCTGGGTGCCGATGGCAGCGACTTCGCCCCGATGGTGCCGGAACTGGTGCGCCCGCATTGGCCGGCGCTGCGCTTCGTGTTCCCGCACGCGCCAATCCGCCCGATCACCATCAACAACGGCGTGCGCATGCGCGGTTGGTACGACATCGTCGGCATGGATTTCGCACATCGTGCCGACAAGGCCGGCATTGCCGAATCGGTGGCCCAGATCGAGGCATTGATCGCCCATGAGCAGACCCGCGGCATCGCCCCCGAGCGCATCCTGCTGGCCGGCTTCTCGCAGGGTGGCGCAGTGACCCTGGCGGTCGGTCTGCAGCGCAGCGTTGCGCTGGCCGGGCTGATCGCCCTGTCGACCTATCTGCCCGACCCGACAGCCGCCGCCAGCCAGTTGCAGCCGGCTGCCACCCGCCAACCGGTGTTCATGGCGCATGGCAGCGCCGACCCGGTGGTGCCGTTCGGTGCCGGCGAACAGAGCGCACAGACCTTGCGCACGCTCGGCTTTGAACTGGAATGGCACACCTACCCGATGGGACATCAGGTCTGCCTGGAAGAGATCGAGGCGCTGCGCAACTGGATGCAGGCGCGCTTCACCGCCGCCTGAGTGCATGGCCCCGCGCGCGCCACAGATCGCCTGGATGCCGGACCTGTGCCGGCTGCCACGATTGGGCGCGATGCTGGGGCTGGCCGAACTGGTGGTGCTGGTGGTGACGCTGGTGCCCGATGTCGGCGCGGCGCGCAGCATCACGCTGTCGCGTTTCGTGTCGGCCAGCGGTCTGGCGTTGTGGTTGGCGCTGGCCGTCACCGTGCTGCTATGCGTCTTGCGGCCCAGCCTGTCGCGGCTGCCGCCCAAGCTGGGCGGCTTGACTGCGTTATCGATCGCCGCCGTCGTGGCGATGCTCGGCGCCGGCATCGTGCACGGCCTGTATGCGGTACTCGGGCAGGCGCCGTTGGGGCCGTTGGTGGGCTTCTGGCGGTTCACCCTCGGCAGTGCGGCCACGGTGGTGCTGATCACCGCGCTGGCGCTGCGCTATTTCTATGTCAGCGACCGCTGGGAAGCGCAGGTGCAGGCCAATGCGCGCGCGCAGGCCGATGCCTTGCAGGCGCGCATCCGCCCGCATTTTCTGTTCAACAGCATGAATCTGATCGCCAGCCTGTTGCGGCGCGACCCGGTGGTGGCCGAGCAGGCAGTGCTGGATCTGTCGGATCTGTTCCGCGCCGCGCTCGGTGCCGGCGAAGGCCTGTCCACCTTGCGCGCCGAATGCGAACTGGCCGAGCGCTATCTGGCGATCGAATCGCTGCGCCTGGGCGACCGCCTGCAGGTGCGCTGGCATCGCCAGGAACCCTTGCCGTGGGAATTGCCGATGCCGCGCCTGGTGCTGCAACCGCTGGTGGAAAATGCGGTATTGCACGGGATTTCGCGCCTGCCCGAGGGCGGCACGCTGTACCTGTCGTTGCGCCAGCGCGGCAACCAGTTGCAGATCCGCATCGTCAATCCGGCCCCGCAACCGGGTACGCAGTTGCCGCTGCTTGCCGGCGCCGGGCACGCCCAGGCCAGCATCTCGCACCGGCTGGCGTTTCAGTTCGGGGCCGGGGCACGGATGGCGGCCAGCTGGGCTGAAGGCTACTATGCCTGTGAGATCACATTGCCGCTGCCGTGAGGGGAAAGTCACGGCAGCGAGGGGGAGTCCATGACGGCCACGCAAGTGCGGGTGCTGATCGCCGATGACGAGCCGCTGGCGCGCGAGCGCCTGCGCATGCTGCTGGGCGAACATCCGCACGTCGAGGTGATCGGCGAGGCCGAAAACGGCCAGCAGGTGCTACAGCAATGCCAGCACCTGCATCCGGACCTGGTGCTGCTGGACATCGCCATGCCCGGCGTCGACGGCCTGGAAACCGCGCGCCTGCTGCGCCAAGGTCAGCAACCGCCGGCGGTGGTGTTCTGCACCGCCTACGACCAGCACGCACTGTCGGCCTTCGACGCCGCCGCACTGGATTACCTGATGAAGCCGGTGCGCCCGGAGCGCCTGGCCGCCGCACTGGACAAGGTGGCGACCTTTCTGGCCGGGCGCGCGCCCAGCGCCACCCCGCCACCGCTACGCACGCATTTGTGTGCCCGTCTGCGCGGCAGTCTGCGGCTGATTGCCATCGGCGACATCCGCTACCTACAGGCCGAAGAGAAGTACGTCATCGTCCACCACACCCGTGGCGAGGACCTGATCGAAGAGTCGCTCATATCGCTGGAAGACGAATTCGCCGACCGCCTGGTGCGCATCCATCGCAACTGCCTGGTCGCGCGCGCCGAGCTGGTGGAACTGCGCCGCAGCGGCGATGGCCAGGTGCACGCAGTGCTGCGCAATGTGCCGCAACCCCTGGAAGTGAGCCGCCGCTGCGTGGCCAGCCTGCGCGAGCAATTGCGTTAGGGCGCGTCATGCCGGGTGTGATGAGATCCGTTGGCCGTCAGCGGCGCGGGTGCCGCGTGGTGCGCGCTTGCGCTCCAGGTAGGCGTTACGCGCCCGGTCCGGGATAATGGCGGGATGACCACGCTCCGCATCGCCACCCGCAAGAGCCCGCTCGCCCTTTGGCAGAGCGAACACGTCGCCACCGCGCTGCGCCAGCACCATCCCGGGCTGGAGGTCGTGCTGGTGCCGATGAGCACCCGCGGCGACGAAGTGCTGGACCGCTCGCTGGCCGCGATCGGCGGCAAGGGCCTGTTCCTGAAGGAACTGGAGCTGGCGATGCTGCGCGGCGAGGCCGATTGCGCGGTGCATTCGCTCAAGGACGTGCCAATGGAACTGGACGCGCCGTTCGTGCTGCCGGCGATCATGGAGCGTGGCGATGCGGCCGATGCGCTGGTGTCCAACCTTTATGCCACCGTGCAGGCGTTGCCGCTGGGCGCGCGCGTGGGCACCTCGTCGCTGCGGCGCCAGGCGCAGTTGCGCGCCGCACGCCCGGATCTGGAACTGATCGACCTGCGCGGCAACGTCAACACCCGCCTGGCCAAACTCGACAACGGCGGTTACGACGCCATCGTGCTGGCCTGCGCCGGTTTGCAGCGGCTCGGGTTCGATGCGCGCATCACCGCACGGCTGGACGTGCCGGAGTGGTTGCCGGCACCTGCCCAGGGCGCAGTGGCGGTGGAATGCCGTGGCGACGATGCGCACATCCACGGCCTGCTGGCGGTGCTGGATGCCGGCCGCACCCGCGCCTGCGTAGAAGCCGAGCGGGCGATGAATCGTGCGTTGCATGGCAGCTGCCATGTGCCGGTAGCCGCCTTCGCGCGCTGGGAAGGCGACGGATTATTTCTGCAGGGCATGGTCGGCAGCGCTAGCGACGGACGCCTGATCCACGCCGAGGCGCACGGCAGTGCCGAGGACACCGAATCACTCGGCCGCCTGGTCGCACAAGGCCTGTTCGACAAGGGCGCCGCGCAATTGTTGGCGGAGCTGTGACGCAGCCGGCAACCTGCGACGCAGGCGTTGATCTGTAACGCGACAGGCTTCGACGCCGGCCCCGATACGCAAACGCCCAAGCTCACCGCCTCGATGCTGCATACACCCGGTAATCGCGTTTCGTAGGAGCGGACCTGGCCGCGACAGGGCATTACCGATAAAGCCCCATCGCGGCCAAGGCCGCTCCTACTTGAACGTGTAGACCAGGTTGACCGTGGTCAGCGTGTCGGTCTTCTTGTCGCCTTCGCTGACCTCGCTGTTGTGGCGCATCTGCCACGCGGCCTTGAGCGCAAAGTGCGAGTTCATGCTGACCTGCACGCCGAAATCGTTCTGCGCATAGGTGTTGTATTCGCCCGATTCCACCAGCAGCGTGTTGATCAGATCGGTGTTGTCGGTGACGGTGTATTTGAGGTCGAACAGGCCGCGCCCGATCAGGCCGGTCTCGTTGCGATCTTCGTCGCTGTTGTGCGCGCGGCGGATACCCGGGCCCACCTGTGCATCCAGATAAAAACGGTCGGCGTTGATCAGCCGCGTGCCGTAACCGATACCGAAGGTGGCCAGACGGTCGTAGGTGGCGAAGTCGTCGTGTTCGTAACGGCCGGTGGCGGTGAGCTGGCGGTGTTCGCCCAGCTGCAACGCACTGCCCACGCTGCCGGTGTAGCGTTCGGCGGTGGTCTGGCGCTCGCGTTCGGTGCTGCCGTCGTCGTTGGTATTTGTGTATTCCGAGCTGGAGCGCAGCGCGGTGGCGTCCAGGCTGTGGATCCAGTCGCCGTCGGTATAGCGCAAGCGGACCCGGCCATTGAGGCTGTCGGTGGTGCTGTTGCCGTGGGCGGCGGCGTAGCCGAGCTCGCCACTACTCCCGCTCCACGGCGACGGCATCACAGCGGCAGCGGGGTCCACCGGCGCCGGTGCAACTGCCTGGGCCCAGACAGTAGGCGTGATCAACAACAGCTGCAGCAGGGCAGACAACGGGGCACGGCGGGGCATGGGCGGCTCGCTTTGGAAGGCAGGGGCGAAAGAGGTGGAAGCGATTTCATGATAACGGACTGGGCGGCTACGTCATGACTAGGTGAACGCCGCGCTTTATTGGCGGTTCGGTCGGTAGTCGCCGATGGCACCCGATCGGCCTTATCGGGCCAAGCCGGCGCATCCCGATCAGGCGCACGGCGATCGAGCGTGCCACTATCGCGAGTGTCACTTGCAGGAGCGATGCAACACCGCAGCAAGGCCGGCCCTGCGCGGGTCTGCGCATGCAGCCGGCCGGCCATCGTCGCTTCTGCCCATCCGCGCTCACCCTGCCGCGCAAAGACTCGGACATAATCCACGCATGGACCGCTACGAACGCATCAACTCCCTGCATCGCTTGCTCAAGTCGGCGCGCTACCCGGTGACGGTGGCGCGGCTGCAGGATGAGCTGAGCTGTTCCCGCGCAACCGTGTATCGCGATCTGGCCTTTCTGCGCGATGCGCTGATGGCGCCGGTGGAGGGCGATGGCGAATCCGGCTTCCGCTATCTGTCCGGCGAAAGCGACCGCTTCGAGTTGCCCGGCCTGTGGTTGAGTTCGGAAGAATTGCACGCGCTGCTGGCCTCGCAGCAATTGCTCGCGCGTACCGGCGGCGGGGTGTTGTCGTCGATGCTGGCGCCGCTGCAGCAACGCATCGAAGGGCTGCTGGCCGCCCAGGCCGGTGTCTCGCAATGGCCGGTGGATCGGGTGCGGGTGATTCCGCACCGCGGGCGCAAGCTGGATGAGGCGAGCTTCCGCACCGTGGCCTCTGGCGTGCTGGAGCGCAAGCAGCTGAGCTTCGACTACCGCGCACGCTCCACCGACGAATCGACCAAGCGCATCGTCTCCCCGCAGCGCATCACCCATTACCGCGACAACTGGTATCTGGACGCCTGGGATCACGGCCGCGACGGCGTACGCAGTTTTGCGGTGGACCGCATCAATCACGCGCGCCTGCTCGAAACCGTGCCGCGCGATGTGCCCGACAGCGAGCTGGACGAGCAGTTGGCGGCCAGCTACGGCATTTTTTCGGGTGCGCCAAAAGGCTGGGCGACGATCGCCTTCAGTGCCAAGGCCGCGCGCTGGGTCGCCGACGAGCACTGGCATTCCAAGCAGCAGGGGCGCTTTTTGCCCGACGGCCGTTACGAGCTCAAAGTGCCGTACAGCAACTCACGCGAACTGCTGATGGACGTGCTGCACTACGGCTCGGATGCGGAAATCGTCGAGCCGGTGTCGTTGCGCGAACAGGCCAAGGCGCTGCTGTCGCTGGCGCTGAGCAATTACGACTGAGCGTGGCGCGCAGGACGTAACGCGCACTCGTCAAGCGGCTGCGGACGGCGTGCAGAAACCACCGCCCTACGCGTGCACTCAGCGCTTGTTCGGCACTTCAAAGCCCAGGCGGTCCACCTGCTCGCGCAACTGCGGCACGCGCTTGAGCTTGTCGGTGTAGATCGAATAATCGTCGCGCATCTTGTCGACCAGCTTGCGGTACTGGTCGCGGCTCATGTCCGGCTTGCGCGCGAAGATCCAGGCCAGGTCGCGGCCGGGGTAGGAGATCAACATCCAGGAACCGTCCGGTGCGATTTCCAGGATGCGTTGCTTGGCCGGGATGACCTTGTAGAACCACACCCGCCAGTCGCGGTTGCCACTCTCCGCGTCTACCGAGGCGCGTGCGCTGACTTCTTTTTCCGGCTCGCCGAAACCGTCGCGATACAGATAGCGCACCGCCACCTTGCCGTCTTCGACCAGGGTGTACTCGTCGCGGCTGGTGACATGACCGCGTTCCACCGGGTTGGGCATGCGCGCAATCACGTACCAGGTGCCCATGATCTTGGACAGATCGACCGCTGGTTCGTCGGTTGGTGTGTCCTTGGCATGCGCCACCGGCAGGCCGAGGACGAGCAGGAAAGCGAGGGCGATCGAAACGGTCAGGCGCATCGCAACATCACGAAAGGGGCGGTTGGGTCAGCACACTACCTCATGCAGGGGGCAAGTTCGCGTCAACGGTCGTGTCTGGCGTCGGTGGCTGCGTTTTGCCCGCCTGAGCGGGGGGCGCAGGTGCCTGGATTGGTGGCGGCAATCGCATCCGTCTCCGCCGCGCCGCGCCCAGGTCGCAGTCGGTGAGATGGACGCAGGCAATCCTGCCGGCCTGTTGTGATCCTTACCTGCCACGGAGTGCCGCCATGTCGCATCGTCCTACCGCTCGTTCCGAACGTCCCGACCCGCGCGTGCTGCGCCCGGTCCGGCAGATTGCCCTGGCCGGGCTGGCCCTGGTGCTGGTGTGGCCGGCCGCGCGCGGCCACAGCGAGTGGATCGGCTGGCTGCCGCTGTGGCTGGTCGGCATGCCGATGCTGGCCTGGTGGAGCCTGCACCGGTTCGCGTTGCCGACCCTGCTGCGGCCCGGCACGCGGCGCGCGGCGCCACGTCGGCGCGGGCCACAGGCGCAGCGCCGACGCAACGCTTCGCGAACCGCGCCAGAGGCGCGCGCGGCCTGACCTTCGGCAGGGTCGGGCGGGCGGAGGGCTGTGCTACGGTCCGGCCGTCCGCTCGTTCTCCCGGAAAATTCATGTCCAAACTCGCCTCGATCTGCCTGGTTGCCGGCCTGATCACCGCTGGCGCCGTCTCTGCAGAGGAAACCGCCGTGTCCAACGATCCCTACGCCTGGCTGGAAGATGTCACCGGCGCCAAACCGCTGGAGTGGGTGAAGGCGCAAAACGCCAAGACCGAAGCGCGGCTGGCCGCTACGCCGGCGTTCACGCAGATGGAAACCAGCATCCGCGAAGTGCTGGATTCGGACGCCAAGATTCCCGGCGTCCAGAAGATCGGCCCGTACTACTACAACTTCTGGAAGGACAAGCAGCACGAGCGCGGGCTGTGGCGGCGCACCACGCTGGACGAATACCGCAAGCCGGCGCCCAAGTGGGAAACCGTGCTGGATCTGGATGCGCTCAACAAGGCCGAAGGCGAGAACTGGGTCTGGCACGGCGCCGACTGCCTGCGCCCGGAGTACCAGCGTTGCCTGATTGCGCTGTCGCGCGGCGGTGCCGATGCCGATGTCACCCGCGAGTTCGATCTGGCTGGCAAGCAGTGGGTCAAGGACGGCTTCTTCCGACCGGAAGCCAAGGGCGGGCTGGGCTGGGTCGATAAAGACACCGTCTACGTCTACACCGATTTCGGCCCCGGCGCGCTGACCAGCTCCGGCTACCCGCGCATCGCCAAGCAGTGGAAGCGCGGCACCCCGTTGAGCGCAGCCACGGTGGTGTACGAAGGCAAGCCGACCGATATGTACATCGCCGCGATGCACGACGACACGCCTGGATTCGAGCGCGATTTCGTCAGCCGCACGCTGGCCTTCTACAACGAAGAGCTGTATTTCAAGGGTGCCGACGGCAAGCTGGTCAAGGTGGATGCGCCCAACTCGGCCAGCAAGGCGGTCAAGCGCGAATGGCTGACGCTGGAACTGCGCGACCCGTGGACGGTGGGCGGCAAGACCTACAAGGCCGGCTCGTTGCTGGCGACGCGGTTTGACGACTTCATGGCGGGCAAGCGCAACTTCGATGTGCTGTTCGAGCCCACCGACACCACCTCGTTGGCCGGCATCGCCTGGACCAAGTCGCACCTGGTGTTGAACGTGCTGGAGGACGTCAAGAATCGCCTGAGCGTGGTCACCCCCTCGCAGGATGGCTGGAAGAAGAGCGCCTTCGTCGGTGCGCCGGCGTTTGGTACCGTCGATGTCAGCGCGGTGGACAGCGACGACAGCGACGCGCTGTGGTTGACCGTCACCGATTATCTGACCCCGACCACGTTGTCGTGGGTGGAGGTGGGCAGCGCGCCGCAACCGCTCAAGACCATGCCGGCGTTCTTCGATGCCGGCAAGGACAGCATCGAACAGCACTTTGCCACCAGCAAGGACGGCGCCCGCGTGCCGTATTTCCTGGTGCGTCCCAAGGACCTGAAGCTCGACGGCAGTGCACCGACGCTGCTGTACGGCTACGGCGGTTTCGAGATTTCGATGACGCCGAATTATTCCGGCTCAATGGGCCGCGCCTGGCTGGAAAAGGGCGGCGTCTACGTGGTGGCCAACATCCGTGGCGGTGGCGAATACGGCCCGCGCTGGCACCAGGCCGCGCTCAAGCAGAACCGCCACAAGGCCTACGAAGACATGGCTGCGGTGGCCAAGGACCTGGTCACGCGCAAGATCACCTCGACCAAGCATCTGGGCGTGCAGGGCGGCAGCAACGGCGGCCTGATGACCGGCAACATGCTCACGCAGTATCCGGAGCTGTTCGGTGCGGTGGTGGTGCAGGTGCCACTGCTGGACATGAAGCGCTATAGCCATCTGCTGGCCGGCGCGTCGTGGATGGCCGAATACGGCAACCCGGATACCGACGACTGGAAGTTCATCCAGACCTTCTCGCCGTATCACCTGTTCGACCCGAAAAAGACCTATCCGCCGGTGATCTTCCTGACGTCCACCCGCGATGACCGGGTGCATCCGGGCCACGCGCGCAAGATGGCAGCCAAGATGATCGAGGCCGGCAAGGACGTGACCTACTACGAAAACATCGAAGGTGGACACGGCGGTGCGGCCAACAATGCGCAGGCGGCGCATATGGCGGCGCTGGCGTACAGCTTCCTGTGGGAGCGGTTGGCGGATTGAGTCGTCGACCGGAAGTGGTTCTGTCAATCGAGTTACGTTCGTTTCGCCAGGAAAACTTCATCTCATCAGGGATTCAAAAAGGACGGACATCTGATCGCCAGCATCCAGATCGGCGCTCACCCAGACTGTTAGCGGATACCTCTTAGGATGTTTGATCCCAGGCTTTGATGGTGCATTATTTTCCATCGAATGGAAGGAAGCACGATGGGCCAGGTTCTGCATGGGAGCGCCAGCACGACAGAGGCGATCCGTCGAGCGATACAACATAGTCAAGAGAGCCTGAGAACGCTTTCCAAGCGCTACGGCATCAATCAAAAGACGGTGGCGAAGTGGAAGAAGCGCAGTTCGGTTGCGGATCTGCCAACTGGGCCGACGCACCCGCGCTCCACGGTGTTGTCCATTGAGGATGAGGCGGCGATCGTCGCCTTCCGCAGGCACACATTGCTGCCGCTGGACGACTGTCTCTACGCATTGCAGCCGAGCATCCCGCATCTGACGCGCTCATCATTG
This sequence comes from Xanthomonas hortorum pv. cynarae, assembly GCF_002939985.1. Taxonomy (GTDB): domain Bacteria; phylum Pseudomonadota; class Gammaproteobacteria; order Xanthomonadales; family Xanthomonadaceae; genus Xanthomonas; species Xanthomonas hortorum_D. The sequence goes on along the minus strand of NZ_MDFM01000025.1, from coordinate 1,618 downwards.
CACCGCTGTCTGCAGCGCCATGGTACCTCGCGCTTACCCGACATCAAAGGCGACAAACCTGCCAAACAGCAATTCAAGCACTATCCGATTGGCTACTTCCACATCGACATCGCAGAGCTGCAGACGGCCCAGGGCAAGCTCTATCTGTTCGTGGCCATCGACAGAACGTCCAAGTTTGCGCTCACCGAGCTTCATCCCTCGACCAACAAGCTGGTTGCAGCGCAGTTCCTGCGCAATGTGATTCAGGCGGTGCCCTACACCCTGCATACGGTTCTGACGGATAACGGCATCCAGTTCACCAACCGCAGTTCCGACCGCTACGCCTTCGTGCATCTCTTCAGTCGCGTCTGCGAGGAGCACGGCATCGAACATCGCTTGACCAAGGTTAAGCATCCCTGGACCAACGGGCAGGTCGAGCGGATGAACCGGACCATCAAGGAAGCCACTGTCAAACGCTTCCACTACGACGATCACGCACAACTGCAACAGCATTTGGCCAACTTCATCGACGCCTACAACTACGCTCGCAGACTCAAAGCCCTGAAGGGTCTGACACCGTACGAATTCATCTGCAAACAGTGGGCATCCGAGCCCGAGCGGTTCAATGTGAACCCGATCCATCTAATGCCGGGACTGAACATCTAAGGTTTTTTCAGAAAAATTGCTTTAAAACTAACTTTATCTTTCACGCCATTATCAGTTCTAAAAAAATCTTTTGTATCTTTGAATTCAATAGCTTCTCCATGGAATGGCTCCCTTATGCTCAAGTAAAATTTCCCCCTGTGCTCCCTCACGCCATCGAGCATTAAAACATGCCCGCCTTTAGAGAATATGCAAGAACCCATTTCGTTGATCTTTTTTCCAAGATCGCGCAGCGCATCCCTTCGGGTCTCATGCAAACCTCCCATTAGGCTTTTTTTATAGCTAACGTTTTCGTATTCAAGCAAAACAGGCTCCATCCCGGTGTTTGCACTTAACGATGATGCAATCTCGGGCATATCCCTCCGCCTACCCTTATCCATGGGGCCGCTGTTGCCATCAACTGAGATTTTATGATGGTCCAACCTCATCATTAATTCGCATGCAAAGGAACAGTCACGAAAAGTAGGTTGCAGCACCATAAATTTGCCATTAGGAATCGGATATGCGTCGAACGACCCAATGCGTATCGGGCTGACAGCATAGCCATTTACCATGAATGCCTGCTGATGGTCATTTGTCGCCTCCACACCACCGAAGCGTCGAGTTACCGAATCCGAGGGCGCACTGTAAATTAATCCCTCTGCGATTTGACCTAGGTAATGTGACTTTGGGACGCCTTCAAAGGTCGGATAGCGCCGGACAAGGCCATCCGAACAACGCACCATGAGTTCAGAACTCCAATCACGTGGGCCGTCTCGGACATCCCAGTGCGGGCCGAGAGTGTCGATGATACCTACGACGTTCGGAACATTTTTATATGTGTCCGAAGTTTCCTTTGCTTTAATGGTTTTGAACGTCTCATCACTAGCTACCGGCGATTTAGGGGGTAATCTAGGGCCTGTTAACACTAATGGCCCGAGCGATTAAACTATTGAGCATGGAGATCACGCCAGCACAATTTTCTCTGATCGAACAC
>NZ_MDFM01000024.1 GCF_002939985.1 Xanthomonas hortorum pv. cynarae | reverse complement strand
TTGGCCGGTTTGCACTTTGTCGTCTTCACGATCCTGATGCTTGGAAATGCAGCCGCTCTATTTCAAAGTTCATAACACGCTCTAAGAGCGGCTGACAAGCCGTAGCGAGCAGTCGTCAGGTGGGTGCCGACGGCGCGCTCAGAACCGGAGTGGACGAGTGGTACATGCCGCGCCGAGCACCGGCCGCGCCCGCCTGGCGGTGAGCGCAATCGTTTATTAGCCGCGCTAAGGCTTGCCAGGATTGCGCTGCGCGTTGCCCGCCGCACCCTTGGCGCGCGCGCCGCCGCACGGATAGCGTTTGGCCAGCGCCTGGACGATCAGGTCAGGCGCTGCTTGGTCCTGGCGCGCGTCGGGCAGCGCGCCGATATCGGCGATGATCGCCTGCAGATCCGGTGTGCCTGCCTTGCCTGCCGGCATGCACCACTGCGTGCGGTAGCTGGCGCTGGCGACGCCGAGCAGGTAGGCACCGGCGCGGCTGGCCGAAACCAGGACCTTGAATTCGAGCTGCGCTGGCGCGTCGATTTCCGGCGCCAGCGATCCGTCCAGCCCGGCCTCGATCAGCTTGCGCCCGCTGAGTTCCCAGGGCTCGGGTGCGCGTGCCGATGCCGTGGTGGAAAGCGTGGTCAGGGCGGCCAGGGCCAGCCAGGGAAGGCGAAGCTGCATGTGTACTCTCGGATGCGGGTTGGCTCGCACCATACCGCGATAGGTGGCCGCTGGCTGCGTGCGGCGTCGGCTTGGGCATGTGCTCTAGAATTGAAGCTTCCGCTGCACTTGGCCCTGTTCCGATGTCTTCCTCTCACGACGCTGCCGCGCCTGCGCGCAGCGGGTTGGTCGCTCTCGCGTTGTTGCTGGTCTACGTGGTCTGGGGCTCGACCTATCTGGCGATCCGGTTTGCGCTGGAAGGTGGCGCGTTGCCGTTGACCATGGTGTCGGGCACGCGCTTTATCGTGGCCGGCACGGTGCTGTATGCGGTACTGCGCTGGCGCGGTGTGGCCGCGCCGACGCGTGCGCAATGGAAGAACGTGGCCTTGATGGGCGCGGCCTTGTTGCTGCTGGGCAATGGCATGGTGGTCTTGGCCGAGCGCAGCGTGTCGTCCGGCCTGGCCGCCACGTCGGTGGCATCGGTGCCGTTGTGGATGGCGTTGTTCGGCGCGTTGCGTGGGCAGCATGCCAGCCGTGGCGAATGGCTTGGCATCGTGATCGGCTTCCTCGGTGTGGTCTGGCTCAACGCCGGTAGCAGCCTGACCGCGACGCCTGGCGGATTGGTGTTGTTGCTGATCGCACCGATCGGCTGGGCGTTCGGTTCGGTGTGGTCGCGCGGGCGCGATCTGCCCTCACCGTTCATGACCGCTGCCGGGCAGATGCTGTGCGGTGGCGTGCTGTTGGTCAGCACCGGCCTGCTGATCGGCGAGCGCCCGCACAGCTTGCCGACACCGCAGGGGCTGCTGGCCGTGGCCTACCTGTGCGTGTTCGGCTCGATCGTGGCGTTCACCGCCTACGTGTGGCTGCTGCATTACGTGCGCCCGGCGTTGGCCGGCAGCTACGCCTACGTCAACCCGGTGATTGCGGTGGGGTTGGGCGCCTGGCTCGGGCATGAGCGTTTCAGCGCGCACGATATCGGGGCGATGGCGGTGATTCTGGCGGGCGTATTGGTGGTGACCTTGGCCAAGGCGCGGCGATGAGTGCGGTCTCGCCGATCGAGGCGCGTCGCGGCCTGTTGATCACCGCATCGACCTTCGTGATCTGGGGCCTGGTGCCGCTGTACTGGCATCTGCTCAAGGCGGTGCCCGTCGCTGCAGATCATTGCGCACCGCATCGTCTGGAGCACGGTGCTGGTGGTGGCGTGGTTGCTGGCGACATCGGGCCTGCGTTGGTGGCGCCAGATCGCCGCGCAGCCGCGCGCGTTGTGGATGCTGGCCGGCAGCAGCGTGGCGATTGCGTTCAACTGGGGCCTGTACATCTGGGCGATCAACGCCGGGCATGTGATCGAAGCCAGCCTGGGCTACTTCATCAATCCGTTGCTGAGCGTGTTGCTGGGCGTGCTGGTGCTCAAGGAACGCCTGCAGCGCATCCAGTGGGTGGCGGTGGTGTGCGCCACACTCGGCGTGCTGTGGTTGACCCTCGATGCCGGTGCGCCGCCGTGGATCGCCTTGGGGCTGGCGTTTTCGTTCGGTGCCTACGGCTTGCTGCGCAAGCTGGTGGCGGTGGATCCGGTGGCCGGGTTGGGCGTGGAAAGCGTGTATCTGTTCGTGCCGGCGCTGCTGCTGGCCGGCTGGGGCGAGCAGGGCCATGGCGGCGCTTTCCTGAGCGGCTGGGAGTTGCGCACCGACCTGCTGCTGATCTTCGGCGGCGTGGTGACGGCGGTGCCGCTGATCGGGTTTGCGTATGGCGTGCGGCGGATTCCGCTGTCGCTGGTGGGCATCCTGCAATACATCGGGCCGAGCCTGCAGCTGCTGCTGGGCGTGTGGTTCTTCCACGAGCCGTTCGATCAGGGGCGCGCGATTGGATTTGCGGCGATCTGGGTGGGGTTGCTGTTATTCGTTGGCGACAGCGTGTTGCGTTCGCGGCGGCCGGCTGTGGTGGTTCCCTAAGCATCGGTCGTGCGCGCTCCGGCAGCCTGCCGTTGTACGGCTCCCGTCTGGATGCAGGTGACTGCCGGACCACTGCGCTCAGGGCTGTGCGGGCGCAGTCGCTGCTCGACATCGGCATGTCATTTGTAAACGCCGGTCAGGAGCGTGCGGTCCGCTCCCATTGAGGACCGCGCGCGACGTTTTGTCGGCCGCTCTCAGCCGCGCGGCGCCACTGCCGGTGTCGCCACCGCGAGCGTAGAGGTCGGCAGTGCCTGTGGCGCCGGACAGTGGCTCGGGTCCTGTTGCGTTTGCGCCAGCCAGTGATCGATGGGCCCGCCGAGCAGGTCCAGCCGCAGTGGCAGGCTCAGATGGTTTTCGCCGGGCAGTTCGACGTAGTGCGCGCGCGGGCTGGCCAGCGCCAGCGCACGCCCGTGTGCGACCGGGATGTGCTGATCGGCATCGCCGTGCAACAGCAGCACGCAGCTGCGGGTGTCGGCCAGGGCGTGCGCGACATCGACGTGGTCCAGATTCAGCTGGAGTTGGCTGTCGGCGGCAGCGATCACCGCATCGATATTCTGGTCGGCATAGCGCCAACGTGCATAGGCGGCCACCGCCTGCCCGCGCCAGCCGTTCGGTTGGCTGGTGAGCAGGTGCGGCACCATGTCGCGGATGCCACGCCCGGCATTGGCGAAGGATTCCATTGCCACCACACCGGCGACGCGCGGCCCAAGTTTGTCGGCGGTGAACAGCGCGGTGGCAGCGCCATAGGAAATGCCGAACAGATACAGCGGGCCGCGGATTTCGCCGCGCGGCTGCAGCGCATCGAGCACATCGATCACGTCATCGGATTCGCGTGTGCCGTAACCGGAGGGGCCACCGCCGGAATGGCCGTGATTGCGCAGGTCGATGGTGATCACCCGGTAGCCGGCCTGCGCCAATTCCAGCGACCATGGCAGCAGCGAATCGCCATCCATCATCCAGCCGTGCAGCAGCACCACGGTACCGCGCGGCGTCGGCGGGGGGGCGGTGGGCACTTTGAAGCTGAAATCGACATCCAGCACATGCGCCGGATCGTTGCGCTGCCCGAGATAGCGGTACTGCATGGCGTACTGGCCGGGGTCGATGGCGCGCCAGAAGATCGGCACCTGATCGCGCGTCACCACATGCCCGCTGCGGTTGGGCACCGTGGCGATGGTGGCGGCGATGCGCTCCTCGTCCAGCAACGGCGATACGCCACCGGGCGCAACCAGGCGCTCGCTGAGCGAGGTCGAGGACGAAGAACAACCGGCCAGCCACAGGCAGGCGCAGGCCAGCAGAATCAGGCGCATCATGGCGAGAGATCGATGGATGAAACGGTCGAGCAGGCTACGGCCTGCCCGACCCGCGCATCTACCGCACTGCAGTGACAAAACGATGACAGTCTGCACTACGTTCAGCCGCAGCACCCGCGCTCAGCTACCTTGGCTGCAACGATTCCCCACTCCCGATTCCCCATTCCCGGCGGGCCAACGGCCCGCGCTACACCTCACGCAACGCCGTGGTAATCGGCAACCGCGCCGCGCGCAACGCCGGGAACAGCCCGCCGACCAGTCCGATGCCCAGCGCCCATTTCAGCCCGCTCCACAACAGCTCCGGCGAGACCTTGAACTGGAACACGATCTGGCTGAAGTTGTTGCCCAGCGTGGACACGCTATAGCCATTGAACACCGCCCAGGCGATCAAGCCGCCGAGCAGGCCGCCCAGCAATGCCAGCAACATGGTTTCCAGCATCAGCGCCATGATCACCGGCGTGCCGCGAAAACCGATCGCACGCATGGTGGCGATCTCGCGCGCCCGCGTGGCCACCGCCGCATACATGGTGTTGAGCGCGCCGAACACCGCGCCCACCGCCATGATCGCGCCGATCACCGTGCCCAGGATGCTGATCAACTTGTTCAAGCCGCCGCCTTGTTTGCCGTAGTACGCGCGCGTGGTTTCCACATCCAGCTTGAGCCGCGGGTCGGCGGCCATGGCGGTCTTGAACTGGCTAAATCCGGCCTTGCCGGCAGTGCGTACGCTGATCGACTGGTAGGCGCTGCGGTTGTAGGTGGTGGCCAGCGTCTGCGCATCGGTCCACAGCTCCGAATCGTGCGCATCGCCGGAGGCGAACACGCCGACCACGGTCCATTGCTGGCTGCCGAGGGTGAGCGTCTTGCCCAGTTCCAGCCCGCGGAACTGATTCAACGCGCCCTTGCCGACCACGATCTCGCGCAGGCCGGTGGTGAAGCGCCGGCCCTGCACGAGCTTGACCTTGTCATGCACCGCCCAGGCCTGTTCGCCCACGCCACGCACTTGCGCGTTGACGTCGGTGCCATCGGACTTGGAGGCGATGTTGACCACTTGCGAGAGCTCGGGCGACAACAGCGGGCGGCCGTTGGCATCGGCAGCGATGCCGGGCAGGCTGCTGACCAGCGGCACCAGGTTGCGGGTGATCACCGAGTTGGTTTCCGCCTGCGAGCCGCCGCGCAACACAATGGCAGTGGTGTCGTCGCCGGTGTTGTTGAGCGTGGCCTGGAAGCCCTGGCCCATCGCCAGCATCGCCACCAGCACGCCGACCACGCCGGCAATGCCGACCACGATCACCGAGCTGGCACCCCAGCGTTGCGGCAAGGTAGCGATGCCGATACGCGCGGCGGCCAACGATAGCCGGCCGCTGCGTGTGGCGACCAGCCACACCGCCAGCACGACGGCGAGCACCAACACGCCGATCCACGGCAGCGCGATCCACACGCCCAGCCCGACAGCCAGCAACACGACCGACATCAGATTGACGAGACGGTTCTTCCATTTGGTTTGCATGTGCCTGCTCCTGTCAGCGGCCGGCGAGGGCATCGACGATCTTCAAGCGCTGCGCGCGTAACGCCGGCAGCACACCCACCACGATGCCGATGCCGGCCATCAGCCCCAGCCCGACCAACCAGGTCTGCAGCGGCACGCTCTGCACCGGCATCACCCCGCCGCTGCGTGCGGCCACCATTGGGATCACCAACGCTGCCAGGCCCATGCCGATCAACCCGCCCAGCCCGATCAACAGCACCGATTCGACCATCACCAGACTCAACACGGTGCGGTCCTGAAAGCCCAGCGTCTTGAGCGTGGCCAACTCCGGTATGCGCTCGCGCACTGCCTGCGCCATGGTGTTGCCGGTCAGCAGCAACAAGGTGAAAAATACCGCCGCCATGATCGAGGTGACGATCAGCCCGATATCGGCGAACTGTTTGAGGAAGGCCTGCTGGAACGCCGATTCGGTCTGCGACTTGGTTTCGTGATCGGAGTTGGCCGACAACGCATCGATTGCCTGTGCCACGCGCGAGGCCTGGTCGGCATTGCGCAGCGTCACCGTGTACCAGCTGACCTTGCTCTTGATGTAGTCGTTGGACTCGTCGAAATATTTCCAGTTCATCATCAACTGGCGTTCCTGATTGGCTGCCACCGTGCGGTCCTTCATGCGGAAGATGCCGACCAGTTGCAACGGCCAGTCGTTGCTGCCACCGCGCGGAAAGATGGTGGCCTGCAACGGGATGGTGTCGCCGATCTTCCAGCCATTGGCCTTGGCCAGGCTCTCTCCGACGATGGCGCCGGTGCGCGTGGTCTGGAAAGCCTTGAGCTGGTCTTTGGGCAGCTCGTATTCGCTGTAGACGTCGAAGAAGTTGGGCGCCACCGAGAAGTTGGGGAAGAAGTTCTTCGGGTCGCGATAAATACCGCCGAACCACATCGCCGAGGTCACATCGCGCACGCCCGGCACGCTGCGGATCTGCGATTCCAGGCTGATCGGCAGTGATTGCGTAATCGACAAACGCGAAGCGACCACCAGCCGGTCCACACCGCTGACATTGCCGCCGGAGGTGAAGGCCACGCGCACCGAATCGAGCATGCCGAACAACAAAAATGCCGCCACCACCGACAACAGCGTCAACAAGGTGCGGGTCTTGCTGCGGAACAACTGCGCCCAGACCAACGAGAGATACTTCATGGCATCACTCCTTTAGAGCACAAGCGGCGCGTCGGCCAGCTCGCCCTTGTCCAGGTGGATGGTATGGGTGGCGTACTCGGCGGCCTTGGGGTCGTGGGTGACCATCACGATGGTCTTGCCGTGTTCGCGATTGAGTTCCTGCAGCAGGCGCAGGATTTCTTCGGCGTTGTGGCGATCCAGATCGCCGGTGGGTTCGTCGCAGATCAGGAAAGTCGGGTCGGACACGATCGCGCGCGCGATCGCCACGCGTTGCTGCTGGCCGCCGGATAACTCGCTGGGTTTGTGGGTGCGGCGTTCCTGCAGGCCGACCAGGGTCAGGGCGATTTCCGCATTGCGTTTGCGTTGCGCAGCATTGAGCGAGGTGAGCAGCAGCGGCAGCTCCACGTTCTTCTGCGCGGTGAGCATCGGCATCAGGTTATAGAACTGGAACACGAAGCCGACGTGGTGACTGCGCCAAGTCGCCAGCTGGCCGCCACTCATGCGATCGATGCGCTCGCCTTGAATCTCGATCTCGCCACCGCTGGGGCTGTCCAGGCCGCCGATCAGATTGAGCAAGGTGGTCTTGCCTGAACCGGACGGACCCATCAATGCGACGAAGTCGCCGTTGGCAATGTCCAGGTCGATACCGTGCAACACCTGCACCTGCTCGGGGCCGCGTTGGTAGGTCTTGGTGATGTTGCGCAAGCTGACGAGAGCGGTCATGGCGACTCCTGGCGGTGCAATGGGAAGAGTGAGGGCGGTGCGGCATGGCGACTGCGATTGCGATTGCATTGAAGCGGCAAGGCGAGATGCGATGACTGTGGCGTTGCAGGGCAGTGCAGCGCCGTGCAACGAAAGACGCGAGTGCCGGGCGAAGCGCTCAATTGCGCCTGGCGGCGACGCCCGAGCGTTTTATTTCTGCAATGAGCGATAACGAGGTTCGATGTGGATCAAGATCAACATCGCGTTCTTTGGTGCGTGTTCACTGCGCTTTGTTCAACTGCAGCGCCATCCAGGCGCAACGACGTGCGTATCGAATGGCCGCCAACGCGGGCACCGCGCTCCCCTGAGCGGCATCGCTACCTACGTTTTACCGCAGCGGTCGTTGCCGTTACTCGGCAGCGTCCGGTTCTGCTTCCGCCACCGTGTCGCCGTCTTTCAGGCTTTGCGGCGGATCCAGCACCACGCTGTCGCCTGCACTCAAACCCGATAGCACCTGGCGGTCCTCGCCCATCACCATGCCGGGAGTGACCGTCTGCGCGCTGACGGTGTTGCGCTCGCCAACCACGAACGCCACCGTGCGCGTGTCGCGTTCGACCAGCGCCGCACTCGGCACGCGTACGCCCTGCGGCTTGCTGGCCTCCTGTGGTTTGGCTTGTTCCAGAAAGCTCACCCGCACGCCCATCTCCGGCACGATGCGCGGGTCCTTGACCTTGAAGGCCACGCGCACTTTTACCGTGGCCTTGCCGCGGTCGGCGGTGGGAATGATGGCGATCACTTCGCCGGGAATCTTCCATTCCGGATAGGCGTTGAGCACTGCTTCCACCGGCATCTTCGGTTGCACGCGGCCGATGTAGGACTCGCCGACTTCCACCTCGATTTCCAGCGATTCCATATCCACGATGGTGCCGATGCCGGTGCGGGTGAAGCCGCCGCCAGCCGACAACGGCGAGACGATTTCGCCGGGCTGCGCGGCCTTGGCGGTGACCACGCCGGCAAACGGCGCGCGCACCACGTTGAAGTCCGAGCGGATCGCCGAGATCGCCAGTTGGTCGGACGCCACGCGCACATTACGCTGCGCGTTCTGCAACTGCGCGCGCAAGGCGTCGCGTTGTGCGGTGGCCTGTTCGTACTGCGAGCGTGAGACCAGTTGCGCGCCGACCAGCGATTGCAGCCGCGTGGCATCGGCATTGGCCACCGCCAGTTGCGCCTGCATATTGTCGACCTGGCTGCGTGCGGCAGACAGTTGCGATGCGGACAGGGTGCGCTGCGCTTCGGCATCCAGCGGGTCGAGCGTGGCCATCACCTGGCCCTGTTCGACACGCATGCCTTCTTCGATCATCACCTCGCGCACCTTGCCGGTGACCTGCGCCGACACCGTGGCCATGCGCCGCGCCACCACGTAGCCCGACGCATCCAGCACCGAGGCGCTACTGCTGCCTGCGCTGATCGCCACCACCGGCGCGGTCTGCACCTTCGCCACCGGGCGGCGGGTGAACCACCACGCCGTAGCCGCCAACAGGATGACGATGACAACGGCGGCGATGATCCAGCCGCCGCGCCGTGCAGGCGCAGGGTCGGCAGGACGCTGGCGGTCGATACGGAGTTGCTTGAGCAGATCGGCGGAAGTATTCATCGATGACCAGGACGGGATGCTGCGCAAAATGTGACGGGCCGTGGACGGCGCCGCAAGCTGCCGGAAGTCACCAACACAGCTGCGGCGACGAACGGTCGTGCGATCCAACGCTACTGCAAGGTGCTGCGCAGCATGCGACAACGGCGGCGTCGGCCACCAGTGACAGCTGTCACCTGCACGCCATGACAGCGGCGACTGGCCGCGCTCGTAGCGCTGGGCCACGCTGCGCCATCGTCATGACTGCCGGAATCGCCATGCTCTGCGTCCACCTGCACTGCCTGTGCGTGCCGCTAGCTGTTTCAAGGGATTGCCATGTACCTATGCAACCGGGCGCTGCAGATGCATGAGACCGCTCGCCCGCAGCGGCCAGTTGCCTCGCCTCACGCGGCGGGCCCGGCAGTGGCAGAATCCGATCACTCACAGGGACCCATCCCGATGCGCTTATGGCTTCCCGGCTGGCTTCGCCCCGCCGCCAATTCGCAGGTTGCCGCGCGGCTGGCGCAAGGCCAGTCGCCGTGGATGGATGGCGTGCACCTGCTGTGGTCGAGCTGGGTGTTCGTGGTGCCGGTGTTTTCCTCGCGCGGGTACGACAGCACGTGGCTGCTGTGCACGCTGCTGTCGTATCCGGTGTTCCTGCTGCTGTACGCGCGCATGTTGCTGGCGCCGCGCGGCACCCTGTATCGCTATGCCTGGGCGATGGGCGTGCTCAGTGCCGCGTTGTTGCCGGTGTATCCCTCGGGCATCAGCTATTTCGTGTTCGCCTGCCTGAGCCTGCGCCCATCCACGCGGCATGCGGTGTGGCGGCACTTCGCGATGCTGGTGGCGATGAACGCGCTGTACCTGGGCTGGGCGCACTGGCTGGGAATGCGCCTGCAGTCGCTGGTGTGGCTGCCGGTGTCGGTGCTGGGCATGGCTGCGGTTGGGGCTGTCTACAGCATCAACGAACGCAAGGACGCGTTGCTAAGGCTGTCGCAGGATGAAGTACGTCGATTGGCCGCCACCGCCGAGCGCGAGCGCATCGGGCGCGATCTGCACGATCTGCTCGGCCACACCTTGTCGTTGGTGGCGCTCAAGTCCGATCTGGCCGCGCGCCTGATCGAACGCGACCCGCAGGCCGCGCGCAGCGAGATTGATGCAGTGGCGCAGATTTCGCGCGATGCCTTGGCGCAGGTGCGGCGTGCGGTCACCGGCATCCGCGCCGCCGGGCTGGTGGCCGAGCTGGCATCGGCACGTGTATTGCTGGACATGGACGGCATCGTGCTGGAACACCAGCTGGAAGCGCTGGCATTGCCGCCCGAACACGAGACTGCACTGGCCCTGGTGGTGCGCGAAGCGGCCACCAATGTGCAACGGCATGCGCAAGCCAGACGTGTGTGCGTGAGCCTGCGCGCGCAAGGCGAGCAGGCGGTGCTGGACATCAGCGACGACGGGCGCGGCGGTGTGATCGTGCCCGGCAATGGCCTGGACGGCATGCGCACGCGCCTGCATGGACTGGGTGGCGCGCTGGAGGTGGAGGCCCTGCCGCGCGGCATGCGCCTGCGCGCCAGCCTACCGTTGCCGCGCCCCACGCTGGCACCGGCACTGCCGCCATTGCCGGTGCCGCTGGTGCCGCAGTCGCGTTGAGTGCACCTGCGCCGACTGCACCTCACTCAATGCACGGCAGGTGTCACCGCTGCTATCGTGCGCCACCATTGTCTGCAGACGAGCGCGCGCGATGATCCGGGTGTTGTTGGCCGAAGACCAGGCGCTGCTGCGTGGCGCATTGGTCGCCTTGCTTGGACTGGAAGACGATATCGAGGTGGTCGGCAGCGCAGGCGATGGCGAAAGTGCCTGGCGCGAGCTGCAACGCCTGCAACCGGATGTATTGATCACCGATATCGAAATGCCCGGTCTGACCGGCCTGGAACTGGCCCAGCGTATCCAGCGCCAGGCGCTGCCGGTGCGGGTGATGATCGTCACCACCTTCGCCCGCCCCGGATTTTTGCGTCGCGCGCTGGATGCCGGCGTCGCCGCGTATCTGCTCAAGGATGCGCCGGCCGAACAACTGGTCAGCGCGCTGCGTCAGGTGCAACGTGGCGGGCGGGTGATCGACCCGCAACTGGCAGTGGACGCGTGGGTGGAAGCCGACCCCTTGAGCGAACGCGAGCGCACCGTGTTGCGGTTGGCTGGCGAAGGCCGCTCGGCCAGCGAGATCGCGCAGCAACTGCAGCTATCGCACGGCACGGTGCGCAACCACCTGTCCGAATGCATCGGCAAGCTGGGGGTCGCCAATCGTATCGAAGCGTATCGGTTGGCGCGGCAGAAAGGCTGGCTGTAACTGCTGGCGGGCACGCGCGGTGCGTGATCGCTATCGGCGTGTTTAGCTTGCGCCCTCCGAACATTGCTGCTGATTGCCAAGCGGGCGCGGCCAGGGCGTTCAATCGTCAGAGCTTATGCGAGCGGTTGGTCGCTGCACTGCAGCCATGCATCTCGTGCGCACGCGTTCAGCATCTTGTAAGCAAGCGCACTGCGACGTTGCATGCATTGCCTGCTTGCTTTGCGATCGCTTCCAGGCGCAACGGCTTACATCGGCCATGCGCTGTGGAGCGATCAACAGCTATTCCAAATGCGTGCGAAGGCATGCCGTCGCCGCGCAGGTACACTGCACAGCGATCGTCACCACCGCGAGTAACTGCATGAAATCTGTGTGGCTGTTGGGCTTGTTGCTGATCTGCGCGTTCAACGCGTCCGCCGAGCAATTCAAGATACTGGTGGCGGCCATTCCCAACCAGTATCACCACGACTATATCCCGGTGGCCAAGCCGCAATTCGAAGCGATGGCGCGCAAGCACTATGTCGAGCTGGTATGGGCGTGGAATGCCAAGGCCTTCGATGGCGATCTGTCGCAATACGCGGCGATCGTGCTGCTCAATACACCGGCCACCGATCTGGATCCCACCCAGCGCGCGAACTTCCAGAAGTACGTGCGCAACGGCGGCGGCGTGGTCGCGGTGCACAAGGCCTTCGCGATCAAGCGTGGTGAGTGGGAGTGGTACGACCATTTGATCGGCCGCTCGTTCCGCACGCATCCCTATATGCAGACTGCGATGGTGGATGTGGCCGATGTGAACTTCCCGGCCACTGCCGGCCTGCCCAAACGTTGGGTGTGGACCGACGAATGGTACGAATACGATGCGCCGTACAGCGATGACCTGGTCACGTTGTTGACGGTTGACGAGACCAGCTACGACCCCACGCTGATCTGGCCCGGGCAGGTCGCCAAGGGCATGGGCAAGCAGCATCCGGTGGCGTGGTATCACCACTTCGAAGGCAGCCGCGTGTTCGCCACCGCGCTTGGTCATCTGGCCGAGGCATATAACGACCCGCGCTATTTAGATCATCTTTACGGCGGGATTTACTGGGCCGCGACTGGCAAAGGCATCGACGCATTTACGCCAGCGGCTGAAACAAAGCGCCAGCGTTAAGCATTAGCCCCTCTCCCCTCGGGAGAGGGGTTGGGGTGAGGGTGCGGGGCAAAGCCACTTGGCGAGTGGGATTACGAGGCTTCGCTCGTACCCTCATCCGCCCCTGCGGGGCACCTTCTCCCGGCGGGAGAAGGGACTAAGCCGCTTTGTGCGTGGCATGGATCACCCTCAAGGCTAGAGGCAATCAAGCCCCTCTCCCACCGGGAGAGGGGTTGGGGTGAGGGTACGTCGCGCAGTGAAATTACGCTGTGCAACACGTCTTCAACCACGCACTCACCCATCAACGCGCAGACCGCTCCCCACGCGCCATGCTGGAAAACACGCCATCCCGGCGCACCCACGCATGAAACAGCGCCGCGCTCAGATGCCCCAGCACCGTGGCAAACAACAGATACGCCAACCAGCCATGCGCACTACGCAGCCATGCATACAACGCAGGATCGTGCGGTGCGATCGGCGGCAATTGCGCGCCAGGCCACAGTACGATCGGATACGCGCCGGCCGACAACATCGCCCAGCCGATCAGCGGCATGCCGAGCATCAACGCATACAGCAACCAGTGCGAGGCTATCGCAGCAGCTTTTTGCCATGCCGGCAGATCGGCCGGCAACGGCGGCGGGCGGTTGCGCAGGCGGTTGATCAAGCGCAGCACCGCAAGAATCAAAATCGCAATACCCAGCGGACGATGCAGATCGATCAACCACGGCCGCTGCGTGACCGAGGCCACCATGCCCACGCCAACAAACAGCATGGTCAGGATCATCGCGGCCATCAGCCAATGCAGCACGCGTGCGGGCAGATTGAAATGCGTGCCGCTGCTCATGGGTGGGCTCCCTGGCCGGTGGCGGCACTGCCTTGGCCGTTGGCGATTTCATGCTCGCGGCGATTGAACGACTGCGAATACACCGATGAACGCGCCGCCAGGATCGGGTCGTTCGAGCCCGCGATACCCTTGGGCAAAATCAGCGGGTCGTAATTGAGATCGCGGCACGGGCCGCTGGCCTGTGGCTCGGCATGATCGATCGAGACGGTACCGGCCACGATCTGCTTGCGGCCTTCCGGCCATGGTTGCGAGGGATCGTCCACCGCATCGCCCGGTTCGGCGATGGTCAGCACCATGTCCCAACGCAACGGTCCCTGCGCCAGACGCTGATCGAGATCGGTGGCGAGAAAATCACCATCGGCCTTGGCACGCTGCTCCGCACTCAGTTCCTTGAACGGCGTATGCGGACGCATCGACCAGCGGATGTAACGCTCGCGTCCATCGGCGGCAATCGCGCGAAACGCATTTACCCCGTTGTACTGCGTGTTGGCCCAACTATCCGACCACGGCGCGGTCTTGGCCCACTGCTGAAACTTGGCCGCTTCCGGATACTGCTTGCCGAACGCGGCCAGCTTGGCCGGATCGGGTTTGCCGGTGGCCGGGTCCGGCTTGGAGGCCACATTGAGCGCTTGAAAACCCGCTGGCGTGGCCACCACGAAGAACGGAAAACTGTTCATCGCGGTGCGCCATTCCTGCCCGTCGTCGCTGCGCAACAGCAGCGCCATGCTGCGTACGCGCGCGGCACCATCGGCGCCATGCGGGTCGCCGCCGCCGATCGACATGCGCCCCAGCACCGGTGTGCTGGCCTGGCTGAAGATGCGTGCCGACGACAGCCAGGTGGCCTTGCCGCTGGCCTTGAATTCGCCGCTCACGCACACGCCTTTGGTGTGCGCGCGGCGAAAGCCCGGATGCGGCGGCCCGCTGGATTCGATGGTGTCGGTCATGCGCGCGGCGGTGAGCCGGTCGCTACCGATCCAGCCGGCGGTCCAGGCGAACGCCACCGCGATGCCGCCGGCAATCGCGGCGATGCCGAGCAGCGGCGCCACAGCACGCGAGCGCTGCGGCGGTGGAGAAGGAGGTGGCAAGTTCATGGCTGGCTCCGGTGGGCGATGCAGCAAGAGTCGGTGCAGTAAAAAGTCGATGCGATGAGACGACGTGTGGCGCAGTGACTGCCACGCCTGCCAACCTACGGCACAGGCGCGACCCGTGGACGAATAGTCCACGCTTCAGTGCGTCTACTGTGTGATGCCGCCACCAAAGCGGCCGATGAGTGATCCCGATGACGGGCAATGGCGCAGCGTGCTGAGGGCATTACGCCTTCGACCCGCTCGGCTAGGGATATCCAAATGACGCTGAAGCTCGAGCGCTCGGTCACCTTGAGAGGTTGGTCGAACGGTGTGGATGCGTCGGTTGTAGAGCATTGGTGCTGCGACTTGGCTGCAGGGTCCTTGCCCGCCCACCATCGCGGGACACGCCGCAAGTACGTCCATGTAGGCTCTTCTGCGGCATCCATGCCGCATAAGGTCCCGCGACGGTGGGCGGGCAAGGACTAGTCGAGATGGTCGGTCTGCATGGTTGCGAGCCGTGAATGCGGCGCGGATGTCAGATGTGGTGCGGCCTGATCACGCACTTAATCCGATCAACGTCGCTGCCATTGTCGACATCACTTCACTCGTCGACAAAGGCGAGTTTGTTGAACGCCGTGGTGTCAGCCGGCCTCAGCCACCGTAACGCTGCTTGAGCATCGCGTAAGCCGAGCGCAACGCCAATGCTTCGCCGCCGGCCGGGCGGCCGGGGCGGTCGCTGTCGTTCCAGGCGTACACGTCCAGATGCGCCCATCGCTGGCCCGGCGCGACGAAGCGCTCCAGATACAGCGCGGCAGTGACGGCGCCGGCCATGCGCGAGCCGGCGTTGGCCATGTCGGCCACGTGGCTGTTGAGATAGCGCAGGTACGGGCGCCACAGCGGCATGCGCCAGACCGGGTCGCGGGTCTGCTCGCCAGCACTCAGCCAGGCCTGCGCCAGGGCATCGTCGTTGGCGAACAGTGCAGGCAGATCCGGGCCTAGTGCGATGCGCGCGGCACCGGTGAGCGTTGCGAAATCCAGGATCAGATCGGGGCGCTGTTCGGTGGCGTAGCTCAGCGCATCGCACAGCACCAGGCGGCCTTCGGCATCGGTGTTGTCCACTTCCACCGTAACGCCGGCGCGGGTGGTGATGACTTCGCCGGGGCGGAACGCATCCGGGCCAACGGCGTTTTCCACTGCAGGAATCAGCAAGGTCAGCCGCACCGGCAACTGCTGCGCCATGACCAGGCCGGCCAGTGCCAGCGCATGCGCCGCACCGCCCATATCTTTTTTCATGTTGCGCATGCCGTCGGCCGGTTTCAGATCCAGCCCGCCGGTATCGAAGCACACGCCCTTGCCGACCAGCACCAGATGCGGATGCTCGGCCGCGCCCCAGCGCAGCGCGATCAGACGCGGCGCGCGATGCGAGGCACGTCCCACTGCATGGATGGTGGGGAAGTTCTGCGCCAGCAATTCCTCACCGACGATCGCCTCGACCTGCGCGCCATGCTTTTGCGCAAGTGCGCGCGTGGCATCTTCCAGTTGTTGCGGGCCCATGTCTTCGGTGGGCGTATTGACCCAGTCGCGCACGCGCAGGCAGGCTTCGATCAAGGCGCGGGTTTCCGCCGATGGCGTGGCCGCCAGTTCGGCCGGGGCACGCGGCACCTTGCGATAGCGCGAGAAGCGATACGCGCCCAAGCCCCAGCCCAGGTGCAGCAGTGCCTGTTCGGTGTCGCTCAATGCGCTGGCCAGCGTCCAGCGGCTCGCCGGCGGCAACGCCATCGGTGCATGTGCGTAGGCGTAGGCATCGGCGCGGTCGCCGATGCCCAGGATCGCCCCGGTCAGCCCGTTTTCGCCTGGCAACAACAACACGCTGCCCTGTGTGGCATCGAAGCGCTGCGCCTGCGCCCACGACAACACACGCGTGGGCTGCTCGGCGCACCAACCTGCAAAGCTTGCGCGGTCGAGCACATACAGCGGCAACGCGGCGGCGTTGGGATCGATGAAACCGGTGAGCTGCGACATGGGAATCCTTGAATGCGGCGCCGTGCGCCGAGCAATAGTGGCTCAGGCGGGAAGGCGGACGCCAGCGTGTGCGGCGCCTGGATGCGGCCGGTGTGCGTCGAGCCAATCGGCCAGCCCGGCCATGGAGTTGAACTCCAGATCCGGCTGCTGCGTGGGGTGCGACCACTGCGCGCCTTCGCGATTGATCCAGCACGCGCGCAAGCCGGCATCCAGCGCGCCGAGCACGTCCATGCGCACGTGGTCGCCCACATGCAGCACCTGGGCCGGCGGCGCGTCCAGCCGCGCGCATGCGGCCAGGAAGATGCTCGGGTCGGGTTTTGCGCTGCCGTGTTCGCGCGAGCCAAGTTGAAACGCAAAGTGGTGCATCAACCCGATGCGCTGCAGATCGGCATTGCCGTTGCTGAGCGCGGCCACCGGCACATGCGCAGCGATGCGTGCCAGTGCGTCGAGCGCATCCGGATAGCATTCCACCTGGTTGCGCGCGGCGTAGAACACCTCATAGGCCGGTTCCAGCAACGCCAGATCGCCGCCGCTCTCGCGCAGCGCCATTTCCAGCGTCAACCGGCGCAGCGCGCTGAGGTCGTGATGCAGGTGCGGGTTGTCGGCAAAGCTGCGCTCACGCAGCTCGCGCATCGCCTCTACCGGGAAGCGCTCGGCAGTGACCGGGCTGTGCTCGCGCATCCAGTCGTACAGCACCTGATCGATCCGCGCCCCGATCGGCGCAAAGGGCCACAACGTATCGTCGAGGTCGAGAGTGATGGCGCTGATGTGGAAGCTCATCGCGAGACTGTAATGCCGGGAATGGGGAGTCGGGAATCGAGAATGGGTAGAGCGGCGCCTCTGCTCTTGCGATTCCCAACTCCCGATTCCCGGCTACTCAAGCAGCCTGGCCCAACGCTGCATCCCCTCCACCCGGCTCAGCACCATCTTGATGCAGACCAGCAGCGGCACCGCCAGCAGCAGGCCCACCATGCCCCACAGCCAGCCGAACAGCATCAGCGCCAAAATCAACATCAGCGGCGAGATTGCCATGCGTCGGCCCAGCACGATCGGGGTCACCACCTGGCCTTCGATGGTGTGCAGCGCCAGATACAGGATCGCCGGCAGCATCGCCGACAAGGTGGTGCGGAATTCCACAAAACCCATCAGCAGCATCAGCATCACGCCGATCAGCGGGCCCACATAAGGCGCGAAGTTGAGCAGCGCCACCACCGTGCCCCACAGCAATGCTTCGGGCAGCGGAATCTTGAGCGCATACAGAATGCCGGCGAAGACCAGTCCGACCAGCGTATTGATCACGCTGATGGTGAGTACATAGCGCGAGACCTCGCGTTCGATGTCCAGCATGATTTCGGTGGTGAAGCGCTGTTGCTGTCGATTGGGCAGCAAGGCGATCGCATGCCGCTGCAGGCTTTCGCCATAGACCATGAAGAAGAACGTCAGCAGCACCACCGCCAACACCGATGCGGCCAATTTAGGCGTGCGCACCAGCGCCTTGTACGGGTCGTCCATCTGCGTGCGCACGATCTGCACGTTGCGCTGGCCTTCGCCGCCGGCCGCACGTGCAAAATTTTCCGCCGCCTGGTTGGCCTGCATCACCGGCTTGGTGAGATCGCGCACATCGCGTGCGATCTGGCGCATCTGCCGCGGTGCCTGCTGCACCCATTCCGCCGCCGGGCCCGCCAGTTGCGCGGCGAGCGCCACGGTGCCGGCCAACCCCAGGCACAACACCATAAAGGCGCCCAGGAAACGCGGGATGTAGAGCTTGCGCAATCCGCGCAAGATGGGATTGCCGATCAGTGCGAAGAACGCCGCCAGCATTACCGGCAGGATGATCGTCTGTGCGGCCCACAAGGTGTAACCCACCGCGAGCGTCGCCAACACCACCAGCGAGACTGGCGCGCGTGGGCGCGGTGCCGGTGGAGGCGGGAGCGATTCTGCCGGGACGGCAGCATCCAATGAATCGATGGGAAAAGACATGCGCGCCCTGGCAGCAGACTGGCGTGGTGCCAGCGGTGCGCCATTATCGGCAGAACGCGTCAACAGCGCGCACAGAGTCTGTGCGCATCACGTCAGTATCGTAAGTTCCGTGGCGGACTCGGCCGCACAGGCAGTACACAAAGGCACACGGTGCCGGCTTTCAGCGCAGCGATCAGGCTGCGCGCTCTACCGGCGCCTGCACCACGGTCACCGGCGGATCGGCAGCAACCTCTTCGGCGTTGTCGGCCGCACGTTCGGCCTGCTCGGAGGCCTCCTGCGCACGATGTGCGGTAAACAGTGCAGAGATCGTGCTGATCATCTGCAGAATCTTCGGGATACCGCCCAGCTTGCTGGCGATGCTGCCAAGCGCGGCTTGCGGTTCGTTGCGGCCGGTGACGAAACCCAGTCCGAAACCCACCACCACGATGCGCAGCGGCGACCAGCCAGCACGCCAGATCTGGCGTAATTCACCCCAATGCTGACGCGTTTCTTGGGCGCGCCCTTCCACCAGAAATTCAGCGCGCTCGACGCGCTGACGCAAGGTGCCAAACTTCATGTACGCGCTCCATTGCTGGGCGATGCAGTGGCATCGTCGTCGTCATTGCTGTCATCGAAGATGCCCAGCTTGATCAGCTGACGACGTGTCGCATTCAAGCCGGTGTGATCGAAGTAGAAGAACACCCGCCACGCTGCGATGCCGGTGACCAGCAAGCTGGCCAACGCGGTGAAGAACATTGCCTGGAACCACGACAACCCGGCGCGCTGCAACAACGCAATGATCGCGCCTGCCAACAACAACCATGATGAAGCGCCGAAGACCACGGCAACGCATGCCCATGCCAGGCCGCGCCCGAAGGCACTACGTGCAAGTTGTAGATCGGCCGACACCAGCCGGCGTAATGCGCGGCTGGTGTCCTTGGCCGAGCCCAGCGTCGCACGACCGGCAGCGCCGACCGCACGTACGCTTTCGTCCAGTCCTGGCGTTTCCGCACGCGCGTTGGGCGTGTCGGATGCTCCAGCTGTAGAGGCCTGATCGCTCACGACTTAGTTGTCGTTGCTGCGTGCCAGCTTGGCAATGATCCAGCCGGTCGCAAATGCAACGCCGAACGCAGCCAGCGGACGCTCGCGGATCAGATCGGTGGCGCTTTCCAGCAGGTCGTTACCCTTGCTGACCAGCACATCGAGCTGCTCTTTGGCAGCGGCGCCGCCGAACTCTGCAGCCGCCATGCCGGCCAGTGCGGTGTCGGACAGCTCTGCCTTGACGTTGGCGCGACCGAGCTTGAGCTCATCGCCCGCAGCGCTGGTGGCGCCCTTGACCGCTTCGCCTGCAGCGCTGGCAGCGGACTTCAGGTGGGTGCTGGCTTCGCTCAGATTCTCTTTCAGCTGATCGGTATTGGTGGGGCTCATGCGATATCTCCTTCGGTCATTGATGGCAGCCGCGACAGCATGCGGGCGTGGTGCAGCAATAGCATCGCTGCGGTGTAGGGGGTGTTAGTGGACGTGCATCGCAGTGCACGCCACGTCAACGCATCAACGCGTCGTACTGCGCGTTGCCACGCAAGATGCGTACAACCAATTGCTGCGGTTTGCGTTGAAAGTTGGCGCGCCAGCTGGCCAGATCGGCAAACTCGCCCACGCTGCTGGCCACGATCACATCGCCGCTGACCAGACCATTGGCTGCGGCACGACCGCCGCGTTTGACCTCGCTGACCATGACGCCGGTGATGCCGGATTGGCGCAGCGATTCGGGCAGGTCCACAAAGGTGGCACCACCCAGGCGTGGGTCGAGCATGTCGCCGGTGACCGCGCGATCCTGCTCTTTCAGTGTGGCGCTGAGCTTGAGCGGTTTGCCGTCGCGACGAATCTCCAAGGTCACCGCACTTCCTACCGCTTGCAGGCCTTCGTAGTTGTGCAAGGCTTCGGCACTGTCCACGCGTTGGTCGTTGGCCGCCACCACCACATCGCCCGGCTGCACGCCTGCGGCCGCAGCAGCGGAACCTGGCAACACGCGCGTCACCAGGGCGCCGCGCAATGAATCCACACCCAGGCCCTGCAGCATCTGCTGGGTAAGGTTCTGGGTTTCCAACCCGAGCGTGCCGCGCACCACCACGCCCTTGGTGACCAATTGCTCCACCACATTGCGCGCCAGGTTGGAGGGGATCGCCAGGCCCAGCCCGATATTGCCGGCCATGCTGCCCTGCGGATTGAAGCTGGCGGTATTGATGCCCACCAACTGGCCTTGCAGATTGACCAGCGCACCGCCGGAGTTACCCGGATTGATCGAAGCATCGGTCTGGATGAAGTTCTGGTAGCCCAGCCCGCGGATGCCGCTGCGGCCCACCGCCGAGACGATGCCGGAGGTGACCGTCTGGGTGAAGCCGAATGGGTTGCCGATCGCCACCACAAAATCGCCCACGCGCAAGGCGCTGCTATCGGCCAGTTTGATGTCGGTGAGCTTGTCGGCCTTGATGCGGATCAGCGCAATATCGGTGTCGGCGTCGGAACCGATGAAGTCGGCCTTGACGGTGCGCCCGTCGCCCAGTGTCACCTGCACATCGTCGGCATTTTCGATGACGTGGTGGTTGGTCAGCACGTAGCCCTTTTGCGCATCGATGATCACGCCCGAACCCAGCGATTCGTTGATGCGGTCCTGCGGAATTTCCGGAAACAGCCGGCGCAGGATCGGGTCGTTGAAGAACGGGTTGCGCACGCGCACCACTTGCTTGGTGTTGACGCTCACCACCGCCGGCATCGCCTGCTGCAGCATCGGCGCCAACGACGGCACTGGTTGCCCGGCGACCGCAGCCGGCAGCGCGGCAGCCGCCGGCAGGGTGAAGGACGCAGTGCCGGCCGGGGTGGCCTCGGCACGGTTGTCCAGCCAGGCATTGATGCCGGTGGCGGCAAATCCGCCGAACGCGGCGGCCAATGAAAGTGTCAGCAGGGTAGGCAGCGGTCGCATGCAACGGAATCCGGTTACGCGGTGGAAGAGGAATAGGGCGTCTGACTGCGTAAATCAAGCTGAACGAGAGTGCCAGTGCGTAATTTAACTTCTGGTGAAAGCGCCGCGCACCCCTTGCAGGCCTTGCGTTGACAGCCGCTTGAGCCCGGCGTAGCGTCCGCTTGATCCGATGCCTGTTCAGCATACGCATGCCGTCGTGCATCGCCTGCGTTTTTCAGAAATGACGCCCTTAAGGAGGGTCTATGAGCAACGGCAATGGTGTGACGGCAACCCTGTCCGACGCCGTCGACAGCGTAAAAAGCACGGCCACCGAACTGACCGAAACCATCGCCAGCACCACCAGCGAGGCGGTTGCCAGCGTGCAGGACGCAGCCGGCACGGCAGTGGAAGAGGTCAAGACGCGCGTGGCCAAGGCACGCAAGGCCGTGGTCAAGGTCGAAAAACGCGTGGTCAAAAAAGCCAATCAAGCGGCCACTGCCGTCACGCGCAGCGTGGCCAAGACCAAGCGCTCGCTGGTGTCGACCAAAGAGGCTGCCAAGGACAAGCTGACGGCCACCAAAGACGCGGCCAAGCAGAAGCTGAGCACGACCAAAGACGCGGCAAAGCAGAAGTTGACCGCAACCAAGGATGCGGCCAAGCAGAAGCTGACCAGCAGCACCGCTGCAGCCAAGCAGAAACTGGCCAGCACAAAGGCCAGCGCCAGGCAGAAGCTGGAAACAGCCAAGGCCAACGCCAAGGCCGAAGCTGCTGCATTGACTGCCAAGACTGCCGCCAAGAGCGCAGCGCGCAAGAGCGCGGTGGCCAAGGTCGGCGCGCGCTCGGCGGCGAAGAAGGCTGCGGCCAAGTCGGCTGCCGTCAAGAAGCCGGTCGCCAAGACCATTGCCAAGACCACGGCCAAGAAAGCGCCAGTGGCCAAGCAGACCGCGACCAAACAGGCAGCGGTGAAGAAGGCGCCGATCAAGAAGGCGGTGACCAAGACCGCCTTGAAGAAGGCCGCCAAGGTGACCAAGACCCCGGCAACGCGCGCAGTGGCCAAGACCACCGCCGCCCGCAAGGCCGTCGGCAAGAAAGTGGCCAAGCGCGTGACGCGCTGATGGTGCGGGGCCAAGCCCTCGTGTCGTTCCGACTGCACGAGGCTTCGCTCGCACCCTCATCCGCCCCTTCGGGGCACCTTCTCCCGTGGGGAGAAGGGAGTTACTCCATCCCTTTGACCAACTGCTCGGCACCCTTGCGAATGCCGGCTTTTGCCGCGTCGTATGCACCCAGGCTGGCCTTGATGTTCATCGCGCTCGGATACTGCTTTTCGACATAGGCAGCGAGTAGGCGATTGCTCTGTGCATCGAAGATTTCCACCGCGTAGCTGACCGAGCCGGAGAACGCGCCCTCCTTGCCGCGCGCGGCCTGCACTGCGTTGTAGGAACCGCCGCCGATATCCACCTTCATGAAGGTGCCGAGTACGCGTTTGCTGGGCTTGGCGCCGGTCAAGGTGATGCGCACACGTAAGCTGTCGCGCTCTGCCGTGGTCGCACGCTGCCAGCGTTGTCCGATCGCATTGCCGAACTCTTGCTGCATGTAGTCGGCCAACATGCGTTTGTCCTGCTCGGGCACGTCTTCGAATTGCGCGTCCGGCCCGCGATAGATGCTCACCGGCTCGATCAGCGCGGCACGGTAGCGGGTCCAGTCCACTTCGCTCTCATACGAATACGGCATGCGGTCGCCGCGGCTGCCGTCGTGCGGGCGCAGATAACTGGCAGACGGCAGTTGGCTATACGGCATCGGACGCGTGCTGGCGCAGCCGATCAGCGTCACGCCGACCATTGCGAGCGCGCAGCAACGGACAGAAAAAGAGTGCGACATGAAAAAGTACCTGAAGAAGAGGAAATGGCCTTGCAACAGCACACAGCCGATGCCCAGCGCTCAATGCATCAAGAAACTGGCCAAGGCCAGCGCAAAGACCACCGCTGCGGCAACGAACAACACACTGCTTTTTGCCCAGTGCTGCAGTCGGCGTGCATCGCGCGCGCTGCGGATATCCGGCAATGCGCTCCAGATGTCGCGATTGCGCGTGCCGGTGCGGCCGCAGCGGAATTCCAGTGCAGGCGTCGCAGCAGTGACAGCGGTCGTGACGCTGTCGTTGGCGGCGATGTGCGGTGCCAGCAGCGAGACGGCGGCCGGAGCGAGATGGGTGGAACGGATCGAGTGGAACATCACCATGCATCCTGGACGCGTGCGGTGAGTGCACTCTAGGCAAGCGGTTTTGGAAACTTATTGGTATCGTCGGCGCGCCATTGCGGTGCGCGGACTGCAGTCAGCCGCTAATGCGCGCACTGTCGCTGGCAAACACCACGCGCACGCACAGGCCACGCCCCTCGTTGCCTTCGCAGGTTTCGATGGTGGCTTCGTGCAGGCGTGCGATGCCGGCCACCAGCGACAAGCCGATACCGCTGCCTTGCACCTCGCTGTCGGCAACCCGGTAAAAGCGTTCGAAGATGGATGCGCGTGCGCTCTCCGGCACGCCGGGGCCGTCATCGCTGACCTGCACGAACGGGTGCAGCACATCGGCGCGCAGGCAATAGCCGCAACTCACTTCAACCGTGCCATGGGTGCGGCCGTAGCAGATGGCGTTGTCGACCAGATTGCGGATCAGGATCCCCACTGCGTCCACATCGCAACGCAGGGTGCACGGTGCGGCTTCCAGCTGCAGGGTGATGTGGCGCGCATCGGCCTGCACGCTGAATTCGTCCAGTACATGGGTGATCAATTCGCCCATATCGACCTGCTGATACGCCGCCGATGTGATGCCTGCATCCAGCCGCGCCAGGTCCAGTAATTGCTCGGCCAGACGGTTGCTGCGGCGTGCGGTTTCCAGCAGCTGTTGCAGCGCCGCGTCCTTGGCTTCCAGCGTGGGCGCACGCAGCGCGACTTCGGCATAGGCATGCAGCGCCGACAGCGGGGTGCGCAATTCGTGTGCGGCATCGGCAACGAAATCGCGTTCGGCCTGCACGGTTTTTTCCACCCGCGCCAGCAAGGTGTTGAAGGAGCCGATCAGCGGACGGATTTCATCGGGTACCTGGTCCAGCGGCACCGGTTCGGTATCCAGCCCGGTGCGTTGCGCAATGGCGAGCGAAACAGCGCGCAGCGGCCCGAGCGAGGTGCGCACCGCCCACCACATCAACAGGCCCAGGATCGCTAGCTGCGAGGTATTCAACACGATGGCAGTGAGCGTCTGCTTCAGGCTGATGCGCGAGGACGCGTTGCCCATCGGGGTCTGGATGTCTGCCACATCCGGAGGGTCTGGGGTATCGAAGCGATGCTCCAGCGAGTCCGGCAACACGGCGATCAATTGATCGCCAAACGTGTTGAGCTCCTGCTCGAACACGCTGTGATGGCCCTGGGTGACCAGTGCGACCAGGATCCACAGCGAGGTGGACCAGCTCAGCAACACGATTGCGGCCAGCGCCGCCAGCATGCGCGCCTGCAGCGATTTCATTCGGGCGCCTTGCCGACCATGTAGCCCTGGCCATAAATGGTGGAGATGAGTTCGTCGCCCAGCTTGCGGCGCAACTGGTGCACATACACCGCGATCATGTTGCTGCCGCCTTCGGACGGGCCGCCGTAGACGCCTTCTTCCAGCTGATCCTTGGTGACCACGCGCCCGGCGCGTTCCATCAATGCGAGCAGCAGGCGGTATTCGTGCGCGCTCAGTGCGACCCACTTGCCGTCCCTGGTGACCTTGCGGCTGCTCGGGTCCACGCAGACATCGCCCTGAGTGAGCAGCGGCACCACGCGGCCCTGGCTGCGCCGGGTGATTGCGCGCAGCCGCGCCATCAGTTCATCGAACTGGAAGGGTTTCACCAGGTAATCGTCGGCGCCGGCATCCAGGCCGCGGATGCGATCGGTGAGCTGGCCGCGCGCCGTCAGTGCGATCACCGGGGTGGCGTCGTACTGGCCGCGCATGAAGCGGATCACGGTCAGCCCGGACTCGCCGGGCAGGCCGATATCCAGCAGCACTGCCGTGTAGCGATGGTCCACCAGCACGGTCTTGGCGGCGTTGGCACTACCGACATGGTCGATGGTCCAGGACTGCTGGCGCACGCCGGCGCAGATCGCGTTGGCCAGCATGGTGTCGTCTTCGACGAGGAGCAGGTGCATAGAGGTTCCGCCAGGCACGGGGCCAGTCCGAGATGCGCGCCACTGTCGGAGGTCGCCATTAGGCAAATATTAGTGCATGGCCCAGGCGCGCATTCCAGCGCGGCCAGCGGCGTTGTCCCGGTGGCCGAAGTCACCGGGCCGGTGGCGCCGCTCAGCGCTGCAGGATGGCGCGCAATGCCGCTTCCAGGCCTGGGTACTGGAAGCGGAAGCCGGCTGCGAGCGCGCGCTGCGGCAGCACCCGCTGGCTGATCAGCAGCAGCTCGGCCATTTCGCCGAAGCCCAGCCGCAGCAGGCCGGCGGGCAGCGCCAGCAGCGCCGGGCGGTGCAGCGCACGGGCCAGCGTGCGCGCGAACTCGGCGTTGGTGACCGGGGTCGGTGCGGTGGCGTTGTAGGCGCCGGCTTCGCCGTGCTCGAGCAGCCACAGCAGCAGCTCGACCATGTCGGCGCGGTGGATCCAGCTCATCCAGTGGCCGCCATTGCCGAACGGGCCGCCGCCGCCAAAGCGGAACGCGGGCAGCATGCGCGCCAGCGCGCCGCCATCGCGGTCGAGCACGATGCCGGTGCGCACCCAGCTCGCGCGCGGGCCCAGTGCGGCGATCTTGGCCGCTTCGGCCTCCCAGTCGCGACACAACACGGCGGAAAAATCGTCGCCGGCGCTGTCGGCTTCGGTCAGCGCGGTGTCGCCGCGTTCGCCGTAATAGCCCACCGCCGAGCCGGAGATCAGCACGGACGGGCGCTGCTCGGCCGGTTGCTGCGCGATCCAGGCCTGCAGTTGCCGGGTGATGCCCAGCCGCGATGCGCGAAATTGCTGCTTGCGTGCCTCGGTCCAGCGGCCGGCCGCCAGCGGCTCGCCGGCCAGGTTGATGACGGCATCGGCTTGCACGCCGTCCAGCGTCTCCACGGCGGCGATGCCGGGCAGGGTGCGGCTGGCGCGGCGGGGATCGCGCGTCAGTACGCTGACCTGATGCCCGGCGCGCAGCAATGCCGGGCACAGTGCCTGGCCGATAAAACCGGTGCCGCCGGTGATGAGCAACTGCATGGTGGAGATTCCTGGGCCAAGGCGATGCGGCACGATAGGCCAGGGTGGACGGCAGCGGAGTGAAGTCGATGCCTTGCCGGTGCTGCGATCGGATCACGGCGTGTTGCACCGAGCTGATCGCTGCGCAGCCCAAACGCAAACGCGCCGGACCAGCCGGCGCGTTGCGCGATCGCTAAAACAGTCGAGCGCTTACTTCGACGAAGATACCGCGTGGGCACGCTCGAAGTGCGCCGACACCACACGGCGGCTTTCTTCCAGATGCTGCTTGACCGCAGCGCTTTCGGCGGCGGGCAGCAGTTCGGAGTCGATGATCTTGATGGTGTCGCCATGGTCGATGACCATGGTGCGCATGAAGCCGTTGCGATACGCATCCTTGCCGTCGGGCAGGGTCAAGGTCTGCGACAGCGCATCGGCGGAAGCCTTGCCCTTGGCGCGCATCGCATCGGCGCGCGCGCTGCCGGTGGCACCCAAGGCCTTGCACTTTTCGAGATTGGCTTCGTGGTCGTGCAGCATCTGCTTGGCGAATGCGTCGGTGGCGCCGCCCATGTCCTGCGCGATGGCCTGCTTGGCCAGCGCGATTTCGTTTTCATCCAGCGCCGCCAGCACGCCCAGCACCGCGCCATCGCCCTTGGCCAATTCGGCTGCGCCGGTGCCGCTGACCGGTGCGGCAGTGGGTTCCGGCGACACCGCCGGTGCGGTGCGCGAGGCATCGCCGCCGGGGCGATCACATGCGGTAAGCGTCAGCATGGCGAACAACGAGGTAGCAACAAGAAGGGATTTCATGGACGTCCTGAGCGTTGAAGAAACCGCCGGCAGGTGCCGACGGCAAAATGCAAAGGAGCCGCTGTGCGGCTCCGATAATGCGCGGGGGGAGTTATGCACTCACGCCCACTGGGTCTGGGCTACCGACCCCAGGCCCATCGGCCTGGCCGGTGCATGCACTGCGTCCTGCGCGCTGCGACAGAGACGCGTCATGCGTGCGGTGCGTTCGCGAATCACCGCGTGTTCGCTGGCCGGCGCACTGCCCAACAGACTGGCCACATGAAAGCCAAGGATGTCCTCCGCGCGGTCGCCCTGGTCGCTGACGATGTGGGGTACCAACCGCTCCAATCGTTCCAGCTCCTGCTGCACTTGATACGGGGTTTTCATGACGTTCTCCAATGAATAACGGGTCCTGCTGACACTGACGTACTCAACTATTGCGCATGCCCAGACGCTGCCAGCAATCGGTGGCCAACTGCTCGTAATTGGACTGGGTGTTGGATGAAATGAAGTGATGTTCCAGGCGGTCGCGAAACAATCGCAGACGCTCCTGATCGCTTGAACGCGGTGCCTGCAGATAGATATCGCAGGCCATTTTCACCACCGGTGACAACTCGCTGAACTTGCCTGCACCAAGGTTGCCCTGGGCATGCCGCGCTTGCCAATGCGCGATTTCGGCTTGTACATCGATAACGGAGGGGTCTCTGCTCATGACTTCGGGTGGTCCGGGTTAAACAAACTTGACGTGCAGGGTAACTGCGGGTATGTCAACGATTGATCATCGAACGCGACCATTGGCCCTTCGTGCGGCCGTATTGCCTTAATTGGTCAGCGTGTTCATGGATCTCTACACGCTACATGTGCACTGCGGCCTACATGCGATTCCAGCGTCGACCGGCACTGACCACATGCTGCTCGTGCACCGGCCTGTATCACTTTGAGCGGATCGAGGCGCCGCGCAAACGAGCGCAGTGCAAAGATGAATACGATAAATTGCGCTAGAAACAGCCGTGTTTTACGGAAGATTCTGAACCGCTCTACACCTGTATAACGTCTGATCCGTAAGCTCTGCAGCGACCTAATGGAGAGAGCACCCAGGATGCAGGACAGCGAAAGCAGTCGCAGCAAGCCGCAGCACGCCAGCGGCACATCGGAAGCACGCGTATGGTGGCATGCCTTGCTGGAGTTACGTGGCGGGCGCGTCGCCATCAGCCTAGTTGTGGTGCTTGTGATTGTGCTTGGGGTCTACCTGGTACTGAAGTGAAACGCTAGCGCAACCCGCGTGCGCTAACGCATTGCAGGTTTCAGGTGCGCGATTAGAGCCAGAACGATCAAGCGGCCGAGCGCCGCGAGGGGAACGTGATGGCACACAAGCGGTATCGGCAGGTGCTGGGACACGTCACGCGTCTGGTGCCCGAACACGGCCATGAGCGGATCACGCATGCGTGGGTGTGCAGCGAGATTGAACGCTTGCTGGGCGCGCATGATGCAACAGCGGCCGTTGATGATGCCGCAGTCTTCCATGTGCCAGACGAGACCCTGACCACCGAGCAGGCGCATGGCTTGGGAATCGACAACAACGGCGATCTGCTGGGCGGCATCGTGCCGCACGCGTTTCTGGCGACCAAGGTGATTGGCCATCCGCTGATCGCCGACGATGCGGCCAGCATCCGTGGCTGGAATCAGGCGCTGGCCACAGCGCTGATCCCGGCTACGCTACCGGGCTACACGGTGTTTTCGCGTGCCGATGCCGAGCACGCACTGGATGCATTGCTGCCAGGCGGAGGGGTGCGACTCAAGTTGCCGACCGGCGTCGGTGGCAATGGTCAATGGCGCATCGCCAGTGCCGCGCAGCTGGCAGATGCACTGGACAGCCTGCCTGATTGTTATCTTGCGACGCACGGCGCCGTGCTGGAGCGCAACGTCCTGCATGCAGTCACGCATAGCGTTGGCGAGTTGTGTGTTGCCGGAATTCAGATCGCCTATTTCGGCACGCAATGCAACGTGCGCAACGCGCAGGATGACGAGGTCTACGGCGGCTCGTCGCTGCAGGTGTATCGCGGATCGCTCGAAGCGCTGGCCGCCACCGCGCTGTCGGCATTGCAGAAACACGTGGTCGAACAGGCCTGCAGATACGATCGATTCATCACCGCCGCCTATCCTGAGTTGCACATCTCGCGCCGCAATTACGATGTGGTCAGCGGTGAAGATGCGCAGGCTGGGCTGATCTGCGGCGTGCTGGAGCAATCCTGGCGGGTCGGTGGCGCCACCCCGGCCGAGCTCGCTGCAATCGCCCGCTTTCAGCAAGACCCGGCGCTGCAATGGGTGACAGCATCCACGCATGAGATCTATCAGGGCGAACCGCCGGCCGATGCGCAGATCTACTACCGCGCCGAGCATGCCGGGTCAGGTCCGCGCTACAAATACAGGAGGGTATCCAGCACGTAATGGAAGCCAAACTTTCCAGCATCCAAATTCCCGTCGACCAGGACGCGCTCAGCGGTACCTTGCTCACGCCGTCGGGCATGCCGGCCGTGTTGTTCGTGCACGGCTGGGGTGGCAGCCAGCACCACAATCTGCTGCGCGCACGCGAGGCGGTGGGCCTGGGCTGTATCTGCA
This sequence comes from Xanthomonas hortorum pv. cynarae, assembly GCF_002939985.1. Taxonomy (GTDB): domain Bacteria; phylum Pseudomonadota; class Gammaproteobacteria; order Xanthomonadales; family Xanthomonadaceae; genus Xanthomonas; species Xanthomonas hortorum_D. The sequence goes on along the minus strand of NZ_MDFM01000024.1, from coordinate 50,439 downwards.
TGACCTTCGACCTGCGTGGTCACGAAGGCTACGCATCGATGCGCCAGACCGTGACCCGTGCGCAGAACCTGGACGACATCAAGGCCGCCTACGATCAACTCGCGCATCTGCCGTATGTGGATGCGCAGTCGATTGCCGTGGTTGGGCTGAGCTACGGCGGTTATCTGTCTGCCCTGCTGACGCGCGAGCGCCCCGTGGAATGGCTGGCATTGCGCTCGCCTGCACTCTACAAGGACGAACATTGGGACCACCCCAAGGTCAGCCTCAATGCCGATCCGGAGTTGATGGACTACCGCCAGCGCACGCTGACGCCCGATGACAACATCGCCCTGGCCGCCTGCGCGCAGTACAAGGGCGATGTGCTGCTGGTGGAAGCAGAAAACGATGTCATCGTACCGCACCCGGTGTTGCGCAATTACGCCGATGCCTTCGTCAATGCGCGCTCACTGAGTACACGTGTGATTGCCGGCGCCGACCATGCCTTGAGCGTCAAGGAGCATCAACAGCATTACACGCGCGCATTGATCGACTGGTTGACCGAAAAGGTTGTCGGGCGTCGGATCGCGTTGGCCAAGGAAGTGGTAGCTGCACGCAAGCAATTGCTCAAGGAGCAGGGCGACGAGGGGTCGTCTTCGGGGCAGGGCGCGCGTGAGTTTCTTGGCGATATCCGGGCAGTGGAAAAGACCTCCGGTTGATCTGGAGCAGTGGCTGATCACGCCATGCTCGATCATCACGAATGCGCGGCAAAAAAAACGGGCCACTGGGCCCGTTCTTTTTTATTACGCTCTCGCTTTCACTGCAGTGAAGCGCTGGATCGAGACGGCTACACGCGTGGATCGGTCGGGTTACGACGTGCGGCTTCGTCGTGATGCTCGGAGTCGAATGCCTCGCGCACGGCATGCTTGGCCTTTTCCCAGCTCAGACGCGAGTTGGACTTGAAGCGGTCCCAGCCATCGCCCAGGTCGCGTTCCAGATGGTCGTCCCACTGGCGGCCGGCGTGCTGCTGGCGTGCCTGCATGCCGTAGCGATACGCCGGGCGATAATCGTCGTACGAATAGTCGGCATCGCGATAACCTGCGCTGTCGAAGCGACCTTCGTAATGCGTGTCGCCATCGCGATACACGCTGTGCGTGCGATCGGCGCGCTCCCAGGCATCGCGTGCAGCCAGACGTGCGTCGTCCCACTCCAGACGCGATTCGCCACGATTACGTGGCCACTCGCCGGCCAGGGTCGCTTCGGTTTCTTCCCAGGTGCTGGTCGGACGCGTTTCGCGTGCCTGCAGACCGAACCCGTAAACCGTTGCGTAATCGCGATCGTAATCGGTGCCTTCCTTGTAGTAAGGACGGTTCTGATGTTCCTGGCGCCAGTATTCGGATTCGACGGTCGGGTCCAGGCGTTCCGCCACGCCCTTGCCGGCCGCAGCGCCAGCCACAACACCGACTGCCGCACCGATCAAGGTGCCTAGCGGGCCGAACACGGTGCCGGCCAACGCGCCTGCTGCAGCGCCGCCCGCGATGCCACCAACGCCCACGCCAACCGGATGCGATCCGGGTGCACCGGTGATCGGGTCACGATTCGAATCCTGTGCTTCTGCTGCGCGTTCCTGCTTATCCAGCTTGTCTAGATTGCTGTCGTGATTGGTCATGTCGTCTCCGGTTGCCTGGTGGATGCGGTCTGTGGATACAGATCGCCAACGTGGCGCCACCATGGCGATGCAGGAGTGAAACGCGTGTGCGTAGATGTGAGCATCATCGCGACATGCCTGAACTGTGCACGAGTGCAGTGTGGATGAGGTTGGTGACATACCGCTGCAATATTTTCCCGCGGAAATTAAGGGATATGCGCGGGTCTTCTACTTTTCCCCTTGATGCACAGCAATGGCGTCTACAGACGACCTCAATCAAGTTTTCGAGCCGACAACTTGGAAGCCTCCAAGCCGCGTTAGCAGACGCGATGCCTTCAACGCTAGCGGGACACGCCGTGAATCCATCGATGCCGTCAAAGAGTCCTGCAAGCGGTGGGGACACCGCACCAGGAAGCTTGCGGACTGCTTTGTTGAAAAAAATGCACACCGACCATCTCGACTGGTCCTTGCCGGCCTACCGTCGCGGGACCTTACGCGGCATGGATGCCGCGTAAGAGCCTACACGGACGTACTTGCGGCGTGTCCTGCGACGGTAGGCCGGCAAGGGCCCTGCAGAAAAGCTAAAGATCAACCGCTCTACAATTGATCTATCCGCGCCATCAACCCTACAAGGCAACCCAGATTTCGAGTCGCAGCGTCGTTTTTAGATGCGAAAGCACAAGCACACTCAACCGCCGTGCGTACCCAGCGTGCGTGCGCCGGTCAGGATCATGCGCAGCATCTGCGAGATCTGTTCGACCAGTTCGGGATCTTTTTCCGGCGGCGAATCCATCGCTACTGCGCCCATCGCAAAGACCAGCCGGGTGATCGCCTTGGACACCAGCGCCGGTGCGTGCAGCTTGGCGTTGTCGGCGGCGGCCAGGCGGATCAGGTCCACGCGCAGCTCGTCTTCGAAATAGCTGAGCTCGCGCTCCACTGCCTGCTTGAACGCATCCGAGCCCACTGCACCTTCGCGCAGCAGCACATGCAGCAATTTGTCGTCGGCGCGCAGCTGTTCCATGAAGGCCTCGACCGACACGCGGATGACGCTGCGGTCGGTGGAGGTGGCGCGTTGGCGGGCCTGGCCGATGATGGTGCGCAGCGAGCGCCCGGCCAGATCGATCAAGGCCACGGCGAGCTCGTCCATGTCGCGGAACTGGCGATAGAAGCTGTTGGGCGCGATGCCGGCTTCGCGTGCCACCTCGCGCAGGCTCAGCGTGGACAGGCTGCGGTGCGGGCCGATCAACGACAGCGCGGCGGCGATCAGGTCCTCGCGTGAAATCGCCGGCTTGCGTGACGGCGGCGCGTCGTGGGAAGGCAGGGCGATGGAGGTCATGAGGCTGCGGCCGGTCGTGGGGATGAATCATAGCCCCTTCGGCCGATATACAACTGTATACACGTCTGTGCATGCATGCGTATAGTGCAATCCATGAACCTGGCATCTGACCCCAAGTCCAAGTCACCGTTGCCGACGCGCCTGGCGCGCCGGCTGGTGTCGCCGCAGTTGTTCGACTTCTGGGCAACCCGGCTCAATCCCTTGTGGACCCTGGAGCGGCCGATGGCCCGCCTGGTTGCGCGCACCGCAGCCAGCCGTGATGCGGTGACCCTGGTGCTGCAGCCCAATGGCCACTGGCAGGGCCTGCGCGCCGGCCAGCATGTGAGCCTGGGTGTGGAGATCGACGGCCGCCGCCTGCTGCGCAGCTACAGCCCGACCGTGCTGGCCGATGGCCGCCTGGCGATCACCGCCAAGGCGATCGAGGGCGGGCTGGTGAGTCGCTACCTGGCAACCGATGCGGCCATCGGCACGGTGGTCTCGCTGGAGCCGGCCTTCGGCGACATGCTGCTGCCGACCACGCCCACGCCGCTGTTGCTGCTGGCCGCCGGCTCGGGCATCACCCCGATGCGCGCGCTGCTGCAGGCCGCCGCGCAGGCGGGCATGCCGATGGAGGTGGACCTGCTGTACTGGGTGCGCCAGCGCGACGAAGCCTGTTTTGTCGAAGAATTCGAAGCGCTGGCGGCTGCGCATCCGCGCCTGCGCGTGCGTTTGCTGACCACCCGTGAAGGCGAGGCGCCGGCTGCGCGCGTGGATACCTATCCGTTGGAGCAGATCGCCGATCTTTCCAACCGTCACGTCATGGTCTGCGGCCCGGGCGGTTTTGTGCAGGCAGCGCGCGAGCGCTTGCAGGGGCGCGTAGCCGCGTTTCAGGCCGAAGCCTTCAGCGTGCCGACGCTGGACGAGGGCGAGGCCGGTGAGGTGCAGGTGCAGCTGTCACGCAGCGGCCGTACGCTCACCCTGCCGCGCGGCCAGTCGCTGCTGGAAGGCCTGGAAGCGCAAGGCCTGCGGCCGAAACACGGCTGCCGCATGGGCATCTGCAACAGCTGCGCCTGCGCGCGCCAGTCCGGCACCACGCGCCACCTGTTGACCGGTGAGCGCAGCAACGAACCCACCGCACAGGTCCGCCTGTGCATCAGTGCCCCGAGCACTGACCTGATCCTGGATCTGTAAGGAATCCTCATGAGCCGAGTCCATAACCGCGCCCTGTCCGCTGCCGAACTGCAGTCCTTCGGCGACGAGCTCGATGCCATCCGCGCCCGCGTGCAGAGCCAGGTCGGCGCTGCCGATGCGCGTTACATCCGCCGCATCGTGGCGGCGGTGCGCTGGACCGGTGTGGCCGGTCGCGCGCTGCTGTTCCTGGGCGCGTTCGTGCATAGCGTGCTGATTCCGGCGTGGATTGCCGGCGTGGTGCTGCTGACCCTGTCCAAGATCCTGGAGAACATGGAGCTGGGCCACAATGTCATGCACGGCCAGTACGACTGGATGGGCGACCCGCAGCTCAACGGCAACACCTACGAGTGGGACATCGTTGCCACCGGCGACAACTGGCGCAAGACGCACAACTTCAAGCACCACACCTACACCAACGTGCGCGGCATGGACGACGACATCGGCTACGGCCTGCTGCGCATTTTCCCCGAGCAGCGCTGGCGCCCGTTCTACCTGCTGCAGCCGTTCGTGGCGGTGTTCTTCGCGCTGCTGTTCGAATGGGGCGTGGCGATCCAGGACCTGCGCCTGGGCCGCTGGTTTGCCGGCAAGATGAAAGCCGCAGAGCTGCGCGCTTCGTTTCTTCCGGTGGGCCGCAAGATGGGCCGCCAGATGCTCAAGGATTACATCGTGTTCCCGCTGCTGGCCGGTCCGTTCTTCCTGACCGTGCTACTGGGCAACCTGGCTGCCAACGTGCTGCGCAGCATCTGGACCTTCGTGATCATCTTCTGTGGCCACTTCACCGCCGATGCGGAAGTGTTCCCGAAGGAATCGATCCGCAACGAGTCGCGCGGCCATTGGTATCTGCGTCAGCTGCGTGGCTCGTCGAATCTGACCGGCGGCAAGCTGATGAACGTGCTGTCGGGCAATCTGAGCCATCAGATCGAGCATCACTTCTACCCGGACCTGCCGGCCAATCGCTATGCGCAGATTGCCGTGGAAGTGAAGCAGATCTGTGCGCGTTACGGCCAGCACTACAACACCGGCTCGCTGCCGCGTCAGTTCGGTCAGGTGATGTGGCGGATCGTGCGCCACGCCTTCCCGAGCCGGCCCAAGCCGGTGCGCCGCCAACGCGAAAGCGCCTTGCAGAGCGCCTGATCAGGCAAAGCGCCTGATCAACGTTATCAAAAAGGGTCGCCATCGGCGGCCCTTTTTGTTGGGTCAGCGAAGTGGTCGCCATACGACGTTGCGCATCGTCGCGCTGGCGCTGGCGGTGCCCTTGCGGCAGCGGTGAAGACCTGCGCTGGGAGTTGAGCCTGCCGTTCGCGCATACCGGCCAGCGCTGTGCCTGGTGGGTCGGCGGCGCGTAGTGCCGGCTCAGGTCAGGGTGTGGCGGCGCACCGCCCCCGGTCAGTGTGCGGCGCCGCGCATCAGCGCGTGATAGGCGATGAAACCGGTCGCCGGCAGCGCGCGCGAGAACAGCCAGCCCTGCGCCAGATCCACGCCATGTGCGCGCAGATAATCCAGCTGCTCCTGGCGCTCCACGCCTTCGGCAATGGTGCGCAACTTCAGCGTCTTGGCCATGTCGATGATGTGCGAGGTCACCGCACTGGTGGCCGAGTGGGTGCCAATGGTGTCCACGAACGACTTGTCGATCTTCAATGCATCCAGCGGCAGCCCTTGCAGGTACTGCAGGCTCGAATAGCCGGTGCCGAAGTCGTCGATCGACACCGTGTGGCCGGCGCCGCGCAGATGGGTGATGGTGGCGCGTGCCGCATCGATATCCATCAGGCTGCGCTCGGTGGCCTCCACCCACAGCTGCCCGCTGTCCACGCCGGTGCCGCGCAGTGCTTGCGCCAGCACGGTCTGCACGCGGCCGCTCTTGATGTCGCCGGCCGAGACGTTGATGGCCACATGCAGCGACGGAATCGCCGCCAGGGTCGGGCCGAGTTCGCGGATGACTTCGGCTACCACCATGTCTGTGATCGGCAGGATCAGACCGCTCTCTTCGGCCAAAGGAATGAAGGCATCGGGCGGGATCAGCACGCCATCGGATTGCTGCCAGCGCACCAGTGCCTCGGCACCGACGCATGCGCCGCTATCGAGCGCGATGATCGGCTGGTAGTGCACGATGAATTCGCCGCGCTGCACCGCGCTTTCCAGCCGTGCCAAGGGCGACAGCCGCCGCCGCGAAACCCAGATCACCAGGCTGACCAGCAGCAGCGCCACTGCGATGCCGACCGGCACTGTCTGCAAGCGGGCCGCCGCCAGCGGGCCACGCAGGTAAGCGGCCGGTTCGGTGACCACCGCAGCCCAGTCGCCGCGGCGGTCGCGGCCGGACAAGACCTGCGTCTGCGTTGCGTCTGCGCTGGATGTATCGGGCAACGGCTCGATCAACAATTGCTCGGCGGCGGTATCGGTACTGCTCAGGATCTGCCCGGCCGGGGTGCCGATCGCCAGTTGCAGGCCGGTCGGGATATTGATGTCGGTGAGCGTGGCCGGATTGATCAACACGTTGTAGTCGTCCAGCTGCAGCGCCATCAGCGGGTGCTGCGGATTGGCCAGCGGACGCAGGCGGGTGGTCACCGCGATGCCGCGCTTGACCACGAAATCCGGGGTGGACTGTGGAATGGCCTCTGGCAACGGCCCCCACGAGGTGCAGCGCAAACGGCGCTGCTGAAAATGCCCCAGCTCCACGATGTAATGACTGGTCAGCACCAAGGCGCGCATCTGCGCCAGATGCTCCGGGGAACAGCGCGGCAGCTGCGAGCCGGCCATGTTCACCAGCGCGCCGTGCGCTTCGTCGAAGGCGGCTTCGGTGCGCCGGATCGACAGCGCCGCCAGCTGGCTGAGCCTGCTCTGCTCGCGATCCAGCGCCAGCCGCCACGCCAGATAATAGGACAGGCTGATCGGAAGGGTTGCGCACAGCACCACCAGCAACACGGTCACACTGATGATGCGTTGTCGCTTCACCTCATCCCCCGCATCTGCATGGCGGCCAGCTCACGCAGTGCACCCTGGACAGTGCGCGGCAGATGCGCATTGCCGAGCAACCGGCACAGCGAAGTCGTCGCGCACACGGAGGCCCGATGCGCGCATGGTGACGATAGGAGACATGGACTGATGAGGCTGCACGTCGCGAATGTACGACACGCGCGTGCATTGCGCGCGTCCTCGGAGCGAAGCGGATGTGATTTTCTGCCGACGCGCATGCACCGCAGAGTGGCAAGCGGGCTTGTCAATAGGTTCACGCGCCTGCACGCGATGGCGCGCTAGGGTCGAAAGGTCTGCCCTCCCGTCCGGGAGCAGCGGGACAATCCGGTCCCACGCAAGACGCTTTCCGAGGAGGAATCACTCATGACAACCCAGAAAGAACGTGTCGGCGGCACCGATGCCGTGCCGATCTTCAAGATGCAGGAAACCACGCGCGACGGCGAACTTACCAAGTACGTTGTCGGCGACACCGGCGTGGCCTTCGACAGCCTGGAAGGTGCGCAGGCTGCGGCCAAGGATCTGAGCACACTCAACGGTTGAGGGCGTGCTTTAGATTCGTCAGTTAATCGACGACGCACAGGCACGAGGTTGCGCTGGAGGCCGGCGAGGTGGGGTAGTCGAGTGCGCGGTGCCCTCGCCGCTCGCGGGACACGCCGTTAACTCGTCCCTGGGGGCTCGGTGGCGGCATCCATGCCACCACACGGTCCCGCAATCGGCGAGGACACCGCACCAGAAAGTTGGCGGTTGCTTTGTTGAAAGCCTGCCTGTTGATCGCGTTGCGTTGCGAAGCTGATCAAACGCGCAGTTATCCAAACAACGCGCGACATGCCTTGCTTGCAACCATGCACACCGACCAGCTCGACGGGTCCTTGCCCGCCCACCGTCGCGGGACCTTACGCGGCATGGATGCCGCTACACGGAAGTACTTGCGGCGTGTCCCGCGATGGTGGGCAGGCAAGGGCCCTGCAGCCAAGCCGCAGATCACCCGCTCTACAACTGGCAGAAACTTGGCTAGTCGTAAGGTGCAGTGCCCTCTGGGCAGTTGCAGATTGCTTTACTGAAAACCCCAAGCCCTGATCAGGAGAGCGGCTGCTCGGTCAGCCGCCCGGTATGCGGGGTGTGGATCAGCGGCGCCAGATCGAAGCCCTGCTCGCGCGCATGCGCCAGATAGGCCTGGGTGATGTTTTCGTCCAGCTGCGGCAGCCGTGCCAGCAGCCACAGATACTTGCGGTCGGGGCCACCGACCAACGCGGCGGTGTAGTCCGCATCGATGCGCATCACCCAGTAATCGCCTTTGGTGAAAGGAATCCAGCGCAGGCCTTCGGGCAGGAAGGTGACTTCCAGGCGCGCGTTGCTGTCGTCGATGGCGCGGGCCTCACCGATGGCCTCTTCCAATTCGCCTTCGGCGGTCAGGCAGCGGTTCTGCACGCGTACCGTGCCATCGTCCTGTAGCGCATAGTGCGCCGACACATCGGTGCAATCCGCATCTTCGAAGCGGATCGGCAGCCGCGCGATTTCGTACCAGGTGCCCAGATAGCGATTCAGATCCAGGGACGGGACGGTGACTAGGTCGGGAAGTCGGCTCATGGCGGCCTCTGCGCAGTGGGTTGGCCGATGTTGTACGTGCATCGTCATGAAATGCATGTTGGGATGCTGCCGCTGTTGGATCAGCGCCATTACGCCGCGCTTGCTGTACCCACCGCGCGATCCAGTTTGCGGTAGCCGATCGCTTCGGTGAGATGGTGGGTGGCAATGACCGCGCTGTCGTCGAGATCGGCGATGGTGCGTGCCACGCGCAGGATGCGATGCATCGAGCGTGCAGACAGCTGCAGGTGTTCGATCGCGCGTTCCAGCAGCAACTGATCGTCGTTGCGCAGGCGGCAGTGGTGATCGGTTTGCGCCTGGTCTAGTTGTGCGTTGGGCACGCCGGCACGTGCCAGCTGCAGGACGCGTGCTGCGACTACGCGGGTGCGCACGCTGGCGCTGTCCTCGCCGACGTTGCCGTTGCGCAGGGCCTGCGGTGGCAGGCGCGGAACTTCAACGTGCAGATCGATGCGGTCCAGCAGCGGCCCGGAGATCCGGCTGCGATAACGGACGATGGTGTCGCTGCTGCAACGACAACGCCCACTGCCATCGCCGGCCCACCCGCACGGGCATGGATTCATTGCGGCGACCAATTGAAATCTTGCCGGGAAATCCACACTGCGCGCGGCGCGTGAGATGGTGACCAGGCCCGATTCGAGCGGTTCGCGCAGCACTTCCAGCGTTTGGCGTTGCCACTCGGGCAATTCGTCCAGAAACAGCACGCCGTTGTGGGCCAGCGAAATCTCGCCAGGACGTGGATGTGTGCCGCCGCCCACCAAGGCGACCGCGCTGGCAGTGTGATGCGGTGCCCGATAGGGGCGTTGCCGCCAGCGCGCAAGATCCAGTCCGCGACCGCTGATGGAGGTAATGGCAGCGGTTTCCAGCGCTTCGGCCTCGCTGGCTTCCGGCAGCAGGCCGGGCAGGCGCGAGGCGAGCAGAGTCTTGCCGCAGCCAGGGCTACCAACCAGCAAAAGATGGTGACTGCCAGCGGCAGCGATTTCCAGCGCGCGGCGGGCATGCGGTTGGCCGCGCACGTCGGCCATGTCGGGCAGGGCGCGTGCGCCGAGCGCTTGCACCGCCAGTTCGGCGGCGGGCGCCTTCTGGGTGCCATTGAGCGTGGCACAGACTTCCAGCAGCGTGCGCGCGGTGAAGGCTTCGACGTGGCCGGCGATGGCGGCCTCGGCACCGTTGGCCAGCGGCACGATCAGGCGGCGGCCGGCCTGCGCGGCTGCCAGGGCGGCGGGCAGCACGCCATCGACACCGCGCAATTCGCCGGTGAGGGCGAGTTCGCCGAGAAATTCGTACTCGGCCAGGGCCTGCCGGTCGATCTGCCCGCTGGCGGCCAGGATGCCGAGTGCGATCGGCAGATCGAAACGGCCGCCTTCCTTGGGCAAATCGGCCGGCGCCAGATTGATGGTGATGCGCCGCGCGGGGAATTCGAACTGTGCGCACAGCAGCGCGGCACGCACGCGTTCGCGCGACTCGCGCACCGCCGCCTCGGGCAGGCCCACGATCTGGGTGGAGGGAAGCCCGCCGGAGAGATGCACTTCCACCCGAACCTCAGGCGCATGCACCCCTACGCGGGCACGGCTGTGCACCAGCGCCAGACTCATGGTGGAGGGCCTTGGGTCAGGGAGTGGTGGGTGGCGCTGGGGGCGGCGCGCCGGCGGCGCGTGTTTCCAGTGCGGCGACGGCCTGTTCCAGTGCGTCGAGTTTTTCGCGCGTGCGCAGCAGCACCGCGCGCTGCACGTCGAACTCTTCGCGGGTGACCAGGTCCAGCTTGCCCAGGCCGGCCTGCAGTGCGCCCTTGAAGGTGCTCTGCAGTTCTTCGCGCGATTGGCGCAGGCCCGGCGGCACCAGGTCGCTGAGGCGGCGGGCGAGGTCGTCGAGCTGATTGAAATCGATCATGGGTGTTCTCCGCAGGTCCGTAGGAAGCCTAGTGCAGGCCGGAACACGCGGGACATCGGCAAGGCAGTCGGCAGGCGGTAAGGATAGTCCCATTCGGCTGTCGGTCGCGGTGACGGCGATGCACATGAGATGAGTGTTGCGGCCGTCCACGGTATGCTGCGCGACCGTCATGCCCTGGGATCTGCACCGATGAAAATGATCATGGCCATCGTCAAACCGTTCAAGCTCGACGATGTGCGCGAAGCGCTCGCCGGCTGCGGGGTGGCGGGTATCACGGTGACCGAGGTCAAGGGCTTCGGCCGGCAGAAAGGCCACACCGAGCTGTATCGCGGCGCCGAGTATGTGGTCGATTTCCTGCCCAAGGTGAAGATCGAAGTGGCGGTGACCGACGACCAGGCCGAGCGCGTGGTCGAAGCCATCGTGGCCGCCGCCGGCACCGGCAAGATCGGCGACGGCAAGGTGTTCGTCTACGACCTGGGCAGCGTGGTGCGCATCCGCACCGGCGAGCTGGATAGCGACGCGCTGTAAGGCGTCAGCGGAAGCGACTTCGGTCGATGCTGTGCCGGCGTTGCGCAGGCAACTGACCGATGACAGAAAAACAGCGCCACGGGGCCGGGTCTGCACCGTCGGTCACTGCCGTCGTAGGCGGCATCCAGCTGCCGACAACCAACGCGGTTATGAAATTGGCAGCCGGGCCCACCTTCGATGGAGCAGTCTGGCCGCGATAGGGCCCAAGTATCGCCAACGCGCGCCGCGCTACGTTGCCCGCTCATACCATTTTAATACCGCAGATCTGCCCCGACACCAGAGGCCAGCAACGGTACCGGCCGCCTGCTCGTAACCTAGCTGCGAATTGTCGAAGAGAGCTAGAACGTCCTGAGACGGCCCCTGCTTGTCGCCGCGCGACGACTTGCCTACTCTAGGTGGTAATACCATTTCAATACCGGAGTTCGGAATGAAGCGACGTCATGGCAAGTCGGGTTTGCGCCTGCTCCCGATCCTGGTAGCGCTGGGCCTTGCGGGCCCCGCGCTGGCGCAGCCGGTGACGCAGCCGGCGATCTTCCCGGCCCCGGTGTCGATCGCATTGGATGGCGGCACGGTCACGCTGGGTCAGTCGGTGGTGCTGGTCGTCGCGCCGGGCGCAGATCCGGAATCGGTCGCGCTGGTGCGTCGCATCCTCGGCACCGCCGGCGTCACCAAACTCGCTACCGCGTCGCGGCTGCCCGCCACCCTTGATCGCCCGTACGTCGTGCTCGGCACCGGCGAGGCGGCGGTGGTGCGCGATGCCCTGACGCGCAGCAAGGCGGCGCAGGACAGCCACAAGGAGGGCTATACGCTCGCCAGCGTCGCGCTCGGCAACGGCAGCCTGATCACGCTGGCCGGTCACGATAACGATGGGCTGTTCCATGCGGCGCAGACGCTGCGTCAGCTGGTCGAGCGCCCCGCCATCCCGATCCTGGTGATCCAGGATCATCCGGCGATGCCGATCCGCGGCACCATCGAAGGGTTCTACGGTGCACCGTGGTCGATGGCCGATCGCACCAAGCATCTGGAATTTCTTGCCCGTACCAAGGCCAACACCTTCATCTACAGCCCGAAGGACGACCCGTACGCGCGCGACCGCTGGCGCGAGGCGTATCCGGCCGCCACGTTGAAGGCGCTGGGCAAGCTGGCGGCCACCGCCAAACGCAATCACGTTGACTTCGTCTATGCGATCTCCCCGGGGCCGACGGTGTGCTTCTCCGATCCGGCCGACGCCAAGGCGCTGCTGCGCAAGTTCGATGCCTTCCGCGCGCTGGGCGTGCGCAGCTTCTACGTGGCGCTGGACGATATCGAATACACCAAGTGGAATTGCGAGCGCGACAAGACCACTTTCGGCGACTCCGGTGCGCAAGCGGCCGGCATCGCGCAGTCGCATCTGCTCAATCTGGTGCAGGCCGATCTGGTCGCCCGCCACGATGCGTCGTCGGAATTGATCATGGTGCCGACCGAGTATTTCGACGCCAAGGAAAGCCCGTACAAGGAAGCACTGCGCAAGCACCTGGACCCGAAAGTCGTGGTGCAGTGGACCGGCACCGACGTGGTGCCGCCGGCCATTTCCATCCCCGATGCACGCGCGGCCACCAAGGCGTTTGGCCGCAAGACGCTGCTGTGGGACAACTACCCGGTCAACGATTTCGAAACCTCGGCCGGGCGTTTGCTGATGGCGCCTTACGCGCGACGCGAGGCGGGCTTGTCCGCGGAATTGTCCGGCATCGTCTCCAATCCGATGAATCAGGAAGTGCCCAGCCGCGTCGCGGTGATGGGGATCACCGCCTTCGCGTGGAACGACAAAGGCTACGACGCCGAGCGCACCTGGCACGCGGCCGCGCGTGATCTGGCGGGCGGCGATGCGCGGGTGACCGCCGCGCTGCTGACCTTCTTCGACACCCAGCATCTGGCGCCGACCTTCGGCAGCCAGCCATGGCAGGAGCAGGCACCGCAGTTGAAGGCCGTGCTCGACCATGTGCGCGAGGCGATCGCGCTCGGCGATGCGGCCGCACGCAGCCAGGCCATCGCGGAGTTGGCGCGCACGGCAGACGCATTCGCGGCCGCGCCGCAGATCATCCGCGCAGGGGTGGCCGACAAGGGCTTTGCGGAACAATCGCGCCCCTGGCTGGACGCCATGGAAGGCTGGGGCCGCGCGCTGCAGCAGACTGCCGCCGGCCTGGAGGCCGCCAATCGCGGCGATGCACAGGCGTCAATGGCGTTTGCCGATGCCAAGCGGATCGCCGCCGAAGCCGCAGCCATCCCCTCGATTCCCGGCGCCACGCGTTTCGGTGGCCCGGTCAAGATCGCCGATGGCGTACTGGACCGCTTCGTCGCCGACGCGCCGCGCCTGATCGCCTACCGCGCGCAGTCGGCAGCCGAAGCGGCAAACGCGCAGTGACGACCTGGGGCGGCGACCGGACGACGGCCTAGCCACTAGACAGGCGTCGCCGGTGCGCGGCATCGACGCGTACCCCTGTCTGCTGTGGTTCCCCCGCGCCGTTGCGCACCACCTGGCGATTGCTCGCCAGGTGGATAGGCGCACCGTTGGCGTGTCATCGGGATGGTCAGGCGTGCAGCCCGGTGGGCGTGGCCCGCGTCGCCGGATCAGCATGCGGCACGCAGATCGAGATGCGTTGTTGCGCAGGTGCGGGTGCTGGATGCAGGGCGCGGTTGCACGTCACCGGCCAGGCATCACGGCGGGTGCGCGCTGCCTCGGCGGCGGGTCCGCGGCCTGCCGGTCAGCGGGTTTCAGTCGGCACTGGTTGGCTGCGCATGGCGCTTCATGTGCCAATACAGCCGCTTCCAGCTCCCGCGGATGGTGCGTACCCAGCGCGGCTCGGCGCTGCGTGCGGCCTCGTCGGCGGTCGGCGCGATACCGGCAAGGCGCTGGCGCATCTTCTGGAAATTGGCCAAGTCACTGCGCTGCAGTTGACGCGCCAGCGTGCCGCGTCGCAACCAGCGCGGGAAGCGCCAGGCCGAGGTGAAATCGATCAGCACCGGCACGCCGGCACTGATCACCACATTGGTGCCGTGCAGATCGTTGTGGGTGATGCCGACTGCGTGCAGGCGGCGCAGCGCCTGCTGCAGCTGCTGGAACACCTCCTGGCCGACCACCGCGCTGGCGCTGAGGGTGTCGCCCGGAATGAACTCCATGCCCAGTGCCAGCCCGCCCAGCGTGCCGAGCAGGGCCGGCGCATGCCGCCAGCCGTGCAGGCGGGCCAGCATCTTGGACTCGTGCCGCACCATCAGCCGCGCGATCGGCGCCAGCAGCGTACGGCGGTAGCGGCTGTAGTCCTTGACCACCGCCAGTTGCCCATCCAGATGCGTGCGATAAACGGTGGGCTCGAGCAGCCGGGTGCCCTGCTTGAGCAGGACGGGCGTGACGATTTGCAGGCTGGAGGTGTCCAGCGGCTGGTAGTGCATGGCAAGTCTCCGGACCTTGGCGGCGCGGAGGAATCACGCGTCTGGCAGGTTCACGATGATCGCGGGGGATCGGTTCGGTGAATTTTAGAACTTGTGAGTATTGAAATTACATTTGTTAAAAAAATGAAATGTTTCGGGAGTGGAACGGCCTAAAGAATCAATAGGTTGCCAAGTCGGCCGTGTCTAGTTTTTCGGTACGCACGCGCGGCGCGCCGCCTGCAGGGAGCGAGCGTGGAGCGCAAAGCCAAGCCCTACCCATCGGCAGGAGCGCTCATCAGGCGGCTGGCCGCGCGAAATGCGCGCCGACAGGCAGCGATCACAGCCCTTCTTGACAGCTGATGAGACTCGATTCACTGTGCCGGCTGCGGTCAGGGGGCTGCATCACGCGTCAGTACCGGCACGCCCACACGGGCGATGCCTGAAGCCGAGTACGCGCACGATCCTGTGATGCTGGGGAAGCCCCCGAATTGGACAGCAACTGCGCCACTTCCGGACGCCGCCAGGCCATGCCTGCGTGCGCATTGGATGCGGGGACGATGGAGTACGACTCATTGGGGAATGCGATGAAAAGGACCGCAACATGGCTGTTGGCCTGCACGGCGCTGGGCTGCGTTTCCGACGCGGCCGCGCAGTCGTTGTCGCGCGGCTGGGACAATTATCGGCAACAGCAAAAACAGCAGGCTGGCACCCAGGGGGCCACCGCACCGGCAGCGCCACCGTCGGGCCCGTCGCAAGACGGTACCGCCGCAGGACAGACGGCAGTGCAAGACAGCGCAGCCGGCGAGACCGGCGGCTTCACCACGGTGACGGCGCAGATGCCCGCAGCGGCGGCACCGCCTGCACCGGCGCCCGCCTACGTTGCGCCTGCGCCGCGCGAAGAAGAACAGCGCCTCAAGAGCGGCATGTTCTTGGGCGCGCAGGGCGGCGAAGCCAAGGTGTTCGAGGGCAACAAGCAGGACATGGCGGGCTTCAACGTCGGTTACCGCTGGCGTGCTGGTCCGGTCACGCTGGTCGGCATTGAAGTGGCCACCGGAAAGGTTGACGGTTCGAAGGATGCGGATGGCTTTGTCGTCATTCCGACAGTGGACTTCGGCAGCATCGGTGGAACGGCGCGCTTCAACTTCGGCGACACCCCAGTGTTCGCTCTGGTACGCATGGGCTATTGGGGAGGCGAGGCAAAAGGCGAGGACTACACCGAGCGTGTCTACGGCGCATATCTGGGTGCGGGCCTCGGTGTGGATATCGGCAAGCATTTCAGTCTGAGCGCGCTCTACACGAACTACCTGTACGCCGACGAGTACTACGACGACTACGAAGACATCACCATCAATCGTGCCGAAGTGCTGAGCTTCGGCGCCGAAGTCCGCTTTTGAGTCGGCGATAGAAAAACAGCGTTGTGCACACAACAAAGGCGGATGGCGACATCCGCCTTGTTGCCGCTGGGCTGTATGAAGCGCTCGGTGATCCGGTACTGCGCACGCTTCGTCGTAGCTCTGATCGGCACCACGAGGGCACGGATGTGGTGTCATACAAGACAACGCTGCGGCGCAAGCAATCACGACGAGGAAGGTATGGAGGTCTTTACGCAATTCCTGACCGACGAGCAGGACCCGGTGGCCGTGGGCAAGATCCTGCCCAAGGTGAACGAGTTGCTGACCCGCGACGAGCAGGTCGAGTACATCGCTGTGCAGAAGAAAATGGTGATGAACTTGTCGCCGGCCGCGGTGGTGCTGACCAATCGCAGATTCATCGTTGTACACCCCACGCTGTTCGGGATGACGTTTCGGGATGTCCCCTGGCGCGAGGTGCTCGACGTGCATATGAGCGAGCAGATGCTGGGCGCGACGATCATGTGCCGCACCACGCAGGGCGGCTACCTATCCATCGACAGCCTGCCCAAGAAACAGGCACGGCGGGTCTACGCCTATGCCCAGCAGGTGGAAGAATCGGCCCACGAAAAACGCCAGCAGCTGGAGTTCGACAAGTTGCGTGCATCGGCCGGCGGTGTGGTGGTGCATGCGCCTGCAGCGCAGGGCGTGGCGCCTTCAGTGCCAGCGACTGCGGTGGCCGGCGCGGATGATCCGATGCAGGTGCTGAGCAAGCTCAAGCAGTTGCTGGATGCGGGGTTGGTGACCCAGGAAGAGTTCGACGCCAAAAAGGCTGAAGTGTTGGCGCGGCTCTAGGGCTGGCAAACGAAGAACGGGGCTGGCGGCACTGCGTGCACAAGCCTCAGGTAGATGCGTGCCGCAGCAGGGGAGCGTAGTGCACACATGGCCCTGCCGATGCTGCGCGACACTGCGAGCATCGCCAGCACGCCTGTAAGCGGTGCTGTCTTCGCCCCCTCAATCTGCAGAACCAGCGCACGCGAGCGATGCGCCGGTTCTTTTCAATCAGGCCGGCGCGCAGCAAGCTGCGCCGGCCCGATGACATGCTTACTCGCCCAGCGCCTTGGCCACGAACGGCGGTGCAACCAGCACGCCGGTATGCAGATGCGCGGTGTAGTACAGCGTCTCGAAACCCTTGGCCTGCGCATCGTTTTGGCGGAACGCGAAATCGGCGTTGGCCTGCTTGCTGGCCATGGTCACGCTCCACCAGCCGGTGGGGTAGCACGGCTGCGGGAACGGCAGAGTCTTGAACGACTGGAAGCCGGCCTTGCCCATTTCGGTGCGCATTTCCTTGATCAGCTCCAACAGCGCCAGCGGCGATTCGGACTGCTGCACCAGGATGCCGTCGTCCTTCAGCGCCTTGAAGCAGCTCGCGTAGAAGTCCTTGTTGAACAGGCCTTCGGCCGGGCCGACCGGGTCGGTGGAATCGACGATCACGATGTCCACGCTGCCGGCCGGGCAGTTGGCCATATAGGCCACGCCGTCGTCGAACAACAGCTCGGCGCGCGCGTCATGGTTTGAATCGCACAGCTCGGGGAAGTACTTCTCCGACATGCGCGTGACCTGCTCGTCGATATCGCACTGGGTGGCGCTTTCCACGCCCGGGTGCTTTAGCACCTCGCGCAGCGTGCCGCAGTCGCCGCCACCGATGATCACCACGCGCTTGGGCGCAGCGTGGGTGAACAGCGCCGGGTGGCTGATCATCTCGTGATAGAAGAAGTTGTCGCGGCTGGTCAGCATCACCGCGCCGTCGATGAGCATGAGCTTGCCCCAGTCGGTGGTCTGGTAGATCTCGATCTTCTGGAACGGGGACTGCACCTCGTCCAGCTTGCCGCTGATGCGGAAGCCGATCGCCGAGCCGGTGGGCTGGAAGTGTTCGATGTACCAGTTGTCGTTGGCGCTCATGCGGTGATCCTAGAAAGAATGGAGGACTGTTCCTTCTCCCACCGGGAGAAGGTGGCGCGTAGCGCCGGATGAGGGTCGGGCGCAGCCTCGTGCAGCCAAACTGCGCGGCGGCTGAATCTGCGTTCCACCCCACTCCAACCAGGAGCGGGGCATCAAGTCGGCGCGGATTGTAACGGACCCTGCGCGTGCCAGGCGTTACACTTCACGCCCTTTTTGCCCCAGCCGAGTCAGCGAAATGAGCGATTGGTCCCTCGACCAAGCCCGCAAGACCTATTCGATCCCGCATTGGGCCGACGGGTATTTCGATGTGAATGCTGCCGGACACATCGTGGTCACCCCGACCGGCGATGGTCCATCGGTGTCGCTGCCCGAGGTGGTGGATGCCGCGCGCGCAGCCGGCGCCAAGCTGCCGCTGCTGGTGCGCTTCCCGGACATCCTGGGCCAGCGCCTGGGCAAGCTGCAGGCGGCGTTCGCGCAGGCGCAGTCCGAATGGGACTACGCCGGCGGCTACACGGCCGTGTATCCGATCAAGGTCAATCAGCATCGCGGCGTGGCCGGCACCCTGGCCAGCCACCACGGCGAGGGCTTCGGCCTGGAAGCGGGCAGCAAGCCCGAGCTGATGGCGGTGCTGGCACTGTCGCGCCCGGGCGGGTTGATCGTCTGCAACGGCTACAAGGACCGCGAATACATCCGCCTGGCACTGATCGGGCGCAAGCTCGGCCTGCAGACCTTCATCGTCATCGAAAAGCCCTCCGAGCTGAAGCTGGTGCTGGAAGAAGCGCGCGCGCTGGAGGTCAAGCCGGGCCTGGGCGTGCGCATGCGCCTGGCCTCGTTGGGCGCGGGCAAGTGGCAGAACAGCGGTGGCGACAAGGCCAAGTTCGGGCTGTCGCCACGGCAGGTGCTCGATCTGTGGAAGACGCTGCGCGACACCGAATACGCCGACTGCCTGCAGTTGCTGCATTTCCACATGGGCTCGCAGATTTCCAACGTGCGCGACATCGCCAACGGCATGCGCGAGGCCACGCGCTATTTCGTGGAGCTCTCGCGCCTGGGCGCCAAGATCAGCCACGTGGATGTCGGCGGCGGACTGGGTATCGATTACGAAGGCACCCGCTCGCGCAGCTATTGCTCGATCAACTACGGCCTGCATTCCTACGCCAGCAACATCGTGCAGCCGCTGGCCAATGCCTGCGAAGAGCATGGCTTGACCCCGCCGCGCATCGTCACCGAATGCGGCCGCGCGATGACCGCGCACCACGCGGTGCTGATCGCCAACGTGTCCGAAGTGGAGCAGGCGCCGGAAGGCCGCGTGCCCGACGCGCACGACGACGAACCGGCAGCGATTCGCCACCTGCGCGAGATCCACGACGAACTCGACGTGCGCCCGGCGGTGGAACTGTTCCAGGAGGCGCAGCACTTCCATGCCGAAGGCCTGAGTGCGTATGCATTGGGCCAGATCGACCTCACCCATCGCGCGCGTATCGACGATCTGTTCTACGCCATCGCCCATGGCGTGCGTGCACGCCTGAGCTTCGACGAAAAGAGCCACCGCCCGGTGCTGGACGAGCTCAACGAGCGGCTGGTGGACAAGTACTTCGTCAACTTCAGCGTGTTCGAATCGATCCCGGATGTGTGGGCGATCGATCAGGTGTTCCCGATCGTGCCGATCGAGCGCTTGAACGAAGCGCCGCAGCGGCGCGGCATCATCGCCGACATGACCTGCGACTCCGATGGCATGGTCAAGACCTACGTCGAGAACGAAAGCCTGGACAACTCGATGCCGCTCCACACATTGAATCCGGGCGAGAGCTATCGCATCGGCTTCTTCCTGGTCGGCGCCTACCAGGAAATCCTCGGCGATATCCATAACCTGTTCGGCGATACCGATGCGGTGGAAGTGGCCGTGGACGGCGATGGCTATCGAATTGCGCAGCAGCGCCGTGGCGATACCACCGATGTGATGCTGGACTATGTGGGCTATCAGCTGGACACGCTGCGCGCGACCTATGCCGAGCGCATCGCCGCCGCGCAGCTGTCGCCGGAGCGTGCGCAGGAATTGCACGACGCCTTGGAAGCCGGGCTGACCGGTTATACCTATCTGTCCGACGAACCGTTGGGCTGAAGCAGTACGCGCGCTGCGGCCGACGCCGTGGCGCGCAGGCAGTGCCGATGCAGGATCAGCACTGATTCCGCGGCGCCGCAGCTGTGTAGAAAGAGCTGCATAGACGAGTGAGCAGTCGTAAAGCGGACGCGGCAGGTGATCGGCCTTGGCATGAATCTGTTGGGCACCGCCCTGCCAGCGCGCCTTGATCGCCGCTTGCCACCGCTCAGTCACGCACGCATGACTCCGCGCAGACGCGCACCGGCGCAGTCCACATAAAACAGCGCACTGTGACCCGCGCGACCCCGCGCGTTGATCTACAGAGTGCCGCAGTCGTATGACATCCAAACGACCGACGCATGATCGAACGAATGCACGCGCTAGGTGTCGCAAGCGATGCCGCATGTCGTGCAGTGATTTGTCTGGTAGCGCAGCTATATCAACGCTGCCGCGCGTAGTGGTCTTATGCATTGCGGTCTTTTATGCAATGCGGAGAACGCAAATCCGCCTGCAATTTCGCCTGCAATCGCGCACCTGCCGCGTCGACGCGACATGCGTCGCGTTTTGTGTGTGGCGCTGCATGCAGTGCCGGATCCCCAAACAGAGGTATGTATCCAGAACACTAACTGCAATCACACTTCATTAAAAAGAATTTGCAGGAAACGCGCAATTCGTGATTTTTGCACGGTTCATTGTGTTGCCCGATTGTTAGTGTTTATTAACTTGCCGGGAAGCAAGTGCTTCAAGAAAAACGCAGTTGCACGTCTTGGTGTCACTTACGAGCCACTTCGTTATACGTCTCCATTGTGCGTCTTTATCGAGTGTTCCAACTGCGTATCGCCGGCCTCTGCCGGTGGTCGATGGTGTTTTCTACCTGAACGTTTTTAGGCCAAGTGCTGATCCGGCGTCTCGTTGACCGCATTGCGGGCACGGCGCGTTGGGCGACTGCGCTCTACATTGAAGAAGGATGCACGCAATGCACGCTGAAGTCTCTGCCGTGATTCCCCTGACCAAAGCGCAACGCGGCCTGTGGGTCGTCAGCAAGTTGCACACCTACAACACCTTGATGTTGTCCGAAGCATTGGAGATGTTCGGCCCGCTCGATCCGCAGCTGTTGTTGCGCGCCAGCATGCAGCTGACGCGCGAGTTCGACACGCTGCGGCTGTGCATCGTCGAACACGATGGCGTGCCCGGCCAGGTGATCCGGCCCGATTACACGGCTGCCATTCCGTACTTCAACGTCAGCGAAGATCCCTTCCCGCGCGACGCCGCCGAGCACTGGCTCGACGAGAAAGTCCGCAAGCCGGACAATCTGCAGGACGGGCCGTTATGGCATTGCGCGGTGTTCCGTCTTGGCGAAGATCACCATATGTGGGTGCATTGCGCGAACCATCTGGTGGTGGATGGTTATAGCGGATCGATCATGATGCAGCGCATGGCGGCGCTGTATAACGCATACGCAGAAGGTGTCGAGCCGGAACCTGCGCAATTCGGCAGTGCGCTGTCCTTGATGGAGTGGGAGCAGCAGTACCTCGACTCCGATCGTCTTCAGCGCGATCGCGCATACTGGATGCAGCAGCTGGCCGATCTGCCACCGCCGACGACTTTGTCGCGGCTCGGCAGCCATCCGTCTACCGGTCTTTTGCGCAGCACCGGGTATTTTTCGCCACAGCAAGTGGTGCGTCTGCACGCGCTGGGCAAGCAATACGGTGCCAGCTTGCCGCAGATGCTGATTTCGCTGATCGCGGCCTATTACTACCGTTGCACCGGCGCAGAAGATCTGGTGTTGGCAATGCCGGTGACCGGTCGCATCAACGCGCGTTACCGTAAAACCGCTGGCATGGTTGCCAATCTGATCTCGCTGCGTCTGAAGATGGATCCGCAGCAACCGCTCCATACCTTGTTTACACAGGTCTCGTCGGTGGTCAGGCATGCGTTGCGCCATCAGCAATATCGCTATGAGGATCTGCGCCGTGATCTGGGTATGTTCGGCATCGATCAGAACGTCGCGCGGCTGGCGGTCAACATCGAACCCTTCGATTGTGCGCTGCGTTTTGGCGAGGCGTCTGCGATCCCGCATAATCTTTCCAATGGTCGCGTCGACGATCTGACCATCTTCTGCTACGAGCGTGGCGATGGCGCCGCGTTGCGCTTCGATCTGGATGCCAACCCGGCAATGTACGACAGCGACGAGCTGGCAGAACATTGCCGCCGCCTGACCCACCTGGCCGATGCGGTACTGGCAAATCCGGAATGCGCACTCGGCCTGATCGATGTGCTGGGTCATGACGAGCGTCAGCGACTGCTGCACACCTGGAACGACACCGCAGCGCCACTGCCGGAGCCGAGCACGCTGTTGCACGGCATGTTGCAGCGCGCCGAGCTGATGCCGGCGGCGGTGGTGGTGCAATACGACAACCGCACGCTGGATTACGCCACGCTGTGCGAGCTCGCCTCGCGCATTGCGGCGCAGTGGGTGGCCGACGGCGTGGGCCCCGGCGATGTGGTCGCCATCGCGTTGCCGCGCAGCGAACAGTTGCTGGTGGCCTTGCTGGCAGTGATGTGGAGTGGGGCGGCGTATCTGCCACTGGACCCGGAAAGCCCGGCCGCACGCAATCGGCAGATGCTCAACGATTCCGGCGCCATCGCGCTGGTCTGCGAGCCGGCGTTGTGCGAGCGCTATCTGCTCGGTGGCATGGTGTGGCTGGATCCACGCCCGGCGGTGTTGCCGGCGGCGATAGCACCGCTCGCCACGCCGGATGGCACCGCCTACGTGCTGTACACCTCCGGCTCGACCGGCGCGCCCAAGGGCGTGGAAATCAGCCATCGCAATCTCTTCAATTTCCTGCATGCGATGGAGCATGAACTGGCATTGCGGCCGCGCGACCGCGTGCTGGCGGTCACCACCATCACCTTCGACATCGCCGGGCTGGAGTTGTACCTGCCGCTGCTGGTGGGCGCACGCGTGGTCATCGCACCGGCCGGCATCACCCACGATCCACGCAGCCTGTCGCGCCTGATCGCACACGAGCAGATCAGCGTGGTGCAGGCCACCCCGTCGTTGTGGCGCATCCTGCTGGCCAATGAAGATCTGGCACTGGACCGTATCCACGCGCTGGTGGGCGGTGAGGCCCTGGTGCCGGAGTTGGCGACGCAGTTGCTGAGCCGGGTGGGGCGCCTGACCCAGTTGTACGGGCCAACCGAAACCACCATCTGGTCGACCATCATGCCGTTGCAGCTGACCGACGCCGCAGCCCCACCCATTGGCAGGCCGCTGCTCAATACGCGCGTCTACGTGCTGGATGCGCAGCGGCAGCCGCTGCCCACCGGTGCGATCGGTGAGCTGTATATCGGCGGCGCGGGCGTGGCCAAGGGCTATCGCGGCAAGCGCCAGCTGACCAGCGAGCGCTTTGTGCGCGACCCGTTTGCCGACGACGGCAGCAGCATGTACCGCACCGGCGACCGCGTGCGTCAGCGTCGCGACGGCATGCTGGAGTTCATCGGCCGTGCGGACGCGCAATTGAAGATCCGCGGCCATCGCGTGGAGCCGGCCGAAATCGAAAACGCCTTGCTGCTGCATTCGCAGGTGGCCCAGGCAGTGGTGGTTGGCCATAGCGATGGCGACAACAACGCGTTGCAGTTGCTGGCCTATGTGGTGGGTAAGCACGGCACCATGCCGTCGACCGAGCTGCTGCGCGCGCATCTGCAGCAACGCTTGCCTGCGTCGATGATTCCCACGCTGTGGATGCCGCTGGAGGCACTGCCGCTGACACCCAACGGCAAGCTGGATCGCCGCGCATTGCCGTCACCGGGCGCATTGCCGCAGCGCGCGCATGTGGCGCCACGCGATGCGCTCGAACACCAACTGGCAGCGATGTTGCAGGACGTGCTGGGCATTGAAGTGGTGGGGGTGGAAGACAACTTCTTCGAGCTCGGCGGCGACTCGCTGCGCGCGGCAGAAATGGCCGCGCGTTTCCCGCAGATGTTCGGCGTCGAACTGCCGCTGGGCACGCTGTTCCATGCGCCGACGATTGCCGGCCTGGCCGAGGTGATCAAACGCAGCGCACAGACCCCGAACGATCCGCTCGGCGTGCTGTTGCCGTTGCGTGCGGGTACGCCGGGCACCACGCCGCTGTTCTGCATCCATCCGGTGGTCGGTCTGGGCTGGTCGTATCTCACCTTGCTCGGTCAGCTCGATCCGCAGTGGCCGGTGTATGCATTGCAGTCGCCGGCATTGAGCGACCCGCAGCATCGCCCGGAAAGCATCGAGGCGATCGCGCGCGATTATCTGGCCCGTCTGCGCAGCGTGCAGCCGCACGGGCCGTATCGATTGATCGGCTGGTCGCTGGGCGGCTTGATCGCCCATGCCATCACCGCCGAGTTGCATGCGCTTGGCGAAGAAGTCGAGTTGCTGGCGATGCTCGACAGTTACCCATATCTGGAACAAGCCGCAGCATTGCCGGAATCCGAGATGGTGCATGCCTCAATGCATGCCTTGGGCCTGGACGTGGCAGATGACAAAACGAGACCGACCACGCTCGCCGAACTGGCCAGCCTGCTATGCGATCACTACTTGCTAAACGACTTGCCCGCGTTGCGCCAGTTGCTCACACAACACCCAACCCTGCTGGATGATCTGGGCGGGCTGACTCAGCATCACCTGCAACTGTCGCGACGCCATCGGCCCAAGCCGCTGCAGCAGGACGTGCTGTTCGTCGAAGCACGTGTGCGCATGAGCTTCGGCGGCGGCGATGCGGTCTGGCTGGACTACCGGCCGCAGGCCTGGCAACCATACGTGCGCAATCTGCACCTGCACGTTTTGGACAGCGATCATCATTCGATGCTGTCGTCCACGCATTCGGCCACGCTCAGCGCCTTACTGCATGCTGCCACTGCGAAAGCCGCACAACGCGATGGCAGCACCGCCACCGCCACCGCCAGCGACGGGGTGGCCGAATATGCCTGAGTCACTGCAGACGCCGGCACGTCACCGCCCGGTGCTGATCGCCACCCTGGGCACGCATGGCGATGTGCGCCCGATCATTGCGCTGGGCCGCGGCCTGCAGGAGCGCGGCTATCCGGTGCGGGTGCTGACCAGCGCCAACTTCGAATCCCTGATCCGCGCCAATGGGCTGGAGTTCTTTCCGCTCAGCGGCGACCACCAGAAGCTGTTGCAAGGCCATCCGAATGTCGCCGAGATGCGCGGTGGCTGGCGCGGCATCTGGGGCACCTTGCGCGCACAACTGATGGACTGGGCGCGCGACTGGGCCGAGCAGGGCCGCGCGGCCTGTGCCGATGCCGGCCTGATTCTCGGCGTCGGCAGCGCCAGCCTGCTGGCGCATAGCCTGGGCCAGGCCTACGGCCTGCCGGTGGTATTCACGCAATTGCAGCCGCTGAACGCCTCGCGCCATGTGCCGTTGATGGTGATGCCCACTGTGCGTCTGCCCGGGCTGGTGAGTGTGGCACTGCATCACGCGGTGCGCTTTGCCGCCTGGCAGCTGATGCGCCCGGCGCTCAACGGCATCGTGCGCCCGGCATTGGGGCTGCCGGCGTATCCGTGGAGTGGTCCCGATCGCAGCGCGCAGCGCGTGGTGTATGGCTATAGCGAGCATCTGTGCCCACGTCCGCCGGACTGGCCGGACAGAGCCCAGGTCGCCGGTTTCTGGCAGTTGCCGCAGCCCCAATGGCAGCCGCCGGCCGCGCTGGAAGCGTTTTTGCAGGCCGGCCCGCCGGCGCTGTATGTCGGCTTCGGCAGCATGATCAGCATCGATGCGGCGCAGCTCACCGCCATCGTCAAGGCGGCGGTGCGTCTGACCGGTCAACGCGCGTTGCTGGCCAGCGGCTGGGGCGGGCTGGCGGCCGGGGAAGATGCGTCCGACGATGCGGAGCGCTTCTTCCAGTTGGAACAGGCACCACACGATTGGCTGTTCCCGCGGGTGTCGGTCGCGGTGCATCACGGCGGTGCCGGCACGACCGGTGCGGCGCTGGCTGCGGGGATTCCGTCGGTGGTCCTACCGTTCGGCTACGACCAACCGTTCTGGGCGCATTGCCTGGCCCAGCGCGGCGTCGCGCCCCCGGCGCTCGCACGGGTCGGATTGCAGCCGGAAACCTTGGCCGATGCCATCCGCCAGGCCAGCGCGCCGAGCATGCGTGCAGCAGCACGCGTGCTGGGTCAGCGCATCCGTGAGGAGGACGGGATCAGCCGGGCGGTGGATCAGCTGGAAGCATGGGGATTGCTGCAACCGGCGGTGTCGGTGGCGCCGACCCAGCGGATCGAGCAGCAGGCCGTCGCGTAATACAGACCGTCGTGTGATGGATGACGCTGTGGGGGAAACACAGCGTCGACAGCGGATTGGCGGCGGCAAGGCGGCTGGGCATTACCGCAGGTCTCTGAGTGCGGCACGGGTGAGGTGCCGGGCGTGTTGCTGCGGCCAACGTCGATGCCGGCATCGCTGCATCGGCGGGATGCGGCACAATCGGGCTCCTTCGCCTTGCATCGCCCGCATGCGCTATCCCGCCCTTGATCTGCTGCGTGGCATCGCCATCGTCTGGGTGATGCTGTTCCATTCCTTCGTGGTCGGCGGCCTGGGGCCGGACTGGGCGTGGTTGTCCCGCTACGGCTGGATGGGCGTGGACCTGTTCTTCGTGTTGAGCGGTTTTCTGATCGGTACGCAGGTGCTGCGGCCGCTGGCGCACGGGCAAGGCCTGGACTTCAAGGCGTTCTATCTGCGCCGCGCGTTCCGCATCCTGCCGGCGTTTCTGGTGGTGCTGGCGATCTACATGGCGTGGCCGGAGTTTCGTGAGTCGCCCGGGTTGGCACCGTGGTGGATGTTCGTCAGCTTTACCCTGAACCTGTTCGTCGATTACGGCCGCGATGCCGCGTTCTCGCACGCCTGGTCGCTGTGCGTGGAAGAACATTTCTATCTGGTGTTTCCGTTGCTGGCGACGCTGTTGATGCGTCGGCCCTCGGCCGCGCGCTTTGTCGTGCTCTACGTGCTGGTGGTGGTTGCAGGCATCGCGCTGCGTGCCGGCATCTGGTGGCACAACACCGCCCTGGACAGCGCCGGTGCCGGCCTGCAGCGCAACTGGTTTATCGAAGACATCTATTACCCGACCTGGAACCGTCTGGACGGTCTGCTGGCCGGTGTCGTCCTGGCGGTGCTCAAGATCTTCCGCCCCACGCTGTGGCAACGGCTGCAGCAGCGCGGCAACGCTGTGCTGTGTGCCGGCATGGCGATTCTGGCGCTGGCGTTGTGGCTGTTTCGCGAGCGCACCGGCCTGATCGGCAATGCGCTGGGCTGGCCGGTGTTGTCGTTGGGGCTCGCCTTGCTGGTGCTGGCCGGCACCGCCACCCGCGGAGTGCTTGGCGGCCTGCGCGTGCCAGGCGCCGCATGGCTGGCGGGCATTTCCTACAGCCTGTATCTGACCCACAAGGCCGTGTTCCATCTCACCCAGGGCTGGTTCGGCCCGGCGCTGGAGGGACGTGGCGTGCTGGCATTTGCGGTGTATGGCCTGATGGCAGTGCTGGGCGGTGCGGTCTTGCACTACGCGGTGGAGCGCCCGTTCCTGCAGCTGCGCGACAAGATGCTGCGGCCAGGCGCGCGGCCGTTGGCTGCCGCTGATCGCGCCTGACCGGGCATCGCAAAACGCCGCGCAATGCGCGGCGTTGTCGTCATCTCTGGCAGTGCGCCAGTTCCAGCGCCGCACCGAGCTTGGATGCTGCGCGATCTGCGCACGCGCCAATCAACACATCATCGGATCACGGCGCGACCGAGGCATTGGCGTTGCAGGCCATCGTTACTGCGCGTCGCGCGCCACCTGGAAACCGGCGAACGACTGCGTGACCGGCATGATTTCCAGCCGATTGATATTCAGATGCGCCGGCAGGCTGGCGACGTAGAAGATCTGCTCGGCGATGTCCTCGGCGGTCATCGGGGTAGCGCCGCGATACAGCGTGTCGGAGGCGGCCTGGTTGCCGCCGGTGCGTACCAGGGTGAATTCGGTTTCGGCCATGCCCGGTTCGATCGAGGTCACGCGCACGCCGGTGCCGTGCAGGTCCGCGCGCAGACCCAGCGAAAACTGCTGCACAAACGCCTTGGTGCCGCCGTACACGTTACCGCCGGTGTACGGGTAGGTCGCCGCCACCGAGGCGATGTTGATGATCGCGCCGCGGCGTGCGATCAACGCCGGCAACAGGCGGTGGGTGAGGGTGACCAGGGCGGTGACGTTGGTGTCGATCATCTGCTGCCACTGCGTCAGGTCCGCCTGCTGTGCGGGCGCGGTACCCAGCGCCAGGCCGGCATTGTTGACCAGCACATCGATGTCGGCGAAGTCAGCCGGCAAGGTGTCGATCACTGCCGACAAGGCGTGCGCATCGCGCATGTCGAACGCGGCGGTGTGCACCTGGCCGGTGGGCAGTTCGGCCGCCAGCGCCTCCAGGCGCTCGGCGCGCCGGCCGGTGGCGATGATCTTCCAGCCGGCAGCAGCAAAACGGCGCACGGCGGCGCTGCCGAATCCGGAGGTGGCACCAGTGATCAGAACGGTCTTGGACATGGGGGTAACTCCTGCGAAGGGGGATCAGGCGAAGCAATCAGGTGTGGCGACCGTGCCGGATGCGCGTGCCGCTGCACGGCGTGCGTGCAGCCCGGCCGCACCGAGCGGCTGGCGCGCAACGACGTCGTAGCAACAGGCCGCAAGCGCGATCCGACACTGTCGCTACTGCGCCTTGATGGCGATGGCAGGCAATCCGCTGCCGGTCAGTTTCTGCTTGGCTTCGGCCAGTTCGCCGGCGCTGCCATACGGCCCCATGCGCACGCGGTAGACGGTTTTGCCGCTGATTTCGGCCGATTCCACGCGTGCGGCCAGGCCCATCATCGCCAGCTTGGCCTTGGTCGATTCGGCATCGCCGGAGGCGCCGAACGAGCCGGCCTGCAGGATGTAGCGGGTGTTGTCTGTCATTGCAGGTGCAGCCGCCGTCGTTGCCGCTGCGGTCGTCGCAGCCGGTTTGGGCGCTGCAGTTGCAGGTGCGGCGGCAGCCGGCGTGGTGAGCGCTGCGGTGCTGGCCGGCGCCGGTGTGGCCGCCGGACGCGCAGGCGCAGTTTCTGCCAACGGCTTGGGCACACTGGCGGCGGTTTCGTTCAACGGCACCGGCACGCTGGCGGCCGGCGTGGCTGCAGCAACACGTGCTGCTGCACCTGGTGCGGGCGCAACCGGCTTGCCTTCCAGTGCCGCACGCGCACGAGCGGCTTCCTCGGCGCGCGCACTGGCCGCCAGTTCGGCATCGGACATCTGCACTTCCTTGCCGGGCAGCAAGGTGTAGAAGTCGTACTGGGTCTGCGCATCGCCGGGTTTGGCTTGCGGCTTGGGCGGTTGTGCGCTGGGCTTGGGCAGGTCGGCCGGCGTATCCACGTCGGCATCTGCCACCGGCTCTGGCTGCGCATCGGGATTGGCGCGCGGGCCCACACGCAGGAAGCCGTCGCCGTCCTTCTTGAACAGGTTGGGCGCTGCCAGGAAAATCACTGCCGCAATCGCGGCGCCCGCCACCAACCACACCCAAACGGGGGTGCCATTGCTGGTGTTGCGTCGCGCCTGACTCTTACCGCGTCGTGCTGCCATCTACCACTTCTCCGAATCACGTCGTTGCGGGCCGTGCGGCCCGACTTACATCTTTTCTGGGGCGCTGACGCCGAGCAGTTCCAGGCCGTTGGCGAGCACCTGTTGCGTGGCGACGGCGAGGGTGAGTTTGGCGTCGCGCTCTGCGGCATCGTCCACCAGCAGTTTGGTGTTGTGATACCACGTGTGGAAGGCGTGCGCCAATTCACGCAGGTACTGCGCAATCTGATACGGCTCCAGTGTCTGGCCGGCGATTTCCACCACTTCCGCATAGCGCGACAGCTCGACCATGACGTTGAGCGAATGCTCGTCATCCAGACGCGCCAGCTCGGCCAACCCATGTGCCTGCTCGTACTTGTAGCCTTTTTCCAGCGCCTGACGCAGCACGCTGCACACGCGGGCATGCGCGTACTGCACATAAAACACCGGGTTGTCGTTGCTCTGCTGACGGGCCAGGTCGATGTCGAAGGTGAGCTGCGAATCGGGCTTGCGCGCGATCAGAAACCAGCGCACCGCATCGGCGCTGGTTTCTTCGATCAGATCGCGCAGGGTGACGTAGCTGCCGGCACGCTTGGACAGCTTCACCTCTTCGCCGCCGCGCATCACCGTGACCATCTGGTGCAGCACGTATTCCGGCCAGCCCTGCGGGATGCCCAGTTCCAAGGCCTGCAGGCCGGCGCGCACGCGCGTCAGCGAGCCGTGGTGGTCAGCGCCGAGCTCGGTGATCGCGCGCTCGTAGCCGCGCTGCCACTTGGTCAGGTGATAGGCCACGTCCGGCACGAAGTAGGTGTAGGTGCCGTCGGACTTGCGCATCACCCGGTCCTTGTCGTCGCCGAAGTCGGTGGACTTCAACCACAACGCGCCGCCTTCCTCGTAGGTGTGGCCGGAAGCGATCAGCTTCTGCACGGCCTCTTCGACCTTGCCGTCCTTGTACAGCGAGCTTTCCAGGAAATAGATATCGAAATCGACGCGGAACGCGGCCAGGTCGTGGTTCTGCTCGTTACGCAGATAGGCCACCGCGAAGCGGCGGATCGACTCGATATCGGCCGGGTCCTGGGTACCGGTGACCAGATGGCCTTCCAGGTCGACGGTATCGCCGGCCAGGTAGGCGTTGGCGACATCGGCGATGTAGTCGCCGCGGTAGCCGTTCTCCGGCCAGCCGTCGCTGTCGGGGGTGAGCCCTTGCGCGCGCGCCTGCACCGACAAGGCCAGGTTTTCGATCTGCACGCCGGCATCGTTGTAATAGAACTCGCGCTTGACGTTCCAGCCGTTGGCATCGAGCACGCGCGCCAGGCTGTCGCCGATCGCCGCCGCGCGGCCGTGGCCGACATGCAGCGGGCCGGTCGGGTTGGCCGAGACGTATTCCACGCCCACCGAGCGGCCATTGCCGGCCAGCCCGCGACCGTAGTCGGGGCCTTGCTTGATGACATGCGCCACTTCGCGCTGGTAGGCGGAGGGCGTCAGATGGAAGTTGATGAACCCCGGCCCAGCGATCTCCACCTTGGCCACCTCGTCGCTGGCCGGCAATGCGGCCACCAGCGCCTGCGCCAGTGCGCGCGGATTGGAGCGTGCAGGCTTGGCCAGCAGCATTGCGGCATTGGTGGCGAAGTCGCCGTGCTCGCGCGTCTTGGGTCGCTCGACCACAAAATCCGGCGGCAGGGTGTCGGCAGGCAGGGTGCCGTTGGCGCGCAAGGCTTCAATACCTTGGCCGATCAGTGCGCGGAGTTGGGCTTTCACGTGAGATCTGCTTGGAACGAAACCACCGATTTTACCCGACCGCGCGCGCCCGGGTCCGGCCGACGGTTCAGGTCACCGCCGCGTTGTCATTCCAGCCAGCCGCGCTCGGCCAGCGACACCGGGCGGCCGTCGCCGATCACGAAGTGGTCGAGCAGGCGGATCTCCACCAGATCCAGTGCCTCCAGCAAACGTTTGGTAACCGCGCGGTCGGCCTCGGAGGGCTCCGGGTTGCCGGACGGATGGTTGTGCCCGACGATCACGGCCGCTGCATTGTGCAGTAGCGCCCGTCGCACCACTTCGCGCGTATGGATGTCGGCGCCATCCAGCGTGCCGGTGAACAATTCCTCGAAGGCGATGGCGTGATGTTTGGTATCCAGGTACAGCACCGCGAACACCTCGTACGCCTTTGCACGTAGTCGCTGCGAAAAATAGCGGCCGACGCTGGGTGGGTCGCTGAGCGCTTCGCCGCGCTCCAGCTCGCTCATCAGGTGACGGTGTGCCAGTTCCAGTGCCGCGTTGAGCTTGCAGGCCGAGGCGGGCCCAAGGCCGGGCAGGCGCGCCAGGGCCGGGGCCGGGCGATCCAGCAGCACGCGCAGCGGGCCGTGGCGAAGCAGCAGATCGCGCGCAGTGCGCACGGCGTCCTGGCCGCGCAGACCGGAGCCGACAAAGATCGCCAGCAGCTCGGCATCGGATAAGGCAGTCGCCCCGCGCGCCAGAAGTTTCTCGCGCGGGCGTTCGTCGGTGGGCCAGTCGTGAATGTGCATATGGCGAGATTGCCGGTGCTCATCGCTCACGCCTATCAGGCCAGGCGGGGGCATCGGCTAATCTAGTTGTCCTTGTAACCGTAGGACGACTCCGACGTGATCGGCTCCACTCAGGCCCGCCCCCTGGACGGACAGCGCTTGCTGCTGTGCGTCGGCGGAGGCATTGCCGCTTACAAATCGCTCGAACTGGTCCGTCGCCTGCGCGACGCCGGCGCGCAGGTGCAGGTCGCCATGACCAGCGGCGCACAACAATTCGTCACCCCGCTCAGCTTCCAGGCGCTGTCCGGGCAGCCCACCCGCACCACCTTGTGGGACAGCGCCGCCGAGCAGGCGATGGGGCATATCGAACTGGCGCGCTGGGCCGATCAGGTGATCGTCGCCCCGGCCACCGCCGACCTGCTGGCACGTCTGGCGCATGGCCTGGCCGACGACCTGGTCACCACGCTGTGCCTGGCCACCACCGCGCCGCTGACCGTGGCTCCGGCGATGAACCATCGCATGTGGCTGCATCCGGCCACCCAGGCCAACGTGGCGACTCTGCGCACGCGTGGCGTGAGCGTGGTCGGCCCGGACGACGGCCCGTTGGCCGAAGGCGAATCGGGCCCCGGTCGGCTGGCCGAGCCGGCGGCGATCATTGCCGCAGTGTCTGGCACCGCCGCGCCTGCCGCTTCCAGGAGCGCAGCTGCGCCGGCCTTCGTGCCCGGCAGCGCGCAACTGGAAGGTCTACGCATCGTGATCAGTGCCGGCCCCACCTTCGAGGACCTGGACCCGGTGCGCTACGTCGGCAACCGCAGCAGCGGCAAGATGGGCTATGCCCTGGCCGCCGCGGCTGCCTACCAGGGTGCTGAGGTGGTGCTGGTCAGCGGCCCGGTGCATCAGACCACTCCGGCCGGCGTGCAACGGATCGACGTGCGCTCGGCCGCGCAGATGCGCGATGCGGTGCTGGGCGCGTTTCCGGCCGACATCTACATCGGTGCCGCCGCAGTGGCCGACTACACCCCCAAACGGGTGGTCGCGCAGAAGATCAAGAAGACCGGCGAAACGCTGACCCTGGAACTGGTGCGCACCCCGGACATCCTGGCCGAAGTCGCCGCGCAAACCGGCGCATTGAAGCTGGTGGTCGGTTTTGCGGCCGAAACGCACGACGTGGAGCACTATGCGCGTGGCAAGCTCGCCGCCAAGCGGCTGGACCTGATCATCGCCAATCAGGTGGGGATCGAAGGCGGTGGCTTCGAAAGCGACAACAACGCTGCGATCGCCTATTGGCAGGGTGGCGAACGTGGCTTCCCCAGCAGCAGCAAAACCGAATTGGCCGAGCAACTGCTGGCCCTGATCGCGGAGAGATTGCAGGCATGAGCCACCCAACCCAGTCCTTGCAAGTGAAGTTGCTCGACCCGCGCTTCGGCGACCTGTGGCCGTTGCCGGCCTATGCCACCGAAGCCAGCGCAGGCATGGACCTGCGCGCTGCGCTGGAAGCGCCGATGACGCTGGAGCCCGGCGATGCGGCGCTGATCCCCAGCGGCATCGCGATTCATCTGGCCGACCCGCAGCTGTGCGCGGTGATCCTGCCGCGCTCGGGCCTGGGCCATCGCCACGGCATCGTGCTCGGCAACGGCACCGGCCTGATCGATGCCGATTACCAGGGGCCGCTGCTGATCAGCACCTGGAATCGCGGCCGTGCCGCCTTCACCATCGAGCCGGGCGATCGCATCGCGCAGCTGGTGATCCTGCCGATCGTGCGCGTGGGCTTGCAAGTGGTGGATACTTTCGTCGACAGCGCGCGGGGAGCGGGTGGATTCGGCCACACCGGCGTGCGCTGACGGGGGCGTCATATGAGCAAAGCGAGCGAGCGCAGCCAGGCCGCGTCCGGCATGCGCACGAGTGGTCCGGTGTTGGGGGGCGTGTTGTTGCTGCTGGCAGCGTGGTTCGGCTGGAGCGGCTACGCGCAGTGGCGCGAAGATGCGATGACGCAGGACCTCGAGCAGGCGCGCGACCGCGCCGTGCAGGACGTCAGCCAGGCCATGGCCAAGCAGGCCAGCCAGCTCGACGCCGTGCTCAAGCAGCCGCAGGTCATCGCCGCGTTGGCCAATGGCGATGCGCTCGCCGCCGCTTCGGCCATCCGCGAGCGCTTCAAGGGCGCCGAAGACGTGCAGGTGCTGTCCGGCGATCTGACCGCCGCCTATGAAAATCCCAAGGACTTCGGCTATGCGCGGCTGAGCCTGCTCGAGTCGGCGCTGGTCGGCAAACGTGCGCAGGTGCATGTGGTGCGCGACGCCGAGCAGGTCCGCCTCGGCGTGGCGGCAGCGGTGACTTTAGGCACGCAGCCGGCCGTGGCGTATGCGCGCCTGCCGCTGTTGCGGTTGACCGGCCCGCTGGATGCGATCGCAGTGCCCGGCAGCGCCTATCTGGCATTGCGTCAGGGCAGCTACAACGTCGCCGAGCAGGGCGATGCCGGGCTGGCCGACGCCGCCGAAACGCTGGCCAGGCCGCTGGGCGACAGCGGTCTGCGCGTTGCCGCCGCCGTGCGACAGAGCGACAGCGGCCCGTTGGGTCTTGGCGCAGTTGGCTGCGCGATCGTGGCGTCGCTGTTGCTCATCATCGCCGTGCTGCTGGTACTCGCCAGCCGTGGCCGTGTCGCCCTGCCGCGCCGCCGCGTGGCAAGCGAATCGACGGCCGACGAACCTACCTTCGGGCAAAGCCTGCAGCACGATGCCAGCGTCGCCAGCCAGGCACGCGCGCTGGACCAGGACGCCGCCACATCCGCGCCGCCCGCCCTGGTGCCGGCGGTGCAGATCGCCACCGAGATGTTCCGCGCCTATGACATCCGCGGCGTGGTCGGCAAGGACTTGAATCCTGGCGTTGCCGCGCTGATCGGCCAGGCCATCGGCAGCGTGATGCAGGCCCAAGGCCTGCGCGAGGTGGTGGTCGGCCGTGACGGGCGCCTGTCGGGCCCAGAGCTTGCCAACGGCCTGATCGAAGGCCTGCGCCGTGCCGGCTGCAGCGTGATCGACATCGGTCTGGCACCGACGCCAGTGGTGTATTTCGGCGCCTACGAGCTGCGCGCCGGCAGCTGCGTGGCGGTGACCGGCAGCCACAATCCGCCCGACTACAACGGCTTCAAGATCGTGATCGGAGGCGAGACCCTGTCGGGTGCGGCGATCACCGACCTGCACCAGCGCATCAACGAAGGCCGCCTGCACACCGCAGCGGCGCCCGGCGAACTGGAACAGCGCGACATCAGCGATGCCTATATCCAGCGCATCGCCGACGACGTGCAGCTGGACCGCCCGATCAAGGTGGTGGTGGATGCCGGCAACGGCGTGGCCGGCGATATCGCACCGCGCTTGCTGGAGGCGATCGGCGCCGAAGTCATTCCGCTGTACTGCGATGTCGATGGCACCTTTCCCAATCATCACCCCGACCCGAGCGAGCCGCACAATCTCGACGATCTGGTGAACATGGTGCAGCGTTTCGATGCGGATATCGGCGTGGCCTTCGATGGCGATGCCGACCGTCTGGGCGTGGTCACCAAGGAAGGCGCCATCGTGTTTCCCGACCGCCTGCTGATGCTGTTCGCCGCCGACGTGCTGCAGCGCAACCCCGGCGCGCTGGTGATCTACGACGTCAAATGCACCGGCAAGCTGTCCGACTACGTGTTGCGCAATGGCGGCAGCCCGTTGATGTGGAAGACCGGGCATTCGCTGATCAAGTCCAAGATGCGCGAGACCGACGCCGAACTGGCCGGCGAGATGAGCGGGCACTTCTTCTTCAAGGAGCGCTGGTACGGTTTCGACGACGGCATCTATGCCGCCGCGCGCCTGCTGGAAATCCTGGCCCAGCGCGAGGAAACCCCGTCCGAAGTGCTGAACGCGCTACCCGAAAGCGTGGCCACGCCGGAGATCAAGGTGCCGGTCGACGGTGATGCGCATGCGCTGGTGGCGCGCTTTGTCGAACGTGCGCAGGCCAGCGAAGAATCGCCGTTCGAATCGGCTCGGCTCTCCACGATCGACGGATTGCGTGCGGACTTTACCGACGGCTGGGGCCTGGTGCGTGCCTCCAATACCACGCCGATCTTGGTGCTGCGGTTCGAAGCCGACACCGAGGCTGCATTGAACCGGATCCGCGCGTTGTTCCGCAGCGAATTGCAGGCCTTGCTGCCAGAGCATCCGTTGGCGTTTTGATCGACAGGTGAGTGACGGGCGATTGCTCTGCCGGCATGGCGGCAGAGCAGGTGGTGAGCAGCAGTTGCCGATCCCGTTGCGCTCGACGCTGACAGGTGTAGAGGATCACCT
Source organism: Xanthomonas hortorum pv. cynarae (assembly GCF_002939985.1). GTDB lineage: Bacteria > Pseudomonadota > Gammaproteobacteria > Xanthomonadales > Xanthomonadaceae > Xanthomonas > Xanthomonas hortorum_D. The sequence continues at coordinate 14,097 of NZ_MDFM01000024.1, read as the reverse complement.
GTACGTCGTGCTCGATCCCTGCAGACCCAAGCGATGACGATCACGCGCCTCCTAAACCTGCCATGCGTAAGCGATCATCCGGCGCCGGAATGGCGGCGGCGTTCCCGGCGTTGTCGTGCAACAACCAGATCGCGTCCCAATACGGATACCCACCGATCTGCTCGGCCAGTCCCGCACGCAACGGCAACGCGACCAGCGAGCGCGCGAACTGGCGGTGATCGGCCTGCAGCGGAAGTGCCGACGCCTGCATCTGCGGCTGCCACACCGTTCCGCCACGGCCACGCGCGCGATTGACCGCCTCGCCAGCCGCCTGTCGCGCGACACCAGCCATCTGCAGCAGCGCAGCCTTGCCCGGTGCCTGCAGCAAGGCGCACCAACTATCCGGCAGCAGCACCCAGCACAGCAGGCGCGCACCATGCCAGTGACCGGCCATCGCAAGGCTCGCTGCCGCCGCCCGCGCGCAGCGCCAGTCCGCAAACAGCGGTACGTGTTGATGCGTCTGCAAACGCAGATGCCAGTACACCGCAGTGGGCGCTGGCATGGAGACGGGACGATGGAGCAAGGCGCTGGACATGACCCCAGCATGTCGATGGCGTTAGCGAAGCGGCATCGGCGATGCGCGTCATCTCAGGTCGGTAACCATCGCAGCGCGGTGTACGAACTCTCGGAGATCGCGCGCCTGGCGTTATCCACTGCAAAGTAAAGCCGATGCAGCATGCTCCATCAGCTCAGTTGCGCAGCCAGCATCACCTCAAACGCCTGAAGACCGGAGCACCAGTGCCGCACTTGCGACTCCCAATCCCGACTCCCCAATCCTGGCTCAATGCACCGCCCGATCCCGCTTCCAGCCGCGATGCTTCACATCCAGATACAGGCTGTAAAACGCGGTAAACGCCGGAAACAGGTTCTGCAGCACGCCCACCGAATCCTGCTTGGCCGAGAACACGAAGTAGCTCAGCGTCATCAGGCTGCCGACCACGCTCATGTACCAGAACATGCGCGGAATCACCGGCTTGCCGGCGCGTTTTGAGGCGACGAACTGCACCAGCCAGCGGCCGCCGAACATCAGCGCGCCCACATAGCCGATCAGCTTCCAACAGGTGACATGCAGCCCGGTCCAGAACAGCCAGGTCAGCGGTTGATCCAGCCAATGCAGTTCCATCAGCGTTCCTGCACCACGGTGCGCTTGCTGCGGGTGATCAACCAGGCCACGCCACGCAGGTCGCGGATGCCGACCAGGGCGCGATTGAGGTTGTTGTACTTGGACACGCCGGCAGTGCGATGGCGGTGGTGCACCGGCACGCTCACCGTGCGCCAGCCGGCGCGCTGCATCAGCGCAGGCAGATAGCGGTGCATATGGTCGAAGTAGGGCAGGTCCAGAAACGCCTCGCGCTCGAACAGCTTGATGCCGCAGCCGGTGTCGGGGGTGTTGTCGTGCAGCATGCGCGAGCGGATCGCATTGGCCCACTTGCTGGCCCAGCGCTTGGACCCCGAATCCTGGCGATTGACCCGCCAGCCGGCGAACAGCTTCACTTGCGTCTCGGCGCTGGCACGCGCGGTCAGCAGTTTGGGAATGTCGGCCGGGTCGTTCTGGCCGTCGCCATCGAGCGTGGCGATCCAGCTTGCACGCGCCGCCTTGACGCCGTTGCGCACCGCCGTGCTCTGGCCGCTCTGGGTGACGTGATGCAGCACGCGCAGTTCCGGCGTGGTGGTCTTCAGGCCTTGCAGCACCGCCAGCGTATCGTCGCGCGAGTGGTCGTCGACATAGACGATTTCGAACGCCACCAGCCCGCGCAACGCAGCGACGATTTCGCCAACCAGCGCGGCGACGTTATCGCGCTCATTAAACACCGGGACGACAACGGAAAGCTGAGGTTGGCTCATGGATTCGTAGTGGCCAGATGAAGGCTGAGCGAAAAAGATCGCGCATTGTGCCCTGTCTGAGTCAGGCATGAAGCGAACGTGCGTTGTGCGCGGTGGAGCGAATGGAAAGCGGCCTGTAGCGTGTTGGATGCTAAGCGCGATCGCCGAAATAGCGGCGGCACCAGTCCACCACCTGCGGCAAGCCACGTTCGACCGGAGTGGCCGGCTCAAAGCCGAACGCGGCCTGCGCGCGCTGCGTATCGGCCATGGTGCGGACCATGTCGCCCGGCTGCATCGGCCGGTAGACTTTCTCGGCCGGGCGGCCGGCGGCCTGCGCGATCACGTCGATGAAGTATTCCAGCTCCACCGGGGTGTGGTTGCCCAGGTTGAACACCCGGTGCGGCACCGGCTCGCTGCTGGGTGTGTCAAGCGCGCCCAGCACGCCTGCCACGATGTCGTCGACGAAGGTGAAATCGCGCTGCATCTTGCCGTGGTTGAACACCTCGATCGGCCGCCCCGCCAGCACCGCGCGGCTGAAGATCAGCGGCGCCATGTCCGGCCGGCCCCACGGCCCATACACGGTGAAGAAGCGCAGGCCCGTCGCGCGCAGGCCGTATAACTGCGCGTAGGTGTAGCCCATCAGCTCATTGGCGGCCTTGGTCGCCGCATACAGCGAGCGTGGCTGGTCCACGCGCTGGTCTTCCGAGAACGGCGGGGTCGCCGAGTCGCCATACACCGAGCTGCTCGATGCATACACCAGATGCTGCACGCCCCGATGCCGGCACAGCTCCAGCATGTTGACGAAACCGACCAGGTTGCTGTCGACGTAGGCGGATGGATTTTCCAGCGAGTAACGCACCCCGGCCTGCGCGGCCAGATGCACCACGCGCGTGGGCTGGATCTCATCGAACAACGCGGCCAGGCCATCACGGTCGGTCAGATCCAGCGTGCGGATGTCGATGTCCGGGCACAGCGCCGCCACCCGGTCGCGCTTGAGCTGCGGGTCGTAGTAGCTGTTGTAGTTGTCCAGGCCCACCACCGTCTCACCACGCGCAGCCAGCGCGCGGCAGGTGTAGGCACCGATGAAACCGGCAGCGCCGGTCACGAGAATGGTCATGGAAGTTGTCCTGGAGATTTTGAGTGGCAAAAGGGAGGCGAAAGGCGACGCTAGACCACTCCGAAGCGCTTCCTGGCGACGTTCGCTCACCCATCGCACTCACCCCATGCTGAGCGGTGCTTCGCTGGCCAGTTTGGCTTTGCGTTCGGCGCTGAACGACCACCACGGGCCCGGTGCCTCGCCTTCCATGAAACGCACGATCGACAGGAACACATCGATCACGCACGGATCGTGCAGCACACCGGTGCGCAGGCATAGCTGCGCGTACATGTCGTAGGCATCGCGGCCGCGCAGCTGCGCGGGCACACGGATGCCGATCAGACGCAGATCTTTTTCGCAGGCCGGCCCGACGTTCGGCAGTTCGGTCAGACACAGCAGATGATTGCGATCGACCTTGGCGGGATGCATAGCCGGAATGATCCTCTTGCGCGGATGCAGGAACTCAGCTGCGCTGGGCGCGTAAACGTTCCAGCACGCCATCCAGCGTGTCCAGGTCGGTGTAATGAATCACCAGCTTGCCCTTGCCGCCGCGGCCGTGGTTGAACACCACCTTGGTGCCCAGCGACTCGGACAGCTCGGTTTCCAGCGAGGCGATGTCGGCCTGCGGTGCGGCGGCGGCCGGCTTGCCCTTGCGCAACGATCCGGGCACCTTGCCGGCGGCGAACTGCTGCGCGCGGTGTTCTACCTCACGCACCGACCACCCCTGGTCGGCCGCTTCCTGCGCCAGCTTGCTGGCCAGTTCCGGCGCCAGGGTGAGCAGCGCACGCGCATGGCCCATTTCCAGACGGCGGGTTTCCAGCAGCACCCGGATCGCCACCGGCAATTCCAGCAACCGCAGCAGGTTGGACACAGACGCACGCGAGCGGCCCACCGCGCCGGCGGCCTCGGCGTGGGTCAGCGAAAATTCGTCGATCAGCCGCTGCAGCGCCTGCGCTTCTTCCAGCGGGTTGAGGTCTTCGCGCTGGATGTTCTCGATCAGCGCCATCGCGATGACAGTGCGGTCGTCCAGCTCGCGCACCACCACCGGCACTTCGGTCAGCCCGGCCAGTTGCGAGGCGCGCCAGCGGCGTTCGCCGGCCACGATCTCGAACTGGCCCGGCGCCAGCTCGCGCGCCACGATCGGCTGGATCACGCCCTGCGCCTTGATCGATTCGGCCAGCTCGGCCAGCTTGACCTCGTCCATCTCCTTACGCGGCTGGTACTTGCCCGGCTGCAACTGGGTGACCGGCAACTGGCGCAAGCTGTCGCCCGGCTGCAAGGCGTCTTCGCTGGCTGCGCTCGGTGCCGCTGCGGCGGCTGCGCCCTTCGGTCCCAACAGCGCTTCCAGGCCGCGGCCCAGACCACGCTTTTTTGCGGGGATCGGCTTGCTCATCAAACGGTCTCCACGGGCCGGTAGGCCTTGTTGCGATCGTTCTGGCGGCGCACGATCTCGCCGGCCAGCCCCAGGTACGCCACGCCACCGCGCGAGGTGCGGTCGTAACCGAGGATGCTCTGGCCATGGCTGGGCGCCTCGGCCAGGCGCACGTTGCGCGGCACGATGGTGCGGAACACCTTGTCGCCGAAATGCTGGGTCAACTCGGCCGACACCGCATTGGCCAGGTTGTTGCGGATGTCGAACATCGTGCGCAACACCCCTTCGATTTCCAGCGCCGGATTGAGGTTGGCGCGCAGCGCCTCGATCGTCTCCAGCAATGCCGTGAGTCCTTCCAGCGCGTAGTACTCGCACTGCATCGGCACGATGATCGAATCGGCCGCGGTCAAGGCATTGAGCGTGAGCAGCGACAACGCCGGCGGGCAGTCGATCAGGATGAAATCGTATTCGTCGCGGATCGGCGCCAGGGCGCGCTTGAGCCGCTGTTCGCGCTCGCCCTGATCCATCAGCTGGATCTCGGCGGCGGTCAGGTCGATGTTGCCGGGCAGCAGATCGAAGCCTTCCGGCGCAGTGACCCGGATCTCGGCAGCGGTGTTTTCGCCCAGCAACAGGTCGCAGGTCGAGGCGGCCACATCGCGCTTGTCGATGCCGCTGCCCATGGTGGCGTTGCCCTGCGAGTCCAGATCCACCAGCAACACACGCTTGGGCGCGCGCGCCAGGCCGGCCGCCAGATTGACTGCCGTCGTGGTCTTGCCGACGCCGCCTTTCTGGTTGGCAATGGCGATGATCCGGGCCATGCGGGAGAGCCTCGTGGGCAAGGAGTAAGACCGGCCATTATGCGGGCAGGGCGTCGGATCGGGAAATGCCGCCCGCAGCAGCGCGCCGCACCGGCGGGAATGACGGCTGCGCCAGTCAGCCGCTCGGCGAAGCGCCGGCCGGGGGCTCCTTCATGGCCCGGTAGCGCAGCAGGATGTCGGCGATTTCGCCGTCCAGTGCCACCCGTTGCTGCTCGAAGCTGGTCTGCAAACGCAATTGCGCCATCAGCTCGCGATGGCGCTGCTGGATGTCGCCGGCCAGCTTGTCGGCAACGGCTTGACCGGCCAGTTCACGATCACCGGCGGTGCGCAGCATGCTGGCCAGCCCCTCGCGCAGGCTAGTCACATTGAAGCGGGCGGTGTGGATGTTGTTGTCGACGATGGCGATGCGCTCGTTGAACACCCGGCGCAGATCGTCCTCGCTCTGATACGACATCAACATTGCCTGGTCGGTGCGCTGGCGCATCTGCTCGGCGGCCAGATCGGCCTGGCGTTGCTGCTCGCTTGCCGCGGCGGCGGCACGCTCGTCGCTGCTCATCGCGCGCTGCACCTCGGCGCTGCGCATGCCGCTCTTGACGTTGAATTCGTCGCGCGCCTGGTTCACCGCCTCCGGCGGCAGCGTGTCGCTGCACACGCGGGCGCCGTTCTGGTTCCAGCAATACAGCTTTTTCGCGGCCGGTTTGTCCTGCGCACTGGCGGGCGCGGCGGCGATCGTTGTCGCAACGACAGCTGCGGCCGCGGCGGCGAGTAACGCCAAACGGATGTGTATCGGCATCATCGCAGCCCCCTGTCGCCTGCCGTCAGCCTGTAGTGTCGGTGCCGTAGCGGCCACGATAGGCCAGCAGCGGTTCCCGGAAGCCCACAAGGTCGGCGTTTCCTGCCGCAAAAGCAAGCAGGTCGCCCAGGTTGGCCACCGCAATCACCGGGATGCCGGCCTCGGCTGCCACCGCCTGTGCGGCTGAACGGCGATCCTGCTCGGAGGCGATCTCCTGCCGGTCCAGCGCCACCACGATCCCGGACGGGATGCCGCCCGCGCCACGAATGATGCCCAAGGCCTCACGGATTGCGGTGCCGGCGGTGATCACATCGTCGACGATCAAGACCTTGCGCCCCTCAAGCAGCGCACCGATCAGGCTGCCGCCCTCGCCATGCGCCTTGGCTTCCTTGCGGTTGAACGCCATCGGCAGGTCGCGCCCGCGCCCGGCATACGCGCAGGCGAGCGCGGTCGCCAACGGGATGCCCTTGTAGGCCGGCCCGAACAACAGATCGAATTCCACCCCCGCCGCATCGATCGCATCGGCATAGCACTGCGCCAGCTGCGCAGTCTTCGCGCCCGAATCGAAGCGACCGGCATTGAAGAAATACGGGCTGAGCCGCCCGGACTTGAGCGTGAACTCGCCAAAGCGCAGGGCATCGGCGCCCAGGGCCAGCTGCAGGAAACGGGTGCGGTGGTCGGTCATTGACGGGAATGGGGAATGGAGAGTCGGGAATGGTAAACGCATCGCGCCTCGGCAGCCTTCGCGGCTGCGCTGGGGTAGGCTTTACGATTCTCCATTCCCAACTCCCCATTCCCGGCCCTTATGCGCATCATCAGTTTCAACGCCAACGGCCTGCGCTCGGCCACGACCAAGGGCTTCTTCGAGTGGTTCGCCACCCAGGACGCCGACGTGCTATGCGTGCAGGAGACCAAGGCTCAGGAGCATCAGCTGGCCGGGCCGAAATTCCTGCCCACCGGCTACAAGGCCTGGTTTCGCGATGCCAGTACCAAGAAGGGCTACAGCGGCGTGGCGATCTACAGCAGGCATGAGCCCGACGAAGTGCGCACCGCGCTGGGCTGGCCCGAGTTCGACGAAGAGGGCCGCTATATCGAAGCGCGCTTCGGCAACCTCAGCGTGGTGTCCTTCTACATTCCGTCCGGTTCATCGGGCGAGTTGCGCCAGGGCTACAAGTTCCAGGTGATGGAATGGCTGCGGCCGATCCTGGACGAGTGGCTGGCCAGCGGCAGGCAGTACGTGCTGTGCGGCGACTGGAACATTGTGCGCACCGCTTTGGATATCAAGAACTGGAAGTCCAACCAGAAGAACTCCGGCTGCCTGCCACCGGAGCGCGACTGGCTCAATGGCCTGTGCGCCGACGCGCCGGAAGAAGCCAACGCCGCCAACGGCCGCGGCTGGGTCGACACGTACCGCGTGCTGCACCCGCAGGGCGAGGACTACACCTGGTGGAGCAACCGCGGCGCCGCGCGCGCCAACAACGTCGGCTGGCGCATCGACTACCAGCTGGTCACCCCCTGGATGCGCGACAAGCTGCAACGCTGCGCGATCTACCGCGAACAGCGCTTCTCCGACCACGCCCCTTACATCGTGGATTACGCGGAGTGAGCGGGGTCACCAAGCCACGTCGACGCTGGCAGCAAGTGCTGACCAACCTTCGCCAGCGCAAAGTGCTGACGATGCTGCTGCTGGGCTTCAGTTCCGGCCTGCCGTTGTACCTGGTTGGCAACACGCTCGGCTTCTGGATGCGCAAGGAAGGCATCGATCTGAGCACGATCGGTTTCCTGTCCTGGGTTGGCCTGGCCTACACCATGAAGTTCTTATGGGCGCCGATTGTCGACAAGACGGACGTGCCGCTGCTGGGCCGGTTGGGGCGACGCCGCGGCTGGATGCTGCTATCGCAGGCGGTCGTGGCGATAGGTCTGGTTGGCATGGCGCTGGTCCAGCCCAAAGGCGGCCAGGTACTAATGATGGGCATTGCCTGGGAACACCTGGTGGTGTTCGGCGTGATGGCGGTGGTGGTTGCCTTCGCCTCGGCCACACAGGACATCGTCATCGATGCGTGGCGCATCGAAAGTGCCGACAACAGTGAGCAGCTCGGCCTGCTGACCTCCGCGTCGGCACTAGGCTATCGCTCGGCCTTGTTGGTGACCGATGCGCTGATCCTGATCATCGCCGCACGCGTCGGCTGGCAAGTCTCTTATGAAGTCATGGCAGCGCTGATGGTGCTGGGCGTGATCGCCGTGACGATGGCAGGTGAGCCGGCCCGCGAAATCATTGCCGTGCAAACACAGGCCGCTTCGCTGTGGACCCCGCGCGGGCTGTTCGACGCAATCGCCGGGCCGTTTCTTGCCTTCATTCGTGAGCATCGCAGCGGCGCAATCTTGATCCTGGTAGCCATCAGCGTCTATCGCATGGCGGATTTCGTGATGGGGCCGATGGCCAATCCGTTCTATGTCGACCTTGGCCTGTCTGAAGATACCGTCGGCGCCATCCGCGGCTCGGTGGGGCTGGTTGCGACGTTCGTCGGCATTGCAGCTGCCGGTCTGGTCTCCGTGCGCTGGGGAGTGCTTGCGACATTGATGGTTGGCGCGGTGTTGGGTCCATGTTCGAATCTGGCATTTGCATGGTTAGCCTATGTCGGCCCGGACACGACCAAATTTGCAGTGGCGATGGCGATCGATAATTTCGCCAACGGCTTTGCCGGAACCGCGCTGATCGCCTACATGTCCAGCCTGACCAGCTTCGGCTATACCGCGACCCAGTACGCCTTACTGAGTTCGTTCTATGCCATGCCGGGGAAGGCACTGAAAGGCTTCTCGGGCTGGTCGGTCCAGACATTGTCACAGGGACGAACCCTGCTGGAGGGGTACGCCTTGTTCTTCGTCGGGACAGCGCTGATTGCGATCCCCGTTGTGATCCTGTGCGGGATGCTTATCCTGCAGCAGCGCCGGCACACTGCTGCGGCTTGACGGTCGCGGGTGGCCGCAGCGTTGCGGGATGATCGCCAACACGCCGGAAACCTTGCAAATAGGGAGTATGCATGACCGATCTGGTATTACGTGACATCGATCCATTGCTGGTAGACAGGATCCGTCGCATCTCCGTCGCACGCGGCTGGACCCAGCACCAGGCCGTGATGCATCTGCTCGAACAAGGCCTGTTCGCCAGCGAATACGAAGTCACCGGCGGCCTGCAACACCCGGAAGTCGATGCCCTGGCCGAAGCGATCGCCGCGCTCAAGGCGCTGCCGGCGGGAAATCATCCCTAGCGCTGCACGTCGCTCCGCCAGCGCTGCCTCGCGTGTGAATCCACCCGGAGCGACGATCGACGATGGTGTGCAACTGCGGATGGCTCGGTCAAAAGCCATGCACATTGCCGAGAAGGGCTCAGGCTCCGGCGCACTCGCAGGCTAGACCGCACACATCATCGCCACACCTGATTAGTTGAGCACTGGTGAGAGTCGCCAGATGCAAGGGAGGGCATTTCAAGAAGCGAGGCCGGTGGCATCCGGATCGAGCCGATGCAGGCCGCTTACGCCGGATAAATCGCCCCCAACAATCGCGGCCCCGCCGCCCCGGTCACCGACGGTAGATTGGCCGCACGCCCCGCGATCAGCTCCGCCGCCAACCACGCAAACCCCATCGCCTCCAGATAATCCGGGTCCAGCCCATGCCGCGCGCTGGATTCCACCACCACGTTCGGCAACCGTGCCGCCAATCGCGCCATCAGCACCGGATTACGCACCCCGCCACCGCACACCAGCACCCGGCGGGTGTCGGGCTGCAGCCGCAACAACGCATCGGCCACACTGGCCGCAGTGAGTTCGAGCAGCGTCGCCTGCACATCGGCCGCAGACAGCGCCACGTTTCCTAGGGACTGCATCGCCTGCAACGCCCAGGCCAGATGAAACTGCTCGCGCCCGGTGCTCTTGGGCGGCGCAAGCGCAAACCACCGGTCGGCCAACAACGCCTGCAGCAGCGCGGCATCGACCTGCCCACGGGCAGCAAATACCCCATCGGCATCGAACGGCGTGCCGTGATGCTGTTGGCACCAGCTATCCAGCAGCGCGTTAGCCGGGCCGGTATCGAAGCCCAGCACCGTGCCATTGCGCGGAATCAGTGTCAGATTGCCGATGCCGCCCAGATTGAGCACTGCACGGTCTTCGTCCCCCGCGCCCAGCATGGCCAGATGAAACGCCGGCATCAGCGGCGCGCCCTGGCCACCGGCGGCCACATCGCGACGGCGGAAATCGGCCACCGTGGTAATGCCGGTGTGCTCGGCAATCCGGCTGGCATCGCCAATCTGCCAGGTGAAGGCCGGATCGGCCTTGGGTCGATGCCGAATGGTCTGCCCATGCGAGCCGATCGCCCGAATGCGCCCACGCGCAATACCGCTCTCGCGGATCAATTGATTGGCAGCGGCTGCAAACGCCAGCCCCACCTGCGCATCCAGCTGCCCAAGCGCATCGATGGCGATCACCTCGGCGCCCTGGCCCAGCATCACCAGCGTCTCGCGCAGCTGCGGCTCCCAGGCCACCGTCGTGCCGGCAACCAGTTCGCAGCGGCCATGGCTATCGTCTTCGAAGCGCACCAGCGCGGCATCGATGCCGTCGGCACTGGTGCCCGACATCAGGCCCAGGTAAAGCGGGGATTCCAGGTGTTCCAGAGCAGACATGCCAGAGCCAGTTGCGCAGCGATCCAGCAGCTTGTGCAGCCGGGGCAGGGGCCGTCAACCAGCCCCGCACCCACTCAACCGCGCGGCTTGCCCTTGGCAGGCTTGGCGGCGTCGGCGTAGATCAACTTCTCCATGCCTTCGATACGCGCCAGCGCCGGCGCCGTCTGTGCACGGAATGCGGCCAGCTCGGCGCCTTGCAGCGGTTCCGGCGGCGGCATGGTCACCGACATCGGGTTGCGCTGCTGCCCGGCCACGCGGAATTCGTAATGCAGATGCGGGCCGGTCGCAAGACCGGTCATGCCGACATAGCCGATCACCGTGCCCTGGTTGATGCGCTGCCCCGCCTTGACCTTGCCGAAGCGCGACATGTGCCCGTACAGCGTGCTGAAATTCCTGCCGTGGTCCAGGATCACCACATTGCCGTAGCCGCGCTGGGTACCGACAAACACCACCCGCGCATCGCCGGCCGCCATGATCGGCGTCCCCGACGCTGCCGCGTAATCCACACCTTTATGCATGCGCATCGTGCCCAGCACCGGATGCCTGCGTGCGCCGAAGGTCGAGCTGATGCGGCTGTAAGCCACCGGCATGCGGATGAAGCTCTTCTTCAAAGGCCGGCCGGTGATGTCGAAATACTCGGCCGGCTTGCCGGCACGCTCGAAGCGGAAACCGGTGTAGGTCTTGCCGCCGGTGGTGAAGGTCGCCGCCAGGATGTCGCCGGTGTTGATCCGCTCGCCTTCGCGCCAGGTCTCGTCCATCACCACGCTGAAACGGTCGCCCGGCTGCAGATCCTTGTCGAAGTCGATGTCGTACTTGAAGATCTCGTCGGTCATGATCGCCACTGCCGCCGGCGACAGGCCCGACTTGCCGGCCGAGGCGTACAGCGAGCTGCTGATTTCCCCGCTTGCCACCACCGTGCGCGTGGTCGTTGCCCGCTCGGTGACGTTCTCGCGCACGCTGTCGCCCAGCAGGCGCAGCTCCACACGGTGGCTGTCGTCGCGGTCGAAGCGCAATGCGCGCAGCTCGCCTGGCGTGGGCATATCGAAGGCGATCTCGGCGCCCGGGCGCAGCTTGGTCAGCGCGTCCTTGGTGCCCGGATGCGCCAGCACCTGGTACATCACCGTGGTCGGAAGTCCCAACTCGCCGAACAGGGTGCTCAGCGTCTGGCCCGACTTGACCTGCACGATTTCCCAATCGGTACTCGGCGCCAGCTGCTTGCGGCTCGGCACCAACGGCGGCAGCGGCAACGCCAGTGTGGAATGGCTGGACAGCGGCGTATCGATGGCGTTGGAGAAGCCCGGCACGATCGTTGCAACCAGCGCACCGATGGTGGCAAACAGACTGGCGTGGATCCAGTGACGGCGCGTCCACTGGTCGTTGAATGCCGCCGGAAGATGGGCCTTGAGCTTGCGATGCAGGGCAGTGTCGTGGAGGACGTGGAGGCGTTCTTGAAAGCGCCGCTTGCGTGCACGGCCCTGCTCTGAGTTCTGCATCGTTCAAATTCCTCGCTGGCTCGAAATGCGAGCCCAATCGCCGGTACCATAGACAGCCTGTAACAGCGCGTCAAACCATTGAGCCTGTTCAACATTTTCATTTGGCGCGGAATTAACCCGAGTTTAACATCGTTCACGTTTTTGACGGCAAGCGCCGCTGGAGTCTGTGGTTGGCCACTATCGAAGAATCCCTCGCACTCATCGGCCGCGGCGCCGAAGAGATCCTCAAGCTCGATCAGCTCGAAGCACGGCTGACATCAGGCGTCCCGTTGCGGGTGAAGGCCGGCTTCGATCCCACCGCGCCGGATCTGCATCTGGGCCACACCGTGCTGCTCAACAAGATGCGGCAGTTCCAGCAGCTCGGGCACCAGGTGATCTTCCTGATCGGCGACTTCACCGGCATGATCGGCGACCCGAGCGGCAAGAACGTTACCCGCAAGCCGCTTAGCCGCGACGATGTGCTGGCCAACGCGCGCACCTATGAGGAGCAGGTCTTCAAGATCCTGGACCGCGAACGCACCGAGGTGCGCTTCAACTCCGAGTGGTTCGGCCAGATGAGCGCGGCGGACATGATCAAGCTGTCCGCGCAGCACACGGTGGCGCGCATGCTCGAGCGCGACGACTTCGCCAAGCGCTTCAGCGGCCAGCAGCCGATCGCCATCCACGAATTCCTGTATCCGCTGGTCCAGGGCTACGACTCGGTCGCCCTGAAGGCGGACGTCGAACTGGGCGGTACCGACCAGAAGTTCAACCTGTTGATGGGGCGTGGCCTGCAGGAGCACTACGGCCAGGCCCCGCAGGTCGTGCTGACCATGCCGCTGCTGGAAGGCCTGGACGGCGTGGCCAAGATGTCCAAGTCGCTGGGCAACTACATCGGCATCAACGAGCCGGCCATCGACATCGTCACCAAGACCATGAAGATCGGCGACGAGCTGACCTGGCGCTGGATCGATCTGCTGTCTTTCGACATCAGCGTGGCCGAAGCAGAGCGCCTGAAGGCCCAGGTCGCCTCAGGTGAACTGCACCCGCGCGAGGTCAAATTGCGGCTGGCACGCGAACTCACCGCACGTTTCCATAACGCTGCTACCGCGGAGCAGGCCATTGCCGGCTGGCACGCGGTAGTGACAGGGCAGGGCGACACCAGCCTGTTGCCGCTGCAGGAGGTCGCTGTACCGGACGAAGGTCTGCGGATCGCAAGCCTGCTTACTGCAGCTGGCCTGACGCCGAGTAATTCGGAGGCTACGCGCAAGCTCAAGGAGCGGGCGGTCAAGATCGATGGCGAAGTGGTCGAAGATCCGGCACGCCAGTTCGGGCCAGGCTTCGAAGGCGTCATCCAGGTGGGCAAGCGTAACTTCGCCCGCGTGGCGCTGGTCAGCGGCTGAGCTGCGAAGGGTTGCTGCATGGCGGCAACCTCCGCTCTGCGGTTACATCTATATAGGTGCACCGGGATGCATGAGCCGGATCAGCGGCTTGCCATAGCGGACTATCAGGACCCGTCACCGCAGGGGAAGGGAAAAATCGTGAAATTTTTTTCACAAAACCCTTCCCAAACTCTCCGGTTGGGCCTATAGTTCGCCTCCCCCGACGCAACGGCCCCGCAAACGCGGAACCAGAGCGGAAAGGGTTCGAAAACCCCCAGAAAATTGGGTGTTGACGAAGCAGGAAAGTCGGCTATGATGGGCGGCTCGCTACACGGAAAGACGCTACGGCGGATTGAAGTGCAGCGGCGGCAACTTCCTCTTCACGAGGGGTTGACGAAGATGAAAAGCCTGCTAATATGGTCGGCTCGCTTCGCAGAAAACCTTCGGGTCGAAACGAAGCAGCGTCAACCACCTCGGAAACAAGGTGTTGACGGCAAGAAAAAGTCCGCTATACTAGGCGGCTCGCTTCGACGGAAACGGCGAAGCTGACGGGAACGGCGCTGAGGCCACTTCCCAATGTTCTTTGACAGTGTGCGCAGGTAATTTGTGCGGACGCCTGCAGGAAG
>NZ_MDFM01000023.1 GCF_002939985.1 Xanthomonas hortorum pv. cynarae | reverse complement strand
ACTCCACTTGGCGGTGAAGTCGCTCAAGTCAGGTCGCCTGGGCCACTTCACAACCGTTGGTGTTGCGAATCGGAGTTGAAGCCGCCCGGCCTTTCCGGAAGTGATACTGCCACTGGCCGCACGCGAGCTCGGCGGCGATGAGGTGGTGACGCTGCTGGCGCTGCAGGAACAATTACTGACGCACTACGGATGGCGGCTTACGCTCTCGGATCTTGGGCTGCTGTGTGTCTGCCCGCTGTTGCTCGAGCGCACGCCCGATGCCGTGGCCACCGCGCTGGAGCGCGGGCAAGTGGTCGCCCGTGTGGTGCTGGACGCGCTGGTGACGCAGGCCGGCAGCCCGGCGGAGGTGGCCTCATGAAGCTCACCAGCGACATTGGGGCCTATTCCAAAGCCCGCGCAACCTCGCCTGCCCCCACACAGCCAACGCAGGCCGAGGAGGCCGCTGCAGCACCGCAGACGCGACCTCCAACCGGGCCGCTTGCGGGCTTACGTTCTCCGGGCCCGATGTTGCGTGGTAGTCGCGCAGCGTTTCCACGTCGCGCGACGACCGACGCAAGTCATGCCGAGTCCTCGCATGGCGCATCCCATCGCTCTGAGTCCTCGCAGTCGTCGCATTCTTCGGAGCTGACGGATGCAGCGTTTTACACTCCGCCGCTAAGCCCCGGGTCCTTGGTCAGCGATGTGTCGGACGCGCCTGCCGCGCCTGCCGTTGCAGCGACCTATGCGCAGCGCAGTGCGTCGACAGCCGCTGACTTGAAGGGGCAGATACGCGCACGCCTGGACAGACTGCCATTTGCAGCGCCGTCGGAGGAGCAGGAGGCGCTGCAGGCCGCGTATCTGGAATGGGCGGACGCGCGCGTGGATGAGCGCATCACTGCGTTCGGGCCGGATGCCGGATACCAGGTCGTCGGCGATATGAAGACGGCTGGCGCAAAGGCAGCGTGGCCGATCGCCTACGAGTGCCTCAACGCCTTCCTCATCACGGCGATGCGGAACCCGTTCGGTATAGCAGCGAGCGCCGCCTACGAAAGAACGCGCCCGCGCGGATCGGAGGCCGTGAGCACGGCGGCGCTTTTCGGTGCGGTGTCGGGATTGGCCTCGTATACCTGCCAGACCATGTTGATCCCGGCGATGGATCGGCGCGCGCGTGTCGCCAACTTGCCGCGGTTCAAGGCCATCGACCCCAAAATCCTGTTGCCCGATTCGCCGCCGGTATTATTGGAGATCACCGGCCAATGCAAGCGATTCACGCGCCCCGGCGAGGGCAACGCACCGACGCTCGCGGAGCTCAAGGCGCAGGCCTACGATCTGCGTGCAGGCATCGCCCACTGGCAATCGACATTGGACGACAAGTCCCTGGACACCTTGTTGCTCAAGCCGACAATCAATGCAGGATTCAATGCGGCGCGGCGAACCTCCGACGATCCGGATACGCTCACGCCAGCGGGCCAGCTGGGGTTGAGCGCACTCGCCATCGGCGGGGCAGGGGTCGTGCAGAAAGCCTTGCTTGAAACCGGCAAGGCAGTTGCGCGCACCGGCCAGATGAGCGTTCCCGATCTGCTGGGCGGACAACAGAGGTTGAATCTGTTTTCGCTGGCGTTGCCGGACAAGGCGCGTCGACCTGCGCAGTGGTCCGATGCCGTGCGATTCCCCCCGACCTATTTGCTGGAGACCGGTGAGGAAGCACTGGCTTTGGCCAGGCAG
This sequence comes from Xanthomonas hortorum pv. cynarae, assembly GCF_002939985.1. GTDB lineage: Bacteria > Pseudomonadota > Gammaproteobacteria > Xanthomonadales > Xanthomonadaceae > Xanthomonas > Xanthomonas hortorum_D. Next base: position 83,934 of record NZ_MDFM01000023.1, on the reverse strand, counting down.
GCCTTCAAGACGACCAATGCAATGACAACTGCGGTGCGGGATGTGTTGGGCCGCCACGTGCTCGGCAATGTGTTGGCCAGTTTCGCTTCGCTCGGCGCCGGTCGCTTGATTGCTGCGCCGTTGCGTGGCGGTAACGCAAGCGGAGCCGTTGCGGGCGAAGCCGGCAACTCCACCGCCACGGTCGTGCAGCAGGCGGTGCAGACCCTGTTCAACGATACGGTCTGGAATGCGCTGAAGGCCAAGAACGGCGCCAACACCACCCAGGCGACGCGACTTGATCAGGAACGTGCCGTCACCGCAGCCAATCATCAACGCACCATCGCACGCACGCTTCAGGCGCTGGCCGAGCCCATCGACGAGGCGATCGCGCTGTTTTCGGCGCCGACACCGGCGCAGATTGCGCGCGCCCTGGAAGAGGGGGAGCGGCTTGCGCCTGCGCCGGGACCACAGGCGGGGAGGTTGCGCGAAGCCCTGGAAACATTGCGCGCGGAAATCGGCACGCAGTCCCCCTCGATTGCGACCATCGACACGGTGCGCGATGCGCTGCACGCCGGGCAGAAGGCGATGTTCAGCGGAGTGCCACGCAACGACCTGACCGCGACACTGGAAACCGGGTTAACGACGCTCAGGGACGCGTTGCACGAGAGCGAGAAACTGCGCCAGTGGGAAAGCGGCCGGCCGTGAGCGATCGATCGCGCGGGTGATCCGCTCGCGGATTCCACGCTGCAAGGACAGACGCAGTCGCCGTTGCGTCTGTCGCTTGCTGGTGCTCCCGGTGCCGGCCTAGCGCGTGGCTTACCTGCGAGCAGCGGGAGTGGGCGCTGCGGCGCGCGGCACCGCTTCGTACGCCGGCCATTGACCGACCGTGCGCATGGCCTCGGCGATGCGGTTGCGCTGGCGCTTGACGATGAAATCCACGCCACGCTCTTCGGTCAGTTTCGCCTTCTCGCGGACCAGCAGCAAGGTCGGCTCCCACACGTCGGGCTGCTGCAGCAACGCATCGAAGGCCGTGCGCTCGGCGAGTGCACGCGCGTGGTCACCCGCGTCCTGCGCCACCAGCGCAAGTGCCCGGTGTGCGTCCAGCAACGGCGCAGCGGCGCTGCGTAACGCCTCGTCGGCAAACAGTGCGGCCAGCGCGTTGCCATCGGCAAAACGCCTGGCCTGCTGCATGAAATGCTCCAGTTGCAGCTCTGCCAGCACCGGTTGCAAGGTCTGGTCGACATCGTTGCCCAGCTTGACCAGGCCGTAGTCGGCCCAGCGCTCCCACTGGGTGCGGACCAGGCGTTCGAACGCGGCGAATTGCGTGAAGTCGGTTGCGCGGTCGCTGCGGACCGGATCGATTTCGCCGCCGAACTGGAACAGCGTGCAGAACGCGGTGGCCACGACCGCGCTCACCTCGGCGACATAGCCGGCTTCGATTGCCGAGACCGTGGTGCTGGCAGCAGGCGTCGCCGATGTACCTTCGCGGCGCTGCTGGGCAACTGCCAGTTGTACGCCGGCCGTCAGGCGTGCGGCCGCTTCCACCCGGCGTGCGGCGGTGGCGTCGCAATACTGCGTAGTCATGTAGCCGGCTACGGTCGTCGACGTCCAGCCGAGGTCCTGGCGCGCTTTGACGCCGAGCCCGAGCGAGCCGCCCGCGCGGCGGCCGTGCGTATCGCCTGCGCGCAGGCCGGCGCTGACGCTGGCGCTGCATTCGGTTCCCTGGCTGACGCGTGCGGCTTGGTCGATCAGCCCGACGCTGGCCTCCGGATGCTCGGCCAGCAACGCATGCATCCAGTCCGCGCCGTGTGGCTGCTCTGGATGATCGGGTGATGCGCGGCGCACCAGATGCTCCAGCATGCGCAAAAACGCCTGCAACAGCGCCGGTTCGCGGCCCTTGCCCAGTCGGGGGATACGGATCTGCAGGCCATCTTCCACACCGACCTCGCGCCGATAGCGCCAGTCCACGGCGGCCGACACGCCGGCTGCCGCGTAGGCACCGTCCACAGCGATGCCATAGCCGGCAGTCAGGCCCGCACCGAGCTGGCGCTGCGTCGTGGATTGGCGACTGATCTGCAGGTATAGACCGGTACGTCCCATGTAGAACTCCAGCGAGGCATCGCGATTGCACTGCATGCTGGCGATCAGTCGCGCGCCCAGGCCGAACGCAGATCCTGCAACGGCAGCTGCCGCCGAAAGCGGTGCGAGATTGGCGCCCCAGGTCCGTTGGCAGGTCATCCGCCAGCGGTCGCGCCATTCCAGGTGCGAGAGCATGTCGCGCAGCAGGTCCAGCAATGCCTCGGGATGGGCCAGGGCCCCGGCACCGGTCTGCTTCGCCAACTGCAAGGTCTTGTCGATGGCGGTGTCGAAATGCGCCAGGCAGTCATCCGCATGTGCGAGCCACACTGCGGCCTGTGGCGAGGCCTCGCTCGGTTGCAGCTCGGCCGCTTGCTCTGCGTGCTCCGCCCGCACGGTAGACAGGCAGGTGCGCAACAGATCGAACGCGGCTGGCGCGGTGCAGCGGCCGCTTCGCACCTGCTCCCAGGCACGCCGCAATCCTTCCGGTGGCGCTGCCTGCACCGCTGCACCGCCCGGCATGCTGGATGCCTGTGCCTGATGGTGGTCGTGCAGCATCGCCGCACGTTCGGCGATGCGCGCCAGGGTGGCGGCATCGAAGACCATGCCGCTGCGGTCCACGTCCTCACCGACCCATTGCAGCAACTCGGCAGCCGCCTGCCAGTGCAACTCGGCCTGCGATGGCACACAGCCCTGCGGCCGGGCGGCGTGCAATGCGCCCAGGTAGCCGATCAAGGCAGCGCAGGCGTGTTCCAGGGTCAGGTTGGCGCGTCGACGCGGTGTCGGCAGTGCGGTAGCCGATGCGACCTCCAGCCCCTCCGACAAGGCATGCAGCGGATTGGGAGCGCTCGCGTGTGCGCCCCCAGGATGGGGCGAGGTGGCCGTGCGCACCGCCTCGCCGAATGCCTGCAGGTGGGCGTTTGCGCGCGCATACGCCGAGTCGGGAGCACGCGACTCGTAGCCGTTGCGCAGCGCATGGTAGGCCGCGCGTTCGTCGCTGCTGCAGGTCTGCAGCGCCTGCGCCGGGTCGGCCGCGTGCAGGGCACTCCCTGCCGCGCGCCGTGCACCGCTCAGCCAGCACCGCGTGGCGGCATCGTCCAGGGGCGTGGCGCGCAGCAGCGCATCGGCCCGTAATGCGATGCGCGCGATGTCCTGGCGGCCCGGGTCGGCGGCACGCTCGTGGCGTGCCTGGATCAACTGGCCAAGCACCTGGCGGCCGCGCGGCACGCGCGCCAGGGTCTCCAGCCAGCGCGTCGTCGCCGCCTCGATCGCTGCGCGAGGAATCCCGGCGTGCTCGCCCATCGTCGCGCCCTGTCGGGCATCGTGCTGTTGCGGATCGGCAGGGATCAGCGCGCTCCAGCTGCTGTTATGGACATGGTCGAAGGTGGCAAGCAGCAGCGCCGCCGCGTCAGCGCGGTTGTCGCCGAGCACACCGGCCACTGCCGAGCGCAGCGCGCCAAGCGCGATGGCCACGATGCCCGCTGCAGGCACCGCCTGGTCTCCGAAACGCGTTGTGGAGAGCCCGCTCGCCCATGTCGACAAGCGCTTGCGCAATGCGGTGGCCGCAGCGGCCTCGGTTGCGCTGGATGCGGTTTGCGCGATCTGCGCGGTAATCAGCGCGTCCGATGCGGTTCGAAGCGCCTGGCTGGCGCGCAGATCGTCGGCCGCTGCGGTGTCGACCTCCTGCGCGAGCGAGTGCGTCAGACCCGCCAGCGCCGGCAGCAGTGCACGCAGCTCGTCGGCGTGCGCAGCGGTCTCGAACAGGTCGCCAGCCACGATGTGCGCAGACTGCAGCGCCTGCGCCAGGGTGGTGTCGAGGCTGGCGGCACGCACTTGCAGGCACTGCAGCGAGGCCTGCTGTTTCTCGCGCAGGGCAGACAGATGGCGCGCGTGCTCGTGCAGCTTGCGGATGCGATCCAGCTCGGCTTCGTGCTTGAGCATGTCGCGCAGGCGCGGTCGACGATCGCTTGCCGCAGGCGCGGGCATGGCCGTCAGTTGGTCCAGTTGCTGCTGCAGCTGTTGCTCGGTGTGCGCCAGGCGCTCGCTGCAATCGGCGATGTGTTTGCGTAGTAGCGCGTTCCAGGTGGCCAGCACCTGTTGGCGTTTGCGGGTGTCGTTGGCACGGTCGGCCAGGCGCGGTGCGCGTCTGGCATGCAAGCCGGTGTCCTGCTCCAGGCGATCGAGATGCAGCTGCACCAGGCGCTGCAGCGCTGCGGCCTTGCGCACGGCGATCTGGGCATCGCTCAGCCGTTGCGAGGCGGAGAATGCCGCTGTCTGCAAGGGAGCCAGTGCGTGCCAGTCGCCCGGTTCCGATCGAGCGGGTGGTGCAGGCTGCGCAGACGTGCCCTGGTAGCGCAGCAGGCGCGTGTGGTCGGGAGTGGCCTGCCGGGCGATGCCCACCGCCGTGCCGGCGAGCCGGGCGAGCTTCTGCAACGACTTGCGCACGCCGCGCAGCCTGCCTGTCTCGCGCGGCGCAGGCGTGCCCTGTCCGGTGTCGGCAGCAGCTGCGGTGTAACGATGTACCCGTGCGGCCACATCCATTTCTGCAGCGCGTGCCTCGGACTCGGCCGCGGGCCCATCCAGTTGATGCAGTCGGTGATGGGCCTGCTTGTGCGGCGCCGGCGTGCCGGCATGCGCCTCGCCATGGCTGTTGCCAGGCAGCCCGAGTGTCACGGTGGCGGAGCGGATACGGGTCAAGGTCGATCTCTCGCGTGTGGCGGTTCGCGTCCGACTGTGCTCGCTGCTGCTGTAAAGCCGCACTGGGCGAGCGGCCCGTTTGCACATGGCAGCAGTGTCTGCTTACCGCGACGCAGTGCGTGCCGCGCAGGCGTCGCAGCGATGATGGTCGGTCTGCGGTCATCGCCTACGACGGCGGGCACTGACGCCCGGCAGATGCGGCAACCATGCATCTGCCGGGCGCGATCGACGCGCTGCGACGGTGCAGCGCGCGCGATCAGCCGCTGTAGGGCTTGTGGCCGATACGTGTCGCACCTATCGCCTGGGAAGCGTCCAGCACAATCGCCTCGTTGGGCGCATCGGTCTTCAGGTTTGCCAGCGTCACCGTCGCGCCGGGCGCGTCGGTCCGGAACACCGCTTCCTTGACCTGGTTGAACTCGCAATTCTCGACCTGAAGGTGCGAGTCGATATCGGCATGCCCACCGTTGGTGCGGAAGACCTTGCTGGCACCCTCGACGGTGTCGCCCGACATCACCACGTCGGCAGCGCCGTTGTCCTGCACGACCTTGTCTGCGGCGTTCTTGAACGTGCAATTGATGATCTCGACCTTCGGCCGGCCGACGACCTCGGGGCTGCAACCGGCAATCCCCGCATCGTGCTCACGGTTGCCCTGCCCATCGATGGTGACGGCATCCTCGCTGACATCCTCGTTGACGCAGTTGACCATCTTGCCGCTGGCCATGAAATGCACACCGTCGCCGCCGCCAGTCATGTGGACATTGCAGAGACTGCCGCCGTCCTCGACGATGAACAGCGGCTGCTGGTGCTCGTCCTGATCGCCTTTGCCCAGGCAAGGGCCGCCGACGTATAGCTGGTTCTTGCCGTCGAACACCTCGCCCTTGTGCACCACGATGGTCTTGTTCTGGATGCCGGCTGGCGCGGTGACGACCTTGCCGGGAGGCAGTGGCGCCTGCGTGCCGGTCGGGCCTGGCGTGCCGTGAGCACCGTCGGTGGGCGTGGGTGTGGGTGTCGCCGAGTGACCCGGGTTGGTGGGCGATGCGTCGTTGCCGGTTCCCGTTCCCGTTCCGGATGTGTTGCTGCCGTTGCCACCGTTGTTGCCATTGCCATTGCCATTGCCGGCACCACTGCCGCTGCCGTGTTGCCCGCCGGGGTTGGTGGAACACGGCGGGTTCGATGGCGGCATAGAGGGTGTCGGATTGAAGTTGGTCGGTTGCTGACCGTCACTGGATGGCTGATCCTGTGGCTGCATCATGTCGCTGAGCAGGCGTTGCATGCAGTACGCCAGCATGCTCATGATCACCGCGGTGAGGGCTTGCTGCTCCGAAGGGGAGAATGAGGACGGCTGTAAGCTCGCAGTGCTATGTGAGGGAATGGCGAGATTCATTGGCGAGTGTCCTTGCAAGAGATGAATGGCGGACGAAATCCTGCGGTGGGGAAATAACTGCGCGACAGCGCAGCGATGCGATACAGCGCAGCGGATGCGCAAGGCGCCGGCAGCGTGCTGCGCAGTCGTGCATGTCTGGCTAACACCATCGGCATGCAGGCAACGCCAAGCACCTCACGCGCGTAGCCACAGATAGTTTCCCGTTGCGATTCCTTCGAACATTTCGTCGTGTGCAATGAAGATGTTGTTGTTCCAGTAACGGCCATGCTCGGCGTAATGGGCGAGCAGATCGCAGATCCAGGCGCCGTCGACGTCGTCGTCCAGCGGAACGCGCACGACCAGCACGATTACGCCGGCATCGTTCAATCCGAGTTGCGCCTGGTCCTGCGCATATACCGACAGGTTGGCTTCCAGCAGCAGCCGGAAGACCGTCAGGGTGCGTCCCGCAGGAGCAAGGCCGTAGGAGATGCGTAGGTAAAGCGCTTCTTCTTCAGGCGCTTGCTGTGCGTCATCGTCGGTCTGGGCTGCAGGCATGTGCAGATAGACTTCAAACCCTTCCACCCAGAGCACGCGACTGCTAAGCACCGCCTGCACATCCGGCAGGTCCAGTGCTTCGCACATCTGCTGAACGATCGCTTCGAATCGGGCGCTGCTCATCTGTCTTACGACATGCGCAGGGCCATGCACCGGCCCTGCGTCATGTCATGGCCTATTACTGGCCAACCAGCTGCTTCGCGTTGTCGCCTGCCTTGCCGATGAATTTGTTGAGCGCCACGTTGAAGTCAAGTTCGTTCTTCTTCGCGGTCAGGTAGTTGTTCATGCGCTCCTGTTCTGCGGCATTTTTGCCAATGCCACCCATCAGACTATCAATCTGATTTTCCGAGGTCTGAGTGCTAGTGTGATTGTCAAATCTGCTTGAAAAGTCTGATCCAAGCAGATCCCCGCCCTGGCCGAATCGCGGCCCTATCGATTGTAAATCTGACATATAAATACTCCTTAGCTAAAGAGAAGTAACGTGGAGCGCTTGTCGGCGCGTTTTGCTTGACCAACGTGGCCAAGAAACTCGATGATCAAGGCATGCTGGCGATGTGCGCGACGATGTCGCGCGCAGCGTTGATGCCGTCGTGCAAGGCAGTGAAATCGTTGCGCGCAGCCTGATCGCTTGCGGCGGACCAGTGCACACGGAGTTGTTGCGCTGTCGCGTGCAGCGCTGCCTCAATGTTGCGCAGTCGCTCGCCGGAGACATCCAGCGCCTTGGTCTGCAAGATCTTGCTCATATCCTGGGTGACCGTGTCGGTCATGGCATCGAACATGGTGCGGTTCTCATGGCGCCGCTTGCTGCGGCAGGGAAGTCAGGTGCTTGGTGCCGTCCGGCGTCTCCACATAGTGCAGACCTTCGACCAACAGGGCGGCGTCGTAGTTGGCGGGCGTTTTCACAGAAGGGTCCTGCTGGGCGATGTCCACGTGCAGCTTGCGGATTTCCGGGCCCAGATCGCTGCGCAGATCGGCGATACGCCGGATCGCGCGCTCTGCGTTGTCGCTGCTGCCGGCAATGGAGAAAACGCCCTGGCCGTCGTAACGCACGCTCAGGTCGCGGTCGGCCAGGGTATCGCGCAGGGTTGCCAGTACCTCATCCACCACCACCACATCGACCGTGACCGCATGCTGATACCGATGCAGTTGCGCGCGCAGGCGTGCCGCATCCGCGCTGCTTGTCACCAGGCCCTCGACCCGCACGCGCGAGCCGACCTGCTCCACGCGCGCTTCGCGCAAGCCCAGCTGTTTGAGCACGAATCGCACCTGATTGAGCTGGTTGTCCTGGCTGCGCGGGGGAGCCGCATCGGAGAGGAAGGCCGGGAGCAGGGAGGGCAGCAGTGCCGCGGCGGCCAGCGCTAGCATGGCGCCCACCACTGCACGCAGTGCGTTGCGCCTGGACCTGCGTGGCGAAGGCGCTGCCGGCGTCGCGGCGGGCGACAGTAGCTGCTCCAGCAGCGCAACATCGTCCGGCCAATCGGCCGCAGCATCGCCGATGCAGAGCACCAACGGACCAAAGCGCACCGGATGCAGCGCAACAAACGCTGTCGTCGGCAACGCGTCGCTGCGATAACGCACTTGACCATCTGCATCCACCTCGATGATGAGCGAACAATCAGGCCAATCTTCAATCCGGATTTCGGCTTGGGGATCGGCGCCTAACGTATAGCTGCCTGGCTGCAAATCTAATCTTGCGCCGGCATGGATTCCCGTCAGCACGCGAAGTTGCATGATCATGCGCGAATCTCCTGAGCGGTCCCATCGTGGTGTTCAATCAATAGCGTGTTCAAACGCGTGATGGCACGCGCGCGATCCAGGCGTTTACGCGGTTTTTCTGCGTTGAGCAGCATCAACGGCAGCAGCAGATGGAAACTGCGCAGTGCAGGCGATGCATCCGGTTGCGCCGGCACCAGATCCAGCAGGCGCTTGCGCAAGGCCTGCAGGGTTTCGGCAGCTGCGCCTGCGCTGCCCGAGCGCAGATGCTCGCGCATCACCCTCCAGACCATGGTCGTCAACTGTGCTGCGGCAGGATGGGCGACACCGATCGCACGCAACTCAACCAGCGCAACGGCAAGCGCGTGTCGCCGGATCGTCTGGTCGGCGGCAGGGGTTGCCGCGTAGCGGTCGAGCACGTCCTGGACGCTGGCACGGACGCTGTCGTCTACCTGCGATGGCGCGGCGATCGGCCACGTACCGGCCTGCGGATCGCTGGCCTGTGCGTTGCCGCCCTCGCCGTGCTGATCATCCTGGCGTTGCCCCTGGCCCTGTGGCTGAGCGACTGCGATGCTGACCCGGCCGCGCAGCGCCGCGACGCGTGCCGCTTCGGCTTCTTCCAGTGCGGTGGCGTCGAGTTCGTCGTCCATGCCATCCAGCGAGCGCATGCCGCGTCGCCGCTTGCGCGGCGGGGCGGGGCGCAGACGGGGTGCATGATGTGCCGTGTCCTCCAGCGCCTGCACGCCAGCCTGCGGCGCATCGGCATGGTGGTGCGACGCGCCGGGCGTGCTCGGCAGCGATGGCGGCACAGCGCCTGGCGAAATGCGCCGGATCATGGAAAGGCCGCCTGCATCAGCGCCTGACCGAACTGCATGATTGCCGAGGCGCCCCAGGGCGCAGTGACCGCGATGGCAGCCACCACCACCACCAGCTTGAGCGCGAACGAGATCGAGGCATCCTGCAGCGACATCACTGCCTGGATGAAGGCGATCAGCAGCCCGGCCACTGCGGCCACGCCGACCACCGGCAACGACACCTTGAGGCACAGCAACAAGGCTTCGGAAGTGAATCGCACCAGATCGTCATGGTCCATGGCGTCACCGGTAACTCAGGACCAGGCCGTGGATCAGCATGGACCAGCCATCCAGCGCCACGAACAACAGCAGTTTGAACGGAATGGCCACGTTGGTCGGCGTCACCTGCGAAAGGCCCATCGCCATCAACGCATTGGCCACCACCAGATCGATCACGATGAAGACCAGATACAGCAGGAATCCGATGCGGAACGCCTCGGTCAGCTCGCTCAGCGTGAATGCCGGTGCCAGCACAAGAAGGTCGTCCGGCTTGAGCGTATCGGCCTTGTCCTTGGGCCAGATCTGCTGCGCCGAGCGAATGAAAAAGGCTTTCTCGCGCTCGCGGGTGTGCTTGAGCAGGAACTGCCGAAACGGTTCGCGGCAGGCATCGAGCAATACCACCACACGGCTGTTGTCGGCACCGGGACTGTAATTCTGCGCGGCCTTGAACGCTTCCATGCCCACCGGCGCCATCACAAAGCACGACACCAGCAACGCGACGCCGTTGAGCACCATGTTCGGCGGCACCTGCTGTACGCCGATGGCATTGCGCAGCAAGCCGAGCACGACCACGATCTTGGTGTAGGAGGTGACCACCATCGCTGCGAAGGGCAGCAGCCCCAGCATGATGACCACCAGCAGTAGCGAGCCGACATCAGGCATCTGCATGAGGGATCTCCGACATGCTTAGGATCTGCACGCCGAGATGTTCGCCTACCGCCAGCAGCCTACCGACGCCGATGGTCTGCCCGTAGACGACCAGGCGGATGTCGGCCTGATCCACCGGCACCGACAGTTCGAGGATCTGGCCGGGCTGCAGGCCCGACAGCACGGACAGAGACAGCGCAAGCTGGTCCACCTCCAGCTGTACGGGCAGTTCCAGTGCCGCCACATCGGTGGCGGGCGATGAGGAGTCGGACGCGGGCATATCGTGCTGCATGGTGGGGGCAGTCTCCAGAATCATCTGTTGCAGGGTCAGGCGTACCGGAGCGCGCAACACCGCACCCCCAGGGATGCCCCAGAGCAGCTCGCCGCTGCGCACGGGAGCCGTGGCGAGCGCGTGCAACAGGACATCGCCCGGGCGCAGCGATTGCAGCAACGCCGCCGCCGCCGTGCGCTGGCCGATACGCAGGCGCGTGGTCACCCGCAGTGCGCTCATCCAGGCCGGCAGTGGCGATGGCTGAGCCAGCGCAGCGCTTGCCGTTTGCAGCGCGGCAAGCAGCAGCGGGCTGGCGGTCTCTGCGATCGCGTCGATGCCGCCCAGCGTGATGCCGATATCGAGGCGATCGACTGCATCCGCACAGCGCTCGAAGGCGACCACCTCGGCAGCGCCTAGTCCGAGTGGTTCCAGGGCGTGCAGATCATCGCTCAACAGCACACCGGCGATCGCCACGCGCAGGGCGTCATCGGCTTCGTTCAACAGCAGCGCCAGGCCGTCGCGTGCCGCGATCCGCAGCTCCAGGCTGCCGCTGTCGAACTGCAGCTGCAGGCGCGCGGCGTCCGCAGCCCGGATGCCGCAGCGTTGCGCGGTGTAGCCGCAACGCTGTGCGGCACGCGGATCGCAAAGCACTCTGCCCAGCTGCGCGCGCACGGCGGGCACGTGGGTCAGCGCCTGCGACAAGTCGCGTGCCGGCGACGTCAGGCTCGGCTCTGTTGACAACACGGCGTCCCTCGCTGTGGCTGGTCTGCTGCACATGCAGCGCTAGACGACCTCGATGCTGATCTGAAGCGTGTCGCTGAGCGCAGCCTTCAATGCGGTATCCAAACGTTTTCTTCCATTCAAAAGTACCTCGCGCGTCTCCGGCGAGCCGCTGTCGAAGCGAAGCGATAGCTGGTCTGGCGAAAGCCGCAAGAACAGCGTGGTCTGCGGCAGGATGTCGTGGTTGATCTCCAGCCACGCTTCCCAGATACCTGCGCCGCGTACCGGCGTGGCGTTGCAAAACTCGGCCACCCGCAGCGCGATGTGATTGATGGCCAGCTGCGCGCGTTGGGTGCGGATCCACTCGGTGGCGATCTGCCGACCCAGTGCGTCGCCGTCATCGCCTCGGGCGATCTGTCGACGATTGCCGTCATCCAGGCAGGGCGTTGCGCTTGGCAGCGCTGCGGGGCCGTGATCGTCGCTGGCAGCATCCACCACGTCCGGCAGCGTCGGATCGTCGTCGCGGTCCTCCGGCAATACCGTGTCCGGCAATCCGGCCAGCACGCTGCTCAGGCGTCGGCGCAGTTGCAGGAAGCTGACACGTTGCGTGGCACGCGCAGGTGCTGGCGCTGCGTGCGCCTGCAGCGGTGCGCCGGCAATCGGCAGGATGCGCACGTGGCGGACCGGTGGCTTGCGCATCAGGCCACCACTCTGCCGATCGGCTGCAGCTGCACCTCTGCGCCCAGTTCCTGGAACGAATACACCTCCAGCCAGTCCAGGCGTGCCTCGATCATGCGGCGCACATAACGCCGCACGTCCATCGATGCGACCACTGCCAGTGGATGCCGCGCCTGATCTTCGACGATGCGTTCCACCTGCTCGACCAGCTGATTGGCCTGCTCCGGTGGCAGCGCCAGAAAATTGCCGGCCGGTGTGGCGCGAATCGACTGCCGGATCAACTGTTCCACCGCGTGGTCGAGCATCACCGCAGGCAGCTGCCCGGTGCCTGCGGTCGCGGTGTGCGCAAGATAGCGGCCGAGATCGCAGCGCACATACTCGGTCAGCATCAGCAGATCCTTTTCCTTCGGTCCCCACACCACCAGGCTCTCCAGGATGCTCTTGATGTTGCGCACCGGGATGCGTTCTTCCAGCAGCCGCCGCAACACATCGGCGATGCGCTGGGCGGGCATGGCCTTGTTGACCTCTGCAACCAGCCCGGGATAGTCCGCGCCCACCTGTTCCAGCATCCACTGCGTCTCCTGGATGCCGACGAACAGATGCGCGCGTGCATGCAGCGGCGCGATGGCCTGTTGGGCCAGCGCTTTTTGCATGTCAGCCGTATCGCTCAATACGCTGCGGGTTTCCGGCACATCGTGGATCAACACTTCGTATTGCATGTCCTGCAGTGATTCGCTCTGCCAGATCGCGATCCCCGGAAACGGCAGGCCCAATAGCTCCACCAATTGCCGGCGCTCACTTTCGATCGCCTGATCCAGCAGCGCCGGGTCGAGCCGCGCAGCCAGTTGCGGCGACAGCCGCATCGACAGGGGCGAGGCGAAATCCGGCGCGCTCTTGCGGATATGCGGCGCATCGCCCTTGGCGCCCTTGCGGCTGGTCGATGGCAGCGTGGGCTGATCGGTACCGCTGACATCGCGCTGCTTGCGCCAGATCGTATAGCCGCCTGCGCCCACTGCCGCCGCCAGCAGCAGGAACAGCAGCGCGGGAAACCCCGGAACGAATGCGAAGCAGGCCAGCAGGACGCTGGCTGCCAGCAACGCGCGGGCATTGCTGGTGAGCTGGCGGCCGATGTCGAGCCCGAGCGAGCTGATCTTGGCCTCGTTCTCGTTGGCCACGCGGGTGATCATGACGCCGGCCGCCACCGAGATCAGCAGCGAGGCGATCTGCGACACCATCGCATCGCCGACCGACAGGATCGCAAAGCGGTTGGCCGCCTCGCCTGCGCTCATGCCGTGGTAGGTCACGCCCACCACGATGCCGGCCAGGATGTTCACCATGGTGATCACCAGGCCGGCGATGGCGTCGCCCTTGACGAATTTCATGGCCCCATCCATGCCGCCGTGCAGTTGACTCTCGATGGCCAGCCGCGCGCGTTTGCTGCGCGCTTCGTCCGCGGTCAGGTTGCCGCCGCGCAGGTCGGCATCGATGCTCATCTGCTTGCCGGGCATCGCATCCAGGGTGAAGCGCGCCCCGACCTCCGCAACGCGCTCGGAACCCTTGGCGATGACAATGAACTGGACCGTGGTGATGATCAGAAACACCACCAGGCCCACCACCAGGTTGCCGCCAACCACCAGCTCGCCGAAGCTCTCGATGATGTGGCCAGCCTCGGCATGCAGCAGGATCGATTTTGTCGATGCGATGTTCAACGACAGCCGCAGCAGTGTGGTGAACAGCAGCAACGAGGGAAACGACGACAGCGAGACCGAGTCGGGTACATACATCGTGACCATCAGCAACACCACGCTCAGGGTGATGTTGATGCCCAGCAGCGTATCGATGAGTGGGGTTGGAAGCGGCAGGATCATCAAGCCGATGACCGCCACCACCAAGGCGGCGATCGCCACTTCACCGGTGTATGCAAAATAACGGGTCACTCGCATGCCATCTCCTAGCAGGGCAGCGGGCCGCTGCGTTCATCGTTGTCGCGGCCCAGGTCTTCGACCCAGCGCAGTACGACCGCAACTGTTTCGAATAGCGACTCAGGAACTGCGTCACCTAGATCGACCTCATGCAGAGCACGTGCCAGCGGTGGGTTCGCGACGATCGGAATGCCCTGGTTTTGCGCATATGCACGCAGTTCCAGCGCACCGTCGTCCACGCCCTTGGCAACCACCTGCGGCAGACCGAAGCCGTCCGGTTCGTAGGCGAGCGCGACTGCGTAATGGGTCGGGTTGACCACCATCACCTTGGCCTTGGCAACGCGCTCGCGCGGGTCGCCGAAGACCAGTTCCTTGGCGAATTCCTTGCGTTTTCCCTTCAGTTCCGGGTCGCCTTCGCTCTCCTTGTGTTCGCGCTTCTGCTCGTCCTTGCTCATGCGCTTGTCACGAATGAACAGCCAATGCTGCACGCTCCAATCTGCCGCGCCGACCAGCACGAACACCAGGACCGCCAGGGCGCACAGAATGCCCAGCGCACGCCAGCAGATCTGGGCGATGTAGGGCGTCGGCTCGTAGACGAGCCCGATGATCGTCGGCATCAGTGCGCGAAGGCCGTACCACAGCACCACGCCGATCACGGCTGCCTTGATGCCCAGCTTCATCAGGTCGATGAAATTCTTCAACGAAAAAATTTTCTTGAAGCCGTTCACGGGGTTGAGCGAATCGAACTTGGGCGTGACCGGTTTGAGCGAGGCATTGAGCCCGGTCTGCAGAAAGGTGCCGATCAATCCCGCGGCCAGGCAGGCCGCCACGAAGGGCAGCGTCAGCAGCACTGCCTGGATGCCGATGCGACCGAGCGCACGCTGCAAGGCGGTGGCATCGCGCGTATTGGTAGTGAAATCGAAACCGATCGACATCAATGCACGCAGGTGTTCGACAAAATAGCTGCCTGCCAGCTTCATCACCAACAGCGCAGCCAGCAGCACCGCGGCGGCAGTGACATCCGGGCTGATCGGGACTTCCCCATCCCTGCGCGCATCCTGCAGTTTCTTTTCGGTCGGCTTCTCGGTCTTCTCATCCGACATTGGCGATCTCCGGCCGCTGTTGCTGCACGCCCATAATGGGCGTGCAGCCGCCAGACGGTCCGCTTCCAAGGCGAACGTGTGCATGGGGGCGCGAAGCAGGATCTGTTTGTTCGCGATGGCATTCCGATGTTCGCTTCTGAAAAGTCTTCCTTGGCGCGGACGCGTAGCGTTATGCACGCATGCTGTCCACAGCCATTGAATGACGAGGTGCGGTATGGAAAAGATTGAGTGTCCCGGTTCGGTCGTGAGCGGGCTGATCGAACTGATCACGGTCGGGCTGACCCACGAAAAACTCGAAGAGGCCGCAGTGGTGCTGGCCGCCGTGAGGGTACTGCGGCCAGAGCTGAAGGCGCTGGATACCTTCGATGCCTGGATTGCGATCAAGCGCGGCAGTTATCTGGAGGGCGCGCGCCTGCTGCGTGATCTTGAGGCCGATGCGGGCTCCAAGCCGTTGTGCAAGGCGCTGTACGCGTGTTGCTTGTTTGCGGTGGGCGACGCGTCCTGGCATGGCATTGCAGACGGTCTGATTGAAGAGGACGCCGATGCCGACGCCGTTGGCCTGGTCAAGGCGCTGTCAGGACGCTATACCCCGGCACCCGCGCCGCTGGAAGCGGGGGCCGAATCTGCCGCGCCGATGGAAGTTCCCAACGCCCAGTATCTGCGCGCCTGAGCCAGACTCCCCCCAGCCTGCGGAACACGTCATGACGCTCATTCCTCCTGTCCCAGCAATCACAGCCAGTACCGGCCTGTCCACGCCGGCGGTGTCGCCGACAGCGGCGCCGAACCAGGCGCTCGTCAACCGCTTCCAGGCGCTGATGCAGTCCTCCAGCCCGTTGCCGCCAGCCATGCAGCGTGTGGGCGAGCCGAGCATGATGAGCCGCATGGTCGACGTGCAGAACGATGGCGTGAGGACCATCACCGAGCATATCGATGCCTTCAGCATGCAGGCGCCGACCATGGGTCTGCAGGAAATGGCTTCGCAACAAATGAAGTTGATGCACGAGCTGACGATGGTTGGCTTCAACCTCAATGTCAGCGTCGGCGTGGCACAGTCGGGCAAGAACGCCGTGCAGACGCTGTTCAAGAACCAATAGCATGCGAAAGCTCAGATACCTGCTGGTGTTGCTGCTGGCACTGCTGCTGTCTGGCTGCGACCAGCAGCTCTATTCCGGGCTGACCGAGAACGACGCCAACGACATGCTGGCCGTGCTGCTGACGGCTGGTGTGGATGCAGAAAAGCTCACGCCCGACGACGGCAAGACCTGGGCAGTCAACGCGCCGCACGATCAGGTCGCGTACGCATTGAACGTGCTGCGCACGCATGGCATGCCGCATGAGCGACACGCCAATCTCGGCGAGATGTTCAAGAAGGACGGCCTGATCTCCACACCCACCGAAGAACGCGTGCGCTTCATCTACGGCGTGTCGCAGCAGCTGTCGCAGACCTTGTCGAATATCGACGGCGTGATCGCGGCCGATGTGCAGATCGTGCTTCCCAACAACGACCCGCTGTCCACCTCGGTCAAACCCTCCAGCGCTGCGGTGTTCATCAAGTTTCGCGTCGGTAGCGATCTGACCAGCCTGGTACCCAGCATCAAGACGCTGGTGATGCACAGCGTGGAAGGACTGACCTACGAAAACGTCAGCGTCACGCTGGTGCCGGGCGGGGCGGAGAGCGATGCGCAGCTCTCTGTGGCGGCGCCTGCGCGCGCATGGCCGTGGCCGTGGCTGGCCGGATGCGCGCTGGCGCTGTGCGTGGCGATTGCTGCGGCAGCGCTGTACTGGTGGCCGAGCGCCGATGCACGCCGCTGGGGCGGCTGGCAGCGCCTGCGCGCGTTGTCCAGAAAACATGCTGGGTGAGGCCGGCGGATGGACAAGGCACGCATCGACAACGCGGCACTGTGGCTTCAGCGATGGACGGCGGCCGTGTCCATGCTGGCGCAATCGCTGGAGGCAGAGCGGGTGGCGCACTGGCTGGGTCCGGTCGCTGCGTTGGGCTGGGAACGGGCACCGGAGCAGCGCCGTGTGCGCGTGATCCAGGCCTGGTCGGGATGCTCGCGCATGCAGGTTTCGGCGCTGGATCCGCTGGCCAATCGGTTGGTCGTGCTCGCGCCGGATCTGCTCGCCAAGGTGTTGATGAGCCGCGCAGTGTTTTCGCGCGCACTGGCGCTGCGCCGCTGTATCGAACGCGAGCGCCTGACCTGGTTCGAGCAGTGGGTGGGGCCGGCGGTGCTTGAGCATGTGCGCCATCGCGCAGTCACCGGCATGACAGTGCCGCTGTTGCCGCGCGATGCCGAGCACGCGGCATGGATCGGCGATGGCTGGCGTCGAATGGAGGCCGATGGTGCCTGGCCAGACCCCTGCATCGCCAAGGTGTTGGCGCTGTCCTTGCCGTTGGGCGCTGCCAAGGTGGCGCCCATCGCGGCAGATGGCGCGAGCGCTGCGTTTCTGCAGGCGCTGCCTATCTTGTTGCCGGAGCTGCCATGCGTCTTTGGCTAAGGTCCACACCGGAGGCAGTCGGCCTGGACTGCGAGGTCATCCCACGCGAGGCATTGGCCTGTGTGCTGGAACTGGACGCAGCGACTGCACAGGTGCACGCGCGGTGCGCGCAGACGCTGGCGGACGCCCAGGCGCATGCGCAGGCGCTGATCGACGACGCCCAACAACAGGCCGAGACGATCCTCCAGGATGCCCAGGACAAGGCCGAGCGCAGTGCACGCCTGGGCTATGCAGCCGGGCTGCGCCGTCAGCTCGACGCGTGGAACGAGCGCGGCGTGCGGCATGCCTTCGCGGCCGAGGACGCCGCGCAGCGCGCCCGCGCGCGTCTGGCCGAGATCGTCGCACACGCTTGCGAACAGGTCCTCCACGGGCACGACCCCGCTGCGCTGTACGCGCGCGCCGCACAGGCGCTGGATGGCGCCCTGGACGAGGCGAAAGCCCTGCGGGTGAGCGTGCATCCCGATGCGCTGGACGACGCACGGCGCGCCTTCGATGCGGCCGCCGCGGCCGCAGGCTGGGCCATGCCGGTGGAACTGTGCGGCGATGCGACGCTGGCCTTGGGTGCCTGCGTGTGCGAATGGGATACCGGCGTGTTCGAGACCGATCTGCGCGATCAGCTGCGCAGCCTCCAGCGGGTCATCCGCCGCGTGCTGGCCGCGCCACAGGCGGTGCCGGATGTCTGCTGAGATGCCGGTGCTGGAGGCAACGCTCGAGCGCGAACTGGCCGCGCTGGCCTTCGGCCGTCGCTACGGCAAGGTGGTCGAGGTGATCGGCACCATGCTCAAGGTCGCCGGGGTGCAGGTCAGCCTGGGCGAGGTATGCGAGTTGCGCCAGCGTGACGGCACGCTGTTGCAACGTGCCGAGGTGGTGGGCTTCAGCCGCCATCTCGCCTTGCTGGCGCCGTTTGGCGAGCTGGTGGGCTTGTCGCGCGAGACGCGCGTGATCGGATCGGGGCGCCCCTTGGCGGTGCCGGTCGGGGAGGCGCTGCTGGGGCGCGTACTCGATGGCCTGGGTGAGCCGGCGGACGGCCAGGGGCCGGTCGCCGGCGACGGCTGGGTGCAGATCCAGGCACAGGCGCCGGATCCGATGCGCCGGCGCCTGATCGAACAGCCGCTACCGACCGGTGTGCGCATCGTCGATGGCCTGATGACGCTGGGCGAAGGCCAGCGCATGGGCATTTTCGCCGCAGCCGGCGTCGGCAAGAGCACCTTGATGGGGATGTTCGCGCGCGGTACGCAGTGCGACGTCAACGTGATCGTGCTGATCGGCGAGCGCGGGCGCGAAGTGCGTGAATTCATCGAGATGATTCTTGGCCCAGACGGTCTGGCGCGCAGCGTGGTGGTGTGCGCCACCTCCGATCGCTCCTCGATCGAGCGCGCCAAGGCCGCCTATGTCGGCACCGCCATCGCCGAATATTTTCGCGATCAGGGCATGCGCGTTCTGCTGATGATGGACTCGCTGACACGCTTTGCCCGCGCGCAACGCGAGATCGGTCTGGCCGCCGGCGAGCCCCCCACACGGCGCGGCTTCCCGCCGTCGGTGTTCGCCGAGTTGCCACGCCTGCTCGAACGTGCCGGCATGGGCGAGACGGGCTCGATCACCGCGTTTTACACCGTGCTGGCCGAAGACGACACCGGCAGCGATCCGATCGCCGAGGAGGTGCGCGGCATCCTGGATGGCCATCTGATTCTGTCGCGTGAGATCGCCGCCAAGAACCAGTATCCGGCCATCGATGTGCTGGGAAGCCTGAGCCGGGTGATGAGCCAGATCGTGTCTGCCGAGCAACGCCAGTACGCCGGCCAGCTGCGGCGCCTGCTGGCCAAGTACAACGAGGTGGAGACCTTGCTGCAGGTCGGCGAGTACCGCCAGGGCAGCGATGCGGTCGCCGACGAGGCGATCGCCAGGATCGATGCGATTCGCGACTTCCTCAGCCAGTCCACCGATCAGCTCAGCGACTATGACGCCACCCTGGAGCAGCTTGCCGGCGTGATCGACGATGCGTGAGCGTGCCGGCACCTGGGCCACGTTGCAGCAGTTGAAGACGCGCCGTTACCAGCGGATGCAGGAGCGCCTGAGCGACTGCAGGCGGGCGCTCGAGCAGTGCGACCGCGAGCGCGCCAGTTGCAGTCAGGAGGCCAACGCCTGCACCACGCGCCTGGAGGCGTTCGATACCACGCTGGCCGACAAGGCCGGCGCGGGTGAGCCGATCGGCATCGAGGCGATCCTGCAGCACCAGCGCTTCCGCACGGTGCTGGAAGACCGCTGCCGCGCCGCAGAGCAGGCGCTGGTCGCAGCGACGCAGGCGTTGCAGAGCGCACGCGATGAGGCCGCAACGGTGCAACAGGCAGTGAGCAAGCTGCAGGCGCAGGCGGATGTGTACGCAGAAAACGCCGCCCGCGCGCAGCGTGCCTGGCAAGCCCAACGCGAAGCGGCCGAAGAGGAAGACGCGATCGACGCCTTGCTCGGGCTGCGGTTGCATCGTGCCGCGCGCGGAGTGGGGCAATGAACGACACCGCCACCGCACTGCTGGCATTGTCATCCCAGGGCGTGTCGCTGCTGACCCTGCTGGCGCTATGCGGGGTGCGGGTGTTCGTGATGTTTTTCGTGCTGCCGGCAACGGCGCAGGACAGCCTTCCCGGAATGGCGCGCAACGGTGTGGTGTATGTGCTCAGTTCGTTCATCGCCTACGGACAACCGGCCGATGCGCTGGCCAGAATCGAAGCGACCGGCCTGGTCGGGCTGGTATTCAAGGAAGCCTTCCTCGGCCTGCTGATCGGGTTTGCCGCATCCACGGTGTTCTGGGTTGCCGAGAGTGTGGGCCTGCTCATCGACGATGTGTCCGGCTACAACAACGTGCAGATGACCAACCCGCTGAGCGGTGAGCAGAGTACGCCGGTCTCCACGGTGTTGATGCAGTTGGCAATCGTGTCCTTCTACGCGCTGGGCGGCATGCTGATGCTGCTGGGTGCGCTGTTCGAATCGTTTCGCTGGTGGCCGCTGAGCCAGCTCACGCCGGACATGGGCGCGGTCGCCGAGTCCTTCGTCATCCAGCAGACCGACGGCATGATGACCGCAATCGTCAAGCTGGCCGCACCGTTGATGCTGGTACTGGTGCTGGTGGATCTGGCCATCGGCTTTGTGGCGCGCGCCGCCGACAAGCTGGAACCCTCGAATCTGAGTCAACCGATCCGTGGGATATTGGCGCTGCTGCTGCTGGCATTGCTGACCAGCGTGTTCATCGCGCAATCCGGTGACGCTCTCGGCTTCCTCCATTTCCAGCAGCAGTTGCACGATGCCGCGAACGCCGGCGGCAAGGGGGGCGCAGCGAATTGATCATTGTTGAGACATCGCCTGCCGTGCGCTGCCTACACTGAGTCGCACGCGCCCTCGATGTGCTGCTCGACGCTGCAGTACGCAGCACGGCGCTGCATCCGGCACGCAATCCCCGGCCGACGCCTGCCCGCCAGGCGCCGCCCTATCGACTTCTTTCACTTGCCTCGCAGAGGGAACGCCATGGCATACGCCTGTCCTCCAGTTCACCGCCATCGACGTGCGCCATTGGCCGCCGCGTTGCTATTGAGCCTGCTGCCGCTGCTGCCGCCGCATGCCGATGCTGCGCAGGTGCCGTGGCATTCGCGCAGCTTCAAATACGTCGCCGACCACAAGGATCTCAAGGAAGTGCTGCGCGACCTGTCCGCCAGCCAATCCATCACCACCTGGATTTCACCGGAAGTGACCGGCACGCTCAGTGGCAAGTTCGAGGCCAGCCCGCAGAAATTCCTCGACGATCTGTCTGCGACGTTCGGCTTCGTCTGGTATTACGACGGTGCCGTGCTCAGGATCTGGGGCGCCAACGAAACCAAGAATGCAACCTTGAATCTGGGCGCCGCGTCCACCAGTGCGCTGCGCGATGCGCTTGCGCGCATGCGGCTGGACGATCCGCGTTTTCCGGTCCGTTACGACGAGGCGGCGCACGTGGCGGTGGTGTCCGGCCCGCCGGGTTATGTGGATACCGTCACCGCAATCGCCAAGCAGGTCGAGCAGGGCGCACGCCAACGCGACGCTACCGAAGTGCAGGTATTTCAGCTGCATTACGCGCAGGCGGCCGATCACAGCACCCGCATCGGTGGGCAGGACGTCCAGGTGCCGGGCATGGCGAGCCTGTTGCGCAGCATGTACGGCGTGCGTGGCGCGCCCACGGCGGCGCTGCCCGGGCCGGGCGCCAATTTCGGGCGGGTGCAACCGATCGGCGGTGGCTCGTCCAACACCTTCGGCAACAACGGTCAGGGTCAGAATGGCGGTGGCGGCAACACCGGTATCCTCGGATTGCCTGCGTCGTGGTTCGGCGGTGCCTCGCCGTCCGATCGCGTGCCGGTCAGCCCGCCGTTGCCGGGCAGTGGCGCCAATGCGCCGGCCAGCGTGTGGCCGGAGATGAGCCAGGCCCGCCGCGATGCGCCGCTGGCGGTGGACGCCGGCAGCGGCGGCGAGCTGGCCTCCGACGCGCCGGTGATCGAAGCCGACCCGCGCACCAACGCCATTCTCATTCGCGACCGCCCCGAGCGCATGGCCGCCTATGGCACGTTGATCCAGCAGCTCGACAACCGCCCCAAGCTGCTGCAGATCGATGCCACCATCATCGAGATCCGCGACGGTGCCATGCAGGATCTCGGCGTGGACTGGCGGTTCCACAGCCGGCGTGTGGATGTGCAGACCGGCGACGGGCGTGGTGGCCAGCTTGGCTACGATGGCAGCTTGAGCGGTGCAGCAGCAGCGGGTGCAACCGCGCCGTTGGGCGGGACGTTGACCGCTGTCCTTGGCGATGCAGGGCGTTACCTGATGACGCGCGTCTCGGCGCTCGAGCAGACCGACAAGGCCAAGATCGTGTCCACCCCGCAGGTGGCGACGCTGGACAACGTGGAAGCGGTGATGGATCACAAGCAACAGGCATTCGTGCGTGTCAGCGGTTACGCAGCCGCAGACCTCTACAACCTGTCCGCAGGTGTGTCGCTACGCGTATTGCCGAGTGTGGTGCCGGGCTCGCCAAACGGACAGATGCGGCTGGATGTGCGTATCGAAGACGGGCAGTTGGGCGCCAATACCGTCGATGGCATTCCCGTCATCACCTCCAGCGAGATCACCACGCAGGCATTCGTGAACGAGGGCCAGAGTCTGCTGATCGCCGGGTATGCCCAGGATACCGATCAGACCGATCTGAACAAGGTCCCCGGGCTGTCCAAGATTCCCCTGGTGGGCAACCTGTTCAAGCATCGCCAAAAGAGCGGCTCGCGGCTGCAGCGGTTGTTCTTGCTGACCCCGCATATCGTCTCGCCCTGAGCAACGCTTCGGGGTGTAGCCGATGCTGTGAGAACGTGCAGGCTGCCGCGTGGCGCTGCAGCCTGCACGCATCGGCAATCAGGCCCGGCCGATGAAGCTCGACAGGTTGGCGTTGAAACCACCCAAGCTGTTGCCGCCCAGACTGCTGTTAACCGAATCGCCCACCGCCCATGCCGGCGCCGCCCTGGTTCGGCATCAGCTGCATCACGATCTGCATCAACATCTGCGTCAACGGACTCAGGCCTCCCTGTTGATCGTTCTGCGGTTGGTCGCTGCCACACCCATTGGCATCGCTGCCCTGGCTCTGTTGCAGCATCATCATGATGAACATGGCGAGCAACTGATCCAGCTGCTGCTCGGAGCCAGCCGAAGGCGAGGGCTGACCGGAGTTGCCGTGTTCCTGAGGCCCGATGCCCATCGTCTGCAGGTTGCTGATACTCGAAAAGTTGTTTCCGATAGAGTCCATGGTGATTCCCGTCTCATGTGGTTGAACTGGATACATCGCGGATTGCCGGAAGCTGAAACGGCAAGATCGCAACGGGGACGCTGCGCTGCCCCGAGCGCAAAGTAGAAGAGGCAACGGCGGTGCATCTGCCAGGACGCGAAGGTGCGCTTTTGCTTGCGAACGTGACTGCGGAAAACGCAGGGAAACCCCTGGAGAACAGCTGTGTTGCAACGCTGCGTGTTGTGATTTCGTTTACGTCATAGACGCTTCGTCCAGCGTGTGCATGCGGATGCACAGCACCGTTATGGTGTCGCGATCGAGCGGAGCGTCGGACCAACCGGGGGTGTGCGTCCACTCCGCTACGTTGCTGGAATGAACGACGATCAGGTGAAAGACATGAAAGAGACCGATACGCCGACCACGTGTGCGTCTGTGCACGGCACGGATGTCTGGCGTCAACTGTGTTGTGCCACGCTCTCGAGAAACATGCGCGTAGGCGCGCGATGGTGCGCGCTCCAGCCCCGGCATGCTGCCGCTCCTTGGCGACGCGTGTTGATTGCGGCGGCGTTGCTGTGCGCCGCGCCGCTCGCACGCGCAGACTGTTTTGAAGAAGCCGCCGGCTATCAACATGTCAATCCATGGGTGCTGCGTGCCATTGCATGGCAGGAATCACGCGGTCGTGCCGACGCGATCCATCGCAACAACAACGGCACGATCGATTATGGAAAGATGCAGATCAATTCGATCCATCTGCGGCGCCTTTCCAGTTATGGCATCTCCAGGGACGCGTTGATGCAGCCGTGCGTCAGCGTGTATGTCGCCGCCTGGCGGCTGCGCGAGATGACCAATAAATATGGAAATACCTGGGCCGCCGTGGGCGCCTATCATTCCGAAACTCCCGCCGAGCGCGATAAATATGCGCATGCCATCCACGCGATTCTGACCAAGCGCGGCGTGGTTGCCGAGTAACGCTGCTGTGATCGCGGGAGCGCGTGTGGTGTAGCACATGGCATCAAGCCAGCCGCGCCCGCCTGGTGGCGAGCGCGGTGGTTTTGATCGCTGTGCTTACTCAACCTGCGAGCGATGCGCCTCGGCCTCGCGAACGGCCGCCTCGGCTTGCCAGGTGGCGCCGATGATCTTGTACTGCATGCCGGCGACAACCCCGGACACCGTATTGGAGAGCAACGCGCTGGGTGCTGGCGACAACCCAACCCACGCGCCGATCATATTGACGGCGGTACCGAGTGCGATATTGGAGTTGATCGCAGCGGTGCGCGTGATCGACTGGTCCATGACCCGCTCGTAGTCATGGCGCTTGCCCTTGAATGCCGGGTCCAGGAATTGCTGTGTCCCGGCTTCGTCGGCCTCGTGCTGGGTCACGTTGAGCCAATCCAGCGTTTCCAGGCAGACATTCAATGCAGCGGACACTGCCGATTGACGCACGATGATATCGGTCGCCTGACCCTTTTTGAAAGGCGAGTTCAGGCCGGCCCAGCGTTGCTGGGCAGTTGCAAAATCTGGCGATGCCACTTCGTTGCTGGCCAGATTGGTCAGGACGTTGGCCATGCCGTAGAACCTCCCGGCAGCGGTGAAATGCGCACCGCTGATCCCGCCATTGGTGGGGCCACCCATTCCCACCATGCGAAATGTCGCCTGGATGGTGTCGCGCGCCGCGGCATAGGCGGCGATCTTCAGATCGCTGGCCAGCAGCCTGGCCGCCACCTCCGGTTGGCCGGATGCCTTGCCGGCCGCACCCACGGCGATGTTGCTCACGATGCCGCCCAGCGCGAGCCGGGTGACCAGATCCGAATAATGTCGCTGCTCGGCTTTCTTGTGAGTGCGTTCGGCGTCGGACAGTGCATCCCACTGTTCGAGACTGAGATTGTGGAAGCCTCGCGCAGCCGCGTCTGGATTGCGGTTCTCGCGGTTGCTTCGCAGCGTATGCAGTGCCATCTGCAGCGTGCCGGAGACGGCCTGCATGGCGACCACCGCTTCTGGCGGAAGCTGACGTAGAGCGGCAAACAATCCCTGGCCCAGCAACTCGCGCGCGAACGTGGTCGGTCCTACCGAAGTGGCCTGGTGCACTAGGTGCCCCAGCGCAGCACCCAGGTATTGTCCATCGAATTTGATCTCGGGTATGCCGCGCGCTGCGGCCAACACCGCAGAGGCGGTCGGTCCCAATACGGTGCTTGCGCCACGCACTGCACCGGTTCCGATCGATGCGGCCAACGCACCCAGACGCTCGGTGCGTGTGGGTGCGGCGGTGGCTGTGGCTGCAGCTGCAGCTGCAGCGGGGTGCACCGGCGGATCGCGTGGTGCAGGTTGTTCTGGGGCAATAGAAGACGTGTCCGATGATGTAATGGAGTCTTAGGCGTCGAAGAAGTGCTCGCTGGTGCTCTCTTCGTCGTGCAGGATCGACGCGTCCGCGGCATGCAGCGGCGGGCTCTCACCGGGGTGCTGGTTTCTGTCGGCAGCGCTGCCAGATCCTGTGTTGCGTTCCGGGTTGTCGCGTCCTCGGGACGGTCTGGGAGCCAAACGCGACAGTGCAGGGTTTGCCGCAGGTGTGGGCGTCTGGTTGGGTTGCTGTAGCGGCGGCATTTCGATCACAAACTCTGCATTCGTCGATCGCGCTGGCTGGGAAGCACTGGCTGAAGGGATCTTCGTCACGGCATGTCCTCGCTGTGGTGGGAAAGGCGGCATGCTGCCGACCGGGCTTGCAGGGCTGCTGACGTGCGGCGTTGACGGCCGGCACATCGTTCGACGGACGCATGGCGTTGCCAGCCTCGATTGCAGCGCCGGGGTCGCTGGTGGCCGGGCGACGCGTCGATCGACGCGACAACGCGCTCCACGTGGGCATGCAGACACGGTCTGGCGCACGTGCCGTCATCAACGGTCCGGGCAAATACAGTGCGAATTACTCAGCGTGCAATCGAAGTGCTCAGGCGTGCCCTGGCATTCATGGCCACCTTGTGTGGCATGCGTTGTCGTCGTCAGTGACTCGAAAATGCCATCAGGCCGCAGATCCGGGACGCTTCAATTGCGAAATGATCATTCCCCAACGGAATATGTCATTCGTTGTGCGGATGAAATGTGTCTGCTGTTGGGCGTGTCTGCGTCTACCCGAAGACAGCGTCGTGCGCGCAGCGACGACCACACTTGAGACGCGGCCTGGTTCGGGCAAGCAGCCCAGCCAGCTCAAGCAGCGATGTGGGGATGAGGTCGTGAAGCTGGTCGGTCGAGGTCCAATCGATGCACACGGCATAACGCCCGGCCCTTCGGCCGGGCATTTTCCTTTCAGCTCAGCCAGCTGCTGCACCCGCTGGTGTTCTTGCCGTCGCAACTGGCCAGCATTTTCTGCTGCAGCCGCGCCAGCACCGCGCTGCCTTCCCGATGATGCTGCGTGCTCCAAGTCTTGAGCGAAGTACCAAGCGCCTTGAGGTTTTGAAGGTTACGTCGACCGTATCGATCCGGCTGGCCTGCCAACTCGCCGATCACCTGTGCAGTGGCAGATTCGATGGCAGCGGTGTCCTGGGGGCTGAGCCGGATCACCCCATTGGCATACCGCAGCGCCGACTCCACGCGCAGGACGGGGCCTTGGGAACCTTCGTAGGACTTTTTCAACCACGTCAGCGCTGTCTTGGGGTCGCTGCGTTCTTCGGCCAGATCGGCGAGGAACTGCATGTAGTGGTTAGGGGTCTTGCTACGCGTCAGCTCGCCCAGCAGCAGTTGTTCTGCACCGGCGGTATCACCTGTATCGTCCAGTAGTCCCGCGGCTCCGGTGATGACGGACTGTCGTTCTTCATCGGTCTTGGCCGTCTGCACGGCCCATTGCACGCGCTGGCGAACGGTGTCGAGCACCGCTGCCGGCAGCGGTGGTTGCGGCTTCTTTGGCTCGCTACCTTGGGTTTGACCCTGTGCCAGGCGAGCGAGATCGATCTGCGTGGAGGCGGTGATCATCCGGTCCACGATCGGCAGGGTGGCGTCGGCATAAACCTTGTCCAGCGCCTGATTCAGTGCCAAGGACAGCGCCGCCCGCTCGCCTGGGTCGCTGGTGGACGCCATCACCAGGCGTGGGGCAAAACGACTCAGCTCGGTGCGGTTTGCGCGCACCTCCGACGGATCGGCCAGAACCGCCTTCAGCAACGCCAGGTGCGCCGGGCTGGCAACCGGTGGAGTTGTTGCGATGGACAGCGCCAGCAGCGCGAACCTGCGCTGCAGCGCAGGCTGCGGTGCCGAGGCGGCCAACTGCGCAAGCACATCGCTTGCACTGCGCGTGTTCGACGGCTCGCGCGCCATGCCCCACCACTCGTAGCCGGCCAGCAAGGTCCAGTCGTCTGCGCGCAATTCCTTCGGGGTCTTCAACGCCCGGTCGAGCAACTGCTCCGAGGTCATGGTCTGCGTGGCAGCCACCTGCAACGCGTCGGCCAGGCGGGCATTGTCGCTGTAGCCGGCCAGGCGCGTGATCAGGCTGCGATCCGGGCGCAGCACGATGATGGTTGGATACCCCTTGACGTTAAATTGATCGCCCCACTTCTGGGCATCTGCAAGGTCCACGTCCAGATGCACCGCCACGAATTTGCGCGTCAATTCAATAAAGGCGGGATCCTTGAACAAGGTGGCCTGAAGCTGGTTGCACGGTGGGCACCAGACGGCGCCCCAATACAGCATGAGCGGCTTGCCGCTTGCCTTGGCCTCGGCGAAGGCGCCATCAACGTCGCCCTCGCGCCAGGCAATGCCGGCGCTGGCAGGAGTGGCTGCCGATTTGGTCTGTGCAGGCGGCGCTGGTGTGTCCGGCTTGCCGCAGCCGGTCAGGGTTGCCAGCACGGCCAACAGCGCGATCGAGGACGACGCAGGGCGTTGGAACGACAGCTTCATGGGAATCACCGGACAAGAGCAGAGGAAGATCGAATGACCGAACGCGCGGCGTTGCGCCGACGGCGGATGACGTCACGGTCTTTGTAGCCCTGCCGCCAACTTGGCAGCATCGTTGGATGCGAAATGGTGTTGGCGCCAGCGCAGCGGCACGAATCAACGTCTCGATGTCGCCGATGAGCGGCAGCGCAAGGTCCGATTGCTTCAACGCATTCCACGGCCAAGACGGACGTTGTATCTCGTGGGTAAGGCTTCTCCATGGAACGGCCCACGCAATCTTTCGCCGATGGCGTGACAGCGACGCGCTACACGGAAGGTGGTGGTTACCTGAACGGCACAGCAGCCGCATCGCCCTTACCTAATTCTGGCCTCAAGAAATGCCGATCACTGCCGTTAGCGCCAGTTCCTAACCAAACGGCAGAGGTCGCCATGTTTTTCTCCGACGGTCACAAGGTCGAGGCATTGACCAAGGCGATTGAAGCCACGTTGCAGGGGGGCACCGCGCAGTGGCCGAGC
This sequence comes from Xanthomonas hortorum pv. cynarae, assembly GCF_002939985.1. Lineage (GTDB taxonomy): Bacteria > Pseudomonadota > Gammaproteobacteria > Xanthomonadales > Xanthomonadaceae > Xanthomonas > Xanthomonas hortorum_D. The sequence continues at coordinate 55,470 of NZ_MDFM01000023.1, read as the reverse complement.
AACGGTCCCGCCCTGCTTCTCAAGAAGATGGCAGAGCGCTTGTGTGCCGCCCAACAGGAGCGTGACCTGGCGAAAGTCCAGGCGGCTGATGCGGCGGCTGCACTGCGTCAACTGGAAGGACGCTTTGAACTGGTTGCCAACAGCACCACAGACGGCCTTTGGGATATCGGCGTCATCGATGGAGACCCCACGCATCCTGACAGCCCGGTGTGGTGGTCGCCCCAGATGCGCGCTCTGTTGGGCTTCTCCTCCGAGCAGGAGTTCCCCAATGTGCTGGACAGCTGGGTTGCTTGCCTGCACCCGGATGACAAGCAGCCGACGCTTGACGCCTTCGCGGCGCATCTTGCGGACAGCAGTGGCCGGACCCCCTATGACGTCGAGAACCGCCTGCGTCTGAAGTCGGGCCACTACCGCTGGTTCCGCGCATTCGGCACCACCGAGCGCGACGCGCAAGGCTTGCCGCTTCGGGTGGCGGGTGCGCTCACCGACATCACCGAGCGCCGTGACCGAGAGCAGTTTCTCGACATCACACTGACGCGCTTTGAGCTCGGCTCGCAGATGCTGAGCGATGGCTTGTGGGACATGAGTGTCATCGCCGGTGACCCGATCAATCCCAGCAACGAGTTCTGGTGGTCACAGCAGTTCCGTCACTTGCTGGGCTTTGAGTCAGAGCAAGAGTTTCCCAATGTGCTGGACAGCTGGGCGTCACGGCTTCATCCGGAAGACAAGACGCGGTCGTTGAACGCCTTCGCGGCGCATTTGAACGACCGCAGTGGCCGCACCAACTTCGATATCGAGTACCGCCTGCAGCTCAAGAACGGCCAGTATCGATGGTTCCGGGCACGCGGCCTGACCAAACGTGCGGCAGACGGCACGCCGCTGCGCGCGGTGGGCGCGTTGATGGATGTGGAGGCCGGACGTCAGCTGGGCGAAGTGGCAAACACACTCAGCAACGCGGCAGGAGACATCGTGCGCAGCAACGATGACCTGTCGCGGCGCACCGAGCAGCAGGCAGCCGCGCTCGAGGAGACCGCAAGCTCCATGGAAGAAATGACCAGCATCGTGCGCAAGAATGCTGACGGCGCGCGCCAGGCCAATGCGCTTGCCAGTAGCGCCGCAGAGACGGCCCTGCGTGGTGGGCAATTGGTCAATGGTGTCGTCAGCACGATGTCAGCGATCCAGACGTCGTCGCGGAAGATTGGGGAAATCATCACCGTCATCGACGGCATCGCGTTCCAGACCAATATCCTCGCCTTGAATGCAGCCGTGGAAGCGGCGCGTGCGGGAGAGCAGGGGCGTGGGTTTGCGGTGGTGGCCTCCGAAGTGCGCAGCCTCGCTCAGCGCTGCACTACCGCCGCAAAGGAAATTCGCGATCTGATCGCCGATTCCGGCGCGAAGGTGGGGCAGGGTGCAGAGCAGGTCAACGTGGCGGGCAAAGCCATGGAGGAGCTGCTGGCGTCGGTAAAGCAAGTCAACGACATCATGGGTGAGATCGCGGCGGCCAGCCACGAGCAAAGTGCCGGGATCGAGCAGATCAATCAAACCATTGCCCAGATGGACGCAGCGACGCAGCAGAATTCAGTGCTGGTTGACACCATGGCATCGTCCGCCCGTGCACTCGAAGATCAAGCAACCGCATTGGTGGAGAGTGTTGAGAGCAGCTCACGCAGCATCAATGGAAAACCAGCGCTCGCATTGGTGGCCTGACGCCTTGTGTCGCCCCAGCGCTGCCCTGCGACGTGATGGTTTCACGAAGCAGGGCGGTGCATTGGGAGGCGGGCGTCAGACGGCGCTTGAGTGACGATCTGGTCTGCATCGGCGTATCAAGGCCGACTGCCCGCCGCGCTGGGCGCGTGGCGGGAACTCACCTTATTAGCGGGGAAGCGAATCGCCCGGGAACGCAGCAGCGAGCACGTGCGAAGATATGCTTTGGTGTTGCTCGCTCCCCAGTCGCTTGGGTATCACACAGGTTCGAGGGTGTCAGGGCGGGTATCAATGGACGGTTTCGGGCGGTGTCCCGTTTAAAAACAAGAAGATAGGCCTGAAAATGTTACTGATGCTCGATAACTACGACAGCTTCACCTACAACCTCGTGCAGTACCTGCAGGCTCTAGGTGCGGAGGTGACGGTGGTGCGCAACGATGCGATGAGCGTCGATCAGATCGCCGCGCTCAAGCCGGAGCGTATCGTGATCTCGCCCGGTCCGCGCACGCCCAACGAGGCCGGTGTCTCGCTGCAGCTGATCGAGCAGCTGGGCCAGACCACGCCGATCCTGGGCGTCTGTCTGGGCCACCAGAGCATCGGTCAGGTCTATGGCGGCGATGTGATCCGCGCCGGCAACATCATGCATGGCAAGACCTCGCCGATCCGCCACCATGGCAAGGGCGTGTTCGCCGGCCTGCCGGACAGCTACGAAGCCACGCGCTACCACTCGCTGGTGGTGGACAAGACCACCTTGCCCGAGGCGCTGGAAGTCACCGCCTGGACCGAGAATCCGGATGGCTCGATGGAAGAGATCATGGGCCTGCGCCATCGCCAGTTTCCGGTCGAAGGCGTGCAGTTCCATCCCGAATCGATCCTGACCCAGCACGGTCATACCTTGCTGAAAAACTTCCTGGAGCGCTGAGCGAAATGCGCACCGCGCACGTCGCCGGCGTCTATACAGCAGTTGTCGATGCAGTCTTCAGCAACGTCGATGCACCAGCTGCGCATGCGTGCGATGCCCGCAATCATCTGTCCTGCATGGCAGAGATGGTTCGCCGTTTCGTTTCTTCAACGCCCGCATCCGGATCACGATGAGCACCACTGGCGACAACGTCCACTTCTACGAACCAAGCCAGGGCCACGGGCTACCGCACGATCCGTTCAATGCCATCGTCGGCCCACGGCCGATCGGCTGGATCGGTTCGCGCAGCGCCGAGGGCATCGCCAATCTGGCGCCTTACAGCTTCTTCAACGCCTTTAACTACGTGCCGCCGATCGTCGGCTTTGCAAGCATCGGTCGCAAGGACAGCCTGCGCAACATCGAAGCCACCGGCGAATTCACCTGGAACCTGGCCACGCGTCCGTTGGCCGAGGCCATGAATGCCAGCGCGGCGATGGTGCCCTCGGAGGTGGACGAGTTCGCACTGGCCGGCTTGCAGATGGCAGCTTCGCGCCTGATTGATGCGCCGCGTGTGGCGGCAAGCCCGGTGAGTTTCGAATGTCGGCTCAGCCAGTTGCTGCCGCTGCAGAGCGCAAGCGGGCAGGCCATCGACACCTGGCTGGTACTGGGTGAAGTAGTGGGTGTGCATCTGGCGCACGCGGCGCTGCAGGACGGCATCTACGATCCCGCTGCCGTGCAGACAATCCTGCGCGCCGGCGGTGCCGCCGATTATTTCGAAGTGCAGGCGCAGGCGCGTTTCCGCATGCGGCGTCCCGGTTAATGAGCGTCGCCTGCAACGTCGCTGCATGGCAGTGCACCGACGCTGGCATGTCTCTCCACGCCTGATCGATCCACAGTCCTCTCGTACTTCTCCCACGTTTTTCCACGGTCCTCTCGCCCATGCCGATCACCCCGCAAGAAGCCCTGCAACGCACCATCGAACACCGCGAAATCTTTCACGACGAGATGGTCGAGTTGATGCGGCAGATCATGCGCGGCGAGGTCTCCGACATGATGGTCGCGGCCATCCTCACCGGGCTGCGGGTCAAGAAGGAGACCATCGGCGAAATCGCCGGTGCGGCCACGGTGATGCGCGAGTTCTCGCGCCGCGTGGAAGTGAGCGACCGCCAGCACATGGTCGACATCGTCGGCACCGGCGGCGATGGCTCGCACACTTTCAACATCTCCACCTGCGCGATGTTCGTGGCTGCCGCCGGTGGTGCCAAGGTTGCCAAGCACGGCAACCGTAGCGTCTCGTCCAAGTCCGGCAGTGCCGACGCGCTGGAAGCGTTGGGCGCAGTGATCGAACTGCAGCCCGAACAGGTCGCCGCCTCGTTGGCGCAGACCGGCATCGGCTTCATGTACGCGCCGGTGCATCACCCGGCGATGAAAATGGTGGCGCCGGTACGTCGCGAAATGGGCGTGCGCACCATCTTCAATATCCTCGGCCCGCTCACCAACCCGGCGGGTTCGCCGAACATCCTGATGGGCGTGTTCCATCCGGATCTGGTCGGCATCCAGGCGCGCGTGCTGCAGGAGCTCGGCGCCGAGCGCGCGCTGGTGGTGTGGGGGCGCGATGGCATGGACGAACTCTCGCTCGGTGCCGGCACCTTGGTCGGCGAGCTGCGCGATGGCCAGGTGCGCGAATACGAAGTGCATCCGGAGGATTTCGGCATCGCCATGTCGGCCAGCCGCAACCTCAAGGTGGCCGATGCCGCGCAATCGCGCACGATGCTGTTGCGCGTGCTGGACAATGTGCCCGGCCCGGCGCTGGACATCGTGGCGCTCAACGCCGGCGCGGCCCTGTATGTGGCCGGCGTGACCGACAGCATCGCCGCCGGCGTGGTGCGTGCGCGTGCGGTGCTGGCCGATGGCTCGGCGCGCGCCAAACTGGATGCCTATGTCGCCTTCACCCGTCAGGCTGCTGCGCAGTCCTGATCCATGCAGTGTCCGCACTCCGCACGTCAGCGATGTCACCGCGCCGGTGTGCCTGCCCCGAGAAACCGGCAATCGCTTGGCCGGCATCGTCACGGTGCCGCTGGCATGCTGTGCACTAGCGTGCGGCCACCTCAGTTGCGGCCGTGTTGACCGATAATGCCCGCCCGCCAGGACCCGATACGATGAGCGATATCCTCAACACCATCCTTGCCCGCAAGGCCGAAGAAATCGCCGAGCGCAGTGCACGCGTGCCGCTGGCCGAGCTGATCGCGCGCTGCGCCGACCTGCCGCTCACACGCGGTTTTGCTGCCGCCATGCAGGCCAGCATCGCCGCCGGTGACCCGGCCGTGATCGCCGAAGTGAAGAAGGCCAGCCCGTCCAAAGGCGTGATCCGGCCCGATTTTCATCCGGCCGATATCGCCGTCAGTTACGAGTTCGGTGGCGCCAGTTGCCTGTCGGTACTCACCGATGTGGATTTCTTCCAGGGCGCCGATGCGTATCTTCAGCAAGCGCGCGAGGCCTGCACGCTGCCGGTGCTGCGCAAGGATTTCACTGTCGACCCCTATCAGGTCTACGAAGCGCGCGTGCTCGGTGCCGACTGCATCCTGCTGATCGTCTCGGCGCTGGAAGATGCGCAACTGGCCGATCTGTCCGGCCTGGCCATGCAACTCGGTCTGGACGTGCTGGTAGAAGTGCACGACATCGACGAGCTCGAGCGCGCCGTGCAGGTGCCGGTGCCGCTGGTGGGCATCAACAACCGCAACCTGCGCACCTTCGAGGTCTCGCTGCAGACCACGCTGGACATGCGCGCCGCGGTGCCGCGCGATCGCATTCTGGTCACCGAGAGCGGCATCGTCACTCCGGCAGATGTGCAGTTGATGCGCAGCCACGATGTGAACGCGTTTCTGGTCGGCGAGACCTTCATGCGCGCGCCCGAACCCGGCGAGTCGCTGCGTCAGCTATTCTTTGCGCATGACTGAGTCGTATCCCGCACCGCGCGACGACGCCCCGCTGGTGGTCTTCGATTTCGACCACACGCTGTACGACGGCGATTCCGGCAGCCATCTGTTTGCCTGGCTGATCAAACGCAACCCGTTGCGTCTGCTGGTGGCCTTGTTGGCTTCGCCAATTCTCGGCCCGATGGTGGCGATGCTGCCGACCCGCAGGCGCGGTGTCTCCGGCTATGTGTGGATCGCCACCTTCGGCCTGCATCGCACGCGCGAATTCAATCGCTTCATCGATGCGTACGTGCTCAAGCATGAAGCGCAGATCCGGCAGCGCTTGTTGCCGCATGCGTTGAAGGTGTTCACCGACCATCGCGCCGCAGGCGATCGGGTTGTGGTCGCCACCGGCGCACCGCCGGAACTGGCGCGCGCGATTCTCGGCTTCGTCGCGCATCAGGACGTGCCGGTGATCGGCAGCCTGGTCGGCCCACGCCTGGGTGCGGTCACCGCGCGGCGCCACTGCCACAACGAAGAAAAGATGCGCATGCTGCGCGAGCGCGGCTATGCCGACATCGCCATCGCCTATTCGGACAGCACGGCCGATCTGCCGTTGTTGAAGGCCGCACGCGCACCGGTGGTGGTCAATCCCAAAGCCAATCGCGAAGCGCTGTTTCGTGAGGTGCTGCCTGCGGGCACACCGATCCTCAACTGGGGCTGTCGCGACCGCGGTGGCAAGGCGCTGTAGCGCTTGTTGTCAGAGACATATGCGCCTCAGGCAGCGCGTGCGGGAAGTGCGTCGTCAGGTGCGCAGTCCGGACAAGAAAAGTGCTTCACCCAGTGAGCGCAATCCCGCAAACGCATTGGCGGACTGATGCTCAAATACCGATCAGCAAGCGATGGCTTGAGGCCGATGAAGGAGTGGGTGCAATGCACGCAGTCGGCTGCAGGGAAATGGTGGACGATGCGCAGCACACGCCCGGCAATCGATAGCGGAGAGCGCCTGACTGCATCAGTCCGCATGCCTTGCGACATGCGGCTCAAACGGCGGTCGGTGCGATGTTGCACCAACCGCGACCACAACCGCTTAGCGCGCGCTTAGCGCGTGCCGTACAGCACGACGGTCTTGCCGCGTGCATGCAACAGACCATCGGCTTGCAGTTTCTTGAGCACGCGCCCGGCCATTTCGCGCGAGCAACCGACAAGGCGTGCCAACTCCTGCCGCGAAACGCGCAGCTGGGTGCCTTGCGGATGGCTCATCGCTTCAGGCTCCTTGGACAGATCGTGCAGCGTACGCACGATGCGATCGGTCACGTCCAGGAACGCCAGGCGACTGGCTTTCCTCGTGGTATCGAGCAATCGCTTGGAGAGCTGAACACCAATCGCGTACAGGATGCGGGGCGCATCCGGTGACAGACTGGTCTGGAACAGTTGCTGCAGCCGCTCGTAGCTGATTTCGGCCAGTTCGCATTGGGTGCGGGTGCGCAAGATCACCTCGCGCGTATCGGATTCGATGAACAACCCCATCTCGCCGACGAACTCGCCACTGCCGAAGTAACCCAGCACCAACTCGCGATCGTCATCTTCCTCGGCGATGATGCTGACCGAGCCACTGACAACGTAGTAGAGGGTGCCGGCCGGGTCTCCTGGCCGGAACACATCGGTCCTGGTCGGATAGCGCCTGCGGTGGCTGTGCGCCAAAAAACGCTCAATCGTGCCAGCGTCCAGTGCCAGATAAGGGGTAGCGTTACGTACCGTCGTGGTGACAACCGTCGTGTTTCCTGGGTTCATGGTAGTTCCGCGTGTAATTCCTGAAGCTTAACGGCATGAGTCATGCAAGGTAAACCATTCTCAACGTCGGCATTTCGTTGCTGGGATCTTTGGCTCATAATTGACTCCTTTCCCGCCTTCCATAAGGACAGACCGACGTGGTCAAGCCGTTGCCTCGCCTGAGGCTACAGGGGTTCAACAACCTCACCAAGGCGTTGAGCTTCAACATCTACGACGTCTGTTACGCGCGTACCGAAGAGGAGCGTCAGCGCTACATCGAGTACATCGATGAGCAATACGACGCGGACCGTCTGACGCAGATCCTGACCGACGTGGCCGAGATCATTGGCGCCAACATCCTCAATATCGCACGTCAGGACTACGATCCGCAGGGCGCGTCGGTGACGATCCTCATCTCGGAAGAGCCCGTCATCGACAAAAAGCAGGCCGGCAAGGAGTTGATTCCTGAAGCCGTGGTTGCTCATATGGACAAGAGTCATATCACTGTCCATACATATCCCGAGACGCATCCGCAGGAAGGCATCGCGACATTCCGCGCCGATATCGACGTCGCCACGTGCGGTGTGATCTCGCCGTTGAAGGCGCTGAACTACCTGATCGAGAGTCTGGAATCGGACATCGTGATCATGGACTACCGTGTCCGTGGCTTTACCCGCGATGTAAAGGGCAAGAAGCACTACATCGACCACAAGATCAACTCGATCCAGCACTTCATGGCCAAGAACGTGAAGTCGCGTTACGAGATGTTCGACGTCAATGTGTATCAGGAAAATATCTTCCACACGAAGATGCACCTGAAGGATTTCGATCTCGATCAGTACCTGTTCGAAGAGCGCGCCAAGAACCTCTCGTTCAAGGAGCGCATGAAGATCGAAACGCTGTTGAAGCGCGAAATCGAAGAGCTGTTTCACGGGCGTAACCTGAGCGAATAAGCGCAGGATTCGACCTGTTGCGTGCTTGTTTGCAAGCGCGCGCAAGATGCAAGGCGGGACGGCCCGCCACGCGATGACCTCGCGTTCCACAGCCGACGGCGGCCCAGTGTGCAAACACTGGGTCGCTTTTTTTTTGTGCGTTTTTCAAGTGAGGAGTGATGCGATGCCCTGGATCTATCTGTTGTTGGCCGGCCTGTTCGAAATCGGCTTTGCCATGGGCCTGAAGTACAGCGACGGTTTTACGCGCCTGTGGCCGACCGTACTGACGGTCGGCCTGGCAGCCATCAGCCTATGGTTGTTGACGCAGGCACTGAAGACCATCCCGGTGGGAACCGGTTACGCGATCTGGACCGGCATTGGCGCAGTGGGCGTCACCATCGCTGGCATCGCGTTGTTCGGCGATAGCGCGTCGTGGGCGCGACTGGCGTGCATCGGCCTGATCGTTGCCGGTGTGATTGGCTTGAAGCTCGCCTAAAACGAACCGCCTAAAAGCGATAGGCGATGGTCTTCATCAGCTTGGAGGCCAGGGACATGGCGCTGGGAATCGGCGGCGGCAGGATGCGGGCGCCGGCCTGTTCGGCCTGATCGGCGTGGCGTGCTTCGTCGATCTTCATCACGCGCAGGATGGCGCGACTGCGCTGGTCGATCTCGGGCAGGGTTTCCAGGTGCTCGTCCAGATGGGCTTCGACCTGGCGCTCGGTCTCGACCACGAAGCCCAGGCTCCAGTCGTCGCCGCGCAATCCGGCCAGTGCGCCGAGGGCGTAGCTGCCGGCGTACCAGAGCGGGTTGAACAGGCTGGGGCGGCTGTCCAGTTCGTGCAGACGGTCGGCGCACCAGGCCAGGTGGTCGGTTTCTTCCTGCGCCGCTTCCAGCAAGTGTTGCTGGGTGTGGGCATCGCGGGCGACCGCGGCCTGGCCGAAATACAGGCCTTGCGCGCAGACCTCGCCGACATGGTTGATGCGCATCAGCCCGGCGGCATGCCGGCGTTGGTCTGGTTCCAGCGCGATGTCGGGCGTGTCGGCGGCTGGATTGGGTCGCTCGGCAGGCGGATTGCCGAATACCGTGTCCAGCGCGCGCTGGGCTTCGACCAGGAGCCGGTCGAGCGGGCTATGCAGTCGGAATGAGGAGGTCTGGGTCATCCGGCGATTCTGGCCCCCGGCTGGCGCGCTGCCAACCGCCCAGCGCCGGCCGGTGGGGCGACTTGCGCCGCCGCGGGGCGTCCCGTACAATCCCGCCTCTTCTGTTTCGCCTTCACAACGCGTGGCAAAGTTCCAGCGGTCATTACCGCTGCAATCCGCCCGACTACTCAAGAGCTTCCTCATGACTACGTTCACCGCCAAGTCCGAGACCGTCCAGCGCGACTGGTATCTCGTTGACGCCGCCGGCAAGACGCTTGGCCGTCTCTGCACCGAACTGGCTAGCCGCCTGCGCGGTAAGCACAAGCCGATCTATACCCCTCACGTCGATACTGGCGATTACCTCGTGGTGATCAATGCCGAAAAGATCGTGGTCACGGGCAACAAGCTGAAAGACAAGAAGTATCACCGCTTCACCGGCTACATCGGTAACTTGAAGACCGAGAGCCTGGAGCAGGCGCTGCAGCGCCACCCGGAGCGCGTGATCGAAATCGCCGTCAAGGGCATGCTGCCGAAGGGTCCCCTGGGCCGCACCATGTACCGCAAGCTCAAGGTCTATTCGGGTGCCGAGCATCCGCACGCCGCTCAGCAGCCGCAAGTTCTGGATATCTAATCATGGCTATCACGCAAAACTACGGCACCGGTCGCCGCAAGTCCTCCACCGCTCGCGTGTTCCTGCGCAAGGGTACCGGCAACATCTCGGTCAACGGCCTGCCGTTGGACAAGTTCTTCGGTCGCGAAACTGCCCGCATGATCGTGCGTCAGCCGCTTGAGCTGACCAAGAACACCGAAAGCTTCGACATCCTGGTCACCGCTTCTGGCGGCGGCACCACCGGCCAGGCCGGTGCGATCCGTCTGGGCATCGCCCGTGCGCTGGTCGAATACGACGAAACCCTGAAGTCCGAGCTGCGCAAGGCTGGCTTCATGACCCGTGACGCCCGCGAAGTCGAGCGTAAGAAGGTCGGTCTGCACAAGGCCCGTCGCGCTACCCAGTTCTCCAAGCGCTGATCCATCGCGTTTGCTGCGTCCCGGTTCGCCGGGGCGCCTGTTTCAAAAGCCCGGCCATGCCGGGCTTTTGTCGTTTTGGGGTGTGTAAATTGCGCTTGCCTGAAAGCGTTCGGGCAACAAAAAAGGCCCGATCTTTCGATCGGACCTTCTGTGTATGGCTGCCCCGGATGGATTCGAACCACCGATGCCTGAGTCAGAGTCAGGTGCCTTACCGCTTGGCGACGGGGCAATAAAACGTGTTGGGCCAAGATTATCGCATGCCCGTGTGCGCATGAATACCTTGGTGGCTATGGGTGGACTCGAACCACCGACCCCAGCATTATGAGTGCTGTGCTCTAACCGGCTGAGCTACATAGCCTAGGGAGCCGGCAATTCTTACCAAGCGTCCGTGTGTTGTCAAGCATTTCGTTTTCAGCTTGTGAGCTGGCCGTCGCCGTGGCAGAGTCGGTGACAGTAGATTTTCAGGAGTCCGCATCGTGATCGATCCGGACGGCTTCCGGCCAAACGTTGGCATCGTGCTGATGCGGCAAGACGGTCAGGTGTTCTGGGCACGACGTGTGCGCAGGGACGGCTGGCAGTTTCCGCAAGGTGGCATGAATACCGACGAGACACCCGTCGAAGCCATGTACCGCGAGTTGCGCGAAGAAACCGGGTTGTTGCCCGAGCATGTGTCCGTGCTCGGCGCCACCCCTGGATGGCTACGCTATCGCCTGCCCAGCCGGGCGGTGCGCCGCAACGAACGCCAGGTGTGTATCGGCCAGAAGCAGGTCTGGTTCCTGCTGCAATTCACTGGCGAAGAATCCCATCTCAAGCTCGACCATACCGATACTCCGGAGTTCGACCACTGGCGCTGGGTGGATTTCTGGTATCCGGTCGAGCATGTGGTGATGTTCAAACGCGGCGTCTACGCGCGCGCGCTGCGCCATCTGGCGCCACTGGCGCAGAACCTGGCGGGGCCGGCCGCTGTCGGTGTGATGCCCGAGCGTGCGCTGGAGGCGTGGTTGCCAGGCAGCAGCGCAGCGGGGCACGACAGCCCGCGTAAGCGTCCGCGTAAGCGCAGCGGGGCTCGCACGGTGCGGATTAATAATGATTAACGTTTGGAATTGACACCTATTCTCGTTTGCGGTGCAATCAGTCCCGGTCCTCTCCGGATCGCCAGCACCCGACCGATACCGTGTACGTCTGCATCTGTAATGGGGTCACCGACCACCAGATCCGCGAAGCGGCCCAGAGTGGCTGCGCCAGCCTGGCCGAGCTGACCATGCGCACCGGCTGTGGTTCCAACTGCGGTTCTTGCCTGGAGATGGCCAGCGACCTGCTGAGCCAGGCGCACGCGACCCGCGCGCTGCCGTTGCCCATGCTGGGCCTGGCGAGCGCAGCCTGAGGCGTGCGACGTCGCGCGCCGTGACGTCCGGTAGATCCGACCAGCGTCTCTCGAACCTCTTTCCAGGATTGCGCCGTCCACGGTTTTCCTTCGAGATCGAGCGCGGGGTCGTCGCAGCCTAAGGGCAGTACACAGCGGTCGACCCACGCGTCCCGCAACTGATCACGATTCGCGTTCCTTCATGCGTCGCGCCAACGCGTTAGAGTGCGGCCGGCTCACTGTCTCGGAGACATCGCATGAAAGGCGATACCAAAGTCATCGAGTACCTCAACAAGGTGCTCTACAACGAACTCACTGCGATCAACCAGTACTTCTTGCACGCCAAGATGCTGAAGAACTGGGGCCTGAAAGAACTGGCCGAGCATGAGTACAAGGAATCCATCGACGAGATGAAGCATGCGGACAAGCTGTCCGACCGCATCCTGTTTCTCGAAGGGCTTCCCAATTTTCAGGCGCTGGGCAAGCTGCGTATCGGTGAGAACCCGACCGAGATGTTCCGTTGCGATCTGGCGCTGGAGCGCGAAGCGGTGGCGGTGCTGCGCGAGGCGGTGGCGTATGCGGAGACCGTCAACGACTACGTGAGCCGTCAGCTGCTGGTGGACATCCTGGAGTCTGAGGAAGAGCACATCGACTGGCTGGAAACCCAGCTGGATCTGGTGGCGCGGATTGGCGAGCCGAATTATTTGCTGACCAAGCTGGATGATTGAGGTCTGCTGAGGGAGCTGTCGGGTTGTTCTTGGGCGGCGCGTTTTGTTGGCTACCTGGTATGACTCGGCCTAGGCTCCTGATCGCTCAGCCGGCGGCGTGGGTCTTGGCTTGCAGGCGGGCGACCTGGCCGAGCAGTGCCAGGCGGGCGCGGGCGTATTCGGCGATGACCAGCGCCACCATGACCGACGGGCGTTCGACGGTGCCGGTGCGTGCGGCCAGTTCGATGCGGCGTGCTGCGTTGGAGACCGCCTGGGCGCCGACGTTGGCGCTGGACGACTTGAGCGTGTGGGCCAAATCGCGCAGCTGCATGCTGTCGCGATTGGCTGCTGCGGTTTCCAGTCGTTCGATGATGCCTGGCGCGTCTTCCAGGAACAGCTGCAGGATGGTGATGGTGTCTGCGCCCGCCACCTCGTACAGCTCGTCGATGACGCTGTTGTCCAGGATCGGCAGCGCACGCGCCTGAGCGGCGTTGCTGGCGCTTTCGGACTCCACACTGGCTGCGCCACCACTGGTCGGACCGGGCAGCGCCGGCTGGCGTGGCAGCCAGCGCTGCAGGCAGGCATCCAGTTGTTCGCGCGCGACCGGCTTGGACAGATAGTCATCCATGCCGGCGGCCAGGCAGCGTTCGCGATCGCCGGCCATGGCGTTGGCAGTCATCGCCACGATCGGGATCGGGCGGCCGCCACTTTCGGTTTCCATCGCGCGCCAGCGCCGGGTGGCGGCATAGCCGTCCAGTACCGGCATCTGGCAATCCATGAAGACCATGTCGTAGCGGGTGGAGTCCATGCTGCTCAGCGCGGCTTCGCCATCGGTGGCGGTGTCGGCGTCGAAGCCGAGCACCGCCAGCAGCTTCTGCGCGACCAGCAGGTTCACCGGGTTGTCTTCCACCAGCAGGATGCGCACCTCGCGTGCGTTGGCCAGCGGTGGCGCCAACGGCTCGGGGATCATCGCCGAGGCCAGCGTGAGTGATTGGACCGGCTTCGGATCGGGCGGCAGCACCAGCGAGCGCAGCGTCTCGTCCGGACTCTGGCGCGGCACCAGGGTGGCGTGGTCCTGCAGTTCGGACGGCACCGGTTCGTCGCCGTAGAGCCAGATCAGGCGCGAGCCGCCGAGGTCTGCGGGCTGGGCCAATGCGCGATGCACGGCGCGGGCGCTGTAGCGCAGTGTGTCGTGGTCGGCGATGACGCAGCGGAAACCTTCGGTGTCGCTGTGGCGGCGCACGCGCTCCAGCGCTTCCTGGGTGGTTTCCATCAGCACACTCGACACGCCCCAGCTGTCGAGCAGGCGCTTGAGGCGCTGCGACAGGCGCGTGTCGGAACTGATCACCATGACGCGTGCGGCGTCGGCGCCGGTGTTCTGCTGCAGGTCGCCGATGACCTTGAGCAGCGGGATCTCGAACCAGAAGGTGGCGCCGCGCCCGGGCTCGGATTCCACCCCGATGCGGCCGCCCATCAGGTCGATGATGCGCTTGCAGATCGCCAACCCCAGCCCGGTGCCGCCGTACAGGCGGGTGGTGGAGGCGTCGGCCTGGGCGAAGGAGCGGAACAGACGCGCCTGCTGGTCCTGCGCAATGCCGATCCCGGTGTCGCGGATCTGGAAGCGCAGCAGATGCTGAGCGCGGGTTTCGCCAAGACGACGCAGCTGGATATCCACGCTGCCACGTTCGGTGAACTTGATTGCGTTGCCGATCAGGTTGCCCAGCACCTGGCGCAGGCGGATCGGGTCGCCGCGCACCAGCAGGCGCACCGATGGCTCGATCTCCAGACCGATGCGCAACTGGCGGCCTTCGGCGGTGCGCTGCAACAGCTGCACGACGCCGTCGAGCAGTTCGCGCAGGTTGAAGGTGGTGATCTCCAGTTCGAGCTTGTTGGCTTCGAGTTTGGAGTAGTCGAGGATGTCGTCGACGATGCGCAGCAGCTGCAGCGAACTGCCGGTGGCGGTCTGCAGCATGTCGCGCTGGTCCAGGCTGAGCTGGCCGCTGGAGATCAGTTCCAGCATCGGAATGATGCCGTTGAGCGGGGTGCGGATCTCATGGCTCATGGTGGCCAGGAATTCGCCCTTGGCCAGCGTGGCGGCCTCGGCGGCCTGTTTGGCGCGCAGCAGTTCCTGCTCGAGTTCGCCCTGGCGTTGCAGCTCCTGCTGCAGGCGCTCGCGGGCGACCTCGGCTTCTTCCAGGCGTTGCGCCAACGCATGCTGCGCGCGTGCACTGCGATACGCGGCGATGGCAGCGCACACGCCCAATACCACCGCGAGTGCTGCAGATGTTGCCGTCAACGCCAGCCAGGGACCATCGATGGCAGACCACTGCAGGCCTGCCCCTAGCGCTGCGGTAAGGGCGGCCAGCGTGGCCAGGCTGCTCCAGGCGCGAAGGCCTCCTGCCCGCGCTGTCACTTCACAGCACCGCGTTCGTGAAGTCGAAGTCCAGTTCCTTGCCGACCGTCTGCACCAGGTTGCCCTGGATGAAGTCCACGCCGCTCATCCACATCGCCGCGGCCGCCTGCGGATCTTCGATGCGCTGGCCGATGATCAGCAAACCGCGCTGATGGGCGATATCGATCACGCTGCGCAGTTGATCGCGCACTGTGGCATTGCCGTGGGCGTCGGCAAAGCGGTTGGCCATGCGCACGAAACTCAGCGGCAATTGGCTCAGCAGCGCGTTGGCTTCGTCGCCGGGCTCGAACTGGCTGAGGCAGAACTGCACGCCAGCCGGCATCAGCTTGGCGCAGAACTGCTGCACGGTGACCGCGTGGATCAAGGCATCGTCCAGGCGCAGATCCACGATCAGCGATTGCCCGGCCACGCCGCGTTCGACCAGCGCCGTGAGCAGCCAGTCGGCGAAGGCATCGCGCGCCAGTGTGCGCGGGGATTGCGAGACGAACAGGCGCAGCGGCGGATGGGCATGCTGGTACAGATGCAGCAGGCCGAGCGCGTGGTCCATGACCTGCTGGTCCAGATCGGCGATGCGTCCGGCGGCTTCGGCGGCGGGAATCACCTGGCCGGCCGACAGCAGCGTGCCATCGGCCTGGCGCAGCCGCAGCAGCACCTGGTACTGCGCGGTGTCGCCGCCGGCCACCGCCACGATCGGCTGGTAGGCCAGTTCGAGCTGGCCTTCGACCAGGCGCAGTTGCTCCTGTTGCTCGGCCTGGCTGGGGGCCAGGTAGACCTGCACGCCGTCGCTGCGCAGGCGTGCCTGCAAGGCGGTGCGTTCGACCGCTTCCAGCGCGCTGCCGGTGTCGTCGAAGCCAAGTCCCAGCGGTGCGACGCCAATGGCGCAGCGCACGTGCACGGATTCTTCTTCGCGCACCGAGAAGGCATTGGCTGACAGCCGCTGGCGGATCTCCAGCGCGTGCTGTTCCAGGCTGTTTTCGGGCATGTCCACGCCCAGCAGCAGGAAGCTGTTGTCGTTCAAACGCGCCAGTGGATACGGGTGCGCAGCGCTGGCCAGGCGATGGCCGGCCTGGGTCATCAGGCGCTCGTAGGCGGCATAACCGTAGCGCTCACGCAGGCCGAGCGCACTGGCGATTTCGATGAAGAACAAGCCGCCGGACTGCTTGCGCGCCAGCGCCTCGGCGAGCAGTCCCATCACATGGTTGCGCGTCGGCAAGCCGGTTTCCGGATTGCTGCGCACGCTGACCTGTTCGCCGGTCTGTTGCAGCGCCTGTTGGCGCGCGCGGCGAATGCGGTTGGACACTGCGGCGATCAAGTGGCGCGGGCGGATCGGCTTGGTCAGGAAATCGTCGGCGCCGCTGTCGAGCACTTCGAACTGGCGCTCCGGATCCGGGTCGCCGGTCAGGAACACGATCGGCAGCAACTGCTGGCCGGGTTGTTGGCGGATCAAGGTGGTCAGGCGGATGCCGTCCAGCTCGGGCATGTGCAGATCCATCAGGATCAGATCCGGGTGGTAGTCCTGGATCGCCTGCGGCACGCTGGCGGCGGTCATTTCCACCTGCGCATGCATGCCGGCACCGTGCAACACGCTTTGTGCGAACAAGGCTTGCGAGCGGTCGTCCTCGACGATCAGTACGCGATATGGCGCATCTGCCGCCACGCTGCCGTCGCCTTCGCGGGTTGCCGCCTGTGTGGTGGATGGCGGTGCTGCCGGCGTGGCGCGCGCGGCGCTGATCGAGGTCACCGTTTGCGCCTGAGCTCCCGGCGCGGCCGGGCCGGGCGCAGCCACGCCCGCAGGTGCGGGAATGATTGCCGCACTCACCTGCGCGGCGCTGTCGGAGGCAGCAGCGGCCTCGTCGGCCCAACGGCGCCAGTAGTCGGCCGGCGGCGTTTCCGCGCGCAGCAGACGATTGCGCGTGGCGGTGTCGTCACGGGTGAAAGGAACCGGATCTCGGGCGGCCATCGATACTCCCTGCAGTCGCGATGATTATGCGATGAACTTCACGATAGTGGGGACCTGCGTGCCGCCGGCGTGGTGGCTGCACGCGTGGGTGCGACCAGCCGACGCATGCCCCGCCACAGCAGGCGCCATACCCACCACACCACCAGCGCGGCGAGCACGCTGGAGCCCACTGCAACACTCAGTGCCAGCCACGGATGCGCCAGTGCCAGCGCCAGTGCGGTGGTGGCGACGGCGTCTTCGGTGAGCGATGCGATCCAGTTGCTGGCCGGCTCCGGCGAGGTGTTGAGCAAGGCGCGGGTGCCGGCCTTGAGCGTGTGACTGGTCAGCGCCACGCCTGCGCCGGCCGCCAGGGCGCCCGTGCCCAGATCGCCATCGGGCGAGAGCGTGGCGGCAGCCAGAAACGCACCGGCCGGCACGCGGGCGAGCGTCTGCAGCAGGTCCCAGCCCGAATCCACGCCGGGGATCTTGTCGGCGAAGAATTCGGCCACCGCCAGTGCGCCCGAGGTGCCGAGCACCCACCAGGACTGTGCCGGGTGCAGGGCGGGCGGCAGTTCGATCCAGCCGAGCAGGCCGGCCAGGCCGACGCCGAACACGGTGAGATAGACACGGATGCCGGCCAGCCAGGCCAGCAGGATGCCGATCACGAACAGGTGGGCTTCGCTCATGGCGTCGTCAGTCTCTGCAAACAATTGCAGAACTATCGCAGAATTTTGGCAGAACTTTGGGATAACCGCCGGTCCAGCGCCAGCACGACGGGCGGTGGCGCTCTGGCACACTACGCCGCCCATGACTGCGCCGGCCTGTCCGGATCCGATGCCCATGCGACCAGCCGCACGCGTTCAGATCGTCCAACGTGACTCGGGTGGTGGCCGTTCCAGCGGCCGCTGGCTGTGGTTGGTGATCGCCCTGGTGTGGCTGGCATCGCTGGGCGGGGTGTGGTGGATGGCCAGCCGCACCGCCGCGCCGCGTCTGGTCGAGGCCGAGGCGGCGTTGCAGCAGGCGCAGCGTAGTCAGGCCCAGCAACGACGGCTGATCGAGCAACTACAGCAGCGCCAGGTCAATCTGGCGATGTCCGACAAGATCAGCCGCGCCGCCAATACCGAGGTGCAGGCCTCGCTGGCAGAGCGCGACGAACAGATCGCCGCACTACGCGCCGATGTGGCGTTCTACGAGCGGCTGGTGGGCTCCACCGCGCAGCGCAAGGGGCTCAACGCGCATTCGGTGCAGTTCACCGCCGAGGCCGGCGGCACCTGGAATTACAGTGTGGTGCTGACCCAGAACCTCAACCGCGGTGCGATCAGCCAGGGCCAGCTGCGCTTTGCGGTGGAAGGTGTGCGCGCCGGCAAGCTGGTGACGGTGAGCTGGAACGAGCTGCACCAGAAACCCGACGCCGCCGGGCAGCCGTATTCGTTCCGCTATTTTCAGCAATTGGACGGCAGCGTGATCCTGCCGAAGGATTTCACTCCGCAACGTGTCAAAATCTCCCTGAGCGGCGATGGGGCGCCGGTCAATCAGACATTCGACTGGAAAGTCGCCGGCAATGGCGCGGGGGAGTAGCTCTATGTTCGGAAACAAGTCCAACCGTGGTGCGCAGACCGTGGTCGACACCTTGATCGGGCCGCAAGTGATCATTCGCGGCGACCTGATGTTCAGCGGCGGGCTGTATGTGGAAGGCCGCATCCTGGGCAAGGTCATTGCCGAAGACGGCGCCAGCGCCATCCTGACGGTGGCCGAGCAGGGCAGCATCGAGGGTGAAGTGCGCGCGCCGGTGGTGATCATCAACGGCCAGCTGACCGGCGATGTGCATGCCGCCGAGCGGGTCGAACTGGCCGCCAACGCGCGCGTGGAGGGCAATGTGCATTACCAGGTGGTGGAGATGAGCGCCGGTGCGCAGCTCACCGGACGGTTGATCCACGCCGCCAGTGCAGGCGCAACTGCCGCGTTGCCGGCGCCGGACGCCAGCCGCGCCGAGCCTTTCAAAACCCTGCAAGCCGAAACCGCCGACGCCTGAATGCCTTGTGCGCGGCTGAAGCGCGGTACGGGGTTCGGCAGCCACCGCTTGAAGTGGGGCCGCCTGGCCCCCATGCTGACGCCATGAGCACGCTCGTTTCGCTTCCCACCGCCGCTCCGGCACCGGACTATCAGTCCATCGACCGGCCACTGAACTTTTCCGTGGCCGCCGCCGCCAAGGTGCGCGAGCTGATCCAGGAAGAAGGCAATGCCGAGCTGGCATTGCGTGTGTACATCCAGGGCGGCGGCTGTTCCGGCTTCCAGTACGGCTTCGAGTTCGATGAAAACCGCGCCGAAGACGATCTGTCCGTGGCCACCGATGGCGTGACGCTGTTGGTCGACCCGCTGAGCCTGCAGTACCTGATGGGTGCCGAAGTGGACTACACCGAAAGCCTGACCGGTGCGCAATTCGTGATCCGCAATCCCAATGCCAAGACCACCTGCGGGTGCGGTAGCAGCTTCAGCGTCTAAACCAGGCGCGGTTGCTTGAGCTTGCGCGTGTCGTTGATGCGGTGGTCGATTTTTTAAGCGCCGGGTGATGGGATCTACGCACTGCGCGGATGATCGCCAAGGTGTCGGTGGTGCGCGATGCGCTACCAGAGCGCATGTCTAACGCGTTGCAAACATTTCCGTGCTGCGGGTTTCGCCGGGCGCGCGCAAGCTTCGTGCGCGCGAGGTGTCGCGCGCGTGGCGGCGGCCATACTGCCCGCATGCTCAATGCCGGTGCTACGACATGCTCGCCTTACTCCCTGCATCGTGTCTCGACCTGACGCGCGCTGGCGGCACTCGCCATTGCGCCCAGCGAGCGTGCCGCACACAGCACCCATCCCACGCCATGGCGTCGCGACCACATTGCCAGCTCCCGCGCGTTGATCGGACAGCTAGATGCCGATCCTGCGTGCCGTAGATCACTGTTACCCGTTCCGTTCCTTCACCAGAGAACATCTCATCATGTTGCAACTCACATCCCGATCGGCGTTCGGCCTGTTGACCATGCTTGGCATCGCCGGCGCGGTGCTTGCGCCCAGCGCCCAGGCATCGCCTGCACGTGGCACCTTGCTCAACAGCAATTTTCTGACCAGCTACACCCGGGATGCGATTGCCGCATCGCTTGCCTCCGAGCCAGCGGCCGAACAGCCCAAATGCAACGTGCGCGTGGCCGAGTTCACCTATGCAACGATCGGCGTCAATGGCGAACCGGCCACCGCATCGGGCGTGGTGCTGATTCCAGGTGGCGAGCGCTGCAGCGGGCCCTATCCGCTGCTGGGCTGGGGCCGGTCGACCGCGACCATTCGCAATGAGGAGCAGGCCAAGGACATCCGTGACGCCAAGGGTGACGACCCGCTGGTCACGCGTCTGGCCAGCCAAGGCTATGTCGTGGTCAGCAGTGATTATCTGGGGCTGGGGAAATCCAGCTACGGCTTCCATCCTTACCTGCATAGCGCGTCCGAGGCGAGTGCGACGGTCGATGCACTACGCGCGGCGCGCAGCGTTCTGCAGCGGTTGAATACGCCGCTGTCCGGCAAGGTCATGCTGTCGGGGTATTCGCAAGGCGGCCATGCCGCACTGGCCACCCAGCGTGAGATCGAGGCGCATCTGTCCAAGGAGTTTCAGTTGGTTGCCAGCGCGCCGATTTCCGGGCCTTACGCGCTGGAGCAGACCTTTGTGGACAGCTGGAGCGGAAGCAACGCGGTAGGTGAAAGCAGCTTCGGCATCATTTTGGGCAGCTATGCCATCGTCGCGATGCAGCACACGTATCGCAATATCTATCTGGCCGCGGGGCAGGTGTTTCAGGATCCGTGGGCGGCCAGGGTCGAGGCGCTGTTCCCCGGCAAGCTGGGCCTGACCGATCTGGTCCTTGGCGATACGCTGCCAGGGATAGACCAGCTCAAGGCGTATTTCCAGCCCGGGTTCTACCGTGATGTTGCCAGCAACCCCAACAACCCGTTCCGCAAGGATCTGGCGCGCAACGATCTGCTGGACTGGGCGCCGCAGACGCCGACGCTGCTGTGCGGTTCGTCCAACGACGCGACCATCCCGCTCAAGAACGCGGTGACCGCGATCGCCGGCTTCAAACGTCGTGGCAGCACCCAGGTCGCGCTGGTCGACATCGGCAGTGGCGACCCCAACGACAACTCGGCATTCGTCCATCTGACGACCAATGAACCGTGCATCGTCGCGGTGCGGCATCAGTTGCTGGACAAGCAGCGCTGACGCGACGCTCATCGGTTCGATTCGATCTGCCGGATGCGGATGATCTGCAGGTCAGGGATCTGTCGAAAGCCGGCCCAGTGACGCCGCCGCTCAGATGCTAGCGGCGAGGCGGAGGATGACGGCGGAGTCGGACATCGTTGCCTGAGTGCTGTGACAACTGCGCGCTGCCTCGCGATCCGGGCAGCGCGCACCTTGTGCTGTCACCACGCAGCAATCAACCGGCCTGCGCTGCTGGCATCCACGTCTGAACACGCGCCGGTAGTGAGGGCGTCAGAGTGTGTGCGACGGTTGCAGGCGATGCCGATTATCGGCAGGCTTGCGCCGATGTCCGAGTCTCTCTTTTCAACCTCCGAATGTGCCTTCACTCACGCGCCGCTCGATCGTGGCGATCTGTTGCGTGACGATCCCGATGCATTGGCGCGTCTGTGGCCGCAGGGCCGCGTCTTGTTGCTCGATGCCAAGGGCGCTGCGCTCGCCGACGCGCAGGGCCAGCCCTTGCTGATGGAGGGCGCGGCGCTTGGCGACGGGCCGGAGGCGGCGATTTTTCTGGGCCTGCGCGATGACGTCGGCTGGTTTTGCTTGCCGGCCGATCAGAGCGGCGTGCAGGCGCCGCAAAGCATCGATCTGCGGCAGGCCGCTGCCGATTGGCCGGCCGACATCGCCACAGCCTTCGCCTATGCGCGCGCGATGTTGCATTGGCAGTCGCGCACGCGTTTTTGCGGCGTGTGTGGCGGGGCGATCGCCTTCCGGCGTGCCGGCTTCATCGCGCATTGCACGCGGTGTCAGACCGAGCATTACCCGCGCGTGGATCCGGCCATCATCGTGGCGGTCAGCGATGGCGAGCGCGTGTTGTTGGGGCGGCAGGCAAGTTGGGCGCCGGGGCGGTATTCGGTGATTGCCGGCTTCGTCGAACCTGGCGAATCGCTGGAGCAGACGGTGGCGCGTGAAGTCTTCGAAGAAACCCGCGTGGTGGTGCAGGACTGCCGCTATCTGGGCGCGCAACCGTGGCCCTTCCCGGGTGCGTTGATGCTGGGTTTTACCGCGCGTGCTGCAGCCACCGAGGTGCCGCAGGTGACCGGCGAGCTGGAAGACGCGCGTTGGGTCACGCATGCCGAGGTCACCGCTGCCTTGGCGGGCGAGGGCAGCATCGGCTTGCCGCCACGTATTTCCATCGCGCGCGCGCTGATCGAGCACTGGCACCGCACGCATGGTTGAGCCTGGCCGATCACTGCAACGCGGGCAGATCAGGTGCGCTGGCATCGGCTCGGCTAGACTCGGCTGAGGAGGCCCACCCATGTTCACCACCCTGGTTGCTGTCGTCGTCGCACTTGCACTGGGGCACCTGGTGCCTGCTCACGTGGTGCGGCTGCGACGTTTTGAATGGTTCGCCCACTGGTTGCGCCGGCTGGACAGTCATGCGGCCGGGCGCGGTGCGTGGCAGGGGCGCTATGGCGTGCTGCTGGCGCTGTTGCCGGCCTTGCTGGTTGTCCTGCTGCTGCAATGGCTGCTGGACGATGTGTGGCGCGGGTTTTTGGCCTTGCTGTTCGGTGTGGCGGTGCTGGCCTGGACCTGGGGGCCGCGCGACCTGGATCGCGATGTGGAAGCGGTGATCGATGCCGACGAGCCCGGCGCGCGTCGCGATGCGATTGCGCAGTTGCAGGCAGCCGGCGGCAGCGTGCATGAAGATGCGCCGTCGCTGGTGGAAGCGGTGGTGGTCAACGGCCTGCGGCGCTGGTTCGCAGTGTTGTGGTGGTTTTTGCTGCTGGGGCCGTTCGGGGCTGTGCTGTACCGGCTCACGGCGTTGGCGGTGGAAAGCCCGCTGTCGGTACTGCTGCCGCCACGCAATCTGGCCGGCGCGCGTTGGCTGCTGGCCGCGCTGGAATGGCCGGTGGCGCAGTTGATCACCGTCTCGATGGCGCTGGTGGGCAATTTCGACACGGTGTTCCGCGCCTGGCGGCAAGCGCACGGCAATCGCTGGTCGTTGGAGCCGCACTTCTTGGGTGCGGTGGCGCGTGCCAGCGTCAGTGCCGAGCTACGCGAAGAAGCGCACGACTACACCGATTCGGGGCTGGTGCCGGTATGGCGCCGCCTGCCGGAAGTGCGCGATGCGATGAGCCTGGTCTGGCGCGTGCTGCTGCTGTGGATGGTGGTGCTGGCGTTGCTGGTGATTGCCGGGTGGGTGCGGTAGCCGCGCAGCCTTCATTTCGATCGAGCGGCTGTTCGCGACCTGCTAACCCGGTGCCAGCAAGGTAAACGGGTACCACGGCAAATTCCTGGCAACCCAATACGTCGGCAACGCCCATAACCAGAACTTCGGCTCGGACATCACTGCCACGACGGGTGCGAACCAGCGCGCACGCCAGCCGGCTTTCCAGGCGATCAGGCCGGGCAGGGTGAACAGGCCGAGGACGGCGGCGGGGTTCATGGCGAAGGCGCCGGGCAGATCGAAGTGCACCAGCGCGTACAGCGCGCGGGTCATGCCGCAACCGGGGCAATAGCAGCCGGTCACGGCACGGAACACGCAAGGCGGGAACGGGCTGTTGCTCGCGTTCGGATCGAAGCGATACAACAAGCTCACGCCAAAGGCGGCCACGCTGGTGGCCGCCCCGAGTCCAAGCCAATGGCGTGGACGCAATTCCATTACTGCATGTGCTGCAACTGCTGCATGTAGTCCATGTAGCCCTGCATGCCGCCGGTGGCGACCATGCCGATGTTGATCAGCAGGCCGATGACGGCCAGCACGCTGGTCACGATGCACCAGGTCTTGGCAGTGTTGGAGGCGCGCCGTGCGCCGTCGATATCGCCCTGGTTGAGCAGGCCGTTGACCTTGCTGGAGAACACGATCGCCACGATGCCGCTGATCAGGGCCGGGCAGCACAGGCAGAAGCCGAGCACGGTGGAGACGATCGCCCAGATCAGGTGGTTCGGGACCGGGCCGGGTGCGGCGCTGGACGAGGGATGGATCGGCGGTGGGATGGCACTCATGGTGAAGCTCCTTGGGTGGTAAACGACTGCGAACTGATGGGTGAGTGGGGAGGGTTATCGGGTGCGTGCCGCGGCAATGGCGACGGTCGTAGGCACAGGTACACAACGGCCGCACATGGCTACCGGCGCGATCGCCGGCCGCTGCAATGAGCAGCAGCGGCCGATCGCGGCAGACGCCTCAGGCGCGATGATGTTGAGCACGACGACTTCCCCCGGTACGACCTGTCGCGTTCGCCAGGCGAGCGCGGCGGCAAAACGTGTGATGGCGCACAGGCTACTCGCGGCGCGCGACGGACGCAAAGCCCGCGCTCGCCGCACTTATGGCTGATCCTGACGCAGCGCCCGCACCTGCTGTTCGAGCAGCGCGGCGGTCGCCTCGTTGCCGGGAACCGCTGCCGCGGCGGCCACTTCGATATGCGCGCGCATCCTGCGCGGTACGCGCATGCGGCCCAGGCGGGTGTCGCGGTGGCTCCACATGCTCGACCACATGCCGCGCAATGCCATCGGAATCACCGGCACCTGGCGGCGCTCGAGGATCTTTTCCACACCCGATTTGAACGGCGCAATCTCGCCATCCTTGGTCAATGCACCCTCGGGGAAGATGCACACCAGCTCGCCATCGGCGAGCGCGGCATCGATGCGGTCGAAGGCCTGTTGCATCAGCGCGGGATCTTCGCGCGCGCCGGTGATCGGGATGGCCTTGGCGGTGCGGAAGATCCAGCGCATCACCGGGATGCGGAAGATCTTGTAGTACATGACAAAACGCACCGGGCGCGGGATCACCGCCGACAGGATCAGCGCGTCCATGTAGCTGACATGGTTGCACACCAGCAGCGCGGCGCCTTCGTCGGGCACGTGGCGCTCGATGCCGTGCAGGCGCGGCCGATACAGCGCGCTCACCAGCACCCAGCTGAGAAATCGCATCAAGAACTCGGGCACCAGCGTAAAGATCCATAGCGCCACCAGCGTATTGGCCAGCGCCAACGCGAGGAACACCTGCGGAATGCTCAGGCCCGGCAGCGGAATGCGCACGCCGAACAGCACCAGCTGCGGCAGCTGCAGCGCGATGCCGATGATGGCCGCAGTGACGATGAACAACGAGTTCTGGATATTGAGCCCGGCAATCACCCGCGAGAGTTCGGCCTTGGGCGTGCGGCTCTGGATCAGCGCGAACAACGGCACCACGAACAAACCGGTGAACAGGCCGATGCCGACCAAGTCCACGATCAGGCGCACGCTGCCGGGCTGCTGCACAAACTGGCCGATCGACAGATCGGTGGTAGGCGCGACGCCGGGACGCGCGAAATAAAGATCCAGCAAAAACGCGCTGATGCCGAACGCGCCAAGCGGCACCAATCCGATTTCCACAGTGCGCCCGGACAGCCGTTCGCACAGCAGCGAACCCACGCCGGTGCCGATCGAAAACAGCGCCAGCGCGAAGACGTACAGATCCTGCTGGCCGCCAAGATTGACCTGTGCGTATGTGGGCAACTGTGCGGTCAGCACGGTGCCGACGAACCAGAACCACGACACCCCGAGCACCGCGTTGCGCACCGCCGGCGTGCGCCGGGTCAGGCGCATGATGGCGCGCGACTCGGGGATCGGGTTCCAGTTGATCTTTAGCTCGGGCGCGCCGGCATCGACCTTGGGCACCAGCCGCGCCACCAGATTGCCGGTGACGGCGATGGCAATGACTGCGGTGGCCGCGGCCTCCGGGCCATGGCTGCCGGCGATCTGGAAGATCAGCCCGCCGAAGATCATGCCGCACAGGATCGAGATCGAGGTGCCCATCTCGACCAGGCCATTGCCGCCGGTGAGTTCCTCGGGTTTGAGCACCGAGGGCAGGATCGAATATTTCACCGGCCCGAACAGCGTGGACTGCAGGCCGGTGCAGAACAACGCGATCAGCAGGATCGGCATGTTCTCGGTGAGAAAGCCCACCGCCGCTAGCGACATGATCGCGATCTCCATCGTGGTGGTGATCACGATGAGTTTCTGCTTTTCCAGCTTCTCGGCGATCTGCCCGGCCAATGCGGAGAACAGGAAGTACGGCAGGATGAACAATGCCGGCGCCAGATTGGTGTAGAGCGTGCGCTGCGCCGCATCGATGCCCAGGTAGAACAACAGGCCGATGATGGCCTGCCGATAGACATTGTCGTTGAACGCCCCCAACGCCTGCACGGCGAAGAACGGCAAGAAGCGGCGCTGCCTGAGCAGGGCGAACTGACTGTGACCGGACATGCAGTTTCCTTTGCGAACGCGCGCAGCCTAGCAGGCTTCCACGGCGGGCTGGTGCATGGTGCGATGCGCGCTTGGAAGATGCCGCGTCACCGCCCACACTGCGCGCCTCTCC
Source organism: Xanthomonas hortorum pv. cynarae (assembly GCF_002939985.1). GTDB lineage: Bacteria > Pseudomonadota > Gammaproteobacteria > Xanthomonadales > Xanthomonadaceae > Xanthomonas > Xanthomonas hortorum_D. The sequence goes on along the minus strand of NZ_MDFM01000023.1, from coordinate 29,075 downwards.
TTACCAGACTCCTGTCATGACCGTGCAATCCGCTACGCATCCACCATTGCCGCGCCGGCTGGTGCTGCTGATGGCCGCCGCCACCGGGCTGGCGGTGGCGAGCAACTACTACGCGCAGCCGTTGCTGGAGACGTTGGCGCAGGCATTCGGGATCCAGGTGCGTAGTGCCGGGGCGGTGGTGACTGCCGCGCAGCTGGCCTATGCGGTGGGGCTGCTGTTGCTGGTGCCGCTGGGCGACCGGCTGGAGCGGCGCGGGCTGATCGTCGGGCTGTTCGTGCTCAGCGCGCTCGGCCTGCTGGTGAGCGCGGCCTCGCACAGTTTCGGCATGTTGCTGGCGGGCACCATCGTGACCGGTGCCAGCTCGGTGGCGGCGCAGATTCTGGTGCCGTTTGCGGCGACCCTGGCCGCGCCCAAGGAGCGCGGGCGGGTGATCGGCACGGTGATGAGCGGGTTGTTGCTGGGCATCCTGCTGGCGCGTACGGCCGCCGGGGTGCTGGCCGGTGTTGGCGGCTGGCATACGGTGTACTGGATTGCATCAGGTTTACTGCTGGTCACGGCCTGGCTGTTGTGGCGCGGCTTGCCGCGGCATCCGGGCAATGCGCAGTTGTCGTATCCGCAGCTGGTGGGCTCGGTGCTGACGCTGTTGCGCGACGATGCGGTGCTGCGTTCGCGTGCGGTGCTGGGCGGGCTGATCTTTGCCGGCTTCAGCATGTTCTGGACCACGCTGGCGTTTTTGCTGTCCGGGCCACGTTATGGCTATGGCACGGCGGTGATCGGGCTGTTCGGTTTGATCGGTGCGGCTGGTGCGCTGGCCGCCAATCGCTCCGGGCATTGGTCCGATCACGGGCATGGCGATCGGGTCAGTTGGGGCGGGCTGGTGATGTTGCTGCTGTCGTGGGGATTGCTGGCGTTTGCGCCGCAATCGATCGGCTTGCTGATCGTCGGCGTGCTGCTGCTGGATATCGCGGTGCAAGGCGTACATATCGCCAACCAGAGCGTGATCTATCAGCGCAATCCCAATGCGCGCAATCGCATTACCTCGGCCTACATCACCTGCTACTTCATCGGCGGCGCGGTGGGTTCGACCTTGGGCACGGCGGCGTATGCGCAGGCCGGCTGGAACGGCGTGGTGATCGGTGGCGCGGTGCTGGCGGTGGCGGCGTTGGGGTGGGTGTGGCTGAGCGTGGCGCGCAAGCAGTGGAAGTAAATGCGGCTGACAGAGCGACGACGCGGCCATCGGATGAAGGTGGCCTGTGCTTGCATCGCATTGCCCGTGATCCGGCTGTCCACATGGATGCTGCATTGGTTGCGCGGCATCCTTGTCCACAGGCTAAGGACGCGTTAGGCCTTGTTGATCGCCAACCGGGTGGTGCTGTCTGCCGGTGCAGTGGTGACCGCCATCGCCGCAGCACGCAGCTTGGGCAACAAGCGCAGGGTCAGTGCCAACTGGTCGCGCACCAGGCGCTGCTTGGGCGGCAGTTGCACGGCATGTTGTTCCAGCGCTTCGGCGGTGGCCACTTCTTCGGTTTCGTCGTGCACGGGCAGCGGTTGGCGTTCGCGCAAGGCGGTGGCGATTTCGCCCAGCGCGCGCTGCAGATACTCGCCGGCCTGCGCGATGCTGGGGTCGTGTTCGCCATCGAGTGCGGCGCGATGTGCACCCAGTGCAGACAGATAGCCGAGCAAGGTGTTGGACAGTGCCAGGAAGCGGAAGCCCGCGTCCAGATTGCGCCGATAGCGGCCCGGTTCGCGCAGCATGTTGGACAAGGCCACCGACAAGGCGGCATCGGCGTTATGCATGTCGCGGCGCGCGATGCGGTACGGCAGGTCGTCGCGCATGCCGCTGGCGTATTGCTCCAGCACCTGGGTGAGATAGCGCGCGCAGCTGGCCAGCACCGTGGCCATCACCTGGTTGAGGCGGCGGCCCTGCCAGTCCGGCAGGATCAGGAACGAGGCGGCCGCGGCAATCGCGCAACCGATCAGCGTGTCGATCAGGCGCGGCCAGATCAGCACGAAGCCATCGCCGAGCAGGTTGAAGCAGAACAGCGCCATCACCGTGATGCCGGCGGTGGCCAGCATGTAGCGATCGGTGCGGGTGATGAAGAAGATCAGTGCGGCGGCCAGTGCCAGCAGCAGCTGCACTTCGGTGCCGGGGAACAGCTGCATCAGCGCCCAGGTGGCGACCAGGCCGATCAAGGTGCCGGCGATGCGCTGCACCAGCCGCAGGCGGGTGGCGCCGTAGTTGGGCCGGCACACGAAGGCAGTGGTGAGCAGGATCCAGTAGCCGTTGTCGGCATGGATGGATTGCATGATGGCGTAGCCGACCACCAGCGCGATGGCCATGCGCAGGCCATGGCGGAACAGCACCGAGCCGGGCGTGAGTTGCTGGCCCAGGCGTGCGGCCATTTCGCGCAAGGTGTGCGGCGAGGAGTCGCGCAGACGGGTGTCGAGATTGTCGCTGGTGGAATCGGATTGCGCCGCCTCCGACAGCTTGCGTTCGATGCTTTGCAGGTTGGTCACCAGCAGTTCCAGCGCGCCGAGCAAACGTGCGAGTGCCGGGTCGGCACGCGCGTGCAGGTAGTCCAGCGATTGGCGCAGGTCTTCGGTGGCCAGGCGGCTGTTGTCGCCGTAATCGAACGGGTGGCGTAGGCGAATCGCCTCGCCCAACGCCGCGCAGGCCTTGCCCTGCAACGCGAGCAGGCGCTGGCAGCGATACAGCACATCGCTGTGGAAGAACGCATCGGTCAGCGCTTCGTAGGGATAGTGCGAGGAACTGGCGCGCTCGTGGAATTCCTGCGCCATGTAATACAGCCGGAAATACAGGCCCGATTGCACGCCCGGCCGCCCCGAGCGGCCGAAGCGGCTCATGATCGCGGTCTTGGCGGCGTTGAGCGCGCCGACCACCTTGGCGTTCTGCTCGGCCAGCGCCAGCCGGCGTGCATGCAGGTCGCTCTGCCGCACCGGTTCGAACAGATCGGCCTTGAGCTTGAGATAGCGGCCCAGCTCGAAGAACAGCCGCGACAGCCGCTCGCGTACCGGGCGGTTGGCGAACAACAGGGTCCACAGGATCGACAGCACGCCATACCAGGTGGCGCCGATCAGCAGCAGCGCCGCGCCGTGCCAGGCGATCAGCGGATCGTGGCTGCCGTGCTGGTCCATGCCGATCATGGCGTAGATCGACAAGGCCACGGTGGCCTGCGCGATCGAGGCGTAGCGCTCGCCCAGTGCGCCGAGCAGGGTCAGCGAAAACGTCGCCACCGCCATGCCGATCACGAATGCCAGCGGATACGGAAACAGCAGCACCACCGACGCCGCAGCGGCGGCGAAACACAGCAGCGAGAGCAGCACCGATTTGATGCGGCCCAGCCAGTTGTCGTCGGTTTCGGCAATGGCGCTGGCGATCGCGCCCAGGAACAGCGCCGGCACCGCGGTGAGCTGCTGCCAGTGCCAGCACACGCCCATCGCCACTGCCAGCGCGATGAACACGCGCAGGCCATAGCTGGCCTTTTCATGGGCCCACAAGCGGCTCAGGCGGGTTTCGAAGGAAGAAGTGGCCACAGTCTCTGCAAGGCAAGGTGCCCGGGCATTATTGCCGCAGGCACGCGCCATCGGTGTGGAGGGCGGCTAATTCTTTGTCAGTAGGGCGGCGTTTGTGCGGATTGGAGCCGATTGCGCGACGACGGTGCCTGCGCCGCAGCCAAGTCGCACGTGCCTTGCGCGCAGCTGCATGCTGCGCGTCCGGCCAACTGCACGGGCATGTATCGCGCTTGACGACCTTGCAAGGTGTGGTTGCGAGTGCTCAGCCCTGTGCGTCGCGCTCGCGGGCGATCGCGCGCCAGCCGATATCGCTGCGCTGGAAGGCGTTGGGCCAGTGGATCGGCTGCAGGCCGGCATACGCGGCGCGCTGTGCGTCCTGCACGCTGTCGCCCAGGGCGGCCACGCACAGCACGCGGCCACCGGCGCTGATCACCTGCCCGTCGGTATTCAACGCGGTGCCGGCATGGAAGACCTTGGCGTTGGCCGGCACTGCGTCCAGGCCGGTGATGACCTCGCCGGTGATCGGGGATTCGGGATAGGGCTTGGCCGCGATGACCACGCCCAGCGAGGGGCGCGGGTCCCACTGCGCTTGCGCGCTATCGAGCTTGCCGTCGATGGCCGCTTCGAGCAGATCGACCAGATCCGATTGCAGCCGCAGCATCACCGGCTGGGTCTCCGGGTCGCCGAAGCGCACGTTGAATTCGATCACCTTGGGCGCGCCCTGCGCATCGATCATCAGCCCGGCGTACAGGAACCCGGTGAACGGTACGCCGTCGGCGATCATGCCTTGCACGGTCGGCTCGACCACCTCGCGCATCACCCGCGCGTGCACCTCGGGCGTGACCACCGGTGCCGGCGAGTACGCGCCCATGCCGCCGGTATTGGGGCCGGTGTCGCCATCGCCGACGCGCTTGTGGTCCTGGCTGGTGGCCATCGGCAAGGCGTGTTTGCCGTCGACCATCGAAATGAAGCTGGCTTCTTCGCCGTCGAGGAACTCCTCGATCACCACGCGCGCGCCGGCATCGCCGAACGCATTGCCCGAGAGCATGTCGCGCACCGCGTCTTCGGCCTCATTCAACGTCATCGCCACGATCACGCCCTTGCCGGCGGCCAGGCCATCGGCCTTGACCACGATCGGTGCGCCTTTCTCGCGCACATAGGCAAGTGCTGCGTCCACTTCCGTGTGCACCGCGTAATACGCGGTCGGGATGCCGTGACGCGCGAGAAAATCTTTCGCGAACGCCTTGCTGCCTTCCAGCTGCGCCGCCTTGGCGGTGGGCCCGAAGATGCGCAGGCCAGCGGCATGGAAGCGGTCGACCACGCCCAGCACCAGCGGCACTTCCGGGCCGACCACGGTCAGCGCGACGTCTTCGCGCTGTGCCAGCGCGAGCAAGCCATCCAGATCATCGACCTTGATCGCCACATTGCGGCACTTGGGTTCGGTCGCGGTGCCGGCATTGCCGGGTGCCACCAGCACCTCGCTCACTTGCGCGGACTGCGCGATCTTCCAGGCCAGGGCATGTTCACGGCCGCCGGAGCCGATGACGAGGATTTTCATGTGAGTGCCGAGATTGGGGAGTCGTGATTGGGGATTGGTTGAAGCAAGGCGGAGACCGGAAACAGGAGAGACCAGAGCGATGTTGCCACTCCCGAATCCCCACTCCCGAATCCCGGCACTTCAGTGCCTGAAATGCCGCACGCCGGTAAACACCATCGCGATACCGTGCTCGTCGGCGGCGGCGATCACTTCGCCGTCGCGCATCGAGCCGCCGGGCTGGATCACCGCCTTGATGCCGGCAGCGGCGGCGGCATCGATGCCGTCGCGGAACGGGAAGAATGCATCGGAGGCCATCACCGAGCCGGCCACCGTGAGCTTGGCTTCTTCGGCCTTGAGCGCGGCGATCTTGGCGCTGACCACGCGGCTCATCTGCCCGGCACCCACACCGATGGTGCGGTGGTCCTTGGCGTAGACAATCGCGTTGGATTTGACGTACTTGGCCACGCGCCAGGCGAACAGCAGATCGCCCAGTTCGGCCTCGCTGGGCGCGCGCTGGGTGACCACGCTCAGTTCGCCCAGCGACATGCCGCGGTTGTCGGATGACTGCATCAGCAGGCCCGAGCCGATGCGCTTGGTGTCGTAATTGTTGAGGCCGTTGCCGTGCGGGATCTTGAGCACGCGCACATTGGCTTTTTTGGTCGCGTACTCGAGCGCGCCGGGCGCGTAGTCCGGGGCGATCAGCACCTCGACGAACTGGCGATCCAGGATGGCTTTCGCCGTCGCTGCATCGAGGGTCTTGTTGAAGGCCAGGATGCCGCCGAAGGCGCTGGTCGGGTCGGTCGCATAGGCCAGCTCGTAGGCATCGCCGCAGGCCGCGCCCACCGCCACGCCGCAGGGGTTGGCGTGTTTGACAATCACGCAGGCCGGTGCATCGAACTGGCGCACGCATTCCCATGCCGCGTCGGCGTCGGCCAGGTTGTTGTAGCTCAGCTCCTTGCCCTGCAACTGCTGGAAGGTGGCCAAGGTGCCCGGCACCGGATACAGGTCGCGGTAGAACGCGCCGGACTGGTGCGGGTTTTCGCCGTAGCGCAGGTCCATCACCTTGATGAAATTGGAATTGATCTGCGCCGGGAACGGGCTACGCGTGGGCACACTTTCGGCGCAATCGGCCACTGCCGAGAGATAGTTGCTGATCGCCGCGTCGTACTGCGCCACGCGGTTGAACGCAGCCACCGACAACGCAAAGCGCTTGGCCGCCGACAATTGACCGTCGTTGGCATCGAGTTCGGCCAGCAACTCGGCGTACTGCGCCGGGTCGGTGGCCACCGCCACGCGGGCGAAGTTCTTCGCCGCCGAGCGCAGCATTGCCGGGCCGCCGATGTCGATGTTTTCCACCGCATCGGCCAGTGTGCAATCGGCCTTGGCGGTCACCGACTCGAACGGATACAGGTTCAGCACCAGCAGGTCGATCGGCACGATGCCGTGTTCGGCCATCACCGCTTCATCGATGCCGGCGCGGCCGAGCAGGCCGCCGTGCACCAGCGGGTGCAGGGTCTTGACGCGGCCGTCCATCATTTCCGGGAAACCGGTCAGCTCGGCGACGTCGGTGACCGGCAAACCGGCCTCGCGAATCGCCTTGGCGGTGCCGCCGGTGGACAGCAGCTCGACGTGACGCGCCACCAGCGCGCGGGCCAGATCGATCAGGCCGGTCTTGTCGGAAACGGAGAGCAGGGCCCGGCGCACGGGCAGGAAATCAGAGGCCATCGGTGGTGGATGTCATTGCGGGGCAGCCGATATTGTAGGCCGCGACAGCGCGCGATGGGCTCAACGCCTTCGCGATGGCCTTGATCGGTGTGCTGGCGGGAAGCTTCCAGGCGCTGCTACGGACGCAGGGTTGGTGGGCGCTGGAGCGCAACGGCATCGGGCGACAGCAGGTGACGACCACGTGCCGCTCGGTCGAGTTGTTCGGTCGCCAGACATGATCACGCAGGCGTCGGCGAAGCGATCGCCACCCAAGGCTGTCTGGCACTCGGCGAGATACCGGCAATCGAACGGCCGCCTGCGGTGGTGTCGTGTGCTGGCGTGCAGCTGATGTCAGTCATGGCAGCGCGCTGACGGCTTGCCGTAAATGCAGCCGCCGCCGCGCATGACCGACCCGGCAGAGAAGAAGAGCGCGCTGATGCAGTCAGATAAAGTCGCGTCACAAACGCCAAATGACGAAGCGCACATCCGAGAAGCGACATTCGACCATCGGGTTTAAATTGATTTAGTGAGCCAATTCACCAATAAATCAGGAGTCAATCACGAAAATATGTCGCTGTAAAAAAATCAGTGGGCTGCCGGGTTACTCGAAAGCGAGCGATTCGCCGAATGACATAATCAAGACCCGTTCGCATATTTAGAAAAAAAGTCGGAAATCTCGGCGCAATGTGCGTTTCGCGCTTCGGTATCGGAAACATGTTTTCTGCTGCGGCGACATCTGCCACGTGCTGCTGAATCACGATCTGGACTCGGTGATCTGTTGAGTTCCCTAACGTTCAAAGGCAATGACGCTGTCGGCGAGGCGTCTACCGAAATTTGCTGCAAGGGCTGCCGCGCAGGAGCCAGCCTTGCCCTTACCCCTAGCTGCGTCTTGCCGTCACGGCGATCCATGACCCTGCGATTCAAGCAAGACACCCCAGCGCACTTCGCGCCCTAGGGCGTTCCCGAAGGACCACCATTGCCGTTCCGACGCAGTCCTTGCCAGCGGGAGGATGCGTTTCGCCCGCATGGGCGACGCTCCCATCTTTCTATCGGCGATGGCATGAACCTGACTTGCGCGGCTGTTTTAGAAAATTCAGATGAGATTATCTTATGAATCGTGAAAAAGTTTTGGCATTACGCACATGCACAAACAACATGTCCGATCATTGCGGATTGATCTGGCCGAAAAGCGGTCCGGTCGAATGCAGGCATTGGCAGCCTAGCGTCAAACAGGAAAATGGCTTGACCGGCTTGTTGTGGGGGCAGGGAACCAATGCGCATCTGAACATGCATGCCGATGCGCACTGGGTGGTGTGCATGGTGGAGACCGCCGATATCATCTGGTTGGGCGAAGAGGGAATGATCAAGTTCCCCAAGGCCGACGTGGTCTACGCCGGTAACCGTGCGGGCGCGATGAGCTGCATCGCCGCCGGCATCGAGCAACACGCGCCACCCAAACCCGACTTGCCTGTCGACACCGTCATGGCTGCGGAATTCACCCCCAAGGCACCGCACGCGCAGTTCACCGCGCCGGCTGTTGAAAGCGGTCCGCATTCCACCGCGCCACTTCCATCACCGCCTAACGGCATCGACCCACAAGCCGCGCAGCCGTCAAATGCGATCCTGCGCACCCGCGAAATCGCCACCTATGGCAGCACGCTCACCGGCGCCGATCAGAGTCAGCTGATCGCAGGCTATGGAAGCACCGAGACCGCGGGTAACGGCAGCGAGTTGATCGCCGGCTATGGCAGCACTGGCGTGGCCGGATCCGACAGCACCATCGTGGCCGGCTATGGCAGTTCCCAGACCGCAGGCGGGGGAAGCACGCTCACTGCAGGCTATGGCAGCACCCAGACCGCGCGCCAGGGCAGCGAGCTGACGGCAGGTTACGGCAGTACCGAAACCGCCGGTGCAGACAGCTCGCTGATCGCCGGCTATGGCAGCACGCAAACCTCCGGCGGCGACAGCTCGTTGACTGCCGGCTACGGCAGCACCCAAACCGCACAGAACGGCAGCGACCTCACCGCAGGCTACGGCAGCACCAGCACGGCGGGCACCGATAGCTCGCTGATCGCCGGCTACGGCAGCACCCAGACCTCGGGCGGAGAAAGCTCGCTCACTGCCGGCTATGGCAGCACGCAAACAGCGCAGGATGGCAGTGACCTCACCGCCGGCTATGGCAGCACGGGCACCGCCGGTGCCGATAGCTCATTGATCGCCGGTTATGGCAGTACGCAGACATCGGGCAACGACAGCTCGCTGACGGCAGGCTACGGCAGCACCCAGACCGCCCGCACCGGCAGCGACCTCACTGCGGGTTACGGCAGCACCTCCACCGCCGGTGCCGACAGCACGCTGATCGCCGGCTATGGCAGCACCCAGACCTCGGGCGGGGACAGTTCGCTCACCGCCGGCTACGGCAGCACGCAGACCGCACGCAAAGGCAGCGATCTGACCGCCGGCTACGGCAGTACCTCGACTGCCGGTGGTGACAGCACCTTGATCGCCGGTTACGGCAGCACGCAAACCTCTGGTGGCGATAGTTCGCTGACCGCCGGCTACGGCAGCACGCAGACCGCGCGCAGCGGCAGCGACCTGACAACCGGCTATGGCAGTACCTCCACGGCCGGTGCCGACAGCACCTTGATTGCAGGGTACGGAAGTACCCAGACCTCCGGCGGGGAAAGTTCGCTCACTGCAGGCTATGGCAGCACGCAAACCGCGCGCAAAGGCAGCGACCTCACCACCGGCTATGGCAGCACGTCGACCGCCGGTGCCGACAGCACGCTGATCGCCGGTTATGGCAGCACCCAGACCTCCGGGGGCGACAGCTCGCTCACTGCCGGCTACGGCAGCACGCAAACCGCACGTAAGGGCAGCGACCTCACCACCGGCTATGGCAGCACGTCGACCGCCGGTGCCGACAGCACGCTGATCGCCGGCTATGGCAGCACCCAGACCTCCGGGGGCGACAGCTCGCTCACTGCCGGCTATGGCAGTACGCAAACTGCACGTAAGGGCAGTGACCTCACCGCCGGTTACGGGAGCACTTCAACTGCGGGTTCTGACAGTTCGCTGATCGCCGGCTATGGCAGCACGCAGACGGCCGGCTTCAAGAGCATCCTGACCACGGGTTACGGCAGCACCCAGACCGCGCAAGAAGGCAGCATGCTCACTGCCGGCTATGGCAGTTCGTCCACCGCCGGCTCCGACAGTTCGCTGATCGCCGGCTACGGCAGCACCCAGACGGCGGGTTTCAAAAGCATCCTCACCGCCGGCTACGGCAGCACCCAGACCGCGCAGGAGCGCAGCACGCTCACCACCGGTTACGGCAGTACATCGACCGCCGGCCACGACAGTACGCTGATTGCCGGCTATGGCAGTACCCAGACCGCCGGTTACAAGAGCATTCTCACCACCGGCTATGGCAGTACCCAGACCGCGCAGGAAAGCAGTTCGCTGATCGCCGGCTACGGCAGTTCCTCCATGGCCGGCCCGGACAGCTCGCTGATCGCGGGTTATGGCAGTACCCAGACTGCCGGTTACGACAGCTTCCTGACGGCCGGTTACGGCAGTACCCAGACCGCGCAGAGCAGCAGCTGGCTGATCACCGGCTACGGCAGTACGTCCACCGCCAGCTTCCAGAGTTCGTTGATTGCCGGCTATGGCAGCACGCAGACGGCCGGCTACGAAAGTACCTTGACCGCCGGCTACGGCAGCACCCAGACGGCGCAGGAAATCAGTTGGCTCACCACCGGCTACGGCAGCACGCAAACGGCCGGCCATGGCAGCATTCTGACCGCCGGTTACGGCAGCAATTCCACCGCCGGTTACGAAAGCACCCTGATCGCGGGGTATGGCAGCACCCAGACCGCCGGTTACGAAAGCACCTTGACCGCCGGTTACGGCAGCACCCTGACCGCGCTGGAAAACAGCTCGCTGACCGCCGGCTACGGCAGTACCGAAATCGCCGGTTTCTCCAGCACGCTGATCGCCGGCTACGGCAGCAGCCAGACCGCCGGTGGCGACAGCACGCTGACCGCAGGCTACGGCAGCACCCTGATGGCGCTGGACAACAGCACGCTGACGGCAGGCTACGGCAGCACCGAGACCGCAGGACAGGACAGCTCGCTGATCGCCGGTTATGGCAGCACCTTGACCAGTGGCGTGCGCAGCTATCTGACCGCTGGCTATGGCAGCAACCAGATCGCAAGCTACGGAAGCTCGTTGATCGCAGGACACGAAAGTACCCAGATTGCCGGTCATCGCAGCATGTTGATCGCCGGCAAGCTGAGTTCGCAGACGGCCGGTTCGCGCAGCACGCTGATCGCCGGCAGGGGCAGCATCCAGACCGCAGGCGACCGCAGCAAGCTGATCGCCGGCGCCGACAGCACCCAGATCGCCGGCGATCGCAGCAAGTTGCTGGCCGGCAGCAACAGCTTCCTCACCGCCGGGGACCGCAGCAAACTCACCGCAGGCGACGATTGCACGCTGATGGCAGGCGACCGCAGCAAGTTGACCGCCGGCAAGAACAGCATCCTGACTGCGGGCGCCAACAGCCGGTTGATCGGTAGCCTGGGCTCCACCCTCACCGGTGGCGAAGACTCGGTGCTGATCTTCCGATGCTGGGACGGCAAGCGCTATACCAACATCATTGCCAAGACCGGCGAGGAGGGCGTCGAGGCCGACACCGCCTATCAGGTCGACGACGACAAGAACGTGGTCGAAAAATTCGACGATCCTTTCGACACGATCGACACCATCGTGCTCGAGCATGGCGGCGGGCTGGCGTCTGCAGCCGATCACGCGCCTGACGCGCATGCACCCCACTGAGCAAGCAACGCACGCAGGCGATCGGTGGCGTTGATCAGCGGTTGCGGCCAACTGCCCGATGAGCGGCAGTTGGCCTGATCTGCTCAAACACGCATTGCGGTGACCCCGATGACTGCCGCCCGCCCAGCGTTGCCAGTCCCTGAAGCGGGTCACCAAGAGTGAAACGCGCATGTCAGCGCCGGATCTGCATCGGCAGAGCGAGACATCCAGAAGCCGCTCACGCATCAGCGCTCAGAGCGGCTTGGCTCCGTCAACCACGGCAGTGGAGCGCACTGAACAGCCAGCGACCCCGCACCGCGCTTACGATTCCCTAATCCCTAATCCCTAATCCCTGCATTAGGTCAGCCCGTACTCTTTCAGCTTCTTGCGCAACGTCGCCCGATGGATGCCCAGCATCGCCGCGGCGCGGCTCTGGTTGCCTTCGCAGTGGTTGAGCACTTCGACGAACAACGGGATCTCCATCTCGCGCAGCACGATTTCATACACATCATCGGCGTCGCTGCCGTCCAGGTCGCGCAGATAACGGCGGACGGACTGGGCCACGTGTTCGCGCAGCGGCGACTTCGGGGCGCCACGACTGGTGTCAGGACGAGCGGGGGCTGCGTTCAAAGGAGGTTTCCCAGTGTCACGAAGCCGGGATGCGTGGCCGGCGAGGGGGAGTGAGTCTAGCGCGTGACCTCATCGCTCGCCACGCCCGTGTGGCCATCGGCGGCCGGTCGCGTCCGTTCAACGGAAATCGAAACTGAAGGCGGCGGTGCTGGCGGCCGGTTCGCGCACGCGAAACGCCACCTGCACCGCCTGGCCTGGCGCGAGCGTGTCCTGCGCGCCCGGGTGTTGGCCCAGATACTCCTGCGGTGCCAGCACGCGCGTGCCGATCACCCGGCCGTCGGCATCCGACAGCGACAGCTGCAGCCACGGCCAGGCCTGCGCCCAGCGCGCGTCGTTGCGGAAGCTGGCCTGGATCTGCAGCACGCCGGGGTTGGCCGGCAGCGGCCGCACATCGCGGTTGAGCAGGGTCAGCGCGGCCGGTTCGCGCCAGGCCGGTAGCGTGCACCGCAGCACCTCGCAGGCCGCGCCGACCAGCGGCCGCCAGCGCGCGTCGGCGGCCAGGCGCGCGCGGTCGGCGATGACGATCTGCAGCGCTAACAAACCGACCAAGCCGATCAACAGCGCCCATTGCCGCCCACTGGCGCGCAGACGCGGCCGGGTGAAGCCGCGGCGTGCGAAGGCGGGCGCGGGCTGGGCTGCGGCTGGGAGTGGCTGGAAGTGTGCGGCGGCGGCGGTGCCGGCGTGGCCCGCATCGCTGAGGGTTGCTTTGGTGGTTAGTTGCGGAGCGGTCTCGGATGCCGGGGTGGCGGTGGTGTCGGGTGTGGGGTCGCGATCGACATCGAAATTGAGATGTTGCTCGGCATCTGCATCTGCATCTGCATCTGCATCGAGATCGGTCTCCTGGCCTGCGTCCGCGATGCTGCCGACAGCCGCGCCAGTCGAATGCGTGCCGGTGTAGCGGGAAGCCGGATCGCGGTTGTCATCAGCGCCGAGCGTTGTGTCTTCCTCGGTATCGCCGGGTACGTCGCGCGTGCTGGAGGTGTTCCACCCCAATCGATCCGGATTGGCGTCGCCTGCTGCAGTTTGGCGGTCATCGCTGCGTGGGGTGGTGGTGGCCGCGCGTGCCGTGTCGATGCGCGGCGCTGTCACCAGCGGCGCCACCGGCGGCGGAACGACCGCGGCCTGCGGCGCGGCGGCCGGCTCTGCCAATGGCGCGGGCGGCAACTGGCGCGTCGGTACCGGCAGCGGCTGCTCGGGCGGCTCGGCAGGTGGCACCGCCGGCGTGGGAATCAGCGATGGGGCAGCCGGCGTCGCACGCAGGAACGTGGCCAGGGGGCGGCGCGGTGGCGGAGTCTCGGACATCGGCAGGCGTGCAGCGGGAAGACCCCTATTCAACCACGCGCACGCCAATGGGCGAACCGGAGTGCTTCAGCAGGTGTGCCTTGCATGAAGCGCCCGCGGCAGTGGCGTTGACTGCATTTTCGCAACACCTCTGGCTGCGGCGGACACGCGCCAAGGCGCGGCAGCCAACAGACCAGGCGGGCTCAGAGCGAGCTCCCAATGCGAATCTCGAATCGCAGCATCAACACTCAGCGGTCCTTGTCGGCATGGCTTGCCTGGTCAAACGCAGACAAGCAAGCTCTTCCCGATTCCCGATTCCCGATTCCCGATTCCCGATTCACCGCCGCCGACGCGTTTTGGTCTCGGCCAGCAACAGATCGAGCAGGCCACTGCGCTGACGCGGTGCCAGCGTATCGAAGCGCGACAGCAGCACGCGCTGCTGGTCGTCCAGGCGACGGTATTGGGCGGGTTCTTCGGCGATCGCCGAGACCGGCGGGCCGAATGTCCGCTCGCCGCGCCCGGTGGCCAGGTATTCGAACGCCATGCCGCTGCGCTTGGCCAGGCCGATCAGATTCTCCACCGAAGGCGCGGTGCCTTCGGCCATTTCCCATTGAGCGACGGCGCTGCGGGTGACCCCCAGTTCGCCGGCCAGGGCTTCCTGGGTCAGCTTGGTGAAGCTGCGGGCTTCGCGTACTCGCTCGTACAGCTTGCTCACACGGCACCGATGAATGGCAGACAGGGCCGGGAGATATAGCTCTAGCAGCGCCGGGAGATAGTTCGTATAACTTTCATATCGCAATATGTTTGCGATACTGTCTGTGTGTCGATGACGACGACATCACAGCGAACTCAAGGAAGGTGTTCATGGTCGAGCCAGCCGCTCCCAAATCCGATCCAGCGCGACGGGATTCAGCACCGTCGGCACCACCTGAGGTGGCGCCCTGGCCTGCGCATTCGCCATTGGATCCCGCTGTTGCGCACTTTCGCGGCGCGCCGTGTTACCAGATCTGGCAGCGCGGTGCGGACTGGACGGCAGTGCGCGAAGGCGTGCATTGGTCGGCCGGACTGGCGCCGCGCGCGTGGGCGCTGCGCTACCGGCAATGGCGGTTGCTGGCGCTGGGCCTGTTGATCGTGGGCCTGGCTGGCGGCCTGGCCATGATCGGTGCACAGGCATGGGTATCGTCCATTGCCTGGGCGGTGGTGTTGCTGGCCGATGCATTGCTCCGCGTGCGCGTGGCCAGACACGCCGGGCGCTGGCGCAACGAAGCGCTGCAGCGCGATGGTTGGCAGGCGGTGACCCGGTTGCGCGCGATCAGCGTTGCCGACGCGCTGACCACCGCGCAGATCCGCGCCGGCCGGCCCCCGCGGTAAACCCGGGATGCGTCAGGCGCGGCGTATGCCGTCGATGCGCATCCAGTCTTCGTCGCGTTCGCAGCGCAGTTGCTCGAACCACGGCGCGTAGCGTTGCAGCAGCTCGTCTTCCTGGCCGTGCAGGATGCCCGACAGTGCAATCCGTCCGCCGGGTGCCACACGTGCGGCCAGGGTCTCGGCCAGGGTATCCAGCGCCGAGGCCAGGATATTTGCCACCACCACCGGATACGTCTGCACCGGCTCGTCCTGTGGCAGATACACCGCCAGCTGCGCTTGCACGGCGTTGCGCGCGGCATTGTCAGCGGTGGCCAATACCGCTTGCGGGTCGTAGTCCACGCCCACCGCGCTGGCGGCACCCAGCTTCAGCGCGGCGACGGCGAGAATGCCCGAGCCGCAGCCGAAATCGAGCACGCTGCGGCCCTGCAGTTCGCCGCTGCCGGCCAGGCTGTCCAGCCAGCGCAGACACAGCGCGGTGGTCTGGTGCGTGCCCGAGCCGAAGGCCAGGCCCGGATCCAGCCGCACCACCGCAGCGTCGGGCGCTTGTGCGGCCTCGGGCAGATCGTGATTCCACGGCACGATGAAGGTGCGCGCGCCGAACTGCATCGGCTTGAACTGATCCATCCAGGCGCGTTCCCAATCGGTGTCTTCGACCGTGCGGAATCCGACCTGGCTCCAGTCCAGCCCGGGATCGAACGCTTCCAGTGCAGCGAGCAGCACCAGCGCATCGCTGTCGCCGTCGAACAGCGCGTTCAGCACAATCGTGTTCCACATCGGCGTTTCGCCAACGCCGGGTTCGAGAATGGCGCGCTCGTTGCTGGTATCGGCATTGGCGTCGAGCAGCGTCACCGCCAGCGCGCCGATATCGTCCAGCGCATTCTGGTAACGGGGCTGGGTGGCATCGGAGCAGGGCAGGGTCAGTTCAAGAAACGGCATCGTGGCAGTTGGGCAATTCGAAAGCGTGCATCGTAGACCATTCGTGCAGGCGGGCTCTTGCGCGAAGTCGCGCGAGGGGGGCGGTCTGGGCAATGGATGCGCAATGACGATGTTGATGTTGAAGATCGATGTCGAAGGGTGGCACCGGCATCGACGAGGCAGCGCATCGAGCGCCGGTGGTGCGGTGCTCGGCGTTTCAGTGCATTCGGCGGCGCGTGTCCCGCTGCAGGGCGTGCCGCACGCTTGCGTCTCGGCAACCAAATCACCACAGCGCGTCACTCACTTCAAACTCGCGCGCAGACCATCACTCCATGCATTGCCCTTCCCGCAGTTTGCGCAGGCAGCGCCCGCTTGCGCACCGCGGCGGGCGAGAGGCGGGTGCTAGACTCCGCGCCGTCGCTGCGGGCTTTCCCGCGCCAGGGTCGCTGCTGTTCATGCCGCTTGCTCGTGCCCGCCATCTTTGGTTGTTGCTCGCTCCTGCTGCGCTGGCAGCGGCAGCGTGGTGGCATGTGCGAGCGCAACCGACCGAGTCGCCCGCTGCAGCGATAACGGCCCCGGCAAGCAGCACGCAGGCAAGCTTGTTTGCGCCAGCGCTACACGCGCCTGCCGAACGCAGCACCGCCTTGCAGTTGTCCTACCGCGATACCGTGGATGCGCAACCGGATCTGTATCGCTACGCGCAGCAATTGCAACAGCAGGTGCGTGGCGGCGATGCGCAAGCCGGTTGGCGTTTGAGCCGGGTCTACGACTACTGCGCGCCGTACGCGGCCAGCCCGGCCGGCTACGCTGCCGACAGCGAATGGATCGCCGCGCAACACACCCCCGGCGTGGTGGCGATGCACGCGGCGCGCGAGCGCGTGGCGCAGCGTTGCGCAGGCTTTGCGCCCAGCGATGGCGTGAGCCCGCAGCTGGTTGCGCAGCAACGTCAGGCCGCCGCGCGCGCCGGGAATCTTGCTGCCGAGGCGGCATTGCTTGCGCTGGGCGAGCCCTTGCAGACATCGCCGACCTACAAGCGCGCGCTGGTGCAGCGCGTGCTGGCCTCGCGCGACCCGGAAGCCTATCTGGCGCTTGCCCCGGCCATGGGTGCGCGTGCCAGCGGCGACGACAGTCTGCAGGGCTATGTGGCCGGCGATCAGTTCGCCGAACTGGCCTGGCAGGTCGCTGCATGCCGGCTGGGCCTGGATTGCAGCGCCGAGAGCACCTTGGTTACCAGTTATTGCGCCAACGCGGGCATCTGCTCGCGCGATAGCGCACAGGATTTTGTGTCATTCGTATTCGACGCCGCGGTGCCGCGGCAGGGAGCAGACAGGGTGGATGAGATGGTCGATACACTGGTATCCGAGCCGGGAGCGCAGTCATGAATTACCGTCGGTTGGCGCATGGCGCCAAGTTCTGGTTCTGGGTCGCGTTGTTCGTGGCGTATTCGGCAGCGGCCGTTGGCATCGTGATGATCGATACCGCCGATCACCGATACCAGCCGCTGTCGGTCAAGTCGACCACGGTCACTGCCGACGAACAGCAGCGGCGGCACGGCGCCAGCCAGGTGGCGGCGGTGTATCGCGCCAGCAGTGCGATGCCGTTTTCGGCATTGCCGGCCGGGGCGACCTTCCAGGTGGTGTGGCCGGATGGGTCCACCGAAACCATGACCGTGGTCGACCCGTCCTCGTCCAGCGGCATCGTGCCGGTGCCGGGTAGCCAGCAGCCGGCGGCGCCGCGGCGCGAGTGATGCGCGGTGTCTGTGCGTCAACAGCGTGAACTACGAAAAAGCCCGGTTTCCCGGGCTTTTTCGTTATCTGCCTGCGTCGATCAAACCAGCGCGATCGACTTGTTCTTGCGCTCGGCCAGGCGCTTTTCCAGATAGTGGATGTTCTGCCCACCGGCCTGGAAGCCCTTGTCGCGCATGATGCGCTGCTGCAGCGGGATGTTGGTCTTGATGCCGTCCACCACCATCTCGCTCAACGCCACGCGCATGCGCGCGATCGCGGTTTCGCGATCCGGCCCGTGCACGATCAGCTTGCCGATCATCGAGTCGTAATTGGGCGGCACCTTGTAGCCGGCGTAGATGTGCGTATCCACACGCACACCCGGGCCACCGGGCGGATGGAACGCGGTGATCAGGCCCGGGTTGGGCATGAAGGTTTCCGGGTCCTCGGCATTGATGCGGCACTCGATCGCATGCCCGCGCAACACGATGTCGCTCTGCTTGATGGTGAGCTTCTGCCCGGCGGCAATGCGCAACTGCTCGCAGACCAGATCGATGCCGGTGATGCGCTCGGTGACCGGATGCTCCACCTGGATACGCGTGTTCATTTCGATGAAGTAAAAACGCCCGTCTTCGAACAGGAATTCGAAGGTGCCGGCGCCGCGGTAGCCGATGCGGATGCAGGCATCCACGCAGACCTTGCCGATCTCGTTGCGCAGTTCTTCGGTGATGCCCGGTGCCGGCGCTTCTTCCACCACTTTCTGGTGGCGGCGCTGCATCGAGCAATCGCGCTCGCCCAGATGGATCGCACCGCCCTGGCCATCGGCAAGCACCTGGATTTCCACATGACGCGGATTCTCCAGGAACTTCTCCATGTAGACCTGATCGTTGCTGAAAGCGGCCTTGGCTTCGGACTTGGTGGTTTCGATGGCCGCCTTCAACGCGGCCTCCGAATGCACCACGCGCATGCCGCGCCCGCCGCCGCCGCCGGCGGCCTTGATGATCACCGGGTAGCCGATTTCGCGCGCCACCTTGGTGTTGGCGACGATGTCATCGCCCAGCGGGCCGCCCGAACCGGGCACGCACGGCACACCGGCGGCTTTCATCGCGCGGATCGCTTCCACCTTGTCGCCCATCAGGCGGATGGTGTCGGCCCTGGGGCCGATGAAGATGAAGCCGGATTCTTCCACGCGCTCGGCAAAGTCGGCGTTTTCCGACAGGAAGCCGTAGCCGGGATGGATGGCCTGCGCATCGGTGACCTCGGCCGCGGCGATCAACGCCGGGATATTGAGGTAACTGTCGCTGGAGGCCGCCGGGCCGATACACACCGACTCGTCGGCCATGGCCACGTGCTTGAGATTGCGGTCGACCGTGGAATGCACCGCGACCGTGCGGATGCCGAGCGTGTGGCACGCGCGCAAGATGCGCAGCGCGATTTCACCTCGGTTGGCGATGACGATTTTATCGAGCATGGGATTCGGGATTCGATAGAGGGGATTCGTAGAGGGCGCCGGGCTCGCGCAGATGTCGCGATTCGTCCAGCGTGCGGATCAATGCATTGAGCCTGGCAAACGTGCGATTCAAGAGATCCAGAGTTGCCGTATCGGGCGAACCGAACTGCAGCCGTATTGCGATCTGCAGCTGCGTATCCAGTTCCGCCAGCGAACCCCGCGCTATCGACAGATAACGCAGGTAGTCGGCGGTAGAGCGCCGCGCGGCACCTTCGGCGATGTTGGAAGGCACGCTGATCGCCGCGCGCCGCATCTGTGCCGTCAGTCCGAAGCGTTCGGAATCAGGAAAGTCGTGGCTCAGACGGTAGATCGCTTCGACAAGCGACATCGCATCGCGCCATACCATCAGGCGCTCATGCGGTCGCTCTTGCGAATCCCGAATCACGACTCTCCAATCCCCGCCGTTCAGCCGATCACAAACAACGGCTGATCGAATTCCACTGGCTGGCCGGTCTCGCCGAGGATGGCCACGATGGTGCCGGAGACGTCGGCCTCGATCGGGTTGAACATCTTCATCGCCTCGATGATCGCCAGCGTTTCGCCGGCCTTGACCTGCTGGCCGACGGTGACGAAGGCCGGCTTGTCCGGGGCCGGCGAGATGTAGAACGTGCCGACCATTGGCGCGCGCAGCACGTGGCCTTCCGGCAAGGCGGGGCCCTGCTTGGCACCGCCGGTGGAGGCTTCAGTGGGCGACTGCATCGGCATGGCGGCTGCGGCCGGGGCCTGCGCGAGCGGGGCGGGTGCGTACTGCTGCACCGGCGCGCTGACCACGGTCGTGCCCTTGGGCACGCGCGCCAGACGCACGCTTTCTTCGCCTTCCTTGATCTCGATTTCGGCGAGATTGGATTCTTCGAGCAGGTCGATCAGTTTCTTGATTTTGCGGAGATCCATACGGGCCTCATGAGGTGAATCGGTGGGGAGTGCCGGCGGTTGCCGGCGGAATGGGGTCAGCGCGTCGGCGCGGGCGCCGGCGGCGGCAATGCGGGTGTCATGCGTCGCGCTCCAGCCGCGCGATCACAGCTTCCAGTGCCAGCCGGTAACTGTCGGCGCCGAAGCCGCTGATGACGCCGTCGGCCTTGTCGCTGAGATAGCTGTGGTGCCGGAATGGCTCGCGCGCATGCGGATTGGACAGATGGATTTCCACGAACGGCAAGCCCACGCCCAGCAGCGCATCGCGCAGCGCCACCGAGGTGTGGGTGAAGGCGGCCGGGTTGATCAGGATGTAGGCGGTGCCGTCTTCGCGCGCGGCGTGGATGCGCTCCACCAGCACGTGCTCGGCGTTGGACTGCAGGCAGGCCAGCGTGTGCCCGGCGGCCTGCGCGCGGTCCACCAGGGCCGCATCGATCTGCGCCAGTGTGGTGCGCCCGTAGACCTCCGGCTCGCGGGTGCCGAGCAGGTTGAGGTTGGGGCCATGCAACAGCAGCAGGTGGGCCATGACATCCGGGAGAGCGGAAAGGTCGGAAGTCTGCGCGATGTGGCCGATGCTGTCCAGATAGCAGAAGTTATGGCTGTTTTAAACGATTGATTGAAATCTCGGTGCCATCTTCGCTGGGTGAGCACACGGAGCCTTGTGTGCGGCTCAGCATAGGTGGTGGGAATATGACGCGCGCTCACCATAGTTAGTGGAGATAGGGCTGCTAGTGGCCGACGGCGGACGTGCCGGCCCATAGAACGTCACCAGTAAAGCTAGCGTCCGCTCTCGACCCTAAGCGGACATCCAAGGGAAGAGGCTCGTTGGTCGAAGAAGGCCATGTTCAGGGCATGCATATGGGCCGCACCTATGAGGGTCAAGCGAAGGAACGCCCCCTAGCCTAGGTCCCTGTGGATCCCGTTATACGTCGGCTTGTTAGCCGGACCGAGCGGCCCTAAGATCGAGTCGTATCAAGGGAATAACCCACCATACGGTGCGCTGTGGATAAGTCGTATAAACGGCCCCTTGGATCCGGCTATTAGGTCATTAGGCGTCACACAGTGGAGTTCAAGTTGAATCTACATCCTGAAAAGCTGCTAAAGGCAGCATCTGACGAGGTCTATGAGACTGATCAGACCATTGGGAAGTTGCAGACTCTCAGCTTTAACCTGAATCGAGATAACGACTATTTCGATGAAGAGCACGAAATGACAGGGCACGAACTCGAGTGGAGACTTGAGCGTTCTTATATCTGTCTATCTCTTCTGATAGAGCAACTAGGGCTCACAGAATTCCTAAAACAGTTCGAAACTGGATTCAAAAGATTCGAAGGAAAGTTGCAAGAAGTAGAAATGGTTCCCTACGTCGGCGACTTTTACAGCGAGGCACACTCTTATCTTAGGAAGTACCTGTTCTCATTGTCAGCGCTTCTTGGCGCGAACCTCGAGGAGCAGCAACAAAAAGAGCAAATGGCAACTCTTGAAGGAATTCTTATCAATACGCCCAAGATCATATTTGATCGGGGTATTGAACCGAAGAATGAAGCTGAAGTTCGAAAGAGCGTCTTTGACCTATTGATTCATGTATTTCCGGACACCGTCCGAGAAGCTTCAATTATTCAGAACACCAAGACCTACAAGCCAGATATTGGCGTCAAATCTCTTTCAACCGCCATCGAATACAAATTTGCGGAATCCCAAGCAGAGGTAAAAAAGGCCGTCGGTGGCCTGTATGAAGACATGCGAGGATACGCGGGTAGCAAAGATTGGACGCGCTTCTATGCAGTCATTTACATGACCGATGCGTTCTTCACACAGCGGCAGATCATGTCTGAGTTCAAGCACACATCGGCAGACGACAATTGGAAGCCCTTGCTCGTCATTGGAAAAGGCGCGAGGACGAAACGCGGTGACGCCTAACAATTCATTCAAGCCGACGGCGCTTCATGGCACAGCTTACTTCAGAGGTTAGCACCCATGACAATCCGCGACGCTATTCGTAACCTTGTACTAACGAAAGATGAACAGGATGCTTTAGCATTTCATGCGGCGTACGTAAATCCGGCAAGATTCTTCTTCGAGACGGGCGGAAAACGTTGGGATCCTCGAAATCTTTCCTTCACTATTTTGGGGGACAAGGCTGCTGAGAACATCTCTTGGGGCCTTTCCACCAAATACGGATGGGTACAGAACATAACGATCGCTGCGCAAGGTGGAACGGCGACAATAGGACACTTTGGAATCGCTAAAGATTTCCTGCGCATGGGCTTGGCTACCCGACTCATTCATAGTGTTGGTCGCCAACTAAAACTCAGCAATAAAGTTTCTGTTCTACAGTTCCAGAACAACAGCCCTGCTTACACTGCATTCTTCACCTCACTTGGAGCTAGCCAGTCATCACCGCCTAGTGGCAATAGCTACTCGTGGGTCATTCCATGAGTGCTAACAATCCATTCAAGCCGACTTTGCTTCCAAGCCGATCTTGCTTCGCAAGGGACTAAGTTCAGGCGTTGAACGGCCGCTTCTGGCCGATAGCGTACACCCAGTGCGGATGGTGGCTGTCTATTGCATCCCGGGCGATTCAGGCGGAGCATGGCACTGCCCAAGGGGGGGCGACAGTCGGCGATACTCAGCGCTGGCCTCCAACACTGTGTAGCTTCACTTTCCGATTCTTGGCATGTCGCGCCTGCCGGGGGGCGACAACCGACATCCGTCGTCGAAGCAATCGGGTGAGCATTCCTAGTCCAGCGTCAGCGTTTGGCGTCGACGCGGGTAGTGCCAGTCCACTTTGCGAAGATTATGGCCGAATCTCGCTCATAAAGCGCCGAGGATGGATGGGTACCGGGGTTGCCACCGCCGGAAGCAGCGGCTTGTGGCTTGGAGCGCCCCCCTCTGCAGTCGTGACCCTCCTGCGTCCGAGAGCGCGCATCATCAGTTAAGGGAGAGGCCGCCCCGAGCTTCAGGNGGCCACCGCTCTGCCAAAGCGAGCATTGCGCAAGGCCGGGGCGACCTGCAGGAAAGCTAATTCGGCGCCAGTGGAGTTGGCCGGTAGCGGATTGGCATCCACTGCCTGTGCTCCTTGCGTCCGGGTGCCTTAAGATTGATGCTCCCGCCCACACACGCAAAGCACATGCTCATGGACATGTCCAGCACGACTGATCGTTCCGTAGCCGAATCTCGGCTCATGACGATGCTTAAGCTTCAGGACGATATCAACTCAAAAATCAATGTGGCGTGGGTTACAGCGCAGAACGCTTGGTACCGTGCTATCTGGACGGAGTGCGCGGAGATGATGGATCACGTTGGTTGGAAGTGGTGGAAGAAAAAGGAACCAGCTCTTGGACAGGTTCACTTGGAGCTCGTCGACATCTTCCATTTTGGGCTCAGCGAGCTAATCGTCGCCGCTGGCTCTGTCGATGATGCCTGGCATGCCAGCCATGCTGCCTATCAACGCATTGAGGCTGCGCCGCAAGGTAGTAAGGCCGAGCCGATGCAGGTGCTTAAACTCGTTGAGGATTTTGCCTCTTCAACATTGACTACGAAATCTTTCGCATTGGACTCTTTCGCGGAACTGTGTGCGGCCGTCGGCCTAGTTGGTGACCAGCTGTACAGAACATACATTGGCAAGAATGTCCTGAATGCTTTTCGGCAAGATCACGGATACAAGGACGGAGGCTACCTGAAGCTGTGGGGTGGGAGAGAAGATAATGAGTGGCTCGCGGAGATCGAGTTAACGATAAATTCTACCTCGGAAACCTTTCCTCAGGAGCTTTATGGCGCCCTGGAGCAAGCGTATCGGGCACACAGTGGCGTACAAGCTAGGTGAACGAAGAGCTCTGGAAATACTTCGTCAGGGTTCGTCTCTGGCCGAGGCAGACGAGGTTTGACCCGAGGGGTTGGATGTCGAACTTCCAGGAGTCGGAAAGGCCGTTCGCCTCTCGCCTACTGGCAGGAGTGACGTTCTTCTCGAATGAACTAGTGATTGCGATGTTTCGAGCGGTCTTCAAGAACCTGTCGCAATCGGTTCTTCGAAGTCGATCAAACTACTTGGCTGCTGTGAACGAGTGGGCATCATTCGTAGACTCCGTCATTATCGTTCGAGTCGCGAGTCAGGCGTCAAGCGAGGCGGATAGCGGCTATATCTTCACGCGACTTGCACGGGATGTGATTGGAATTCCGGAAGAGAGGCTGATGTCGCCGCAAGCTGCACTTGAGTGCATTCATCGCGAGCCTCAGCAAAATATCGTTTTCGTAGACGATTTCGTCGGAACAGGTGAACAGTTTGTCGATATGTGGAAGCAAATTCATGAGCTTTCCGATGCTTTTGTATCGTTCGAATCACTCGCTCTCACTTCGGGTGCTGGACGCGTCGGCTTCTACTACATCCCCTTGGTCTGTGCGGAAAGAGGCCGTATCTATATTGCCGAGAACTGCCCACAGGTAAAGCTTCTTCCGGCTCACGTGCTGATGCCGTCCTACAGTGCCTTAGCGACCGATTCCGTCATTTGGCGGGATGATATGGCGATCACTGGCCCACGGTTCATTGAGGATGTAAGCGCACGCGCGGGTTTACGAGATCTAGACGGCGATTCCGGATGTTGGCGCGGTTACCGGAAGCTTGGCTTGACTCTAGCGTTCGAACATGGAGTCCCTGACGCGACTCTCCCAATTTTTACTGTGGCCAACGACCATTGGAAGCCGCTCATTAGATCAGCGTCATTATGAACGAACGAGACGAGACTGTTACAAAAATCAGCAGCGTTCTTGGCCTGTACAAGGCTGAGTGGCTAAACGCAGATCTCTTCAAGCTCTTCACCGAGCCCGGCTATTTTTCTGAGCTAAAGACGCCCAGGCCCTGCGTGCTCATCGGTGGTCGAGGCACCGGCAAGACAACTGTGCTACGTGGGCTGTCCTACCAGGGGCAGTTCGCCTTTGGTGAGAGCAAGAAGGAAGCCATCAAAAGCTGGCCGTTCTTCGGGCTTTACATTCGCGTCAACACCAATCGAGTCACCGCATTTCGTGGTCCAGAGTTAAGCATGGAGCGCTGGCAAGCTTATTTTGCCCACTACATGAACCTGCTCTTCTGCTCTCAGATGCTTGAATTCGTAAGTTGGTACGAACTGCACACCGGGGAAGGCGTTGTCGTCTCCGAGCACGCTCTGAAGCTGTTTAGGGCAACTTTGAACCTACCCGATCTGGGCGGACTGGCAAAGCTGTCGAATCAGATCCAGATTGCGTTCGTTGACTTCGAGGCATCCATTAATACAGTGGCGGATATGTCCGCGCCGTCATTGTCAATGCAGGGGGCCCCCCTAGATGCGTTGGCAAAAGCGCTTCTCTCCAGCCCGCAGCTTGCAGGCAAACAATTTTTCTTCCTCATCGACGAGTTCGAAAACTTCGAGGACTACCAGCAACGAGTTCTCAATACAATCATCAAGCACGCCACTTCCGACTATACGTTCAAGGTTGGTGTCCGTGAGCTAGGCTGGCGGGAACGCTCAACGTTGAACTCTAATGAGCAACTAACGTCGCCAGCCGACTATGCACGTATTTCAATCTCAGAAGTGCTCGATAGCTCGCGCTTCAAAAATTTCGCTGAGAAAGTCCTGCTGGCGCGCCTGGGAGGGAACGTTTCAGGTGGCGTCGAGTTGCTTCCGCCGGCTGAGATGTTCCCTGGCTACTCCAGCCTTGACGAGGCCGGCCAACTTTTGGACGGAGCTGAGAAGAGCAGACTGCAACTCCTGCTAAAAGCAAGGCTGCCTTCTGAGACGCTCGAGGCGGCCCTCGCCTTGCCACCAGGTATTCATTACTTTCTCGAATATACTGCCAAGGCACGACAGGAGCCTATAGAAGAGCTGGTTCGGCTCTGGCTTGCTAATGACGCTACACTCAGGAACAACTTCAACAACCACTTCCATGCCTCGCTCTATGCCATTCGCACAGGCAAGCGAGGAATAAGGAAGTACTATTGCGGCTGGGACGAGTTCCTGGCGCTCTGCGAAGGTAACATTCGCTACCTGCTGGAGTTGGTGCATGCTGCTTTCAGAGGGCATATCGAGTCCGGTGGCTTGCCTGAACAGCCGATTTCTCAGAAACTGCAAACGGAGGCTGCCCAGGCGGTGGGCCGTAAGAACCTCTCAGAACTTGAGGGGTTGAGTGTGGATGGCGCCCGATTGACAAAGCTTTTGCTGAGCCTGGGGCGTGTGTTCCAAGTGTTGGCGGAGTTCCCGGCGGGTCATACGCCTGAAGCCAACCAGTTCCACCTTCGGGAGGAGGCTGCGGCAGATGGCGTAGACGACAAGGCCAGCGAGCTTTTGAAGCAGGCGGTCATGCACTTGGCGCTCGTTCGCTTCTCCGGCAGCAAGCCACTTGACGAGCGCGATACTCGTGCTTACGACTACATGATTCATCCTATATTCGCGCCATTCTTTGTCTTCAGTCACCGCAAAAAGAGAAAGGTTCAACTTACTAGTACGCAACTTCTGGGTCTGATTGACAGGCCGCGAGACGCAATCAAAGAAACGCTTGAAAAGAACAATCGAACGGAGTTGGAAGCACTGCCTGACCAACTTCGGTTGTTCGGTGACTACTATGCCTGACATCAGACTTGAGCCGGTTCTGACGGAGACGCACGATTCGGCGGAGCTCTTTCGGCCTGCTTCGGGCAGTACTTACATCTATGGCCTCAGTCACGAGGACCGTAGTTGACACATCTCCGCCTGGCGTGATTTGACTACTGACGTGAATTGCATTGAGATATCGCAAGAGAGTCAGGCGTCATTCCGTGCGTCAGGGATTGATGTGGAGCTCTTCCTGCGAAGCACTCGAGGGCTGTCGAGGCTCTTTGAGGGGTGCGCTCAGGGAGAACGAATATATGTCGACATCACCGGGCTCACCCATCCAGTGTGGGCTGCCATCCTGCGTGCAGCGCTTATGGCTAGATTCGACGTGCTGGCGGTCTATGTGGAGCCTAGCCAGTATGCGCGTAGCTTGGCGCCCGTTGATGGGCAGATCTACGATCTAAGTATGCGCATAGCAGGCATTGCGCCGATACCGGGGTTTACTTGGATTTCTACGAGTCCGAGTGATTTCGTATTTGTGCCTTTGCTTGGCTTAGAGGGTACTCGACTTCGGCACGTCATTGAGCAGGTGCAGCCAAGTGCAGGTAGCGTCGTGCCAGTCATCGGGGTGCCAGGGTTTAAGCCATGGTATGTCTTTGAAACCTATGCGGGAAACCGGGCAGCGCTCGAGGAGGAAGATGCCTGGGAAGCTGCCGAGTACGTTCCGGCAAACTGCCCGTTTAGTTGCTACTACATGCTGCAGCAGATTGCGCAGCGGAATCCTTTGGTAGTTCTGAAGGTTGCCATGATTGGTACCAAACCCCATGCGCTTGGTGCTGTCCTGTTTGCCATCACCAACCCTCAGAAGATCGAACTTATCTACGATCATCCGATTCGTAAGCCGGGCCGCACAGGAGGCGCCGATCGGTTGTACGTTCATCACATTAGCGCGATTGCAGGTGGCGTTAGTCCGCCTCAGCCAACTCAGATTTCGGCATGATTGATCAATTTTATACCCCTCCTGAACTTGCTAAGTCATTGGTGGGATATCTGCCGGCTTCATTTCGTCCGAAGGTAATTGCCGATTTCGCCGCGGGCGAGGGGAGCCTGTTGTGTGCCGGCTCGATCCTGTGGCAAGGCGCCCAAGCGCTGGCCAACGACCTCTCGCCTGCCACCGCCCGATGGCTAAAGGTTGCGTACCCAGAATGGGTAGTCGCCAATGCCGATTTTCTGCATGACCGGTCTGTTCGCTCCTCATCGCTCAAGGGGTGGATAGGGCGTGTAGATTTGGTGCTGCTGAATCCTCCGTTTTCCCAGCGAAAGCGCGCTCCGTTGGCGGTCGAGTATCGAGGCGAAATGTTCGGCGTTAGTTTGGCCATGGCGTTCGTGGTACGTAGCCTCGCCTTTGCACATCGGGGCACCTACGTCCTCGCTGTCCTGCCGGATGGGTGCCTTGTAAGTAAGCGCGACGAGCAAATATGGGCTCGTCTTAGGCAGGATTTTTATATTGAAGTACTAAGGGATAACTCGAATTCAATATTCGGCGGAGTTCGGGCACGAACTTCTATTGTGAGGTTTTCTCGGATTCAGCAATCGGCTCGCAAGACTCCTTCGCTTCGAGACCGCGGCTTTGAATTGGATACATCGTATGAGGTGAGGCGGGGGCAGCTGCAGATGCACTCCATAATGCCTTCAGAAGCGCGCAGCGCAGTGCCGCTGGTGCACACTTGCCATCTGATAGATGGCCGAGTGGTGAAGTCTGGCGCGAAGGTTCTTGCCAAGAGGCAGGTGTGTGGACCGGCTATCCTGCTGCCTCGGGTAGGCCGTGTAACGCCGGATAAGATTTGTGTCCTCGAGGCAGGCGAGACCGTGGCGGTCTCCGACTGTATTATTTCGATAGAGCAGCTCCCTCTTAGAGAATTGCTTGAGTTCCGCCAAGACATTCTTGGAAACTGGGCAATCCTGGCTGGGTCGTACCGAGGAACGGGCGCACCGCACATAACTTTGGAGCGAGCATGTTCGGCCCTCGGTCGGATACGTGTGCTGGGCGCGCGCGCTCGCGCCAACAATCTCAGGTCTTTGATGACGAATCTAAGGGCTGTCTCTCCTGTGTCTGATCATAAAAACACTCTAGAGCGTGGCTTGACCTATCCGGCAAAGATTTTCGGAGAGCACGAAGTGCTCGATTGATACTCGTCAATGTGAGGTCGCCGCATCTAGAAGGAACTTACCCGCGCAGCCCGACGCTCATGGGCGGGCCCTTCCCATGTCCCCACAGCACCAATTCGCCATCCCTGAGGCCGTCGGCAACCAGCGAGAAGGGCAGCATCGCAGCACCGATGTCTGCCTGTGCGGCATCGTTGCAGCTGTGTAAATCTGTGTGCTGAACCGCCCGGCGATGCTACGGCTGCCCCGAGCAGAACCTGCGCCAGTTCACGCCGGCTTGGATGGCCGGCGACATGCGGCAGACGGCCGAGCGCCTCATCAGTGTGATACGCCCAGGGTTCAAGACCCTCGTTGCGCGTAGCGCCGTTCAAACTCTACAGGGGACAGGTCGCCAGTTGAACCGTGGCGACGGTTGGGGTTGTAGA
>NZ_MDFM01000022.1 GCF_002939985.1 Xanthomonas hortorum pv. cynarae | reverse complement strand
ACGTGCAGCGAGCAATTTTCATGGCTGAGAGTCGGGGCTAATCAGGATAGTTTAATCGCTCGGGCCATTAGTGTTAACAGGCCCTAATAGGAGAGCGTCAGCCGCTGCTGCGGCCATCGCAGGCCAATGAGGTGTGGTCGATGGATTTCGTGTTCGACCGCACCGCCGAAGGCCGAGTGATCAAGTGTCTGATTATTGTGGACCACGCAACACACGAAGCGGTCGCCATCGACGTGGAGCGCATGCTGGACCGACTGGCGCACAGTCGCGGTTTGCCGAAGGTGATCCGCACTGACAACGGCAAGGAGTTTTGCGGCAAGGCGATGGTCGCCTGGGCGCATGCTCGCGGTGTGCAGCTACGGCTCATCCAGCCGGGCAAACCGAACCAGAACGCCTACGTCGAATCCTTCAACGGCCGGTTACGCGACGAATGCCTCAACGAGCATTGGTTCCCGACGTTACTGCACGCGCGCACCGAAATCGAACGCTGGCGAGGCGAATACAACGAGGAGCGCCCTAAGAAAGCAATCGGCGGCATGACAACGACTGCTTATGCCAACATCGGGCAAACACCGATATCATCAGTCCCGGACACTAGACCCGGCCGCTACTCATGGCGGGGGGGGGCGTCGCTGCGACACGCCGGCCAGATAGGCGCTATCCAGCGAGGTGGCTTTACCCTTGATGGTCATGGTCGGCACTGGCAGCACAGGTGGCCGGCATGCGCAACGCCTCGCTGATTGGTTTACCATTCGTCTTCAAGACCACTTGCGAGAAGGTGGCCCGCGCTCCGCGCCGGCCCAGCGTGCGACATGAGCACTACCACTGCCCACCGCTGATTCCGGCCGCGCCAGTTCGCACGGCGCCCGCACGGCGTTCTTTCTGCACCACCTCTCGCCACACCCCTATCCGAGCCTGTCCCGTAGCGGGCAGATCTCCCTTGCAGCCGTCGCGCTGCAGCCAGCACAGACCTTATTATTGCCCATGATCAACATCACGCTCCCCGACGGCAGCCGCCGCGAATTCGAATCCCCCGCCTCGGTGATGCAGGTCGCCCAGTCGATCGGCGCCGGCCTGGCCAAGGCCACCATCGCCGGCCAGGTCGACGGCCAGCTGGTCGATGCCAGCGACGTCATCGACCACGATGCCAGCCTGCGCATCATCACTGCCAAGGATGCCGAAGGCGTGGAGATCATCCGCCACTCCTGCGCGCATCTGGTTGGGCATGCGGTCAAGCAGCTGTACCCGGAGGTCAAGATGGTGATCGGTCCGGTCATCGCCGAAGGCTTCTATTACGACATCTACAGCGAACGCCCGTTCACGCCGGACGACATGGCCGCGATCGAGCAACGCATGCAGGAGCTGATCGCGCAGGACTACGAGGTGATCAAGAAGGTCACCCCGCGCGCCGAGGTGATCGAGCTGTTCGCGCAGCGCGGCGAGGAGTACAAGCTGCGCCTGATCGAGGACATGTCCGCCGACATCACCGCGATGGGCCTGTACTACCACCAGGAATACGTGGACATGTGCCGTGGCCCGCACGTGCCCAATACGCGCTTCCTCAAGGCCTTCAAGCTCACGCGCATCTCCGGCGCCTACTGGCGCGGCGATGCCAAGAACGAGCAGCTGCAGCGCATCTACGGCACTGCCTGGGCCGACAAGAAGCAGCTGGACGCCTACATCCTGCGCATGGAAGAAGCCGACAAGCGCGACCATCGCCGCATCGGCAAGCAGCAGGACCTGTTCCATCTGCAGGAAGAGGCTCCCGGCCTGGTGTTCTGGCATCCCAAGGGCTGGTCGCTGTGGCAGGTGGTCGAGCAGTACATGCGCAAGGTTTATCGCGATAGCGGCTACGGCGAAGTACGTTGTCCGCAGATCCTGGACGTGTCGCTGTGGCAGAAATCCGGTCACTGGGACAACTACCAGGACGCGATGTTCTTCACCGAATCGGAGAAGCGCACCTACGCTGTCAAGCCGATGAACTGCCCCGGCCACGTGCAGGTGTTCAATCAGGGCCTGCACAGCTACCGCGACCTGCCGATCCGCTACGGCGAGTTCGGCGCCTGCCACCGCAACGAGCCGTCCGGCGCGCTGCACGGCATCCTGCGCGTGCGCGGCTTCACCCAGGACGACGGGCACGTGTTCTGCCTGGAATCGCAGATCGAAGCGGAAGTCACAGCGTTCCATCAGCAGGCACTGGCGGTCTACACCGCGTTCGGCTTCGACGACATCGAGATCAAGATCGCGCTGCGTCCGGAAAAGCGCCTGGGCGACGACGTCACCTGGGATAAGGCCGAAGCAGCGCTGCGCAGCGCGCTGGGCGTGTGCGGGGTGGAGTGGCAGGAGCTGCCGGGCGAGGGCGCCTTCTACGGCCCCAAGATCGAGTACCACCTCAAGGACGCGATCGGCCGTACCTGGCAGCTGGGCACCATGCAGGTCGATTTCATGATGCCCGGCCGCCTCGGCGCCGAGTACGTGGATGAGCACAGCCAGAAAAAGCACCCGGTCATGCTGCACCGGGCGATCGTCGGTTCGATGGAGCGTTTCATCGGCATTTTGATCGAACACCACGCCGGCGCCTTCCCCTCCTGGCTCGCCCCGGTCCAGGTCGTTGTCGCAAATATCACCGATGCCCAGGCAGACTATGTGGACTCGGTTCGGAAAACCCTTGCAAATCAAGGCTTCCGTGTAAACGCCGATTTGCGTAACGAGAAGATCGGATATAAGATTCGCGAGCATACGCTGCAACGCGTGCCCTATCTGCTCGTGGTCGGTGACCGCGAGAAGGAAAACGGCGCCGTCGCCGTGCGGACACGTTCGGGAGAAGACCTCGGGACCATGACGGTCTCGGCCTTCGTCGAACGTCTGCAGGCAGAGCAGGCAGCGTGAGCCAACCCCGGCCGGTCTGGATGATCCGGATGCGCCGGTTCGATTCCCCTGGGAGATTGCAATATCAGTACCCCTGACAACAAACAGAACCGCAAGAACCAAGAAATCCGCGTGCCGCGCGTCCGCGTGATCGGCAGTGACGGAGAGATGGTCGGCGTGTTGTCGCGCGACGAAGCGCTCGCCAAGGCCGAGGAAGAAGGCCTGGATCTGGTCGAAATCCAGCCGCAGGCAGATCCGCCTGTCTGCAAGATCATGGATTTCGGCAAGTTCAAGTTCGAGCAGCAGAAAAAGGCCAACGAGGCCAAGAAGAAGACCAAGCAGGTCGAGATCAAGGAACTCAAGTTCCGTCCGGTCACGGACGAGGGCGACTACCAGATCAAGCTGCGCAACATGCGCCGCTTCCTGGAAGAGGGCGACAAGGTCAAGGTCAACATCCGCTTCCGTGGCCGCGAAATGAGCCACCAGGAGCTGGGTCGCGAAATGGCGTCCCGGATCGAGGCCGATCTTGGCGAAGACATCGTCATCGAGTCGCGTCCGCGCCTGGAAGGGCGGCAGATGGTCATGATGATCGCGCCCAAGAAGAAGATCTGATCCCGCGTTGCGGCCTGCCCCGGCGGGGTCGGTCGCAGTGCAGACAGCAGCGATTTGCAAGAATTCCCGGCAACGGGCATACTGCGCGGCCCGGTTTTACCGTGGCGCCGCGCAAGCGGTACAGGACCTGTCCGGATCGTGTTCGATCAAGGACTTACAAGCAGGCAAGGGCAAGGATGGAAAGCGTGGTCGCAAGACTGCCGCCCGGGTCAGTGACAAAACACCATCAAGGACATTGCAATGCCCAAGATCAAGACCAACCGGGCGGCGGCCAAGCGTTTCCGCAAGACCGCCTCCGGCAAGTACAAGTGCGGCCACGCAAACCGTAGCCATATCCTCACGAAGAAAGCGACCAAGCGGAAGCGCAACTTGCGGCAGACGAACCACGTTCGTCCCGAGGACGCAGGCCGTCTCGATCGTATGCTTCCCTATCTCTGAGGACTGAACCATGGCACGAGTAAAGCGTGGTGTGCAGGCGCGCCGCCGCCACAAGAAAATTCTGAACCTGGCGAAGGGCTACTACAACGCCCGTCGTAAGGTCTTCCGTGTTGCCAAGCAGGCGGTCATCAAGGCGCAGCAGTACGCCTACATTGGCCGTAAGCAGAAGAAGCGCGTGTTCCGTGCGCTTTGGATCACCCGCATCAACGCGGCTGCCCGCATCAATGGTCTGAGCTACAGCCGTTTCATGAACGGCATGCTCAAGGCTGGTATTACCCTGGACCGCAAGGTACTGGCTGATATCGCCGTGCACGACGCCGCCGGCTTTGCCGCGCTGGCTGAGAAGGCAAAGGGCGCGCTGGCGGCGTAAATGCAGGTCCCTCGCAGGAGCCCGCACGTCGTTGGTGCGAGTCCTTCGCAAGAGCCCGCACATCCATGTGCGGACTGTTGAAGGGGTAGATCATCTCGAGCAGCCGCACACTCGTGTGCCTGCTTTTGGTGATGAAACGCAGATATGCAGGGGGAAGGGCGCGAGTCCTTCCCCTTTTGCGTTTTAAATAGCCGGCATCTCTAGATTTGGATGGTTGGCAAGAGTCATGTGGTAATGCGTTCCGGTGCATCCGGAAACACCGTTCGGCTGAGCAGTTGAGGCGCGAGTGCAATGAGTGAGATTCAATCCCTGACCGAGCGCGCGTTGGCCGATGTCGCCGCCGCACAGACGCCAGACCAACTGGAAGCCTTGCGCGTCGCGTTGCTGGGCAAGAGCGGCAGCATCACCGCCCAGCTCAAGCAACTCGGCACGCTGCCAGCCGATCAGCGCAAGGCCGCTGGCGAAGCGATCAATCTGTCGCGCGATGCGCTGACCGCTGCGCTGTCCGAGCGCAAGCACACGCTGGAAAACGCCGCGCTGGACGCGCGTCTGGCTGGCGAGCGCATCGATGTCACCTTGCCGGGTCGTCGCAGCGAACGTGGTGGCCTGCACCCGGTCACGCGCACGCTCGAGCGCATCGTCGAGATCTTTGCGCGCTTGGGGTATGAGCTGTCCGATGGTCCTGAGATCGAGGACGACTGGCATAACTTCGAAGCTTTGAATTTTCCGCCGCATCATCCGGCGCGCGCGATGCACGACACGTTCTATTTCGGCGATGGCCGCCTGTTGCGCACCCATACCTCCGGTGTGCAGGTGCGTTACATGGATGCGCACAAGCCGCCGCTGCGCATGATCGCGGCCGGCAAGGTGTATCGCTCCGATTCGGACCAGACCCATTCGCCGATGTTCCATCAGGTCGAAGGCCTGCTGGTGGACGAGCATTCCACCTTCGCCGACCTCAAGGGCACCTTGTCCGAGTTCGTGCGTGCGTTCTTCGAGCGCGATTTCGAAATGCGTTTCCGCCCCAGCTATTTCCCGTTCGTGGAGCCGGGTGCGGAAGTGGACATCGCCTGGCAGCAGCCCGATGGCAGCACGCGCTGGCTGGAAGTGCTCGGCTGCGGCATGGTGCACCCGAACGTGCTGCGCAGCGTCGGCATCGACCCGGAGCGCTACACCGGCTTCGCCTTCGGCCTGGGCGTGGAGCGCTTTGCGATGCTGCGCTACGGCGTCAACGACCTGCGCGCGTTCTTCGAGAACGATGTGCGCTTCCTCAGGCAGTTCGCCTGACGGCGGGGAATCGGGAATCGGGAGTGGAGAATCGGAGCGGCCAAGCGCGCTCCCAGCCCACCTTCCAGATCCACGAAGACCTCCCGCTGTTGCGATTCCCGATTCCCTATTCTCTATTCCCGGCTCCTCATGAAATTCTCTGAAAATTGGCTGCGCAGCCACGTTCCCATCCAGGCCAGCCGCGACGAACTTGCCGCGACGCTGACGGCGATCGGTCTGGAGGTCGAAGAGGTCACGCCATTGGGCGAAGCCTTAGGTCAAGTGGTGGTGGCGCGCATCGTCGAGGCGGTGCGTCACCCGGAGGCCGATCGTCTGCAGGTCTGCAGCGTCGATGCAGGGCAGGGCGAGTTGCTGCAGATCGTGTGTGGCGCGCCCAATGCGCGTGCCGGTCTGTTGGCGCCGTTGGCGCTGGTCGGTGCGCAGATCGGTGCGCTGACCATCACCGCAGCCAAGCTGCGCGGTGTGGCGTCCAATGGAATGTTGTGCTCGGCCAAGGAGCTGGGTCTGGACAGCGACGCGTCCGGCCTGTTCGAGCTGCCGGACGATGCGCCAGTGGGTCAGGCCTTGGCCGAGTATCTGGGGCTGCCCGATGCCAGCATCGAGATCAAGCTCACGCCCAATCGCGCCGATTGTTTCGGCGTGCGCGGCATCGCCTTCGACGTGGCCGCAGCCTGCGCCAGCGAAGTGGTGGCCTTCGATGCGGGTGAGGTGGCGCCAGTGTCGACACGCACCCTGGCCGTGCAGCTGGATGCCGGCCACGACGCGCCGCGCTATTGCGGACGTGTGATCGAGGGCATCGACCCGGCCGCAAAAACGCCGGTGTGGTTGGCCGAGCGGCTGCGTCGCAGTGGCGTGCGGCCGTTGTCGTTGCTGGTGGATATCACCCAGTATGTGATGCTGGAACTCGGCCAGCCGATGCATGCGTTCGATCTGGACACGCTGCAGGGGCCGATCGGCGTTCGGCGTTCGCGCAGTGGCGAGCAGCTGGCGCTGCTGGATGGACGTCAGGTCACGCTGGACGACAATTTCCTGACCATCACCGATGCCGGCCGGCCGGTCGCGTTGGCCGGTCTGATGGGCGGGTTGGACACGCGCGTGACCGAGACCACGCGCAACGTGTTCCTGGAAGCGGCATATTTCGACCCGGCCGCGATCATGGGCCGTGGCCGCAAGCTCGGGTTGCATACCGATGCCGGTCATCGCTTCGAGCGTGGAGTGGATCCGGCATTGCCGCCGCAAGCGATCGAAGTGGCGACGCGGTTGGTGCTGGAGCTGGCCGGCGGTATGCCGGGCCCGGTGGTGCATGCGCAATTGCCGCAGCATTTGCCGCAGCCCGCAAACATCCTGCTGCGTCGTGCGCGGATCGCGCGCGTGCTGGGCATCCAGATCGACGATGCCGAGGTTGCGCGCATTCTCACCGCGCTCGGCATGCAGCTCGACGCGGTGGCCGAGGGCTGGCAGGTGATGGCGCCGAGCCGTCGCTTCGATATCGCCATCGAGGAAGATCTGATCGAAGAGCTGGCGCGTATCCACGGCTATGACCGTGTGCCGACCACGCTGCCCGGTGGCGCAAGCCGGATCGCGATGCCGAGCGAAACCCAGCTGGACGAACTCAGCGTGCGTCGCCAGCTGGTGGCGCGCGAGCTGCAGGAAACCATCAATTACGCTTTTGTCGATGCGAACCTGTTGGAGCGCTGGCAGCTGACCGATGGCCTGGTGCCGCTGGCCAATCCGCTCAGTGCGGAACTTGCAATCATGCGTCCGCGCTTGTTGCCGGGTCTGGTGGCGACGCTGGGCCGCAACGCCGCCCGCCAGGCCGGGCGGGTGCGCCTGTTCGAGCTGGGCAAGGTATTCACCGCGTCTGCCGAGACCGGTGCCGCGCCGCAGGAAGCGCAGCACGTCGCCGCAGCAGTCTGTGGCGATGCCTTGGCGCTGCAGTGGGGCGAGTCTGCACGCAAAGTGGATTTCCACGATCTGAAGGGCGATCTGGTGGCGCTGGCTGCGGCCAGTGGCGCGGTGCTGGATTTCCAGCCTTCCACCCAGCCGTTCGGGCATCCGGGGCGGTCGGCCGATATCCATCGCGATGGTGTGCACATCGGCTGGATCGGGCAGGTGCATCCGCGTCTTGCCAAGCAGTTGGAGATCGACGTGGACGTGATCGCGTTCGAGCTGCAGCTGGCGCCGCTGGTGCAGCGTGCGCTGCCGCGTGCTGGCGAGCTGTCGCGGTTCCCCTCGGTGCGTCGCGATCTGGCCTTCCTGGTGCCGGAAGAGGTGAGCTGGGCGGCGCTGTCTGCCAGTGTGCGCACCACGGTTGGCCCGT
The DNA here is from genome assembly GCF_002939985.1 of Xanthomonas hortorum pv. cynarae. Classification (GTDB taxonomy): domain Bacteria; phylum Pseudomonadota; class Gammaproteobacteria; order Xanthomonadales; family Xanthomonadaceae; genus Xanthomonas; species Xanthomonas hortorum_D. Next base: position 77,849 of record NZ_MDFM01000022.1, on the reverse strand, counting down.
TGTTGCGCGAGGTGCAGCTGTTCGATCGCTATGTCGGGCAGGGGGTCGAGCCAGGTTTCAAGAGTCTGGCTATGGGCTTGATTTTGCAGGATAACTCGCGCACTCTCACCGACCGGGACGTCGACGCAGTCGTTGCCGATGTGGTGGCCGTGATCGAGCGCGAGCACCGCGCCCGGATTCGGAGTTGAGGCGGTAACCAGGGGATTGGCATGGCATTGACGAAAGCGGAGATGGCCGAACGTCTGTTCGACGAGGTCGGTCTGAACAAGCGCGAGGCAAAGGAATTTGTCGACGCCTTCTTCGATGTGCTGCGCGATGCACTGGAGCAGGGCCGTCAGGTGAAGTTGTCCGGTTTCGGCAACTTCGATCTGCGGCGCAAGAATCAACGGCCCGGTCGCAATCCCAAGACCGGTGAGGAAATTCCGATTTCGGCCCGCACGGTGGTGACCTTCCGTCCAGGCCAGAAGCTCAAGGAGCGGGTGGAGGCTTATGCTGGATCCGGGCAGTAATCGCGAGCTACCGCCGATCCCGGCCAAGCGCTACTTCACCATCGGCGAGGTCAGCGAGTTGTGCGATGTCAAGCCGCATGTGCTGCGCTATTGGGAAACCGAATTTCCGAGCCTGGAGCCGGTCAAGCGGCGCGGCAATCGGCGCTACTACCAGCGCCACGACGTGCTGATGGTGCGGCAGATCCGCGGTCTGCTGTACGAACAGGGCTACACCATCGGTGGCGCACGTCTGCGCCTGGAAGGCGATGGTGCCAAGAGCGAGTCGGCATTGAGCAACCAGATCATCAAGCAGGTGCGCATGGAGCTGGAAGAAGTGTTGCAGCTGCTGCGCCGCTAGGAAATTGTGTCGTAAAGCCGCTATAATCGCAGGCCGTCCTCGCGACGGAGTGCAGCATCTTCGGGGTATAGCGCAGCCTGGTAGCGCACTAGTCTGGGGGACTAGTGGTCGTCGGTTCAAATCCGGCTACCCCGACCAAACACAAAGCCCATGTCTTTACTGACATGGGCTTTTTTGTTGCGTCGCAGCATGTGGATTCGGGGCTTGAGGAAAGGTGCTGCATATGCAGAACGGCATAGTGCGCTGCAGCAGGAAAAGGGCCGAAGAGACCGCTTCACACGGTCCCGTCTGCTGTGGACCTGGATCACAGAGCGGTGCTAAGTATCCGAAAATCCTCCAGATCATTAGCGTGTGATTAGTAACTGGATCACGTTTTGTTAACGTCGCAACGACGAACTTGAATCAATAGGCCAACGCCGTCAAAAAAATGGCGTGCAGCGTCTTGCGATGTTTTCTTTCTATGCCATAGTGCAGTGCAACACGTCACACCTGTCGTGATCCCGATGTCATACGGGATGAATTTCTCTGTCGTACGTTCGTGCTGGCGTGTTGGCCGGTTGAATGCTGCGCGGGTTCCTGTCCCACCAATCAAGGCAGCCAGCTACACGCATGAAAAGACTGATCGAACGATTCTGCCAAGGCCTCAGCCTGGCGTTGATCTGCTCGATGACACTGGGCGCTTGCAGCACCGGTCCGAAGATGGCGGACTCTCTGCCGCTCCCGGATCCGCTTGCGATGTCCGCAGTGCAGCCAGAGTATCGACTGGCGCCGGGCGACTTGCTGTTGGTCAAGGTATTTCAAGTCGATGATCTGGAGCGGCAGGTCCGCATCGATCAGAACGGTCACATATCGCTGCCACTGATCGGCGATGTCAAGGCCACCGGCCTGGGCGTTGGCGAGCTGGAAAAACTGGTCGCAGAACGCTACGCCGCCGGATATCTGCAGCAGCCGCAAGTGTCGGTGTTCGTGGAGGAATCCAACGGCCGCCGGGTCACGGTCACTGGTGCGGTGGACGCGCCCGGGATCTACCCGGTGATCGGCTCCAACCTGACCTTGCAGCAAGCGATTGCGCAGGCAAAGGGTGTCAGTACGGTGGCCAGCCGCGGCAATGTCATTGTCTTCCGCATCGTCAATGGGCAAAAAATGATCGCTAGATTCGACCTGACCGAGATCGAGAAGGGTGCCAATCCCGACCCGGAGATCTACGGCGGCGACATCGTTGTGGTGTATCGCTCGGACGCACGCATCTGGCTGCGCACCATGCTTGAACTGACCCCCTTGGTAATGGTGTGGCGCGCTTACCGATGAGTATGAATTCCGAAAATCGTTCCTCTTCTTCTCATCGTCACGGCCATCTCGAGCTGGCGGATGTGGGTTTGCTCGACTACTGGCGTGCGCTGGTCTCGCAGCGCTGGTTGATCATCGGGGTCACGCTGTTCGCAGTGCTGCTGGCCTTTGGCATCACGCTGTTGATGCCGGAGAAGTACCGCGCCACCAGCACGCTGCAGATCGAGCGTGATTCGCTCAACGTGGTGAACGTCGACAATCTGATGCCGGTGGAGTCGCCGCAGGATCGCGATTTCTACCAGACCCAGTACCAGTTGCTGCAGAGCCGTTCGTTGGCGCGTGCAGTGATCCGCGAAGCCAAGCTGGATCAGGAGCCGGCGTTCAAGGCGCAGGTCGACGAGGCACTGGAGAAGGCTGCGGCCAAGAATCCGGAAGCCGGCAAGTCGGTCGATTCGCGCCAGGCGATCGTCGAGCGCACCTTGACCGACACCCTGCTGGCCGGATTGGTGGTCGAGCCGATCCTCAATTCGCGCCTGGTCTACGTCAATTACGACTCGCCGGATCCGGTGCTGGCCGCCAAGATCGCCAACACCTATACCAAGGTCTTCATCGTCAGCACGCAAGAGCGCCGGATGAACGCGTCCTCGTTCGCGACCAAGTTCCTGTCCGAACGTCTGGAGCAGTTGCGCGGCAAGGTCGAAGACTCGGAAAAGACACTGGTCTCTTATTCGACCCAGGAACAGATCGTGTCGATGGGCGATGACAAGCCATCGCTTGCGGCGCAGAACCTGGGCGATCTCAACGCGATGCTTGCCTCTGCACAGGACACGCGCATCAAGGCCGAAGCGGCATGGCGGCAGGTCAGCACCGGCGACAGCATGTCGTTGCCGCAGGTGCTGGGCAATCCGTTGATCCAGAGCCTGCGCGGTGAGCAGATCCGCTTGAACACCGAGTACCAGCAGAAGCTGTCGACCTTCAAGCCGGACTATCCGGAAATGCGGCGCCTGAAGGCGCAGATCGAAGAGTCGCGCCGTCAGATCAACGGCGAGGTCATCAACATCCGTCAATCGTTGAAGGCTGCCTATGACGCCTCGGTGCAGCAGGAGCGTTTGCTCAACGAGCGCATTGCCGGTCTGCGCAGTAACGAGCTGGATCTGCAGAGTCGCAGCATCCAATACAACATGCTCAAGCGCGACGTCGATACGAATCGTCAGCTCTACGATGCGCTCCTGCAGCGTTACAAAGAGATCGGTGTTGCAAGCAACGTGGGCGCCAACAACGTGACCATCGTCGATACCGCAGACGTGCCTACGTCGAAGACTTCACCGAAACTCAAATTGAACCTCGCATTAGGCTTCATCTTTGGCGTATTCCTTGGTGTGGCTGTGGCCCTCGTGCGCTACTTCCTGCGAGGCAATGGGCCGGAGACGCGGTTGAACTGACATCGTGATGTTGCAAAACGATGGTTAATTTAAGTGACAACTGATTCAGCGTGGAAAAAGTCGGATCCCGTAAGTTTCGGGATCCCTCGTTTGAAAGTTTGTCTCTGTTGAAACAAAGGGCTGTCGTGCGATCTGGGGTCGGTAGGTATTACCGCGGTGATCGTACGACGGAGATGATTGAAAGCTCGCGTGCGTTTCGTATGTTCCCCCGCATGCGCCGTATCGAGTTTGGAGGACATCCCCATGCTTTTGGCAGACTTGAGTAGCGCGACCTACACCACATCCTCGCCGCGATTGTTGTCCAAGTATTCGGCTGCAGCCGACCTGGTTCTGCGCGTTTTCGACCTGACCATGGTCGTCGTCTCCGGACTGATTGCGTATCGCATCGTGTTCGGCTCCTGGGTGCCGGCGGCGCCCTATCGGGTCGCGATCGCCACCACCTTGCTGTATTCGGTGATCTGCTTTGCGCTGTTCCCGCTGTATCGCAGCTGGCGCGGTCGCGGGTTGTTGAGCGAGTTGTTGGTCCTGGGTGGTGCCTTCGGTGGTGTGTTCGCGCTGTTTGCGGTGCATGCATTGATCGTGCAGGTCGGCGAGCAGGTGTCGCGTGGCTGGATCGGCTTATGGTTCGTCGGTGGTCTGGCTTCGCTGGTGGCGGCACGCACGGTGTTGCGCGGCTTCTTGAACCATCTGCGTACGCAGGGCGTGGACGTGCAGCGTGTGGTGGTGGTTGGTTTGCGCCATCCGGTGATGAAGATCAATCACTACCTCAGCCGCAATCCCTGGGTCGGCATGAACCTGGTCGGCTACTTCCGTACCCCGTACGACATCGCCGTGACCGAGCAGCGACAGTCGTTGCCGTGCCTGGGCGACCCGGACGCGTTGATCGAGTATTTGAAGGACAACCAGGTTGAGCAGGTATGGATCTCGTTGCCGCTGGGCGAGCGCGATCACATCAAGCAGTTGCTGCAGCGTCTGGATCGTTATCCGATCAACGTCAAGCTGGTGCCGGATCTGTTCGACTTCGGTCTGTTGAATCAGTCTGGCGAGCAGATCGGCAATGTACCGGTGATCAATCTGCGTCAGGGCGGTGTGGATCGCGACAATTACTTTGTGGTCGCCAAGGCGCTGCAGGACAAGATCCTGGCCGTGATCGCGCTGATGGGCCTGTGGCCGTTGATGGCGGCGATTGCGGTGGGCGTCAAGATGAGCTCGCCGGGCCCGGTGTTCTTCCGTCAGCGGCGCCATGGCCTGGGCGGTCGCGAGTTCTACATGTTCAAGTTCCGCTCGATGCGCGTGCATGACGACCACGGCACCACCATCCAGCAGGCGACCAAGAACGACAACCGCATTACGCGCTTCGGTTCGTTCCTGCGTCGCAGCAGCCTGGATGAGTTGCCGCAGATCTTCAACGTGCTGGGTGGCAGCATGTCGATCGTGGGCCCGCGTCCGCACGCCGCGCAGCACAACACGCACTACGAAAAGCTGATCAACCATTACATGCAGCGTCACTACGTCAAGCCGGGGATCACCGGTTGGGCGCAGGTGAACGGTTTCCGTGGCGAAACCCCGGAACTGCGCACGATGAAGAAGCGTATCCAGTACGACCTGGACTACATTCGTCGTTGGTCGCTGTGGCTGGATATCCGCATCATCGTGCTGACCGCGGTGCGTGTGTTCGGACAGAAGACCGCGTACTGATGATGGTGGGTAGTGTGCGACCTGGCGCGTCCAGCGCCGCGGGCGGCTGCATCGCAGCCGCCCCTTTCAAGCAGGCGTCTGCATGCTGATCCAAATGAGCGAGGAGACCCGCGTTCGCTGGCATAACCTGCTGATCGAACTAACGCTGCTGGTGGGCGTTGGTTACAACCTGGTGCTGGCGCTGATCAACGCGAACGTGTTCACGGTGCGTCCGGTGATCACCTATGCAGTCGAGTTCATCATCTACGCTGCGTGCTTCCTGCTTGGCCTGGGCTCGATGAGCCGCAAGCGCATCGCGTTGATCATCAGCGGGTTGGGGCTGATCGTCACCTTGATGTTCGTGCGCTTTTTGGTGAACTGGCAGATCGATCCCAAATTTTTCCGCGATGCCCTGGTGGTGTTTGCGTTTGTCGTGCTGGGTTCGGCCTATACCGGGTCTGTGCCCAAGCTGTTCCTGCGCATGACGATCATCGTCTCGCTGGTTGCCGCCTTCGAGCTGGCGATGCCAAGCGCCTACGGCGATCTGGTCAATCCGAAGAGCTTCTTCGTCAATGCGCGTGGCATGAGCGCGGAAGGCTTCTGGAACGAAGACAGCAATCTGTTCGTCAGCGCCACGCGGCCGGGCGAACGTAACTTCCTGCCGGGCTCCAACCTGCCACGCGCCTCCTCGATATTCATCGAGCCGGTGACGATGGGCAATTACATCTGCTTCTTCACCGCGATCGTGTTGGTGTTCTGGCGTTGGATGCGGCCGTCGATGCTGATTCTGTCGGTCGGCTTGATCGGTTTCATGATCGTTGCCTCCGATGGACGGCTCGCGGCGGGCACCTGTGTGCTGATGGTGTTGCTGTCGCCGCTATTGAAACGCCTGGATCAGCGACTGGCGTTCCTGGTGTTTCTGGTGGTGATCATGACCGCATGGTTGCTGGTGTGGATCACCGGGATCACCGCCTATCAGGACAACACGATGGGGCGGATATTCTTCACCGTGTATTCGATGAACAACCTGTCGTTCGAGTCCTGGATGGGCCTGGATTTTGCGCAGGCGTATCGTTACTTCGATAGTGGTATTGCCTACTTCATCGCATCGCAGTCGATCGTCGGCGTGCTGGCGTTTCTGTTGTCTTATTCGTTCCTGCTGCTGATGCCGAGCAAGGAAGGGCAGCTGTTCAAGAATCTGGCGATCTTTGCGTTCGCGCTGAGTCTGCTGGTGTCCAACGGCTACTTTTCGATCAAGACCTCGGCGCTGTGGTGGTTCGTGTGCGGCTGCATGTGGCACATGCTGCCGACCTGGTCTGCTGCAACGACGGCTAAGGTGAGCAAGCAGGATCCAGCCGACGATCGCGGGCAGCTGCCATTGCCTGCGGGAGGGGCGCGATGAATCTGGCGGCGACGCAGGCACAGCAGCCGGTCGTGCCGACTGCCGGCGCACACGTCGCCACCCCGCAACGCGGTCGCGACTTGCGTATCGATGCCGCCAAGGCGATCGCGATTTTGCTGGTGGTGTTTTGCCACGCCAAGGGCGTGCCGCACGGCATGACCTTGTTCGCCTACAGCTTCCACGTGCCGCTGTTTCTTCTGGTCTCCGGCTGGCTGGCCTCCGGGTACGCCTCGCGCGCCACCGGGCTATCGCAGACCGTCAGCAAGCAGGCGCGCAGCTTGTTGCTGCCGTATGTGGTGTTCTATCTGCTTGGCTACGCGTACTGGCTGCTGACGCGCAATATCGGCGAAAAAGCTGCACGCTGGGGCAGTCATCCATGGTGGGAGCCGATCGTGGCGATGTTCACCGGGATCGGCCCGGACCTGTACGTGCAGCCTCCTTTGTGGTTTCTGCCGGTGATGCTGGTGACGGTAGTTGGTTACGTGCTGCTGCGCCGCTGGCTGTCGCCGGTGGTGATTGCGGTGGCATCGCTGGCCGTGGCCTGGTTCTGGATGTACTGGTTCCCGGCGCAGGGTGTGCGGATTTTTTTCGGGCTGGATGTGCTGCCGGTGTCGCTGTGCTTTTATGCACTTGGCGCCTTGCTGATCCACCTCTCGCCGCACCTGCCGAAGTCGTTGGTTGGGAGCGTGCTTGCGACGGTGGTGCTGGGGATTGCGGTTGCCGGGCTGGCTGATGTCAATGGCCGGATCGACGTCAACATGCTGGAATTCGGCCGCAATCATGCGCTGTTTCTGCTGAGTGCAGTGCTTGGGTCGCTGATGGTGATCTGCGCCGCGCGGTTGGTGCAAGGCTGGGCATGGGTGCAGTGGATCGGGCGCAATACGTTGTTGATCCTGTGCACGCACATGCTGGTGTTTTTCGTGCTTTCCGGTGTTGCAGCACTGGCTGGTGGATTCGGTGCCTCGCGTCCGGGGCTTGGCTGGGCGTTGTTCGTCACCATCTTCGCGTTGGCCGCATGCGTGCCGCTGCGCTGGTTCCTGATGCGTTTCGCGCCGTGGACATTGGGTGCCCGCCCGGTGGCGGCATGACCGGCACCGCGCCATGACGACCGCGCCGTATTCCTCTGCAGCCAGGCACGACAGCTCGGGGACCAGGGCCGCGCCAGCACCGGCGTTGACCCGCGATTGGCAGATCGATGCAGCAAAAGCGCTGGCCATCGTCCTGGTGGTGTTGGGGCATGCCAGCGGCATGCCGGCGGCCTACAAGCTGTTCGCCTATAGCTTTCACGTTCCGTTGTTTTTTGTGCTGTCCGGCTGGGTGGGCGAGCGCTTCGGCCGCCGTGCAATGACGGTGGCGACTATCAAGAAGTTGGCGCGCACGCTGCTCATTCCCTACCTTGCGTTCTTCCTGGTGGCCTACGCTTGCTGGATGTTGATGGGAGTGACCAGCCGCGCGGCGCATCCATCGCACAGCCTGCCGTGGTGGGACCCGTTTGCGGGTCTGTTCTGGGCCAACGGCGCGAGCCTGTATGTGCTTCCGGCGTTGTGGTTTTTGCCGGCGCTGTTTGTCACCACGCTCGCCTACATTGCATTGCGCGCGCGCTTGAGTACGACGGTGCTGGCTGCGACCTGCCTGCCGCTTGCATTGGCATGGGCCGGCTGGTTCCCGTCGCTGCAGCTGCGGCTTCCGTTTGCGTTGGACGTGTTGCCGGTCGCGCTGTTCTTCATCGCCGTTGGCGGCTGGCTATCGCGCTACGCCGATGCGCTGCGATCGCTTGGCGCCATGGCGTGGGCGTTGGCACTCCCGGTGCTGGCAGCAGCCTGGTGGTGGTTGGCGGCATGGAACGGGCAAGTGGATGTGAACAATCTGCAGTTCGGGCAGTCCGCTGCGGTGTTTTTGCTGGTCAGCCTGCTGGGCACGGCGATGACCTTGTGCGTTGCCTACTTCGTTCGGCAATGGCGTTGGCTGCAGTGGATTGGCGCCAACACCTTGCTGATTCTGTGCACGCATACGTTGGTGTTTCTGGTACTCACCAGCGTGGTGGCACGTACCGGTGTGATCGCACCCAGCATGATCGGCACGCCAGCATGGGCGATGAGTTTATGCCCGGTGGCGATTGTTGCCAGTGTGCCGATGCGTGCAGTGTTGGTGCGCATTGCGCCATGGATGTTGGGGTTGAAAGGTAAATGACGAGCTTCCAGAATCATCAGCCGTCGCAACACGCAGTTGCGCGTTGCGGGCACAGGAGATTGGCGTAATGAAAGTGGTGCATGTTGTCCGCCAATTCCATCCTTCGATCGGAGGCATGGAGGAAGTCGTTCTCAATGTGGCCCGTCAACATCAGGCCAACAGTGCCGATACGGTGGAGATCGTGACGTTGGACCGGGTGTTCACCGATCCAGGCGCGCAACTTGCTGCGCAGGAAACGCATCAGGGCCTGCCGATCCGGCGCATCGGTTACCGCGGTTCGTCGCGCTACCCGTTTGCGCCATCGGTGCTCAATGCGATTCGTTCGGCGGATCTGGTGCACCTGCATGGCATCGATTTTTTCTACGACTATCTTGCGCTGACCAAGCCGCTGCATGGCAAGCCGATGGTGGTGTCCACGCATGGCGGGTTTTTCCATACCGCCTACGCCTCGCGGATGAAGCAGTTGTGGTTTCAGACGCTGACCCGCACCTCTGCGCTGGCGTATGCGCGGGTGATCGCTACCAGCGAGAACGATGGCGATCTGTTCGCCAAGGTGGTGTCGCCGGCACGCTTGCGGGTGATCGAGAACGGCGTTGATGTGGAGAAGTACGCAGGGCAGGGCGCAACAACGCCCGGGCGCACGATGCTGTATTTCGGGCGCTGGTCGGTGAACAAGGGGCTGATCGAAACCCTGGAGTTGCTCCAGGCCGCGCTCAAGCGCGACCCGCAGTGGCGGCTGATCATCGCCGGCCGCGAGTACGATTTGGACGAGGCCGATCTGCGCGAGGCGATCGCCGAGCGTGGTCTACAGGACAAGGTGCAGCTGAGCATGTCGCCTTCGCAGGAACAGTTGCGGGCGTTGATGCATCAGGCGCAGTTCTTCGTGTGCCTGTCGCGGCATGAAGGGTTCGGCATTGCGGCGGTCGAAGCGATGAGTGCGGGCCTGATTCCGATCCTCAGCGATATCCCGCCATTCGTGCGTCTTGCCGGCGAGTCCGGTCAGGGCGTGATCGTCAATCGCGACAGGCTCGAGATAGCGGCCGATCAGGTGCAGGCGCTTGCGCTGCAGTCGGATGCGGATTTCGATACGCGTCGCGCGGCATCCATGGCGTATGTGAGCCGCTACGACTGGAAGCATGTGGTGGGGCGCTATATCGACGAGTACCACACCGCGCTGGGCACGCGCCGCGCGCAGGAGGCGGTGCGATGAGTGCGCGTGCGTCTGCCTCGCTGACGCGTGCGGCCACGCAGCCGCAGGTCACCGTGCTGTTCTCCACCGAGAAGCCCAACGCCAACACCAATCCGTATCTGACTCAGCTCTACGCTTCGTTGCCGGATGCGGTACAACCGCGCTTCTTCTCGATGCGCGATGCGTTGTTGTCGCGTTACGACGTACTGCATCTGCATTGGCCGGAATATCTGCTGCGTCATCCGAGTGCTGCCGGCACGTTGGCCAAGCAGGTGTGTGCGGCGCTGTTGTTGCTCAAGCTGCAACTGACCGGCACGCCGGTGGTGCGTACCTTGCACAACCTGGCGCCGCACGAAGATCGCGGCTGGCGTGAGCGCAACCTGTTGCGGTGGATCGACCGTTTGACGCGTCGCTGGATCCGCATCAATGCGACCACGCCGCCGCGACCGCCATTCACCGACACCATCTTGCATGGCCATTACCGCGACTGGTTCGCGACCATGCAGCAGGGCAGTACGGTGCTGGGGCGGCTGCTCCACTTCGGTTTGATTCGTCCGTACAAGGGTGTGGAAACGCTGCTGGATGTGATGCGCGAAGTGGACGATGCGCGCTTGAATCTACGCATCGTCGGCAACCCGGCCACGCCGCAGATGCGCACGCTGGTGGAGGATGCCTGCACGCAGGATCCACGCGTCACCGCGCTGCTGGCCTATGTGGAAGAGCCGGTGTTGGCGCGCGAAGTCAGCCAGGCCGAGCTGGTGGTGTTGCCGTATCGGCAGATGCATAACTCCGGCACGCTGCTGCTGGCGTTGTCGCTGGCGCGTCCGGTGCTGGCACCGTGGAGCGAGTCGAATGCGGCCATTGCCGAGGAAGTCGGCCCGGGCTGGGTGTTTCTCTATGAAGGCGACTTCGATGCAGCGCTGCTGACCGGCATGCTGGACAAGGTACGCGCCGCGCCACGCAGCCCGGCACCGGATCTTTCGCAACGTGATTGGCCACGGATCGGGCAGTTGCACTACCGCACCTACCTGGAAGCGCTCGGCAAGGATGGAGACGCCGCGCTGTGACTGCAGAGATCCCAACGATGACATCCCCCACGCCGCCCCCACCACGCAGCCTCGGTTCGCGTGCCGCCGGTGGCGCAGCGGTGACCATGATCGGCCAGTCGGCCAAGATGGTCGTGCAGTTCGGCGGCATCATTTTGCTGGCGCGGTTGCTGACGCCTTACGACTACGGCTTGATGGCGATGGTCACCGCGATCGTCGGTGCTGCCGAGATCCTGCGCGATTTCGGTCTGTCCGCCGCTGCCGTGCAAGCCAAGCATGTGAGCCGCGAACAACGCGACAACCTGTTCTGGATCAACAGCGGTATCGGCTTGTCGCTATCGGTGGTGGTGTATGCCTCTGCCCACCTGATCGCCAATTTCTACAAAGAGCCGGCGCTGGTGATGATCTCGCAGGCGCTGGCGGTGACCTTCCTGATCAACGGCATGACCACGCAGTACCGCGCGCATCTGAGCCGTGGTCTGCGCTTCGGGCAGGTGGCGTTGAGTGATGTCGGTTCGCAGGTGCTGGGCTTGGTTGCAGCTGTTGCTGCGGCGTTGCTCGGTTGGGGGTATTGGGCGCTGGTGGTGCAGCAGGTGGTGCAAGCCAGCATCAATTTCTTGATCGCCGCGAGTTGCTCGCGCTGGTTGCCGCGCGGCTACCAGCGTGCCGCGCCGATGCGCGATTTCATGAGCTTCGGCTGGAATCTGATGGCCGCGCAGTTACTGGGATATGCCAGCCGCAATGTCGGCCAGGTCATCATCGGTTGGCGGACCGGCCCGGATGCACTGGGCCTGTACAACCGCGCCTTCCAATTGCTGATGATGCCGTTGAACCAGATCAACGCGCCGGCGACCAGCGTGGCGTTGCCGGTGTTGTCGCAGCTGCAGGACGACCGCGAACGCTTCAACGCTTTCCTGCTGCGTGGGCAAACGGTGATGGTGCACTTGATCTTTGCACTGTTCGCCTTTTCCTGTGCGCTGGCGATGCCGTTGATCGTGCTGGTGCTTGGCGAGCAGTGGCGCGATGCGGTGCCGTTGTTTCAGGTGTTGACCCTGGGCGGAATTTTCCAGACCGCGTCCTACGCCACCTATTGGGTCTTCCTGTCCAAGGGATTGATGCGCCAGCAGCTGATTTACTCGCTGGTCGGGCGCATCGTGCTGATTGGTTGCATCTTTGCCGGCTCGCGCTGGGGCGCGATGGGCGTGGCGATCGGCTATTCGTTCGGGCTGCTACTGATCTGGCCGTTGTCGCTGGTCTGGATTGGCAAGATTTCCGACGCGCCAGTGCGCTCGCTGTTTACCAACGCCTTGCGCCCGATGGTGGCCTACGGTGTGGCCGGTGGCTGCGCGTACTACGCCTCCGTCGTGGCCGGTGGCCCGTTGTGGCAACAGCTCGCCGCTGGGGCAGGGGCGATGGCAGCCGTCTGTCTGCTGGCTCTGGCGATCTGGCCGGCGTTCCGCCGCGATGTGCTGTCCATCGTCGACATCCGCAAATTACTGACCCAGGCCAAGGCACGCCGATGAGATCGACACTGTCCTCGCCTGCGTTTGTGCATGCTCTTTTCCACTCATCCATAGGACACGGCCCATGAGCGACACACCCGCCGCCGCTACCGGCATTGCCCGGCCTTGCTATCTGGTCTTGTCCGCACACGATTACCGTACGCCGCGTCGCGCCAATATTCACTTCATCACCGATCAACTGGCATTGCGCGGGACCACGCGATTCTTCTCGCTGCGTTACAGCAGGCTCTCGCGCATGAAGGGCGACATGCGCCTGCCGCTGGACGAAACGGCGAACACCGTCGTCTCGCACAAGGGGGTCGACTGCTATCTGTGGCGGACCACGGTGCACCCGTTCAATACGCGCCGCGCGTGGCTACGTGCGGTCGAGGATGCGATGTTTCGCTGGTACGCCGCGCATCCACCGCGTCAGTTACTTGACTGGATGCGCGAGGCGGACGTGATCGTGTTCGAGAGCGGCATTGCAGTTGCTTTCATCGAGCTCGCCAAGCGCATCAATCCTGCGGCCAAGCTGGTCTATCGTGCATCCGATGCATTGAGCACGATCAATGTCGCTTCCTACATCGAGCGCGAGTTCGACCGTGTTGCGCCAACGCTCGATGTGATCGCACTGGTGTCGCCAGCGATGGCCGAGGAAGTGGCAAGCCGCGACAACGTCTATCACGTCGGCCATGGCGTGGATCACAACCTGGACCAGCTGGGCGACCCATCGCCGTATGGCGAGGGCATCCACGCGGTGGCAGTGGGCTCGATGTTGTTCGATCCAGAATTTTTCGTCGTCGCCAGCAAGGCCTTTCCGCACGTCACGTTCCATGTGATCGGCTCGGGCATGGGGCGTCATCCTGGTTACGGCGACAACGTGACGGTCTATGGCGAAATGAAACACGTCGAGACCATCGGCTACATCAAGCACGCCCGTTTCGGCATCGCGCCTTACGCATCCGAGCAGGTGCCGATCTATCTGGCCGACAGCTCGATGAAGCTATTGCAGTACGATTTTTTTGGGCTGCCGGCAGTCTGCCCGAACGTCGTCGTCGGGCCCTATCAGTCGCGTTTCGGCTACACTCCGGGCGACGCTGATTCGATCATTGCGGCAATCGGGCTGGCATTGGAAGCACCGCACGTGCGCTATCGCCAGTGCCTGAATTGGTCCGATACCACCGATCGCGTGCTCAATCCCGGTGCGTATCCAGAGACCCGGTTGTACCCGCACAACACCGGCGCAGCCGCGCGCACCTCTGCGGAGGCTGCGCTCTCGCATTGATGCGGCGTGCTCATTCGTTTTTTAAAGGAGATCCCTCACGATGGCCAACGCTTTACTGCAGAAGTGGATAGAACATGCCGAACGTCGTGCATTGTTCTGGTGGCAGCCGAAAAACGCTGGCGTCAACATGGGGGATCACCTGTCCAAGGTGATCGTCTCCTGCGTGCTGTCCTTGCAGGACAAAACGCTGATTGAAAAGCGCGATCTCAGCAAGAAATTGATCGCGATCGGCTCGGTGCTGCACTTCGCCAAAGATGGCGACACCGTCTGGGGCAGTGGCATCAACGGCAAGATTCCGGCCGAACGCAACACCTTCAGTACGCTCGATGTGCGTGCAGTGCGTGGGCCGAAGACGCGCAAATTCTTGATGGAGCGCGGCATCGCGGTGCCCGAGGTCTATGGCGACCCTGGTCTTCTGACGCCGATGTTCTTTCCCGCCGATGCGCTTGGCGCGGTAAACAAGCGTCCGTTCGCCATCGTTCCGCACTTCAACGAGCCGGTCGAAAAATACAGCGCGTATGCCGACCATCTGGTGTTTCCCAACGTCAAGCCTGCGACCTTCATGAGCGCATTGCTGGGCGCCGAGTTGGTGATCAGCAGCTCGCTGCACGGGCTGATTCTGGCCGAGGCGTACGGGATCCCGGCGGTGTATCTGGACTGGGGCAACGGCGAAGACCGCTTCAAGTACGACGACTACTACAACGGCACCGGACGCACGCAGTGGCATTCGGGCAACAGCGTGGAAGAGTGCCTGGATCTGGGCGGCAACGGCGAGTTCGACCTGGCAAGTTTGCAGGCCGGATTGCTGGCCGCATTCCCTTACGACCTTTGGTGATTCGATGATGCAGGGCCAGCGCGTGGAAACCGAAACGACGACTGCCGCCAATGGCGCGCCACCCCAAGGCGTGGTGATTCCGCTTGGCGGGTTTCCGGTGTTGTCCACGACGCAAGAGGCCTTTGCGCTGGAGTTGTTCCATGCGCTGGCGGCGCAGCAACGGCGTCGGGTGTTCTTTGCCAACACCAATTTCATCGTGCAATGCCAGGCGTTGCGCATGCGGATGCGCGAGCCCAGCGTGCGCATCGTCAATGACGGGATCGGCATGGATCTGGCCGCGCGGCTGATCCATGGCCGCCGCTTTGCCGGCAATCTCAATGGCACCGATCTGATTCCGTATCTGTGCCGCCACGCTGCGCATCCGCTCAAGTTCTTCCTGCTGGGCGGGCGCCCCGGCGTGGGCAAGACGGCGGCAGCGACGCTGACCGGTACGTTGGGTCAGCAGGTGGTTGGCATGTGCGATGGCTACGGCGAATTTGCCGCCGCAGGCGAGGGTCTGGCCGAGCGTATCAATCGCTCCGGTGCCGATGTGCTGCTGGTGGCCTTCGGCAACCCCTTGCAGGAGCGCTGGATCCTCGATCACAGCCAGGCGCTGACGGTGCCGCTGGTGTTTGGTGTCGGCGCGCTGCTGGATTTTCTGTCCGGCACCGCCAAGCGTGCGCCCGAGTGGGTGCAGCGTCTGCATATGGAATGGATGTATCGGCTGCTCCACGAGCCGCGCCGTCTGCTCAAGCGCTATAGCTGGGATCTGCTGGTGTTCTTCCGAACCTGTCTGCGCGCGGGCAAGCATCTGCCGTGATGCACGGCAGCGCGCGCTGCCCTAGCATGTGCGCATGCATCCAACTGCCGCTGACCTGATTCGCTCGCTCGACCTCGCCCCGCATCCGGAAGGCGGGCATTTTCGCCGTGTGTATGCCTCTGCGCGTGAGGTGACCGATGGCGGACAGACACGCCCGGCGCTGACCGCGATCCGCTTTCTGCTTAGTGCCGGCGAATGCAGCGCCTGGCACCGCGTGGACGCCGAGGAAAGCTGGCATTGGCAGCAAGGCGATGCGCTGGAGCTGCTGATTTACGATGAAGCCAGCGGGCAGTTGCGACGCCTGATCCTGGATGCGGCCGAGCGCGGTGCGCCGATGCACGTGGTGCCGGCCGGCTGTTGGCAGGCAGCACGCTCGCTTGGCGATTTCACCCTGGTGGGTTGCACGGTCTCGCCCGGGTTCGTGTGGGAAGGATTCGCGCTGCTCGACGATGCTTCGCCGCTGGCCGCGCAGTTGGCAGCCTTGGTCCCGCGCTGAGCCACGGTTGGGCCTGCCATGCCGATTGCTTCCCTAACGCGGCGGTGGCGGGCTTGGCGTAATGTCCGCGTCTCACACAGGGGCGACATGTGATGCGATGCAAGGGGGCGGTGTGGGGAGTCGGATTGATGCTGGTGTCGCTGCTGGCGGCGGCCAGTGACAGCACCACGCCGAAAGTGGCTGCGCCATCGCCACCGGCGGTGGTCGATCTGGAAGCGATGGTGGTGCGCGGCGTGCAACCCGGCCCGGGCTTGTGGAAGGTCAGCAGGGGCGACCATGTGTTGTGGATCCTGGGCACCTTGTCGCCATTGCCGAAGCGGCTGCAGTGGCAGTCGACCGAGGTGGAAACGATCATCGGGCAGTCCCAGCAGGTCCTGATGGCGCCGACCGTGCAGATCGATGCGGACATGGGATTTTTTGGCAAGTTGACCTTGTTGCCGTCCGCGATGAAGGCGATGAAGAACGAAGACGGCCGCGAACTACGCGAGGTGTTGCCGGCCGATCTGTATGCCCGCTGGAGCCTGGCCAAGGCACGCTATATCGGTGGCGATCGGGGCGTGGAGCGCAAGCGCCCGATGCTGGCCGCCGGTGAGTTGTATCAGGCCGCGATCAAGCGCTCCGGCCTGGCCCGTTCGCCGGTGATCTGGTCGGTGGTGGAGCGTGCCGCCAAGCGCGCAGGTATCAAGCCAACCCCCACAGCGCTGGACTACAAGATCAAGGACCCGCGCCAGGCCATCAAGGATTTCCGTGCCGGCGGCATGGACGATACCGCGTGCTTTCGCAGCATTCTGGCAACAGTGGAGCGCGATCTGCCCACGATGGTCGAGCGCGCCAACGCATGGTCGGTGGGCGATATCGAAGCGCTGCGCCAACTGCCGCGCGAAGATCCGCAGGCCGCCTGCATGAGCGCGATGGCCAGCTCCGGTGCGGCCAGGGCGCGTGGTATCGACGATCTCGAACGCCGCATGCGCGAGCACTGGCTGAGCATCGCCACCACTGCGTTGCAACGCAATCGCAGCACCTTCGCGGTGCTGCCGATCAGCCGGCTGACGGCGCGGGATGGATATCTCGTAAGGCTGCAGGCGATGGGGTATGCGGTGGAAGCGCCTTGATGTGTTGGCCGGAGTCCAGAGCGGCTTGGATGGCCGCTCCAGGGGATTGATCGGCCGCGCCATGGCCTTCTTCGTCTACAGGCGATGCGCAGCGTGCGATCAATCGAGTCGGCCAACGCCAGCCACGTTATGCTGCGCGCCTTGTCCAATGAGACCTCCGCGTTGAACGCATTGCCGCTGCGCATTCTGGGCACCGGGCGCCATGTCCCCGCGACGGAGGTGACCTCGCAACAATTGGACGCGCGCTGGCAGTTGCCGGCGGGCACTACGTTCGCGCGCTCTGGCGTGGCAACGCGCCATTACGTGGGCGAGGGCGAGACCGCATCGTCGATGGGCGCCGCCGCCGCGACCCAGGCGCTGGCCAGCGCCGGCATCGAGTCCGGCCACATCGATTGCCTGATCTCGGCCTGCAGCGTCATGGAGCAGCCGATTCCCTGCCAGGCGGTATTGATCCAGCGCGCGCTTGGCCTGGGCGATTCGGGTATTCCCGCGTTCGACGTCAACGCGACCTGTCTGAGTTTTCTGGTTGCATTGGACATGGCCGCCAATGCGCTGGCGCTCGGGCGCTACCAGCGCGTGTTGATCGTCTCCAGCGAGGTCGCATCGGGCGGGCTGGATGCATCGGCGCCGGCTACGGCCGGGTTGTTCGGCGATGGTGCGGCTGCAGTGATCGTGGGACGCAGCGCTGCGGAAGACGGCTCGGCATTGCTGTCCAGCCGCCTGTGCAGTTATGGCGATGGCGCGGAGCTGTGCCGCATTCGCGGCGGCGGCACGCGCTATCCGCGTGGCGAAGAAAGTGCGCCCGATGCCTTGCGCACCTTCAGCATGGATGGGCGCGGTGCCTATCGCTTCGCGGCGCGCTACCTGCCTGCCTTCTGGGAGCAATTGCTGCGCGAGGCCGGCACCACCACAGACGCCTTGCGCTGCTTTGTGCCGCATCAGGCCTCCGGCGGCGGTCTGGATCATGTGGTGCAGGCCTTGGGGCTGCGCGCAGATCAGGTGATTCGTATCCTGCATGCCACCGGCAATCAGGTCGCCGCATCGTTGCCGCACGCCTTGCATCACGCGCGGATCGAGCAGCGTTTGCAGCGGGGCGATCTGTTCGCACTGCTCGGCACCGGCGCCGGGTTGGCGATCGGCGGCATGGTGCTGCGGTACTAGGGCGTGTACTCACTTCCCGAACAGGTCGTGTCCTGATGCCGCCGCGCGTGTCGCTGGAGTTGCTGCGCATCGGCCATTGCCGCCATTGCGAGCGCATGGTGCGTGCGGACGGGCACTGGCATGCGGTGGAGTTCCCGGCATTGAGCGTGCTGATTCGGCATCCGCAGCGTGGGGCGCTGCTGTACGACACCGGCTATGCCGCGCATTTCTTTCGCGCCACCGATCCATGGCCCGAGCGCCTGTACCGCTTGACCACGCCGGTGAGCTTGCCCGCGCACGAAACGCTGGGCGCACAGTTGGCGCGTCGCGGCGTGCAGCTGGAGGAGATTGCCTGGTGCCTGATTTCGCACTTCCATGCCGACCATGTGGGTGGTCTGCGCGACCTGCCGAATGCGCGCTTCATCTGCTTGCGTGCGGATTATCAACAGCTGCGCAGTTGTTCGCGCATTGGCGGCCTGCGGCGTGCCTTGTTGCCGCAGCTGCTGCCGACCGATTTCGATCGACGGCTGCAGTTCGCCGAACAAGCGCCAGTGCGCGCGCTGACCGGTGCCTGGCAAGGCTTGGGTGAGGCCTACGATCTGTTCGAAGACGGCAGCGTGCTGGCGATGCCGCTGCCCGGACACGTGCCTGGGCAGATGGGCCTGTGGTTGCGCGATCAGCACGACCGCGAGGTGTTGCTGTGTGCCGACGCGGTGTGGTCGTCGGCGACGTGGGCAACGCTGCAGTGGCCTGCATGGCCCACGCGTTTACTGATGCACGATTGGGCAGCGTTTCAACGCACCGTGCATCAGTTGCACGGGCTGTCGCAAGCGCATCCCGAGTTGGCGATCCTGCCTTCGCACTGCCAGCCCAGCCTTGATCGTTATCAACCGGAGTGGCGATGAGCCTGCGCATTCTCGTGACCGGCGCTTCCGGTTTTGTCGGTGGTTCGTTCCTGCGGCGTTTCCAGGGCCAGCCGGGTGTGGAGATCCACGGCATCGGTCGCCGCGCCAGCGATCTACCCAACTACCATCGCATCGATCTGAGCCGGCCGTTCTCGCTGCAATGGCAGCCGGATGTGGTGATTCATGCAGCGGCACTGGCATCGCCTTGGGGCACGCGTGCGCAGTTCCAGCTGCATAACGTAGAGGCTACCGCGAACGTCATCGAGTTCTGCACGCGCAACGGTTGCCCGCGTCTGCTGTATGTGTCGTCGAGTTCGGTGTTCTATCGCGAGGCGCATCAATACGACCTCACCGAGGACAGCCCGATCGGGCCGGCGTTCGTCAATACCTACGCGCAGACCAAATATCTGGGCGAAACCTTGCTCGAGCACTATCCAGGCGAGAAATCCGTGGTGCGCCCACGCGCAGTGTTCGGGCCGGGAGATACGGTGCTGTTCCCGCGCGTGATCGCCGCGGCGCGCAAAGGTGCGCTGCCGCGTTTTGTCGGCCAGACGCAGCCGGTGATCGGCGATCTGATCTATATCGATACGTTGTGCGATTACCTCTATCGCGCGGCCACCGCGCCGCAGTTGCAGCCGGCCTACAACCTCACCAACGCACAGCCGGTGGATCTGCAGCAGCTGTTACTGGACCTGCTTACGCGTCTGCAGCTGCCGTTGCCGCAGCGCGAGGTGCGCATCGCTACGGCGTTGCGCATGGCCAGCGTGGTGGAGGCGGCCTACCGCCTGCTGCGACTGCGCGGCGAACCGCCGATCACCCGCTTCGGCGTTGGCGCATTTGCCTATTCGAAGACCTTCGATCCACGACGCACGCTCGCCGATCTCGGGCCACCCAGCGTTGGTCTGGACGAAGGTGTCGAGGCGTTCGTGCGTTGGCAGGCAGCGCAATGGGCGTAGCCGCACTGGCGTTGGCAGCGGCCTATCTGGCGGTGCTGATGGTCAAGATGGCTGCGGTACTGTGGGTCGTGCGCGATGCATGCGCGCGGCCATCGAGCGATGCCGCTGCGACCCAGGCCGAGGTGGCGATATTGCAGCCCATCCTCGGCGGCGACGCGCATCTGCAGCAGGTGCTTGCGGCAAACCTGCAGGCACTGCCAGAGGCACACTTCATCTGGCTGCTGGATGCGGAGGATCGTGCAGGAAACACGGTTGCCGATGCATTGGTGATGCTGTATCCGCAGCGACGCATCGAGCGTGTGCTGGTGCCTCCGGCGCCACCTGGCATCAATCCGAAAGCATGGAAACTCGACTACGCGCTGCCGCATGTGCGCTCACCGATCAGCCTGATCCTCGACGACGATGCGCAGCTGAGCAACAGTGCGCTTGCCCGGTTGTTGCAGGATCTGACCCACGCCGATGTCGTCACTGCGCTGCCGTATTATCAGGACAGCGCAACGCTGGCTGGCCGCCTGTTGTCGCAGTTCGTCAACAACAATGCGGCGCTCGCCTATCTGGGCTGGCTGCCATTTGCCGCGCCGCTGACCATCAATGGCATGTGCTATGCCGCCCGCACCGAACAACTGCGCGCCTGGGGCGGTTTTGCCGCGTTGCTGGAGCAGCTGACCGACGATCTGGCGTTCGCAACACTGGTGCGTGAGCGCGGTGGGCGAGTGTGCCAATCCACCGCGCCGGTAGCCATGCGCACTGCGATGCCGGATCTGGCCAGTTACGCACGCCAGATGCATCGGTGGATGTTGTTCGCACTGATCCTGCTGCGCCGTCAGACGTTGGGCGTACGCAGCGCAATTTTCGTACTGCAGGGGCTGCCACCGCTGTTGCTGACGGGCTTGCTGCTGTGTGTTTGCGTGCAGCCAAGCTGGCTGGCAATGACCTGTGCGCTCACCACATTGCTGCTGCGGGCCTTGCTGCTGTGTCTGGTGCAACGGCGCGTCAGCGGAGCGATTCGTCACCGGCCATTGCTGTCGATTTGCGCCGAAGTTCTACAGCCGCTGCATCTGCTGCACGCAGCTGTGGTGCGCACGATCCGCTGGCGCACGCGTCGTTACCGCGTATTGCCGGATGGGCGTTTCCGTGCCGATTGACAGCGCTACGCTGCATATCGCCTTCCTTACCGGGCAAAGCGATCCGCAGCGCTGCGCATTGAGCATGGAACAGCAGCACTTCTTGCAGCAGCTGCAAGGCCGGGGCCGGCAACTGATCGACTGCAATTATCCGTATCGCCCTGATAGCGCTGTGCATCGACGCATGCCGCTCTGGCGCGCCAGTCTCTCCAACGCGCGGCAGTACCTGGCCGCACGCGCCGCACGTATCGTGGATGCCGATCGCATGCGTGTTATGGCGCTATTGGAGCGGGCGCCGATCACGGTAGTGCTGGCGGGCAGTTGCGGCCTGCAGTTACTCACCGCGCTGCAGCTTCCGCAGGCACTACGTACGCGCCTGGCAGTGTTTGCCTACGGTCCGGTCTGTAACGCACCTGCCTCGTTCGCACAGTTGCGCGTGTTGCAAGGGCAGCGTGATTGGATCTCGCGCGCGCTGTTCGGTGCTGCGATCGATCTGAGGCCCGCGTGCGGGCATATGGATTACCTGCGTAATGCGGCGGTGCTCGCCGATTGCCAGGCGTTCATCGCGCGGCTCGAATACGCCGTGCAGGGGAGGGCAGATGCGCATCGATCTGATCGCGCCGCCATATAGCGGACATCTGCATCCGATTCTGGCCATTGCCCGTCAGCTGGCGCCGCATCACCAGGTGCAGGTCATCAGCACGCCAGCGGCGCAGGCGCGCATCCGTGCATGCGGGCTGAGCGCAGTCAGCGTGCTGGATGCGCAAGCCGACCGGCTGTTGCTGGAGATCGCCAACCCACCGCACGCGGTGGGCCACAACCCGTTGCGCTTGCGTCGACAGCTGCACAACGCGCTTGGGTTGATGGCGCGGATGGGGGATGTGCTGAAAGCGCGCTGGCGCGAGCGCAGGCCGGACCTGGTGATCGTCGATTTCACCTTGCCCAGCGCAGGACTGGCGGCGCAGGCGATGGACATCGCGTGGTGGACCAGCATGCCGTCGCCGTGCGTGATCGAAACAGTCGACGGGCCTCCGGCGTATTTCGGCGGTCTGCTGCCGGCGACCTCAGTAACGCAGCGGATCTGGCATGCGATCGCGCGGCGTTTGACGCGTGGATTCAAACGAAGCGTGCATGTCTGTTATCGGCGCCAGATGCATGCCTGCGGATTGTCGGCGATGTATCGCAGCGATCGTAGCGAGGCGGTGTATTCGCCGCAGTGCATCCTGGCATTGGGTCTGCCGTCGTTCGAGTTGGCGCAGCGCTGGCCTGCGGCGGTGCGCTTCGTCGGGCCGCAGTTGTGTACGCCGCCATCGGCAGTTGCGTCGCCTGAGTTCGTGGCCGGGCGTCGGCATGTGCTGGTGACGCTGGGCACGCATCTGCACTGGGTCAAACACCGCATGGATGCGGTGCTGCGCGCGCTGGCGCCGCAGTTCCCGGAAGTGATCTTTCATTTCAGCGATGGCGATACCGCAGCGCCGCAGCAGCAGGCGCACGGCAACTATCAACGTCTGCCGTATGTCGACTATGCGCAGCACCTGCATCGCTACGCGCTGGTGGTGCACCATGGCGGTGCCGGCATTCTGTACGCCTGCCTCGCCGCAGGTTTGCCATCGATCGTGTATCCGCTGGACTACGACCAGTTCGACCACGCCGCACGCCTGCAGGTCGCCGGAGCAGCCTGGTGGTTGCGCGCGCTGGACGAATTGCCGGCACTGTTGCGCGAGGCGCTTGGCACGAGCGAGCTGCCGTCAGGCGTGCATCGATTGCAAACGGAGCTGCACGCCATCGATGCGCAGGCACGCATCCTGCGGCTGGTGAATGCGTTTGCGCAGACCGGTGTGGTGCCGCAGGTCTGATGCGTCGCCACGCGAGATCGGTCGCGCATTGCGTCAGCGCAGCCGCGTCAACACGACGCGTGGGTCGCGGTTGATACGGGCAGGCGAATCTCCAATCGCCTGCCGGGACTGAACATCCAAGAGTGGCTCACAAAACTGCCAAGTGTGCGCAGCCGGCTGATCTGCAGCTTGGTTGCAGGGCCCTTGCCCGCCCACCATCGCGGGACACGCCGCAAGTACGTCCGTGTAGGCGCTTACGCGGCATCCATGCCGCGTAAGGTCCCGCGCCGGTTGGCGGGCAAGGGCCAGTCGAGAGGGTCGGTGTGCGTGGTTGCGGGCAGTGCGCGCGGCGCGACCGTCCGATGCGGTCATGCTCGGCTCCTGTCGATCCGAGCAATGGCATTGCCATTGCCGAGATCGCTCCAGTGTCCAACGAAGGCGAGTGCGACCATCACGTTGTCGCCATCGATAAAGCGTTCGAGAGGTTTTGTTAGCCGCCTCAAGTCGCTCTAGCTATCGCAGGCCTCAGCCCGCAGCAGCGTTCAACGACGGCGTCTTGCTGGCCATCAGCTGCGGCCAGCGCTTGAGCACGGCGGCACGGATACCGGCCTGATCGATGCCAGCGTCGGCCAGCAGGTCTTCGCGGCTGGCGTGGTGCTGGAAGCTGTCGGGCAGGCCCAGGTGCAGCATCGGCATGGTGATCGCTTCGGCATTGAGCAGCTCTGCCACGCCCGAACCTGCGCCACCGGCAACGACGTTGTCTTCGATGGTGACGAAGCCTTCGTGGCTTTTGGCCAGTTCCAGCAGCATGGCTTTGTCGAGCGGTTTGACGAAGCGCATGTTGACCACGGTCAGGCCGAGTTCGCGCCCGACCGCTTCTGCCGCATCCACGCTCGCGCCGAAGCCCAGCAGCGCGATGCGTGCGCCGCTATGACGCAGCTGCGCCTTGCCGATCGGCAACGTGGTGAGCGATGTGTCGAGCGCACTGCCCGGGCCTGTGCCACGCGGGTAGCGCACTGCCGCCGGGCCGTCGTAACGCACGCCAGTGGTCAGCATCTGGCGGCACTCGGCTTCGTCGGCCGGCGCCATCACCACCATGTGCGGCACGCAGCGCAGGAAGCTCAGATCCAGATTGCCGGCATGGGTGGCGCCATCCGGGCCGACCACGCCGCCGCGGTCGATCGCGAACAGCACGTCGAGCTTCTGCACAGCTACGTCGTGCACCAGCTGGTCGTAGCCGCGCTGCAGGAAGGTGGAGTAGATCGCCACCACCGGTTTTGCGCCCTGGGTCGCCATGCCGGCGGCCAGCGTGACCGCGTGCTGCTCGGCAATCGCCACGTCGAAATAGCGCTGCGGATACTCCTTGCTGAAACGCACCAGGCCCGAGCCTTCGCGCATCGCCGGAGTGATCACCAGCAGCTTGGACTCGGCCGCGGCCATGTCGCAGACCCAGTCGCTGAAGACATCGGTATAGGTCGGCTTCTTGGCGCCGGCCTTGGCAATCAGCCCCTTGCTCGGATCGAACGGGCCCACCGCGTGGTAGCCGATCTGGTCGCCTTCGGCCAGCTCGTAGCCCTTGCCCTTGGTGGTGATGACGTGCAGCAACTGCGGGCCCTTGAGCGTCTGCAAGGTCTTCAGTGCGCCAACCAGGCTGGACAGGTCGTGGCCGTCGATCGGGCCGGTGTAGTGGAAGCCCATTTCCTCGAACAGCGTGGACGGCACGAACATGCCTTTCCAGTGTTCTTCCCAGCGCCGCACGAAGCGCGCGGTGGGGTTGTTCTTCTTGTCGCCGAGGATCTTCTTGCCGCCCTCGCGGATCGCGTTGAGCGTGCGGCTGCCGCTTGCGCGGCCCAGCATCTTGGTCAGCCCGCCGACCGCTTCGGAGATCGACATGCGGTTGTCGTTGAGGATCACCAGCAGGTTCGGTTCCGGGTCCATGCCGCCGGCGTGATTGAGCGCCTCGTAGACCATGCCGGCAGTCATCGCGCCGTCGCCGATCACCGCCACCACCTTGCGCTCGTCGCCGTTGCGCTGCGCGGCGATCGCCATGCCCAGCGCGGCCGAGATCGAGGTCGACGAATGGCCGACGCCGAAGGTGTCGTAGATGCTTTCTTCGCGCTTGGGAAACGGCGCCACGCCGTCCTTCTGCTTGACCGTGTGGATCTGGTCGCGACGGCCAGTGAGGATCTTGTGCGGGTAGGTCTGATGGCCCACGTCCCACACCAGCTGATCGACCGGGGTCTGATACAGGTAGTGCAGGGCGACGGTGAGTTCGATCACACCCAGGCCAGCCGCGAAGTGCCCGCCGCTCTTGCCCACCGACTCGATGAGGTAGGAACGCAGTTCTTCGGCGATCGCCGTGAGCTCGGCCTCGTCGAAGCTGCGCAGATCGTCGGGGGTCTGGATGCGCGACAGGCGCGGATAGCGGGTGGAATCGATCATCATCGTGTCAATGTTCTGAAGCCATATTGTCCTCCCCATGCGAAGGCCCGGCAAGCAAACCGGTTCAGCTGTCAGCGGGAAGTGATGGCTGCGCTCGCCGCCATTGCTGCCGGGCGCGGTGAACGCCTGCGCATGCGGCAATCTGCCGCACCCATTTGGACGTGCGAATGCACGCTGGGCGCGCGAACGCCAGGTGCTGGGAGTGCTTGGCTATAAAGACGGTGTGCTCGTCAGCCAGCATGATGGATGCCTGGCTTGCGCGTGCCCATTGCTAAGTTATCGCTCGGGCGTGGACCCAGGTCCACTTAGTCGCTCTTGTTGAGCCCGAACACCTGCAAGCCCGCGCGATCTGCGCAGGGATGGATGACACGCGCTACAGCGACAGCTTGGAGCGCTTGGGCAGCTGCGCGCGCAGGAACGCCATCTGATCGGAGAGGATATTGCGGTTGGAGAGGATCAGATGTTCGATCCAGCTCGGCCGATACGGCACCGCCAGCAGCGGCATATGCGCCTGTTGTGGCGTGCGGTTGGCCTTGCGCGAGTTGCACTGGAAGCACGCAGTGACCACGTTCTCCCAGGTGTCGCGGCCGCCCTTGGACACCGGCAAGACGTGGTCGCGGGTCAGTTGCGGGCGGCTGAAGTGCTGGCCGCAATACAGGCACAGCTGCGCATCGCGTGCGAACAACGCGGTGTTGCTGAGCGTGGGGGTCGGGTCCAGTGCGCGCGAGCGTGCGTGACCACGCGCGGCGATGATGGGATGCAATTCCAGCACGCTGCGCTCGCCGGTCAGCCGCGAGATGCCGCCATGGATCTGCATGCACGGTTCGCCCAGCGTCCAGGAGACCGCACCGCGTGCGTACAGACAGGCGGCGTCTTGCCAGTTTATCCAGTCCAGCACCCGGCCGTGCGCATCGAGCGAGAGCAGGCGCAACGCGGGAAGTTGCCGAAACGCAGCGACAGAGCTGCCCGCGACCGGGGCATCGAAGCCGCCGGGGACGATCACACCACGTGCGTGAGTGTCTGTCTCCATCGGGAAAACAGCTTATACCCGATCGTTGACAGTTTGTGTATCGCAGTGAACGGCTTTGGCGCGTGTCTTGCAACGAATAGCTCATCAAGTACTGGCTCGGCCGCAATGCCGCCGTGCTGAGTGAGCAATCTTCGGGCGCATAGAAGGCCGTAGGAGCGCACCCGGGCGCGACGTCTTTCCGTTCGATGCTGCTTCGTCGCGGCCAGGTCCGCTCCTACAACGGCGGCAGACCCCGGCTATGCGATGTCGCTCAGCCCTCGCCGAACAGCTCCGCTTCCAGTGTCATCAAGGGCGCGGCGCCGCTGCGGATGGTGGCGGCATGGGTCAGCGTGCGTGGCAGCACGCGGGCGAAGTAAAAGCGTGCGGTCTCGCGTTTGGCTCGCTTGAAGTCCTCGCTGTGCGCGGAGGCATCGGCAGCGGCCACGCTGCGCGCCCACCAGTAGGCCAGCACCACGTAGCCGGAATAGAACAGATAGTCGTAGCTGGCGGCACCGAGTTCGTCGGGGTTGCGGGCGGCGCGATCGAGCACGTCGCGGGTCAGCATCGCCCACTCGCTGGCCTTGTCGCGCAGCGGTTTGATGAACTCGGCCAGCGCCGCGTTGCCTTGCTGGGCATTGGCGAAAGTTTCCACATCGGCCAGGAACAGCTTCAAGCCCGCAGCCTGGCTGGTGGCGGTCTTGCGGCCGATCAGGTCCAGCGCCTGGATGCCGGTGGTGCCTTCGTAGATGGTGGTGATGCGGGCGTCGCGAGCCAGTTGCTCCATGCCGTATTCGCGGATATAGCCATGGCCACCGAAGCACTGCAGCGCGTGGTAGGTGTTCTCGATCGACCACTCGGTCTGGCAGGCCTTGGAGATCGGGGTGAGGAAGCTCACCAGGGTCTCGGCGTCGGCGCGTTCCTGTTCGGTCTCGCCGCGATGGGTGACATCGACCAGGCTGGCCGCGTGCAGCGCCAGCAGGCGGCTGCCTTCGGTCAGCGACTTGATGGTCAACAGCATGCGGCGCACGTCCGGGTGCACGATGATCGGGTCGGCCGGCTTGTCGGGGAACTTGGCACCGCTGAGCGCACGCGATTGCAGGCGCTCGCGGGTGTAGCGCAGCGCGTTCTGGTACGCGCGCTCGGACAGGCCGATGCCCTGAAGGCCCACGCTCAGGCGCGCGGTATTCATCATCGTAAACATGGCCTGCAGACCCTTGTGAGGCTGGCCGACCAGATAGCCTTGCGCGCCTTCGAAGTTCATCACGCAGGTCACCGAGCCCTTGATGCCCATCTTGTGCTCGATCGAGCCGCAATGCAGCGCGTTACGCTCGCCCACATTGCCGTCGCGGTCCACCTTGAACTTGGGGGTGACGAACAGCGAGATGCCCTTGGCGCCGGCCGGTGCGTCCGGCAGTTTGGCCAGTACCAGATGCACGATGTTGTCTGTGAGATCGTGCTCGCCGGCAGTGATGAAGATCTTGGTGCCGGTGATGGCGTAGCTGCCGTCGGCGTTGGGCTCGGCGCGGGTCTTGAGCAGGCCCAGGTCGGTGCCGCAATGCGGCTCGGTCAGGCACATGGTGCCGGTCCAGCGGCCATCGATCAGCGGCTTGAGGAAGACGTCCTGCTGCCAGCTTTCGCCATGCTGGCGCAGCGCTTCCATCGCGCCATGCGAGAGCAGCGGGAAGTTGCCCCAGGCCAGGTTGGCAGCGTTGATCATCTCGCTCAACGGCACGCCCAGCGTATGCGGCATGCCTTGACCACCGAATTGCGTCTCGGCGGTGAGCCCGTTCCAGCCGCCTTCGACGAACTGGTTGTACGCCGCGCGGAAGCCGGGCGGGGTAGTCACAGCGTGGGTACTCTTGTCGAACGCGCAGCCGATCTCGTCGCCGATGCTGTTGAGCGGCGCCAGCACCTGCGAGGTGAAGCGACCGGCTTCTTCGAGCACGGCGTCGATGATGTCGGTGCTGGCATCGGTGTAACCGAGCCGGGCGAACAGGGCTTGCGCACCGAGCACGTCGTGCAGGGCGAAGCGGAAATCGGTCAGCGGGGCGGTGTAGCTGCTCATGCGGAGTCCTTCAAACGAGTGCGGGAAGGCGTGCGCGTCAGCGCAGCACGCCGTTGAGGCCGGGGGCCGGGCTGAGCGTATTGCGCGACTCGACCGCGAAATCGCGCCGCTTCTTGTCCTGCGGGGTCGCCCATACCGTGCCCTTGAGCGTATACGGCAGCGAGCGGCCGCTGGCGAGCACGTCGGCGACGGTGAGGCGGCCCAGCGAGGTCGGCTGCAGGGTGACAGTCACCACGTCGGCGGTCTCCGGGCCGATCGAAATACCTACGGCCTGGTCGAGCTTGCCGGCCAGCTGGTCGCCGGCGGAGATCTCCAGCGCCACGCGCTCGAACTGCATCGGGATGCTGCTGTAGTTCTGCAGCCGCAGGTCCACCGACCAGGCGCCATCCGGGCGCACGGTCAGCTGCTGGATGCGGGCGGCCGGCTCGGACACGCGGCGCACCGCACCGCCGCAGGCGCTCAGCAGCAGGGCGCAGGTCAGCGACACAATCACAAGGCGATAGGCACGACGCATGTACTCGGATCCTTGGCTGGGTAAGGCGGCGCCAAGAATACTACGCAGTACGGTTGCTGCCTTGCTGCGGCAACGGGGACTGAGGGCGTGCGGTCAGGGCGCTGCACTCACAGCAATGGCGCCGCCACAATCAGCGGCGACAGGTCGTAGCCCATCTGCGTGGCCTGGCGCTTGAGTTGCTCGAACTGCGCGCGCTGCATCTGTGGCGAGCGCGACAGGATCCACAGGTACTTGCGATCCGGCTCGCCGACCACCGCCCATTGGTAGTCCGGGTCGAGCGCGATCACCCAATAGTCGGCCCACACCAGTGGCAGCCAGCTCAGCCATTCCGGGGCGAAGCGCACCTGCAACTGGCCGGGTTGCCCGGAGACAGGTCGCGCTACACCCTCGGCCTGGGTCAGGGCGCCTTCGGCAGTGCGGCAGCCGTTACGCACGCCGATCAAACCATCGTCGCGCAAGGTGTAGCTGGCGGTGATATCGCTGCGGCACTTCTTCTGGAACGAGACCGGCAGGTGCGCGATCTCGTGCCACTGCCCGGCGTAGCGTGAGATGTCCAGCTGCGGCACCGCGCGTATCGGCTGTTGGGCAATACCGGTCAATGGCAGCAGCAAAGCGAACGACAGCAGCAGGCGGGGCAGGCGCATGACAATCTCCTCGGGACGCGCGCAGGCTAGGCCATGCCACCCGCCGCGCGGCGTGAACCGGCGCAAGAAACCCGGCTGCCGGCACCGGCCCGCAACAAAGTTGCGCGCAAGGCTTGCCCAAACTGCGCCTGCTCGCTATGATGCGCGTCCTCGCAACGCAGGCATCGCGTTGCAGGTAGTGGCCGAGTAGCTCAGTTGGTAGAGCAGGGGATTGAAAATCCCCGTGTCGGCGGTTCGATTCCGTCCTCGGCCACCATTTCCAAGCCTTCATTCGCAAGGCTTTCCGGCAATAGCCGGGTTTTCAGACTCTTGTTGTGTTTCCTTTGAGCCAGACCTGCATACAGATTGGCGGGCGGTTTTGTCGTGTCTGTCGATGAGTGCTTTGACGATAAGGCTGTGTCGCGGATCGTGTTTGCAGATCGAATCGAATGACGCCGCGGGCCGCTCTCTCAATCAATCTGCGCACTGTCGCGATGAGTGCTTTGCTTCCACGTCGTCTTCAACTGCGCGTGGCGATACTTGCGCGCATGACGCACAAGACACTTCGACGCACGTTGATTCATGGGTACTGCGGTGAGTTCCGCGTGGAGACGTTGGAAAGCCAGGCGCCTGGCGCGACGTTGTGGCTCTCGACCGCGTTCGTCTACCACCGCGACCGCGCGTCGCCAGTGGCCACGATCGAGGGCGCCGGGCAGGGCGAGTATCGCGGCGATGCGCGTGAGCAGGCGCTGCGCGTCGGCTCCTGCCTGGCGGAGTTTCTGGATCCGAAGGAATACCGGGTTCGCGAGACCTAGCGCCACCACAACGGTGTGTGAGTTGTTGGCTGTGCGCAGGTGGTGCTCAGTCGCCTGTGGCGCTGCAGCGCGTGGTACTCCGCAACGCATCACCGGTCGAGGAGCCTGCATGGCCGGGTATCCTTGTGGCCTTGATCGGACGAAGGAACGGCAATGACGAAACACCACTGGTGGTTGGTAATGGCAATGGCACTGGCTGCGGCCGTGCCGTGTGGCGCATCCACGCTGCCTGCGAATGCGTCGAAGTTGCTGCCTGCCGGGCAGACGGTGATCGGCGTTGCCACTGCGGATCTGACTGGAGACGGCCGGCAGGATTATGTGGTGGCCCTGCGCGCCGCGTCTGAAGGCACCTTGGATGCGCTGCGCTCCAGCGGGCGCGCCGCGCCTGCACGCACCTTGCTGGTGTTGGTGGCGAACGCGGACGGTGGCTTTGTCGAAGCCGGGCGCAATACGCGGGTGATCTTCAAGGCCGACGAAGGCGGCCAGTGCGATCCGTTTCTGGATGGCGAAGAAGGCTTGGTGGCGAAGGGCGCGTATTTCACCGTACAGAATGGCGTGTCGTGCGGGCAGCATTGGACCGACTACATCACCTTCCGCTACGACCGTGCGCGCGGTGGGTTCTTTTTCCACAAGCGTGTGACGGAAAGCTGGGAAATGAATACCGATGACAGGCCTGACGCCGATGCGATGCGGATGAGTGAGCACACCGAGATCAAGGCCGACCCGCGCAAGCCGGTGTCGCTGTCGGCGTACACGCCGACGCCGTGATGGCATAGCGCTGCGATCAGCCGCCTGCCGGCCACCAGTTGTCCATGTTGCGCCGATAGACGAACAGACGCGGTGCCTTGGCCACCTGCACCGAGGCCTGGCGATCGCCGGCAATCAGCGAAAACCCGATGTCTGCGAGCATGCGCGATAGCGCATTGGCATTACCGCGGCCCGGGTCGCTGATGACGATCTCGCACGAGGGCTTGGCAAGCGCGGGGATGAGTTTTGCCAGCATGGTGGCGTGGCGGGTTTCGTAGAGCACATCGCTGGCGATGATCATGTCGAACTGGCCCATGTTCGGCGCGCCGGTATCCCAGTCCAGGCGCCGGTACGGCACCGATTCCAGCGCATTGAGCGCAGCGTTGTAGGCCAGAAACACTTCGGCCAGCGGGTGGTGATCGCTGGCGACGACGTCGGCGCCGCGCCTGCGCAGCACCAGACTCGCCAGCCCCAAGCCGCAACCGAGTTCGAGGATGCGTCTGCCTTCGATCGGGCGCGTGGCCATCGCTTCGGCCAGCAGTTGCCCGGCCGGCCAGACTTGGCCGAACAGACTCCACTGCGCGGACGAAATGCCCGCGTCAGCTGCGCTTTCATCGGGATCGGCGTACTGCTGCTTGTCGGCCAGTGCGCGAATGACGTAGGTCAGTTGCCCGAAGGTCAACTCGTGAATCTGGGTCTGGTAGCCCGGCATGGTGATATCGCATGGGTCGCCAGACGAAGGCACTGGCGCGGAAAAGAATGCGCGCAACGGTGCCAGAAAGGCCGGACGCGGCGCAGGAGCTGCTTGCTGCCCGCGCATGCTACGGCAAAACCTTGCCGATGCACGTCTGCGGACGTCTACGCATGGCAGCCTGTGGCACCACGCTTGGCTGGCTTGCAGCAAGCGACCATGTCTGCGATGGCTCACAGCTGCGCGCTTGCATGCAAGCCGGCGCTGGCGGTTATGGTCGCCGGATTGCGGACGACAAGGTGGCAGCGATGAAGAACTGGGTGTTCCTGGCGGTGGCAATCTGCGCAGAAGTCACCGCGACCTCGGCGCTCAAATCCAGCGAAGGCTTCACGCGCTTGTGGCCATCGCTGCTGACGGTGCTCGGCTACGGCATTTCGTTTTATTTTCTGGGGCTCACATTGCGTGTCATCCCGGTCGGCATCGCCTACGCCCTGTGGTCGGGCGCGGGCATCGTGCTGATTTCGCTGGTGGCGTGGGCACTCCACGGGCAACGGCTGGATGCACCGGCGATGCTGGGTATGGGGTTGATCGCGGCTGGGGCAGTGGTGATCAATGTGTTTTCCAAGGTTGCGCCACACTAGCCTGCACGGGCGAGCGCTGCGGTAGTGGCAAAACGTACGCAGTGCATGTGAGGAGTCAACTGACCGCCTCCAACTAGACTCCGGTCATGAACATTGCCCTGCGCAGAAGATGCACTTGAACGATCCCGGTCACGGAGCGCCATGTGCGCCCCACATCAGCGGATCTCGCGGTCCTCCTGTCGAGAAGCAACGCTCGGATATCTTTTTTGCCGCGGTGGAAACCACGCGGATGCCGATGACGGTGACCGACCCGCATCTGCTGGACAACCCCATCGTGTTCGCCAACCGCGCATTCCTGGAAATGACCGGGTATTCGTCGGAAGAGGTCATCGGCCACAATTGCCGTTTTCTGCAGGGGCCGGATACCGACCCGGCCAACGTCAACGAGGTTCGCGATTCCATCGCCAACCGTCGCGCATTCGCCACCGAAGTGCTGAATTACCGCAAGGACGGTTCTCCGTTCTGGAATGCGCTGTTCGTCTCGCCGGTGTTCGATGACAAGGGCGAGCTGGTGTATTTCTTCGGTTCGCAGCTGGATGTGAGCCGTCGCCGCGATGCCGAGGATGCCTTGCGTCAGGCGCAGAAGATGGAAGCGCTGGGTCAATTGACCGGCGGTATCGAGCACGATTTCAATAATCTGCTGCAGGTGATGTCCGGCCATCTGGAAGTGATTCAGATGATGGCTGCGGACGGCGGTGGCAATGCCAAACGCATTGCGTTCAGTGCCGAGCAGGCGGCCGCTGCTGCGGCCAAGGCGGCCACGCTCACTTAACAATTGCTCGCGTTTTCGCGCAAGCAGAAGTTGCGCGGCGGCGTGGTGAATCTCAACGGTCTGGTGTCGGGCATGAACAACATGGCCGAGCGCACGCTGGGCGGCGACATCAGCCTGCGGCAGTCGCTGGAAGAGGGGCTGTGGAATTGCCAGATCGACACCACCCAGGCCGAGATGGCGCTGCTGAATGTGTTGATCAACGCGCGCGATGCGATGGCCTATGCCGAGCGCAAGGAAGTCACGGTACAGACGCGATCACCAGCCACGATCTGTCCGCGTATCACCAGTTGGCACCGGGCCGCTATGTGAGCATCGCAGTGCGCGACACCGGCTCGGGCATGCCGCCGGACATCGCCAGCCGGGTGATGGAGCCGTTCTTCACCACCAAGGAAGAAGGCCAGGGCACCGG
Source organism: Xanthomonas hortorum pv. cynarae (assembly GCF_002939985.1). GTDB lineage: Bacteria > Pseudomonadota > Gammaproteobacteria > Xanthomonadales > Xanthomonadaceae > Xanthomonas > Xanthomonas hortorum_D. The sequence continues at coordinate 44,053 of NZ_MDFM01000022.1, read as the reverse complement.
GCTGGGGTTGTCGATGGTGTACGGCTTCGTCAAGCAGTCTGGCGGCACCGTGCGCATCCATAGCGAAGTGGGCGAGGGCACCACGGTACGGCTGTATTTCCCGGCATCCAGCGAGTATGCGGACGACGTGCAGGCGGTCAAACAGCGCGTGATCGGGCAGGGCGGTAGCGAGAACATCCTGATCGTGGAAGACAAGCCGGACGTGGCGGTGGTTGCCAAGCTCTTTTTGGAAGGTGCCGGCTACCGTGTCCTGTGCGCATCCAGCGGACGCGAAGCAATTGCAGTGCTGGAGCTGCATCCGGAGGTGGATGCGTTGTTCACCTATCTGATCATGCCGGGCGGCATGAATGGTGTGGTGCTCGCACGCGAGGCCTGCCGCATGCTGCCCAACATCAAGGTTCTGCTCATTACCGGCTACGCCGATGACGGCATCCAGCGCACCGACGCGGGTGGCGCGGAGTTCGGCGTGGTCAATAAGCCGTATACGCAGAAGGAATTGCTCAAGCGTATCCGCTTGTTGCTGGACGGGCCTGTTGGTGTCTGTTGATCGGTGTTTGCCGATGCAATGCAGATGCCTGGTTGAAAGTGTTGCAGCCAAGAGCGACTAATAAAACGTAGAGAGCGGTCGCCTGGCGGTGAGCGTAGTGGTTTTGTTGGTCGCCTCTTGTTGGATGCAGCCCAGCTCAAATGCTGAGTCGGTCGAGGGCGCGGTGCCCTCACCGCTCGCGGGACACGCCGCAAGTACGTCCATGTAGGCTCGGTGGCGGCATCCATGCCGCCACACGGTCCCGCAATCGGTGAGGGCACCGCGCCAGAAAGTGAGTCGGTTGCTTTGTTGAAAGCCTGCCTGTTAATCACATTGCATTTGGGAGCTGTAGGACACGCCGTCATCCAAACAACTTGCCTCTTACCTCATGCATTGCTTGCACCACGCACACCGACCATCTCCACTGGTCCTTGCCCGCCCACCGTCGCGGGACCTTACGCGGCATGGATGCCGCGTAAGAGCCTACATGGATGTACTTGCGGCGTGTCCCGCGAGGGTGGGCGGGCAAGGGCCCTGCAGCCAAGCCGCAGCCAAGCCGCAGATCATCCGCCCTACAGCGACGACCCAAATCATCCGCTCAGCAACGGACCGGCATGAAGTCGTTTTTAGCAGTTCTAAATCAGTGCTGCATTTAGAGCGACTAACAAAACTACTGCGCGGCCGCCAGGCGTGCGCGGATGGTGCTCGGAATCCTCATGTACCACGCTTACACTCCGGCCCCTGCGCGCCGTCCACGCCCACCTGACGACCGCTCGCTACATTTTGTTAGCCGCTTTTAGTCGGCAGGCTGCGCGCCCGCCTGGCGGTGAGCACAATGGCGCCCGATGGACGCGCTTACTCTTCGCTCATCGGCGCGACATAGCCATCCGGCTTGTCGGCATTGCGCTCGAACAGGAACTTCTGCAATTCGGCTTCGAGAAACGCGCGGTGCTTGGGGTCGCGTGGCGAGAGCCGGTTTTCGTTGATCAGCATGGTCTGATGCGCCAACCATGCCTGCCATGCGGTCTTGCCGATGTGTGCGAACACACGCTGGCCGAGTTCGCCGGGATACGGCACAAAATCCAGGCCGTCGGTGTCGCATTGCTGGTACTGGCAGAACACGGTGCGTGACATGCAAATTCCCTTGGATACGCGCTCAACGTGCGCGCTTGGAGTGTGAGTGCGCCTTACAGAGCGTCGAGCAGTTTGCGGATCGGCGCCGGCAGGCCCAGCGCTGCGAGATCGGCGCGGGCCACCCAGCGCAGATCGTCATTGTCGCGCACCGCTGTACGCAGCGCGACCTTGCGGATGCGCAACGGCTGCAGATGCAGGCGGTAATGGCTGAAGGTGTGCACGATCAGCGGCATCTCATCGGCGCGCTCGTAATCACCTTGGATATGGTTGGCGAACCATGCGCGCATGCCGCTGTCGGTCTCGGCCTGTGGCAGCGTCCATAACGAGGCCCAGATACCGGTTGGCGGGCGGCGCTGCAGCAGGATCTGGTTGTCTGCGTTTTCCAGCAGCAGCGCGGTGGCTTCGCGCTCGGGTAATTGTTTGCCGGGCTTGGGCGTGGGCAGTGCTTCCACCAGGCCATCGCGACGCGCCACGCAATCGTCCTGCAACGGACACAGCACGCACGCCGGTTTCGCGCGTGTGCACAGCGTGGCGCCGAAATCCATTTGCGCCTGTGTGTAGTCGGCCAGGCGGCCGGCCGGCACATGCGCGACATGCGCTGTGGCCAGTTGCCATAACTGCTTTTCGATCACCGGCAGGCCGGGATAGCCGGCAATGCCATGGAAGCGCGTCATCACGCGTTTGACGTTGCCGTCCATGATGGCAAAGCGGTCGCTCCACGCCTGGCTGAGGATGGCGCCCGCCGTGCTGCGGCCGATGCCGGGCAGCGCGAGCAGCGCATCGAAATCACGTGGCAAATCGCCGTCATGCAAGGCGACGCATTGCTTGGCGGCTGCATGCAGATTGCGTGCGCGTGCGTAGTAGCCCAGCCCGGCCCAATGCGCCATTACAGTGTCGTTGTCGGCTGCGGCCAGGTCGGCCAGGGTCGGAAAGCTGGCGACGAACTTGTGGAAATACGGAATGACCACCGCGACCTGGGTCTGCTGCAGCATGATTTCCGACAGCCACACCCGATACGGCGCGCGCGGATGTTGCCAGGGCAGATCGTGACGACCGTGGCCGTCGAACCAGTGCAGCAGGCGGTGGACGAAAGCGTCAGCGGTGGGCGTGGCGTGGTCGGCTGGCATGGGCTCTGCTGGCGATGACTTCATAACGGCGGCAGACGCGTGCAGGCGTCTGCCGATCAGCTGCCCAATGCTTCCGGCAGCAACGCATCGACGAAGGCGACCGGGTCGAACACGCGTAGATCTTCCGGGCGCTCGCCGATGCCGGCGAAGCGGATCGGAATATTGAACTCGCGCGCCAGTGCGAACACCACGCCGCCCTTGGCGGTGCCGTCGAGCTTGGTGACCACCAGGCCGGTGACGCCGACGGCGGCATGGAACTGGCGCAGCTGCGAAATGGCGTTCTGGCCGGTGGTGCCGTCGATGACCATCAGCACTTCGTGCGGTGCGGCGGCGTCGATCTTGCCGAGCACACGGCGGATCTTGCCGAGCTCGTTCATCAGCCCGGTCTGGGTGTGCAGGCGGCCGGCGGTGTCGGCGATCAGCACTTCGGTGCCGCGCGCCTTGGCCGCCTGCAGCGCGTCGAACGCCACCGAGGCGGCATCGGCGTTTTGCCCCTGCGCGATCACGGCCACGCCGTTGCGGTCGCCCCAGGCCTGCAATTGCGCCACCGCAGCGGCGCGGAAGGTGTCGCCGGCGGCCAGCATCAAGCTGTTGCCTTCGTCCTTGAAGCGCTTGGCGAGCTTGCCGATGGTGGTGGTCTTGCCAACGCCGTTGACGCCCACGGTGAGGATCACGAACGGCTTGACCGAGCGATCAATGACCAATGGTTTGGAGACCGGCTGCAGCAGCGCGATGAGATCGGCGCGCAGCGCCTTGAACATCGCCTGCGCATCGACGAACTCGCGCGACTTCATGCGCTTGCGCAGGCCTTCGACCAATGCGGTGGTCGCGCCGATACCGACGTCGGCGGTGATCAGTGCGGTTTCGATCTCGTCGAGCAGATCGTCGTCGAGCTTGGGGTTGCGCGAGAACAAACCGCCGAAGCTGCGCGCGAAGGTGCTGTTGCGCAGACGATCGCGCCAGCCCTGCTTGCCGGCCGGGGCTGCGGGTAGCGCATCGCGCTGGCCAGCGATGCTGTCGTTGTCCTGGGTCATCGGTAGCGAGGTGCTGACGACGACCGGTGGGGTGACGACGGGCGTGGCGACGGCGGGGGTTACGGTAACGGGCGAAGCTGCAGACGCCTGTGCGGCAGCAGGTGGTGCAACGACAGCGGGTGTTGCAGCTGGCGGGGCGGCAGGTGTGGCAGTCGTCGATGGTGCGGCAGGTGCAAGCGCAGGGGTAGCAGTCTGCGACGGCGCTGCAGGCGTTGCAGGCTGCGCGGGCACGGCAGCAGGCAGCACTGGCGCGGTGTGCGGCTGCGCGACAACCGGCGCCACCACCACTGGAGTGGGGGCTGCAGGCGTGACAGGCGGTTTGGGATCAGGCAGTGCCTGCAATGCCGAAGGCGCGGGCGTTGCCGGCGGGGCAGGCGCGGTGGGCACTGCCGCGATGCTCTGCGCCTGACCGGTACGCGCGGCGATATCTTGCGCAAGCTGCTCGGCCGGAGCGGCAGCGGGCGTGGGAGTCGCCGGCTCGGCCTGTGCGGGAGCAGGTGTGGCAACCGGTACAGCAACCGGCACCGCTGCTGGCGTGCCGCTCGGCGCAGCAGCTGGCATGGCCTCAACCGGCGAAACCGGGGTGGCGGCAGAAGGTGCGGTCGGAAATGCGGCTGCCAGTTCTTCCAGGCTGTAGCGCGAGGTACGCGCGCTGTCGGGCGTGGTTGGCTTGTTGCGGCGAAAGAAGCTGGCCATTGGCAACGCAGTTGGGGAAACCCGAAATTCTACCATCCGGGCCCTGGCTCGCCTTGACGCGACCTTCAGCGCCGCCTCATCCGGGGCAGCACCCGGCGCGCTGCATGGTCGCCGCCGGGACCGTGCAAACCGCATCGCAACGGCAACCCGAATCCTGCCGAATTCGGCATTTGTGCCAGCCGTATGTCAGCACCGAGTTTTCGTTTACAACTGACCCTTGAGTGCGCGGTAATCGCGCGGCGTCATGCCGACCGTGGCCTTGAATTGGCGTGCGAACGCGCTCTGGTCGGCAAAGCCGCAACGTTGCCCGATGCTGGCGATGCTGTCGTCGCCGTACAGCAGCCGCATCGCCGATTCGATGCGCAGCTTGGTCAGCAGTTGCTGCGGCGTCACCTGGAATACGCGGCGGAAATGCCGCTCCAGCTGCGCCACCGACAAGCCGGCCAGGTCGGCCAGACTCTGCACGCGCAGGTTGTCGCCGAAGTTGGCCTGCATGTGCTCCATCACCTGGCTCAAGCGTTCGTAGGCCGAGTGGCGGCTGTCGGGCTGGCCCAGATCGCGCGAAATACCCACGATGCCGATCACTTCGTCGGCTTCACACAGCGGGCGCTTGAAGGTCAGGCACCAGCCGGGCAGGCGATTGGGGTACAGATGCACCTCCAGTTGATTGTCGATGAGCTCGCCGCACAGCACGCGGCGGTCCTGCATCATGTAGCTTCCGCCCAGCGGCAGCGGGAACACTTCCAGCGGCGAGCGGCCGATGATTTCGCTGCGCAGCTTGCGTCCCAGCCGGCGCACGAGCGTAAGGTTGCAGTGGGTGTAGCGGCCCTGCCCATCCTTGATGAAGAACACCACGTCCGGCAGTGCGTCGAACAGCGTCTGCATTTCCAGCGCGGGAAGGTTGAGGTCCATCGGCGTCATGGTGGCGGTCACGATTGACGGCTGCACGAAAGGCGCGGCCCAGCAATGATCCTAGCGCAAACGCGGGGCTGTGAACCGGGTTGTCGATTGTGCAGATTTCCGCACTTGCAACTCGCATTGGACGCTAGTCGTCTGCCAGTCCGCAGTGGGAGCATGAGCCATGCACACCATCGACGTCATCGACTCCCATACGGCCGGCGAACCTACCCGCGTGGTCCTCTCCGGCTTCCCCGATCTGGGCGATGGCGATCTGGCGCAGTGTCGCGAGCGCTTTCGCCGCGATTTCGATCAGTGGCGCAGCGCGATCGCCTGCGAACCACGCGGCTCGGACACCATGGTCGGCGCCTTGTTGCTGCCGCCACGCGACCCCAGCGCCTGCACCGGGGTGATCTTCTTCAACAACGTCGGCTACCTGGGCATGTGCGGACACGGCACCATCGGAGTGGTGCGCACGCTGGCCGCGCTGGGGCGCATCGCGCCGGGCCAGCACCGCATCGAAACCCCGGTCGGCACGGTCGGCGTGGAGCTGGCCGAAGACGGCACGGTGTCGGTCGACAATGTCGAGAGTTATCGCTTTGCGACCGGCGTGGAGGTGGACGTGCCCGGTCACGGCCGCGTGCGCGGCGATGTGGCCTGGGGCGGCAACTGGTTTTTCATCACCGAGCAGGCGCCGTGTGTGCTGGATCTGGCGCATCAGCGCGAACTGACCGCTTATACCGAAGCGATCCGGCTGGCCTTGGAAGTGGCCGGCATCACCGGTGAGGCCGGTGGCGAGATCGACCATATCGAAGTCAATGGCCCCGCGCCCGATGGCAGCGGCCTGGCGCGTAATTTCGTGCTGTGCCCGGGGCTGGCCTACGACCGCTCGCCATGCGGCACCGGCACCAGCGCCAAACTGGCCTGCCTGGCCGCCGACGGCAAGCTGGGCGAGGGCGGGCATTGGGTGCAGCAAGGCATTCTGGGCAGCACGTTCGAAGGCAGTTATCGGTTGAGTGGGCGTGGCATTGCGCCCCGCATCAGCGGCCATGCCTACATCACCGCGCGCTCGCAGTTGTCGATCGACCCGGCCGATCCTTTCGCCTGGGGCATCGTGGCCTGATGCACCAGCTGCCGCGCGCGCAGGGAAGTGCCGGCGCAGCGCCTGCTGCGTCAGCCGCCGTGTCCGCGGCCGCGCAGGCTGGTGATGCGGCAGCTGCACACTCAGCTGCACGAACAGACACGCAGACATCGCCGACCGCTGCATCCACGCGACGCAGCTACGACCTGATTGTGATTGGCGCAGGCATTGTCGGCGCGGCCTGCGCCGAGGCGGCGGCTGGCGAAGGGCTGCGCGTGGCGATCGTCGAGCCGGGGCCGATCGGCGGCGGCTCCACCGCTGCGGCGATGGGGCACCTGGTGGCGATGGATGATGACCCGGCCGAGTTGGCGTTGTCGGCGTACTCGCTGCGGCTGTGGGAGCGGTTTGCGCAACTGAGCGAGGCCGAATTCAGCCGCTGCGGCACGCTGTGGGTGGCGCGCGATGCACGCGAGCTGGCGGCGGTGCCGGCCAAGATTGCGCGCTTGGCGGCGGCCGATCTGCATGCCGAAGCCATCGACGCGACGCAGTTGTATGCATTGGAGCCGCAACTGGTGCCGGGCCTGGCCGGGGGCATGCGCGTGCCCGGTGAGGCCGTGGTGTACCCGCCGCGGGTGGCGCGGCATCTGGTGAGCCTGGCCTGCAAGGCGGGCGCGCAGCTGTTTGCCGGCCGCAAGGTGGAGCAGTTGCTGGCGCATGGGGTGCGTCTGGACGATGGCCAGCTGTTGGCCGGCCCGGTGCTGGTGGCCAGCGGTGTGGCCTTGCCGCAGTTGCTGCCCGAGCTGGCACTGCGCCCACGCAAGGGCCATCTGGTCATCACCGATCGGCATCCGGGGGTGATCCGGCATCAGTTGCTGGAGTTGGGCTACGCGGATTCGGCGCATGGCGCCGACGACACCAGCGTGGCGTTCAATGTACAGCCGCGACCGACCGGGCAGATCCTGATCGGCTCTTCGCGCCAGTTCGGCGAGCACGATCGCGCGCTGTCGATGCCGGTGCTGCAGCAGATGCTGCAACGTGCGTTCGCCTATCTGCCGGTGTTGCGCGAGTTGCAGGCGATCCGGGTGTGGACCGGGTTGCGCCCGGCCACACCGGACGGGCGGCCGTATCTGGGGGCGGTGCCCGGCCGGCGCGATGTGTGGGTGGCCGCCGGTCACGAGGGGCTGGGTGTCACCACGGCGCTGGGGAGCGCACGGGTGATCGTGGACAGCCTGCTCGGGCGTACGCCGGTCATCGACCCGGCGCCTTATGCACCGGCGCGCGCCGTGCACGGTGCAGCCGCATGAGCGCGACGGTGCGGCTGCACGTGGATGCGCAAGCGGTCGAAGTGCCGGCCGGCGCCAGTGTTGCCGCAGCGGTGGCGCTGGCAACGCTGCAGTTTCGGCAATCGTGCAGTGGCCAGCCGCGCGCGCCGTTGTGCGGCATGGGTGTGTGTTTCGAATGCAGGGTTCGCATCGACGGCATCGGCCAGCAACGCGCCTGCCTGGTGGATGCGCGCGACGGCATGCAGGTACGCACCGATGGCTGAGCGCGTGCAGCATTTCGATGTGTTGGTGATCGGCGCCGGCCCGGCCGGCCTGGCGGCGGCGCAGGCGGCGGCCAGTCATGGCGTGCGCGTGGGCGTTGTCGACATGCAGCCGCGTGCCGGTGGTCAGGTCTGGCGCAGCGATGTGCGGTACGGCGCGCCGACCGATGCGCGCGCGCTGCTGCAACAGGTGCAGGGCGATGCATCGATCACGCTGCTGACGCGCACGCAGATTCTGTTGGCGCAGCCGGGTTGGCTGTTGGCCGATGGCCCGGACGGCACGCTGCAACTGCATTACGCAGCCCTGGTGCTGGCCACCGGCGCGCGCGAATTGCTGCTGCCATTCCCGGGCTGGACCTTGCCCGGCGTGACCGGTGCCGGCGCGGCGCAGGCGCTGGCCAAACAGGGCTGGCCGCTGGCCGGCAAGCGCGTGGTCGTCGCCGGCAGCGGCCCTTTGCTGCTGGCCAGTGCGGCCACCTTGCAACGGCATGGCGCACAGGTGCTTGGCATCCACGAACAAACTTCTGCAGCTGCGTTGCGGCAGTTCGCATTGCAGTTGTGGCGCTGGCCGGGCAAGGCGGCGCAGGCGGTGTCGTTGCGCTTGCAGTTGCGCGCGGTGGCGTATCGCGCCGGCAGCTTTGTCGTATCCGCACACGGCGACACGCAACTGCGCGAAATCGAGATCGAAGGACCTGCCGGTCGTACGCGTATCGCCTGCGATCAACTGGCCGTTGGCTATGGACTGGTGCCCAATACCGAACTTGCGCAGTTGCTGGGGTGTCAGCTGGAAGCCTGCGGCGCGCATCAGCAAGTACGCGTGGATGCGTTGCTGCGCACCAGCGTCACCCAGGTCTTTGCTGCGGGCGAAGCCTGCGGCATCGGCGGGCGCGATTGCGCGCTGATCGAAGGCGCGATGGCCGGGCATATGGCCGCCGATGCACCTGATGCCGCGCTGCGCTTGCAGCCACGTCGGCGTGCCGCGCGTGCGTTCGCGGAAGCATTGCAACAGCAGTTCGCACTCAATCCACGCATCCGCACGCTGGCGCAGCCCGACACGCTGGTGTGCCGCTGCGAAGACGTGCCGCTGGGCGCGTTGGACAACTTCAACGATGCACGCGATGCCAAGCTCGCTTCGCGCTGCGGCATGGGCGCCTGCCAGGGCCGCATCTGCGGCACCGCGCTGGCCGAACTGGGGCGTTGCCCGCCCGCGCTTTCCACCGACGCCGGCCGCCGGCCGCCGTTGTTCCCGGTCCGCCTCGCGGCGCTGGCCGACCCGTTCACTTCCGACTCGCAAGGGAATCATCCATGAGTATTGCTGCGTTCTGGCACGGCGTGCTGCCGGCCATCACCACCCCGTTCACCGCCTCCGGTGAAATCGATCACGACTTCCTGGCCAAGCACGCCAATCAGCTGGTGGACGCCGGTTGCACCGCGATCGTGCCGCTGGGTTCTCTGGGCGAAGCGGCCACCTTGAGCGTGGACGACAAGCTGGCTGTGCTCAAGACGCTGATCACCGCGTTGAACGGCCGCGTGCCGGTGGTGCCGGGCATCGCCAGCCTGGTGACCGGTGAAGCGGTGGCGCTGGCGAAAGCGGCCAAGGAACTCGGTTGCGGCGGGTTGATGGTGTTGCCGCCATACGTGTATTCCACCGATTGGCGCGAGATGGGCGCGCATGTGCGCGCGGTGATCGCCGCGACCGATCTGCCGGTGATCCTGTACAACAACCCGGTGGCCTACAAGACCGATTTCGGCCCGGCGCAGATCGCCGAGCTGGCGGCCGAATTCCCCAACCTGCAGGCAGTGAAGGAATCCTCGGGCGATGTGCGCCGCTTCGCCGCGCTGCAGGAACTGCTGGGCGATCGTCTGGCGCTGCTGGTGGGCATGGACGATGCCATCGTCGAAGGCCTGAGCATGGGCGCCAAGGGCTGGATCGCCGGCCTGGTCAACGCCTACCCGAAGGAATCGGTGCGCCTGTTCGAACTTGCGCGTGACGGTGGCTACCCGGCGGCGAAGGAACTCTACGACTGGTTCCTGCCGCTGCTGCGCCTGGATACCGTGCCCAAGTTCGTGCAGTTGATCAAACTGGTGCAGGAAAAGGTCGGCCTGGGCAGCGAGCGCGTGCGCGCGCCGCGCCTGGTGGTCGACGGTGCCGAGCGCGAGGCCGCGCTCAAGGTCATCGACCACGCCATCGCCACTGCGCCCAAACTGTCCTGACGATGAGCTCGGGCTGCACGCCACCGGATGAGCGCCGCGCACGGATGCACGCGCGGACGCGGTGGCCGGCGTAGCGCGAGGTGGGTCGATGAGGATGTCGCATCAGCGCGGCATCCTCGTCGTTATTTGGTCGGCCGCTGCCGCACAGTGCGCAGGGTCTGTCCTCATGCAACCGAAGGTGCCGCAATGAACGAGACGCTCCAATCCCCGCCCATCCAGCAGGCCGAGGTATTGCTGGCCGGCCGGTGGCAACCCAGCCGCGCGGCGAGCGCCAGCTTCCGTGCCGCCGACCCGAGCACTGGCGAGGCGATCGGGCCACAGTTTCCGGTCAGCGGTGCGGAGGATGTCGAAACCGCGTTTGCGGCAGCGCAAGCAATTGCAGCGGAACTTGCAGCGGCACCGGTCGAAAAAATCGCCGCATTCCTGGACGCCTACGCCGACGCGCTGGATGCCGATGCCGACACCTTGGTGGCGCTTGCCCACGCAGAGACCGCATTGCCGGCGCCCACACGCTTGCGTGGCAACGAGCTGCCACGCACCAGCGGACAATTGCGCCAGGCCGCACAGGCGGTGCGCAGTTACAGCTGGACCCAACCCATCATCGATACCGCTGCCGATCTGCGTTCGCATCTGGCGCCGCTGGGCAAGCCGGTGTTGGTGTTTGGCCCGAACAATTTCCCGTTCGCCTTCAATGCGATTGCCGGCAGCGATTTCGCCTCGGCGATTGCCGCGCGCAACCCGGTGATCGCCAAGGCGCACCCGCTGCATCCGGCCACCAGCCAGCGCATGGCGCAGCTTGCGCATGCAGCGTTGGTCGCGGCGGGCCTGCCGGCTGCGGCAGTGCAGTTGCTGTATCACTTCGACAACGCGATAGGTGTGCGACTGGCCGGCGATGCGCGGCTGGGGGCGATCGGCTTCACCGGTAGCCGTGCCGGCGGGCTGGCGCTGAAGGCCGCCGCCGATGCGGCCGGCGTGCCGTTTTATGCGGAACTCTCCAGCGTCAACCCGGTGTTCCTGCTGCCGGGCGCACTGGCCGAACGCGGTGCCGCCTTGGCGCAGGAATTCTTTTCCTCCTGCACCTTGGGGAGCGGCCAGTTCTGCACCAATCCCGGTGTGGTGGTGGTGCCGCACGGCGAGGCAGGCGATGCGTTCGTTGCCGCGACCACGGCGCATTTCGACGCTGCCATGCCGATGGTGCTGTTTTCCAGCTCAGGCGTTGAAGGTGTGCAACGCGGTGTGGCGGCCTTGCGCGCTGCCGGCGCCGCGCTGCTGGCCGGGGGGCACACCGGCGAAGACGGGTATCGCTATGCGCCCACCCTGTTGAGTGTGGAGGCGCAGGCATTCATCGCAAACCCGCAGGCGCTGCAGACCGAGGCCTTCGGCCCGGTGAGCCTGCTGGTGCGTACGCGCGACGTTGCGCAGATGCAACAGGTCGCCGCCGCATTCGAAGGCAATCTCACAGGCACCTTGTATCGCGCGGTCGATGGCAGCGACGATGCGGCCTGGCAGGCCATCGCACCGGTGCTGCGGGCGCGGGTGGGGCGGTTGATCAATAGCAAGATGCCGACCGGCGTTGCAGTAAGCGCGGCGCAAAATCATGGCGGGCCGTTCCCCAGCACCGGGCATCCTGGGTTCACCGCGGTGGGCATGCCCGGTTCGATTCGCCGTTTCGCTGCCTTGCATAGCTACGACGCGGTGCCCGACGCGTTGCTGCCGGCCGAGTTGCGCCAGCGCAATCCGGGCGGTGTCGCACGTCTGGTGGATGGGCAGTGGAGTACTGCAGATCTCGGAGCGGGCACATGAGCAGCCAGATCGGCGGGGTGTCGTTGGAACAGGCACGCGCGCAACTGACGCCGTGGACGCAACGCGCCGCGCCGATCGCCGCCGACGAATACCAACAGCGCATCGAACGCGCACGCCGCCTGATGCGCGCGCATGGCGTGGATGCATTGCTGGTCGGTGCCGGCACTTCGCTGCGCTACTTCACCGGCGTGCCGTGGGGCGCAAGTGAGCGTCTGGTCGCGCTGCTGCTTACGCTGGATGGTGACCCGGTGTTGATCTGCCCCGCGTTCGAAGAAGGCTCGCTGGATGCGGTGCTGAAGATTCCAGTTGCCAAGTATCTGTGGGAAGAACACGAGGACCCGTACGCGCTGGTGGTGCAGGCCATGGACGAACGCCACGCGCATGCATTGGCACTGGATCCAGGGATTGCGTTTGCCGTGCACACCGGCCTGCGCGCGCACCTGGGCACGGCGATCCGTGATGCGGGATCCATCATCGATGGCTGCCGCATGTGCAAGTCGCCGGCCGAGCTGGCGCTGATGCAGCAGGCCTGCGACATGACCTTGCTGGTGCAGCGGCTGGCCGCCGGCATCGCGCAGGAAGGTATCGGGACCGATCAACTGGTGCGCTTCATCGACGAGGCGCATCGCGCGCTGGGCGCGGACAACGGCTCCACCTTCTGCATCGTGCAGTTCGGCCATGCCACCTCATTCCCGCACGGGATTCCCGGCGTGCAGCACCTGCGCGAAGGCGAGCTGGTGCTGATCGACACCGGCTGCACCGTGCAGGGCTATCACTCCGATATCACTCGCACCTGGAGTTACGGTACGCCCAATGCTGCGCAACAGCGCATCTGGGACCTGGAGCAGGCTGCGCAGGCGGCGGCATTTGCCGCGATACGCCCCGGTGTTGCGTGCGAAGCAGTGGACCAGGCGGCGCGCAAGGTACTGGAGGCGGCAGGGCTTGGCCCGGACTATCGCTTGCCCGGCCTGCCGCATCGCACCGGCCACGGCTGCGGGTTGGCGATTCATGAGGCGCCGTACCTGGTGCGCGGCAACGCGCAGCCGCTGCAGCCGGGCATGTGCGCCAGCAACGAGCCGATGATCGTGGTGCCCGGCGAGTTCGGCGTGCGCCTGGAAGACCATTTTTATGTCACCGATGCCGGCGCGCAGTGGTTTACGCCGCCATCGCTGGCGATCGACCAACCGTTTGCATAAGCCTTCACAGGCTCACGCATCCGTAGGAGCGCACCCGGGCGCGACGGGCATTCCCGATAAAAGCCGTCGCGCTCAGGCGCGCTCCTACAGTCGCCATTGCATCTTGGAGTAACTGCATGAACCACCTGCGTCCTGTCGCCATCGGCCTGCTGGCCGCCGCATTGTTCACTGCCTGCAAGCCGGCGCCGCCCGCAGCGGAGACGGCAGCTGCGGCCACGCCTGCGCCAACCGGCGAGCAAGCCGCCAAGGCCTTCGACGCGCTGCTGGACAAACAATGGCAGTACCAGCTGCAGCACAACCCGGAGTTCGCCAGCATCATCGGCGACAAACGTTACAATGATCGTTGGAGCGACTATTCGCTTGAGGCCGTGCAAGCAGAACGCACCGCCACTGCCGGGCTGCTCAAGCAGTTCGAGGCGATCGACAGCAAGGCGCTGGACGAGCAACGCCAGCTCAGCCTGCAGATGATGCTCGGCCAATTACGCGACAAGCTGGAAGGCATCGACCTGAAAACCTATGCGATGCCGCTGGAGCCGATCGGCGGCATCCAGTTGGGGTTGGCAGGCTATGGCGATGCGTTTCCGTTCGAAAACGCCAAGGATTATCAGGACTACATCAAGCGCCTGCAGACGATTCCAACGGTGATCGACCAGGTGATCGCGTTGTCGCGCCAGGGCGCGAAGGAGGGCCTGGTGCAGCCGCGATATCTGCTGGAGCGCCTGCCCGAGCAGATCGACAAGATCGCCGCGCTGACCGGCGAGCAGAGCCCGTTCGCCTCGCCGCTGAAAAAACTCGACGTCGCCGTGCCGGCCGACCAGCGCGACGCGCTGCGCAAACAATTACTCGCTGCGATCGAGCAACAGGTACGCCCGGCCTACGGCAAGTTGGCCGCGTTCGTGCGCGACGAATACGCCGCACAAGGGCGCGCGCAGGAAGGTGTGTGGTCGCTGCCCGATGGCGAGCGTCGCTATCGCTACGCGATCCATACCCAGACCACCACCGACATGGCACCGGAGGAGATCCATCAGATCGGCCTGAAGGAAGTCGCGCGCATCGAAGGCGAGATGACCGTGATCGCCAAGGCGCAGGGCTTTGCGGATCTGGCCAGCTTCCGCAAGGCGGTGGACACCGACAACCGCCACTTCGCCACTTCCAGCGAGCAGATCCTGCAGCAGTACCGCCAGTACATCGCCGCGATGCAGCCGGAGCTGCCCAAGCTGTTCGGCCACCTGCCGAAAACGCCGCTGGACGTACAGGCGATGCCGGCATTCCGGCGCAGCGCGCCCGGCGCCGAATACTGGCAGAGCAATCCGGAAGGCACCAAGCCGGCGATCGTGAAGGTCAATACCAGCGACTTCGCCAGCCGCACGCTGGTCAATATCGAAACGACCGCGTATCACGAGGGCGTGCCAGGCCATCACCTGCAGATCTCGCTTGCGCAGACGCTGCCGTTGCCGCCGTTCCGCCAGCAGGCCGGCTACAACGCCTATATCGAAGGCTGGGCGCTGTATGCCGAGCGGCTGGGCAAGGAGATCGGCTTCTTCAAGGACCCGTACAACGATTACGGTCGCCTCTCCGGCGAGTTGTTGCGGGCCAACCGCCTGGTGCTCGACACCGGCGTGCATTACAAGCATTGGAATCGCCAGCAGATGGTGGATTTTTTCCACGCGCATCCTTCCGACGACGAGCCCAGCATCCAGTCCGAAACCGACCGCTATATCGTCTGGCCGGGTCAGGCGCTTGGGTACAAACTGGGTCAGTTGCAGATTCTGGCGCTGCGTGCGGAAGCCGAAAAAGAACTCGGCGCTCGCTTCGACGTGCGCGCCTTCCATGATGCGGTGCTGGGCGGTGGCGCGATGCCGCTGGCGATGTTGCAGCAACGCGTGCGGCAGTGGATTGCACAGGCCAAAGCTGCGCCGGAGGCACGCGGATGAAGACGAGCAGCGTTTTACGCGCGAGTGCATTGAGTGTGTTGATTGCCGCAAGCGTGAGCGGCGTTGCCGCGACCGCCCAGGCTGCCGAGCCGGTCGCCGCCACGCAGAACACCGCCACGCAGAACGCAGCAGCCGCACACTTCAAAGCGCTATACACGCGCGAATGGCGTTGGCGGCAGGCGCAGTTGTCCGGCGCGGTGGATGAAGACAACCAGGCCACCCAGGACAGGCAGTCCGACCACCTGCCCAAGGTCGATGTGGCCACGCAAAACCTGCGCACCGCATACTGGCAGCAGGCGTTGAAGGAACTGGACGCGATCCCTATCGCGCAGTTGCCGGCCGAAGATCAGGTGAGTTATCAGGTGTATCGGCAACAGTTGCTGGTGCTGCTGGATCAGCAGCATTTCCGCGCCTGGGAAATGCCGTTCAACAGCGACTCGGCGTTCTGGAGCGATCTGGGCTTCAGCGCCGAGGCCAAGTTGCGCACGCGCGAGGACTACCAGCGCTATCTGAAGATGCTGGCCGATATCCCGCGCTATTTCGCCGAACACACCGACAATATGCGTGCCGGCCTGGCGCGTGGTTTCAGCCAGCCCAAGGTGACACTGACCGGACGCGATCAGTCCATCGCCGATGTGGTGCAAGCCAAGGGCGAGGCCAACCCGTTTTACGCACCGTTCAAGCAGATGCCGGCGACGCTGCCGGCCGAGGTACAGGCGCAACTGCGGCAACAAGCAGTGCAGACCATCGATGCGCAGGTGCTACCGGCCTACGCCAAGCTGCTGGACTTCATCCGTAACGAGTACCAGCCGCGCGCACGCACCACGCTGGCCGGCGAGGCATTGCCGGATGGCCAGGCCTACTACCGCGCGCAGATCCGCGAGTTCACCACGCTCGAGTTGAGCCCCGATCAGATCCATCAGATCGGTTTGCAGGAAGTGGCCAAGCTGCGCACGCAGATGGATGAGACCATCGTCGCCAGCGGCTTCAAACCGCCGGCCGGGCAGGCGGTGTTTCCTGCGTTCCTGCATTTCCTGCGCAGCGACCCGCAGTTCTATGCCAAGACGCCGGAAGAATTGCTCAAACAGGCTGCATGGATCGCCAAGCGCGTGGATGCCAAGGTGGGCGATTACATCGGCCGGCTGCCGCGCCGACGCTTTGCGATCGAGCCGGTGCCGCCGGAATTGGCGCCGTTCTATACCGGCGGCCGTGGCGGTCCCGGCATTTATCTGGTCAACACCTACAACCTGCCATCGCGGCCGTTGTACAACCTGACCGCATTGACGTTGCACGAGTCATCGCCCGGCCACGCACTGCAAATGCCGCTGGCGGCAGAAGCGCAAGGCCTACCGGAGTTCCGCCGCTATGGGTTCATCTCCGCCTATGGCGAGGGCTGGGCCTTGTACTCGGAGTATCTGGGCCAGGAAATGGGCATGTACGACACGCCCTACGACCGCTTCGGTTATCTCACTTATCAGATGTGGCGCGCCTGCCGTTTGGTGATCGACACCGGCATCCACCACAAAGGATGGACGCGCGCGCAGGCGCAGGCCTATCTGCGCGACAACACTGCCTTGAGCGAACACGAAGTCACCACCGAGGTGGATCGCTATATCGCCTGGCCGGGGCAGGCGTTGTCGTACTACCTGGGTGAACTGAAAATTCTTGAGTTGCGTCGCAAGGCCGAAGCCGCCTTGGGCGAGACATTCGACCTGCGCCATTTCCACGACGCGGTACTGCAGACCGGCTCGGTGCCGCTGCCGGTGCTGGAGGCGCGCATCGACCGGTTCATTGCCGATGGTGGTGTCTCGCCGTATGCCGCCGAAGACGCTGCCGAGTCACCGGCGGCAGATGCCAAGGTGGCTGCCAGCGACTGATCCACGCAAAACCGGCTGACGTTTTTTCGCAACAGCAACCGCGCTTTCCACTCTTCGGGGCGACGAATGACCACACACGGTGCAACCACGCAAGGCAAGTTCCACAAGCGACTCAGCCTGACCGACCTGACCTTTATCGGGCTGGGTTCGATCTTCGGGTCGGGCTGGCTGTTTTCGGCCAGCCATGTCTCTTCCATCGCCGGGCCGGCCGGCATCCTGTCGTGGATACTCGGTGGCACCGCAGTGCTGCTGCTGGGGCTGGTGTATTGCGAACTAGGCGCGGCATTACCGCGTGCCGGCGGGGTGGTGCGCTACCCGGAGTATTCGCATGGCGCCTTGCTCGGTTCGTTGACCGGCTTCATCACCTTGATCGCGTTTTCCAGTTTGATCGCGATCGAAGTGGAAGCTGCGCGCCAATATGCGGCGGCGTGGTTTCCAGTGCTCAATCAGGCCAACGGCTCGCACCCAAGCATCTGGGGTTGGTTGGTACAGCTGGCTTTGCTGCTGCTGTTTTTCCTGCTCAACTATTTCAGCGTCAAGACCTTTGCGTTGGCCAACAACATCGTCAGCGTGTTCAAGTTTCTGGTGCCGATCCTGGTGATCGTGCTGCTGATGAAGCACTTCAATCCGGGCAACCTGACTGTGCACGGGTTTGCGCCTTCGGGCATGGCCGGGGTGGAAGCGGCGATCTCGGCTGGCGGCATCATCTTCGCCTACCTGGGCTTGACGCCGATCGTGTCGGTGGCCAGCGAGGTGCGCGACCCGCAGCGCAATATTCCGATCGCGTTGATCCTGTCGGTAGCGCTGTCCACGGTGATCTACGTGCTGTTGCAGCTGGCGTTTCTGGGCAGCATTCCGGCTGCGCAATTGGCGCCGGGGTGGAGCGGTATCGACAAGGTGTTTGCACTGCCGTATCACGACATCGCGCTGGCCCTGGGCATGGCGTGGTTGGCTGCGTTGGTGATCTGCGATGCGATGGTGTCGCCCAGCGGCACCGGCAATATCTACATGAATGCCACCCCGCGCGTGGTGTACGGCTGGGCGCGTAGCGGCGGGTTCTTGCCGGTGCTGACGCGGGTGGATCCGCAATCGGGCATTCCGCGACCAGCGTTGTGGTTGAGCCTGGGTCTGTCGATCTTCTGGACGTTGCCGTTTCCCTCGTGGGAGACCTTGATCGGCGTGGTCTCGGCCGCGCTGGTGCTGAGCTATACAGTGGCGCCGGTCACCGTGGCCGCGTTGCGCCGCAGCGCGCCGGACCTGCCGCGGCCGTTCCGGGTGCGTGGTTTTGCGGTGCTGGGGCCGTTGTCGTTCATTGTCGCGGCCTTGATCATCTACTGGTCCACCTGGCCCACCTTGTCGTGGTTGCTCGGTCTGCAGGTGCTCGCGTTCGTGCTGTACGTGCTGTATCGCTTGCCCTCACGCGAGGGCCGTGCACGCTTGCTGCGGCAGGTGCGTGCATCGCTGTGGTTGATCGTGTTCTTCATGCTGGTGATGGCGGTGTCGTGGGCCGGTACGTTCGGTGGCCATGGCTGGATCGCGCATCCGTTCGATACCTTGAGCGTGGCAGTGATTGCATTCTTCATTTACCACTGGGGCGCGCGGAGTGGTTTGCGTAGCGATGAGCTGGCCTTGGAGGAGGACGATGGCGAGTGAGCTGCGCCGTGACGCGCGCGTGTCGCACTGGTTGCGTGGCTGCTTGAATGGGTTGGCTGCGTGCATCGTGGTGCTATCGACTGCTGCGCAGGCGGCGCCAAGCGTTGCCGATTACCAACGCTCGCTGGGCTTGCGCGAACAATGGAGCACGCTGACAGAGAACGTGGCGTGGCCTGCGCAATGGAAGGACAGCGGCGCGTTTTATTATCGCAAGACGGTGCCTGGCGGATTCGCCTTTGTCAGCATGGACGTCGCCACGCTGCAGAAAAAACAGGCCTTCGATCAACTGCGCGTGGCGCAGGCATTGCAGGCGGCGACCGGTAAGACCTACACGGCGCTGCAGTTGCCGTTCGAACGCTTTACGTATGCACAAGACGGCGAGGGTGACGCCGTTGCGATCCGCTTCGAGCTTGGCGAAGAGATCTGGCGTTGCACGCTGACGAGCTACCGCTGCGCACGCGATGATGCCGGTACGCAGGTACGTCCACGCGGCTTCGGTGTGGTGCGCGACCCTGGAGTGCCAGCCGACAACACGCCACGTCGTTCGCCCGATGGCCGTTGGGAAGCGCTGGCCGATGGCTGGAATCTGCTCCTGCGTCGCGTTGCCGATGGGCAGCTGACCCGGCTCAGCACCGATGGTCGTGCAGAGGATTATTTCGATCCGGAGAGCATCGCCTGGTCGCCGGATTCGCAGCGGCTGGCGGTGTATCGCGTGCGTCCCGGGCTTGCTCGCCGTGTCACGCGTGTGGAAGCGGCGCCTGCGGGCGGCGGTCAACCGGTCGTGCACACCCAGCTGTATCCCAAGCCCGGCGATGCGATGGATGTGGAGCGGCCGGTGTTGTTTGCGCTGGATGGCACGCGGGCCGATGTCGACACGGTGCTGTTCAATACGCCTTATCAGCTGTCGCCGCTGCAATGGCGTGCCGATGGCCGCAGTGTGACGTTCGAGTATGTGCAGCGCGGCTTCCAGCGCATGCGCGTGATCGCGGTCGATGCCGCCACCGGGCGTGCACATGTAGCGGTCGGCGAGGATGCACCCACCTTCGTCTACGCCGACCGCAGTTTTCGCCACGATGTTGACGCACACGGCAACGAGGTTCTGTGGATTTCCGAACGTGACGGGTGGCGACATCTGTATCTTTACGACGGCCGCAACAGCACGATCATCGAGCAGATCACCCAGGGGCCGTGGATCGTGCGCGATGTACTGCGCGTGGACGACGCGCAGCGGCGCATCTGGTTCACTGCCAGCGGCATGGATGCCGGCAAGGACCCGTACTACCGGCAGCTCTACAGCGTTGATTTCGACGGCCGCCAGTTGACCCGGCTGACCCACACCGACGCCGATCACGATGTGGCGATTGCAGACGACGGCCGGCATTACGTCGATGTCTACTCGCGGCCGGATCTGCCGCCGGTGATGGAGCTGCACGCCATCGATGGTCGACTGCTGCAGCAAGTGGAGCAGGGCAACATCGACACGTTGCTGGCAGCCGGCTGGCGCGCGCCGGAGACCTTCGTGGCCAAGGGCCGCGATGGGCGCACCGACATCTGGGGCATGGTGGTGCGCCCGCGCGATTACGATCCCAGCAAGAAATATCCGGTGATCGAGAACATCTACGCCGGACCGCACGACTCCTTTGTGCCCAAGACATTCTGGCCGTTCGGCTATCACTCCGGTGGCGACAAGCAGATCGGCATGCAGGCGCAGGCCGATCTGGGCTTTATCGTGGTGATGATCGACGGCATGGGCACCGCCAATCGCTCCAAGGCCTTTCACGATGTCGCGTGGAAAAACCTCGGCGATTCCGGCTTTCCCGATCGCATTGCCTGGCATCGCGCGTTGGCCGCAAAAGATCCGTCCTACGATATCGGCCGGGTCGGCATCTATGGCGCGTCGGCCGGCGGGCAGAGCACGCTGGGTGCGCTCGAGCGGCACCCGGATTTCTACAAGGTGGGCGTGGCATTTGCCGGTTGCTACGACAACCGCATGGACAAGATCAGCTGGAACGAGCAGTGGATGAGTTGGCCGGTGGATGCCAGCTATGCGCAGGCCTCGGGCGTGGCCAATGCGGGCAAGCTGCAGGGCGATCTGCTGCTGATCGTCGGCGAGCAGGACAGCAATGTGGACCCGGCTTCCACCGCGCAGGTGGTCGATGCGTTGATCAAGAGCGGCAAGGACTTCGACCTGCTCAACGTGCCTGGCGGCGAGCATTCGGTGGGCCGGTCCAGCGGGCCGATCGACTATGTGCAGCGCCGCCAGTACGACTTCTTCGTGCGCCATCTGCGCCATGAACTCACACCGCATTGGAACTCACTAACGTCGGAGGCGCGATGATGTGTTTGCTTGCCCTGAAGATGCCGCGGCCGCGCAGCCGCATCGCAGCCATGCTGTGGTCGCTGGCTGTGCTGACTGGTTGTGTGCCGTTGCTGGCCAGCGCGGAAGAACTGCCGCGCTTCGTTACCCAGAACGGCCGCCATGCGCTGTTCGTCGATGGCGCGCCGTACACCGTGCTGGCCGCACAGCTGCACAACTCCAGCGCCTGGCCGGCGGTGCTGCCCAAGGCGCTGGACGAGGTGGTCGCGCTGCACGCCAACACGGTGGAAGCGCCGGTGTATTGGGAGCAGTTCGAGCCATCGCCAGGCCGCTTCGATACCGCCAATGTGGATGCCTTGATTGCCGGCGCGCGCAAGCGTGGTCTGCGTGTGGCGTTGTTGTGGTTCGGCAGCTGGAAGAACGGCCAGATGCATTACGTCCCCGAATGGATCAAGCGCGACGAGGCCACCTATCCGCGCATGCGCGATGCCAATGGCGAACCGGTGGATGTTCTCTCTCCGCATGTGGCCGCCAACGTACAGGCCGATGCGCGTGCGTTCACCGCGTTGATGCAGCACCTGCGCAAGGTCGATGGCGACCGCCACACGGTGATCCTGGTGCAGGTGGAAAACGAGCCTGGTGCGATCGGCACTGTGCGCGATCATGGCCCGGCCGGCGAGGCGGCGTTCGCGCAGCCCGTGCCTGCCGCAATTGCGCAAGCGCTGGGTAAACCGCAGGGCAGCTGGCAGCAGCTGTTCGGTGCCGAAGCCGCCGAGGCTTTCAATGCGCATGCCACCGCCGCGTACATCGAACAAGTGGCCGCCGCCGGCAAGCGCGCCTACCCGCTGCCGCTCTACGTCAACACCTGGTTGCGCTACAAGGGCAAACGCTATCCTGGCCTGGATTATCCGTCCGGCGGTGCGACGGTGAACATGTTCGCGCTGTGGCGTGTTGCCACGCCGTCGATCGACTTCATCGGCACCGATATCTATACCAACGATTACACCGAATACACCAAGGTCATCGGCCAGTACGCGCGGCCGGACAATCCGGCCTGGGTGTCGGAAACCGGCTTCGAGGCGGCGACCGCGCCGTATCTGTTCCATGTGCTGGGGCAGGGCGGGATCGGTTTCTCGGTGTTCGGCATGGATGGCAACCAGGACAGCCAGGCCAACCGCGACGCGATCGCTGCACACGCCGCCAACTTCAAGCTGCTGGCGCCGCTGCAGCGCGTGATCGCCCAGGCCGCCTTCGACGGCCGGCTGCAGGCGGTGGCCGAACAGCCCGGCGCGCCGCAACGCACGCTGCGCTTCGGCGACTGGGAGGCCAAAGTGTCGTTCGGTGCGCCAATGTGGGGCGATGCGCCGGCGATCCTGCCGGGCAACGACGACCACGCAGGGCGGCTGCTGGTGGCGCAGCTGGGGCCGGAGGAGTTCCTGGTCACCGGCATGGCCGCGCGCATTGAATTTTTCCGCGAGGCGGCCGATACCCGTCATGGACAGCTGTTGCGGGTGGAGCAGGGGCGGTATGTGGACGGTCGCTGGCAGGTCGAAAGACAGCTCAACGGTGACCAGACCGACTACGGGCTCAACTTCGGTCGTGTGGATGCGGCGGGCGAGGTGCCTGTGGTGCTGCGTGTGCGGGTCGGCACGTATTGAGCGTGCGTGAGGCGACTGCGCAGCCGTGTGGCGGGTGTGGTCGGAGTCGGTGAGTGGGAGACGTGGATTGCAGTTTCTGTCCGCCGGTTGTCCTCACGTAAGGAACGCTTGCCACGCGGCTTGGATGGCGTAAGAGCGACAGCAGCACAGCGCGTTTGCCAGCAACGATTGTGCTGATTGGTCGGTAAACAAACATCATCGGTTTTTTCTCAGTTTCTGCACCGGAGCCACCATGAGCATCAGTCCCATCGCCAGTTCCGGAATGCAGGTTGCCGTGCTGCGTCAGCAGGTGGCTGCCAGCAATATGGCACGCCAGCCGGTAGACGGCAGTCCGCGTCAGGCCGTTGCGGCCAGCACGCAGGCCAATGGTGGAGTGGCGGCCAGCGTGGTCGATGCCAGCTCCGATCCTTCTGCGCCAGCCACTGATCTGGTCGAAGGGCTATCGGCACGCAACGATTTCCAGGCCAACGCCACTGCGCTACGGCGCTCCGACGAGATGCTGGGTAGCTTGTTGGACGTGTTGAGCTGAGAGCTCGGAGTGGACGACGGCCGTTGTCGATCTAATGCACGGCTGTCCGTTTGATGCCGTGCTTGGCGACACTTGTCTGCCACTTCGCTGCAGGGCCCTTGCCCGCCCACCATCGCGGGACACGCCGCAAGTACGTCCATGTAGGCTCTTACGCGGCATCCATGCCGCGTAAGGTCCCGCGACGGTGGGCGGGCAAGGGCCAGTCGAGAGTGTCGGTGTGCATGGTGCAAGCAAGGCATGACGCCCGCGTTCGGATAACGGCGCGTTTTGTCATCCTTCCAACGCAAGCAGATCAACGGCCAAGTTTGTAAGAAAGCAACCTATTAACTCTGCTTGCAAGAAAGCAACCAATGAACTCTCTGGTGCGGTGTTCTCACCGATTGCGGGACCGTGTGGCGGCATGGATGCCGCCACCGAGCCTACACGGACGTACTTGCGGCGCGTCCCGCCAGCGGTGAGGGCACCGCGCCCTCGACTGACTAGGCTTTTGACCTAGAGCGTCATGCTGAAGTCGTTGTACTCACTGCCCTTCAGTGCCTAATACCTGCGCCGCATCGACGATATCCACGCCCTGCAGTTGTGCTAGCCAGTTGTCGAACCAGGGCTTGTGCATGGCGCCGACCACTGCCAGCACGCGCGCGCCGGGTTGTTCGGCAAAACTGGCGCGCACGTTCGAGACCATGCGCATGTTGCGGATTTCCCAGCCGGACATGTAGCGGTAGCCGTAGCGTTGTGGCGAGCCCTCGCTCAATGCCGCGCGAAAATCCACTGCGATGGCCAACTGCTGGCTGGCCGGCAGGTTGATCGCGCGATAGAGCTCGAGCAATTTGCCTTCGCTGGCCAGTTGGTCTTCGCGCTCACGCATGGCGTTGGCACGCGGTGCGGCCTTGTCCCACGCCGCCTGGATGGCCTTGCCGTACGCGACAGGGTCGCCCAGGTCCACGTTGTCGCCGGTGTGATCGTCGGCCGGGTAGACGCGCTGCAAGCCGAGCCGTGCGGCCAGTCGCGCCGCGATCTGGTCGCTCTCGTTCGGGCGCGTTTCCATGGCGCGCAGTCGCGTCACCAACGCCGCATCCAGGCCATCGCCGCTGCGCTGTTCGGCCTGCGCAAGCTGCAACCATTGCACCAGTGCAGACGACGGATCGCCGGAGGCCAGAAACAGCGCGGCCAGGTGTCGACGCTGTGCCGGTGTGGGCGCGCTCGGCAAGGTGCCGAGCGCTGCGCGTACCTGGCCTAGCGCGGTGGGAACGTCCAGCCCGGTGGCACGTGCCGCGTCGCTGGTGTCGGGGCAATAGGTCGCACTGTCTTCGGGCAAATAGACTGCGCGATGGCGTCGCATCAGATCGCAGGTTTCTCCCGAAAGATTCTCTACGGTGATGATGGTCGGCTTATAGGCGGCCAACCGGTCCATCAACGGTTGCAAGCGCGCCGCACCGATGTCGCTGCCCTTGGGCAACTGCGACAAGTGCACGCTGCCGAGGACCAGCACCTGGGTGCGTGGTGCGGCCATCTCGGCATCCAGCTGCGACAGATCGACCTGCGCGTGCGCGATACAGGGCGCGATCAAGGCCAGCCACAGCCAGTAACGCGCTGACTGTTTGGAGACTTTGGCCGATGCGGCGCTGGCATCTAAGACAGGTGCTGCCGCGCGGGCAATATGCGAGAGGGGAAAGACGCGTGCCTGCATGACATTCCTTGTTGGTCTGGTCTGGCTACGCGGCCGCATCGCTTTCGAGCAGCCGGCGTTCGTGCAGCAAGTGTGGCTGGCGCCGCGCGCAGCAGCGTGGCCGAAAGGTCACTTGGCCAAATGGCAGGGGTGGTCACAAGCAGCCCTGCGCCGTGGTCGCTATGGCACTCCACCAACCTGTGCAGCCGGCATCACGCGTGCTTGAGCAATGTAGTCAAGCGCGCGCCGTCGGGGACGCCGAGCCCGGTGTTGGCATCCCATCCGGCCGACGCACGGAAGCCGCCGTTATCGCCATCGACGATATCGCGGAAGGCATCGGGTTGGCCGTACAGGCGCGGCACCACAAAGCTGGGCTGGTCGTGGTTGACCGCGTAGATGCGCGCCAGCAATGCTGCCCACAAGGGTGCGGCGGCGCTGGTGCCACCCATCACCGCCGGTTGTCCGTTGATATGCAGGTAGTAGCCGGTCTGCGCATCGGCATTGGCGGCGACATCGGGCACCCCACGCATGCGCAGTTGCTGGGAGCGATGCTGTTCATCGGTCAACAGCAGGCTCTTCTGCCAGGCCGGGCGCGCGAAGAATTTGCTCTGCCCGCCGCCACCTTGCGACCACGCCTGTTCGTTGGCGGTCTCCGCAGTGACGTTGAGACGCGTGCCACCGCAAGCGAGTACGAACGGGCTGGATGCCGGGAAGCAGACGTTCAAACCCGGTTGTCCGTCGCTGGCGCCATCGTCGCCAGCGGCGATGCAGACGGTGATGCCCAACAATGCGGCGGCTTGAAACGCACAGTCGTAGGCTTGACGCGATTGCGGGGTCCACTGCGCTTCGGTGAAGCCCCAGCTGATGGCGATCACGCCCGGGGAGTGCTCGGTGTCGTGGATGGCGGCGTTGATCGCTTCCAGAAATCCGTTGTCGGTGTTGGGCGCGAAATACACCGCCAGCTTGGCGCCCGGCGCGATCGCTCCGGCAATCTGCAGATCCATCTGCGCTTCGACATCGGCATTTTTGCTGCCTGTGCTCAGCCGGTTTTCCGCACCGGGCAGCAGCACATCCACCATGGCTGGCAGCGGCAGCTTCAATTGCGCGAAGTAGGCGGCCATCTGTTCGCGTGAATAACCGCCGCCGAGCACGATGATGCCGATGCACTGCCCGCGCCCGTCGTGTTCGGGGAAGCCATAGAGCTGCGCCAGCTGCGGCGGCGTGTACTGCGTCACCGGGCCCGCGCTGGCTGCAGTTGGCGAAGGCGTTGGTGGTGCTGCAGCTGCAGATGGCGTGAGTGCGCTCGGCAATGTCTGCGCCTGCGGACGCGCATCCAGCCCGAGCACTGCGGTGACGATGCCATCGAGTGCTTGCGGAATCGACACCGGCCCGGTGCGGCCGCGGTACCGCAGCGCACCTTGCACATACTCGCGCAGGCTGACCTGAAACGCCGCCTCGCATTGCTGCACAGTTCCTTCCAGGATCACGTTGCCGCTGTCAGCATGCGCGCGTTCCACCGTCAATCCATAGCTGGCGGCGAAGTGCGCAACCGCCCGCAGATCCGCTTCGCTGGCAGCGAAGCGTTGGCTGAATTCCTCGCGTGAAAACGCTAGTGGTGCAGTGTTCGCCTGCAGTTGCAGCAGCATTGCGGCAGCGGCATTCAATGCAGGCATGCGCACCGTTAATAGCACGCGCAGCCGTTCGTCCACCGGCGTCGGCCCAGCCTCGACGTCGGACGGTGCGGTGTGTCGCTCACTGCCTGTAAGAATGGTGTGCATGCGGGGTTGGACTCCTTCAGATGGGTCGGTGCTGCGAGGTTGGTGATGACGCGCACAATCTTGGGCTGCTGGGGCCTGTGTCGCGGTTGGATTGCACGCAGGCATGGCCTGCATGCATGCATGCATCGTATTGAGTATTGAGTATTGAGTATTGAGTATTGAGTATTGAGTATTGAGTATTGAGTATTGAGTATTGAGTATTGAGTATTGAGTATTGAAAAGCATGCGGTCACCTGGTCAGCGCCATCGACGGTTGCGATGGCTCGTCATGCGAAGCCAAGCGATGCAAAACCACGCTTTATGGAACGCCGCCATGCGCAGTGCCGTCGCTCCACTCAACATGACGGCACGCAGTTGCGTGATGCCATTGACGTTGAGCAGGGGCTGCAGCATGGCGCGGTCTCGTAGCACATCCTGCGACACTCCCCACAACGCAGGCATCGACAGATGCATGGCATCGCAGCAGGCACAACGGCAAGCCAATCGATGCGCGGTTGTGTGCAGAGTTCCGCATACGTGCCAGAGACCTGCCACAAGACGCAAGGCGCGAAGTCGCGCAGGATGCGGGAGAGATCACTCGAGGGCGCGACGATGGACCGTAGAACTTTTTTGCGTCAGGGCATGGCGGCCACTGCAGTTGTCGGCGCGGGTGGCGCGATGGCGACGCCAGCTGCCAGCGCAGCTGCAACGGTATTACCGCCGCCCGCCCGCCCCCGACTGGAAGCACTTCCGTCTGCCGCGCATGTAGGCAGCAAACTCTGCAATTTTCGGCATCTGCAGCAGGACTGGACCGTCTACGAGCATCTCGACAACCCGCAGGGCCAGCTCACGCTGTGGACCGACAGCGGCATGCTGCGCCTGGACAAACGCACCGAGCCTGCCTATCCGGCCGAGGGCAAGCCGTACTTCGGCATGTCGCTGGCCGAGGTGGCGATGGCCGAAGCGGATCTGCTTGCCGACCGCCTGCTGCGCGATGGCGACCCGGACGAGGCGCAGGTGCGCGATGTCGCGCCGCCACCGGCGTCGTTGCTGGACTCCAAGGACAACGGTGGGCGCTGGCCGTGGACCACCTTCGTCGGCACGCGCGAAAGCCTGGACACCATGCCGATCCTGCCCAATGGCCGCAGCCGCACCTCGCGTCCGGAGCAGGCCTTCGCAGAGTTGGGCGAAGAAGCGCTTATCAAACGGCGCGAGGAAGGCATGCTGGGTGGCTGGATGCCGGCAGTGCGCAAGGTCATGCGCCGCGAGGGCGAGGCCGATGCCTGGTATGACGTGCTGGTGTTTGCCGACGTACGTGCCAGCGACCGCTTTGTGGTGCAGACCTGGCATCGCACGATGCACGTGCGCGGTGGCGAGATCGTTGGCGTGCACTACACGCATAGCTATCCCGCGTTCGCACCTTCGCGAAAAGAGGCCACCGCCGAACAGTTCTACGCCGCGTTGATCGATTTCGCCGCGTACTGGCAGCAGGCCCTGGACGGTACGGTGCAGGCGCAGCTGCCCGATGCCAGCTGGAACGACATGGCGCAGTTCGCGTTCGCGCGTGAGCTGGTGGTGCGGCCCGGTGGCGATTACCCCAAGTACGGTGCGGTGGAGCGCGACTACTACGGCAACGAGTACGACGGCTTCCAGGACACGTTTACCAGTTCGTTCTACGCCAACCTGGAGTGGGGCCGCTTCGCGCAGGCTGCGGCGGTGCTGGACAATTACTTCGACGACTTCGTGCAGGACGATGGCCTGCCAAACATGCGCGGGCCGGAGGTCGGCCAGTTCGGGCTGACCCTGTCGCTGTTGGCGCGCTATCTGCGTTACACCGGCAATGCGGCGCGGCTGCGGCGCCTGTTGCCCAAGATCGCGGCCACTGCACAGGTGCTGTGCGACTTGCACGACCAGGCACTGGCGTTGCCGCGCAGCGCGCATGGTCATGGCCTGCTGCACGGCTGGAACGAATCCGACGCCTGTCTGTTTCCCGATCCATCGCTGTGGTGGAAGCCGTACTACGCCAATAGCGCACTGACGATTCGCGGTTGGGAAGACATCGCGCAGGTCTGGAGTACGCTCGGTGGCGATGCGGGTTTGGCCAACCAATGGCAGCGCCGCGCCAAACAATTGCGCACGCGCCTGGAAGCCAGCCTGCGTGCCAATGTGCGCCGCGATGTATCGCCGCCGTATGTCGGTCCGTTGCCGGGCGCCAAACTCACCTTTCGCCAATCGCTGCTGCAGGAAAAACCCAGCGAACAGCAATGGCCGCACCGCGCCTACGCTGAGCTGCTGCAGGCCGATGTGTTGCCGGACGCGTTGGCTCACCTGGTGATCGATTGCCTGCGCGGCCATGGCGGCACCAGCATTGGCGTGGTTGCCAATATCGCGCCGCCGGAGCCGGGCAGCCGCGATCTGCTTGGATTCATTTCCTACGGTTATGCGCAACAGCTGCTGCGGTTGGATCGCATCGAAGAGTATCTGTTGTTCGTCTATGCGCACCGCTACCAGGTGCATACGCGCGGCAGCTGGACAGCGGGCGAAGTCAGCGGCATCACCGGCGGCATGCCGTTGTTCTGCATTCCCGCGCAGATGACCATCCCGCTGCTGCTGCGCTGGATGCTGGTCAGCGACGACAGCGCCGGCGAGCAGTTGTTTTTGGCGCGTGCGTTGCCGCGTGCCTGGTTGGGCAGCGGTGCAACAGTCGGCATCACCGCAGCGCCGACGCGCTGGGGCAAGGTCACGCTGACGCTGCGTACGGATGTCGATGCGCGCCGTATCGATGCACAGGTGCAACTGCCGGAGCAGGCCCCCAAGCGCACCTGGCTGACGTTGCGTGCGCCACAAGGCACGCGGCTGGAGCTTGTGCTCGTGGACGGTAAGCCTGCACGCCTGCAAGGCCCGCATGCGGATCGTGTGGCGTTGTCTGGCAGCGCTGCCATGGTGAAGGTGCAGGCGTGGTACGTGTGACGCACCGTGCCGCAGTGCAGGAATCGGCACGTGGCGCGCTCTGGGTACAGCGTGGCGTCGGTGGCGTCGATCGCAGGATCTTGTGCGCTTGGTAAGCTGGTTACTTCCCATCTCAGCTGCGGTGATCGCGCCACGGTGTTGGCCGTGATGTCGACACGCCGACACAAGCACGTGAATTTCCGCATCCTCAAGCAGGGGCGCGACGAATCGGTACGCGAGGCGTATGCAGAACTGCTGGTGCCGCTATTGAAAGAGGTGCCGTTTGCCAACAGTCTGAATCTCAATCTCGGTTCGCGCTATTCCAAGTACGACGCCTGGGGCGCCACCACCAACAGCAAGGTCGGCATCGAATGGCGGCCGGTCGCCAACCTGCTGGTGCGCGCGACCGGCTCGCAGGTGTTTCGCGCGCCGGCGCTGGGGGATCTGTATGGCTCGCCGTACACGGCTGTGGTGGATAACACCGGCGATTTCCAGGACCCTTGCGAAGGCTTCACCGGTGCGCCCAATCCGGCCTGCGCGAACGTGCCCAACGATGGCAGCTTCCGCAACACTGCGCAGTTCGATGTGGTGACGTCCGGTGCGAACAACGTCGGTTTTCAGCTCAAGCCCGAGCGCGGTCGCTCCTATAACGTCGGCCTGGTGTACGACCCGGATCGGATGCCCGGCTTGTCGCTCAACGTGGACAGCTGGCGCGTGGTGCTGGACGACATGCTGTCCGGTGTCGGCCTGCAGCAGGTGGTCAACGATTGCTTCGAGGGACGCGACGCCGCGTTCTGCCCGTTGATTCAGCGCGATGCGGCGGGTCAGCTGACCCGCGTGTCGGTGCCGTTTTCCTACAATAGCGGCAAGGTGGATATCCGCGGCTACGATGCCGGCATCCACTACACGCTGGCCGATACCGCGTGGGGCGACTTCACCGCGGGGTTGGATGCGACGTTCTTTTCCGACTATCGCTTCGCGGGCGATGCGCATAACTATGTCGGCGAAAATTCCAGCTGGGGCAACATGCCGCGCTGGCGTGCGGTCGCCAATCTGGCCTGGGACAAAGGCCCGTGGCATGCGAGCTGGAACACCCGCTATCTGGGCCGCACCGTCAACGGTAGTCAGTACGAAGATTTCTGCGCCGACACCAATGCCGATGGCAGTTGCGCTTATTTCCGGATCAGCTCGGTGGTGTATCACGACGCCTCGTTGAGCCGGAAGATTGCATCGCTGCATAGCACGCTGGCGGTGGGTGTCGACAATCTGGGCGACCGTAGGCCCCCGCGGTTCTACAGCTACTCCAATGCGGCCAATACCGAAGCGAGCACGTACGACACGCTGGGGCGGTATTTCTGGAGCCGGCTACGGGTGGAGTTTTAGACGCGGCTAACAAAACAGAGCGAGCAGTCGTCGGGCGGATGTGGACGGCACGCGGAGATGTTCGCTTTGCATCGCTGCACTTCGTGTTGATGCAGGTATTGCCAGCGCAATCAATTATGGTGAGACCGGCTGCAGTACATCGGTTGCGATGCGGTGGGGGGGGGGGCAGCTATTTATTGTCCGATGCGCGCCAGCCGCCGCATCGATCGCGCTGTGTTGCACGCTAACGGGATTGATGCATGAGGGATTTACGCTGGAAGTCGTTCCTGGCTCGGCACCGGCGCTGGTTGCGCCTGACCCGGCGCTGCAGCGCTGTTGTGGACATGCATCGTGCTTGGCTGGCCACTTGCAGTCGCACAGGAAGCACCGATCGCTCAGCCCAACGCCATGATCGGCGAGCCGCTGTTTCGCGGCCTGGACCACCCGATGCCCGACAGCGCCGTGCCGTTTGCGCCGGGCGGGCAACTGGCGAGGATCTACGCTGCCGATGTTGCGCATGGGGCAGGGCAGGCGCCAGGCAATGATTTCTGGATCGACCGCATGCTGGTGCGCGAGGGAACCGGCGGCGGCTTCGAGGATCGGAACGACTGGTTGTTTACCCGTGGTCGCGCCGCATATCTGACGTATCACGAGCCTGATGCGCCGGGATTCGTGGGGCAGGTGGCGTATTGGCATTCCACCGATTACGACGCGCTGTTTCACATCTACACCACGCTGGGCAAGCGCCATGTCCAATGGAAGGAGCGTTCGCAACAGCGGCGGCAGACACCAAGTTATTTCACAACGGTGTTCGAAGATGCCGGCGTGGGCGTGCGCATGCGGCTGGTCAAGTACATCACCGAGCAGAACGTGGCGGTCGCCAGCGTCGTGCTGTCCAGTCTGGATGGCGCGGCGCACACGGTATCGTTGCAAGCGGTGTCCCCGATTGCGCAGCATGCCTATGGCAATGAGCTGACCGGTGCATTCGACGCCTATAACGCCATCACCACGGTATTCCCGCGTCTTTCCGGCGATGGATTTCATGTCGAGGGGCAACGCCTGGTTCGCGAAGTGGACATCCCCGCGAGCGGCGAAACCGCGGCAATCAAGCTGCAGCTCGGCATGCTCACCCGCGAGTTGCCCGAAGCGCGCGCCGAGTACACGCGCATTGCCGCGCAAACACCGCAGCAGGCCTACCAGCAGCACGTGGCCAGCTATAACCACTGGTGGGTGGACAACCTGCCGTACCTGGATACGCCCAACGAGAACATCAGCAAGAGCCTGTTCTATCGCTGGTGGATACTGCGCTTCAACTTTCTCGATGCCAACGTTCCCGGCAACGACTACCAGTTTCCGGTCGCCATCGAGGGCGTGCTTGGCTACGACAATGCCATCGTGTTGACCGCCGGGATGTTCCTGGACGATCTGAAATACCTGCGTAATCCGCTATACGCCTATGGTACCTGGCTCAGCGCGGGCGAAACCGCAGGCGGCGGCAAGTACACCGACAACCCCGGCTCGCCGGAGAACTGGTCCAACTCCTACGCGCAATACATCACTGCCGCCGCATGGCGGTCGATGCAGATCCACGGCGGGCCGGTGGCGCTGGCGGGCAAACTGGCACGCTATGGCAGCGGTGACGTGGATGGCGTGCTGGCCGCCTACGATCTCAATCACAACGGTTTGATCGAATACGACTGGGCGGCGATGACGGGTAACGATGCCGATGCGGTGTCGTTCGATTGGGCCGACCAGCACGGCCAGATTCGCATGGACCGCACCGAGAGCGCCTACGTCTACGCCAACGCCCAGGCGGCAGCGCAGGCCGCAACGCTCGCCGGCGATACCGCCACTGCGCAGCGCATGCAGGCCACTGCGCGCCGCATCCGCAAGGCCACGCTGGAGGTGTTGTGGCAGGATCACGGTGACACCCCCGATTCGGTCGGCCTGTATGGCGATTTGCTCAAGCATCGCCAGGCCGACGGCCCGCGGCTGGCGGTCGATTGGAAGGAAACCAACAACTACTATCCCTTCAGCGTCGGTTTGATGCCCAAGCAGGGCGATGCCGACTACGACCCCAAATATGTGCGTGCGTTGCGGCTGTTCGCGGATGCAGCGCAATACCCGCTGTTTCCGTTCTACACCGCCAACCAGGTGGACATGCAGGCGCGCGGCAGTGGCTCCGATGTGGGCAGCAATAATTTTTCCACCATCAATGCGACCGTGGCATTCCGTTTGTTCGGCTCGGCCTTGCGCGATTACCCAAGTCCGTATTTGAACGCGCAGAGCTATCGCAAATTGCTGTACTGGAACGCGTGGGCGCCCTTTATCAATGGCGACAACCGCTATCCGGATCAGAACGAATTCTGGGCCAAGGGCAGCGCCAGCCGCGGCGGCAAGATCGGTTACCGCTCGTGGATCCACCACACCCAACTGGGTGCGACCAACTTCACCATGATCGAGGATGCGATGGGCTTCCGCCCGCGCAGCGACGGTAAGATCGAGTTGTATCCGATCAATATCGGCTGGGATCATTTTGCCGCCGACAATCTGCGCTATCGCGACCGCAATCTGAGCATCGTCTGGGATCGCGATGGCAGCCACTACGGCGGGCGCATCCCGAAGGGCTATAGCGTCTATCTGGATGGCCGCCTGGCATTTCGCGTGGATCGGCTGGCACACGTGATCTACGACCCGGCCAACGGGCAGGTCAGTGCCGCGCCGGATGCGGTCAATGGCAATGGCGCCGCGCTAGTGCTCGAAGCCCATCCTGCAGCAGTGGCCTCGATGACGCAGGTGTCGTTCGCCGCCGGCACGCGGATCGCGCAGATCCTGGCCAACGCTGGTGTGGATGTGACACTGCCGCCAGCGCATGGCCGCAACCTGGCACAGGGGGGGCGTGTCAGCGCCAGTTTTGCCGCAGCGGGGTTGCCGGCAACGGCGGCGGTGGACGGCAGTACCGCCAGTACGCCGTTCTGGGGTACCGCGGGCTCGCCGTCGGCCAGCGACTGGATCGCACTGGACCTGGGCGGCGTGCGGACGTTGGATCAAGTGGTGCTGTACTTCTATCGCAGCTCGTCGCCGGGCGGCGATCAGAACGGCTTTCCGTCCGGAACGCAGCCTGGCTACGCAGCACCGTGGATCTACGCCGTGCAATATCAGGACAGCAGCGGGGCGTGGAAGAACGTTCCCGGGCAGGTGCGTGATGCCACGATGGCAGAAGGCAATCGCAATCGGGTGCGCTTTCCGGCGATCCGTAGCGCGGCGCTGCGCGTAGTGGTGACGCACGCCGGCACGGCGCGCACCGGCATCAAGGAAATCCAGCTCTTCGACAGCGGCTTGCCGGCGCCGGCGTTTGCGGGCAATACGCCGCCGCGGGTACAGGCATGGCAGTTGGACACGCCGGGCGCCGATGGGGCGGTGGTTGTGCAGGCGCGCGTCGGCGATGACGGCTTGCTCAATGGCACCCTGCAGACGCGCTGGCGCGTGCAGCAGGCACCGGAAGGCGGCGATGCGGTGTTTGCCGATGCCGCTGCGCTGCAGACGTCGGTGCGTTTCACCCGTGCCGGGCAGTACACCTTACGTCTGGTTGCCAACGATGGGGCACTGATGGGGCATGCCGATGTGCAGGTCAACGCACAGGCCTCTCGCCCACTCCAGAGCATTCCATTGCAGGCCATGGCCAGTGTCAGTGCGCAACTCACCGGGATGCAGTACCGCGTGCAAGCCTTGAACGATGGTTTCATTCCACAGGCGGGCAGTTTGCCCAGTGGCAGCCTGCGCTGGGGCAGCTATGGGCTCGACCAGCCCGCAACGGTGTGGTTGCAGTATCAGTGGCCGCGTCCGGTGCGGCTGTCGTCCAGTGCGCTGTACCTGTGGAACGACCAGCCCAACGGTGGAGTGGCCGCGCCTGCCGGCTGGAAGTTGCAGATGCTGCAGGACGGACGTTGGCAGGACATCGTCAGCAAGAGCGGGTATCCGATTGCGGCGGCGGCCACCGGCGCGGCGAGCACCGCCAGCTTTACGCCAGTGGTGACCACCGGGCTGCGCGTGGTGTTGACGACCCAGACCACGGCCGACGGACACGCCGCCATTGGCGTGGACGAATGGCAGGCGCTATCTGAGCTGCCCAAACAGATGGAGACGATCGATCTACGCACGGCCCCCGGGCAGACGCCGACGCTGCCGCAGGAGATCACCGCGTTCTTTGCCGATGGCAGCGTGCTGCCGGTGGCGGTGCAGTGGTCCGAGCTGGCCGCCAGCCGCCTGGGTCGCGAAGGTGCGGTGGAACTGCAGGGCCTGGTCGAAGGCGCGATTTCCGTCAAGGCCACCATCTGGGTACGCGCAACCCCGCCCGGGCAGATCAACACCGTGCAGCCGTTGCCGACAGTGACTGCGGTGGTCGGGCATGCACCGACGCTACCGGGCTTTGTGACGGTGCAATACAACGACGGCTCGCGTGAACGCGTTCCGGTGCAATGGCCCACATTGCCAGCCGCACGTTACGCACAGCCTGGCGAGATCCAGCTCACCGGCACGGCGCAAGGGCGTGCACCCACCCGGCAAGTGTCGGTGCCCCTGGTGTTGCAGATCAAGGCGGCTACGCCATGATGCGCCCGTTCTCACGTTTGCTGGTGCTCGCCTGCGGGTTATTGCTGGCCAGCGCTCCGGCCTGTGCCGTGCAGCCGCCGCAGGGAACGCAGCTGCACTCACCCGGTAATCCCATCCTCGCCGACGGCAGCGCATATTCCGCCGATCCTGCGCCACTGGTGGCCGACGGCAAGCTGTACATCATTGCCGGTCGCGATACTGCTGCTCCCAATCTCAATGCCTTCGTCATGCCTGGCTGGCAGATGTTCGTCGGCAGCGATCCGGGCAGCGGTGAGTGGACCCACTACCGCGATTTTCTTCGGCCCCAGCAGGTCTTTGCCTGGGCAGACAAGCGTTATGCGTACGCGTCCCAGATCGTGCAGGGCCCGGATGGGCGCTATTACCTGTATGCACCGGTGCAGCAGCGCGATTCGCCCAATGCCGACCCATTCGCGATCGGCGTGGCGGTGGCCGATAGTCCACTCGGCCCGTGGACCGATGCACACCCGCAGGGTCCGGTGATCTCGCAGTCGGTGCCGGGGTACAACGACATCCAGAACATTGACCCGACCGTGATGGTCGACGATGACGGACGGGTGTATCTGTACTGGGGCACCTTCGGCGCGTTGTACGGCGTGGAGCTGCAGCGCGACATGGTCACATTCCAGGGCAAGCCGGTCCTGGTGGACACGCTGGACGGCTATTTCGAAGCGCCCTGGCTGTTCAAGCGCAACGGCACCTACTACCTGGCGTACGCGGCCAACAACGCCGGTCGTCTTTCGCCATGCACGCCCACGCTGTATCACGCATGCATTGCCTATGCGAGCGCGCCAACCCCGCTGGGCCCGTGGACGTACCGCGGCATCGTGTTGCCGCCGGTGTCCTCCACCACCTCGCATCCGGGCATCGTTGAATTTCAACGGCGGTGGTATCTGGTGTACCACACTGCCGACGCGCAGGGCGGCGGGAATTTCCGCCGCAGTGTGGCGATCGACCGGCTGGACTGGGACGACAGCACCCAACCGGCCAGCATCCGCACCGTCGTGCCGACGCGGCGCCCCATGCCGCCGGCGCCGCCCACGCGCAATCAAGCACCATCGGCCTACGCAACCGCGTCCAATGATCCGGATATGCCGGTGCAGTACTGGATCGCCGCGCTCAACGACGGCATCGTCAAAGCCAATCCATTGCCGCCGGAGATGTGGGCCAGCTGGACGGACAACAATCCACCGCAGCAATGGCTGCAATACAGCTGGGCGCAACCGATCACCGTGGATCGCACGCGCATCGTGTTCTGGGCCGATCACCCCGCAGGTGCCGACGTCGGCGTGGCGCCGCCAGCGCGCTGGCATCTGGAATACCGGCACGCTGGGCGGTGGCAGCCGGTGCAGCCGAGCGATGGGTACGGCACGCGCACCGATCACTATGAAGCGGTGTCGTTCGCGCCGGTGACAACGCGCTGCGTGCGCGTGGTGATGGATGCCTCCGGCAACGCGGCCAGCTACGCTGCGCTGGCGGTACAGGAATGGGAAGTGCTGGCACCACAGCCACAACGCTTGCCAGCTGCTACTGCCGCCGACAGCAAGCGTTGCGATGCGCCATGAAGCAGCTGACACAGCGCAGCGTGCGGCAGTGGCACCGCTGCTGACAGTGCGCAGGCAGCGGAGTGCACTGGCGGTGTATGACGATTCGGATTTCATCGACCACACGTACGTGCGTCGCGAACGCGCACCAGTTTTTTTAACCGGCCTGACGCGCTCCACACCACCCAGCCAGCAAAGTTCCGGATGCAGGTAGCCAGCGCAGCGTTACTCCCTGGCGACCTGCCGCAACGTACATCGATTGTGTCTGTCGCAGCAATTGCAGTCAGGGGCTCGGCTGTTGTCCATCAACGCCAAGCTTTCGTGACATACATTCCATGAGGT
This sequence comes from Xanthomonas hortorum pv. cynarae, assembly GCF_002939985.1. GTDB lineage: Bacteria > Pseudomonadota > Gammaproteobacteria > Xanthomonadales > Xanthomonadaceae > Xanthomonas > Xanthomonas hortorum_D. The sequence goes on along the minus strand of NZ_MDFM01000022.1, from coordinate 6,585 downwards.
CGCAGGTGCCACACATTCCCGCCATGCGCTTGCGCACCATCGCAGCGTGGTGTGTGTCTCTCACGCTCATGCCGATCCTGTCAGTGACTGCGGCGCCTGTGGGCGCGCCCACGCCAGCGCAATACACGCAGGCACTGGGCATGTCCGATCATTACGCCTCGCTGGTGGACCGGCAGCCCACGGCACCAGTTATGGGTAGATGCAGGACATTTTCTGTATCGACGTGGGGTGGCGCGCAGTCACCAGGCGCCGGCAGGCGATCGGTATCTCGTCCTGGGCGCTTGGGTACTGCTGACGATACCCTGGAGATGCCGATTCAGACGGTGGTTCGCCTCGGCCAGCAACAGGGCGTGTTTCCGCAGGGCTTGCGTTCGTTTGCAGATTCCATCGGGCGCGATGGCGCTCGGCTCGCCGCCTTCGACTTCGTTAGCCAGAAGGCCTTGCTCGACATCAGCAAGGATCGTGCGGCCGCCAAGCGCTATGTGCCGTTGAAGGCATTGGCCGCACGCGGCCGGTATGCCTCCTCACCGGAACGGCCATTGAACATCTATGGCACCCACGTCATTCCACTGACCCCGCAGACTGGAGCAAAGGCGATCAGTGTGAGCCTGCAGGGAAAGACCGTGGTTGATCAGGCTGCGTGGCGCTTCACCTTGGTCAGCCTGGATGCGAAGCGATGTGTCCGCGCATGCCCCTACGCATGGCAACCATGCTGTTTTCCGCATGCACTGTCGCCAAATGCGACAACACGTGGCGCGTGCGCACAGGCACATTGTGACCAGCTGATGAAACTGGAGCGCATGGGCGACTTCAGTGCGGAATTATCTCTTTAGACAACGCGCGTCGTTGCGTGGCCTCTGCTGGTCGCGCGCATCGCAGGTTGTCTGCGTGTCCACTGTATGGCCGTCGCCAAAGATGTCGCTGCGACGCCCACTGCCACTTGTCTCCACCCGCGCTGGTCCACGCCGGCACGGGCGTGTGTTGCCCGCCGTTTGTCTGTCGTTTGAATCAGGAGCCCCGCATGCCGATGTTGCTGTTGCCTTTCTCACGGACCACCGTTGCCAGTGTGCGCCCCGTGCCGAGCATGCTTGCCACTGCGCTGTTGCTGACGCTTTCGGCAACTGCAGCCGCACCCGTGTCTGCGCAGCAAGCAGGCAGCAGCGGCGATGCGCCGCAAACGCTCGATAGCGTGGTCGTCACCGGCTCGCGCCTGCGCCGCGTGGATACCGAAACCGCCAACCCGGTGATCACCGTCAGCCAGGAACAGATTGCCGCCACCGGCAAGGCCACCGTCGGCGATCTGCTGCAGGAGCTGCCATCCATTGCCGGCAACGCCACCAACCCGTACACCAACAACGGTGGCGGTACCGGTGCCTCGGCGATTTCGCTGCGCGGCCTGGGCGATAAGCGCACGCTGGTGCTGGTCAACGGCATCCGGCTCGCCTACAACGACGTCAACGCGATTCCGGCCAGCATGATCGAGCGCATCGAGGTGCTCAGCAATGGCGCCTCTGCGGTGTATGGCTCCGACGCCATCGGCGGTGTGGTCAATTTCATCCTGCGCAGCCAGTTCGACGGCGTGCAGTTCAGCAGCGACTTCGGCACCAGCAGCGAGGGCGATGGCAACCGACGCAACTTCGCCTTGACCACCGGCAAGACCTGGGAACGCGGCAGCCTGATCGGCGGCCTGTCGTACCACAACATCGACCCGGTCTCGGCAGCGGCGCGCGACTATTCCAAGGACGCGCTGGCATTGACCAGCGGCCAACCGGTGAAGCAGGGCTCATCCGCCACGCCCACCGGCACGGTCAATTTCAACGATGGCTCGGAACAATCGAATCAACTCGCGCAGGCCAACGGCTGCGGACGCGTCACCCTCAACAGCGGCGTCAGCGGTCGCGCCGGTCCGGGCGATTTCCACTGTTACAACGCCAGTGCCGACTCCTACAATTACCAACCCTTCAATCTGCTGCAGACCCCGCAAAAGCGCACCAATGCCTTTTTGCTAGGCACCTATCGCTTTACCGACAATGTCGAAGGCTACGTCAACACCTGGTTCAGTAAAACCGAATCCGCCTCGATCATTGCGCCGATTCCGATCTTCTCCAACGGCGACAACATCCTGGTGTCGTCGCAGAGTTACTACAACCCGTTCGGGGTGAACTTCGGCACCGATCGCAGCACCGGCACCTCCTACAACGACCTCAATACGCGCGCCACCGTGCTGGGCAATCGCAGCTATCAATACAACACCTACAACTTCCAGATCAGCCCGGGCTTGCGCGGTCACTTCGGCGACAGCTCCTGGCAGTGGGACGCCAACTTCAACTACGGCAAGGTCAAACAGAAGTCGATCAACAACGGTTTTCTCGACTACGCAACGTTCAATCAGGCGATCGCCCCGTCGTTCCTGGACAGCGACGGCGTGGTCAAGTGCGGCAATGCGGGTGCGGCGGTTGCCGGCTGTACACCGCTGAACTTCTTCAACCTCAACGACAGCAGCAACCTCGCCACGTTGCAGGGCATGGTGGTCAACCCGATCGTGACCAGCGTCTACACCGTCAAGCAATTCGAGGCCAATGCCAACGGTTCGTTGTTCGATTTGCCGGCCGGCACCGTCAGCCTGGCAACCGGCATCTCCTATCGCAAGGAGCGCTCGACCACCGCCTCCGATGCGCTGTGGACTGGCGATGAAGACGGCCTGTGCGGTGTGATCGAGTTCTGCGCATCCACCTTGAGCGGCAGTTTCGACGTCAAGGAAGCCTATGCCGAAGCATTGTTCCCGTTGCTCAAGGACTTGCCCGGCATCAACGCGTTGAACATCACGCTGGGCACGCGTTTTTCCGACTTCAGCTCGGTCGGCAGCAAGACCAACAGCAAGGTGTCGCTGGAATATCGCCCGATCGAAAACCTGTTGCTGCGCGGCACCGTTTCGCAGGTGTTCCGCGCGCCCAACATCAACGAGTTGTATGCCGGCGTGGCCGGCGATGCGGCTACCGTCAACGACCCGTGCAACGGTTACACCGGCGGCAACAGCGTGGCCTGCGCGAACGTGCCGACCAATGGCAGCTATCAGCAATCCGATGGTCAGGTGTCGGGCAAGGTGTCCGGCGCGGTGGTGGCCGGTTATCAACTCAAGCCGGAGACCGGCAAGTCCTACGATGTGGGGCTGGTCTACGACCCGCAGTGGATCGATGGCCTGTCGCTGAGCGCGGACTGGTGGCGCATCGATCTGGAAGACACCATCACCACGGTGTCGGCGCAGACCGTGCTCAATCAATGCTTCGCCAACTCGGCCAGCTCCTTCTGCGCGCTGATCCATCGCAACGGCAACGGCACCATCAATTACATCGCCGAGCCCACCGTCAACCTGGGCAAGCTCTGGGCCAAGGGCATCGATTTCAATCTGACCTATCGCCTGCCATCCACGCCTTGGGGCAATGTCACTGCAGGTCTCAATGGCACCTATCTCACTCGCTACGACGTGCTGCCCGATACCACCGATCCCAGCTCGGTCACCATCCACAACGTCGGCCGCTACACCCAGGCCTACGGCAATTTCCCGCGCTGGCGCGCGCTGGGGACGGTGAATTGGGCGTTGGACGATTGGAGCGCCACCTGGCGCATCCGTTATGTGGGCAATACCGCCATCGGCAATTCGGATCCGGACCAGAGCCTGTCGGCCGATTCCAGCGAGCCGACGGTGGTGCGCAAGATCGGCGCCTACGTCTACAACAACCTGCAGCTCGGTTATAACGTGGAGCCGTGGCATACGCGCTTTGAAGTGGGCGTGGACAATATCGCCAACAAGCAACCACCGTTGTATTACTCCAACAACGTGGGCAATGCGAACACCGATGTGGCGACCTACGATCTGCTTGGTCGGTTCTATTGGGCGCGTGCGACGGTGAAGTTCTGATCGCCGCCGTGTCGTCGCTGCCGCTTCAGTGCACTGGCGCGCACCACCCGATCCGGTCGGGCGCGCGCAGGCGGTGCCACGTAATCGCTTCTCTAGCGGCTATTGCCGGTGTGGGTTGTAACGGCGCGCGCAGTCTGCGCGCACCGACAGGAGCTAAGCTGATCCTATGACCGATGTCTTCGTTACCGAGCACACCACCGACCACGCGCTGAGCTTGTCGCGGCGGCGCTTTCTGGCCTGGAGCAGTCTGGCGGTTGCTGCGGGTTTTCTGCGATTTCCCGCGCAGGCCAACGCCGCACAACCCGGCAGTATCCGCGCGGTACCGTTGGCGCAGGTCAGGCTGACGCCGTCGTTGTTCCTGGATGCGCTGCAGACCAATCGACGCTATCTGATGCGGCTGGAGCCGGACCGGCTGCTGCACAATTTCGTGCTGTACGCCGGCCTCGACCCCAAGGCGCCGGCGTATGGCGGCTGGGAAGCGGACACCATCGCCGGGCATACGCTGGGGCACTATCTCAGCGCATTGGCCTTGATGCATGCGCAGACAGGCGATGCGCAATGCCGCACGCGTGCGCATTATCTGGTCGCAGAGCTGGCACGCTGCCAGGCGCATGCAGGCGATGGTTACGTGGCCGGATTCACGCGCAAGAACGCCGCAGGCAAGATCGAAAGCGGCCGCGCCGTGTTCGATGAACTGAAGAAAGGCAAGATCGACCCGGCGCCGTTCTATCTCAACGGCAGCTGGGCACCGCTGTACACCTGGCACAAGTTGTTCGCCGGCCTGCTCGACGTGCATGCGCATTGCGACAACGCGCAGGCGCTGCAGGTCGCGGTTGGTCTTGCCGGCTATCTGCAAGCGGTGTTTTCCGCACTCGACGATGCGCAGTTGCAGAAAGTGCTGTCGTGCGAATTCGGTGGCCTCAACGAATCATTCGTCGAATTGCATGTGCAAACCGGCGATGCGCAATGGTTGGCACTGGCGCAGCGGCTGCATCATCACGCCGTGCTCGATCCGCTCATCGCCCAACGCGATGAACTGGTGCACCAGCATTCCAACACCAACATCCCCAAGCTGATCGGCCTGGCACGCGAATACGAAGTGACCGGCGATGCCGCCTCGGGCGCGGCGGCGCGCTTCTTCTGGCACACCGTCACCGATCACCACACCTACGTGATCGGCGGCAATGGCGACCGCGAATATTTCCAGCAGCCCGACAGCACTTCGAAGTTTCTCACCGAGCAGACCTGCGAGCATTGCGCGAGCTACAACATGCTCAAGCTCACTCGCCATCTGTACCAGTGGGGCCCGCAGGCGGAGTTCTTCGATTACTACGAGCGCACGCTGCTCAACCACGTGATGGCGCAGCAGCATCCGCGCACCGGCATGTTCACCTACATGACACCGATGCTGGCCGGCGAAGCGCGCGGCTGGTCGTCGCCGTTCGACGATTTCTGGTGCTGCGTCGGCAGCGGCATGGAGGCGCATGCCCAGTTCGGCGATTCCATCTATTGGCAGGACGGGCAGGGCGTTTACGTCAACCTCTACGTGCCCTCCAGCGTGCGCGATGCCGCCGGGCTGGACATGACCTTACGCAGCACGATGCCGGAGCAGGGCAGCGCATCGCTCCGCGTCGATGCCGCGCCGGCAGAGCAACGCACGCTCGCACTGCGCGTGCCCGGCTGGGCGCAGTCGCCGGTGCTGCAGCTCAATGGCCAGCCTGTCGGTGCTGCCGTCAGTGACGGTTATCTGCGCATCACCCGCGTCTGGCGCGCTGGCGACACGCTCGACTTGTCGTTCGAGATGCCACTGCGCCTGGAAGCCGCAGCGGACGACCCGGCCTGGGTCTCGGTGCTGCGGGGGCCGCTGGTCTTGGCTGCGGACCTGGGCGATGCGGCAAAGCCATGGTCGGGCAAGACCCCGGCATTGATCGGCGGCGATGAGGTCTTGCAGCGTTTGCAGCCGGTGGCTGGCCAGTCCGCGTTCGACTACAGCGACGGCGCCCAGCACTGGCGGTTCTCCCCGTTCTACGCCCAGTTCGATCGCCGTAGCGCGCTCTATCTGGAACACCGCGATACCGCCGCATGGCAGCAGCAACAGGCCGAGCAGGCCGCAGCAGAAGCGAAACAACAGGCGCTCGACACGCGCGCACTGGACCGCGTCGCCCTGGGTGACGAAGCATCCGAAAAAGCCCACGGTCTGCAGAGCGAAAGCTCCTACGCGCTCAGCTACCGCCGCCGCGCCGGCCGCGACGCCCGTACCGGCGGCTTCATCGCCTTCACCCTGCGCAACACCGCGCAGGCCCGCATCCTGCGCCTGCGCTACTGGGGCGACGAAACCCGCCGCCGCTTCCGCATCCTCGCCGACGGCGAACTCATCGCCAACGAACGCCTGGGCGGCAACCGCGGCCTGGACTTCGACGATGTGGATTACGCCTTGCCGGCAGCGGTCGCCGGACGCGCCACCCTGCAGATCCGCATCGAACCGGAAATCGGCTATTCGGCCGGGCCTGCGTTTGGGTGTTGGGTGTTGGAGTCGGCGTGAGCGCAGGCGCGATTGTCGTAGCGAACACATCTTAATCATACCTGATTAGCCCTGACCATCAGCCGCCTGTCGCAGGATCTGCGCCGCGCTGGGTGGATGCTGCTGTCACCTGAAGCCAACGAGG
>NZ_MDFM01000021.1 GCF_002939985.1 Xanthomonas hortorum pv. cynarae | reverse complement strand
CAGCACCATCACCGATGCGCACCTGCGATGGATCGAACAGCGACTCTACAATCGTCCGCGCAAGATACTCGGATTCAAAACGCCCCCCGAAGTCTTCTCCGAGGAGGTCCTCAACAGCGTTGCGAATCGGAGTTGAATCCGCCCCCCCGTTTACAGCAGTTGATCTTTCCAAGCTACAGGCTCCAGATCTCATTGAGGCTCTGGACTTCGAAGCGATCTTTGCCGACGCACTGACTCAATTTCGCCGGCTCATGCCGGAATTCTCTGCACTCACTGAATCGGATCCGGTCTACAAGCTCCTGCAGCTATTTGCCGCCCGCGAGTTGCTGATTCGTCAGCGCGCCAACGACAAGGCGCAGCAGACCATGCTGGCCTTCGCCACCGGCACCGACCTCGATCACCTCGGCGCGCTGTTCGGCGTCGCATGACTGATGCTCGATCCGGGCCAAACGGAGACCGGCATTGCACCGTCCTTTGAGTCGGACGTGGACTTCCGTCGCCGCATCCAGCTGGCGCCGGAGGGCTTCAGCGTTGCTGGTCCCGAGGGCGCCTACATCTATCACGCGCTGAGCGCAGCCGCCGATGTCATGGACGCCAGCGCCACCATCCAGCCCGGCAGGCGTGGCACTGAGAGCAAGGAGCGGCGGAAGATTGGTCGTGTCGATGATGGCGCTTTCTCAGCGATGCGCCGACGCAGTTGGACCTTGAAACTGTGCATGGCGGGGCTCCTGCGAGCTGCGGCGATGCAGCCATTGGCGCAGACATCGGCCCTTGCACGTAATACGCTGGCGCCACGCCTGCCGATCTGGCAGTGCGTGAACGACTCGACCATCCCGCACAGGAGCGCCAAGCCGATGCAGTGGATTTCCCTCGCGTTGCGAATCCCGCGCAGGCGGATGTTGCAATCAATCGTCGCCGCTGCATTGATAGCGAACGCACTTGCCGCATCGGCTGCCGAGGTCAAGGTGAGCGGTACGCTGCGCGTGGACCAGCCCGGCGCGCAAGTGTCGCGGCAACTGTTCGGCCAGTTCGCCGAGCACCTGGGCACCGGCATCTATGGCGGGGTGTGGGTCGGTGAGGACTCGCCCATCCCCAACACGCGTGGCTATCGCGACGATGTGGTGGCCGCGTTGAAGGCCATTGCAGAACCGAACATTCGCTGGCCGGGCGGCTGCTTTGCCGACGAATACCATTGGCGCGATGGCGTCGGTGCGCCAGCCAAACGCCCGATCAGCATCAATACGCATTGGGGCGGCGTGGAAGAGTCCAACCGGTTCGGCACCCACGAGTTCATGGACTTTACCGAGCTGCTTGGTACCCAGGCGTATATCGCCGGCAACGTGGGCAATGCGGCACCGGACGAGATTGCGCAGTGGGCCGAATACATGACCGCACCCACGCGCTCGAGCCTGGCCCAGAAGCGCCGCGCCAATGGCCGCGATGCGCAATGGCAGGTGCCCTACTTCGGCGTGGGCAACGAGCTGTGGGGCTGCGGCGGCAATATGCGCGTGGAATATGCGGCCGATGTGTATCGGCGCTACCAGACCTTCGTCAAGGCACCGGCCAATCAGAAGATCCTCAAGATCGCGCCCGGCCCCAACAACGACGATTATCACTGGACCGAAGTGATGATGCGCGAGGCCGGCACGTTGATGGACGGCCTGAGCCTGCACTACTACACCGTGCCCGGTGGTTGGCCGCCACGCGCCTCGTCCACCAATTTCGACGAAGCCGCCTGGATCGATACGCTGTCGCGCACGCTGGTGATGGACGAGCTGATCACCAAACACAGCGCGATCATGGACCGCTACGATCCGAACAAGAAAGTGGCGCTGGTCGTGGACGAATGGGGTACCTGGTACGCCGGCCTGCCCGATGCGAACCCGGGCTTTCTGCATCAGCAAAACAGCCTGCGCGATGCGCTGGTGGCGTCATTGAATATCGACATCTTCAGTGCGCATGCCGAGCGCGTGCGCATGGCCAATATCGCGCAGATGGTCAACGTGCTGCAGGCAATGATTCTCACCGACGGGGACAAGATGGTGCTGACGCCCACCTACCACGTGTTCGCGCTGTACAAGCCTTACCAGGACGCCACCTACCTGCCACTGCACTTGCAGACGCCCGAGTACCGTCACGGCGATGCGCATGTGCCCGCCGTGCACGGCTCGGCAGTCAAGGCCAAGGATGGGCATGTGTATGTCGCGCTGACCAATCTGGATGCGAACTCGGCGGCGAACGTCAGCGTGCAGGTAGAAGGCCTGTCGCCGAGCAGCGTGGAGGGACAGATACTCACTGCGCCGGCGATCACCGCGCACAACACCTTCGCCCAGCCACATGCGGTGGAGCCCAAAGCGTTCAAGGGAGCGCGCGTGCAAGGCAAGGCGTTGAGCGTTGCGCTGCCGGCGCATTCGATTGTGATGCTCAAGCTGGAGTGAGCGATGGTGATGGCAAACGCGCTGACTGAAAGCCGCCGGCGCGCTTGATTGTCATGTCCAAGCTGGAATGAGCAACAGCGGCGGCGGTAGCTGCCGCCGTTGTAGTTGATCAGGAACGATGACTTGGGGTGCTGCACTTTTCAAAGTGGACCGCTTGCAAGCAACTTGGTACGCATTTGCGAGTCAGCGCATCACACCTTCGTGCGCCTTATTGACCAGAGCGCCGGACACAAAGGGTTGCAACTCAGATGCTGGCTATGCACCGGTTGCTGCTTGAGCCGGCGCAGGTGTCAGCGCCGGCTCGGCAATGCGCCACTCCGCCGGCAGGCGTTCGAGTACGTGGTCCATAAAGGCGCGCACCTTTGGAGTGAAGTCGCGGCGGTCGGCGACGCACAGGTAGATCCGTAGCGGTTCTGGCGCGGCCTGGGTGGTTCCGCGGGTCTCGGGCACAAACAGCGGCTGCAGCTGGCCGCGCTGCAGGTACGGCTGCACGACATACGCGGCCAATCGTGCAATGCCGCCGCCGGCAGCGGCCATGGTGGCGAGTGCATCGATATCGTCGCTGACCATCGCCTTGCCCAGCTCCGGCTGGAAGCGCACGCCATTGCGGACGAAGTTCCAAGGCAGACAACGCCCGTCCACCGGGTAACGCAGCAACAGGCAGTGTTGGTACTTCAATTCATCCGGGGTCTGCGGGGTACCGCAACGGACCAGGTACTCGGGCGCCGCGCAGACCACCAGCGGCACCTGCGCGATGCACCGCGCCACCAGGCCGTCTTCCAGCTGCGCTTCGATGCGCAGGCTGACGTCCACGCTTTCCTGCGCGTGCTGCACGGCGCGGTCGGTGCACAACAGCTCGATCTCCAGTTGCGGATAGCGCTGGCGCAGCGCCGGCAACATCGGGGCGAGCACATGGCGCGCAAAAGCGGCGGTGCTGGCCACCCGCAAGCGCCCGGCCGGGGCCTGCTGCGGACCGGCGACCGATTGCCGCGCGCGTTCCAGGTCGCGCTCCAGCTGCCGCACCTGTTCGAAGTACAGCGTGCCGCGCTCGGTGAGTGCCAGGCTGCGTGTGGTCCGGTGCAGCAGGCGCACGCCCAGATGCTGCTCCAGCCGCGCGATGTTCTGGCTGACCGCAGCCGCGCTGACGCCCAGCAACTTGGCACCACCGGCAATACTGCCGGCATCGACGGTGCTGACAAAACTACGGATGGAGTGAAGAATGTTCATTGTTGAGGCAAGTATTACCAAACGATTCGTAATTTTTTCTTACGTAAGCCACAAGGCTACGCGATCTACCCCGGCCGCGGTGCCGTCTCTACAGTTCCCTTCACGCCGCGGTTGTGCGGCAGTCGAGGTCATCCCCATGTCGTCATCTCCACCCTCCTCCCCGTTGGCGCGACCGCGCTGGAAACTCGGTGTGCGCGCCACCCCGTTCGTCTTCGCGTTCTACATGGCCGCGATCATGGCCTTGCTGATGTGCCTGGTCATCACCGGCGCCAACACCGGGCTGGCACCCGGCTATCTATGGCGCGTGCTGGACGCCTACCGCATTGCGATGCCCACCGCGTTCTGTTGCGTGCTGGTGGTGCGACCATTGGTGATACGACTGGTGGCGTGGACGGTGCACGCGGGGCATTGAAGTGTGCGTGGATGCGCATCTGCCGGTCGCAAACAGGTGCTGCCGCGCAGCACGGCACAGACCGCGTTTGCGACCGCCGTCATGCCAATGATGGAATATTCCTTAATGAACACCATGTAACTGAAATACAATCGACAATTGCTTTGACACTGAAGTAACCGCTACGCAGCGTCGCTTCTCCACGGACCTGAGTCCGCCTTGTGGGGAAGTACGCAATGAACATGTTACGCAGTGTCGCTGTGCAGTTCGCCGTCGTATTGGGCGTTGCTCTCGCCCCAAGTGCGCAGGCGCAAACCCTGGTCTGGGAAGACAACTTCAACGGGCCAGGCATCGATGGCAACAAATGGACCTACGATGTCGGCAACGGATGTCGGCAACGGCTGCCAGATCGGTTTATGCGGCTGGGGCAATGGCGAGATGCAGTACTACACCAGCCGTGCCGAAAATGCGCGTATCGATAATGGCCGGCTGGTGATCGAGGCGCGGCGCGAAGCGTTTCAGGGCATGCCGTTTACTTCGGCACGGCTCAAGACCGAAGGCCGCATGCACTTCACATACGGCACGCTGGAAGCGCGCATCAAGACGCCGGTGGTCGGCAACGGGCTATGGCCGGCGTATTGGATGCTGGGCACGATCGGCGTATGGCCCGGCCGCGGCGAAATCGATCTGATGGAGGCCGGCATGGCCGCGGCTATCGCCGCCGGCACCGCCAACCGCCGCATCGGCGCGGCCGTGCATTGGGACTACAACGGCGCGCAAGCCGACTACGACACCAGCTATACCAGCCCGATAAATCTGCACAACGACTTCCATGTGTACCGGATGGCCTGGGACCCGCAATTCATCCGCGTGTCGATCGACGGCCAGCAGTACTTCGAATTTGCGATCTCCAATATCCAAGGCGCCTCGTTGCACGAATTCCACCAGCAGCAATATCTGCTGCTCAATCTTGCGGTGGGCGGCACCTATACCGGCGTTACCTCGCCTGCTGCGGTGACGGCGCCGCTGCCGGGCAAGATGGAGATCGATTACATCCGGCTATATCAAAACCCCGGTGCACAACTGTATGTCGGCGCGCAACATGCCGCGCCTGCGGGGCGCTTTGGTGTATTCACCGAGCAAAGCGATACCAGTGCGCGGCTGACGCTCGGCCAGGATGCCGAGCTGTACTTATGGAACAACCTCACCCCGATTGCGCAGGCCCCATTCGAAGGCCGCAACGTGATGGCATACCGCGCCAATGCCGGTGCCTGGTACGGCCTGGGCATCCAGACCGACTATCGCAATATGCCGCGTATGCGGGCGGCGCACTGAAACTGCACGTTAAAACCACTACGCCTTCGACCTTCAAGATCGGCATCAACACCAGTTTCGGCGACAGCTGGGTGGACTTCGCCGCGGGCGGCAATCAGTACGGATTGGTGCGCGATGGCGCCTGGCATGAAGTCAGCATCCCCTTCAGCGCGTTCTACGATCTGGATCTGCAGGCGGTCAAACAGATGTTCATGCTGGTGGCCGATCCCCCGGCCGCGCCAGTGGAGATCGCCATCGACAAGGTGTACTACCAGAGCCGTTGAACCGGCCGCACGAGCTGGATGCAGCCAACGTTTACGCGTTGGCTGCAACGCCTTTGAGCATGTCGATCAGCTGACGCAGGCGGTAGGGCTTGGGCAGAAAATCCACTTGCGGCGGCAGTGGCGGCAACTGCGCCTTGGCAAACCCGGACGCCAGGATGATGCGTGCCTGCGGCAGCAGTTGCGTCACTTGCTCGCTCAGCTCGATGCCCGACATGCCGTTGGGCATGCGGATATCGCTGAACACCACATCGTAAGGGCCGCTCTCGCGCAGCATGCGCAATGCACTGTGACCATCGTCGGCGGTGTCGACGGTGATGCCGGCATCGCGCAGTGCCTCGCCGATCAGTTCGCGTAACTCTTCTTGGTCCTCAACCATCAGCAAGCGCAGGGATTCAGTCATGCTCGGCGTCCTCGATGGCCGGGAGAAACAAGGTCACGGTGGTGCCGTGTCCGGGTGCGGTGTCAAGCTCGACAAAACCACCGGATTGGGTCGCGAAGCCGAACACCTGGCTCAAGCCCAGGCCGGCATTCGTGCCCGCATCCTTGGTGGTGAAAAACGCGTCGCCAGCGCGCTGCGCGACATCCGCCGGCATGCCGCTGCCATTATCGCGCACCGCAACGCTGACGTAAGTGCGCTGTGCAGCGTGCGGGTCGGACGGTGCGGCACGCCGCTGTACGGCGGTGGCCAGCACGATCGTACCGCCATCGGGCATGGCATCGCAGCTATTGAAGACCAGGTTGAGCAATGCGGCGTCCAATTGACCTGGATCCATACGCACATCCGGCAGTGTCTGGGCCAATTCAAGCGAGAGGCCAATGCCGGCCGGGCACGCACGCAGCAGCAGTTCCAACGTGCCGGTCACGATTGCATTGACTGCATGACGTTGCGGAGGCGATTGCTGCCCGCGTGCGAAGGCGAGCACGTGGCGGGTCAGCAAGGTGCCCCGCTCCACTGCCGTTTGTGCAGCACCCAGCAAGGTGCGCAGACGCGCATCCTCGCCCGAACGCCGCGAGATCAGATCCAGGCTGGTCGCCATCACGGTCAGCAGATTGTTGAAGTCATGCGCCATGCCGCGCGTCAACCGGCCCAGCGCCTGGCTGCGTTGCGTCTGCGCCAGCACCTGCTGCGATTGCTGCGCTGCATGGCGTTCGCTGATATCGCAGGTCACCACGGCAAAACCGATCAGCACGTCGAGTTCCAATACCGGCTCGATCACCATGCGGGCCAGGAACTGGCTGCCATCCTTGCGCAAGCGCCAGCCTTCCGCAGCAGCGCGACCATCGCGCATGGCGATCTCAAGCAGGTGTGCCGGCTCGCCGGGCGGCGCATCTTCGCGCGCATAAAAACGCGAAGAATGCGTCCCCATGACCTCGGCAGCGGCGTAGCCGTGAAGGCGCTGGCAGGCTGTATTCCAGCTACGCACGTGTCCGCCCGTATCGAGCGTATAGATCGCGCAATCGCACATGCTCTCGAGCAACAGCTGGCACTGCCGGCTGTTGTGAGAAAGCGGCCCGACGGTGTCGGTGGCCGTTTCCGCATCCATCACGCGATGTTTCCCCCCTGCAAAGCGCGCGACCATAGTGACGGGTGCGTGAAGGCCACGTGCAAGCCAACCCGGCCGGAAAGCGTCAAATTTCCGGCGATTTACGCGTGAAAGTTATCGGCTAACATGACCGCCCTCCCACCTAGGTCCGCGCGCCTTATGCAGAACATCTCGACCACACGCGACCGCTGGGTGTGGGTCATCGCGGGGGCCTTGATGGCTGCGACGCTCGCTGTGGAATTGGTCACACCGCTTGGCTATGCGGTGTGGCTGACCTACTTCGTCGCGGTTGGGGTGACGGTGTTTCAAAACCGCACGCAGGTGCCATTGATCGTGGGCGCGCTGTCATGCGTGTTGTTGGCAGTGGGTTTCAATCTGGCGCCGTCCAGCACCAATTCCAGTTTTTCCTCGATCAACCGCAGCATCGGTGGCGTGTCGTTCCTGGCGATGGCGCTGGTGGTGACGCAGGCGATCCGCGCGCGGCGTCAGGCCGAATTCGCGCTGTGGCTGCAGCAGGCAGAGAACACGGTCGAAGCGAGTTTGCGCGGCGATCAAAGCCCGGAAGCATTGGCCGATGCTGCCGTTAGCGCACTGTGCGACACGCTGGATGCGCAGGTGGGCGCGCTGTATCGCATCGAAGGCGAGCGCCTGCGTTTGACCGGTGGCACCGCGCTTCCGGCCGACATGCCCAAGACGCTGCCGACCAACACCGGGCAACTGGGCGAGGCCTTGCAGCGTGGCGCGGTGCGCCGCGTGCGTGGCGTGGACGCAGGACATCTGCAGATCGCCTCCAGCCTGGGCAAGAGCAGCTGCCAGGAACTGCTGCTGGCACCTGTCACTGCCGATGGCCGTGTGATCGGCATCGTGGAGCTTGGCCGCGTGACCGACCCGCGCACAGCCGGTTCGCGCGAGCAGGAACTGCTGGCACGCTGCGGCGAAAACATCGGCCTGGCCTTGCGCACCGCGTTGTTGCGCGCGCAGCTGGTGGCCTTGCTGGAAGAAACCCAGCGCCAGAGCGAAGAACTGCAGACCCAGCAGGAAGAGCTGCGCGTGACCAACGAAGAGTTGGAAGAGCAAAGCCGCAGCCTGCAGCAATCGCAAAGCGATCTGGAACAGCAGCAGGCCGAGCTGGAACAGACCAACGTGCAGCTGGAAGAACGCACCCAGGCACTGGAGGCGCAGAAGCAGGCCTTGCTGGTTGCGCAGAACCAGCTGGTGCGCAACAGCAACGAGCTCTCCACCGCCTCGCGTTACAAGTCCGAATTTCTGGCCAATATGTCGCACGAGTTGCGCACCCCGCTCAACAGCGCGCTGATCCTGGCCAAGCTGCTGGCCGACAACAAGGACGGCACGCTCAGCCCCGAGCAGGTGAAATATGCGCAGGCGATTCTCTCTTCCAACAACGATTTGCTGGCGCTGATCAACGACATTCTGGATTTGTCCAAGATCGAAGCCGGGCATGTGGAACTGGCCGACGACACCATCGCCACCAGCTCGGTGCTGCAGCGCCTGCGCGAAACCTTCGAGCCACTGGCGCGGCAAAAAGGCCTTGCGTTGCAGATCACGGCCGACGCCGATGCACCGACGCAACTGGTCATGGATAGTCAGCGTCTGCAGCAGATTCTCAAGAACCTGCTGGCCAATGCGATCAAGTTCACCGAGCACGGCAGCGTCAGTCTGTCGCTCCAGGCGCAGGCGCCGGGACGCGTGCTGTTCAAGGTCCAGGACACCGGCATCGGCATTGCGCGCGAACAGACCGAGATCATCTTCGAAGCGTTCCGTCAGGCCGATGGCAGCACGCGCCGTCGCTATGGCGGCACCGGCCTGGGGCTGTCGATCTCGCGCGATCTGGCGCAGCGCATGGGCGGCAGCATCCGTGTGGACAGCGAGCCGGGACGCGGCAGTTGCTTCACGCTGGAATTGCCGACCGATGGCGCACCGGCCGAGGGTGTGACTGTTGCGGACAGGCATACGCCGCTGGCGTCGCTTAACACCGCGCAAGCAGCGCAGCACACCAGCGGCATGGCGATGGCATCTCGTCCTGGTGAGCAGGCTGTGGTTGCGTCCAGCGCCTTGCCGCTGCCGATTCCAGCAGCGAGTGCAGCGCCGCTCCAGCGCGCCGACGACGATCGCGATCAACGCAGCCGTCCGGGCCGGCTGATCCTGGCGGTGGAAGACGACACGCGTTTTGCCCAAGCCCTGGTCGATCTGGCGCATGAGCTGGACTTCGATTGCGTGGTGGCGCCCAGCGCCGAAGAAGCACTGCAGCTGGCGGCGGACTTGCGGCCCAGCGGCATCCTGCTCGACATCGGCCTGCCGGATGCGTCCGGACTCAGCGTGCTGGAGCGGCTCAAGCGCGATCCGGCAACGCGGCACATCCCGGTGCATGTGGTCTCGGCCATGGAGCGCAGCCAGATTGCGCTGGAACTCGGTGCGGTGGGCTATCTGATCAAGCCGGCCACGCGCGAGCTGCTGGCCGGCGCAATCCGCCAGCTGGAAGACACCAATGCACGCGCGGTGCGCCGCTTGTTGATCGTCGAAGACGACAGCGCGCTGCGTGCGAACCTGGAGCTGCTGCTGGCGCGCGATCAACTGGAAATCGTCGCGGTGGGCAGCATTGCCGAAGCCATGCAGCAACTGGCCGGCTCCACCTTCGATTGCATGGTCACCGATCTGGCGCTGCCAGATGGCAGCGGCTACGACCTGCTCGAACGCATGGCCGGCAACGATGCGGTCGCGTTCCCGCCGGTGATCGTCTACACCGGGCGCGCACTCACCCGCAACGAAGAACAACGCCTGCGCCGTTATTCCAAGAGCATCATCATCAAGGGTGTGCGCTCGCCGGAGCGCCTGCTCGACGAAGTGACGCTGTTTCTGCATAGCGTGGAAGCTTCGTTGCCCAGCGACCAGCAACGCCTGCTGCGCGAAGCGCGCCGCCGCGATGCGGTGCTGGATGGCGCCACCGTGCTGTTGGCCGAAGACGATGTACGCAATATCTTTGCGCTCTCCAGCGTGTTGGAGCCGCTGGGCGTGACGTTGCAGATCGCACGCAATGGCCGCGAGGCGCTGGAACATCTGGCCAGGCACGAAGTGGATCTGGTGCTGATGGACATCATGATGCCGGAGATGGATGGCCTCACTGCGATGCGCCAGATCCGTGCCAATCGTCAGTGGCAGGATCTGCCGATCATCGCGCTGACCGCCAAGGCCATGGCCGACGACCGCGAACGCTGTCTTGAGGCCGGTGCCAACGACTACATCGCCAAGCCCATCGACGTGGACAAGCTGGTGTCGCTGTGCCGGGTGTGGTGCTCGCGGCAATGACTGCAGTGGAACTGTTCGATCTGGAGCTGCGGGTGCTGCTGGAAGCGGTGTACCAGCGCTATCACTACGACTTCCGCGATTACGCGGTGTCCTCGTTGCGTCGACGCATGCGCCACGCCATGGGCCGCTTCGATTGCGCACGCGTGGCCGATCTGCAGCATCGCCTGCTGCACGAGCCGGAGACGTTTGCACAGGCGATGCAGTTCTTCACCGTGCAGGTGTCGGAGATGTTCCGCGACCCGGCCTATTTCCGCTGTTTGCGCGAGCATGCGGTGCCGGTATTGCGCACCTATCCCTCGATCAAACTCTGGGTGGCCGGCTGCAGCACCGGTGAAGAAGTCTGGTCGCTGGCGATCCTGCTGCACGAAGAAGGCCTGCTGGAAAAAGCGGTGATCTACGCCACCGACATCAATCCCGAAGCGCTGGGCATGGCCGAAGCCGGCGCCTTCGGCATCGACCGCATTGCACAGTTCAGCCGCAACTATCTGGAGGCCGGCGGCCGCGGGTCCTTGTCCGATTACTACACCACCGCCTACGACGGCGCGGTGTTCGATCGCCGCCTCAAACGCCACATCGTGTTTGCCGATCACAGCCTGGCCACCGATACGGTGTTCTCCGAAGTGCATCTGGTGTCGTGCCGCAACGTGCTGATCTACTTCAACCGCACCCTGCAGGATCGCGCAGTGGGTCTGTTCCATGACGCGCTGGTGCACCGTGGTTTTCTGGGTCTGGGCAGCAAGGAATCGCTGCAGTTCGGCGCGCATGCGCAGGCCTTCGAAACCGTGGCCCGCGAGCAACGTCTGTTTCGGAAGGCGGCATGAGCGGCGCGCATGGGTGGCAGCACTTCGAGGCGATCGTGGTCGGTGCATCGGCCGGCGGTGTGATGGCGTTGCAGGCGTTGTTGTCCAGCCTGCCTGCGGAGTTGCCGATGCCGGTGTTGGTGGTGCTGCATCTGCCACGCGACCGCACCAGCCATCTTGCCGAATTGATGGATGCACGCTGCGCCTTGCCGGTGCGCGAGGCAGAGGACAAGCAACCGCTGCTCGCCGGCAGCGTGACCATCGCCCCGCCCGACTATCATCTGTTGGTAGAGAACCGCGACAGCCTGGCGTTGTCGATGGATGCGCCGGTGCTGTTCTCGCGCCCGGCGATCGACCCCTTGTTCGAATCGGCCGCCGATGTCTTCGGACCACGCCTGCTGGCGATCCTGCTCACCGGCGCCAGCAGCGATGGCAGCGCTGGCGTGGCGGCGGTACGCGCGGTCGGCGGCACCGCCTGGATCCAGCTGCCCGACGACGCGGCGTCTCCCTTGATGCCCGCCTCCGCCATCGCCCACGCCGGTGCCGATGCGGTGCTCACCTTGCAGGCGATCTGCAGCCGACTGGAGGCTTTCCACCGATGAATCTCACCGCGACCGGTCTGGCTGCAGACAGCAGTACCACCGAACCGGCCAAGCTGCTGATCGTGGACGACGTGCCGCAGAATCTGGTGGCGATGGAAGCGCTGCTGCAGCGCGACGGCATCCAGGTACTGTGCGCAGCCTCCGGTGCGCAGGCGCTGGAACTGTTGCTCGAACACGATGTGGCGTTGGCATTGCTGGATGTGCACATGCCGGAAATGGACGGCTTTTCGCTGGCCGAACTGATGCGCGGCTCGCAGCGCACCCGGCATGTGCCGATCATTTTTTTGACTGCCTCGCCGAACGACCCGGTGCGTGCGTTCCAGGGTTACGAAACCGGCGCGGTGGATTTTTTGCACAAGCCCATCGAGCCGCACGTGATCCTGAGCAAGGTCAACGTGTTCATCGAGTTGTATCAGCAACGGCGCCTGCTCAAGGCGCGCAATACATCGCTGGAACGTGCGCTCACCCTCAATGAAACCATGATGGCGGTGCTGACCCACGACCTGCGTACACCGCTGTCGGTGATTCTGCTGTGCGCCGACAAGCTGAGCCTGGATGTGGCCACCGAAGGCTCGGCCGCACGCACGCTGGAACATCTGGAAAACAGCGCGCATCGCATGGCACGCATGGTCGAGCAGCTGCTGGATTTCTCGCGTCTGCGCACCGACGGGTTGTCGATGCAGTTCGGCCCCTGCAATCTTGGCGAGGTGGCCTATAGCGTGGTGAACGAGGTGGCGCAGGCCAATCCGCACACGCCGATCGACTTGCGTAGCGAAGGCGATCTGCATGGCGACGGCGACGGCGATCGGATGGCACAGGTGATCTCCAACCTGGTCGGCAACGCAGTGCTGCATGGCGCGCGCCAGCCGGTGCGCGTGCACCTGGACGGGCGCCAGCGCGACACGCTGCGTTTATCGGTGCGCAACGCCGGCCACATCCCCGACAGTCTGATGCCGCGTCTGTTCGAGCCATTCAAGGCCAGCTTCCACGCGAGCCAGGGCTTGGGCCTGGGGTTGTTTATCGCAGATCAGTTCGTCAAGGCGCATGGCGGCTCGCTGCAGGCACGCAACGAAGACGGCGATGTGGTGTTCGAAGCGACGTTGCGACGGCGTAACCTGGCTGCGTCATAACGGCCATGAGGGCGTCGGCCGGCTATGCTGGGTCGGCACTCTCAGGTGCGGGGACGCAGCACGCTGGCAGTTGCTCACACGGATCGTCCGATCCATGGCGGTGACGACGAGCGAGCCCATCCGTGCACGCAGGCTTTCACGTAGACCGCGCCACGCGCCGATCTGCGTGTCGCTCCCTGCCCTGCCTGTTCGTCGTTTCTACAAAGGCGCACGCCGTGCGTCATGCCAGCGAAGGTGGTTCATGTCGTACATCGATGGTTTCGTCCTTGCGGTGCCCACTGCCAACAAGGACAGGTTCCTGGAGCACGCCCGCATGGGCGACAGCATGATCATGGAATACGGCGCGTTGCGCGTGGTGGAGTGCTGGGGCGATGACGTCCCGCACGGACAGCAGACCGACTTTTATCGCGCGGTCGAGGCGGCCACGGACGAAACCGTGCTGTTCTCCTGGATCGAATGGCCGGACAAGGCCACGCGCGATTCCGGCATGCAGAAGATGATGGACGACCCGCGCATGAACCCTGCGGTCAATCCGATGCCTTACGACGGCAAGCGCATGATCTTCGGCGGCTTCGTGCCGGTACTGGACCTGGGCCGGTCAGCCTGATCGTTGCACAGCCTGGCGGCAGGAATGGACGCACCTGCCACCAGGCGTGCAGCCCCGCAGTGATCGCCCCCGCACGCAGGCCTTGCCTCGCCATGGCTACACTGACAACCGCCCACGCACGCGCAGATCGCCACCAGCGCGACATGCGATGCACCGTCTCTCTTGCCTGTGGAGATCGCCGATGACCATTGCGCCGCTGCTGGTGGCCTGCCCGAGCTGCACTGCGATGAATCGCGTAGCGCAAACGCGTCTGCGCGATGCGCCCAACTGCGGCAGCTGCCATCAGCCGCTCTTTCTCGGGGCACCGGTAGCGCTGTCCACTGTCGATTTCGACAAGCACGCGGTGCGCAGCGAGCTGCCGTTGGTGGTGGATTTCTGGGCACCGTGGTGCGGGCCGTGTCTGAGCATGGCGCCGCAATTCGCCGCGGCCGCCCCGCTGCTGGAACCGCAGGTCCGTCTGGCAAAAGTGGATACCGATCTGCATCCGGCGCTGGGCACGCGTTTTGGCATCCGCAGCATTCCCACCTTGCTGGTCATCCGCGGCGGCAGTGAGCTGGGCCGTCACTCCGGCGCGGTGAGCAGCGCGCAGATCGTCAGTTGGGTGCAGTCGGTGTTGCGCAGCCGTTGACACGAAAAAGCCCGCTGCGTACTGCACGCAGCGGGCTCGGTTGTCGTACCAAGCATCACTGCGACGCGCATGTCGCTGTGATGCGGTGATGCGGTCAGTCGATCAGCAACTCATTGCCAGTTGACGTTGACCGACACGCCCACGATGCGCGGCTCGTTGTAGACCGCCGCCATGTAGTTCTCGATCACACCTTTGACGTTTTTCTCGTTGGTGATGTTGCGCGCAAACGCCGCCACTTCCCACGCACCGTAGCCGCCGGTGTAACCCAGCTTGAGGCCGCCTTCGAAATTGCCGTCGGCGCGGAACTCGGTGGAGTCGTACAGCACGAAGCTGGTTTCGCCCTGCTTGTTCCAGTCGGTGGAGACGAAGAACGCGCCGTCGTTACCCACGGGGATGTCGTAACGCGCGGCCAGGTTGAGGTTGTACTTGGGCGCGTTGGGCAGCGGGTTGCCGTCGATCTGCGCAAAGGTGTTGGCGCCGACGCGGATGGTCGGGTCGTTGACCGTGCACACCACCACGCCGTTGAGCGCGCAGGCCTGCGCAAACACGCGCTTGTCCTGGATTTCGCTATGCAGCAGGCTCAGGCCGGCGGTCAGCGACAGGTTGGAGATAGGGCGCCAGTCCAGGTCCGCTTCCAGACCGTAGGCCTTGGCCTTGTCGGCATTGAACAGCACGCCGTTGCCGTCCGAATCGTTGCCGTTGAGCTGGATGTCATCGACGGTGTAGGTGAAGCCGCTGACATTCAGACGCAGGCGATTGTCGAACAGGCTGCTCTTGATGCCGGCCTCCCACGACAGGATGGTTTCCGAATCGGCGGTGGTGAAGTCCGAATTGAATACCGCGCTGCGGCCCTGGATGGTCGGGCCGCGGAAACCGCGCGCCACGCGTGCATACACGCTCAGCTCGGGATTGATTTCGTACATCGCGCTGAGATCCCAGCTGGGCTGGGTGTCGGACATGCGCACGTCGCGACGGCCACGGTACGTCACCGCACCTACGGCGGTGTCGGCGGTCTTGAGCAGGCGGGTTTCCTTGGTGTCCCTGGTCTGGCGGATGCCGGCGGTCAGGGTGAGCGCGTCGGTGGCCTTGTAACTGAGCTGACCGAAGCCGGCCCACGAGGTATTGGTGTTGCGCAGGCGCACCCAGTTGTTGGGGTTGCGCGCGGCGGTCTGCAGAAAAAACGCACGCTGATAGAAATCGGTGGTGTCGCGGCCATCGAAGTAGAACGCGCCCACCTGCCATTGCAGTGCGTCGTCGCCTTCGCTGGCCAGACGCAGTTCCTGGGTGTACTGATCCAGATCGCGGATCTGCCCCATCGACTGGCCGAAACCGTTCGGCACGCCGTTGACCGGGTAGTTGGCCGCCGCGCCGCCATCGGTGTCGCCACGGCTGTAGCCGGAGGTGGTTTCGTAGGCGGTGATGGAGGTCAGCGACACGCCGCCGAAATCGTAGATCGCCTTGATCGAGCCGCCATCGGTCTTGTAGGCCTGCGGGTTGTCGTTGGCTTCGTCGTAGGCCACGCGATCGCGCGGCACGTCCACCTTGTCGCTGCCGCGCGTCACCGCATTGCGCAGGAACAACGTGGAGGTGCCGTCGTAGTCGCGCGTATGCACCGAGCCCAGCAGCGAGAACGCGTCGTTGGGCTTGAGCAGCACCTGCAGGCGTGCATTGCGGTCGTTGTAGCCGCCCATCGCATCCTTGCGCGGCGTGCGCGTGCCATCGGCGCTGCTGCCGGCAAAGGTGTTGTCCACCCAATCGTCGCGGTGCTGATACAAGGCCGAGACGCGGAACGACAGGACGTCGTTGATCGGCCCACCGAAGCCGCCATCCAGCGACACGGTGTTGTAGCTGCCGTAGCTGGCATCGACGCGGCCGGTATAGGTGTCGCCGGGCTTGACCGTGTCGAACTTGACGATGCCGGCGGTGGTATTGCGGCCGAACAAGGTGCCCTGCGGGCCGCGCAGCACTTCGACCTGATCCACGTCGTAGACCGGGTTGGACTTGAGCACCACGTGCTCCAGCACCACATCGTCCTGGATGATGGACACCGGCTGCGAGGCACCCAGATAGAAGTCGATGTTGCCCAGGCCACGGATATAGAAGCGCGGGAAGATGCGCCCGGTGGTGGTCTCGGCATAGAAGCCCGGCACGCGGCCGGACAGTGCCAGCAAGGTGTCGTCGCCGCCGGCGGTGAACTCGCGCATCGCCGCGCCCTGCACCACGCCCACCGACACCGGCACCTCCTGCAGGTTCTGCTCGCGGTGCTCGGCGGTGACGGTGACCGTATCCAGCGCGGTCGGGCTGCCCTCGCCCTGGGTCGTCGACGCTTGCTGGGCCGACGCGGCGGCAGCCATCGAAGCGAGCAACAGGCCGGCGCAGGCGCGCGCCAGCGGTGTGCGCTGCAAGGCGGCGCAACGGCGTGCAGAAGCGTGCATGGCGGCGGACGTCAGGGACGCGGAGATAGACAAGTACAACGACATACGAGGTGATCCTTGGAGTAAGAGCGGCTAACAAACTACTGCGCGGCCGCCAGGCGGGCGCAGCCGGTGCTCGGAATCCTCATGTACCCACTCGTACACTCCGGTCCCTGCGCGCCGTCTGCACCCACCTGACGACCGCTCGCTACGTTTGTTAGCCGCTCTAAGTAGAGTGAGGTGACGTCCGTCGGCACAGGCATGCCGGACGAAGGCGCAAGGTGGCGCCGCGCGCACGATATGTCAGCAATGTTGCAGCTCTATGGCAAGCGTGCCGCCGCGCACATGCCGCTAGGTCTACACCCATGCCATTGCACGCGTGTGGCATGGCGACCGGCATGCCCGCACTGGCCGTGTGCTGACAGCAGGCGGTTTTTTGTGCGCCACCTTTGGCCCGCATGCCCACTCGCGCTAAGCGCGGGAAAATAAACAAGTCGCGCTAGGCGCGAGGAAATAAACACTCCGCGTTGAGCGCGGGCAAGCACACCACCGGCGTTATGCGCGGGCGGCAAGCACGCTGCTGTCAAGCATCTGCCCGACCATGTTGAGCAGATCGTTGAGGCTGAAAGGCTTGGGCAGCAAGGCCATGCCTTCGGCCAGAAATTCCTGCCGCGTGGCTGCGTTTTCGGCGTAGCCGGTGATGAACAGGATCGGCAAGCCGGGCCGCAGCGCGCGCGCCACATCGGCCATGTCGCGCCCGTTCATGCCTGGCAGGCCCACATCCGACACCACCAGATCGATCTCCACCCCGGCACGCAGTTGCTCCAGTGCGCCATTGGCATTTTCGGCTTCGGTCACGTGGTAGCCGGCATCGCTGAGCACCTCGCTCACCATCATGCGCACCACATCGGTGTCGTCCACCAGCAGGATGCGCTCGTGACGATGACGCGGCGATCTGGGCGGCGGTGCCGGCGCCACCTCGCTTGCGGTGAGCCCGCGCGGCAACAGCAAGGCCACCGTGGTACCACGGCCCACGGTGCTGGTGATGCGCGCGGTGCCGCCGGATTGACGCGCAAACCCATAAGTCATGGACAAGCCCAGACCGGTGCCCTCGCCGATGGGTTTGGTGGTGAAAAACGGCTCGAACACCTGATTGAGAATGGCCGGCTCGATCCCGCTGCCATTGTCGATCACATTCACCGCCACGTAATCGCCATCGTCCAGTTCCGGATCGTTGCGCGCGGTGTAGGCGGCGCTTTGAATGCGGATGGTGCCCTTGCCCTTCAATGCATCGCGTGCATTGATCACCAGGTTGAGCACCACGTTTTCGAGCTGGTTGGCATCGGCCACCGCGACCAGCGGCGTCTGCGCCAGATCCAGTTCCAGCACGATGTTCTCGCCGATCGAACGGTGCAGCATGTCTTCCAGCGAGCGCACGCGTGCGTTGATGTCGAACGCCTGCGCATCCAGCGATTGCTTGCGTGCAAACGCGAGCATGCGCTGGGTCAGCGCGGCAGCGCGGTGCGCCGAGCCGGTGGCGATTTCCGCCAGCCGCGGCACGCGCTCGATGCGGTTGGATTCCACCGCCAGCTGGATCATGTCCAGCCCGGAAATGATGCTGGTCAGCAGGTTATTGAAGTCGTGCGCGATGCCGCCGGTGAGATTTCCCAGCGCTTCCATCTTCTGCGCCTGCAGCAGCTGGATTTCGGTGCGCTGGCGCTCGGCGATCTGGTGCGCCAGCTCGGTGGTGGCGGTGTCCAGTTCCTGGCGTTGTTCGCGCTCGCGCAGACGCTGTTCGGTCACGTCCTCGACCAGCAACAAGCCCAGATCCGGCTCGCGATACGGCGACACCCGCCACTCGGTTTCGCACAGCTTGCCATCGCGGATGATCGACAGCGTGCCGCTCCAGCGCGCGCGTTGCGCCAGCGCGGTGGTCAGGGCATGCACGGTTGTCGCCTGGTCCAGCCCCGCCGCCTGGATCGCATCGCCGGGTGTGGCGCTGCCGATCAGGCGCTGGAAGGCCGCATTGGCTTCGTGCGTGTGCAAGTTGGCATCGACCACGGCGATCGGCGCGCTGATGTGCTCGAAGATCTCGCGGAAGCGGGCCTCGCTGATCCGCAATGCATCTTCGGCATTGCGGGCGCGCAACAGCGTGCGCAGCGTGGCGACCAGCACGCTGGGGTCGACCGGATGGATCAGGTACGCATCGGCACCGGCATCCAGCCCGGTGGCCATGTCGCCGGTGGCGATCGAAGCGGCCGACACATGCACCACCGGCAGCAGCGCGGTGCGCGGGGCGGCACGCAAGCTGCGCACGATGTCGAAGCCGCTCATGTCCGGCAGGTTGACGTCCAGCACCACTGCGGCAAAGGCGTGCGTGGCCAGCTTGGCCAGGCCATCGGTGCCGGTGCCGGCCTCTTCGACCACGAATTGATGATGCTCGAGCACGCGCCGCACCGAATAACGCGTCACCGCGTTGTCGTCGACCACCAGAATGCGATGACTACCGGGCAAGTGCGTTCTCCGCCGCCAGCGTCACCGGCAGCACCACGAAAAATTCGGAACCTTCGCCGACCACGCTATTGATCCCCACCCTGCCACCGAGCAGCTCGGCGAAGCGCTTGCAGATCGCCAGCCCCAGGCCGGTGCCGGTCAGGCGTTTTTGCAGCGGCGAATCCACCTGCACGAAATCCTCGAACAAGGCCTCATGCAGCTCGGCCGGAATGCCGATGCCGGTATCCTGCACACCGAAGCGCACATGGGTGTCGCCTTCCAGCTGCGCGAACACGCGCACGTGGCCTTGCGGGGTGAACTTGAGCGCGTTGGAGATGAAGTTGCGCAGGATCTGCGCCAGCTTCTTGTCGTCGGTGTAGAGCATCGGCAGCGCCGGCGGATCTTCGAAGATCAGCGTGGTGCTGCCGGCATCGGTGAGCGGGCGGAACATGCCGCGCAACGCCGAGAACAGATCCATCAGGTCGAACCAGCCCGGCGAAATGGCGATGCGGCCGGCTTCGATCTTGGCCAGATCCAGCAGGTCGTCGACCATCTCGGTGAGCTCGCGCGCCGAGGCGCTGACAAAGCGCACCTGTTTGGATTGCTCGGCGTTGAGCGGCCCGTCCATGCCGTCTTCCAGCAGGCGGGTGATGCTCAGGATCGAACTGAGCGGCGTGCGGAACTCATGGCTCATGTACGACAGAAAGCGGCTCTTGAGCTCGGACACATCGCGCAGCTGTTCGGCCTGCTGATCGAGCTCGGCATACAGCGCCAGCACGCCCTGGTTGGTTTCTTCCAACTCCTCGCGCAAGGCCTGGTTCTGCTGCCGCAGCGCGTCGAGTTCGGCCAGCGGATCGGCCGCCGATGCGGCGTCGGATGACTTCATTGCAGGGCTCCCAAACGCATGACGAACACGCAGGCATCGTCGCGGCCGCGCGCGTAATCGCGCAACAGCACCGCCGCAACAATACGCGGGTGGCGTGACAATAGCGCCGGGTGATCGCGCAGATTCCAGCGCGTTTGCAGGCCGTCGCTGTGCATGACCAGCAGCTTGCCGGTCGCATTCGGAAAATCGAACGGCTGCGCCTTGCGAAACTGCACCCCGACGATGCCCGGATGCGACGGCATGCCGCGCACCCCATCGCCATCGCACAGCGAAGCGACGATATTGCCGACGCCGGCAAAGCGCACCTGGCCGGTGCGGCTGTCGAACTGCATCACCGCGGCCGCACCACCGCGCGTGCCGGACATGCCGGCATGCAGGCGTGCGATGAGCTCGCCGGGCTCGCCGCTGGCCGCTGCCAGCGCGCGCGTGCCGGCACCGGCGGCGTCGGCCGCGCCTTGCCCGTGGCCCAGGCCGTCGATCAAGGTCACGCTGACCCGTTGCTCGCGGATCGCCAACTGCCAGGCGTCGCCGCACACCACTTCATGATGCAGCGGCACGCGCACCGCGCCATACGGCAGATCCAGCTCGGCGCGTGGTTGCGCGAACAGTCGCACCATCACGATCGCGCCCTTGGCATCGGAGTACGCGTCCAGCACCTGCGCCTTGCGCTTGATCGCGCCCAGCCCGGTGCCCGGTGTGCCGGCAGTGGAATAGCCATCGCGCAGGCCATCTTCCAGTGTAAAACCCGGGCCTTCGTCGATGGCGCAGATCTCCACGCCCATGCCCTCGCGCGCAGCCACGCCCGACAACTGAAAGCAGCCGCCACGCCCATGCTTGAGCATGTTGGTGGCAAGTTCGGTGGCAACCAGCGCAACGCGACCGCAGGCGGCTTCGTCGAACCCCAGCGTCTGCGCGAGTGCCGTCGATTCGCGCCGCGCCTGCCCGACCTGGCTGGCTTCGTCGACGCGAAACAGGCGGGTCACGTCACCGGTAACCGTCACTTCCATGTGGTGATGGTGATGCGCGTGCCCTTGCCCGGCGTGGTGTCCAACACAAAGTCATCCACCAGCCGCCGGCTGCCGGACAGGCCCAGACCAAGTCCGCCGCCGGAAGTCCAGCCGTCTGTGAGTGCCAGATCCAGATCGGGAATGCCGGGGCCTTCGTCGCGGAATGTCAGCTGCACGCCCTTGCGGATGCCGTTTTCCACCAGCGCCCAGTCCATATCGCCGCCACCGCCGTAGATCACGGTGTTGCGCGCCAGTTCGCTGGCCGCAGTGACCAGCTTGGTCTGGTCGACCAGACGCAGGCCACACTGCACCACCAGCTTGCGCACCGTCTGCCGGGCCAGCACCACATCCTGTTCGGTGCGTACCGGTTGCGACCCTGTGGTCATGAATCGCGATCGGGTTGCTGCAACAGGCGCATGCCGCGTTCGACATTGAGCGCGGTGCGCACCGACGGCAAGGTCAGGCCCAGTTCGACCAGGGTGATCGCCACCGCCGGCTGCATGCCGACCACCACGGTCCTGGCATCCATCACTGCAGCCAGCCCGGAGATGGTGCTGATCATGCGGCCGATGAAGGAGTCGACGATATCCAGTGCGGAGATGTCGATCAGCACGCCGCGCGCGGAGGTGGCACTGATCTTTTCCGACAGGTCTTCCTGCAAGGTCATTGCCAGTTGATCGTGCATGTCCACCTGGATGGTGACCAGCAGCAGATCGCCCATCCGCAGGATCGGGATGCGCTCCATGTCAGCTCGCCTTGCTCACGGTCACGCCGGTGCGCTTGAGCGCCAGCGCCAGCGCATCGGACAGGTTGGCCTTGGTGACGATGCCCTGCAGATCCAGCCCCAGATGCACGATGGTCTGCGCAATCTGCGGGCGCACGCCGCTGATGATGGCATCGGCGCCCATCAGACGAATCGCGGTGACGGTCTTGAGCAGATGCTGGGCAACCAGCGTATCGACCGTGGGCACACCGGTGATGTCGATGATGGCGATCTCCGAACCGGTGTCGACGATGCGCTGCAACAGCGACTCCATCACCACCTGGGTGCGCTGCGAATCCAGCGTGCCGATCATCGGCAGCGCCAGCACGCCGTCCCACAGCTTCACCACCGGGGTGGACAGCTCCAGCATCTCTTCCTGCTGCCGCACGATGATGTCTTCGCGCGTCTTCTGGAACGCCTTGACGGTGTACAGGCCCAGACGATCCAGCAATTCGGACAGCGCCCACAACTGCAGGCCCAACTCCTCAGGCGCACTGGCGTACTCGCGCTGCACCAGCTCGAACAACACGCGCTTGAGCGAAAAAATGAAGTTGGCGGTTTCCTGCGAATCGAAGCCGCGCGTGGCGCGGTCGCGCGAGAGCGTTTCCAGGAAGCGCCGCACTTCGCTCCATTCGGCGCCATCCAGGTTGCTGCCGCCGTCCTTCAGGGATGCAACCAGCAAGCGCAGAAATTCAGCGCTCTGGGTTTCGATTTCCTGCCGGGACATACGCGCATCGTTACCGCCGCTGGAGCCCAGCCACGCGGCCAGCAGCGTGGTTTCCTGGTTACGAATCGCATCGATCGAGCGCTGCTGCAATGCCACCATGAGATCACCCGCCGAGTAAAGAGAAGAAAGGCCGGGCATGCGGGCTGGACTGCGCCCGTGGTTGGCGCGGCGCCCCCACGCCGAAGCGCAGCAGAATAAAACAATTCAGATTCGGCAACCAACGACGAACCTGTAGCAGTCATCAGACACTACACGCTGCAGTTTGACATTGCAGCGCACATGGCGAATGTGCGCCCGGCCACGCCTGCGCAGATGCAGGCGGCGGATGCAGGCGGTGATGGTCTGAGTGCCACCGACCGATGGCGGACGCTGCCGCAAAGCGTGGTGGGGAGTTTGATCGAAGCGAGGTGATACGGGCACACCGAACAAGCCCGCCTGTGGGCAACCGCCAGTGCGTGCAACGCGCTGTGCCACCAGCGGCGTGTCGGGCTGTGGCCGGGCGTGTTCTGATCGCGCCCAGACTTTTCTCAGGCTCTCCGATGTCATCGCTGTTTTCTCCGTATCAACTTAAAGACCTCACGCTGCGCAACCGCATCGCCATTCCGCCGATGTGCCAATACACCGCCGTGGACGGCCTCACCAACGACTGGCATCAGGTCCACTACGCCAGCATGGCGCGCGGCGGTGCGGGCCTGGTGATCGTCGAGGCCACCGGCGTGTCGCCGGAAGGACGCATCACGCCCGGTTGCCTGGGCCTGTGGAACGACGCCCAGGCCGAAGGGTTGGCGCGTATTGCGGCATCGATCAGCGCCGCCGGCGCAGTACCCGGCATCCAGATCGGTCACGCCGGGCGCAAGGCCAGCGCCAACCTGCCGTGGGAAGGCGACGACCACATCGCCGACGGCGACGCACGTGGCTGGGACACCATCTCGCCCTCGGCCGTCGCCTTCGGTGGCGGCCTGCCCAAACTGCCGCGCGAGATGACGCTGGACGACATCGCCCGCGTGCGCGGCGATTTTGTCGCCGCCGCACAGCGCGCGCGCGATGCCGGCTTCCAGTGGCTGGAGCTGCATTTTGCGCATGGCTATCTGGCGCAGAGCTTCTTCTCGGTACACGCCAATCAGCGCCAGGATCAGTACGGTGGTACTGCCGAAAATCGTGGACGCTTCCTGCTGGAAACACTGCAAGCAGTGCGTGCGGTCTGGCCGGAACATCTGCCGCTCACCGCGCGCTTTGGCGTGATCGAATTCGATGGCCGCGATGAGGAGACCTTGCAGGAAGCCATCGCACTGACCCGCAACTTCAAGCAAAGCGGCCTGGATCTGCTCAACGTCAGCATGGGCTTCAGCACCCCGACCGCGCAGATTCCGTGGGGCCCGGCGTTGCTGGCGCCGTTCGCCGAACGCGTCAGCCGCGAGGCACAGTTGCCGGTTGCCTCGTCCTGGAATATCGACGACCCGCTGGAAGCCGACCGCGTCATCGCCGCCGGGCAGATGGAGTTGGTGATGATCGGCCGCGCGCACCTGGCCAACCCGCATTGGCCGTATCACGCCGCGTTGGCGCTGGGCGAAGAACGCCCGTCGTGGGTGCTGCCACCGTCGTACGCGCATTGGCTGGAGCGCTACGGCAAGCGCAGCTGATCGGATACGTGCGACATGCCCGGATGCGGCACCGCGCGCAAGCCGACCGCGCACACGAAGTCAGCAGGTTTCGTGGGAATGCTTCGGTTCGCTGCAGGCGCTTGCACGCGTACCGCAGTAGGACACCGGATGCAGTACCGCGCATCGCCTATCCCCACACACGACCTAAGCGGCTCAGCGATGATATTGATCGCCGCCCTTACAGCCCGTAACGCTCCACTGCGTCCAGATGCGGGCGAGGATCCTGATCGCAGGCCTCGGCCAAACGCAGCCAGCACATCGTGTGCGGCCACTGCGCGGTGGCGGCAAGCAAGGCCCGATGCAATTCCAACGGCGCCGCCGCTTCCGGCAGCGCCACGGTGAACAACACGCCGGGCAGGCCCGTGCCCGCATCTTCCGGGTCGAACGCATCCGGATGTTGCGGATCGATCACGTGATAATCGTCGCGACTGTGCACCCACAGCTTCCAGCCGCGGGCCTCGATCTCTTCGCGCAAGGCCTCGATCGCCGGCTCGCCGGGATGCACGCCATCCACCAGCCAGCTGCTGCCGTAACCGCCTGCCTGCAACACATGCACCTGCGCGTAGGTCGGTACGAAACGCTCGCGCTCGGCCTCGTCTTCCGGCGGCGGATACAGCAACTCGGCATCGAACACCACCCAATCGCCGACATGCTGACGCCGATGCGCAGGCGCGTTTTCGAGGATGCGCGCGGTGACCGGGCCGGTGCGGCGCGCGTAATACTCGGCCGCCTCGCCGTCGTCCACACAACGCACGATCACCCAACCCCAGTTCTCTTCGACCACACCGCTGGTGCTGCTCAGCTCCATGCCGATCGCCAGCGCCGAGGCACGCACTGCCTCCCACTGCTGCGCCGCACTGGCCGCGGTCATGTGATCCCAATGCGCAGAGCGCGGCTCTTCCATCAGCTCGGTCAGCTGCCGGTAGACCTCGGCCGCTTCGGCAAAGCGCCCGGTGTTGAGATACATGCGCCCCAGCAAACCGCGTGCGCCATGCGAGCCGGGCGACAATTCCAGCAGCGCGGTGCAGGCCTGTTCCAGCGCCGGCCAATCGGCCAGCCGCTGGGCAAGCTGCGCTTCGCACCACAGCGCCGCCACCGGCACCAGCGGGCGATACAGCTGCGCCAGCCGACGCATGCCGGCGTCGTCGCCACGGCCCAGCAGCAGATTCATCAGCCGGAAGGTCGGGCTGGTCTCGCGATCGGCATGCCGCTGCACGAATGCCCACAGCAGCGTAATCGCCTCATCGTCGGCCGCGCACGCGCTCAAGGCCGACGCAGTGGTGTCCACCAACTCGGCATCGTCGGGGCGCTCGGCCACTGCCTGCAGCAACCATTGCGCTTCGCGCTCGGGGTTGCGCACCACGTCTTCGGCTTGCGCCTCCAGCCATTCCAGCAACTGCGCGGCAGGCACCGGCGCCGCCTCGCCCGCCGGTGCGGTCTCGATGCGCAGGGCCAAACGGTCCAGCAATTGCGTGGCGCCACGGTCCTGCCGCAACTTGGGCACATGCGCACGCGCAAGCGCCAGATGCCGGCGCGCGGTCCACACCGCACCACGCTGCAACGCCAGCGCGATTGCCATCTCGGCCGCGTCGATCAGGATGCGATGCGCACCGACCTGCGCGTAATGATCCAGCATCACCTGCAAGCGGCTGCCCAGATCCCAGGTGTTGCGCTCCGGCGTGCGCGACACCAGCACCACCACCGCACGCAACCAGTGCATGCGATAGCGTGGCGCAACCTCGCGCCACGGCAGAAATGCCTCCAGCGCTTCATCGTCGCGATGCAACAGCGCCAATGCGCGCGCCTTTTGCAAACGCCGCGGCTGGCTGCAGTTGGCCCACTCTGCACCTTCGCGTGCGGCCTCGCGTTCGCGCTGTTCGATCAGCGCCAGCGCTTCTTCTGCACGGCCGAGCGAGAGCAGGATCGAGATGCGCATGTCCGGCACGCCGTCGTAGATCTGCGCGCCATGCGCAAGAATGGTCTGCGACTGCTCTTCCAGATAATGCAGTGCCGCCTCGCCGCGCCCATCGTCAAGCAAGGCGTCGGCTTTTTCGCAGCTCAGACACTGGTAGCACGACCAGCTCGGGTCGATGCGGCCCAGCGTTTCCTCGCATACTTCGATGCGCTCTTCCACCCAGCCCGGCCCGTCGATATTGGCGTAGCACGCGGCCAGATCCTGGGTCACGCACACCGATTGCGGGCACTCCACCGCATCGGCGCGATGCGCGCGCTCGAACAGCGTCACGGCATCGCTCAGCGCACGCTCGCCTTCGCACAGATTGCCGACCCGGTTGCGCATTTCCCAATGCCCGACGAACACCTCCAGCCACGGATTGGCCAGCGTCTTGCCCAGCGCACGCGCCTCGGGCAGGAGCGCTTCGGCGCGTTCGATCTGCAGGTCGCAGATATGGTCGGTCAGGCGCGTCAGCAGTTGCGCGTTCTGCGGCTGACCGGCTTCGCCCAGATCGTCCTGCAGCTTTTCAACCCAGTTCCAGATTTCCATCCTGTTGCTCCTTCGATGCGGCGCTCAGCGCGCCAGCAGTTGGGTCACGGCCTCGGCAAGATCGCCGAAAGCCCGGTTCAAATCCGATCCGCCCGACGCGCTGGCGCCCGGCTGCGGCTGGGTGCGCCCCTGCGCCGACACGATAACCTTGAGCGAGCGCAGCAGCCGCGCCGCCACCGCCGCCTGCGGATTGCCGGCACGCTGCGCCGCCAGCAATGCCTGCAGCGCCGGGTTGTCGAGATTGAGATACAGCCGCTGGGTCTGGCGTGCTTCGATCCCCGCAGTGAACTGCCGGGCCAGCCGCAACGCAGCGGTGGACACGCGCTTGTCGTTTTCGTCCTGCTCCAGACGGCGTTTCAGTTCGGCCTCACGGTCGGGCACCACCACCAACGGCAATGCTTCCGGGCTGAAACGCGCAGGCACCAAGGCTTCGCCATCGCCCAGATGCTGTTCCAGCCAGGCCAGTTCGTCGGCCGGCACGCTGTCGTCCAGTTGGAACAACTGCCGGTTGCCCTGCTCGGTGCCCAGCTCCACCAGCCGCACGCCCTTGGCCTGCGCCCAGCGACGCAGGAACGGCACCACCGCATAGCGATTTCCGTAGGCCACCGGCACGCCCATCGCGCGGAACAGCATCTCTTCGAAACCGCTGTCGCTATCCAGGATCACATGCACTGCGCCACGCGCCGGCAACTGCTGCGCCGGCAGATCGCCTTGCGAGGTCGGCACCCGCACGTGTTCCATCAGCAACTCGAACAGGCGCTCGTCGCACAAGGCCGCGCCCAGCAAGGCCTCGTTGTGGCGCAGCAGAATGCGCCGCCAGGCTTCCGGCTGCTGACGTGCGACGTCGGCCAAGCCCTGCACCAGCGCTTCGGACAGCGCGTGCTGCACCGCCGTGTAGGTGGAGTCGCGCTGCAGATCCTCGCGGCTGGCGGTGGGCGTCAGCCGATTGGATTCGATCACCCCGCCGATGAAGCCCGCCCACGGTGGCAGCAGCTCGCGCGCGTTGTCGTCCAGCAGCATGCCGCGCAGGAACACCGACAGATTGCGGTTGTCGCTGGTGCCGTAGGTCGCACCGTCCTGCACCCATAGCAAGCCGACCGCATCGCTGCCCTCCGCCGTGCGCACCGGCATGCAGCACAGCGGTTCGAAGTTGCGCTCGAAGCGCGCGGCAAACTCGCGTTGCCGCCGCCAGGCCTGCACCGGATGCAAGGGCACCGCATCGTGCATGCGCCACGGTGGCGGCTCGGGGTTGATCGCCTGCGCATCGCCCCCGATCCAGATCGGCTCGCGCAACAGCGCGCAGTAGCGCGACAGGATCTCGCGCAGCCGCCCTTCCTGGACCAACGACAGATAGTCCTCATGCAGTTCCAGCACCACTTCGGTGCCGACCTGCGCACGCGCAGGAATCGGGCTGACCGTGTATTGCTCGGCGTTGCTGGAGATGTAGCAATGCCCCAGCGTCGGGCTCTGGTACGAGGTGGTGCGCACGCTGACCCGGCGCGCCAGCACGAAGGCCGACAAAAACCCCAGCCCGAACATGCCGATCAGGCCGCTGTCTTCGTGCCCGCCCTGACGCAGCCCACGGGTGTAGCCCACGCCCACAGTGGCCAGATAATCGTGAATTTCCTGCTGGGTCAGCCCGGCGCCGGTATCGACGATGCGCACGATGCCCTGGGCAGCATCGGCATGCACTTCGATGCGCGATTCGCCTTGCCAGTCGGGTTGTTCCAGGCGGCGGCGCAGGATCGAGTCGTGCGCGTTCTGCACCAGCTCGCGCAACGCGACCACCGGTGTGGAATAGAGGTGCTTGCTGAGGACGGACATCAGTCCGTTGAGATCGACGCCTGCACGGCGGATCTGAGAGGCGTCCGTCGCCTCGGAGGTGTGATCTTGCATGATCGTCTGTCGTTTCCTTGGCGGCCACGCCCATCCTCGGACGCGCCTTCCTGGGTGGCAATGCGAGCCGGAAAGCATAGCCGCAAGCCACGCCGCACGCACGCACGTCTCAATTCGGATCCCTCCACCGCACTTCGACCGGACATCGCTGCTGCATCACCCACCGGAAACGAAGCGCCACGGCCTGCATGACTGCACGGCCGTGGCGCCAGACACATTATCGCTGCAAGGTTTCCATCGGTGCCTCATTGAAGTGCTGGCGGTAGCCCTTGGCCAGCGCCGAGCGGCTGCCCACGCCCCAACGGCTTGCCGCCTGCAGCACACTGCCGCAGCCGCCTTCGGCCAGCAGTTCGTCGCGGATGCTCTGCATCCGGTAACGGCGCAACACCTGGGTCGGCGACAGCCCGGTGGCCGACTTGAACGCCTGCTGCAACGCACGCCCGGTCACCCCGATCTGCGCAGCCACTTCATTGATCGACAGATCCGAGCGATGCGCGTTGGTGATCATGTAGGTGTAGGCACGCCGGTACTTGGCCGGCAGACGCGCCGAGATGTCGTCGCTCACATGCGCCGGGGTACCGCTTTCCAGCAGGCGCGGCGCCTGCACTTCGCTGCGCAGGCATTGCACCGCACCCAGCGCATACCGGTTGTAGAGCAACAACGCCTGCTCGGTCTTGCCCAACGCCTGGCTGATCTTGGCCTGGCAATACTCGAACTCCAGATTCCAGCGCGGCGCATGGTGCCGGCCGGCACCGGCCAACGCACGCTCGGCCAGATCCGCACGCCCCACCGCCAACGCAGCCAGTGCCAGTTCCACCTGCGCGTCCTGGCGGGCGCACGGCGGGCAACCGGTGGCCGCAGCCGGCAATGCATCGATCTGCGCATCGAAACCGAAGGTATCGCCACCGGCAATCCGCAGCAGGTTGCGCACATGCCGCATGCGCTGGGCGAGCACCGGCATGCTCTCGGCCAGATCGGCGATGCAGGCGCGCAGCTCGTTGGGCTCGAAGGCATGCGCCGCATCTTCCTGGCGCAGCGTGGCCTGCCAGAACACGTGGTCGCTCATGCGATCGGAGCGACGGATGCGCAGTTGCGCAATCATGTCCAGGCGCAGCGCGGTGGCGATCCGCAGCCAATCGCTCGCACCGGTCTCCAGTTCCGAAAGCACCTCGTTGGCGCGCTCCAGCGTCTGCAGCGCAAGTGTGCTCTGGCCCAGATGAAAGTGCGTCAACGCTTTACCCAACAGGCTCTCGCCGCACAGGCAGGACGGCGTCTCGCGGTCCATCGCCAGCTGCGCAAAACAGTTCAACGCGGCGCTGAGCCGGCGCTGGCTCAGCATCAACCAGGCGGTGTTGCGGCACGACAGCAGCCGCAGCTGCCGTTGATGCCCACGCATCGCCTTCAAGGCATGGCGATACGCATCTTCGGCTTCTTCCTGATACTCCAGGATCAGCAGCGCGTCACCACTGGCGCCGAGCAGGCTCACTTCATCGTCGCCGCCATCCGAGGCGGCCTGCCCGTCGCGGCGTTGTTGAAGGTGTTGCAGACCCTGAGGCCAGGCACCAACCAGCATCCTGCTTGTATAGGTAGGAAGACGGTCTGCGTACGACAACGCAGAGATCGCTGCGAGGTAAGTGGAAAGGATCATGCCGGGCTCTCTCTTAGGGGGATGAGCAAAAAACAACCAATTTCGCCGGTCTTTTGGCGCACTCGATTGTATGCAGCGGATCCAATGGAATTTCTCACTTTAGGGCACTAAGAAAATCAAAAATTCTCACTCTGGTCGAACCGTGCCAGTCGCGCGGCGTGCAGAGCGTGTGGGCACTTTTTGCACTCCAGGTCCGATGTCGTGCACAGGACATCGCACGACATACGATTGCGTACTGAAGACATCGGCTCCTGCAGCAAGACCCTGGCGGTGCCGGAACGTCTCCGAACATCTCGCTTCCACGCGCAGCTCGCGTTGTCGAGGCATGTCGTGGCAATGACTGCATGTCGGTTGCCTGTGGGAACAAACGCAATCGCCGCGAATAGAAACTTCGGCGATCCGCCGCGTCGATAAGCCGCAGACATATTCCGCAAGCGCTATAACAGCGAATAAATTGCAATACCTTGGTCTATACCTGACCAATTGGTCTGGATGCCTGCGGACCCGGGCGATTTCCTGGCGCTTCTGCAGCGCCGTCGCCGCAGCAATGTCGTAATTTTGTTATTTCCGGCGCATCCATGCCTAAATGTAAGAGCTCCGTTACGCCTATCTGAGCGCACGTTAAAGCCAACCCACGCAAAGCCGAAGAAAAGTACGCAGCAGTGAAACTTTCTGCCTCGCCAATGGTACATACCATTCGTCTGATCTCGGTCAGACCCTCCCTGGCAGCCGAAAGGTTTGGCGATGTACTTATCTATACACGTGGGTTTTGTATTGGCGCCGGCTGCCCGTCACAGGCACCCGACATACGACTGGTACGCATGCCGACATGGGAAGGCTGGCTGATGTACGCCAACGCTTCCGGCAAGCAAGGATCGGCTTTCCTGTTGACGCAGGATGCGCGTCTGGCGTCGCAGGTCAATGCGAGCCTCGCACCGCTCGCGCCGAGTTTTGCGGTCTTTTCCGACGAGCTCGAACTACTGCGCTCGCTGCGACATTCCCCTTGCGAGCTGCTGGTGTTCGATGCGACCTGCGTTGCCTCCGACGATAGTTCGCTGCTGGCCTGGCAGCGCTGCCATAGCGGCCATCCAACGCCATTGATCGTGCTGGGGCGTTTCGATTGCCCCAACGACATCCTGGCCTGGTATCGCGCCGGTGCGCAGGACGTGCTGGCGCTGCCGTTCAATTCGCATGAGTTGCATGTCCGCGCGGCATTGGCGATCTCGCCGGTGGCGCAGGCATGCCCGGAAACGCAGCAACTCAGCGTTGGGCCCTACCAGTTGATCCGCGACGAGAACACCGTGTATCTGCACGACAAGCCGATCGTGCTCACTGCACGCGAGTTCTCGATTGCCTGGTTGCTGTTCTCCAGCCCCGGTGTGTGCTTCCGACGCTGCCAGTTGGCCAAGGCGGTATGGGGCAGCCATACCGAGTTCACCGACCGCACCATGGAGCAGCACATCTACAAGCTGCGCAAGAAGTTGCAGCTGTGCAATCACAGTGGCGCGGTGCGCATCAGAACCGTGTATTCGCATGGCTACAAGCTGGAACTTGCACTGCATGACACAGATGCACTGACTCCGGGCAAGCTCACACCCCAGAACGCGGCAAGCCACGCTGCGGCGTGCTGATCCAGACGCGTCTTGGCGTGGTGCGTGCCGACGCAAGGCTTGTTTCAAGCCAATAAAATTGCAAAAACGACAACGGCGCAGGGACTTCCCTGCGCCGTTGTTCGATCGATCGGTGCGTCCGGTTACTGCTTGGGGCTTTCACCGTATTCGTTCGGGCCCGGGGTGCCGTCCATGCACATGAAGACCAGCAAGACGATCGCACCCACGTAAGGTACCAGGCTGATCAGATAGAACCAGCCGGACTTGCCCTGGTCATGCAGGCGACGCACGGTCACTGCAATGCCCGGCACGATCATTGCCAGGCCGACGATCATGATGATGGCAAACACCACCCACGCCAGCGGGCCGGGGCCGTTGTCGCCGCCGCCTATCGCTGCCGCGATGCCGAAAATGCCGCCCAGCACCAGCAGAACAATCATCTGCAGCAAGAAGAACATCCAGTATTCCTTGCGACGCGAGCGACCGGTGAAGTCGGCGTAGCGCTTGAGCGGCAACAACATCCATTCCATTGTGATTCTCCAGGTAAGAGCAGTCAGCGGTGTCTGTGATCCGGTGCACGGTGCAACGGGCCGCGCATGGTGCCATAGCCGCACTCTTTCTGAAAACGTTTTCTCGACAATCAAACGCGAATACAGCCGCCTATCCGACAGACGGTTTGCAGTGCTCAGTCGCAGCGGAGAGGCGCGGTCAACGCACCGACCAGACCGGCTGACGTTGTGCACCCGGCACGTCGCCGCCGCAGCTCGTTACGCGCACTGAAGATTGCCAGGTTTTCAACGATGACTCTGGCCAAGCGTGCGCTCTTGAGAGGCGATCGTCAGGGCGTCCGATCGCTCATTGACGGTCTGCGGGCAATGGTCGGGACGAGCGCGACATGCGGCTGCCTGACGTGGTCGAGGCGAGGCTGCCGCCACGTTCGACACTGCTCAGCTCAGCTCAGCTCAGCGCCCGCCCCGCTCTGCGTGGACCTCACTCAGCCGCCGCTTCCAATGCCTGGCTCAGCCGCTCCACCGCGACGATCTCCATGCCCTTGATGCTGGTGGTCTTCGGCGCATTGGCCTTGGGCACGATCGCGCGTTTGAAGCCATGGGTGGCGGCTTCTTTCAGGCGGTCCTCGCCGTTGGGCACCGGCCGGATCTCGCCGGACAACCCCACCTCGCCGAAGGCGATCGTCTTCTCGGCCAATGGCCGGTCGCGCAACGAGGACAACACTGCCAGCAACACCGGCAGATCGGCCGCGGTTTCCTGCACGCGGATGCCGCCGACCACGTTGACGAATACGTCCTGATCGCCCACCACGATGCCGCCATGGCGATGCAGCACCGCCAGCAGCATCGCCAGCCGATTCTGTTCCAACCCCACCGCGACCCGACGCGGATTGGACAACGGCGAGGCATCCACCAGCGCCTGCACTTCCACCATCAACGGCCGGGTGCCTTCGCGGGTGACCATCACGCAACTACCGGGCTGCTGGGTGCTGCCGCCGGACAGGAAGATCGCCGACGGGTTGGAGACCTCCTTGAGGCCCTTCTCGCCCATCGCGAACACGCCCAGCTCGTTGACCGCACCGAAGCGATTCTTGAAGGCGCGCAGCAAGCGAAACCGGCTGCCGCTCTCGCCTTCGAAGTACAGCACCGCATCGACCATATGCTCCAGCACGCGCGGCCCCGCGATGCCGCCTTCCTTGGTCACATGGCCGACCAGGAAGACGGCGGTGCCGGTTTCCTTGGCATAGCGCACCAGCCGCGCCGCGCTCTCGCGCACCTGGCTCACCGAGCCCGGCGCTGCGGTCAGCGATTCGGTCCACAAGGTCTGTACCGAGTCGGCCACGATCAGCTTCGGCCGCGCCACGCTGGCGTGCTGCAGGATGTTTTCGATGCCGGTTTCGGCCAGCGCATTCAGGCCTTCCAGCGGCAGATCCAGGCGCACCGCACGTCCTGCGACCTGGGCCAGCGATTCTTCGCCGGTGACGTACAGCACCGGCAGCGTACTGGCCATGCTGGCCAATGCCTGCAGCAACAACGTCGACTTGCCGATGCCGGGGTCGCCACCGATCAACACCACCGCGCCTTCGACCAGACCGCCGCCCAGCACCCGATCGAACTCGCCGATGCCGGTGGACACGCGCGACTGTTCGGATTGGCGCACGTCCTTGAGCGCGGTGATCTTGGGTGCCTCGGTCTTGCCCGACCAACCGGTGCGGCGCGAAGCCGCCGGCGATGCCTTGCCGCCGGGGGTTGCGCTTTCGAGCACGATTTCGCTGAGCGTATTCCACACTCCGCACTCGGTGCACTGCCCCTGCCACTTGTTGTATTCGGCGCCACACTCGCCGCAGACATAGGCTATTTTTGCCTTCGCCATCGTCAGTTAGCCAATCGTTTCTGGAGCGACAGCATAGTCGCCGCCGGTCTCAGGATGCGCGACGCTGGCGCTTGGCGACGGGATTCGGGATTCGGGATTCGGGAATCGGGAATCGGGAATCGGGAATCGGGATTCGGGATTCGGGAATCGGGAATCGGGAATCGGGATTCGGGATTCGGGATTCGGGAATCGTCCAAGCTGACGCGCTGTTGGATTGCGTGCAACTGGAAATTTCAACAACGACGCTCTACGTGGGAGGCATCGACGAGGCCGGCCACTTGGCTAGCGCACTGTCTTTATATCGATCAGTCGGCATCGGTACCGACGAAGATCAATCTCCGAAGCTGCATGATCGATCGCAACCGACCATGCAGCTCCAGATCCTGCAATTGCCCGCTCGAACAGCTCCGAGCGGGCAGCGCCCATCAACGCGCCTTGTACAACTCGCTCAAGCGATCCGGCTTGCCGGTAATGCGCTCCAGATGCGGATACAGCAGGCCGCCGTGGTAATCGATGCGCACGGTGTCGTAGCGGTCCAGGCGCTTGACCAGCAATTCGATCGGCGCGGTGGTGCCCTTGGCCGCCGTGATCGCGTCCTTGATCACCTCACTGCTGAAGGCGCGGCCGTTGACCGCCACGATCGTGTTGCCGGCGATCAGGCCGGCATTGAAGGCCGGGCCGTCCCATAGCACATCGCTGATATCACCCGAGGCTTTCAAAGACAGGCCAAGCGAATAGGTCAGGATGGCGTCCTTGTCGTTGTTCTCGTCGCCCTCGTCGGCCTGGGTGGCCAGGTTCGGCTCCTCGTTGTAGACCAGCTTCCAGCCATTGGCTTCGATGCCGCCGTTCAACGACCCGTGCCCATCCATGCGGCTGCGCAACAGGCTCGCCCAGTCGTAGGCGGCCACGCCGTTGAGCGTGGTCACGATGTCGTCGAAGGTGTACGGATTGACGTCCCAATCGCCGTTCTTCATGCCGAAGAACGCCTTGCCGAAGTCGTCGATGGAGCGCTTGTTGTTGGTCAGCGCGCGCAGCTTGCTATCCACTTCCAGCCACATCATCTGGCCGCCGGAATAATAGTCCTCGCTCATCTGATAGCTGCGGTACGCCTTCGGGCGGCGCATCGACATGGTCGGGTCGTTGGTGGTGTCCTGTACGGTGCGCCAGGCCATGCCGGGGCGGCCACGCTCGTAGCTTGCCGCCACGCCGGCCAGCATGTCGCGCGCCTGATCCCGCGTCCACAGGCCCGAGCGTGCGGCCATCACTTCGCCCCAGAACTGGGTCTGGCCCTCGTACAGCCACAGCAGGCTGTCGCCCATCGGCACGTTGAAATTTGGCGTGGCCAGATCCGCGCCGCGGCGATACTTGCCGTTCCAGGAATGGTTGAATTCGTGCGCGAGCAGGTCGCGCCCGGTCCAGCTCTTGTCCCACTCGGTGAAATACGTCGGCACGCCGCTGTTTTCGCTGGAGCGATGGTGCTCCAGGCCGATGCCGCCCAGCTTCTTGGTCAGCGCGAGCAAAAATTCATAATGGTCGAAATGGCGCGCGCCGTACAACTTGTCCATCTGCTGCACCAGCGCCGCATGCGCCTTGATCTGTTCGGGCTTGGCATCCAGCGACTTGGCTTCGTCGGCAAAGACGTTGAGGTAGACCGGCTGCTTGCCGCCGCTCAGCTCCACGCGCTTGTAGTACTTGCCGGCAAACATCGGCGAGTCGACCAGGTCGTCGAAGTCGATCGGCTTGAAGGTCACCGTGTCGCCGACCCGGCTCTGGGTTTCCAGCGCGGTCGCGTAGTCCCAGCCCTTGGGCAAGGTCACACTGGCCTGCGTCTTGATGTTGCGTGCGAAGACACCGGCCGGATACAGCGCGGTGGTGTTCCACTGCAGGTTGAGCATTTCCGGGGTCATCATCACCCGGCCCTGGTTGCTCGCCTGCGGCGAGAGAAACTTGAACTCGGCTACCAGCTCGGTGGCGCCCTGCGGCACATCGATCTTGAAGGCGTACACGTCGAACTGATCGCGCGTCCACGGCACCACCTTGCCATCGACCTTGATCACCAGGCCGGCGAGCTTGTCGATCGGCCCGGTCGGTGAGTGATTGCCGGGGATCCACTGCGGATACAGCAGCGTCATCGGGCCGGGCTTTGCCGGCATGGTGGTCCTGACCTTGAAGATGCGGTGCGCCAGATCGGTGGCATCGACATCGATCTTCAAGCTGCCTTCGAACGGCACGTCCTGCGGCGGCGCGGTTTGCGCGGCGGCGGGCAACGACAGCGCTGCCAGCAGCGACACGGACAACAGGGTGGGCATCTTCATCGCAACTCCGCAGGTGACCTGGAAACAGGCAAGCCCACGATGCTAAGCGCCCACCACGGCTTCCCCGTATGCCATTGGTCATGCCGCAGGCAAATTCATGCGCAAAAAAAAGCCGCCAATCGCTGGCGGCCTTCTTCATAACAGCATGACGCGATCCGCGTGGCGCCGTCTCAATGCATCATGTTGACGTTCATGTTGTGCAGCACCCACAGCGAACCGACGATCACGATGCCGATGATCAGCAGCGAGAACAGGCCCACCTGCACGTTGGAACGCTGCTCGGGCGAGCGATCCATATGCAGGAAATACACCATGTGCACCAGCATCTGCACGGCGGCCATCAGCGAGATCACGATGACGGTGACGCCCTTGGAGAACGCTCCGCTCATCACCATCGCAAACGGGATGACGGTCAGGATCACGGCCATCACAAAGCCGATCAGGTAGGACTTCAGGCCGCCGGCATGTGCATCGGCGGCGGTTTCATGCGCGTGGTGATTGGCCATTACAGCGCTCCCAGCAGATAGACGACGGTGAACACACCGATCCAGATGATGTCCAGGAAATGCCAGAACAGGCTCAGGCAGGCCAGACGCGTGCTGTTGCGCGGGGTCAGGCCATTCTTGGAGATCTGGATCACCAGCACCGCCATCCACAACAGACCCGAGGCCACGTGCAGACCATGCGTGCCCACCAGGGTGAAGAAGGCCGACAGGAACGCGCTGCGCCCCGGGCCGGCACCTTCATGGATCAGGTGGTTGAACTCCCAGACTTCCATGCACAGAAAGCCGATACCCAGCAGCGCGGTGACGCCCAACCAGGCATACAGCCCGGTCATGCTGCGCTTGTGCGCGGAAATCATCGCAACGCCGAAGCTCAGGCTGCTGAACAACAGCAGGAAGGTTTCCACCAGCACGAACTTCAGATCGAACAACTCTTTGGCCGTCGGCCCGTCCACCGTGGCACCCGAGAGCACCGCATAGGTGGCGAACAGGCCGGCGAACAGCAGGCAGTCGCTCATCAGGTAGACCCAGAACCCGAAGACGGTGTTGCCACCGGCGTCGTGATGTTCGTGGTCGTCGTGGCCGCCCGCGTGGGCGGCGTGGTCAAGCGTGGTCGAGGAAGACATGGTCATACCACCTTCGCGGCCTGCGCCGCATGTTGCTGTTCGAGCAGGGCAAAGCGCGCGTTTTCGATGCGCTCCACTTCGTCGGCCGGCACCCAGTAATCGATGTCGTCATCGAAGGTGCGCGCAATGAAGCTGCCGATCATGCCGACCAGGCCAATGATCGCCAGCCACCAGATGTGCCAGATCAACCCGAAGCCCATCAGCACGCTGAAGGC
Source organism: Xanthomonas hortorum pv. cynarae (assembly GCF_002939985.1). GTDB lineage: Bacteria > Pseudomonadota > Gammaproteobacteria > Xanthomonadales > Xanthomonadaceae > Xanthomonas > Xanthomonas hortorum_D. The sequence continues at coordinate 53,760 of NZ_MDFM01000021.1, read as the reverse complement.
ACCGATATACACGCCCGCACCGGTATTGCGCGGCATGTGGATCGCCTCGTACTTGGACGGACGCACCCAGCCCTTGCCGTTCTGCTTGTCGGCCCAGAACTGATCGCGGTCGTCGATGTGCGGCAGCACGGCGAAGTTGTAGAACGGCGGCGGCGAAGAAGTTGCCCACTCCAGCGTACGGCCATCCCACGGATCGCCCGTGTAGTCCATGTGCTCCTTGCGCTTCCAGACGCTGTAACCGATCTGCACCAGGTTCAGGAAGATACCCATGCCGATGATCGCAGCACCCGCAGCGGCCACGTACAGCCACGGCGCCCACTCGGGGTGGTTGTAGGTGTTCATGCGGCGGGTCATGCCCATGAAGCCGAGCACGTACAGCGGCATGAAGGCCACGAAGAAGCCGATGATCCAGCACCAGAACGAGGCCTTGCCGATCTTCTCGTTGAGCTTGAAGCCGAACGCCTTCGGGAACCAGTAGGTCAGACCTGCCAGGTAACCGAACACCACGCCGCCGATGATCACGTTATGGAAATGCGCGATCAGGAACAGGCTGTTGTGCAGCACGAAGTCCACCGCCGGAATCGCCAGCATCACGCCGGTCATGCCGCCGATGGTGAAGGTGATGATGAAGCCGATCGTCCACAGCACCGGCGAGGTCATGTGCACACGACCGCGGAACATGGTGAACAGCCAGTTGAAGATCTTCACACCGGTCGGGATCGAGATGATCATCGTCGTGATGCCGAAGAAGGCATTGACGTTGGCACCCGAGCCCATGGTGAAGAAGTGGTGCAACCACACCACGAACGACAGCACGCCGATGCACGAGGTGGCGTAGACCATCGAGGTGTAGCCGAACAACCGCTTGCGGCTGTAGGTCGCGATCAACTCGGAGAAGATGCCGAACGCCGGCAGGATCAGGATATAGACTTCCGGGTGGCCCCAGATCCAGATCAGGTTGACGTACATCATGGCGTTGCCGCCACCGTCGTTGGTGAAGAAGTGCGTGCCCAGGTAACGGTCGGCACCCAGCAACGCCAGCGCCACGGTCAGGATCGGGAACGCGGCGATGATCAGGATGTTGGTGATCAGCGCAGTCCAGGTGAAGATCGGCATGCGCATCAGGGTCATGCCCGGCGCGCGCATCCGCATGATCGTCACGAAGAAGTTGATGCCGGTCAGCAACGTGCCTAAGCCTGAGACCTGCAACGCCCAGATGTAGTAATCGACACCGACCCCTGGACTGTATTCCAGCCCCGACAACGGCGGATAGGCCAGCCAACCGGTCTGCGCGAATTCACCGACACCCAGCGAGATGTTGATCAGCGCCGCACCGGCTACGAACAGCCAAAAGCTCAGCGAGTTCAGGAACGGGAACGCCACGTCGCGTGCGCCGATCTGCAGCGGCACGATCAGATTCAACAAGCCCGTCATGAACGGCATGGCCATGAAGAAAATCATGATCACGCCGTGCGCGGTAAAGATCTGGTCGTAGTGATGTGGCGGCAGCACACCTTCGCCGCCGTTACCCGCCAACGCCTGCTGGGCACGCATCATCGCCGCATCGGCGAAGCCGCGCAGCAGCATGACCAGCGCCACGATGATGTACATCACACCGATGCGCTTGTGATCCACCGAGGTGAACCACTCGTTCCACAGGTAGCCCCACAGCTTGTACTTGGTGATGGCGCCCGCGATGAGCAGGCCGAGCAGGCCGGCGCCACCGAGAGCGACCATAATGATCGGCTCGTGGTACGGAACCGCCTCGAGCGTAAGTTTGCCTAGCATCACTTGTCTCCAGAAGTGCACATGGCAACCGGCTCTGCAGCCGATGCCTGATGGTCGCCGTGGCCTTCGCCATGGCCTTGCGGACCGTGACCCGTACCATTCATGTATTTGTCGACCAGCGAGCGGAACATGCCGTCCTGCACCGACGAGTAGTAGGTGACCGGATACTGTTCTTTATCGTTGCGATTGGCGGCCAGCACCTGGTACTCGGCGGCAGTCAGCGCCTTCGGCGATGCCTTGACCTTGGCCACCCATGCATCGAAGCCGGCCTGATCGACCGCATGCGCCTTGAAGCTCATCTTCGAAAAACCGTGACCGCTGTAGTTGGTCGACAGGCCGAAGTATTCGCCCGGCTCGTTGGCCACCAGATGCAGCTTGGTTTCCATACCGGCCATCGCGTAGATCATGGTGCCCAGGTGCGGGATGAAGAACGAATTCATCACCGTGTCGGAGGTGATCTTGAAGTTCAGCGGCGTGTGCACCGGGAAGGCGATTTCGTTGACCGTGGCGATGTTCTGATCCGGGTAGATGAACATCCACTTCCAGTCCAGCGAGACCGCTTCGATGGTGAGCGGCTTGACGTCCGAATCCAGCGGCCGGTACGGATCCAGCGCATGCGAGGAGCGCCAGGTCAGCACCGCCAGCACCAGGATGATCACGCACGGGATCGACCACACCACCACTTCGATGGCGGTGGAGTGCGACCAATCCGGCTCGTAGCGCGCCTTCGTGTTGGACGCGCGGTATTTCCACGCGAACGCGATCGTCATCACGATCACCGGGATGACCACGATCAGCATCAGCACCACCGAGGTGATCAGCAGTTGCTTTTCGTCGTGGCCGATCTGGCCTTTCGGATTGAGGATGGCCGAGTTGCAGCCTGCCAACAGCAGGAACGGCAACATCAGGCCTGGACGAAGTACACGCCCGAGATGTTTCAACGGAATCATCGGTCGATCCAAGTGCGAAGGAACGCCAGCCTCATGCGTCGCATTCCCTTTCGGGACATGTCCGGCAGCGCTCTTCCTGAAGAAAGATGACCGCACAGACCGAAGACACGGGTTAGCTCCCTAATTTTAAACTTTGCTGCACCTGCACGAAACCCATCGGCCATGATCTGCCGCAATTAATGCGCGCAAACGTATGCGACATGTTGTCGCAGCGCTGCGCAGGGCAGAAACGATGCGGTTGCGGACCTGCACAATCAGGCCTGCGTGATGTGCAGCGTCTATGGCTGCACGTGCGCTGAGGTGAACGTGCATCTGCCCAAAACGCAACTGGGCCGGCCAATGGCCGACCCAGTATTGAAGCGATGGTGCCGGAAATAGGAATCGAACCTACGACCTACGCATTACGAATGCGCCGCTCTACCAACTGAGCTATTCCGGCGAGCCGTGAATTGTAGGAGCGGAGCCAGTGTGCGGTCAATCACCGCTATTGGAGGGCTGAGCATTGCGGCACCTGGCGTTGCGTCATGTCCTGCCGGCTTTCTGCCAGCGCGAGACATCCGTCAATCAATCGCTGCATCCAGTAGGCCGGTCAACTCGGCCTACTCAACAAAGGTAACGACCAACGCGAACGGTCGCCTGAAGACAACCCGGCAAACGGGTCAGCCGACTTCAGCTAACCAAGCGCAACCGCAGTTCCTTGGGCAGCGCGAACACCATCGATTCCGGCTCGCCCTCCAGCTCGGAGACGCCCTCGGCGCCCAGTTCGCGCAACCGTGCCAGCACACCGTCGACCAACACCTGCGGCGCGGAAGCGCCGGCGGTCAGGCCGATGTGCTGCTTGCCGACGATCCAGGCCGGGTCGATCTCGCTGGCGTTGTCGATCAGGTAAGACTCCACCCCGTCGCGTCGTGCCAGCTCGCTGAGACGGTTGGAGTTGGAGCTATTGGGCGAACCGACCACCAGCACCAGATCGCATTGGCGCGCGAGATCGCGCACCGCGTCCTGGCGGTTCTGGGTGGCGTAACAGATATCGTCGTGGCGCGGCCCCTGCATCGCCGGGAAGCGCGCACGCAGGGCCTCGATGATGCCCATGGTGTCGTCCACCGACAGCGTGGTCTGGGTGGTGTAGGCAAGGTTTTCAGGCTGGCTGATCTGCAGCGTGGCCACCTGCTCGATGTCTTCGACCAGGTAGATCGTGCCCGGGCCGCGCTCACGGCTCCACTGCCCCATCGTGCCTTCCACTTCCGGATGCCCGGCATGGCCGATCAGCACCACATCGCGGCCGGCCCGGCAGTGCCGCGCCACCTCGAAGTGCACCTTGGTCACCAGCGGACAGGTCGCGTCGAACACCTTGAGCCCGCGGCGCTCGGCCTCCAGGCGCACCGCTTGTGAGACGCCGTGTGCGCTGAAGATCACCGTGGCGTTGTCGGGCACCTCGTCGAGTTCTTCGACGAAGACCGCGCCGCGCTGCTTGAGGTCGTCGACCACGAAACGGTTGTGCACGACTTCATGGCGCACATAGATCGGCGCGCCCAGCGTCTCGATCGCACGCTTGACGATCTCGATCGCACGGTCGACGCCGGCACAAAAACCACGGGGATTGGCGAGCAAGACTTCCATGGCGGGCATTCTACGGGAATGGGGAATCAGGAATCGGACCGGGCGGCGTGCGCCCGCAGGAACACTTCAGCCTCGATTGCTAATTTTTGATCCCTGACTCCCGCTTGCCAGACTTGTCGAACAGACCGAACACTGCGATGCCGATGGCGCCGCCCACGATCGCCGAGTCGGCGATATTGAACGACGGCCAGGTATGGCTGCCGATGTACCATTGGATGAAATCGACCACGTGGCCATGCATCAGGCGGTCGATCACATTGCCGATCGCCCCGCCGATCACCAGCGCATACGGCAGCGCGCTACGCCACTCGCCGCGCGCGGTACGCGACAGCCAGAACGCCAGCAGCCCGCTGATGCCCACCGCCAGCGCGGTGAAGAACCACAGCTGCCGGCCGCCGGCATCGCTCAGAAAGCTGAAGGCCGCGCCGGTGTTGTAGGTGCGGTACCAGTTCCAGAAGCCGTCGATGACCGGCACGGCGGTGTACTCGGGCAGGCTGGACAGCACCCAGGCCTTGCTCCATTGGTCCAGCCCGACCACGAGCGCAGACAACAGCAACCAGATCAGGGCGGAGGGTTTGGGGCGTTGACTCATGTCGAGAGGTCGCAATTGGTTGTGATTTCTCCGACGCCGGAGAAGATGCCTGGATGGCGTTGGAGATGGCGAAAACTAAACAACGATGACCAAAGCTGGATGACAGGCAAGCGAGGATGGCATGGACGTTTCAGCCAACTGCCCTGCCCCGCTTTGCCGTAAGCGCGAGCTTCAGCAAGCGCCACAACGCATCAGGCGTAGCGGTCAGCGCCGCGTAAGCGTGTGGCGCAGCAGCCTGCAAATAAAGCAGCGGCCCGTTCCAGCGCAGCACGTTCTACGAAAACATCGGCAATGCGTCGCGAAATCTTCCGCGACGCATTGCCGTCGATGCCCGCATCAGAACCAGCGACGCGCCTCGCCCGGGCCTTCGAGATTGCTCACGCAGCGGCTGCACAGTTCCGGGTGACGCGGATCGCTGCCCACGCTGGCCTGGTGGTGCCAACAGCGCACGCACTTGGCCTTGGCGGTCGGCTGCGCACTGACGAAGATGTCGTCGGTGCTGGCTGCGGTGACGGTCACATCGCCACTGATGAACAAAAAGCGCAGCTCCTCGGCCAGCGGCTGCCAGCGCGCGGCGGTCTGCGCATCGGCGGCGACGGTGATCTCCGCTTCCAGCGCCGCACCGATCGCCCCGTTGGCACGCATCGGCTCCAGCACCTTGGCCACCTGCTCGCGCAAGGCCAGCAATTTGTCGAAGTCGGCACTGGTCAACGCGGCATCGGCCGGCAACGGCGCCAGGCCCTCGTACCAGGTGGCGAACAGCACGTTGTCGGTGTGCTTGCCCGGCAGATAGCCCCACAGTTCTTCGGCAGTGAAGCTCAGCACCGGCGCGATCCAGCGCACGAACGCCTCGGCCACGTGATACATCGCGCTCTGCGCCGAACGGCGGCCGCGTGCGTCCTCGGCCATCGTGTACAGGCGGTCCTTGGTCACATCCAGATACAGCGACCCCAGGTCCACGCTGCAGAAATTCAGCAGCGCCTGCACGATCTCGGCGAAGTCGTAGCGCGCATACGCGGCGACGATCTTCTCCTGCAGCTCGTGCGCGCGATGCACGATCCAGCGGTCCAGCAGCACCATGTCGTCCAGCGCCACCAGATGCTGCAGCGGGTCGAACCCGTGCAGGTTGCCGAGCAAAAAGCGCGCGGTGTTGCGCAGGCGGCGATACGCATCGGCGTTGCGCTTGAGGATCTCCTGCGACAGCGACATCTCGTTGCTGTAATCGGCCGAGGCGATCCACAGGCGCAGGATGTCCGCGCCCAGGGTCTTCATGATGTCCTGCGGCTCGATGCCGTTGCCCAGCGACTTGGACATCTTGCGGCCGTGCTCGTCCACGGTGAAGCCGTGGGTCAGGCACTGCTTGTACGGCGCCGCCTTGTCCATCGCCACGCCGGTCAGCAGCGAGGACTGGAACCAGCCGCGGTGCTGATCGGATCCTTCCAGATACAGGTCGGCCGGCTTGGGCAGGCCGCGATCCACCAGCACTGTTTCATGGGTCACGCCGGAGTCGAACCACACGTCCAGGATGTCGGTGACCTTGTCGTAATCGGCCGCCTCATCGCCCAGCAGCTCGGCCGCGTCCAGCGTGTACCACACGTCCACACCGCCCAGTTCCACCCGGTCGGCGACCTGGCGCAGCAACTCGGTGCTGCGCGGATGCGGCTCGCCGGTTTCCCGGTGCACGAACAAGGCGATCGGCACGCCCCAGGTGCGCTGGCGCGAAATCGTCCAGTCCGGACGCCCGTCGACCATGCCGGCGATGCGCGCCTGGCCCCAGGACGGATACCAATGCACGTTTTCGATCGCCTTGAGCGCATCGGCGCGCAGGTTGGCCTGCTCCATCGAGATGAACCACTGCGGCGTGGCGCGAAACGCGATCGGCGTCTTGTGGCGCCAGCAATGCGGATAGCTGTGCTCCATCTTGCTGGCGGCCAGCAGCACGCCGGTGTCGCGCAACGCATCGATGATGATGTCGTTGGCCTTCCAGATATGCAGCCCGGCCAGCACGGTGTCGCCTAGCGGCGGCGTCGACGGCAGATACACGCCGCGCCCATCCACCGGGTTGATCTGCGCGGCGCCGTAGCGCTCCAGCAACCCATACTGCTTGGAAACCTGATAGTCCTCCTGACCATGACCCGGTGCGGTATGCACGGCGCCGGTACCGTCTTCGGCGGACACGTGATCGCCCAGCAGCAGCGGAATCTCGCGCTCGGCATAGAACGGGTGGTTCAACAGCATCTGCTCCAGCGCCGCGCCCTTGGCATGGCCGTGCACCACCACCGTTTCCACGCCATAACGCAGCAGCGCCTTGCCGGCCAACGCCTCGGCGATCACCAACCAACGCGGCTGGCCGCGATCGGCCGGGCCTTCGACCAGCACGTAGTCCAGTTCCGCACCCAGGCTCACCGCCAGCGAAGCCGGCAGCGTCCACGGGGTGGTGGTCCAGATCGGCACCGCCACGCCCACGCCGGCAGGCAGGCTCGCGCCGAAGGCGGCAGCGATGGCCGCCGGATCACGCGCTGGGTAAGCGACATCCACCGTCGGCGACACCTTGTCGGCGTATTCGATCTCGGCCTCGGCCAAGGCCGAGCCGCAATCGAAGCACCAGTGCACCGGCTTGACGCCACGGGTCAGATGGCCGTTGTCGACCACCTTGGCCAGCGCGCGGATTTCATTGGCTTCGAAGCGGAAATCCAGCGTCTTGTACGGGTTGTCCCAATCGCCGATCACGCCCAGGCGCTTGAAGTCGCGCCGCTGCAGATCGATCTGCTCGGTGGCGTATTCGCGGCACTTCTGGCGGAACTGCGCTGCATCCAGCTTCACGCCGACCTTGCCGTACTTCTTCTCGATCGCGATCTCGATCGGCAGACCGTGGCAATCCCAGCCCGGGATGTACGGCGCATCGAAACCAGCCAGATACTTGGACTTGACGATGATGTCCTTGAGGATCTTGTTGACCGCATGGCCCAGATGGATCTGGCCGTTGGCATACGGCGGGCCGTCGTGCAGCACGAACAGCGGGCGCCCGGCCGCGTTGGCGCGCAGTTGCGCGTACAGCCCCTCGCGCTCCCAACGTTCCAGCATCGCCGGCTCACGCTTGGGCAGGTCGCCGCGCATCGGGAATTCCGTCGCGGGCAGATGGAGCGTGGCTTTGTAGTCTTGGGTCACAGGTCTCTACCGTTGCGCTGCGTGAGGTGATGTACGGGGATGTTGCGAGGGAGTGGCATCGACGGCGTCCGTGTCTGCCAAGCGGCGCGAAGCACTGCCGTGTTGTCCCTCGCTGGAAACACCGACGGAGCGAGCAACGTCCGCATCGGCAGGCAATCGCGAGGGACTCGCCTTGAGCACAGCACGCGCCTGCTCGGCGTCGCGGTGCATCTGCACGGTTAACGCATCGAGCCCGTCGAACTTTTCTTCGTCGCGCAGCTTGGCGACGAATTCGACCTCGATGTGGCGGCCGTACAAATCGCCCTGAAAATCGAACAGATGCGCTTCCAGCAGCGGCTCCACACCAGCCACCGTCGGGCGGGTGCCAAAGCTCGAGACCGACGGCCACGGCCGCTCGGCCACGCCATGCACCCAGGTTGCATAGATCCCCGACAGCGCCGGCGTGCGCGGAAAGCGCAAGTTGGCAGTGGGGTAGCCCAGCGTGCGGCCGAGCTGCTTGCCGCGCACCACCCGCCCGCCGATGGCATACGGGCGGCCGAGCAGTTCGCCTGCATGCGCAAACTCACCCGTGCCCAGCAGCTCGCGAATGCGCGTGGCCGAAATACGCTCGCCGCGCAGGTGCACCGGGGCGATCTCGCCCGCCACGAATCCGTACTGCTCGCCGAGTGCGCGCAGCAAACCGATATCGCCGCCACGCCGATGACCGAAACGGAACTCCGGGCCGATCCAGACCTCTTTGGCGCACAGCCGGCCAACCAATGCCAGACGTACGAAATCCTCGGCGCTCATCGCCGACAGGCGGCCGTCGAAACGGATCATGCCCACGCTGTCGGCGCCCAGGCCGTACAGCCCTTCGATCTTGGCGCGGGCCAGGGTTAGTCGCGGCGGCGGCGCAGCCGGGGCAAAAAACTCGCGCGGCAGCGGCTCGAAGCTCACCGCCACTGCCGGCACGCCCAGCGCGCGCGCGCGTTCGACCGCGTGCTGCATCAATGCCCGATGCCCCAGGTGCAGGCCATCGAAGGCGCCGATGCAGACCACGCTTCCTTGCGGGAACAGCGTCCCGCCTTCGACGTCTCTAAACTGCCTGCTCATTGCTCGATCCAAACAGATGCCGGCCTGCCGGCCGACCCTCACTGATACATAACCTGCAAGTATAGCCGTGCCTGTCAACCCGCATGGGCGCGCGCCGCGCAGTGAGCAACGCTTGGCCAGGCGCAATGAGTGTTCCAGCTGCGCGAAGTCAGAACTCCGCACAACACAGGCGGCTTCGCAATGCGCTTGGCCGGTCCGCCAGGCTGCCTACCCTTCGCGCAGATGCCGCGGCCGCAGCCCCAATGCCAGCTGCACCACCAGATAGGTCGCCCCACCGCTGCAGACCAGCACCGCCAGCCAGCCGATGCGATCCCACTTTTCCATCACGGTGAACGAGGGCAACCACCACAGCAGGCCCAACAGCACCACCACCATCGCCGCGCAGGCCAGCAGCAGGCGCAGCGCATAGCCGCCCCAGCCGGGCCGCCGCTGGTACACGCCGGACTTGCCCAACCAGTACCACAGCAAGCCCAGATTGAGATAACTCGACAACGCACTGGCAATCCCCAGCGCCAGATGCAGGCCCGGCTGCTTGCCCAGCGCCTGCATCACGCCCTGCGCCTTGAGCTCGGGCGGCACCATGATCTGGTAGACCACCGCCAGCAGCGCGAAGTTGAACACCATGTTGGCGATCAGCGCCGCCACCCCCGCGCGCACCGGCGTGCGGGTGTCCTGGCGCGCGTAGAACGCCGGCAGCACCACCTTGAGCATGGCGTAAGCCGGCAGGCCGAAGCTCAGACCGTAGACCGACATCGCGGTCATGCGCGTATCGAACGCGGTGAACTGGCGGTACTGGAACAAGGTGGCCACCAGCGGCTCGGCCAGCAGCAGCAAACCGAGCATCGCCGGCATGGCGATCAGCAACGTGGTACGAAACCCCCAGTCCAACGCGCCGGAAAACGCGCTGCGGTCGGTCTTGACATGATGGCGCGCCAGCGCCGGCAGGATCACCGTGCCCAGCGCCACCCCGAACACGCCCAGCGGCAGTTCGAGAAACCGGTCGGCCAGCGACAGCCACGACTGCGAGCCATCGGCCAGCCGCGCGGCGATCACGGTATCCAGCATCAGGTTGATCTGCGCCACCGACGAACCGAACAGGGTCGGGATCATCAAGGTCAGCACCTTGCGCACGTCCGGGTGGGTCCAGCCCCAACGTGGCAGTGTCAGCAGATCGATACCCTTCAAGGCCGGCAGCTGGAACAGCAACTGCAGCGCACCGGCCACCAGCACCGCCCAGCCCAGCGCCAGGATCGGCACCTCCAATCGCGGCGCCAGCCACAAGGCGCCGGCGATCATGCACAGATTGAGGATCACCGGCGTCAGCGCTGGAATCGCAAACCGCTGGAAGCTGTTGAGCGCCCCGCCCGCCAGCGCGGTCAACGACACGAACAACAGAAACGGAAAGGTCAGCCGCAACAGGTCGACCAGCAGGCCGTACTTGTCGGGATCGGTCGCCGCGCCATCGGAAAAGATCGACGCCAATTGCGGGGTGAAGATCAGCCCAAGCGCAGTGATCACCAGCAACATGCCGCCCAGCGTGCCGGACACCCGCGACATCAGCTCGCGCAGATCGGCATGCGGCCGGGTTTCCTTGACCTCGGTGAACACCGGCACGAACGCGGTGGCGAACGAGCCTTCGGCGAACAGGCGGCGCAGGAAATTGGGAATGCGAAACGCCACCCAGAAGGCATCGGTGACTGCGTTGGCCCCGAAGGTGGTGGAGATCGCCTGATCGCGGATCAGCCCCAATACCCGCGACACCATGGTCATACTACTGAACGAGAGCAGGCCTCTCAACATACCGGGCTTGCTCACGCAGCCTCCCTCTTGACATCTGACTTGACGTACATAACTAGGTCCATCATACTTTCGCGCTTGCTTTTTCCACCATACCGATTTTTCAGGAACCCACCACCGTGGCCAATATCAAGTCCGCCAAGAAGCGCGCCAAGCAGACCGTCGTGCGCAATGAGCGCAACACGGGCCAGCGTTCGATGCTGCGCACCGCCGTCAAGAAGGTGATCAAGGCCCTTGACGCCAACGATGCTGCAGGCGCCGAAGCTGCTTTCGCCGTTGCTCAGCCCATCCTCGACCGTTTCAGCGCCCGTGGCCTGATTCACAAGAACAAGGCTGCGCGTCACAAGAGCCGTCTGACCGCTCGCATCAAGGCCATCAAGGCCGCGTAAGCGATCGGTTTCGGCACCACCGGAAGCCTGGCTTTCGGTGGAACAGAAAAACCCGGCCTTGGCCGGGTTTTTTGTTTGGCTGCGATACCACTCAGCCGGCATTGCGCGCCTCGAGCTCGTCCTCGCGCTGACGGTCGAAGAACGCCATGATGTCCTTCATGATCGGGAAGGTGCCATCGCGACCCAACGCCGAGACCAGATACCACGGCGAGGTCCAGCCAAGTTCGGCCACGATCGCCTCTGCCGCCGTGCGCGCCTCGTCCTCGAACATCAGGTCGGCCTTGTTGAGCACCAGCCAACGCGGCTTGGCCAGCAACTCCGGATCGTGCCGCTCCAGCTCACGCTCGAGGGTGCGCACCTGATCGGCCGGGGACACGCCATCCACGCCACCTTCCATCGGCGAGATGTCCACCAGGTGCAGCAGCAAACGCGTGCGCTGCAGATGGCGCAGGAACTGCGTGCCCAGGCCGGCGCCATCGGCCGCACCCTCGATCAGGCCCGGCACGTCGGCGATGACGAAGCTGCGATACGCCTCGACACTGACCACGCCCAGATTCGGGTACAAGGTTGTGAACGGGTAATCGGCCACCTTCGGCGTTGCCGAAGACACCGCTCGGATCAACGTGCTCTTGCCGGCATTGGGGAAGCCCAGCAGGCCGACGTCGGCCAGCAGCTTCAACTCCAGCTTGAGCAGACGCTCCTCGCCCTCTTCGCCGGTGGTGGACTGGCGCGGGGCGCGATTGATCGAGCTCTTGAAATGCATGTTGCCCAGGCCGCCCTTGCCACCCTTGGCCACCAGCAGACGATCGCCGTTCTGGGTCAGGTCGCCGATGATTTCATCGGTCTGCACATTCATCACCACGGTGCCGACCGGCACCACGATGATGCGGTCTTCGCCGCCCTTGCCGTAGGCCTGACGGCCCATGCCATTCTCGCCGCGCTGCGCCTTGAAGGTGCGCTCATGCCGGAAGTCGACCAGGGTATTGACGTTCTCGTCGGCCACGATCCACACGCTGCCGCCACTGCCGCCATCACCACCATCCGGCCCACCGAGCGGGATGAACTTCTCGCGGCGAAAGCCGACACAGCCATTGCCGCCATTGCCGGCACTGACCAGGATTTCTGCTTCGTCGACTAACTTCATGAGCTTGCAACCGGGAATGGGGAATAGGGAATGGGGAATCGGCCAAAGAAAGTGGCATGACTCCTGCCAGCGAGCGCACTCACCAGCAAGACAGCAAAGAGCGGGAGGGGGCCAGAAGTCGGCTTTTCCGACTCCCGATTCCCCGTTCCCGATTCCCAGCCGTCAAACGAAAAACCCCGCAAAAGCGGGGCTTTCCGTCTCGTCCGTCAGGCATCGGTGCCTGGCGGACTGGCCTGCATGGAGCGGGCGATTACGCCTCGACAACCACGCTGACGGTACGACGCTTCTTCGCACCCTTGACCGAGAACTCCACCTTGCCGTTCACCAGGGCGAACAGGGTGTGGTCACGGCCGAGGCCAACGCCGCTACCCGGGTGGAACTGGGTGCCGCGCTGACGCACGATGATGTTGCCGGCATCGATGGCCTGGCCACCGAAGATCTTCACACCCAGGTACTTCGGGTTGGAATCGCGACCGTTGCGCGAGGAACCTACGCCTTTTTTATGTGCCATGACTGGTTCTCCTTACTTCTTATCGCCACCGGCAATGCCGGTGATCTCGATTTCGGTGTAGTACTGACGGTGTCCCTGACGCTTCATGTGGTGCTTGCGGCGACGGAACTTGATGATGCGCACCTTGTCGGCGCGGCCGTGGGCCACAACCTTTGCGGTGACCGAAGCGCCCTTCAGCGCATCGCCCAGCTTGATGCCATCGCTATCGCCCAACATCAGGACGGTGTCGAACTTGATCTCGTCGCCAGCTTCGACTTCGAGCTTTTCCACGCGGAGCGTTTCGCCCTGCGCGACGCGGTATTGCTTACCGCCGGTTACCAGAACTGCGTACATGACCAGGTTTTCCTCTGTAGTTATTATGGTCGCACTGACGTGCCCTAGGGCAGACAGGAGCGGGATTGTACTGGCCTATCGGGTTTTGGGTCAACCCGCAAGCCGGGCGCCGGCCGGTTTCCGATCGACGGCAGGTCGACCTGCCGCAGGCGACATCGATCCGGCTCCATGCAACGCATCATCCGGCCGCCACAACGCTCCGGTCAGACTGGCATTTCGGGCAATTGCCCTCACCTAGGTCGGCGGGTAGGCTGATCGACTGCCACTCATTCCTGCTGAGCACGCTCGCACCACCGCCGGTTCGCCGGCCCGACATCGGATCCCCCATGGCGATGGATTTCATCCGCATCCGCGGCGCGCGGACGCACAACCTCAAGAACATCGACCTCGACCTGCCTCGCGACAAATTGATCGTGATCACCGGCCTGTCCGGCTCGGGCAAGTCGTCATTGGCGTTCGACACCATTTATGCGGAGGGCCAGCGCCGCTACGTCGAGTCGCTGTCGGCGTATGCGCGCCAGTTCCTCAGCGTGATGGAAAAGCCCGACCTGGACCATATCGAAGGCCTGTCCCCGGCGATTTCGATCGAACAGAAATCGACCTCGCACAACCCGCGCTCCACGGTCGGCACGATCACCGAGATCTACGACTACCTGCGCCTGCTGTACGCGCGCGTCGGTCAGCCGCGTTGCCCGGACCATGGGTTCCCGCTGGAGGCGCAGACGGTCAGCCAGATGGTCGACCACATGCTCAACCAGGACCAGGAGCAGCGCTACATGCTGCTGGCGCCGGTGATCCGCGACCGCAAGGGCGAGCATGCACAGGTGTTCGAGCAACTGCGTGCGCACGGCTTCGTGCGCGTGCGCGTGGACGGCGAGTTGTACGAGATCGATGCGGTGCCGGCCTTGGCGCTGCGCCAGAAGCACACCATCGAAGCGGTGATCGACCGCTTTCGTCCGCGCGAGGACATCAAGCAGCGGCTGGCGGAAAGTTTCGAGACCGCGCTCAAGCTTGGCGAAGGCATGGTGTCGGTGCAGTCGCTGGACGATGCGGCCGCCGCGCCGCATCTGTTCTCGTCCAAGTACAGCTGCCCGGTTTGCGATTACTCGCTGCCTGAGCTGGAACCGCGGCTGTTCTCGTTCAACGCCCCGGTGGGCGCCTGCCCGAGCTGCGATGGCCTGGGCGTGGCCGAATTCTTCGATCCGGATCGGGTGGTGGTGCATCCGGAGCTGTCACTGTCGGCCGGTGCAGTGCGCGGCTGGGATCGGCGCAATGCCTATTATTTCCAGCTGATCGCCTCGCTCGCCAAGCACTACAAGTTCGACGTGGACGCAGTATGGAACTCGCTGCCGGCCAAGGTGCGCCAGGCGGTGCTGTTCGGCAGCGGCGATGAGGTGATCAGCTTCACCTACTTCACCGATGCGGGCGGGCGCACCACGCGCAAGCACCGTTTCGAAGGCATTTTGCCGAACCTGGAACGGCGCTACCGCGAGACCGAATCGCCGGCTGTGCGCGAAGAGCTGACCAAGTACGTCAGCCAGCAGCCCTGCCCTGCGTGCAATGGCACGCGCCTGAATCGTGCTGCGCGCAATGTGTTCGTGGCCGACCGCCCGCTGCCCGAGTTGGTGGTGCTGCCGGTCAACGAGGCGCTGAGCTTTTTCCGTGGTTTGTCGTTGCCGGGTTGGCGCGGCGAGATCGCCAGCAAGATCGTCAAGGAGATCGGCGAGCGGCTGGGCTTCCTGGTCGATGTGGGCCTGGATTACCTGACCCTGGAGCGCAAGGCTGACACCTTGTCCGGTGGCGAGGCGCAGCGCATTCGTCTGGCCAGCCAGATCGGCGCCGGCCTGGTCGGTGTGATGTATGTGCTGGACGAGCCCTCGATCGGCCTGCATCAGCGCGACAACGAACGCCTGCTCGGCACGCTGACGCGGCTGCGCGATCTGGGCAATACGGTGATCGTGGTCGAGCACGACGAAGACGCGATTCGCCTGGCCGATTACGTGCTGGATATCGGCCCCGGCGCCGGCGTACATGGCGGCGAAATCTGCGCGCAAGGCACGCTGCAGGACATTCTGGATGCGCCGCGCTCGCTGACCGGTCAATACCTGTCGGGCAAGCGCCGCATCGAGATTCCCAAGCAGCGCCACAAGCCCAACCCGAAGATGATGCTGCACCTGCGCGGGGCGACCGGCAACAACCTGAAGAATGTCGATCTGGACATTCCGGCCGGCCTGCTGACCTGTATCACCGGCGTGTCCGGCTCGGGCAAGTCCACGCTGATCAACGACACGCTGTTTTCGCTGGCGGCCAACGAGATCAACGGCGCCTCGCATCCGGTGGCCGCGCATCGCGAGGTCGAGAACCTCGATCTGTTCGACAAGGTCGTGGATATCGACCAGTCGCCGATCGGGCGCACCCCGCGCTCCAATCCGGCCACCTACACCGGCATGTTCACGCCGTTGCGCGAGTTGTTCGCGCAGGTGCCGGAATCGCGCGCGCGCGGGTATTCGCCGGGCCGTTTCAGCTTCAACGTGCGCGGCGGGCGCTGCGAGGCCTGCCAGGGCGATGGCCTGATCAAGGTGGAGATGCACTTCCTGCCCGACGTCTACGTGCCCTGCGATGTCTGCCACGGCAAGCGCTACAACCGCGAGACGCTGGAGATTCGCTACAAGGGCTACAACATCAGCGACGTGCTGCAGATGACCGTGGAAGATGCGCTGCGGCTGTTCGAGCCTGTGCCGTCGATCGCGCGCAAGCTGGAAACGCTGGTCGATGTCGGCCTGAGTTACATCAAGCTGGGCCAGAGCGCGACCACGCTGTCCGGCGGTGAAGCGCAGCGAGTGAAATTGTCGAAGGAGCTATCGCGTCGCGATACCGGACGCACCTTGTACATCCTCGACGAGCCGACCACCGGCCTGCACTTCCACGACATCGAAGCGCTGCTCGGCGTGCTGCACAAGCTGCGCGACGAGGGCAATACGGTGGTGGTGATCGAACACAACCTGGACGTGATCAAGACCGCCGACTGGATCGTGGACCTGGGCCCGGAAGGCGGCCACCGCGGTGGCAGCATCCTGGTCTCCGGCACGCCGGAAGAGGTGGCTGCACACAAGGCGTCCTACACCGGGCAATTCCTGGCAAAGATGCTGCCGTCGGTGAAGGCGCGAGAGACGCGTCCGGCGGCCATGGCCAACAAACCCGATGCGCGCCCGCCGCGCAAGATCAAACCGGAAAAGGTGGCGAAAGCCGCCAAATCCGCCACCAAGAAAACCGCGAAGAAGAAGGCAAGCTGATGAGCGAAGAGCACAAGGTGTTGGCACGCATCCCGATCAGCGTGCGCTGGCGCGACATGGACAGCATGGGCCATGTCAACAACGCCAAGTACATTTCCTATCTGGAAGAAGCGCGTGTGCGCTGGATGCTGGGCGTTGAAGGCGTGTCGATGACCGATCGCATCGCGCCGGTGGTCGCAGCCACCAACGTCAACTACAAGCGTCCGTTGGTGTGGCCGAACGACATCCTGGTGGAACTGTTCGTCGAGCGGCTGGGCAGCAGCAGCATCACCATCGGCCACCGCATCCTCGACCAGAAGGACGAGGGCGTGCTCTATTCCGATGGCAACGTGGTGGTGGTGTGGATCGACACGCAAACAGGCAAGAGTGCGTCGTTGCCGGATGCGGTGCGCGCTGCCAGCAGCTGAGATTTTATCGGCCCGGTTGCCGAGTTTTTCTCAGCGCTAAAGATCGGCGGCGGCTCTTTCGGCAGCCGCCGTTTTCGTTTTCGAATGGCGGTGTGATGACGTTACTTCGTACTACCGCACGTTTGCAGCATGCAGTGACTGTACTGCCGCAGCGACTTCATGCCTGCAGCGTGGTGAGCTGGCACCGCAGCCTGACTAAGCAGCGCCTTCTACGCGCCGTTCGAATGCTTTGCCGAAATCATTGGATCAAGCAGCGCTGCTGCCAACGGCAGCATCCATGCTGCCGTCTTCGCTCTACAGCCAGCTGCGCTCCCTCACGAACCCGGCGCGCGCTTGCGTGCTTCCAGCGTGGCCTTGATCTCGCGACCATCCTGCAAGGTAAAGGTCACTGGCACCTGCGCGCCCTCCTGCAGCGGCGCGCTCGCCTCCATCAGCATCAGATGCAGGCCGCCTGGCGCCAGCGCCACCGACTTGCCGGCAGGCAGCGGCAACTCGGGCACCGCACGCATGCGACTGACGCCGTTGGTTTGCGTGGTCTCGTGAATGGAGACATCGGCGAACACGCTGCTCTTGGCCGCGGTGACCTTCAGCGGCTGCGCGCAGCTGTTATGGAATTGCCCGAACCCCGCCGCCATGCCCATGCCCCCGGGCGGTGGAATGCGGACCCAGCCACCCTTGAATTCAGGCAGGCACTGCGCCCAGGCGCCTGCACTTGCCAACACCGCCAACGCACCGAGCAGCACGCGTGCGTACATGCGCTGCCTGCTTCGACTGCCGTCTATCATGACCCGACCTCCAGGAGCCCCGAATGAGCATCCAGATCTTAGACCATGGCCGTCTTCGCGAAATCCGTCTGGCCCGCCCGCCGGTCAATGCACTGGACAGCGCGCTGTGCCAGGCCTTGAGCGTTGCAGTGCAGCAGGCCGGCGATGAGACCGATGGCATCGTGCTGTCGGGCAGCGAGCGGATCTTTTCCGGTGGCATGGACGTGCCGCATCTGCTGGGGCACGGCACCGACCGCGCGGCATTGCTGGCCAGCTGGACGGCCTTCTTCGACGCTGCGCAAGCGCTGGCCAACAGCCGCGTGCCGGTGGTGGCGGCCATCGGCGGGCATGCGCCGGCCGGCGGCTGCGTGTTGGCGCTGTGCTGCGACTACCGGGTGATGGCGCGCAGTGCCGACACCGCCAAACCCTATGCGATCGGACTGAACGAAGTGCAGGTGGGCCTGGCCGCGCCCGAAGGCATCCAGCGCCTGTTGCGCCGCGTGGTCGGTGCGCACCGCGCCGAGCGCCTGCTGATCTCCGGCCAGCTGCTACCGGCCGAACAGGCGGTCACGATCGGCCTGGTCGACGAGCTGGCCGATGGCGAGTTGGTCACCGCGCGCGCGGTTGCCTGGCTGCAGGATCTGCAGCGACTGCCGCGCCAGCCCATGCTGACCACACGCGCCATCGCCCGCGCCGATCTGCGCGCCGCACTGGCACCCGAGCTGATCCAGCTGGAGCGTTTCATCGACGGCTGGTACGCACCGGATGCGCAGGCGGCGCTGCATGGCCTGGTCGCGCGCCTGCAAAAGACCTGAGCACGCGCCTTGCGCATGGTGGCGACGGGGCGGCCGGTATAATCGTGGTCCGTCGCACGCCCAGGCCAGCCCTTTGTCCGCCACTGCCGAACCCGTCGTCTCCGAACTGATCAACCTGCTGTCGCTGGAGCGCCTGGAAGACAATCTGTTTCGCGGCCAAAGCCGCGATATCGGCACCAAGTATGTGTTCGGTGGGCAGGTGCTGGGGCAGGCGCTGGCCGCCGCGCAGGCCACGGTGGAAAACGGCCGCCAGGCGCACTCGTTGCATGCCTACTTTCTGCGTGCCGGGGATATCGATCACCCGATCGTCTACGACGTCGATCGCACCCGCGACGGCGGCAGTTTCTCGGTACGACGGGTCACCGCGATCCAGCATGGCAAGGTGATCTTTTTCTGCGCAGCGTCGTTTCAGGAACACGAAGACGGTGCCGAGCATCAGTCGGTGATGCCGGTGGTGCCGCCGCCGGAAGACATCGAACCCACCGCGCCGCTGGCACCGGAAGTGCTGGCGAAACTGCCGGCCAAGGTGCAGCGCTGGCTCTCGCGTGGCGGCCCGTTCGAGTTCCGCCACGTCTTTCCACGCGACGAACTCAGACCACCCAAGCGCCCGCCGTTCCAGCAGATGTGGCTACGCCTGAGCGACCCGGTCGGCGACGATGTCGGCCTGCATCGCGCCTTGCTGGCGTATGCCTCGGATTTTCAGTTGCTGGGCACTTCGACGTTTCCGCACGGCATCAGTTATTACACGCCGAACGTGCAGATGGCCTCGCTCGATCATGCGCTGTGGTTCCATCGCCCGTTCCGTACCGACGATTGGCTGCTGTACTCGCTCGACAGCTCCACCGCGCAGGGCGCGCGCGGCCTGGCCCGTGGGCAGTTTTTCACCCGCGATGGCGTGCTGGTCGCCAGCACCACGCAGGAAGGCTTGATCCGCGTGGTGCCCGATGGCAGCGCAATTGCCGTGCCGGCGAAGGACTAGCCGTGCCCGTGCTTGAACAACAACTTTCGCTGAGCGCAGACAGGTCTGCTGCCGCCTTTTTCGGTTGTGGACCGACGTCCACGCCACTTTTCTTCCATGTCTCGAACACGCGCACCCGCAGCGCGATGCGTTCGGCAATCGCTGGCACACTTTAAGCATGCGCAAGATCTTCAGCAGTCAACGTATCGAAACCGCCGAAGGCGTCGCCAACCTGTTGCGCGATGCCGGCATCGATGTGCGCATGAGCAATGGCCGCTCCTACGAAAGCAAACGCACCGGCCAGTTCAGCTATCTCGAACACAGCAACGCACAGACCTATCCCACCGTGTGGATCGTGCATGCCGACGACCAGCCACGCGCGCGCGAGTTGCTGCGCGACGCGCGCCTGCTCGACACCACCCGTCGCGACCTGCCGAACGTGGAATACACCTTCCGCGAAGGCGAAAACGGCTCAAGCTCCAGCGCGCGCAGCTGGGCCTGGCGTATCCGTCTGGTACTGCTGTTGGTGATCGGCGCGGTTGCCATGTTCGTGGTGCTGCGCCATCGCAATGCACCGGCGCCAGCGACTCAGCCGGCATCGCAACAAGCGGCGCCGGCCAACGCAGCACCGCCTGCGGCAGAGGATGAAGAAGTGCGCGTGCGGATCCAGCCGGCGCGCTGAGCGCCGCTGACGTCGGCACCGGCAGTCACCGGCATCGCATCGGTCACATCTGCCGCTCCCATGCGTCATGCTGGGACCAGGACATGGATTGCGCCGATGCACACCGACACGCTGGACCTGATGTTGCAACGCGAATTGCCCGACGCCGCCGCCGGCTGCCAGCAGGCGTATGGCCGCATCGTGCGCGCCTGCCAGAACACGGTGACCGCCATCGCGCTGGCGATCACCCGTGATATCGCCGCCAGCGAAGACATTGCCCAGGAAGCCTTCCTGCGCGCCTGGCAGCGGCTGGCGCAACTCAGCCAACCGGCCAGCTTTCTGCCGTGGCTGCGGCAGATCACCCGTAACCTGGCGCGCGACTGGCTGCGCGCCAACCGGCACCGCGCGCTCAGCGGCGAAGCAGCCGACCTCGCCATCGCGATGGCAGCCGACCCCGCACCCTCGCCCGCCGAGCACCTGCTGCAGGTGGAAGAAGAAATTGCCGCGCTCGACATCATTTCCGCATTGCCCGAAGAAAGCCGCGAGACGCTGCTGCTGTATTACCGCGAAGGCCAGAGTTCGCAGCAGGTGGCCTCGCTGCTCGGCCTCAGCGATGCCGCCGTGCGCAAGCGCCTGTCGCGGGCACGTGCCAGCGTGCGCGAGGAACTGCTGCGCCGGTTCGGCGCGTTCGCGCGTGGCAGCGCACCCAGTGTGGCGTTTGCCACTGCGGTGACCTCGGCAACGATGCTGGCAGCCCCGGGAACCGCGAGCGCGGCCATCGTGTTGGGCGGCATCGGTGGCGCGGGCAAGCTGGGCATGGGTGGTTTGACCGGCTCTGCCGTTGGCGGTGGCGGCGCAGCCGGTGCGTTGAGCGTCTGGTTCGGCATGCCGGCGCTGTTTGCTGCAGGCAGCGTGCTGGTTGCAGCACTGGGAACTTACTGGTCGGGCTGGTATCTGCTGCGCTTTGCCGAGACAGCCCGCGAAACCGCGGGTATCCACCGCTTCATGCTCACAAGCACCCTGACGTCGGTGATCGTGTGCGGCAGCACGTTGCTACTGAACCGACTCAGCAACCAACCCTGGTCGGCCTTGCTGGTGCTGTGCGCAGGCATGGTCGTGATCAACTATCAAACGCTGCGCGTGCTGCCCCGGGTGATGCGCCCCATGCTGGAACGCGATGCACAACGGCGCGGCACCACGCAGGCACCATTGCTTTACCGCTGCATGTTCAGTCCAAGCGCGATGCTCATGAGCACGCTGGCGGTCCTGCTGCCAATCTTCCATCACTACATGAAGCTAGGAATGCTGTGATCTAACCGAAGCAGCGATGACCGCAATCGACTGACTCCGGCAGCCAGCCTACAAAAACGGCCTCCTGCTTGCGCGGGAGGCCGTCGGTCGATCGGCGCCTTGTTGCGTGCTGCTGGTTACCTGTTGCGTATGACGACAGTTATGCCGGTCGCAGCAGCGCGACCGGTTAACGCTCTGGCGACTGGAAGAACTCAGTTGCCCGCAGCAGGCTTGGCCGGCATCGGACGCTTGCCGTGATCACCACGCTCGCCATGCTCGCCCGGACCACGCGGACCGTGCTCGCCACGCTGCTTGGAGGCCGCATCGAACTCGGCCTTGCTCAACTTGCCGTCCTTGTCGGTATCGGCCTTGGCAAACCACGCATCGCGATGCTGCTGCATGCGCAACGCACGGTCGGCGCGATCGACAAAGCCGTCCTTGTTGACGTCCATCTCATCGAAGCGCGCGGCGAACTTCGGGTCGGCCTTGGCTTCTTCGCGGCTGATGCGGCCGTCCTTGTTGGTATCGAGCTTGCTCAGCCATTCGCCGCGCCCGTCGCGTCCATCACGACCCGGGCCCCGATGATGCGGACGCTCATCGCGCGACAGCTTGCCGTCCTTGTTGGTGTCCAGCGTATCGAACTGCGCAGCCAGCTTCGGATCGGCCGCCGCTTCGCTGCGGTCGATCACGCCATCGCCGTTCTTGTCGAGCTTGGCAGGACGCGGCGCATCGCCAGCGGCAGGCGGAGCGGCGAACACCGCGCCGGTGGACAGGGCGGCCAGCACGGCCAATGCGAGAAACGGTTTGCGAGACGTCATGAGAAACTCCTGGGATGTGAGAACCACACGCGGCACCTGCATGGGCCGCATCGCGTGGGTGGCGCATCCGGATCCACCGTACGCTGCCACCAACACCCACATCAACGAGCGATCGGCACGCGCGTTGACGCGGCCACCGGCCGTATTCATCCGGCGGACAGTCGCCGCTGTTGCGACACGCAGGCGCTATCCTGCGTCCATGGCCATCCACGCCGACACCCACGACGACCTGCGCCTGTTCCAGACCGGCGAGCATGCCTGCGGCTACTGGCCGGATCGGCGTGCGCGCGACCTGGTACTGGACCCGCACGATCCGCGTCTGGGCGCAATTTATCCGCAGGCATTGGCGTGGGGATTCCGGCGCTCCGGCGATCTGGTCTACCGGCCGCATTGCGAACGTTGCCGCGCCTGCGTGCCGGTGCGCATTGCCGTGGATGCGTTCCGGCACGATCGCAGTCAGCGCCGTTGCCTGGCGCGCAATCAGGACCTGGTGGTGCGCGTGGTCGCCGCCGAACGCACCGACGAACAACTTGCGTTGTATCGGCAGTACCTCAAGCACCGCCATCCCGGCGGCGGCATGGACGAACATGGCGCCACCGAATTCGACCAGTTCCTGATCGGCGGCTGGTCGCATGGGCGCTTTCTTGAGATACGCGAACCGGCGGTGGCGCACGCGCCAGGGCGATTGCTCGCCGTTGCGGTCACCGATGTCACCGAGCACGCGTTGTCGGCGGTCTATACGTTCTACGCGCCGGATGCCGCCGCGCGCAGTCTGGGCACCTTCGCGATCCTGCAGCAGATCCAGTGGGCGCAACGCGAGCGGCGCGCGCATGTGTATCTGGGCTACTGGATCGACGGCCACGCGAAGATGAATTACAAGCGCCACTTCAGCGCACTGGAAGCTTACGACGGCCGTCAATGGCGCGGGCTCCCGGCCCCTGCACCGGCAGGTTGAACCACCGGACGACGACATCGGCCTGTCGTCTCCCGCATGCGAGAATATTGCGATGATCAAACCCATCCTGCTGCTTGCGCTGACCATGCTCTGCGCTGCTTGCGCGCATCGCGCGCCCTCCTCCGATACCGCGCCCGGCGCTTCCGCTGCCGCGCCTGAACCTGCCCACTTGCGCATCGCGACCTACAACACTTCGCTGTATTCCGACGAGGCCGGCGGCCTGGTGCGCGAACTGCAGGGCGACAGCGCGCATGCGCGCAAGATCGCCGCCGTGCTGCAGCGGGTGCGCCCGGATCTGGTGCTGCTCAACGAGTTCGATTTCGACCCCGAGCATCGCGCCGCCGATCTGTTCCAGCAGCGCTATCTGCAGGTCGCCCAGCCGGGCGGCGGCGAAGCGCTGCGCTATCCGTATCGCTACCTGGCACCAGTGAATACCGGCGTGCCGAGTGGGCTGGATCTGGACAACAACGGCACTGTCGGTGGCGATGGCCGTTCGCGCGGCAACGATGCCTGGGGGTATGGGTTGCACCCTGGCCAGTACGGCATGCTGGTGCTGTCGCGCTATCCGATCGATGCGCAGGCGGTGCGCAGTTTCCAGCTGCTGAAATGGAGCGCGTTGCCGGGTGCGTTGCGCCCGACCGATCCGTCCAGCAAGAAATCGTTTTATCGCGATGCGATCTGGGCGCAACTGCGGCTGTCGTCCAAATCGCATTGGGACGTGCCGGTGCGCACGCCGCTGGGCGTGGTGCACGCGCTGGTATCACATCCCACACCGCCGGTGTTCGACGGTGCCGAGAAGCGCAACGCCGCCCGCAATCACGACGAACTGCGGCTATGGCGCGAGTATCTGGATAACCCCAACGACGCCGCATGGCTGTGCGACGACCAGGGCCGCTGCGGCGGTCTGCCGGCCGACGCACGCTTTGTGATCCTCGGCGATCTCAATAACGACCCGGTCGATGGCGCCGGCCGCCACGATGCGATCCGCACACTGATCACGCATCCGCGCGTCTTGCAGTATCCCACCCCGCACAGCGACGGCGGCACGGAAAAAACCGCCGAATACGCCGCGCTAGGCATCGCGCATACCGGCGACCCGCAGCAGGTCACCGGCGACTTCGGCCCGCAGGCCGGCACGATGCGCCTGGACTACGTGCTGCCATCGCGCCAGTTCACCCTGATCGGCAGCGGCATCTTCTGGCCGGCCAGCAGCGCGCCGGACGCGGCGATCGCCGATGGCAGCGACCATCATGCGGTGTGGGTGGATGTGGCTGAGAAGCTGTGATTGGGGATTCGGGATTCGAAGCATCTGGCTCTGAGCTGACTCAGGCCTCTCCTGCGGACGATCCGTTGAACAGCGGCAGCTGCGGCAGGAGCACGGGGGTGCTCGTGCCGCAGTATGTTGAAGACGTGCCGGGATGCGGTCGGCGGTTGTCAATGCCGGGCTAGCGCGGTCGGTGACGAGAGCGCCCAGCCAAGTCACAAGGGCATTGCGCCATGGCAGGACGCGGTTCTTTGCCGCCACTGCTCCCCTGCTCCGACACGCATTGCGCCTCAGGCGTCCAGCCGGATCACCAACGCCTCAGCCGCCACACGCGCTTCCTCGCGCGCAGCATCGATGCTGTCGGCACGCGCCAGCGTGACACCGACACGGCGATGACCATCTACGCGCGGTTTGCCGAACAAACGGAGTGCGGTGTCCGGGTCGCGCAGTGCATCGGCAACGTTGTCGAAGGCCGGCACGCCGTGGCCGTGTGCGAGCAGTGCACACGAGGCCGATGGCCCGCTCTGACGAATCACGCCACCGTTGTCGGCACCGACCGGCAGGCCGAGAATGGCGCGTGCGTGCAACGCGAATTCGCTTAACTCCTGCGACACCAGCGTGACCAGACCGGTGTCGTGCGGGCGCGGCGAGACTTCGCTGAACCACACCTCGTCGCCCTTGACGAACAGCTCCACACCGAACAGCCCCCAGCCACCGAGGTCGTCGGTGATGGCCTGCGCGATCTGCTGCGAGCGCTGCAGCGCGGCCGGCGACATCGGCTGCGGCTGCCAGCTCTCGCGGTAGTCGCCATCTTTCTGCCAATGCCCGATCGGATCGCAGAACGAAGTACCGCCGGCATGCCGCACGGTCAACAAGGTGATCTCGTAATCGAAGTCGATGAAGCCTTCGACGATGCAGCGGCCGGCACCGGCACGCCCGCCAGTCTGCGCGTAGTCCCACGCGGCATCGATGTCCGCTTCGCTGCGCAAGGTGCTCTGGCCCTTGCCCGAGGACGACATCACCGGCTTGACCACGCACGGCAGGCCGACAGCGGCGATGGCGTCGCGATACTCGGCAGCCGTGTCGACGAAACGATACGGCGAGGTCGGCAGGCCCAGGGTTTCGGCCGCCAGACGACGGATACCTTCGCGGTCCATGGTCAGGCGTGCGGCGCGCGCAGTCGGGATGACCTTCTGCCCTTGCTCGCGCTCCAGCGCGACCAGCGTTTCGGTATGGATCGCCTCGATCTCCGGCACGATCAGATGCGGCTGCTCTTTGGCGATCAGCGCGCGCAGTGCCTGCGGGTCGAGCATGTCCAGCACATGCGAACGATGCGCCACCTGCATCGCCGGCGCGTTGGCGTAACGGTCGGCAGCGATCACCTCCACCCCGAAGCGCTGCAATTCGATCGCCACTTCCTTGCCCAGCTCGCCCGAGCCCAGCAACAGCACGCGGGTGGCGGAAGGCGACAACGGCGTGCCGAGAGTAGTCATGAGCGCGGTCCAGATCGGAAGGGGGGCCGCCATTCTAACGGGCCGTCACCCAGACCGCCGGTCAGAGCCCTTGCGTCGACTGATATCAATTTGATATCTTTTTTACACTCCCCAAGGACACCTGACTCATGAAAGAGAAGCCGATCAGCTCACTGCCGGGCATTCCCGTCATCCTCGCCGCCGGCGCGGCGTTCGCAGGCGCGGCGTGGTTCATCCTCACCTCGATGGCTGCCACCACCACAACGCCGGGCGGGTTTCTCACTTCGCTGCTGGTGGTGGCGGTGGGCATCTTCATGCTGGCCGGTCTGTACACGCTGGAGCCGAACCAGGCCGCAGTGCTGAGCCTGTTCGGCAAGTACGTCGGCACGGTCAAGGACCCGGGGCTGCGCTGGAACAACCCCTTCTATGCAAAACGTCGCGTCAGCCAGCGCGTGCGCAACTTCGAAAGCGGCCGGCTCAAGGTCAACGAACTGGATGGCAGCCCGATCGAGATTGCCGCCGTGATCGTGTGGCAGGTCCTGGACGCATCCGAAGCGGTCTACAACGTGGACGATTACGAAAGCTTCGTGCATATCCAGTCCGAGGCGGCGCTGCGCGCGATGGCCACCAGCTACCCCTACGACCAGCACGAAGACGATCAGATCTCGCTGCGCAGTCACCCGGCCGAAATCAGCGAGCAACTCAAGCGCCATCTGGACGAGCGCCTGACCCAGGCCGGTGTGGATGTGATCGAAGCGCGCATCAGCCACCTCGCCTACGCACCGGAAATCGCCCAGGCCATGCTGCAGCGTCAGCAGGCCAATGCGGTGATCGCCGCACGCACGCGCATCGTCGCCGGTGCTGTGGGCATGGTCGAAATGGCACTGTCCGAACTGCAAAAAAATGGCGTGGTACAGCTGGACGAAGAGCGCAAGGCGCACATGGTCAGCAACCTGCTCACGGTGTTGTGTTCTGATCGTGGCACCCAGCCGGTGGTCAACGCCGGCTCGCTGTATTGAGGTGATGCGATGAATGTCATGGTGCCGTTGGTGGTCGCGCTCTCCGGCTTGCCCGCGCTGGCAATCGCCGCCTCCATCGGGGCGGACGAGGACGACCGCGCGCGTGGCCTGGGCCTGCGCTGGGCGCTGATCGGCCTGGTGATCCTGATCGGTGCCGCATGCCTGTACTGGGCTGGCGACAACCGCGCCGGCATCTACGCGGTGGTGATCGGCATGCTCGTCGGCGTCAATGTCTTGATCGTCTCGATGGTGATGCACCTGCGCCGCCACAGCGGCCGCGGGGAGCGCGAGTGAACGAAAAGAAGGCCTATCCGCTGCGCATCAACGCCGACGTCCTGGCCGCCGTGCAGCGCTGGTCAGACGACGAACTGCGCAGCCTCAATGCACAGATCGAATACGTGTTGCGCGATGCGCTGCGCAAGGCCGGCCGGCTGCCGAAGCCGCGCGACGACAAGGAACCGCAAGCATGAGCAAACGCTGGAACTATTTGACCATCGAGTTGAAGCCGTCGTTTATCGGCACGATCAAGAGCGAGGACATCCAGGCCGAACTGCTCAAACAGGGCAACCTCGGCTGGGAACTGGTCAACATCCTCATGCATATGCCGCTTGGCACAGCGCTGCTGGTGTTCAAGAAGGAACTCTGACATCGGCGCGCCAGCGCGCCTCGGCAGCTGGCGCGCAGTGGCCGCTCGTGCGCTGCGTCGATGACGGCCGTGGCGGCGGTGGTCGCCGAGCTCTCGCAGCCACGGCTACCGGCCGCTGTACCAGGATTTGCCTTCGCTGGCCGCGCTGGCCACTTCGGCCTACCCTGTGCCGATGCCGATACGTCCCGTGCCGACCCTGCTGCTCAATACCCGCGCTATCGAACTGGTGCCAGCCGCCCTTCTGCAGGCGCGCAGCAATGCCGACGCGCGCGTGCTGGCGCAGGCCGACTGGCTGCTGAGGCGCAAGCGCGATGGGCGCTATCTGGCTGCGCAACTGGCGCAGGGACTGATGCCGCTGGTGCCGCGGCTGGCACGCGAGCCCGGCCTGGATGAGGCGCTGGATCGGCTGGATACCGACACGCCCCGCCTGCCGCCCCGCGCCACCACGCTCCCGGTCGACGGCCTGCAACGCCGTCTGGCGCAGTTGAGCATTGCCCAAGACGATTACGTCAGCCAGACCGGCCTGATGCTGATCGCCGAACCGTCCGTGCTGCAGCATGCCGGCCGCGACCGCTTCGGCCGGCCGCTCTGGCTCAGCCACGGCGCTGCCCGCGCCTGGCACCGCATGCGCATCGATGCGGCACGCACGGGCATCCTGCTCGATGCGATCTCGGGCTATCGCAGTCACGACTATCAACTGGGCATTTTCGAACGCAAGTTCGCGCGCGGCCTCACGCTTGCCCAGATTCTGGCTGTCAACGCAGCGCCAGGCTTCAGCGAACACCATAGCGGCGATGCACTGGATATCGGCACGCCAGGCGAGCCGCCGGCCGAAGACGCCTTCGAAGCGACGCCTGCATTCGCGTGGTTGCGTACGCATGCCGCGCAGTTCGGCTTTCGCCTGAGTTATCCGCGCGACAACCCGCATGGCATCGTCTACGAGCCGTGGCACTGGCGTTGGTCGGCGACGTAAGCCGGCCGCGCGTCATGCCTCACGCGACGCAGCGCGACACCGCCGCCCATCTTGTCTGCCACCCTTGCGCGCGAGCTACTCCTGCGAGCGCGGCGTCGGCACCTTGGTCGCCACGCTGAAGTCGGCGATCTTCCACAGATAGAACGCGGCATAGCTGCGATACGGGCCCCAGCGTTCGCCGCGTGCGGCCAGTTCCTTCGGCGTCGGCATCTGCTCCTGCTTGTCCACGCGTTGGGCACCTTTGCGCACGCCCAGGTCGTCGATCGGCAGCAGATCCGGGCGCCCCAGGCGAAACATCAGCATCATTTCCACCGTCCAGCGGCCGATGCCGCGCACCGGTATCAGTGCTTCGACAATCGCTTCGTCTTCCATGAAAGCGAGCTTGCGTAACGAGGGAATCTCGCCTTCCAGTTCGCGCCGCGCCAGATCGCGCAATGCCAGCGCCTTGTTGCCGGACACGCCGCAGGCGCGCAATGCCGCATCGTCGATACGAGCGAGCGTATCCGCATGCAACCGCTGCGCACCGATCGCCACTTCCACCCGCGCCACGATCGTGGAGGCCGCCTTGCCGCTGAGTTGCTGGAACAGGATCGCGCGCGCCAATGCATCCACCGGATCGAACGGCTTGCGCCAACCCGGCTGTGGCGCGATCGGGCCGATTCGCTTCATCCACGCACCCAACGCGCGGTCGCGCCGGGTCAAGTGCGCGAACGCAGCTTCCACGTCGAATCCGCGGGCGTGGCGCGGCATGCTCAGCGCCTCAACGCGCCGATCGCCAGCACCACCCAGCCCAGCATCAGGCTGACCCCGCCAACCGGCGCCAGGCTGGTGGGCCACTGCAGCAGCGCGCCGCCGACCAGGCTGCCGGCAAACAGCAGCGTGCCGATCAACAGCAGATACAGACCGATCCGACCCAGCGCGCGCGTTTCGGTGGTGCCGAGCGCGGCCAGGACGGCGCCATGCCCGAATGCGTACAGCGACGCCAGTTGCAGCCGCGATTGCAGCACTGCATCGGCCACGCCATGCGAGGCATAGGCCGACAACCCCACCGCGATGGCGGCCAGCAACGCGCCGCAGAACGCCAGCAGCGAGGGATATTTCTTACGACGTTCGAGCAGGGACATGAGGGCAGGCTCCATTGCAGCGCCGTGGCGCAAAAAAAAACGCGCCGCAAGGCTGCGGCGCGTTTTCGTCTGGATCAACTCATCGTGGTGAAACGATTACTTGATGGCCCAGTAAACATCGTAGACACCTTCCGGCGTAAACGACTTGTCCACGCCTGCCTTCCACGACTCGTACGGACGCTCGGTCACGTCGTTGCCGTTGGTGGCAGACCAGGCACGCAGCGAGCTACGCACTGCATCCAGACCGGCCATGTGGCCTGCGTAGGTTGCATAGGCAGAGCGATGCGCCTTGGTGCGCTCGTACTTCACCGGTGCTTCGGTCGGGATATTGACCTTCAGCTCTTCGCCAGTGGCGGCAACCGGCGTTGCATCGACCGGAGCAGCGGCAGCGGCGTCGTCCTTCTTGGCAGCGTCCTTGTCCTTGGCCGCATCCGGCTTGGGAGCCGCACCGGCACGCTTGCGCACCGGCTGCACGACGTCGAAGGCGTACTTGTCGGAGGCGAAGTCGGTGGTGACGATGCGCACCGGACCCGCAGCCTCGAGGCCGTTGGAATCCATCACCCGCTTGATCCACTCCTGGTTGTCCTTGATCGACTTCTTGATCGTCTCGTTGTCACGATCGATGTTGCCTGCGGTGACGACCAACAGGTCCTCGGCCGGCACATCGACGATCTTGAGATCGCTCAACACCGGCTTGCCATCCAGCTCGGCGCGGTAGTCGAAATTGGGAACGGTGGCCAGTGCGGTCGCCAGGCGCGACAGACCCAACTTCAGGTCGTCACCCACGTGGCGGCTGACATACAAGCCGGCATAACGACCGAACAGGTTCCAGCCGTACTTGACGCTGTAGTCCTGGGTGATCTTGACGTTCTTGTTGTTCTTGCCGGTCGGCACCAGGGTGAAATTGGTGACCTTGTCGTAGCCCTTGGTGGGATCGTCGATCGAAATCTCAACACGCTCGTTCTTGACGCTGTTGGTGATCTCCCAGCTGCCCTTGCCGATGTAACCTTCGGTGGAGCTGTACTCGATACGTGCACCCTTGCCCTCTTCAGGGCCGGCCAGCTTCAGCTGGAGCTTGGGGTCACGCAGCACGAGCGGGTTCCAATCCTTGAAACGACGGAAGCTGTTCACGGTGTCGTAAACAATCGTCATTCTGCGGTTGGTCTCAACACTCTCGGACATCTGCCGCTCCGAGGGCAACACCAGGCCCACTACGACAAACAGGCCAGCCACGATCCCCAAGGCGATCAGGAACTCGATAATACGGGTCATTCAGGAGGTCTCCGGGGCCGATCCCACGGCCGGGTTGAGTGAAGCGAAGCCGCCATCCTAGCAGGCTTCGAGAAAGATGTTCAGTTGTGCGACGGGTAGCGCGGTCTTGCGGTGTCATCCAGCGCAAGACACGCCGTTGCACAGCGACGCAATCCTAATCCAGGCAGGGGTTTGGACGGATTGCGCGCCGCTATCATGCACATCGCGCGATGCCTGTGTGTGATGCAGCGATGGCATGGCGCATTCGCCCTGCTCGTCAGCCTGTTGCCATGCAGATGCACAGCAACGCGCCACAGCGAATCGCACCGCAGTGAATCAGGCACGCCCGCAGGGTGAAACGCGCCGCCGCGCGCCCAATCCCCTCAGCGCCGACGGGGATTGGGCGCCGCCCGGCGATGCCGTCAGACCAACTGCAGCTCGAAGGCCTTCAATACTGCGCGAGTGCGATCGCGCACGCCGAGCTTGGACAGAATGTTGGAGACGTGATTCTTGATGGTGCCCTCGGCCACGCCCAGCGAATTGGCGATCTCCTTGTTGGAAAACCCGCTGGCCATCAGCCGCAGGATCTCTGTCTCGCGGTCGGTCAGCGGGTCGGGGCGGTCCAGGCTGACGAACTCGTTGCGCATGTGTTCCAGGCCCGACAGCAGGCGCTGGGTCACCGCCGGCTGCACCAGCGATCCGCCACCGGCCACGGTGCGGATCGCGCCGACCAGTTGTTCCAGCGAGACATCCTTGAGCAGATAGCCCTTGGCGCCGGCCTTGAGCCCGGCCAGTACCAGTTGGTCGTCGTCGAAGGTGGTAAGGATGATCGTCGGCGGCAGCGTGCCGTTGCGCGAGAGCATCTGCAGCGCCTCCAGCCCGGACATCACCGGCATGCGCATGTCCATCAGCACCACATCGGGCTGAATCTGCGGAATCTGCTCGACCGCCTGCTTGCCATCGGAGGCCTCGGCGACCACTTCGATGCCGTTGTCCAGCGCCAGCAGCGAGCGGATGCCCTGGCGTACCAGGGTTTGGTCGTCGACCAGGCACACACGGATCATCTAGAACACTCCTTGGGTCACGGCCGCAGGCATCAGTGCCGGCGCGCCTGGAACGGAGATGCGCAGGCCGAAGCCGTCACCCCGCCGGGTTTGAATCTCGAGCTGGCCACCATACTGGTTCAGGCGTTCGCGCATGCCGCGCAGCCCGTTGCCGGGCGCCACGGTGTCGGCGCCGTGGCCGTCGTCGCGGGCGTCGATCAGCACGGTGTCGGCATCGCGGCGCACCTGGATCCACAGGTTGCGCGCACCGGCATGGCGCACCGCATTGGTGATGATTTCCTGGGTACAGCGCAGCAGCACGTGGGCGCGCTCGGGGTCGTCCAGGGTCAGCGGCTGGGCGATGTCCAGATGGATGTCCAGCGAGGGCACCTGGGTCACCAGCGGGCGCAAGGCCGATTCCAGATCGATGGCGCCGCTGTCGCGCAGGTGGCTGACCGCTTCGCGCACGTCGGTGAGCAGCAGCTTGGCCAGCGTATGCGCCTGGCGCACGTGTTCCTTGGCCTGGCCCTCGGTGATGTGGCCGGCCACCTCCAGATTCAGGCTCAGCGCGGTGAGGTGGTGGCCGAGCAGGTCGTGCAGCTCGCGCGAGATGCGGGTGCGCTCGTTGATGCGGGCGCTTTCGGCCAGCAAGGCCCGGGTGGCGCGCAGTTCGGCATTGAGCCGGCGCTGTTCTTCGCGCGCATCGGTCTGCTGGCGCGCGACCAGGCTGGTCACGAAGATGAACATCGAAAAGCCGCCGTACAACAGCGACTGCATCAGCGCGGCGAACAGGGTGAAGTCCGGGCGCAGGTAGTAGAACACCGGCAGCACCGCCAGCTGACTGAGCACCAGCCAGGCCACCCCAATGCGCAGCGGCAGCAGCCAGGGGATCACCCCGGCCGCCACCATCATCAGAATGCTGCCCAGCCCGGTTCCGCTCAGATAGCTGACCGCCAGCGCGAAGATGGTGAGCAGCAGCAGAATCAGCCGGTCGTACCAGTGCGCGTGGCCGCCGCTGTTCAAACCGCGGGTCAACCAGAAGTAGCTGGCGCCGAAGCCGACGAAGAACCCCGACATCAGCAGGGCTTCGGCCACGCTGCGGTGGTCGCCCTCTTCGGCAACCGGCCAGTAGGTGTACACCAACGGCATGGCGATCATCGCCCAGGTGAACAGGCCGGCGAAGCGCAGGACGCGCGTATGACTGAGGTATCCCAACATGTACGCATCTTAGGCGTAACGCGCGGCCCTGCCCTCTTGCCGGAAGTCATGCATCGGCACGTTGGCAACAAGTTGCACTCCGACATCGGCGCGCCGCTGCCGCCTCCTTGTCCGCATGCCCAGCGGAGCGCGCATGCCGGGTCGCCGCTTCAGGCCACGCATGTAATAATCCGACGCAGATCCGATTTCGGGTCGAGAGCGTTACCCCACGGAGTCCCAATGTCGATCGTTATCCGCGACGTGCGCGAGCACGAGCTCGATTCCGTCCTGGCCCTGAACAACAATGCCGGACTGGCAATCCTGCCGCTGGATCCAAACAAGCTGCAGCGCTTCTACGAGCAGGCCGAATATTTCCGCGTCGCCGAGCGCGACGGCAACCTGGCCGGGTTCTTGGTCGGGTTCGGTAGCGGCAGTGCGCATGACAGCAGCAATTTCGCCTGGTTCCGGGACCGTCATCCGGAATTTTTCTACATCGACCGCATCGTGGTCGCCAGCCGCCGTCGCGGTGGTGGCGTCGGGCGTGCGTTCTATGCCGATGTGCAGAGCTACACCGAGTTGCGCTACCCGC
Organism: Xanthomonas hortorum pv. cynarae; assembly: GCF_002939985.1. Classification (GTDB taxonomy): domain Bacteria; phylum Pseudomonadota; class Gammaproteobacteria; order Xanthomonadales; family Xanthomonadaceae; genus Xanthomonas; species Xanthomonas hortorum_D. The sequence goes on along the minus strand of NZ_MDFM01000021.1, from coordinate 19,837 downwards.
AACTGGCCTGCGAGGTGTTCCTGGACCATGGCGCCGATGCGGCGTTGCTGTTCCATGGCAGCTTCGGCTTCCGCGAGGTCGGCCAGAACACCATGGCCGATGTGGAAGTGCGCGCCAGCATGCTGATGAAAGACATGTGCAGCTATCCCTGGGTCAAGGAGACCTATGGCGGCAAGTTGCCCGAGCAGTTGCCGTGGGTCGGCCGGCCGCGTCATGCCGCTGCCACCGACAACGCATCGACGGGGAGCTGAGGCGTGGCGAGCGTGAATGTGGATTTTGAACAAGCCGGCGAACTGAAGATCGGCCAGGTGGGCATCGCCAATCTGCGCGTGCGCACGCTGGATGTGCCGCGCCTGCTGCGCGAGATGCAGGAACGGGTGACCCGCGCGCCCAAGTTGTTCGGGCGTGCGGCGGTGATCCTGGATTTCGGTGGGCTGTCGCAATTGCCCGACGTGACCACCGCCAAGGCGCTGCTGGATGGCCTGCGCGCGGCCGGCGTGCTGCCGGTTGCATTGGCCTACGGCACCAGCGAGATCGATCTGCTGTCGCAGCAGCTCGGCGTGCCGCTGCTGGCCAAGTTCCGTGCGCAATACGAACCCGCTGCGGTGAGCCCACCGCCTCCGCCGCCGCCACCTGCACGCGCCGAACCCGCCGCGCCTGTCGTGCGCCCGGCACCTGGCCGCATGCAACGCAACGCGGTGCGTTCGGGCCAGCAGCTGTATGCGGAGAACTGCGACCTGACCGTACTCAGTACGGTGGGTGCCGGCGCCGAGGTGATCGCCGACGGCAGCATCCATATCTACGGTACCCTGCGTGGCCGCGCGTTGGCCGGTGCGCAAGGCAATCCCGACGCGCGCATCTTCTGCCGCGATTTCCACGCCGAACTGGTCGCCATCGCTGGCCACTACAAGGTGCTGGACGATGTCCCCATGGAACTGCGTGGCAAGGCCGTCCAGGTCTGGCTGGAGCAGGATCAGATCAAGATCGCTGCGCTGGACTGACGCAGCCCAACCACTGAAATATTTCGGAGAAATCCTTTGGCTGAAATCATCGTAGTCACCTCCGGCAAGGGCGGCGTCGGCAAGACCACCACCAGCGCGAGCCTGGCCTGCGGGCTGGCAAAGCGCGGCAAGAAGGTCGCCGTCATCGACTTCGACGTCGGTCTGCGCAACCTGGACCTGATCATGGGCTGCGAGCGGCGCGTGGTGTACGACTTCGTCAACGTCGTGCATGGCGAAGCCACGCTCAAGCAGTCGCTGATCAAGGACAAGCGCTTCGACAACCTGTACGTGCTGGCTGCCTCGCAGACCCGCGACAAGGATGCGCTGACCCAGGAAGGCGTGGAGAAGGTACTCAAGGATCTGGTTGCCGACGGCTTCGAGTACATCGTCTGCGATTCGCCGGCCGGCATCGAAAAAGGCGCGTTCCTGGCGATGTATTTCGCCGACCGCGCGGTGGTGGTGGTCAATCCGGAAGTCTCCTCGGTCCGCGACTCGGACCGCATCATCGGCCTGCTCGATTCCAAGACCCGCAAGGCCGAGGAAGGCAAGACCGTTCCTGCGTTCCTGCTGCTGACCCGCTACAGCCCGGGCCGCGTGGAAGGTGGCGAAATGCTCAGCATCACCGACGTGGAAGAAGTGCTCGGCCTCAAGGCCATCGGCATCATTCCCGAATCCGGCGATGTGCTCAACGCCTCCAACAAGGGCGAGCCGGTGATCCTGGACGCCGAGTCGCCGGCCGGCATGGCGTACGACGACGCGGTCGCCCGCATCATGGGCGAAGACCGCCCGATGCGATTCACATCCGTGGAGAAGAAAGGCTTCTTCAGCAAGCTGTTCGGAGGGTAAGCATGGGCCTGCTCGATTTTCTCAAGAGCAAGAAGAACACCGCCGAGACGGCCAAAAACCGCCTGCAGATCATCATTGCGCAGGAGCGCAACCATCGCGGAGGTCCGGACTACCTGCCGCTGCTGCAGCGCGAATTGCTGGAAGTGATCAAGAAGTACGTCAACATCGATGCCGATGCGGTGCGGGTTGATCTGGTCAAGGACGGCGAGCACGACGTGCTGGATATTTCGGTCGCGTTGCCGGAAGACGGCGACAAGTAAGAGTGGCTGGCAAAACGACTGCGATTACCGCCAGGCTGCTCGCGACGTTGTGTTGGCCACTCCACATCCTCTGGACGGCACCGTGTTTGCACGGTGCCGTTTTAACGTGTGACCCGACCGCGAGCTATCCGGCGTGACCATCGATTCTTCTTCCGCATTCGACTCCGACTCCGAATCTGCCACTGTGTTGTGCGTGGCGGATATCGGCCTGGATGCACCCGCCGCCCTGCTCGCACGTTATGGCCTGCGCCTGCATCGCGTGGATGCGGGCGCGCCGATACCGGGCAGTTTCTGGGGCGAGCCGGAGGCCGGCATCATCGGTTGCGATGTCTACGTGCGCGACGACACGCCAGTGCATTCGCTGCTGCATGAGGCCGGGCATCTGATCGTGTTGCCCGAAGACAAGCGTGCCGCCGTGCATACCGATGCCACCGACTCGGTGGATGAAGAAGACGCGACCTGTTATCTGCAGATCCTGCTGGCCGAGCAGTTACCCGGCGTGGGCAGCGCGCGCCTGATGACCGACATGGATATCTGGGGCTATACGTACCGGCTGGGATCCACGCGTGCATGGTTCGAGCAGGATGCGGAAAACGCGCGTCGCTGGTTGAGCGAGCGCGGGTTGATGCCGGCTTAAGTGCTGCGCGGTCTTGATGAAACTGCGGATTCGCGATTCACGCTACTGACGTAGTCGGCGATGCAGCGTGGTTCGTCTTGCAGTTTTTTTCTTGATCGAGCGGCACTCAGCAGCACGCGCACGGCCGCCGATGCGATGAGTGCTACGCGCACAACACGCATCGCGACTATTTATCCCTGCAGCCCGGTCGCAATCGTCGAGCCGGACAGGTCTAGTGTCGCCACTGTGCCCTGCCCTGCGCTGGAATCCAGATGCAGATGCCAGCCCAGGTGCTCGCATAGGCGCCCGATCAACTCCAGCCCGATGCCGTTGCCCTGACGAGCGTTGCCGCGTGCCAGCCGCGCATAGATGGCACTGATTTCTTCCGGCGTCATGCCATGGCCCGGGTCGGCGATGCGCACCACGCCCGGTGGAGAGAGCGAGACGCGGATGATGCCGCGATCGCTGTTTTCGATCGCGTTGCGCAGCAGGTTGCCGATGGCGGTCTGCACGATGGCCACCGGTGCGGTCAGGCTGCACGCCGGCAATGGGTCGATGAGCACCTGCAGATCCTTGTCGGCACACAGATGCGCGTGGTCGGCGACGATCTCCGGCAATAGCTGATCCAGGCGCAGCGTGTCGTTGCCGCAGCTCAGCCGCCCGGGGTCCTTGGCCAGCACCAGCAACAAGGTGATCAGCTGTTCCACCGCACCGCTGGTGTGCGCGATGCGCTCGAGCTGATGACGCACCGCAGGCGGTGTGCCGGGCTGTTCCAGCGCCAGTTCGGCGGCGTTGCCGATCACCGCGATCGGGGTGCGCAACTCATGGCTGGCGCTGTCGATGAAGGCGCGTTCGCGCTCCACGAACTGGCCGTTGCGCTCGAGATAATCGTTGAGCGCATCGGCGATGACGTACAGCTCGGCACTGCCCTGCGGGCCCACGGCGATACGTTGCGCGCGCCGCTCCGGGCGCAGCGCGCCGATATCGCGCGCCAGCTCGACCAACGGCCGCACCAGCCGCGCCATCGCATAGGTGCCCATCACCAAGGTGACGCTGATCAGCGCGATGCCCGCGGCGAGCATCCAGCGGGTGAGAAATTTTTCCAGCGCTTCGAAATCGGTGATGTCCAGCACCAGCGCCAGGCGACCGGCCTGCGCGGTGTCGCGCACCATCACCGCACTCTGGCGGCCGGCGATTTCCAGCTCGTCGTGCAGGCCAGGATGCAAAGTACGCAACACCGGCGGCAGCGCCGCACTGTCATCGACGCGGTACAGCCGCAAGGTGTCCGAATCCTGCCAGCGGTAACCCGGATCCTGCGCGCTGCGGTCCAGAATGCTGTCCAGTTCGGAGTTGAGCAGCGAGCGCCAGACGCCGTGTTCGGCGCGCTCGTGCAGATACTGCGCGGTGCCGAACACCGCCAGCGTCATCAACAACGTGTAGCCGAACAACCACACCAGGACGCGGCGGCCCAACGGTCGCTGCTTAGCCATCGATGGATTCGCCTGTGGCAAGCGCGCCGGCGCCATCCAGCACCGCCAGCCGATAACCGAGCCGCGGCAAGGTGTGGATCAACTTCTGCGCAAACGGGCCGTCCACGCTGCGGCGCAATTCGTAGATATGCGAGCGCAGCATGTCGCCATCGGGCGGGTCGTCGGCCCACAACGATTGCTCCAGCCGTTGCCGGGTGACGGCAGCGGGGCTGGCCTGCATCAGCACTTCCAGCAACTTGCGGCAGGCTGGATACAGATGCAGCACCTGGCCGGCGCGGGTGGCTTCCAGCGTGGACAGATCCAGGCGCAGATCGGCCACCTGCAGCAGCTTGCCGCGACGGCGGCCGTGCGCGCGCGCCAGCAAGGCCTCGATGCGCACTTCCAGTTCGGGCAGCGCGAAAGGCTTGGTCAGGTAGTCGTCGGCTCCGGCACGGAACCCGGCGATCTTGTCGGGCAGTTCGTCGCGCGCGGTGAGCATGATCACCGGCAACTCGGACTGGTGCTGCTCGCGCAGGCGGCGCAGCACTTCCGGGCCGTCCATGCGCGGCATCATCCAGTCCAGCACCAGCACATCGTAATGCTGAGTGGTGGCCAGATGCAGGCCGGTGATGCCGTCCGGCGCGGCGTCCAGGGTGTGTCCGCGTGCTTCGAAATACTCGAACAGATTGGCAACCATGTTGCGGTTGTCTTCGATGACCAGCAGCCGCATGAGCAGGTTTCCAGGGCGGCCCGGCAGGGGCGATTTGCGCATCCTAACCGAGCCTGGCCAAACGCAACCGTTACCGGTGCTTCCGACAGAATTCCGACCCGCTTGCCGGATAGTGTTCCGCCACTTTCATCAGAGCGTGCACGTGTCGCCTGCCATCTCTGCCGCTGTGTCCCGTCAACGCATGCTGCTGGTTGCGCTGGCGCTGATCGTTGTCAGCCTGCTGGCCGGCCTTGGCTTACGTCAGCCCAATCCGCCGGACGAGCCGCGCTTTGTGCTGGCCGCACGCGGCATGGTCGAGACCGGTCAGTGGCTGCTGCCGCATCGCGGCAGCGAGTTGTATGCCGAAAAACCACCGGTGTTCATGTGGTTGCAGGCCGCCAGTTATCAGCTGGTGCCGCACTGGCCGGTCGCGTTCTTACTGCCTTCGCTGCTGGCGGCACTGGCCACGCTGTGGCTGACCTGGGACCTGACGCGGCGGTTATGGAATCGGCGCGTGGCGCGCCATGCGGTGCTGGCCTTGTTTGCGGTGCTGCAGTTTGGCCTGATGGCCAAGCGTGCGCAGATCGATATGGTGCTGGTGGCGCTGACCACGCTGTCGTTGTGGGGGATGCTGCGGCATCTGCTGCGCGGGCCGGACTGGCGTGCGTGGACGCTGGGAGTGCTCGCGGCCGGCGTGGGAACGGTGACCAAGGGCGTGGGCTTTTTGCCACTGCTGCTGTTGCTGCCGTGGATGGCGCTGCCGCGCAGGCACTGGAGTGTGCTGCCGGCACGTGCGCAGGCAGGGCGCAGCTGGTTGTTGGTACTGCCGGCGTTTCTGGCCGGCACTGCGGTGTGGCTGGGGCCGCTTTGCATCGCGCTACTGCAGAGCAACGACCCGGTGCTGCATGCGTACGCGCATGAGTTGTTGTTCAAGCAGACCGGCACCCGTTACGCACACGCGTGGCATCACGTAAAGCCGGTCTGGTACTACCTGCAGGTGATCGCCACGCTGTGGTTGCCCGGCTGCCTGTTGTTGCCCTGGTTGCTGCCGGCCTGGTGGCGACGACTGCGGCGCGGCGATCCGCGCTATGTGCTGCTGCTTGCCTGGAGCGTGTTGGTGCTGGTGTTCTTCAGCGCCAGCCCGGGCAAGCGTGAGGTGTATATCTTTCCGATGCTGCCGGCGTTGTGTATTGCCGCCGCACCGCTATTGGCCGGGCTGCTGCGCAAGCGCGGTATCCGCGTGTTGCTGACCGGCTATGTACTGCTGCTTGCAGTGGCCGCACTGGCATTGGGTGTCGGGATCGCACTGCATCTGCATTGGGCGGAAAACACCGCGCTCAAGCGCGGAATGGATCTGGCCTCGATGCAGTCGGTGGGTGTCTGGTTGATCGCCCTGGGCGTGATCGGCCTGGCAGCGATCGCATGGTCGCGCGGCAAACGCGCCGGCACTGCGGTGGTGGTGGTGACCGCAGCACTGTGGATCGTATACGGCCTGGGTTTGATGCCGGCACTGGATCCCTATAGCTCGGCCGCGCGATTGATGCAGCGTGTCGGTCAACGCATCGGCCCGGATGCCGAGCTCGGCATGCTGGCCTGGCGCGAGCAGAACATGCTGCAGGCGGATCGGGCAGTGACCGACTTCGGCTTCAAGGCATCTTGGCAACAGCAATGGGACAAAGCCGGTCCGTGGCTTGCACACGCGCCGGAGAAACGTTGGTTATTCGTGCTCAAGCAGGCTGTACAGGCGTGTATCGCTCCGGCGCAACGCATCGATGTCGGCGAATCCAATCGCAATCAATGGCAACTGGTGCCGGGCACCGCGTGGCACGCCGGTTGCATCGCCACTGCGTCCGACACCGAACAAACCGGTAGCGATGGCGATACAGACTGAATGCTCGGTGTCGATTAACGGCCGGGCAACTCCGGTCCGACCGCTCTCCGACATCCGGGTTTCGAAGATGCGGGGCAATGACACAGACCGACATTCCGATGAGCACGCTTCCCGTCCATGCGCCAGTTCTGGTGCGCATCGCCCCTGATGTGCGGGCGCGTTTTTTTGTTCGCCATCTATGGATGCCGCTGACGGGTGTGCTGTTGCTCAGCGCACTGCTGATGGGCGCCGGTGGCGACCAGTGGATTGCCGATGTGCTGTATCGGATGGAAGGCGGGCCATGGCTGCTCAAGGAGCATTGGTTTACCAGCGGCGTTGTGCATCGCGCCGGCAAATGGTTGAGCACAACTGCCGGAGTTTGCGTGTTACTGCTGGCTGTGGCCGCTTGGTTTGCTCCACGCAGGCGTGCATTGCGCTGGCCACTGACGTATCTCGCTGCATCGATCGCACTGTCGACCTCGCTGGTGTCGCTCCTTAAATCATGGACAGCGATGGATTGCCCCTGGGATCTGAGCCGTTATGGCGGTACGCAGGCAATGATCGGTTTATTTGAGTCGCGCCATGGCATTGCTGCGTCCGGGTGTTTTCCCGCCGGCCATGCAAGCGCCGGTTATGCGTGGGTGGCGCTGTATTTTTGTGCGCTCTCTCTACGTCCTGCATGGCGCTTTACAGGTTTGTTCGCAGGTCTAGCAGCAGGTCTCATTTTCGGTATTGCACAACAACTGCGCGGCGCGCATTTTCTCTCGCACGACCTGTGGTCGCTGGCGGTGTGTTGGGTGAGCGCACTGGCACTTTACTGCGTGATGCTGGCTCGGCCGCATCGCGCGCGTGGTTTGATGTTGCAATCGGGGGATGCAGCATGAGTACCTGGCTACCGGAGCCGCAGGGGCAAGCGCGCCCGCGTGCGCTGACCTTGAGTACCCGGCCGACCGTATCAACCGAGACACTGGTCCTGCTGTCGAGCCTGTTTTTCGCCCTGGTGTGCAACCAGTTGTTCTGGCGCACGGCGATGGCGACGCATCCAGGCAGCATTGGATTTGCCATCTCGTTGATGGCGTTGTTGCTGGCCGTGCATGCCCTGCTGTTGGGCTTGCTGGTCTGGCGCTGGAATGCGAAACCGCTACTGACGGTGCTGCTGTTCACCACCGCATTGGCTGCGCATTACATGGACAGCTACAACGTCTATCTGGATGCGGACATGCTGCGCAACGTGCTGCATACCGACCACAAGGAATCACGCGAACTGCTCACCCCTGGCTTGATCCTGCCGCTGGTGTGCTACTTCCTGATCCCGACAACATTGTTATGGCGCACCCGTTTGCGCGCACGCAGCACCGGCAAGTCGCTGGCGATTCGCGCCGGCTTTCTGCTGCTAGTGGCAGTGGTGGGCGCGGCCGGCACCATGCTGTCGTTCCAGGATATCTCCGCGTTGATGCGCAATCACCGCGAGGTGCGTTATCTGGCCACGCCGATCAATTACATCGTGGCATTGCGACAGAACCTCAAATCCGATTCGCCGATCAAGCACGCGCCCAAGCAACCGATCGAACACGATGCAATGGCCACGCCACGTGCTGCCGGCAGTCGCCCACGTTTGCTACTGGTGGTCCTGGGCGAGACCGCGCGTGCGCAGAACTGGGGCCTTAATGGTTACGCACGCCAGACCACGCCGGAGCTGGCGCAGGCCGGGGTGATCAACTTCCCGGACATGCATTCGTGCGGCACCAGCACCGAAGTCTCGGTGCCCTGCATGTTCTCGCCGTTTGGCCGGCGCGATTACAACGAAGACATGATCCGCGGCCATCAGTCGCTGCTGCATGTACTCGATCACGCCGGCATTTCCACGCTGTGGCGCGACAACCAGTCTGGCTGCAAGGGCGTGTGCGACGGCCTGGAGCTTCAGAAGCTGGACGATGCCACCACACCTGGATTATGTGCCGATGGCCGCTGCATGGACGAGATTCTACTCAGCGACCTTGCCACACAGGTGCGCGCCAAGCCCGGCGATCGCGTCGTGGTGCTGCATCAACTGGGCAGCCATGGACCAAGTTACTTCGAACGCTACCCGGCGCATTTCGAACGCTTCAAACCGGTATGTAAAACCGCCGATCTGGGCAGCTGCAGCCGCCAGGACATCGTCAACGCCTACGACAATTCCATCGGCTATACCGACCATTTCCTCAATCAGGCCATCCACACGCTGCGCGGTTTGCAGGACTACGACACCGCGATGATCTACGTCTCCGATCATGGTGAATCGCTTGGCGAAAAAGGCCTGTATCTGCATGGGGTGCCGTATGCAATCGCGCCCAAGGAGCAGACCCACGTGCCGATGGTGATGTGGTTCTCGCCGGAGTTCGCGCGCGATCGCGGCCTGGATGAAACCTGCCTGCGTCACCGCGCCGGTCAGTACACCGATCACGATGCCTTGTTCCCCTCCATCCTGGGTCTGATGCAGGTCAAGACCAGTGTCTACGCACGCGAGCGCGATCTGTTTGCACAATGCGCAGGATGAACGCAGTTTGGAAATTTCCCAGCCGAAACCGGTGAGAAGATCACGCCTGCCGCGTTGGTTCGCGTAGGGATAGACGAGTCCAGAGCCCAAAGCAATTAGTCGAGGGCGCGGTGCCCTAGCCGCTCGCGGGACACGCCGTGAACCCATCCCTGGGGGCTCGGTGGCGGCATCCATGCCGCCACACGGTCCCGCAATCGGCGAGGACACCGCACCAGGAAGTTCGTAGGTCGCTTCGTTGAAAGCCTGCCTGTTGTTCGTTCGCGTTGCGACACTGATCGGACGCGACGTCATTCGCGCCGTCATCCAAAAAACACGCGTCATGCACTGCTTGCAACCATGCACACCGACCATCTCCACTGGTCCTTGCCCGCCCACCGTCGCGGGCAAGGGCCCTGCAGCAAACCAGCAGATCTTCGCTCCACAAGTGACCGATCCAAATTGTCCAAGCACTCCGAGACAACCAATATCTCACTGTCTTATCAGTAGTTGATAAGTAGCTGACAAAACGTCGCGGGCAATGAGCAGGTACGTGTGGACGACGCGCTCACAGTCCCAATGCGCGCGCGACTCATGCCGCACCGAACACAGGCCGCGCCCGTCTGGCAGTGAGCCAGTAGTTTTGTTGGCTGCTCCAATCGCCACATATGGATTGGCAGCTATCCGCATCGCATGCACGGCGACACCGCTTGCCCTGAGTCGCGGCGCGCTCTAGCCTTCGTCGGACTTCACCGCAAGGACCATCCGTGAATCCTCGTTTGCTTTTGCTGGCATTGACTGTCGCTGCCGGCACCCTGTCGTTGTCGGCCTGCCGCCAGGATGCGGCCCCGCCGGCCAAACCCGCGGCCACCAAGGCCGCGCCTGCCGAAAGCGCCGACCAGTTCGTTGCGCGCATCAGCGCCGAATACAAAGCCGCGTATCCGGAACTCACCGCAGCGCAGTGGCTGTCGTCGACCTATATCAATGGCGACTCGCAGTTGCTGGCCGCCAAGGCCAACGAACGCCAGCTGGCGCAGCTGGATCGCTGGATCGAACAATCCAAGCAATACGCCGGCCTGCCGATGTCGGCCGACAGCGCGCGCGCGTTGAAATTACTGACATTGATGAGCGCCCTGCCCGCCCCACACGACCCGACCAAGCTGGCCGAACTAACCCAGATCGCCGCCAAGATGGAAGGCGATTACGGCGCGGCGCGCTACTGCATCGGCGAGGGCGAACAGCGCCGCTGCCGCCAGTTGGGCGAGCTGGAACAGGTGCTGGCGCGCAGCCGCGACTACAACGAACAACTCGACGCCTGGCAAGGGTGGCACGCCACCGCGCAACCCATGCGCAAGGATTACCAGCGCTTTGTCGAGCTCGCTAATGAAGGCGCACGCGGGCTCGGTTTTGCCGATGTCGGTGTGCTGTGGCGCAGCGGTTACGACATGCCGCCAGCGCAGCTGGCCAGCGAAACCGACCGTCTGTGGGAGCAGGTCAAACCGCTGTACGCGCAACTGCAATGCTACGCACGCGGCAAGCTCGATATGCAGTATGGCAAGGACAAGGGCGAGGTCGCCGGCGGCATGTTGCCCGCGCATCTGATGGGCAACATGTGGCAGCAGGACTGGAGCAACCTGTGGGATCTACTGCAGCCGTATCCGGGCGCCGGCGATCTGGACATCACCGCTGCGCTGGAAAAACAATACCAGGGCAATCTGAGCGCGGTGCTGGCACGCAACGTGGCCAATACCGGCGAAGGCGGTAGCGGTGCACGCTTCCAGGCCGAGCGCGAAGCGCAACTGCGCACCGCAAAACAGATGACCGAACGCGCGCAGGAGTTCTACACCTCGCTCGGGATGCCCAAACTTCCCGACACCTATTGGCAACGCTCGCAGTTCATCAAACCGCTGGATCGCGACGTGGTCTGTCACGCCAGCGCGTGGGATATGAACATGGGCGGCGAGGCGAACCAGAACATCGGCGCGGACGTGCGTACCAAGATGTGCATCAACCCGACCGAAGAAGACTTCACCACCATCTATCACGAGCTTGGCCACATCTATTACGACCTGGCCTATAACCCGCTGCCGCCGCTGTTTCAAAATGGCGCAAACGATGGCTTCCACGAAGCGATCGGCGACACCATCGTGCTGGCGATGACGCCCAAGTATCTGCAGTCGATCGGCATGGTGGGCGAACAGCAAACCGGCCGCGAGGCGCTGATCAATTCGCAGATGCGCATGGCGCTGAGCAAGGTCGCCTTCCTGCCGTTCGGCTTGATGATCGACCGCTGGCGCTGGGGGGTGTTCGATGGCTCGATCACGCCGGAGCATTACAACCAGGCCTGGTGGGAACTCAAGGCCAAGTACCAGGGCGTCGCGCCGGCAAGCGCGCGCGGCGAAGAGTTCTTCGATGCCGGCGCCAAATACCATGTGCCCGGCAATACGCCGTACACCCGTTATTTTCTTGCGCACATCCTGCAGTTTCAGTTCTACAAGGGCCTGTGCGAAGCCGCCGGCCATCAGGGGCCGCTGTACGAATGCAGCTTTTACGGCAACAAGGACGCCGGGCAGAAATTCTGGTCGATGCTGCAGCGTGGCTCCAGCCAACCGTGGCAAACCACGCTGAAGGAACTCACCGGCAACGACCGCCTGGATGCCGGCCCGATGCTGGAGTATTTCGCACCGATGAACGCGTGGTTGAAGCAGCAGAATCAGGGGCAGCTGTGTGGCTGGCAGGCGACTGCGCCCGCTGCACCCGCCAACGCGCCTGCGCCTGCTGCAACGCGCTGACGCCCCATCTACCCAGCGGCATGCGGTAGCCAGACCCTGGCCGCCGCATAACATTCATTTGATAAACGTACAAAACGCCGGCGATATACTGCGCGCCCGCTGCACAGGCGCAGCATGCAGGACGCATCCAATGAACAACGCCTCCACCGGCCCGGACCAGCAGAACCTGGACCCCAACAAGCAGTTCATCGACGACGCGAACGATCGCGCGTTCGACCCGATCTACAGCAGCAAGAACACCGAATACTCGGCAGAACTGGGCAGCGCCACAGTCGCGTTGAACTCGACAGAGCAGTCGCTCAAGTATTCGCAGACCAGCGAGCAGAGCAACGGCAGTAAAACCCAGTCGTTGGGCGAGAACAGCCTGCGCACCAGCAGCGCGCTAGGCCTGGGCAAGCTCAGCGATGCCGAGGCCAAGACCACCACCTTCAACCTCGAGGCCGACGCGCACACCGGCCAGCAGCAAAGCCTGCAGACCAAGCTCGGCGACGGCAAGTTGACCATCGAAGCCAGCGTCAGTGCCGGGCAGCGCATGCGCTATTCGCTGACGCTGCCCGGCGTCGACCAGCCTGCAGAGGCTGCCACCCGCATCAATCCGCTGCAGCCGGAGAGCCTGCCGATCGGCGCACGCGCGGTGATGGACACACAGACCTACACCCAGCGCGACGCCTCGGCGAGTCTGCAACACCTCAGCATGCAGAGCGAGATCACCGAAGCCAGCGGCCGCAGCTATCTGATCGAGCGCGTGGACGAGCGCCACGTGCGTGTGGTGACCGGGCCCAACGCAGCCATCGAGGCAGTGAACGCGGTTGGCGTCAAGGTGGGACCGGCGCAGGCCCTGCTTGGGCGTGCCGACGCGCTGGGCCAGTCGCAGGTGCACAGCGCGCAGTTCGACCTCGCCGATCCGCGTGCACTCGCGGCCATGGGCGACTTCGTGCGCGAGGGCAAGATTGCACCGGACGTGCCCGGCGTCGATGAACGACAGACGCTGGAGCGGATCAGTTTCAGCTCGCAGCAGCGTCTGCAGCTGGAGCTGGGCCCGCTCAGTGCCGATCTGGCCGGCAACCGCAACGAAGGCAGCCAGGTGCGCATCAGCACACCGGGCCAGGACGGCTACACGGTGGTACAACAGCTGCAATACGGCGGCAACGTGCCGCTGACGATCGTGCGCCAGTACGACGGCAACGAGACCGAACGCGTGCAGGAACGCAGCTACCGCTTCGAGATCGATGGCGATGTCGCCGCGCCCGGGCTGATGCAGCGCCTGGGTGGCCGCAACGAGGCCAGCGAGGAAAAGGCGATCGCGCAAAATCTCAACAGCGCGCTGAGCGGCGAGATGGTGGGCACCGGTGCGATCGAGCCGGGGCAGAAGACCACGCTGGCATTCAGCGAGGTGCAGATGCAGGCGCTGATGGAGCAGACCCAGGCCAGCGTCGAGGCCAGCAAGATCGGCGGCAGCTCGCTGAGCTCGCTGGTCGGCGACCGCAACGCCCCGCCGCAGTCGCCCGAACACTTCGCGATCGCAATGGCCCGCAACGTGGGCGGCGAGCCTTATGCGTTCGTCGAGCGGCTGCAGCGCATTGCCGACGGCGCCGATGGAAAATACGACGGCCAGTTGCAGCACATCGACACCGAAGCGCTGCCGCGCCAGGCAGATGCGGCAATCGCAGCCTCGGATCCGCGCCATCCGGCCAATCCGGACCATGCGCTGCTGAAGCAATGCACCGCAGCGGTAGAGCAACTGGAGACCGCGCGCGGCCGCGTGCCCGATGCGGACAGCGAGCGCCTGGCAATGGGAGCCCTTGTCACCGCGCGCGAGCATGGGCTACAGCGCGTGGACCACGTGGTGCTCGGCCATGACCCGGCCCGGGGCTTCGTCGTCGAGGGAGCGCTCGATTCGCCCGCGCACCTGCGCGCAAGCTTCGATGCCCAGGCCGCGCAGCAGACGCCGCTGGAAAGCAGCGTGCAGCGCTTGCAGGCCGTACAGGCCGAGCAAGACCGCCACGCCAGCGTACGCGAGCAGGCGCCGCAGCAGGAACCGGCGCCGCACGCGCCTTCGCGCTGACACTTGCGGTTATTCCCGAAGACCATCCGGCAGCGCCAGTTGGGCTGCCGGATGGGGCGACAAGGCGGGCAACTGCTCAGGCCTGAGGTAGCTCGGCGCTGCGTCAGGCATTGCATCGATGGCCCTGGCCACCGGTACAGCTGCACCTCAATAGGTGACCGTCAGGCGGCGGTCCTTGCCTGCATCGATTGAGTACATCCGCTGAGTACATCCGCTCTGGCCCATCGCCGGCCCATCCCCCGCACGCCTCAGTGCGTACGCGTCGGCGCCAGCTTCTGCGAGAACTCGATCCGGAATGCCTCGAAATCCCTGCCGTCGGCAGCGGCCTCGGCGTGCGCGGCATCCTTGAGCGCATCCGAATAGGTCAGCCGCACCGGCGTGCCCTGGCGTTCGTGCAATTCGGCCGCGCGCATGATCAGGGCCAGGACCTGCGCGGCGCTGGTGCTTTCGCCGGCGATGCGGCCATCCATGCCCAGCACCCATTCGCCGTCGCGGCGGACAATGCCGGCCAATAGCGTGCGTTGCTGGTCGCGCAGTTCGGCATGCGCTTCGATCGGCGATTCGGCAGTGACCTTGGCGGCGGCCTGGTTGCGCTGGCGCTCGGCGGCGCGCTTGCGGGCGTCGCGGCGCAGCTTGGAATCGGTGGACATGCAGGCTCCTGTGAGGTCAGAGGTGGTCGGCCGGCTCCAGAGGCACTGCCTCTGCGGCCTGGCGGCGGCGAAGACGGCGGCCGCTGCGGCGCTCCCAGCGCCAGAATAGCCAGCCCAGCAAGAAAAAACCGGTCATGCCGATCGCCAGATGGCGCGGGTGTTCACTCAGCAGCGGCGACAGCACCCCGGCCACCAGCGTATTGGTCATCAGCTGGGTGAAGGCCTGCAGCGAGGAGGCCAGGCCGCGCTGATGCGGGTACATGTCCAGCACCGCCAGCGCCAGGATCGGGAAGATCAAGGCCATGCCCATACCGGCCAGGAAAATCGGCAGCACCGCCCACGGCAGGCTGATCTGCGCCACCGACAGGGTGTAGCCAAGATTGGCCAGCGCCGCCACGCCGCAGCAGATGAAGCCGATACGGATCTGCCGCACCGGGTCCATGCTGCCGGCCATGCGCCCGGACAGGAACGAGCCCAGCGTCATGCCGCCGATGGTGGGGATGAACAACCAGGCGAAATCGCCCTCGCCCATGTGCAGGTGGCGCATGATCAACACCGGCGCCGAGGCGATGTACAGAAAAATGCCCGCGAAGTTGAATGCGCCGGCCGCGGCCAGGCGCTGGAAACGCGGATTGAAGCCGATCCGCACGTAGTCGTGCATCAAGCTGCGCAGCTGCAGTGGCGTGCGCGCTTCCAGCGGATGGGTCTCCGGCAGCCAGGTCATCGTCGCAATCAGCAGCACCAGCCCGAACGCCACCAGAAACCAGAAGATCAGCGGCCAGCCCGCGCCGCTGAGCAGGATCCAGCCGCCGATGATCGGCGCGATCGCCGGCGCGATGCCGAAGATCATCGACACCTGGCTCATCAGCCGTTGCGCATCCGCACCGTGGAACAGATCGCGGATCACTGCCCGGCCGACGATCATGCCCACACCGGCCGACAGCCCCTGCAACGCGCGGAACGCCAGCAGCGTGGGCAGATCCTGCGACAGCGCACAGCCCACCGAGCCGGCGATGAACAGCACCAGCCCGCCCAGGATCACCCGCTTGCGGCCCCACGCATCGGACAGCGGCCCGTGCGCAATGCTCATCACCCCGTAAGCGAGCAGATAGACGCTGATGGTCTGCTGGATCGCCACCTCGTCCACCGCCAGGCTGCGGCTGAGCCGCGAGAACGCGGGAAAGATGGTGTCGATGGAAAACGGGCCGAACATCGCCAACCCGGCGAGCAGCAGCGCCATGCGACGGGTGGAAGGCGTGGTGGGGGTCATGCAGGAGTCCGAAACGTGGTGCATCGGGGACGCACGCCGGCGCTTGTGTGGGGCAGCGTCGGGATGAGCACAAGGGCGTCGATGATAGGCGCTAGCCGTTGCAAGGTTAAGCGGACCCAAGCACAACAGCCGTGACGCGGCAGGCGCGGCGGGTGCGCCCGGTGACGCCGACGCACGCTATAATCGCATGGCAACACGGTGGGAGAAGCGGCACTGCCGCTGCCGAAGGCGCAACAGCCCGTAATCGCTCAGGCCCGATACCATCCGCAGTACAACTCTGGAGAGACCGGCCGATGCCGGCGCCGAAGGGGCACGGAACGCAGGCAGGCCCAGCGCCACGCCGCGTTTTTAAACTCTCAGGCAAAAGGACAGAGGGGCGCGAGGAAGACTCTCGCTGCGACAGGATGTGATGCGCTGTGCGCGTCATACCGGTTGTGGTGCTTGTCGACCATTCGTCTGCCCCTGCCCCGGATGCCCGCCATGTCCCAGACCACGTCTTCCCTGCGCGACCTCGAACACCACAGCGCGTTCGTCGAACGCCATATCGGCCCCAACGACGCAGAAATCGCACAGATGCTGGGCGTGGTCGGCCACGCCTCGCTGGATGCGCTGACCGACGCCATCGTGCCGGGCAACATCAAATCGTCGGCCGCACTCGCTCTGCCCGAGGCGATCACCGAAGAAGAAGCGCTGGCCAAGATCCGCGCCATCGCCAGCAAGAACCAGGTGCAGCGCACGTTTATCGGCCAGGGCTATTACGGCACCCACACGCCCAAGGTGATCCTGCGCAACATCCTGGAAAACCCGGCCTGGTACACCGCCTACACGCCGTACCAGGCAGAGATCTCGCAGGGCCGTATGGAAGCGCTGATCAACTTCCAGACCCTGTGCGCGGATCTCACCGGCATGCAGATCGCCAACGCCTCGCTGCTGGACGAAGCCACCGCCGCAGCCGAAGCGATGACGCTGGCCAAGCGATCGGCCAAGTCCAAATCCGACACCTTCTTTGTACACGACGCGGTGCATCCGCAAACGCTGGAACTGCTGCGCACCCGCGCCGAGCCGCTGGGCATCGTGCTGCGCGTGGGCACGCCGGAAGAAGCGCTGCAGGCCGAGTGCTTCGGCGTGCTGCTGCAGTACCCGGACAGCTTCGGTCACATCGGCGATCACGCCGCGCTGGCCGATGCGGTGCACGCACAAGGCGGCCTGGTCGCAGTGGCCACCGATCTGCTCGCACTGACCCTGATCGCCGCGCCCGGCGAATGGGGCGCCGATATCGTGGTCGGTAACTCGCAGCGCTTCGGCGTGCCGTTCGGTTTCGGTGGCCCGCATGCGGCCTTCATGGCCTGCCGCGATGCCTACAAGCGCTCGATGCCGGGCCGGTTGATCGGCGTGTCGATCGATGCCGCCGGCAACCCTGCCTACCGTTTGACGCTGCAGACGCGCGAGCAACATATCCGCCGCGAGAAGGCCACCTCCAACATCTGCACCGCGCAGGTGCTGCTGGCGGTGATGGCCTCGATGTACGCGGTCTACCACGGCCCCGAGGGCCTGACCCGCATCGCACGCCGC
This sequence comes from Xanthomonas hortorum pv. cynarae, assembly GCF_002939985.1. Lineage (GTDB taxonomy): Bacteria > Pseudomonadota > Gammaproteobacteria > Xanthomonadales > Xanthomonadaceae > Xanthomonas > Xanthomonas hortorum_D. The sequence goes on along the minus strand of NZ_MDFM01000021.1, from coordinate 2,205 downwards.
ACGCATCGTCTGGCCGCGATCCTGGCTGCCGCATTGCGCGGCGCCGGCGTCACCGTGGGCGAGCGTTTCTTCGACACCCTGCACGTCAAGGCGATCGATGCCGATGCCATCCACGCCAAGGCCCGTGCAGCCGGCATCAACCTGCGCGCGATCGACAGCGAAGCGGTCGGCATCAGCCTGGATGAAACCAGCACGCGCGCCGACGTGGTTGCACTGGCCGCGTTGTTCGGCGCGCAGGCAGATGTGGATGCACTCGATGCCGCCACCGCCGACGCATTGCCGAAAGGCCTGCTGCGCAGCAGCGCCTTCCTGACCCACCCGGTATTCAACACCCACCACAGCGAACACGAACTGCTGCGCTACATGCGCTCGCTGGCCGACAAGGATCTGGCGATGGATCGCACCATGATCCCGCTGGGCAGCTGCACCATGAAGCTCAACGCCACTGCCGAAATGATCCCGGTGACCTGGCCGGAATTCGGCGCGATCCATCCGCTGGCGCCTGCCGAGCAGTCGGCCGGTTACGCGCAGTTGATCGACGAGCTGGAAGCGATGCTGGTCGAGTGCACCGGCTACGACGCGGTGAGCCTGCAGCCCAATTCCGGCGCGCAGGGCGAGTACGCCGGCCTGCTGGCGATCCGTGCCTATCACCGCGCGCGTGGTGAGGCGCATCGCGATATCTGCCTGATTCCGGAATCTGCGCACGGCACCAACCCGGCCTCGGCACAGATGTGTGGCATGACGGTCGTCGTGACCAAGTGCGATGCCAACGGCAATGTCGACGTCGAAGATATCCGCGCCAAGGCGGAGAAGTATTCCGCGCGTCTGGCCGCATTGATGATCACTTATCCATCAACGCACGGCGTGTTCGAAGAAGACGTGGTGGCGATCTGCGAAGCGGTGCACGCGCATGGTGGCCAGGTCTATACCGACGGCGCCAACATGAATGCCCTGGTCGGCGTGGCCAAGCCCGGCAAGTGGGGCTCGGACGTCTCGCACCTCAACCTGCACAAGACCTTCTGCATTCCGCATGGCGGCGGCGGCCCGGGTGTGGGCCCGTGTGCGGTGAAGTCGCATCTGGCGCCGTATCTTCCTCGTGCCGGCATCCATGCCGGCGAAGGTCAAGATGCCGCCATCCATGGCGGCGGATTCGACTCCGAAAGCGGAATTGGAGGCTCCTTGCGCACCGGCGGCATGGTCAGCGCAGCCAGCTACGGCTCCGCCTCGATCCTGCCGATCAGCTGGATGTACGTGACCATGATGGGCAGTGGTGGCCTGCGCAAGGCGACCCAGGTGGCCTTGCTCAACGCCAACTACATCGCCAAGCGCCTGGCGCCGCACTACAAGACGCTGTACACCGGCCGTAACGGCCTGGTGGCGCACGAGTGCATCCTCGACATCCGCCCGCTGGAGAAGACCAGCGGCATCGGTGCCGAAGATATCGCCAAGCGGCTGATCGACTTCGGCTTCCACGCACCGACGTTGAGCTTCCCGGTTGCCGGGACGCTGATGGTGGAACCGACCGAAAGCGAATCGCAGCACGAACTTGACCGCTTCATCGACGCGATGATCCAGATCCGCGACGAGATCCGCGCCATCGAAGACGGCCGCCTGGACCGCGAGGACAACCCGCTCAAGCACGCACCGCATACCGCCACGCAGGTGTCGGCCAGCGAGTGGACGCACGCCTACCCGCGCGAACTGGCCGCCTTCCCGCTGCCCAGCCTCAAGCAGCAGAAGTACTGGCCGCCGGTGGCGCGCGTGGACAACGTCTACGGCGACAAGAACGTGATGTGCGCCTGCATTCCGGTGGATGCGTACAAGGACGACGTGGAGGCGTAAGCGCTGCCCTTTCGCGTTTACGTGTGGCATTGAAACCCAGCCCAGGGAATCCCGGGCTGGGTTTTTCGTTTTTAGCGGCAGCGGATGCAGTGAAGTGTTCTGGAGACATCACGCGTTCGAGGCAAGCGCCTGCGCCGTACTCGGCCACAGCTCGGGTCGGGAACATCACACGACGCTAAAACGCACTATCCCGGTCGCCTCGATAGGTGATTGAACGGCGTGGAGGCGTCAGTTGCAGAGCGGATGATCTGCGGCCTGGCTGCAGGGCCCTTGCCCGCCCACCATCGCAGGACACGCCGCAAGTACGTCCATGTAGCAACTGTGTTGTTGGAGGGGCTTTGGCCACTCCGTAAGCCGGGCACG
>NZ_MDFM01000020.1 GCF_002939985.1 Xanthomonas hortorum pv. cynarae | reverse complement strand
CTGGCGACCTGTCCCCTGTAGAGTTTGAACGGCGCTACGCGCAACGAGGGTCTTGAGTGTCTACGGAACCCTGGGCGTATCACACCTCAGGAATCCTGGGCACCAGCCCGGCCGTTTTGCTTTCTGTAGCTTCTCTCAAACGCCAGTTCTTCATTGAGCAATGTGAGAGCCCCCCGAATGACTTCCGCGACTGCAGGGAAGTCATCTTTCGATAGAGCGCCCTGGCTCTTCTCGAATGGAACAACCGAGAAATTGGAAGTGTCGAGGTCTGCCGGAAGGGTTTCGATTGCGAGGACTACTTGATGGCTTGCGCTGGCCGCACGTCTGGCGACTTCAATCATCTTCCGGAGATTCTTTTCGTCTTGGCCGGATTGCTGTGGGGTATCCATGACAAACGGGAATAGAGGGCAATCCCCATATTCGGCATTTGTACTCAAGAGCCCGAGGTGGACTGCGAGCATGGAACGTGGGGCAGAGCTTCCCCCTGCCTCAGCGCGATTCCCAGGAACAACCTTGGAGACTTGCTCATCACTTGGAACATTGAGCGTTTGTGAAAACGTAGTAACGGCATTCGAGAAGTATTCCTGAACAGTCTTGATGCGGTGCTTATCGAGGAAGTGCTTAGCACGCACTTTTAGCTCCCGCTCTTTGGCCTCAAGGTCCGTTAGGTTGACCTTGATTTCCATTGATACGCGGTGGAATGCCTCGTCTAAGGTTCGCCGACTCTGCGCGGCAAGCAGTTCGCTCAGCGCGAGGTCTGCCTTACGCTCGTGCGCCGTGCGGTCAAATTCAGCGATAGTGCTAGCGATCTCAGAAAGCTGTGACCGGATGCTTTCGTCCTCAGTCCTCAGATCATCAGATCATCAGAGCGACTCTGGAGCTCAGCGACGAGAGCGGCCATCGTGTCCGCATCTTGGGAGAGCGTGAGGCGTGCATGGAACGAGTTCTCATGGTGGACGCCGCAAGTGGGGCATTCGATAGGACCGGGTGGGAGGTCGGACAGGTAGACGATGTCGGAGCTCAGTTCTTTATGGGCCGCGCCAGCTAGCTGCAGTTCTGCCAGCATCTGCTCACGAGTTCCCATCACAGTGAGCAGCTTCGCACGCATCTTTACCTGGAGGTTGTAGGCGTCTTTCGCCTGTCTGCCAAGCTCTGCCAGTTCGTCACGGAAAGCCTGCGGATCTAAAGTTGGTACGTCTTCGGGGAGAATCTCTTCGACGCGCCGGAAAGCTGCGGTTTGAGCATCCAACTCCCTGCGCTTCTCATTTAAGACGACGGTCAGCTCCTCTTGCTTCTGCTTCGCTTCGAAGTACGCGTTGGGCTTAAGTCCGATGAAAGACTCGAACGTAGGCTTCTTCCAGGCTTTGAATTGGCCCAGGTTCTCATACGTGTCCCAGCTCGTGCCCCAGCTGCCGTCCTGGTCCATATAGAAAGGGAGGGTGAGGTACTCCATCCCTGCTTGATCGAAGCGGTCGCCCCTAGGACGGGGAAGCTGTAGACGGTAGCCAAATATCCGGGCGAGATGTCGGCTCCATTCACTCATCTTCTGAGCACCGAAAAGCAGCCGTCCATCGAGGAACAGCCCAAGGCGGTTCCCTTGCCGCAATACAAAGTAGTCCTTGCCGTCAAACGAGAACTCAAGCGCACCGACGGTTTCAGCGTCCCAGTTGCCGACGTTGCGCTTAGGCGGATTGCAGCCGAAGACCCAAAACAGGTTCTTAGTTATTCTCGATTTCCCTGTCCCGTTTGAGCCGAGGAGGAGAGTCTGCTGGGACAAGTCCAGCCTCCGCGCGCTTGCGTCTCGCTGCGATATCAGAAAGAGCGTCTTGAAGGTGACTTTCCGGCTCATGCTTGAGCCTCAGATTTCGGATCAGCCGCAATATGGAGTACGTCGATTTCGATTCCATCGTTTAGCACCAGTAAGGCAACCGCATTTATGTATCCTCGCTTGAGCCCTGCAAATACGGAAGCGTTTGCGGAGAAGCCTGCTTCCACCAACTTATCCATGAGTTCCCCCAGCTTGGCTCCACCTGCCGCACCCATAACTTCGTTAACGTGCGTCGCAAGCACTAAGACGCACTGCTTTAGCTGATTGTTTGTTCGATCCACGGCATGGGCGAGCACCGTCACGCGCTCGGCCTGGATCGCTTTGACTGCCACGAATGCGTGCGCTTCGGAGTGAAGCCGAGCAATGGCTCCATCCAGGACCTCGCCGATCTGAGGCTTTGCTCCGGCAACGCTGGCAAGGGCTTGAACAGCTTCACTCCGCGAGAGAAGTCTCTTCTTTAGCTCGGCGAAGTTCACGGCATAGCCGGTGTTCGATGCTTTGGACTGCAGTATGGAGGCTAAGACGCGCGCGGCGACTGTCGGTCGCTTCAAGTCGAACGGAAGCTTCCCGCTTTCGCTGAGTTCTGCAAGCTTTCCGGCTAGGAAATAGTGCTGCTGCCCCAGCGGTAGATCGCTGCGATGAATTGCAAAGTCACTGAGGTCGAGGGTTGCCGCTGCAATGCCCAGCTGCTTCCCTATATGTTCTCTAATCTCGTCCTGCTGGCCCGTTGCCAAGTCGGACAACTGGCACTGATTTACAAAAGCATCGTCCGCCGCATCGAGCGAGACTTTCACTCCGACATTCGAGACAAACCGGAGCTTCGTGGGGTGGCCCGAGAATTCACTCCGGCGCTTGTAGAGCTTCGCCAGAGCTGATGCATCTCGCGTCTCGTCCTTTCGCTTTCGGCCTTCCGTTCGGAGGTCTTTCAGCTTCCACCCTCCAGTCTGCTCGTTCTTCTTTATCTGGCAGAACTCGACGGCTGCGGGCGATTCGGCAGAGTTCAAAAGCGCTACGTCCTCTTTGACTTCCATGCCAACTGCAAAATCTTCATCGCCCGCGAGCAGTTCTGCTACCGCCAAAGCTCCCCACCATTGTTGGTAGGTAAAGCCAAGAGTGGCATTCGCGCCGGTCTTCTCGTCGGTCGGTTTGTCCCGAAGTAGTAACTCAAGAGCATCCGGTTTGTGCTCTTGGTCTCCTGGTTGGTCAGTCATGGGCTTCCCTTGCTCCCCTTGCATCAAGCATAGCGCATCACACCATGTGGGGAATCCTGAGAATAGAAAAAAGCAGAAGGCCAACCCTGAGGCCGTCATTGGTGCACTAGATGAATGTACTAGAGCCAGTGCGTCGGCAACATGTAAATAGCTGAATTTAAATAACCTGCCGCTAAAACTGATACGCCTTAAGAGCGGCGGATTTTCAGTCCTCTCTACAAGCGCGCCGATGGCATTTCACGTTCTGGCCCTTGGTGGAGGGGCTGTGGGAAGACACATGAAGCGTGTGAGGAAACATCAAGGGTTGGGGCGGCCCGGTCGAGCACCGGCTTGTCCGGGGTCGAGTTCGCGATGACGCAGGCCTGCTGGGTTTTGTTGTGCTCGAGCCGATGGATATAGCTCGCCTCGCCAAACTGGCGCAGGTCGCGCACGTCGGCGGCGGCGATTTGCCAGCGGCCACCGCTGGCAAACCTGAAGCAGAGCAGCACCCGGTCATGGATCTCTTCTAGGTCGTCGCAGGTCCAGCATCGCGTACAGCTCGGGCAGGGTGATAGCGGTCTCCTTGCGCTGGCGCTCGCCGCGTTTGACTACCGCCTTTGTCGTGCGGCTGAGCACGGTTCGAATCGCTGGCTGCTTGCAGGGGATTGGCCGCCTGTTTGAGTCGGTGCGCGGTGGAAAGCACGGTGACCCGATGCCGTACGGTGGCAACTGAGGGGCAGGGCGGCAATACGGGAGACAGTTTCAATGGCCAGAGGCATCACCGAATCCGACGTAAACGACGCTGCCGATGCACTTGTCGCAGATGGCGAACGACCTACGGCCGAGCGAATCCGCGCCCATCTAGGCACATCGCAGCCAAACACAGTTGTGCGCTAGCTGAAGACTTGGTGGAAAGGTCTACATACTCGTTTGGCAACGGACAGTCGGGGCCGAATCACCACGACCAACGTGCCTGAAGCCGTCGCAGCCCTCTGATGAGGCAGTAGCCGCTGATCGTGCATCCATGCCGGCCGAGCTTGCCCAACTGAAAAACTTGGCCCGCGCTGCCCAGCAGGCGGAACAGCTCGCTGCGGCGCGGACCTCCGAATTCGATCCAAAGCCAGATCCACCCAACCTGATTTCGCATAATGTATATTATGTCAGGAAACGCCCAGCTGACCTTCTACCTCACAGCCCCATTGTCTTCCTGCAACTCCCGCTTGAACGGCACATCCGGCGGCGGTCTTGCGGTCGCTGGTTGATCGTTGAGATTCGGGTCGCTCAGGCCGCAGCCGCCGCCGAACTGCAGCAGCGACACCACGCAGCTGATCTTGGTGGTCGTTCCCGGGATCGGGATTTCGATCTTCTTCAGGCCGCGCCGCACCCATTCCTGCAGCAGCGACTGGTTCGGCATCCAGTACTTGTCCAGCGAAGTCGGCGTGTAGCCGTATGGCGGACGTTTGAGCCAGGTGCCGCCCTGGGCGATCTGGTCACGGGTCCAGGTGTCGGTGTCGCTGCCTGGCGGCCCGCGTTCGCCCGCGCCGTTGCCTGCATCGCCGGTTCCGGCGGCAACGCGGACGCTGCCATCGGCGTTGAACATGCCGTCGCGTTGGCCATCGGCGCCGGTCGTTTTCCCGTCACGGTTGCGGTCGGATTTGCTCCAGTCGTCGGCCTTGGTTGCCACATCCCAGCCGCCGCTGCGATCAACCAGCTGCGGGCCGGCGTTGCTATTGGTTGCAGGTTTGCTGGATGAAGATGCTGCTGCCGAGTTGGTGGATTGTTCGGATCGCGATTGGGTCGCTTGCGATGGTGTGGACGGCGCAGTGGAAGGCGTCGGCTGCGCCGCAGCGCTAGCGGCTGATGCTGTCGGCGACGGAATGGTCGGGGTCGATTGGGCAGGCACCGCAGGTGCCGGCTGAAGCTGCGGCGCTGGATCCGGCACACTCGGCAACTCCGCCGTTCGAACCGCTATTTCCGGCATGCGAACAGTCGGTGTGAGCTCGCGATTGCGCACGACTGGCGCAACGACCTGAGGTCGATCCGGCACCACGATTTCGCGCTCTCGAACCGCTGGCGCATCGGCAGATCGCACCGCAACGTTGGTGGCAGGACGTTGCAACTCGCGCAATTGCGGCTGTTCGGTCACCGTCTGAATCTCACGCTGACGCACCTGTATCTGAGGCGCTGCAGCCTCGATCGGGCGCGGAGCCACGGTGATCGTGGGCGGTGGCGGCACTACGAAGTCGTTGGTGGCTACTGGCGTTTCGGTCACTTGCAGCGGCGATTCGATCGTCACCGGCGACACCTGCACCCTCACCTGCGGCACATCCGGCGTCGTTGGCTCGCTGACGGCAGCCACCGGTTCGGGTGCGACCTGCTGCGTCTCGGCAACGCTTGAACTGTCAACGGAATCAGCGGTGGCCTGCGTTGGCTGAGGCGGTGGCGTTGCCGAAGCAGCCGGCTTGCCACTCGCCGCAGGCGCATTCGCTTGCGACGCTGCAGACGCGTCACCCGCGGCAGCCTGCGCAGCAGCAGGTTCCCCTTCACCACCGCCCTGCTCCGCCGCACCTTCGCCGATGAAGCTCATGCGCACGCGCGATTCGTCGCCTTGTTTGGTTTCATCTGGTGCCCAGCGCACGCTGACCACCCAGATCAGCAATGCGATGAAGCCGAGGTGGATCAGAAAACTGCCGAGCAGCGCCAGCCAATGCAGCGGGCGTTCGTCTTTCCGGCGCGGTTCCCAGTGTTGCCACCACAGGCTACGAAAGGCCTGAAATGGAGACAGCAGCGCCGCAGTCCGCATGCTGTGCGGTAACGCTGGCCGCGCCAGCAGTACATCGGCCACCTGGCCGCGGTCGAACGGCGCAACCACGCTGTCGCGGTTGCGCATCCAGGTTGCCCAGCCGTAAGGCAGGCCAGTGCGCCGATCCAGAATGAGTTTGCTCGGCATGCGCGCGCGCAGTGCCTGCAGCAGATCGGCAGCCGTTGTCACCGGTGGTGCGGAATCAGGCCGCGCTGTCGCGCGGGATATACGGCGCGTCGCCGGTGGCGTGGTCGGTCGCGTCGCGCACCGCAATCACGCCGGGCACGCGTCCCATCAAGGTCTTCTCGATGCCCTGCTTCAAGGTCACATCGGCCATGCCGCAACCGTGGCAACCACCGCCGAAGCGCAGCAGCACAACACCATCGGCCGAGACCTCCTGCACTGCCACGCGGCCGCCGTGCGAGGCCAGCTGCGGGTTGATCTCGTTCTCCACCACCCAGCGCACGCGCTCCACCATCGAGGCGGAATCAGCCGGCGCTTCGCCCTTGATCTTGGGCGCCTTGATGGTGAGCTGCTGGTTGCCGGTGGACTGGGTGACGTAGTCGATCTCGGCGCCATCCACCCATGGCACGCTGGCGGCGACGATATAGAGAGTGAAGCCGTCGCAGTCGATCGCCCATTCATCGCCACTGAGATCGGCCGGTTCGGCGAACTCGAGGCGGGCATCGGCGCGCGGGGTACCCGCATCCACCGCGCTCAGGCGCACGCCCATGCCGGGCACGCCCTCGCGTTCGATGAGCTTGCGGAAATAGGTCTGGGCTTTGTCGGATATCTGGATCATGCGGGTTATTCTACCGCTCAATGCGCCCGCGCTCATGGAACACCGTGATCCCGCTGGGCGCGCTGTCCGCCACCCCTGCGAGACCGTCATGACCGATCTGATTCCCCTGGAACAGGCCCATTGCCTCCCGCGCAAAGGCAGCGACCACAAGCTTGGCGAAGCCCGCCTGGCCGAGCTGTTCCCGCAGGTGCCGGGCTGGGAGCTGGCCGAAGCGGGCACGGCGATCACCCGCACGTTCCGCTTTGCCGACTATTACCGCACCCTCGCCTTCGTGAACGCGCTGGCCTGGATTGCCCACCGCGAGGACCATCACCCCGATCTGGGCGTGCATTACGACCGCGTGGTGGTGCGCTATTCCACCCACGACGTCGGCGGGCTGAGCGAGAACGACTTCATCTGCGCGGCCAAGGCTGCGCAGCTCTACGATCAGGGAGCCACTGCATGACCCGTTACCGCTCCGCCCTCGCCTGCCTACTCGTTGCCTTCGGTATCAGCGGGTGTGGCAAGTCGTCTCAGCAGGCGTCCGCGCCAGCGGTTGCACCGACCGAGCTGGCCGCCTTGAAGACGCCGCCGCCGGAATACTCGCCGCAACTCGCCTGCGCCGGTGTCGGCGGCACCTCCGTGCTCAGAGTCGTGATCGGTACCGAAGGCACCCCCACCGACGTGTCGCTGGCGCAAAGCAGCGGTCAACCGGTGCTGGACGAGGCCGCGCAAACGCGCGTGCGCGAATGGAAGTTCAAGCCTGCCACCCGCAACGGGCAGCCGGTGCCGCAGACGATCCAGGTGCCGGTCGCGTTCAAGCCGCCGGTGCCGCGTCCGGACGAATGCTTCGCCATCGAAGAGCGTGCACGTCGCGGCGGTTGAGCGTTGATGGAATCTCGCAGGTAGCGCGTCGCCAGACAGGCGACGCTGGGGAAACGGACAGGCGAATAGCGCATGTCCGTTTCCAGCAGCAAACGCATTCGTTTGTTTGCCTGTAATCGTTCTGCCCATCGCACCAGGCACCACACGTTCGTCATCCAGGCATGACCATCCTGCAATCGAGGGTGGCCGTGCGCCTATCGCGCAGCTATCGCCACGCTCCCCGCAGAAGTGCGTTCCATTCCACGAGGTCGTCGCGTCACATGCTCGAAGTGTCATCACAGAACGTCTGGACCGCGTTTGCGGTCACCCTTGCCGCCGGACTCGCTACCGGGCTCGGCAGCCTCATGGTGGTGTTCTCCAAGAAGCCCAATCCGCGCTTGCTGGCATTCGGGCTGGCATTCGCTGGCGGCGCGATGGTGTACGTGTCGCTATCGGAGATCCTCAACAAGTCGATCGCCTCGTTCTCCAACGCTTATAACGACAAGCTCGGCTTTACCTTCGGCACCTTGGCGTTTTTGGCCGGCATGCTGCTGATCATGGTGATCGACCGCCTGGTGCCCAACCCGCACCAGAGCCTGTCCAGCGATGACCCGCTGTTTCGCGACGACAACCGCGCCTACATCCGCCGGGTCGGCTTGATGACCGCCATTGCGATCACCGCGCACAATTTCCCCGAAGGTCTGGCAACGTTTTTTGCGACACTGGAAAGCCCGGCAGTGGGCATGCCGCTCGCGTTCGTGATCGCCATCCACAACATCCCCGAAGCCATCGCGATCGCGGTGCCGGTGTACTTCGCCACGCGCAACAAGTTCTATGCCTTCGGCGCCAGTCTGCTGAGCGGATTGGCCGAGCCGATCGGTGCCGGCATCGGCTATCTGGCCTTGTCCAATGTGCTGTCCGAGGCGGTGTTCGGCACCGTCTTCGGCTTGATTTCCGGGGTCATGGTGGGGTTCAGCCGACATACGTGTAAAAATGACTCACAAGCTCGGATTTCACCCATTGCATCAGTGAGTTAGCGGATGTTTCTGGGTAACAAAACTCCACTACCAACAGCGATTAGCTCACTTTCGGCTGTTTTTTACACGAATCCCTGCCGACCCTTAATTTCAACTGCGCCCGATCGCTGGGCAGGAGTTCGCCTGTCCACACGGTTTTTCGCTCGGTTAAAGCAGGTTTACGCTTTTTCATGAGAAGTTGGCAGTCCGCACTCTAAGTAGGGGTTCTTATATGGGATGCTTCAACGTCACAGGCGCCAGTGGGAAAGCGAGCGAATATGTGGTCGAGCAACACGCTGGCCGGACCACGAATGAGCAAACGACGCAAGAGCCGGCAACTCATCTTGAGGCACAGGGTGTACTGCAAGGGTTGAAGAGGCAAAGCTCGATTAAGAGTCATTCTGATGCCGAAGATGATGTGCAGTTTGCCGTGTCGCAAGCGCGAGCGGGAGGGCGCTTCCGTCCCGGTCCGCTACCTGAGCAGAAGGAACTGATCGCGCCCGCAGCCCGAAAGGAATAGGTTGCGACCAAAGGTCACAAGGTCCATTCAAGCGGCGCCGATGACAAACAGCGGGTCGGGACTGGCCGGCTTGCCATTCCCATCGATCACCCACACGCCCCAATGCGTGACATAGAAAGCCTCACGCTTGTTGACGTCCTTGGACTCACAGCCGTCGAACGTCGCGAAAAATTTATCCCAAGCCAACACCGGCTCGCCGCCAACGGTCCATGTGAGCGAGCCGGGAAGGGGCCGGCCCGGCCCCTGGATTTCGCCGATCAGGCGACATTCGTAGGAATGAAAAGGCGCGAGCGTGATACACCGCTCCGCGCCCACGTGGATGAATTCGGCCCCCTCTGACAAGGGAATGGCCGACTCGATGTCTTGCTCTTGCTGCCCTTTCAGCAGCGCCCGCAAGTACCAATTTGTCTCGATGGTGAAAAGTGCGCCGGGCGCAAGCTCGATCGCTTTCGCTGGTGTGACGGCACTGGCTTTAATCGTCATGCTTTGCTCCTTGCTTGTTGGTTAGGGTTTCCGAGCACTTGGTGCCGCGCACACTAGCGCTTTAGCAGCTTAAACGCCTGGGCGATCATGTCGATGAGAGTGAACTCGGCCATGCCGGCCTCGTTGCCGTCCAGTAGCTTGAGGGTTGTATGGAAGGCCTTACCGTCAGCAATGACGGTCATCATGTACCGGCGCTTGTCGATCGCTTCATTGTCGATCGCAAGCTCTGCCATCACTTCGGTGATCGTATCGATGCGCAACCAGCGCATTCGCTGGCCGTCTTCGGTGGTCGAATGTTTGCCCTCGGTCTTCGGCAGGACATTCAGCCAAAGCTCCTTTCCGTCCGGGTTGGTGTAGATGCCAAGCTCGCTTAGGCTCATCGGTTTCTCGTTTCCTTCGTGTGGGTAGCGATAGCTAACAGCTCGGTGATCGCCGCATCCTGCGCTCAGTCGTAGGCCACCAGGTCGCAGCGCTCCGGATAAAGCAGCCACATCAGCTTCTCGTAGGCAGCTAGGCGCTGGACATCGGTCAGCGCTGACAACCTCGATGCAAGATCGAGCAAGTCCACTGTGGGTGCGAAGATTTCCCAGTGACCGGCGTTTTTCTGTTGCTGTTGCGCTGTCCGATCGGAGGCGCGGCTGGCCGCAACGTCTGCCAGTCGATCCACGTCAGTCGTCCACGGGCCTTGTGGCAAGTGATCGCATAGCTGCTCATCTTCATCCAGTCTGTCCAGGTATGAAGAGTGCGCTTCGTTGCACTCGTCGTTGAGCATTTCTGCAAGCGCGGCCCATTCGTCATCAGTGAACTTCGGCATGTGCCGCAGGACCAATTCACAATACGAACTTAGGATCTGGGAGAGCCGCGCGTGCACAAAGCGGTGGCCGGTGAACATGGCCGCGTTGGCATGCACTAGCCCGACACGCAATTCGTAGATCTCCGGCGTGTCGGTTTGCACGATGGCGTCGGTTGCGGCGCTCTCATCGTGGCGCGCCACCAGGGCATTGAGGCGTGCTGCGTGATCGGCCTGGGCTTGCTCTAGCTCTGCCGATGTGGACGCATAGCCGGTGGCCACTGGCGCGATCAGGGCATGCAGGCGCTGCCATGCGGCTACGTACTCGGCTCCCAGCTCCAGGTCCCTGAGCTGGGGCCATCAGCACGTGTTGCAGATCCGCGCTAAAGGTCCGCAGACGCGCTTCGTGCTGCTCCACCAAGCCGGCGAGAAAGTCGCGCTCGGCGGTTACCTGGTGGAGTTCGTCATCAGCCCCAGCGGTCGCAGCGCAGCCCAGGCTGCGCGTCGAGTCCTGGATGTTCGACTTCATCTAGCGCTCCTGCTGTTTGTTCGCGTTGAACTGTCTCGTGCAAAGGCAATGCGTCGCTCTGCCTCAGCACCTAGCTCGCCGCCATCCTCGATCCGGGCGCACGCGTGCAGCACAGCTGTCATAGCAGCCGGATCACCGGCCATGCGATTGGCAAAACGGTCAGCGCGCAGTTCCTCGGCGTAGCTGTCCCGGCGGGCGCGTCGATCGGTGCGCTCGGCAAGCTGCCCAGCGACCACGGCTGCAACAATGCCCAGCACAAGCGCACACAAGGTCTGCGGGTCGGTGATGGCCAGCGGCTTTGCGGCGAAGCTGCCGGCAGCGGCAGCAGTCATCGCGCCAACCACCAGCGCGAGCGCTGGCGGCCAGAAGTAGCTGCCGACCCGCTTGAGCATCGTCGCGCGCCGCTGGGCATGGCCCACTTCGTGGGCGAGCAAGGTGTAACGCTGGTTGGCATCGAGTGTGAGCGCGAGTGTTTGGGACACCGCGATGATGTGCGTGAGCGCGTTATAGCGTGCATTGCGATGCCGCCAGAGCCTCACGCGCGGTGGCGCGATGTAGGCGTGGGCAGCGATCGCATCGACCGTGGCCTGCAGCTCCAGGCGCGTTGCAGTGGTCATGGGATTGCTCTGGTGGCACGGGCAGCTTTCCGGGTGCGCGGCAGGCCGGGCAATTGCCGCCACCCCTTAATGCGATCGTCCTTCTTGAACTTGTAGGGGTCGTTGTCGGCGTCTTCGTCGCGCACATAAGCGCTCTCGGCGTAGATCCGAACCGTGCCCCGGCCTCGCGCCGCAACATTGAAATACACCTCGTATTGCGCGCCTGGTGGGTAGCCGGGAATCAGCTCCTGCAGCTCCATCGTCAGGAAATTGTCGCCATTGGTAAACAAGCAGGGGCGCTGATCGAGCGTCCGCATGATGTCGGGCAGGAGCGCTGAGGCTGCATAACGCGCGGGATGAAAACAGCGCCAGATCCGACGCTGGTCGATAACCAGGTCGTCGTGGCCTGCGTGGAAGACCAGCGCCGGCCCTTGCTTGGGCGGGCCCTTGCTGACGCAGTGCGAACTGAATTCCACGGATACAGACACCGCCACCGCAGCCCGGTCGGGCGTGGCAATGATCACTTGGTAAGTGAATGGCTGCAGATGCGCCAGTGAAAATTGGGCATCGTCAATCCCGATAAATCCCTTGGCCAGATGATCCGGCCAGTACTTCTCCTTCATCTATACACACCCTTCTTGACTCGGCATTGCCCGAGGGTTCGCCGCAATCTTTCGGATGGGCAGGCGTACTTGCCGGCAAGCACGCGCGCGTACCAGCGCCAATCCTTCGTGGTCCCGGCCATGACTTCGGTGAGCCTACGCGAATCGGAGAGCTTCTCGCTAACCTTGATGACTCAGTACTGCAGGAGCTGGAAATGGGTCTATGCGTTTCGAAGCCGAGCGTGGCAGGGTCACCTGACCATTATGCAACTCACGCCCTAGAGCAAACCCCGCCCTCTACGCCTTCATCCTCCGAGGCGTCCATGTCACCCAGCCTGCATGGCTTGCCATCACTCGGGGCTCGCAGGGCGAGGCGGGCTGGCGCCGGGCGCCCGACCCTACAGCCGCACGAAGTTCAGCAGGCGGCCTACCAGCTTGGTATGCGCCTCAACGACAGACCCATCGAAGATGCGCGCGACCGCCAACGCCTTGCCGACGCCACAGCGACGGTGCACGAGACACGACTCGCCTTGCACCGTGGTCGAGGCAATGTCGATAGCGATCTGCGGCTCAGCAACGGACGGAGCGCTACCTACAGCTCCCTGTCTTACTGTCTCGGTGAAAATGACGAAAATTTACTGGCAGGCAGCGCGCTGGCTGCCGGGGCAGGCAACTGTGATCACAATGCAGGGATTAACACACGTCGGCATGCGGTTCGCATGGAGGATGGCGGGCAAATGATGACCGTACGCGACTATGAGCAGGCCCACCTCTATGCGCTGTACCAGCCACCAAGCTCGGCAGAGGCGTAACAATCCACTGTAGTCCTCGACTCGTGGGGCGACGGTCCGGCCGTTCTACTAAGGGATTCGCACTGGGCCGAAACGTACGGAACATCCACCAATGTAATTGAACGCTTCGACAAGCGCGATGCAATCGACGCGCTTGCCAGGACAAACGCATTCAGAGCCGAGATCGAGGATCCGCAAACTGATCTCCATGCGAATGCGCGCGACCTGGAGACAGCATTTCTAGCCAACCCCGCACCCGGCCATATCTTTTCCGCGATGCCGGTCATCGCGCCCGAGCTGGCCCAGAGCACGCGTCAAAGGCTGCAAGAGTACTCACAAGGGACGCTTGAGGATTTAGCCGCCGATGCTGCGCGGCAAGCCTACGGGCTGGATGAAGCGCAGCCCATTTCGCCGCGCACGACAACAGCGATCCTGGAGGACGCAGAGCGACTGGACGCCTTGGGTCGCCCGCCCTTGAGTTGGTGAACTGTCCTCTGGTCGCGGATGTGTCATTCACAGAGGACAACTGCACGGAATGTCAGGAGTCGGCTGCACTGGTGGATTGCAGCGCGGCGTATAGAGCCGTGTTGCTCACCTTGATCCGTGTAGCGGCCTCTCGGGCATTAAGCCCGTTGGCGATGTGCTCCCGCGCTCGCTGCAACTTGTCGGCGGTGACAACCGGCTTTCGCCCGCCCTTCCGCCCACGTGCGGGGGCAGCGGTCAGCCCGGCCTTGGTGCGCTCGCGGATCAAGTCGCGCTCGAACTGGCCCAGCGCGCGAAGACGTGGAAGATGAGCCGTCCGCCCGGCGTGGTGGTGTCAATGCTTTCGGTCAGCGACCTGAAGCCGACGCCACGCGCTTCCAGCGCGGCGATTGTCTCGATGAGGTGTGGCATCGAGCGCCCGAGCCGATCCAGACGCCAGATGGCCAGCACGTCGCCGGCGCGCAAGTAGGCCAGCGCATCAGCCAAGCCGGGCCTGTAGAGGGTCTGCAGGTTGCGTCGCTGCTGGCTGAAAGGTGCACAAGGCGATGCGCTGCACGTACTCGGCTGCGCCGCCGGCTACAACCTGCGCTGGCTGCTGCGCTGGATCGCGTTTTTGTGTGCCTGGATGCGGGCGATGGAATGGCCATCCTTTAGCGCCGTGCCGCTGTCGCCGATGACACTTGGTGCTTGAAGGGGGTTTTTCAGGGGCGACTCATTACCAAGATGTCACAGGCGGCCTGGCAGGCACATCCTGCTAAACGAGCATTACACCTTCCAGACGACGGCAAGATGATCGACCTAGACGCACTCGTGGGCGGGCTATAGCTGGGATGAGAGAAATTTCGGCGGTTCCGGCGTAAAATCCCTGATCCTGGCAATTCGGCTTGTAATTCCTAACTTCACTATGCTTTAAAATTATTACTTAATATAAATTAACAACAAAGGATGATCATGTTAAAACCATCAACAAATTTCGCTAGAATATCACCCTTGCTCGCTGCAACAGTATTCGGAATCATTTTTCTATCGATATCGGCCCCAAGTCAGGCAGACGATTATTTAGGGGCAGTTTCTGTCCTTGGTGATGTTAAACCCGCAAATCCTACAAATAAACAGGTGTGGAGTGCGCACTGGCAGCAAGCTTTTAATAATTGCAGAAACCAGTTTGGGAATAATTCCCGCTCTGTATATTTAGATAGTTGGGACGTTACCGCAGGTGGGCGGTATACTGATCGCTGGGGTGATTAATAGCGTCTGGATTTGCAGAAATCGCTGAGGTGAATTGCCCGTCTTCTCGGAACACCCCGGAACCCCTCTAAGCGCTACCAGGTGGCGTGTCGCAAGATCGAGGGTCTGCAGGGATTTTTATAAAAAACAGCAACTCGCCCAGGCCGCACCGACGTCCCCCCAGTTTTGAGTAGCGCCCCAGTTTGGAGTCCAATTCCCTACCCCGAGGAGATTGGACGTGAAGAAGCGCTTTACCGAGGAACAGATCATTGACTTCCTGCGCGAAGCCGAAGCGGGCATAGCGATCAAGGACCTATGCCGGCGGTATGGCTTCAGTGAGGCCTCGTACTACCTGTGGCGCAGCAAGTTCGGCGGGATGAGCGTGCCCGATGCCAAGCGGCTCAAGGACCTCGAGTCCGAGAACGCGCAGTTGAAGAAGTTGCTAGCCGAGCAGCTGTTCGAGAACGACCTGATCAAGGATGCGCTGCGAAAAAAGGGTGATCAAGTGTCTGGTGATCGTGGACGATGCAACCCACGAAGCGGTCGCCATCGAGGTGGAGCGCGCGATCTCCGGGCACGGGGTGACGCGCGTGCTGGATCGGTTGGCACACAGTCGCGGTTTGCCTCACGTCATCCGTACCGAGCGCGAAGCCTGCCCTAGGGGCACAATGGCAAGGAGTTTTGCGGCAAGGCGATGGTCGCCTGGGCGCATGCCCGTGGCGTGCAGTTGCGGCTGATCCAACCCGGCAAACCGAACCAGAACGCCTACGTCGAATCCTTCAATGGCCGACTACGCGACGAATGCCTCAACGAGCACTGGTTCCCGACACTGCTGCACGCGCGCACCGAAATCGAACGCTGGCGACGCGAATACAACGAGGACCGACCCAAGAAGGCGATCGGCGGCATGACCCCGGCTGCGTATGCCCAACATCTGGCAAACACCGATATCATTACCCCCGGACTCTAAACCAAGCCACTACTCAGGGTGGGGGGACGTCGGCAAGTCGGGGCATTTGTCGTACCATCGTTTACGGCTACGTTTACCGTGACGTGCGAGCCGCGATTGAACGACACCGTCTGAGTTCTGGCGCCGTTGCCGAAGATGTTGAATTCGGTCAGGTGCCAGATCTTATTGATATCCACCGTAGAGGCGCGCTGACTCACGCTGTAGGCCCTTCCGTTCACCGAAAACGACACGGTATCCACGCCCCCCGAGGTCGCAGAACCGGTCAGCTTGACACCAGCGATGCCCGAAACTGGCACCAGAGGCACTGCTCCATAGTGTTAGCAGTTCCTGAAGGAGCGATCCGAATGGTATTGCAACAGTTCAGTGGCGGCGCCGCATCCACACTCAGAGCTTGAACGCGCAACGCTTCCGATCCTTATCTGTGCAGGTCAACACGTTCGAAAGGTTCGGGTCTTGCACCCAGCTTGCGCCGACAGGCTGCGCTGTTTTTTTCAGTTTCAGCGACATGCGCAATCCGGAAAGACCCGGGCCGGCGTAATCGCAGGCGATCAGATGTTGGTCGTTGACGATAGATACCGAAGTAAAATTCAGGTCGCGTGGCTCGACATCGTTTGCCTCAGGTGGATTGACCCCGATCCATGGATTGCCATTGGAGGTCGGACTCGTGGTGTAGGTGTCGCCTTCGACGGACTTGGACTTGGCGATACGAACACTGTGCAGATCCGGACACGATTTATTGATATCGTGGGCTGCGGCAGCGCTCCCCGCCATAGCGGCCAACGCGACCATCATCACCAGTGATTTGCGATACATCTGTTTCTCCTGATTGAGACGCTATGGATATGACGTCAATGAGAATTGACTATCGATTGTCACTGCGTAGATGTATCCAGAATTCCGAAAGGACAACGCGCCATACGAACAAGAGGGTTGGCAGGGATTCGTGTAAAAAACAGCTAAAAGTGAGCTAACTCACTGTCAGCGAAGGATTTATACACGAATCCCTGCCGACCCTCTTGCTGCGCCAAAATATCCGCTAACTCACTGATGCAATGGATGAAATCCAATTTTGTGAGCTATTTTTACACGTATGTCGGCTGAACCCCATGGTGTTTCTGGCGCTGGATGAATTGTTGCCCGCCGCCAAGCGCTACGCGAAAGGCCATGAGACCGTCTACCGCCTGGTGGCCGGAATGGGCACCTTGGCGATCAGCCTGGTGCTGTTCCGCTTTGCGACGCCGTGAGCTGACGTGGCCTGCGGTGATTGCGTTCAGCGACCCAGCCGGTCCAGCGCGTCGGCCAGCTCCGGTGCCAGCGGCGCGTTCAGCACATACGGCGCCTTGCCGGCATCCAGTGCGAACTCCAGCGAGGCCGCGTGCAGAAACAACCGCTTCAGGCCGAGCTGGTCGCGCAGGCGCTTGTTGACCTCCGCCTCGCCGTACTTGTCGTCGCCAGCTACCGGATGCCCCAGGTGCTGGGCATGCACACGGATCTGATGGGTGCGGCCGGTCTCGATGCGGACTTCGCAGTACGAATGCCCGCCGCGTCGCTCGAGCAGCTTGAAGTGGCTCAGCGACGGCTTGCCGATCGCGTTCACCTGCACATGCCGCTCGCCGCCCTGGCGCAGACCGATATGCAACGGCGCATCCACCGTCATCACCCCGTCCGGCATCCGCCCGACCAACAGGGTCAGGTAGCGCTTGGTGATACCGCGGCCCTGGACGCGGTCGTCCTCGCGCATCAGCGCCTGCATCTCGGTCAGCGCAGAGCGCTTCTTGGCGACGATCAGCAAGCCGGAGGTGTCGCGATCGAGCCGATGCACCAGTTCAAGGGTCTGGTTTGGGCGTAACGCGCGCAAGGTTTCGATGGCGCCGAAGCTGATCCCGCTGCCGCCATGGCTGGCGACGCCCGACGGCTTGTTGAGCGCCAGCAGGCGCGCGTCCTCGAACACGATCGCCGCCTCCAGCCGGGCCATGAACGCCGACGGCGGCGCTGCCTTGTCGCCCTCCTCATTCACGCGCACGGGCGGGATGCGGACTTCTTCCCCACCCTCGAGCTTGCGCTCGGCCTTGGCGCGGCCGCCATTCACCCGCACCTGACCGCTGCGCACCAGCTTGTAGATCAGGCTGCGCGGCGCGCCCTTGAGCTGGCCGAGCAGAAAATTGTCCAGCCGCTGCCCGGCACGGTCTTGCGGAACTTTGAGAATGCGCACGCCTACACGGTCGGCAGGCGGCTGGGGGGACTGGGGGTCGGTCATCTGGCTCTTTATTCTGTTACACTCGGCGAGCGAGATAAGGGTTTGATTTCGTTGGAAGTTGATTGGCCAGAAGCCTGACTTCCGATGATTCCGGCACAGTGCGCGACCACCGCCCCCGGGGCGGCCATGTTAGCGGCTCACCGGCCTGCCCGGCCATCGCCGTCGGTTTTTGACCGTCGCGCTGAACATGTCCCGTGCGCTGCCCCGGTTTGTCCGGACGCGGCTGCCGGCCCTGAAACACCTATAAAACTTAAAGACAAGCGCTCCCGCGGCCTGCCGTGGTGTTGCAGCGCTGGAAACCCTGGTCAGGCCTGTCCGCGCGTTGCGCGAAGGGCCGACAAGCTGTTCCAGAGGCGAAACGTCACGGCGTTCCGCGCGGTAGAGCGCGTGAGGAACGCAACAATGAAGCGAATGCTGATCAACGCAACGCAGGCCGAAGAGCTGCGCGTGGCGATTGTGGACGGCCAGACCCTGTACGACATCGACATCGAACAGCCGTCCAAGGAACAAAAGAAGTCCAACATCTACAAGGGCCGTATCACCCGGCTCGAGCCCTCGCTGGAAGCGGCGTTCGTGGACTATGGCGCCGAGCGCCATGGCTTCCTGCCGCTGAAGGAAATCTCCCGCGACTATTTCCAGGCTGGCGTCGACCATAACAAGTCGACCATTCGCGAGCTGTTGCGCGAAGGACAGGAAATCGTGGTGCAGGTCGACAAGGAAGAGCGCGGCAACAAGGGCGCTGCCCTGACCACGTTCATTTCGCTGGCCGGCCGCTACATGGTGCTGATGCCCAATTCGCCGAGCGCCGGTGGCGTCTCGCGCCGGATCGAAGGCGAAGACCGTGCCGCGCTGAAGGAAGCGCTGGACAAGCTCGATATCCCCGACGACATGGGCGTGATCATCCGCACCGCCGGTGTCGGACGTGACGCCGAAGAGCTGCAGTGGGATCTGGATTACCTGCTGCAGACCTGGAAGGCGATTGCCGAGGCGGCGCTGAGCAAGCCGGCCGCGTTCCTGATCTACCAGGAATCGCGCCTGATCATCCGCGCCCTGCGCGACTACCTGCGCGCCGACATCGGCGAAATCCTGGTCGATACGCCGGAGCTGTACGCCGATGCCCAGGAATTCATGCGGCAGGTGATGCCGCAAAGCCTGCGCAAGCTCAAGCACTACACCGACGACATTCCGCTGTTCAACCGCTTCCAGATCGAATCGCAGATCGAAGGCGCCTATGAGCGCAATGTGCGGTTGCCCTCGGGCGGCTCGATCGTGGTCGATCAGACCGAAGCGCTGACTGCCGTCGACGTGAACTCCTCGCGCGCCACCAAGGGCAGCGACATCGAAGAGACCGCGTTCCAGACCAATCTGGAAGCGGCCGAAGAAGTGGCCCGTCAGTTGCGCCTGCGCGACCTGGGCGGCCTGGTGGTGATCGACTTCATCGACATGGCTTCGACCAAGCATCAACGCGAAGTCGAAAACAAGCTGCAGAACGCGCTCAAGTACGACCGTGCGCGTGTGCAGCTGGGCCGTATCTCGCGCTTCGGCCTGATGGAAATGAGCCGCCAGCGCCTGCGTCCGAGCCTGGGCGAATCCAGCCAGATCGTGTGCCCGCGTTGCGACGGCCATGGCCGCATGCGCAGCGTCGAGTCGTTGTCGCTGTCGATCATCCGCGTAGCCGAAGAGCACGCGATGAAGGAGAACACAGGACAGGTGCTGGTGCAGGCCCCGGTGGAGATCGCCAATTACCTGCTCAACGAAAAGCGCAGCGCGCTGCGCGAGATCGAAAATCGTCATGCCTCGCCGATCATCATCGTCGCCGACGAGCAGCTGCACACTCCGCATTACGAAGTCACGCGTCTGCGTGAGAACGAGCTGGGCGAAGACAGCGGCAAGCCGAGCTATCAGCGTGGTACGCCGCGCAAGTTGCCGGTGCATGCGTTGACCAAGGCGCAGTTGAACATTCCGGCAGCGCCGGCAGTGACTTCGATCAAGCCGAGCCAGCCAGCTCCGGTGCGTGAGGAGGCCCCTGCCCCGGTCGCTGCAGCACCTGCCCCGGCTCCGGTCGTCGCTCTGCCACTTCCTGCGCCGGTCACCGGCGTGGTCGGTTGGCTGAAGCGGATCTTCGGTGGTGTCGAGCCAGTGGCTCCGGTCCCCGAGTCGACCCAGCGTCCGCGCCAGAGCGACCCAGCCCGTGGCAACCGCAACGAGCGTGGCGATCGTGGTGGTCAGCGCCGAGATGGCCGTGGTGAAGCGCGTAACGGCGGCAATCAGCAGCGTGGCAATGGTGGTAACGGCGGCAATGGCAACGGCAATGGCAACGGCAATGGCGCCAACAAGGAGCGTCGCGATGAGCGTCGCCAGCCTGCCAATGGCCAGAGCGCACAGAACCCGCAGAATGGTGGTCAGGCGCAGCAGCAGGTGCAGGTTGCCAAGCCGCCGCGCAACGAACCGCAGGCGCCCAAGCAACCGCAGCAGGGCCAGCAGCAGCAAAAGCAGAAGCAGCAGCAGCAGAATCAGGCTCCGCGTCCCCCGCGTGCATCTGCACAGCAGGACGGCGCGCCTTCCGAGAGGCAGCAGCGCCCCGCCCGTCAGGACGAAGGCACGGCTTCGGCACAGACGCTGGCCGCAACCGCAGCAACCGCGACGACTGCTGGTGTGGTGTCGGCAATCGCCGAAACCGCCGCGCCGGCGACGACGCACGTTCCCGCCAATGAAGCCAACCCGGCACACCCGATCGACGTCATCGTGACCGAAGCGCATGCCGACCGTGGCACTGACGCCAGTGCAGACGGGCAGGCACCGGATGCAGCAGGCGATGATTCGGCCAATGGCGAAGGCGGCAGCCGTCGTCGTCGCGGCCGTCGTGGCGGCCGTCGTCGTCGTCGTGGTGCTGGCGCAAATGGTGAAGGTGGTATCGGCGCCGATGGTCTGGAAACGGACGATCTGGATGGCGATGCCGAAGGCGATCTCGATGGCGACAACGAGAACGAAGGCGACGAAGCCGGCACGCAGACGCATGCCTCCGCTGCACCGCGCGCCGGCCAGCCGGAGTTCGACTTCGACGATGAAGCCGCGCCTGCAGCAGCTGTGCGCGCCAGGCCGGAGTCCAGCACTCCAGCAGCAGTGAAGCCACGTCCGGTGCCGAAGGAGCGTTCGGAAAGCCAGGTAGCGGCCGACACCACGTCGACTACTGCACCGGTCTCCAATGCCACGCCGTCCTTCGAACGGCAGGCTGCGGCGGCTCCGGTTGCAGCTGCAGCCGAGCAGGCGCGTGGCGATGCTTCAGTTGCCTCTGCGGCACCTGTTGCGCAATCGGCACCGGCGGCGACACCTGCTCCGGTTGCAGCTCCGACGCCCGTGCAGACTTCGGTTGCTACTCCGGCTCCAGTTGTGGCTCCGGCTTCGGTCGCCGCCTCGACGCCGGCTGCCACCTCGACCCCCGTTGCGACTCCTGCCGCGGTCGTGACGCCTGCTCCTGCAGCTGCGCCTGTCGAGCGTGCCGCTACGACGACGTCGGCGACTGCGCCGGAGTCGGTTACGCAGCAGAGGCAGGTGTCGTCGGCATCGACTGACGTTGCAGCACCCGCTGCGGTCAGCCCGGAACGCACTGCACCCGTCGCGGCCCCGGCACCAGTGCAAGCGGAGTCGGTGAAAGCCGAGACAGCTCCGGCTGCTGCTCCAGTGCACACGCAAGCGGCACCTCCGCCTTCGAGCGTCCCGGCTGCCCAAGCCGAGGTGGTCACCGTCAAGCCGTCGCAAGCAGCGCCGTCCAGCGCTGCAAGCGCGGCTGTGGATGTCGCAGTGACCTCCACCACGACGGTGCCGCAGAGCACTCCGGCTGCCGACGCTGCTCCAGTGACTCAGGCACGCAAGCCGTACGCACCGGTGCAGACGACGCTGCTCGACGCATTGGCTCCGGCCGATGCCACAGTACCGGCATCGTCGGCATCGGCGCCTGCTGAAACGCCGGCACCGTACAATGCGCCTGAGCAGCCTGCAGCAGTCGCCCCCGTAGCTCCTGCGAACGTGCAGAAGCAGGCAGACGATGCGCACAAGCCGACGGTTGTCGTTCCGGAAGCTGTGAAGCCGGTGGCTCCATCGACTGCGACCGAAGCTCAAGAGCAGGAAGACGACACCAACAAGCCGCGTAGCGATCACTGATCGCTGCATCGCCTGTTTCGACCTTGCCTGACTAGTCAGGCAAGGTCGGCGTCAAACAAAGCGGCCTTCGGGCCGCTTTGTTTTTGCGTGCAAGTTGCGAACAAGACGGCTGCGAGGATGCGCACCAGCGCGTTAGCTGCTCAGTGAGTCGCTGGGTTCTGAGATCTCGCTTGTCAGGAGCTGCTGCTCATTCACTGTGCTGAAACGATCAGCACCTTGAGTGCATCAACGTTGCGTGCATTAAGCCTATACATTCGAGGCACCGCACTCGCCGCGCAGATCCGACTCGATCACCATCTCACCATGCAGCAATCTGGCAGGCTGCATCAGCGAGCCCAATCACCAGCGCATGACCTACATTGTTTGCGCGGGATCGGTCAGACCGTATTGGTTGGCCAGACGCGCGAGCGCGATGCTGTCCTGGATTCCAACCTTTTCGAACAGGCGCGCCTTGTGCGTATTGATGGTCTTGGCGCTCAGATTCAGGCGCTTGGCGATGTCTTCCTGGCGCAGCCCCTGCGTCAGCAACAAAGCGACCTCCAGCTCGCGTGGCGACAACGCATCGAACGGCGAGCCGCCACCTTCCAGATTGGATAGCGCGAGGTTCTGCGCGATGGTATTGCCGAGATAGCGCCGCCCCAATGCGACTTCACGCACTGCACGCAGCAGCTCCTGCGCATCGCCGCCCTTGCCGACGTAGCCGGATGCACCGGCTTCGAGCAGACGCTTGGGCAGAGGGCCATCTTCCAGTACCGATACGATGATCACGCGGGTACCGTAATCGCCCTTGACGATGCGCTCGGTGATTTCCAGACCGCTGACGCCGGGCAGATGCAGATCGCACAACACGATCTCGGGCTTGAGCTGGCGGATTTGCGGCAACGCCGACTCCCCACTCTCCGCCTCTCCCACCACATCGATGTCCACTTCCTTGGACAGGATCATCTTCATGCCTGTACGCACGAGTGCATGATCGTCAATCAGAAAAACTCTGATGGTCATCCTTGTTGTCCTCGCTATGCGGCTGGCTGGTGCAGCCTATCTCCGTGAATAATTCAGGGCAAGCACGATGCGACGTATTACTTTCAAGTCAGAGGCGAAAACCTCTCGCCGCGGTGAGGCATGACGCACATGCGGAGCAACGTTGCGTCGTGTCTGCATGGTGCGAACGCACGCAGTGCGCGAACATCGGGTAATTCGCTCGCTTTCGGTCAGATTTCCCCGGCCTCGGTGCTGCGCTCGGCATCCACCAGTGGGCGCAGTTCGGGATCCAGCGCGACACGCTCGTCGAAGACGAAGCAGCGGCCGTCATAGCCTTCGCCGCCGACTTCTTCGAAGTAGCCCAGGATCCCGCCTTCGAGCTGCAGCACGTTGTCCATGCCATCGGCCTGCATCCACAGCGCAGCTTTTTCGCAGCGGATGCCACCGGTGCAGAAGCTCACCACTGTGGTATCCACCAGCGCAGTGCGATGTGCTTCCAACGCGCCCGGCAACTCGGTGAACTTGTCGATCGGCAACGTCAACGCACCCTGGAACGTGCCATATGCCACTTCCTGCGCATTGCGCGTATCCAGCATCACCAGCGGGCGACCGCGATCGTCGTGCCCTTGTCGCATCCATTCGCGCAGCACGCTTGGCGTCACTGCCGGCGCACGTCCCTGCAGCGGCGAGGCATCGTCGCGACGGAAACTGATGATCTCCGGCTTGCGCTTGACCTTGAGCCGCGCGAACGGCTGCTGCGCGCTCAGGCTGTACTTGATGCGCATCTGCGCAAAGCGCGAATCGCTCTGCAACCACGCATAGAACGCGCCGACCTGCTCGGCCTCGCCCGCCAGAAACAGATTGATGCCCTCTTCGGCCACCAGCACCGAGCCCTTCAACGCCTGCTGCTCGGCGTGGCGAAGCACGCTGTCGGCAAGCTGCTGCGGGTCCTGGATGGCGACGAATTGGTAGGCGGCGGTATTGGTGATCATGGGGCTATTTTAAGCCCGATGGCGCTGCAGTGGGATCAGCCGCGCAACAGCAGAAACGGCAGCAGCACCAGCGAGGCGACCACCAGCATGCCGATCAGCGTGGCGATCACAAACAGCGGGCGCCTGCGCAGCAACGCGCCGAAGGTTTCGGCGGTGCCGGATGCGAGTGCCTCCTGACGCTGCGCACGTGCGTCAGCCCCGCGCTGGGCCTGGTAGGCATCCATCGCCGCCTTGGCGCGCGGGTGGTCGGCATCGTCGCTGAGCCAGATGCCACCGGCGGAAATGCCCCAATTGCTCGGCCGCGTCTCGTAGATCTGCACCAGGTTCTCACGCATCAGCGCCCGCACCTCGTCGGCTTCGTCATCGGGAACATTGCGCAGATTGAGCAGTAGCTTGGCCATGGGCGCGATGATAGCCGGAGCCAGATGCGATAATGGCGACCTTCCTTCATGGACCATCCCATGCGCCTTCTGTTGACGCTCTGTGTCGCCTTGTTGCTCGCAAGTTGTGCGCCTGCCCTGCCGCCGTCCGGTGGCACGATTGCTACCTTCGAGCGGATCGACCGCACCGTTGGCACCGGCGCAGTGGCAACGCCCGGCGCGATGGTGACCGTGCACTACACCGGCTGGTTGTACGACGAAAAGGCCGCCGACAAGCACGGCAAGAAGTTCGACAGCTCGCTCGATCGCGCCGAGCCATTCCAGTTCGTGTTGGGCGGCCATCAGGTCATCCGCGGCTGGGACGATGGCGTTGACGGCATGCGCGTGGGTGGCAAGCGCACCTTGATGATTCCGCCCGATTACGGCTATGGCGATAACGGCGCAGGTGGGGTGATTCCGCCTGGCGCCTCGCTGGTGTTCGATGTGGAATTGCTTGGCGTGCAGCCACGCTGAGTGACTGAGCAATGACGGATGTGAGCAAGCGGCGGCTGGCAGTGATCGGCGGCGGGCCGGCCGGCTTGATGGCCGCAGAAGCGGCGTGTGCAGCCGGCCTTGCGGTGGACCTTTACGAGGCGAAGGGTTCGGTCGGGCGCAAGTTTCTGATTGCCGGCAAGGGCGGTTTGAATCTCACCCATTCGGATCCGATGCCGCTGTTTGCGCAGCGTTATCGCGAGCGTGCCGAACCGGTTGCGGCCTGGTTGCGGGACTTCGATGCGGACGCGCTGCGCGATTGGGCGCGCGGGTTGGGTGTGGACACTTATGTCGGCAGCTCCGGGCGTGTGTTTCCGATGGATCGCAAGGCGGCGCCGTTGTTGCGTAGCTGGGTGCGTCGACTCAAGGAACAAGGCGTCGCGTTTCATGTGCAGCATCGCTGGCTTGGGTTGAGCGATGACGGTACGTTGCGCTTCGACACACCAACCGGTGACATCGAGCGCGCTGCAGACGCGCTGGTGCTGGCGCTCGGTGGCGGCAGTTGGCCGCAACTTGGCTCGGATGGTCTGTGGCAAGCGCCGCTGCAACAACGCGGCATCGCGGTTGCGCCCTTGGTGCCGGCCAACTGCGGTTTCGACATCGACTGGAGCGCGCATTTTGTGCAGCGGCATGCCGGTGCGCCGCTCAAGCCGGTGGTGGCGCACTGGCATGATCGCCATGGCGTGCAACACGCACTGCAGGGCGAGTGCGTTGCTACTGCTACCGGCATCGAAGGCAGCTTGATTTATGCGTTGGCTGCAGACTTGCGAGAGCAGATCGATGCGCAAGGCGCGGCCGAATTTGGCCTGGATCTGGTGCCGGGACGTTCCCTTGAGCGCGTGAGCGCCGAACTGGACAAGCCGCGCAAGGGACGGAGTTTTAGCGAGCATTTACGCCGACAGGTCGGCATCGATGGCGTCAAGGCCGCACTGCTGTACGAACACCTGGGCAAACAGGCTGGCGACGATCCTGTGCAGGTGGCACGCACGCTCAAGCAGTTACCGTTGCGCTTGCTCAGGCCGCGCCCGCTTGCCGAGGCGATCAGCTCGGCCGGCGGCGTGCGGCTGGAAGCGCTGGACGATGGGCTGATGGCGATCGCACAACCTGGCGTGTTTTGCGCCGGAGAAATGCTCGATTGGGAGGCACCGACCGGCGGCTATCTGCTGACCGCCTGCTTCGCCAGCGGATTACGTGCCGCACATGGCGCGGTGCAGTGGCTGCAGCAGCAAGACCGGCGCGTTATAGACGATCGCTGACCGCTTCGCGCGGCCAGACCGATTTGACGTCGTAAATCACCGCGCCCGGTTTGCCCAACGCGGCGATGCGCTGGGCGTCGTAGTCGCGGTACTGCGCATGCGCCACCGCCAGCACGACCGCGTCGTAGGCACCTTCGTCCACAACCTCGCACAGCTGCACGCCGGCATGCTGCAGGGCTTCTGCCGGGTCGGCCCAGGGGTCACAGGTATCAACCTGCACGCCCGCGGCTTGCAGCAACTGCACCAGTTCCAGTGCGCGGCTGTTGCGCAGATCCGGGCAGTTCTCTTTGAAGGTTGCGCCCAGCACCAGCACCCTCGCCTGCGCGAGCACCACGCCGCGCGTGGCGAGCATGCCGCAGACGCGCTCGGCAACGTGCCGGCCGACACGGTTATTGACCTGCCGCGCGGTGTGGATCAGGTCCGGGTGGTAGCCCACGCTCTCGGACTTGTGCATCAGGTAATACGGATCCACGCCGATGCAGTGGCCGCCGACCAGGCCGGGCCGGAATGGCAGGAAATTCCACTTGGTTCCGGCCGCTTCCAGCACATCCAGTGTGTCGATGCCCAGCTTGTCGAAGATCAATGCCAGCTCGTTGACCAGCGCGATATTGACGTCGCGCTGGATGTTTTCCACCACCTTGGCGGCCTCGGCCACGCGCATCGACGGCGCGCGCCAGGTACCTGCGGTGATGATGCTGGTGTACAGCGCATCGACCGCGTCGGCAGCTTCTGCGGTGGAGCCGGAGGTGATCTTGCGGATATCGCGCAGACGCCGCTGGCGGTCGCCCGGATTGACGCGTTCGGGGCTGTAGCCGCAGAAAAAATCGTCGTTAAAACGTAGCCCCGATGCGGCTTCGAGCAAGGGCACGCAGACTTCTTCGGTGGTGCCCGGATACACGGTGGATTCGTAGATCACCAGGTCGCCGGGTTTGAGCGCGGCGGCGATCAAGGTGGTGGCGCTGCGCAGCGGCTCCAGGTCGGGTTGCTCGAAGCTGTCGATCGGCGTCGGCACCGTGACGATGAAGATGCTGCACGCGGCCAGGTCGGCCGCGTTCGCGGTGTAGCGCAACCGGGTGGCGGCAGCCAGTTCGATGTCGTCCAGTTCCAGCGTGGCGTCGTGGCCATCGCGCAACTGCGCTACCCGCTGCGCATCGATGTCGAAGCCCAGCGTGTCGCGCTGCTCGCCAAAGGCAACCGCCAGCGGCAGGCCGACATAGCCCAGCCCGATGACAGCGATGTGCGCTTGAAGCGGTGCGAGAAGCGTGGTGCGGGACATGCGGTTCCTTCGATCGCGCGCGGGCGGTTTTCCACGCGGCTATGCAGCTGAAGGATAGCGCAGGCCGCACAGGCGCCGGCAGTGCAGCAAGACATACGCACAGAGATTCACAATCGGCGCGCAATCAGGCACGCTATCGCAATGCCCGGGTGGCGAAACTGGTAGACGCAAGGGACTTAAAATCCCTCAGCTGCAAGGCTATGCGGGTTCGATTCCCGCCCCGGGCACACTCCATCGATTTGCATAGTGCTGTGGCATCTCGCAGCCGTCGCCGGTGCACAGATGCCGGCGAACTCAGCTCAGGCGACAGGCCTTGCAACATGAGGCATTGGTCCCCGCCGGCACCCACTCCCAGACAGCCAGTGGCAAGTCACGTGAACCGATGTGGCCGGCGCAGGTGATCGGCAACATTTCGCATGTAGCGCGCTTGGCAGCTGCGGCGGTTGTACGCAGTGGCCGATGGCGCGGTATCGACATCGATCTGGAGCACGTGGTCGGCGCCGATGCACGCAACGCTCTTCGGTTTTGTCGATCCGCAGACCGTGATCACCTACCGCACCTGGTGAGTCGTACCGCGATGTCTTCAGCGCAGCCGCGCATTGCCGACGCAAGATCGATAGAGATTAAGAGTTGCCGACAGACTGCCGCGCAAATCTGAGGCAACAAAAAAGGGCCTTAAGGCCCTTTGATGCGATCGACTGAATCTTGCGATTTCATCGTTCTGATTTGGAGCGGGAAACGAGACTCGAACTCGCGACCTCAACCTTGGCAAGGTTGCGCTCTACCAACTGAGCTATTCCCGCGTGGAGCGAAATTGTACAGCTTGTTGCTTCATTACGCTAGCCCAATTCATCTCGATGGATGCACAAAGCAGCGCTGCAATATGGAGGCCTGGGCCGGAATTGAACCGGCGTACGCGGATTTGCAGTCCGCTGCATAACCACTCTACCACCAGGCCGAAATATCAAATCCCAGGCATCCCGCCCTTTAAACAACGAGACCCCGGACACGGGGCCTAGTCTACATCTGGAGCGGGAAACGAGACTCGAACTCGCGACCTCAACCTTGGCAAGGTTGCGCTCTACCAACTGAGCTATTCCCGCTTGGGAGGCGAGATTCTACAGCGCACAGCATAGCTGTCAACTGTTGCTCTCGATTTTCTTCGGCTTGTTGGTGATCGCCGCTTTTTCGTCTGCACGCAGACTAGGCCATGCCGCATGCAGGTACTGAAATCCCGACCACAGCGTCAGCAGTGCGGCGATCGCCAACGTCCAGTAACCGGCGCGGAAGATCAGATTGCCGAACCAGATTTCGTGCGTGGGCATCTGCCCGGGCGTGACCGAATACAGCAGGCAAAGTAGCGCGACCATCTGCGCGGTGGTCTTGATCTTGCCGATCGCCGCCACGCGCACCTTGGCACGCTGGCCGATCTCGGCCATCCACTCGCGCAGCGCAGAGACGGCGATTTCGCGGCCCACAATCACCGCCGCCCAGAATGCCATCCACGGCGTCGGGTGGCCTTGCACGATCAGAAACAGCGCCACGGCGACCATCAGCTTGTCGGCCACCGGGTCCAGGAAGGCGCCGAAAGCGGAATACTGGTGATACCTCCGTGCGACCCAGCCATCCAGCCAGTCGGTGATGGCAGCCAGCCCGAACACGCCGGCAGACGCGAAATTGGTCCACGTGTACGGCAGGTAGAACACCACGACCAACACCGGGATCATCAAGATCCTCAGCAGTGTCAGCCACGTGGGGATGGTCAACTTCATTACGGACTCGACTCGCCTGCCGCATCGGGGAGCGCCAGCCCATGCAGGTTAGCGTAGATTCGCGCGGCGAGTGCGGCATTGACCCCATCCACGCGTGCAATCTCGGCCTCGCCGGCGGCTTTGAGCCCGACCAGACCGCCGAAATGCTTGAGCAGGCTCGCGCGACGGCGCGGGCCGATGCCGGGGATATCCTCGAGCTTGCTGGTCATGCGCGCCTTCTGGCGGCGGCCGCGGTGACCGGTGATCGCAAAGCGATGCGCTTCGTCGCGCACCTGCTGGATGAACTGCAGCGCCGGCGATGCCGCACCGGGGCGCAGCTCGCGGCCGTCGGCCATGACCAGTGCCTCGTGCCCCGCCCTGCGCTCCTCGCCCTTGGCCACGCCGACCAGCAGCACGTTCTCGATGCCCAGATCGGCCAGCGCGCCCTTTGCCTGCGCCAGCTGACCTGCGCCGCCGTCGATCAGCAACACATCCGGCAGTACACCGTTCTCTTCCACCGCGCGCCGAAAGCGCCGCTCGATGGCCTGGCGCATCGCGGCGTAGTCGTCGCCCGGCGTGATCCCGGAAATATTGAAGCGCCGGTATTGACCGCGCACCGGGCCGCTGGCATCGAACACCACGCACGAGGCCACCGTCGCCTCGCCCATGGTGTGACTGATATCGAAACACTCCACCCGCTTGACCTGCTCGGCAAGCCCCAGCATGTCGCGCAGTGCTTCGCTGCGTGCGTGCTGCGCGCTCTGGCTGGTGAGTTCGGTGACCAGGGTCAGCTGTGCGTTGCGCGTGGCCAGCAGCAGATAGCCGGCACGCTCGCCGCGCACGTTCCACTTCAACGTCACCTTGTACTCGGCGGCGCTACTAAGCGCGGCTTCGATCAACTCGGCATCGGGGATTTCGCGATCGAGCAGGATCTCGCGCGGCGGCGAATGTTCGGCGTAGTACTGCGACACGAACGCACCCAGGATTTCGTCGGCGCTGTCTTCGCCATTGGTCTTGGGGAAGAACGAACGCGTGCCCAGGTTACGGCCGTCGCGAAAACTCAACAGCAGCACACACGCCTGGCTGGCTTGCGTGGCGCAGGCCAGCACATCCAGGTCGGCCGCGCGGCCGTCGACGTACTGGCGGTTCTGCATGCTGCGCAGCGAGGACAGCAGATCGCGCAGACGCGCGGCGCGCTCGAACTCCAACGCTTCGCTGGCCTGCTGCATCGACTGCATGATCTCTTCGCCAAGCTGGTCGCTCTTGCCTTCCAGGAACATCGTGGCGCGGCGTACCGATTCTGCGTAGTCGGGCGCGGCGACCAGGTCCACGCACGGCGCGCTGCAGCGGCCGATCTGATATTGCAGACACGGCCGCGAGCGATTGCGGAACACGCTGTCTTCGCAGCTGCGCAGCTTGAACAGCTTGTGCATCAGGCTCAAGGTTTCGCGCACGCCGGTCACGCCGGTGTACGGGCCGAAATAGCGCCCCTGCACCGCACGCGGGCCGCGGTGCAGCGCGATGCGCGGCCAGTCTTCGCGCGTCAGCAACACATACGGGTAACTCTTGTCGTCGCGCAGCGAGACGTTGTAGCGCGGCGACAGCGACTTGATCAGCTGGTTTTCCAGCAGCAGCGCTTCGGCTTCGCTGCGGGTCACGGTGACGTCCATGCGCGCCACCTGCGACAGCATCGAGGTCAGCCGCGCGTTCTTCGGCGTGCCGTTGAAATAGCTGCCCACGCGCTTGCGCAGCGCGCCGGCCTTGCCCACGTACAGCAGCGTGTCGTCGCCCGCATACATGCGGTAGACGCCGGGCGCGGTGCTCAGTTGGGCAGCAAATGCCTTTCCATCGAAATCAGCTTGGGGCCTTGCGCTCATTCTGCTATCGAAACATCGCTCAGTTCGCCGCTTGCAAGGTCGTAACGCAAGACGGCATGGGCATCGGTCTCGGCAATCCAGACCGCACCTGCGGCAACCGCCAGCCCGGCCGGGCCATGCAGGCGGCGCGGCAGCTCGACCGTGGTCAGTTCGCCACCGCCCAGACGCAGGCAACGCAGACGGCCGTTACCGGTGTCGGCGATCCACAGCAGCGGAGAATCGGCGGCCAAGGCAATCGCTTGCGGAAACTGCAGGCGGGCGGTGCCGCGTGGGCCGTCCTGGTCGCCGAACAGCCAGGTGCCCTGCCCGCCGACCAGGGTCTGCACCAGATCGCCGCGCAATTGCATGGTGCGGATCGACGAACCCAACCCGTCACAGACGTAGGCCACCTGCTGCACCGCCGCCAATCCGGCCGGTTGCGCGAAGGCGGCCAGATGGCCGCTGCCATCGCGGATTTCGAGCGAGCCGGTGCCTGCGCGCGCGGTCAATGCGGCGCTACCCAGGTGATAGCTCCAGATGCGGTTGTCGCCGGCCATTGCAATCAACACCTGGTTGTCGGCGATGGCCAGACCTTGCGGGTAATTCAGCGCAGACGCGCTGGAGGACGCCAGCGGGCCTTCGACCGGCTCGCCGGAGCGACCGGTGCCGCACAAGGTGTCGACCTGCCCGCTGCGCAGGTTGATGCGGCGCAGGGCGTGATTGCCGGTGTCGGCGACATAGAGCTGGTCGCGCTCCAGCGCCAGGCCTTGCGGACGTCGAAACGCCGCTTCGCCGACGCCACCGTCGATCAGATCGGCATTGCCATGGCCGAACTGGCGCAACACCCGCCCGCCATGCGTGCATTCGAGCACGCGGTGGTGGCCGGTGTCGGCGATATACAGGCGGTCTTCGGTGGCGGCCAGGCCGGTCGGAAATTGCAGTTCCAGGCGCGGTTCGGCTTCGCGTTCGGCCACGCCATGCAGGTCGATATCCGACGGCGGTTGCTGGCCTTCGCACAGCGCCACCAATGCCTTGTCCAGATCGCCGGTCACGCCCACCAGACGTTGACGCTCGCGGCCGTAGGCATCGAGCAGCACCAGCGTGGGCCAGGATTCGATACCGAAGCGGCGCCAGGTTTCCCAGTCCTTGTCGAGCAGGATCGGCGCACTCACACCATGCCCGCGCAGTTGCTTGAGCGAGCGTTGCGGCAAGCGCTCGCTATCGAAACGCGGCACCTGCACCACGATCACCTGCAACCGCCCCGGGCTGCGCGCCTGCCAATGGGCCAGCTCGGCCAGGCGCTCGGCGCACCACACCGAACTGGCATTGACGAACGCCAGCACCAGCGCGCGTCCACGATGCTCCTGCAAGGTGGATGGCCTGGCATTGAGCCAGGTAGGGAATTCCGGCAGTTCCTGGGTGAGCTGGGCAGTCATCCGGTAATTATGCCCAAGCCCGATTAGCTGCGGGTGAGCCTGGCCACGGTCTGGCTTGCAGCGGTGTCGACCAGCTGCCAGGCACGCTCGAAATCGTCCATGCCGCCGGTGTAGGGGTCGGGGATCTCGTCGCGCTCTGCAACGCCCGCCCATGGCAGCCAGAGTGCGACCTTGTCGCGCAGCGGCGCCGGAGCAAGCCGCTGCAGATCGCGCAGATTGCTGTTGTCGGCACACAGCACCCAATCGAAGTGTTCGAAGTCCGCTGCACGCACCTGACGGGCGCGCAATCCGGAAATATCCACGCCATGACCGCGTGCGCAGCGAATGGCGCGCGGGTCGGGTGGCTCGCCGGCATGCCAGTCGCCGGTGCCGGCCGAATCGACCTCGATCCGCCGCGACAACCGCGCTTGGTCCAGCCGCGCACGCAAGGCGCCCTCGCCCATCGGCGAGCGGCAGATGTTGCCCAGACACACGATCAGTACCTTCATGCCGACGCCACCCGCGTCTGCGCACGCGCCAGATCGTCCGGTGTATCGATGCCGGGCGGAAACTGCTCCGGCGTCAACGCCACTGCGATGCGGTAGCCAGCCTCCATCACGCGCAATTGTTCCAGCGATTCGATGCGCTCCAGCCCGCCGGGCGGCATCGCCGCAAAACGCTGCAGAAATCCGGCGCTGTACGCATAGATACCGATATGGCGCAGCCACTGACCGGCATCGGGCAAGCTCTCACGCGGATTGGCGAAGCTGTCGCGATGCCAGGGAATCGGCGCGCGGCTGAAGTACAGCGCATC
The DNA here is from genome assembly GCF_002939985.1 of Xanthomonas hortorum pv. cynarae. Taxonomy (GTDB): domain Bacteria; phylum Pseudomonadota; class Gammaproteobacteria; order Xanthomonadales; family Xanthomonadaceae; genus Xanthomonas; species Xanthomonas hortorum_D. The sequence goes on along the minus strand of NZ_MDFM01000020.1, from coordinate 63,311 downwards.
GCCGCGCGAAGTGCGCACCAGCTTCACCACATTCGGATCGAACAGCTCGTGCGCGCTGTCCACCTGCGCGGCCAGCGTGGCCATTTCGGCGCCGGAGTGCAGCAGCAGCTCGGCGACTGCGCGGATACCGGCAGCGGGCGCGAACGGTTCATCGCCTTGCAGATTGACCACGCAGGTATCGGCCCCCCAGCCGGCGATCCGCGCGCATTCGGCAAGCCGGTCGGTCCCCGACAGGTGCTCGCTGCCGGTCATCGCCACATGCACGCCGGCCAGGCCGTCGATCGCCTCGGCAATGCGCGCATCGTCGGTGGCCACCCAGACCTCACGTGCCCCTGCGAGCAGTGCCCGCTCTGCCACATGCTGAATCATCGGGCGATCGCCAATCAACTGTAGCGGCTTGCCCGGCAACCGCGTAGAGGCGTAGCGCGCGGGAATGGCGACGACGAAATCTGCGGGCGTTATGATGGTCATGCGTGCGCGCTCTGGGATGCAGGAAAAATTGGAGAAACGAAATAACCGAATCGCATGATGTATCTATGTGATTGAGCGAAATAACGGTATTCAGTTGGAGCAACGATGCGCTACATCAGCACTCGGACGCCGCTGCATGCACTGCTCGCAACCATGCGCACCGACACTCTCGACTGGTCCTTGCCCGCCCACCGTCGCGGGACCTTACGCGGCATGGATGCCGCGTAAGAGCCTACATGGATGTACTTGCGGCGTGTCCCGCGACGGTGGGCGGGCAAGGACCCCGCAGCCAAGCAGCAGATCACCATTGCCAGAAAAACCGCACTCACACACCCTGCCGACTCGCCAACTTGTCCAGACGATCCAGCAAACTCACCCAGAACGCGGCCGGCAACTCCGCCTTGAGCGGCACGCTGTACAACCACTCGTCGGCAAACGGCCTGCACTTCACTGCGTCCTTTTCGGTCATCAGCACCGGCAAGCGGCTGCCGAAACTGAAATCCGCAGCGCGATACACGTGATGATCGGGGAAGGCATGCGGCACCACGCCAATGCCGCGCGCGCGCAGCATCGCAAAGAAGCGTTCCGGATGCGCGATCCCGGCCACCGCGTGCACGCGCTGCCCGGCGAGCATGCTCAACGGCTGCACACGCTTGCCATCCATCGGTTGCACGCTGTCGATGCTCAGGCGCATCTGCCACTCGCCGAAACCGGCGTCTTCAGGTGTCTGCGGTGTCGCCGCAGCGCTGCCCTGCCCCAGATTGACCACACGGAAATCGCAATCGCCCGCACGCGCTGCAGGTTCGCGTAGCGGCCCGGCCGGCAGCAGGCGCCCGTTACCGTAGCGGCGTTGACCATCGACCACTTCGATTTCCACATCGCGCGCAAGCCGGTAATGCTGCAACCCGTCGTCGCAGACGACGATGTCGCATCCGGCTTCGACGAGTGCGCGTGCCGCGGCCAGACGATCGCTATCCACGCGCACGCGCGCGCCGGTTTTCCAGGCGATCAATACCGGCTCGTCACCGCCGAGCGCTACAGGCGTATCCGCTTCGACCCAACGCGCCGTGCTCGATTCGTCACGGCCATAGCCACGACTGGCAACGCCCGGCGTCCAACCGGCTTCCTGCAATTTGGTCACCAAGGCGATCGTCAGCGGCGTCTTGCCGGTGCCGCCGGCCGTGACGTTACCCACCACGATCACCGGCACCGGCACGCCGTGGCGCTTGCGCCAGCCGCGGCGATACAGCGCGCGTCGCAGCGCGATGGCAGCCCCATAGACCGGCGCAAGCATGCGCGCCGATAGCGGAATCGGCGCATTGTCGTACCAATAGCCCGGCGTGCGGGCGCCGCGCTTGCTCATGCCTGCCGTTCGCGGAACTGCATGCCGTGCAGGTGCGAATACAGCCCGCCCTGCGCCAGCAATTCACTGTGCGTACCACGCTCGACGATGCGGCCCTGATCCATCACCAGTACCTGGTCGGCATGTTCGATGGTGGACAGGCGGTGCGCGATCACCAGCGTGGTGCGGTCCGGCATCAGCTTGTGCAAGGCATCCTGCACCAGCCGCTCGGACTCGTTGTCCAGCGCGGCGGTGGCCTCGTCCAGAATCAGGATCGGCGCATCCTTGAGCATCGCGCGCGCGATCGCCAGGCGCTGGCGCTGCCCGCCGGACAGACGCCCGCCCTTGGTGCCCACGTGCGATTGCAAACCGTCCGGCAACTGCACGACGAACTCCATCGCATTGGCACCCAGAATCGCGCGCTCCAACTGGCTCGCATCTGCGCTGCGCATTTCGCCATAGGCCACGTTGTCGGCGATGCTGCCGTCGAACAACATCACCTGTTGGCCGACCAGCGCGATCTGCCGACGCAGATCGGCCAGCGCATACGCCTGCACCGGATGACCGTCGAGCAGGATCTGCCCGGCCTCGGCCTCGTAGAAGCGCGGAATCAGCTTGATCAGGCTGGATTTGCCGCTGCCCGAGCGCCCGACGATCGCCGTCACCGTGCCCGGCTGCGCAACAAAACTCACCCCCGCCAGCGCCGGATTCACCTGACCCGGATAGCGCGCGGTGACATCGCGGAATTCGATCAAGCCCTTGGCACGTTTGAGCGGGATGGCGCCCTGATCGGGCTCGTCCGGGCTGTCGAGCACCGAGAACAGGCGCTCGGCCGACGCCAGGCCGCGCTGCACCATGTTCTGCACATTGGTGAGCTGTTTGAGGCCAGGAATAATCGTCAGCATCGAGGTCATCAGCACCACAAAGTCGCCTGCGGTCAGCCGCCCGGCCAGTGCCTGCGCACCGGCCACGAACAGCAGCGCCGACAACCCGATCGCGCCGATCATCTGCACCGTGGCAGTGGAAATGCCACGCGTGGATTCGACCTTCATCGCCAGACGCAGATTGCGGTCGGCCAGTGCGCCGTAGCGCTCCATTTCGGTCTGCTGCGCGCCGTAGATCTTGACCTCCTGATGGCTGGACAAGGTCTGATCGGCTGCCTGCAACAGATGCGCGCCGCTCTCCTGGATGCTGTGGCTGATGCGGCGATACCGCCGCGCCACCTTGTCCATCACCCACGCCAGCACCGGCGCCAGCACCAGAATGGTCAGCGTGACCTGCCAGCTATGCCACAGCATCAGCGCCAACGCACCGATCACCTGCAACGACTGCTGGATCATCACCTTGACCGCATCCACCGCCGCCTGCGCCACTTGATCGGAGTCCGAACCCAGGCGGATCAGCATCGACGGCACCGGCTCGGAATCGAACCGCGAACCCGGCAGACGCAGATACTTGGACATCACCTTGACGCGCAGATCGCGCGCGATGCTGCGCGCGGATTTGCCCATCGCCATGTCGGTGATGTAACCGGCAATGCCGCGCACCACAAACAACAGGATGATCTGCACCGGCAGCCAGCGACTGACTTCGGCGTTCTTGTAGATGAAGGTTTCGTCGGTGATCGGCTTCATCAACGCCAGAAAGCCGGTGGTGCCCGCCGCTTCGACCAGCGCGGCAATCAGCGCGGCGATCAGCAACAGACGGTACGGCTTGGCGAAGGCCAGCAGGCGACGGTACGTGCGCCAGGACGAGACTGGCGCCGGGCGGTCGTTGGAGATGTTCACTGGCGGGTTCCGTGCTTGCTTGTCGTGCCGGTAGTACCGGAAGTGCCGGTTTCGGGAGCAGTCGCAATCGCGATGCGCCGAAAGCCGAGTTGCCCCAGGGCATCCTGCGCGGTCACTACGGCCTGATATGGCGTACGCGCATCGGCGCGCATCAGCACCGTCTGCTCACGGTCATCGCCAGCGATCTGCGCGATGGTCTGCTTGAGCGAATCGACATCCGAACGCAGCACTTCCTGGTCGTTGATGAAGTAACGCCCATCGGCATTGACCAGCACGCTCAACGCACGTGGCGGCGCACTGGTGTGTTGGTCGCTGGCAGTCGGCAGCTGCAATTGCAGCGTGGAGCGTGCGTCGAAAGTCGTGGTCACCACGAAGAAGATGATGAGGACAAGGATGACGTCAATCAATGGCACCAGGTCGATATGCGGCTCGTCCTGGCTTCGGTCACTGCCGATGCGCATCCGTCAGCCCTTTGCCATGACGGGCTTGGTACCCGCCGCAACCGGTGCCGCAGCGACCGGCATCGCACGTCCATCCATCGTATCCAGCAACAACGTGGCTTCCTGCTCCATCTCGATGATGTAGCCGGCGATGCGGCCCTTGAAGAAGCGATGCGCCATCAATGCGGGCACCGCAATGATCATGCCGGTGGCCGTGCACACCAAGGCCTTGCCGATGCCGCCAGCCAGTTGGTTCACATCGCCAACACCGTGATCGAGGATGCCCATGAACATCTGGATCATGCCGACCACGGTCCCCAGCAGACCCAGCAACGGCCCGGCCGAGGCGATGGTGCCCAAGGCATTCAGATAGCGCTCCATGCGGTGCACCACATGCCGACCGGTGTCCTCGATACGTTCGCGGATCAACTCGCGCGGGCGGCCACGCACGTCCAACGCGGCGGCGAGCAAGGCGCCCAGCGGCGAATTGCGACGCAGCGACTCGATATGGCCGGGATCCAGCTTGCCGCGCGCGGCCCAGTTGCGGACCTCTTCGCCCAGACCTGGCGGAGTCACCTCGTTGCGGCGCAGGCTCCACAGACGCTCCAGCACGATCGCCAGGGCAATCACGCCCAGCAACAGCAACGGCACCATCGGCCAACCGCCCGCCTTGACCAGCTCCAACACGATTCGATTCCTCCGGCAACGCGGCCGCCTATTCGCTGGCCGATAGGATAGCAGCCGACCGCCGCCGTTCTGCAGCATCCCACAGCCGCGGCTGCCAGCGCCGTCGCTCGCGGACCTGCAGGCCGTCGGCGCCCAGCCAGACCCGGATCGCGCCGGCCTGTGCGGTGTCGAGCAGCTCGGCGCCACTGCCCTGCCAGCGCTGCACCACCTCCGCACGCGGGTGGCCGAAGCGGTTGCCGTTCCCGGAGGACACCAGCGCCAACCGCGCGCCGGTCGCGGCAATGAAACCGGCATGCGAGCCGTCGGCGCTGCCATGGTGCGGAACGATCACCAGATCGGCGCTTAGCTCGGACAGATGCGCATGCATCAATCGACGTTCGACGATCTCGCCGATATCGCCCGGCAGCAGCGCGCTTGCATACCGCGTCTCCACCCGCAGCACGCAGCTGGACTGATTGCGCAGATACGGAAAACCGGCACTCGGATGCAGGAAGCGAAAGCGTACGCCGTCCCATTCCCACTGTTGGCCGGCATGGCAGCGCGTGCTGACGTCCAGCGGTGCATCCGGCGGCGCAGTGGTCATGGCAACCGGCAATCCCCCACGCACTGCTGTATAGCCGCCGGCATGATCGGCATCGGCATGACTGAGCACGATGGCATCCAGGCGGCGCAGGCCGAGCGCACGCAATGCCGGCAGTACCACCCGCTCGCCGGCGTCGAAGCCATCGCGCACTGCAGGGCCGGTATCGAACAACAGCGCATGCCGTTGCGTGCGCACCAGCACCGCCAGGCCCTGCCCCACGTCCAGCACCTGCACATCCGCCTCGCCGGCTGCAGGCAGTTCGCGGTCCGGACATAACAGTGGTAACCACAACAGCACGGCCAATGACTTGCCGGGCGTACCGCGCGGCAGCAACAGCCAGAACGCGCCGAGCAAGGCCAACACCAGCGCTATCGCATCGGATTCGGGCACCCACCACAACGCCACCGAGGTCTGCCCGAGCCAGACGAAGCCCGGCCAGGTCAGCTCGAAACACCAGCCGGCCAAGCGCCATGCCCACACGCCCGCGCCTGGATGGAGCGCTTCGAGCGCAGTGCCCAGCAAGGCGAGCGGCACCACCACGAAGGTCCACCATGGGATTGCAACAAGATTCGCGAATGGCCCGACAAACGACGCCTGCCCGAACAGGCTGACCGTCAGCGGCAGCAGGCCAACAGTGGCGACGGTCTGCGCCGACAAAAAGCCGCGCAGGATGGCGCGATCGTCGGACGGCAGGCACCACACCAACCAGGCCACCCCCGCGAAGCTGAGCCAGAAGCCGGCGACCAGGACGCTCAGCGGGTCCCACAGCACGACAGCCAACAAGGCGAGCGCAAGGATCTGCGCGGTCGTGGCACGGCGGCGCACCACCCGCGCCAGCGCGACCACGGCAATCATCAACACCGTGCGCACGGTGGGCAGCGCCAATCCTGCCAGCACCGCGTACGCAGCGGCGGCGAGTAATGCCGCGATGGCCGCGGCGTGGAGGCGTGGAAGGCGCGTTCCCAGACCGGGCCACACTCGCCAGAGTCCGGCAACCAGCATCGCGAAGAACGCGGCGACCAATCCGACATGGAATCCGGAGATTGCGATCAGATGGCTGAGCCCGGTCGCACGCAGCGTCGCCCAGGCCGCATCGTCCAGCCCGCGTGTGTCGCCTAGCGCAAGTGCGCGCAGATAAGGCGCTGAAGGCCCGGGCACGTGCTCGGCAATCCGCTGCGATATGCGGTCGCGCCAGGCATCCACGCCGCGCGGTGGCGCGATCTGCCGTGCGGCAGCAAGGGCACGCACGTAACCGGTCGCGGCAATGCGCTGCGCCAGTGCCTGACGTTCGGCATCGAACCCACCGGGATTGCGCAGGCCACGCGGCGCCCGCAGCTTGAGGCGCAATTGCCAACCTGCACCGGCGCGCAGTGCTGCGCGTGGACCGATGTGTTCGGCACCAAAGTCGTCGTACCAGGCCAACTGCAATAGCTTGCCGCGCAGCGATGCTGGTTGTGTGTGGTCGTCATCCACCCGCAGCTGAAAGCGCGTGCGCCGTTGCTCGGCCACCGGTAGCCCGACGATCTGGCCGCGCACATCCAGCTCGCGCGCTTCGTCTTGCGGGAGCAGCTGCGCCTGCAAGGTGCTGGCGACCTGCCAGCCCATCAGACCGAAGCCGCACAGTGCCGTTGCCGTTGCCAGCAACAACAAGATCCTCTGCGGCCGCAGCCACAGGGTCAAGCCGATACCCAGCCCACCTGCACACACAACGGTCGCATAGACCGCACGCGGCAACACCGCAGGCGACCAGGCGCACACCACCACGCCCAGCAGCAACGCCGCTGCAGCGGCGACCGCCGATCCTGCGCGCGTCGCCGAAGGCACTGGTATCGATACATCCATGTTGCAGGCCGCTATCCCGTCTGTGGTCCATCCACCGACTCAAGCTAGTCGATCCCACAGCTGGACCACAGCGGCGATCGGCGCATTAACGTGTAGGAAGACGGCTGTGCACGTGACACACGCATCACTCCGGCATGCATTCGCCTCGATTTCATGGCCGCAGCGCTATGTTCAACGCTGTCTTCGAGGAGCTCCCCCATGCGTAAAGGCATTGCATTGATTGTCGGCGTGACCGGCATTTCCGGTTACAACCTCGCCAACGTGTTGGTCGCTGATGGTTGGACCGTCTACGGCTTGGCGCGACGTCCGCTCGCTCAGGACGGCGTGATTCCGGTGGCAGCCGATCTGCTGGATGCCGAGAGCACCGCCAACGCGCTACGCGGCCTGCCGATCACCCACGTGTTCTTCTGCACCTGGACACGTCGCGATACCGAGCGCGAAAACGTCGAGGCCAACGGCGCGATGATGCGGCATCTGTGCGAGGCGCTGAGCGATGCACCGCTGCAGCACATGGCGCTGGTCACCGGCACCAAGCACTATCTGGGTGCGTTCGAGAACTACGGCAGCGGCAAGGCCGAAACGCCGTTTCGCGAAAGCGAGCCGCGCCAGCCTGGCGAAAATTTCTACTACACGCTGGAAGACCTGCTGTTCGCCAATGCAGAGCGGCACGGCTTCGGTTGGAGTGTGCATCGCTCGCACACCATGATCGGCATGGCCAATGGCAGCAATGCGATGAACATGGGCGTGACGCTGGCGGTGTATGCGTCGCTGTGCAAGCACACCGGTCAGCCGTTCGTGTTCCCCGGCTCGCAAGCGCAGTGGAACAGCCTCACCGACCTCACCGACGCTGGCCTGCTCGGCCGGCAGCTGGCCTGGGCCGGCTTGAGTCCGGCCGCACGCAATCAGGCCTTCAATACCGTCAACGGCGATGTGTTCCGCTGGCGCTGGATGTGGGGCCAGATTGCCGACTTCTTCGAACTCGAAGTTCTGCCCTGCCCCGAAACGCCAGCGCCGCTGGAAGCACGCTTGGGCGAGACCGCGCCGGCCGTGTGGGCAGAGATCGCCAAGCAGCATGGTTTGGTGGAAGCCGACGTCAACCGACTGGCATCGTGGTGGCATACCGACGCCGACCTGGGCCGCGAGATCGAGTGCGTCAACGATATGACCAAGAGCCGCGAGCTGGGCTTTCTGGACTTCTACGACAGCCGCGCCTCGTTCCTGGAACTGTTCACGCGATTGCGTGCGCAGCGCATCATTCCCTGATGCGCAAGGTCGCCGTCACATGCGTGGCGGCGACCGCGTGTTGTCGAAGCGATGGTTGACTCGATAGCGCTTGCGGGCACCACATCGTGAGCAAGCGTGTTGCTGCACCATCCGGCCGATGCATCACGCAGATGCATCAGCAACCGGAATCAGGATTTTCAACCTGAAATCTAGATTTTCAACGCTACCGAGCCGCCAGAGATTCGGGCGGCTCGGCAATGCTTACACCGCAGACGGCGCCAACTCGCGCAGCTTGCCCTGATGCAGCTCCAGCACGCGATCCAGACGCCGCGCCAGGCTGCGGTCATGCGTCACCAGGACCAGACTGGTGCGCTGGGCACGATTGAGTTCCAGCATCAGCTCGAACACGGTCTCCGCAGTCTTGTCATCCAGATTGCCGGTGGGCTCGTCGCCGAGCACGCAGCCCGGCTTGTTCACCAGCGCACGTGCCACGGCAGCACGCTGGCGCTCGCCGCCGGACAACTCGCTGGGCTTGTGCTCGATGCGATGCCCCAGCCCGACCGACTCCAGCAACTGCAATGCCTGCGCCCGGGCCACCGACACCTCTTTGCCGGACAACAGCACCGGCATCATCACGTTTTCCAACGCGGTGAATTCCGGCAGCAGATGGTGGAACTGGTACACGAAGCCCAACGCCTGATTGCGCAGCTTGCCGCGCTCGCCATCGGACAGCGCCGACATGCGACGCCCGGCCACATACACCTCGCCCGAGGTCGGAATATCCAGCCCGCCGAGCAGATGCAACAGCGTGCTCTTGCCAGCGCCGGACGCACCGACGATCGCCACCGTTTCGCCGGTCGCCACCGACAGGTCCAATCCATCGAACACCGGCGTGCGCATCTTGCCTTCGGCGTAGGTCTTTGCCAGACCCTCGGCGCGGATCACCGCCTCTGCTTGACCTGACGTTTGCACGGCCGATTCCCGGTTCTCATTCATAACGCAGCGCCTCCGCCGGCTGCGTACGCGAGGCGCGCCATGCCGGATACAAGGTCGCCAGGAAACTCATCACCAATGCGACCACGGTGATCACCACCACGTCCTGGGTCTGCATATCGGTCGGCAGGCCGGTGATGTAATACACGTCCTCCGGCAACAGCTTGACGCTGAAGATCGTCTCGATCACACCGAGAATGCGCTCGAGATTGAGCGTCAGCACGATGCCGCCGATCACCCCCATGATCGTGCCCATAAAGCCGATCAGCGAGCCCTGCACCATGAACACCTGCATCACGCCCACAGGCGACAGACCCAAGGTGCGCAGGATCGCGATATCGGCCTGTTTGTCGGTCACCAGCATCACCTGCGAAGACACCAGGTTGAACGCGCCCATCGCCACGATCAGCGACAGCAGGATGCCCATCACGGTCTTTTCCATCTTCAACGAGTGATAGAGATTGGCGTTTTCCTGGGTCCAGTCGCTGACCCGGTACGGACCATGCAACTTGATCGCAAGATCGCGCGCCACCGTCCAGGCCTGATCCATATCGTGCAGCCGCAGCCGCACGCCGGTGACGCCATCCATGCGCAGCACGCGGGCCAGGTCCTGCATGTTGACCACCGCCAGACCGCGGTCGATCCCGTTGTAGCCCGCCTCGAAAATACCGCTGACGGTGAAGCGCTTGAGCCGCGGCATCGCACCCAGCGGCGTGGCCTGGGTATCGCTGAGCAACACCACGATGCTGTCGCCGACATCCACGCCCAGCCAGATCGCCAGCTCCTTGCCGATGACGATGTTGTAGGAGCCCGGGGTCAGGCTATCCACCGAGCCCTGCTGCATCTTCTTGGCCAATACCGAGACCTTGCCTTCTTCGGCAGGAATGATGCCGCGCACGATCGCCGGCTGCTTGCGTGGGCCCTGCAGCAACGATTCGGTCTCGATGTAGGGTGCGGCACCGGCGATACGCGGGTCAGCGGTGGCGACCTCGACCGCATGCTGCCAGTCGCGCATCGGCGCGCCGTCCGCACTGACCGTCGCATGCGCGGCCATCTGCAACAGGCGATCACGGATTTCCTTCTGGAAACCGCTCATCACGGCCAGCGTGGTGATCAGCACCGTCACCCCCAGGGCAATGCCCAGGATCGATGCCATCGAGATAAACGAGATGAAGCCATTGCGCCGTTTGGCACGCAGATAGCGCAAGCCGATGGCAACCGGGATAGGTTTGAACATGCGGTTCAACCAGGAAAGGGACGCCATGGTGCCACTTGCGGCGGCCCGGACGAAATGGCGTGTGCCTGAGCGGCCAGACGCAGTTCACGTCGTTGCGCTGCCGGCAACGTATCCGGCCAGAAATGCAGGCGCTCGCGGCGTGCATCCAGACGCGTCCACGACACCACGGCGATCGGCCCGCGCCATGCGACCTGCAGGCTTTGCACCTGCGCGCCGTCAACGCTGGCGGGCGTTTCGCTCCACGGCACAACCAAGTGCCGCACTGGCGAACGCAACAGCATGCGCAACGATCGCCCACCGGCCAACAGCGCGTAGGTAGACAACACCGCTGCCAGCCACACGGGCACCCCGCTACGCCAGACCGCCCACAGCGCCAGCGCGTTCAACACGCTCAATGCGCAAACCAACCCGCGCGAAGGCCGCCATTCAAGCTGGCAAGGCGCGGATATCTGCAATGAGTGCGGCGTTGTCGGCATCGGGGCAGGCCTCGTATCCCATGAACCAGCGCCACAACTTATCGTCTTCGCAATCCAGCAGCTGTAGGAAAACCGCGCGCTCGGACTCGGACGCCTGCGCCCAGCGTTGATCCAGATAGCGCCCGAACAACTGATCGAGCTCGCGCATACCGCGCCGGCAGCGCCAGCGCAGTTTTTTCAGCAGGGTTTCTTCGTCCATCTCACTCTCCTCGCCTGACGCGGCGCCGAAAACGACAGCGGCACCAGACCAAGGGCCGGTGCCGCTGTGAACCACCTCCCCGCCAAGGCGGGGCGGCATTGCCTTGCGATCAGGCGCGGCGCGCCATCATCAACTTCTTGATTTCGGCAATCGCCAGCGCCGGGTTCAGCCCCTTCGGACAGGTCCGCGCGCAGTTCATGATGGTGTGGCAGCGATACAGCTTGAACGGATCTTCCAGATCGTCCAGACGCGCGCCGGTATCTTCATCGCGCGAATCGATGATCCAGCGGTACGCCTGCAGCAGGATCGCCGGGCCCAGATAACGCTCGCCATTCCACCAGTAGCTTGGGCAGCTGGTCGAGCAGCAGGCGCACAGGATGCATTCGTACAACCCATCGAGCTTGCGGCGATCTTCCGGCGACTGCAGGCGCTCGCGATCCGGCGGCGGCGGCGTCTGGGTACGGATCCACGGCTTGATCGACGCATACTGCGCGTAGAAATGCGTCAGATCCGGTACCAGATCCTTGATCACGCTCATGTGCGGCAGCGGATAGATCGGCACTTCGGCCTTGCCGCAGGCATCGATCGCCTTGGTGCAGGCCAGCGTGTTGGTGCCGTCGATGTTCATCGCGCACGAACCGCAGATGCCTTCGCGGCACGAACGGCGGAACGCCAGCGTCGGGTCGATCTCGTTCTTGATCTTGATCAGCGCGTCCAACACCATCGGGCCGCACTTGTCGAGATCGATCTCATAGCTGTCGGTCCGCGGGTTGGCGTCGCCATCCGGATCCCAGCGGTAGACCTTGAAGGTGCGCGTATTCTTGGCGCCCTGTGCAGGGTAATGCTTGCCCTTGCCGATCTTTGAATTCTTGGGGAGGGTGAACTCTGCCATAGCTGCTCTCGTTGGCTCAGGCGATGCGCGGTGCGAACGACAGCCGCACCGTGCGCATGAAGGTAAAGACGATGGATCCCGCCACCGAAGCGGCGGTGCAGCGACCGGCATATTGCCGGCGCTGCCCCTGCGTGATGAAACGCCCCGACCGCTGCAAGCGATTGCCGCTGCGCCAGGACAACCCGGCGACTGGCTTCAATGCAGCGAGGGAGCGTTGCATGCGCATCGATCAGTAGACGCGCGGCTTCGGCGGGACGACATCCACGTCCTGACTCAGCGTGTACATGTGCACCGGGCGATATTCGAACTCGCACTTGCCCTTGTCGTCGACGGTGACCAGCGTGTGCTTCTGCCAGTTGACGTCGTCGCGGTCCGGGAAGTCTTCGTGCGAATGCGCGCCACGGCTTTCCTTGCGCTGCTCGGCCGAATTGATCGTCGCCACCGCATTGAGCAGCAGGTTGTTCAACTCGTAGGTCTCGATCAGATCCGAGTTCCAGACCAGCGAGCGGTCGGACACCTTGACGTCTTCGAAGCTGGCGAAGATCTCTGCCATCTTGTCCACGCCTTCCTTCAGCGTCTTGCTGGTGCGGAACACCGCAGCATCGGACTGCATGGTGCGCTGCATGTTGTCGCGGATCACCGAGGTCGGCGTAGAGCCGTTGGCGTAGCGCAACTTGTCCAGCAGGCCGAGCGCCTTGTCGCAGGCATCTGAAGGCAACGTCTTGTGCGGCTGGTTGGGCTTGACCGTCTCGGCGCAGCGGTTTGCCACCGCACGGCCGAACACCACCAGATCCAGCAACGAGTTGGAACCCAACCGGTTGGCACCGTGCACCGACACGCAGGCGGCTTCGCCGATCGCGTACAGGCCAGGCACCACCGCATCCGGGTCGTCGCCCTGCTTGCGCACGACTTCGCCGTAGAAATTGGTCGGAATGCCACCCATGTTGTAGTGCACGGTCGGCAGCACCGGAATCGGCTGCTTGGTCACGTCCACACCGGCAAAGATGTGCGCGCTTTCGGCAATGCCGGGCAGCTTTTCGTTGATGACTTCCGGGCCGAGATGGGTCAGGTCGAGCAGGATGTGATCCTTGTGCTCGCCCACGCCGCGGCCTTCGCGGATCTCCACCGTCATCGAACGCGAGACCACGTCGCGCGATGCCAGATCCTTGTAATGCGGGGCGTAGCGCTCCATGAAGCGCTCGCCGTTGCTGTTGCGCAGAATGCCGCCTTCGCCGCGCACGCCCTCGGTGATCAGGCAGCCCGCACCGTAGATGCCGGTGGGATGGAACTGCACGAACTCCATGTCCTGCACCGGCAGGCCGGCACGCATCACCAAGCCGCCGCCGTCACCGGTACAGGTGTGGGCAGAGGTGGCGCTGAAGTAGGCACGGCCATAACCGCCGGTCGCCAGCACCACGCCGTGGGCGCGGAACAGATGCAAGGTGCCGTCGGCCATGTCCAGCGCAAGCACGCCGCGGCAGACGCCTTCTTCGTCGAAGATCAGGTCGAGCGCAAAGTACTCGATCATGAAACGCGCGTTATGCGCCAGCGACTGCTGATACAGCGTGTGCAACATGGCGTGACCGGTACGATCGGCCGCCGCGCAGGTGCGCTGTGCAGACGGGCCTTCGCCGTACTTGGTGGTCATGCCACCGAACGGGCGCTGATAGATCTTGCCCTCTTCGGTGCGCGAGAACGGCACGCCGTAGTGCTCAAGCTCGATGATGGCCGGGATCGCCTCGCGACACATGTACTCGATCGCGTCCTGGTCGCCCAGCCAATCGGAGCCCTTGATGGTGTCGTAGAAGTGGTAGCGCCAATCGTCTTCGCCCATGTTGCCGAGCGCGGCGGAAATACCGCCCTGCGCTGCCACGGTGTGCGAGCGGGTCGGGAAGACCTTGGTCAGACAGACCGTCTGCAGGCCCTTCTGGGCCAGGCCGAACGTGGCGCGCAGTCCTGCGCCACCGGCGCCCACCACGACCATGTCGTACTTGTGTTCCGTAATCTTATAAGCGGACATCTAATCTGGATTCCTGTTCTGGGTGCCCGATGACTCAGGCACCGCCCAGCGCGATGCGCGCCACTGCGAAAATGCTGACGATCGCACCGAGCGCGGCGACGAACTTGACCGTGGTCTGCAACGCCAGCGCCAGCAACGAGTTGTGGATGTAGTCCTCGAGCACGACCTGCAGACCGATCTGCGCATGCCAGAACATCGCCACCAGGAAGCCGACCAGCAAGATCGCGTTCCAGGGTCTGGACACGGCCGCAACGGCGGTCGGATAGTCCGAACCGAGCAGGCTCAGCACGAAGACCAGGAACCAGATCGACAACACCACCAGCGCGGTGGCGGTCAATCGCTGCAGAACGAAATGCTCGGTGCCGGTCTTGGCCGCGCCCAGACCACGCACATTTTTCAGCGGGGTGCGGTAACGGTTCATGCGCCAGCTCCAATCAATACATAGGCCCAGATCGCAGCGGTGATCAGCAGGCTGACCACAACCGAGGCCCAGCCGCTACGCACGAAGGCGGGAATGCTGTAGCCATACCCGAAATCCTGCACGATGTGGCGGATGCCGTTGGACAGATGGTAGGCAAATGCCCATGTCCAGCCGAACAGGAACAGCTGGCCATACCAGGCGCCAAGCTGTTGCGTGAGGCAGGTCCAGTGGTCCTGGCCGAGCATCAACACCAGCAAAGCGGCGGCAATCACCAGCGCTCCTCCTGACAGAATGATGCCGGTCGCTCGATGCAGGATCGAGGTGACCATTTGTATCTGCCAGCGGTACACCTGGAGATGCGGGGAAAGAGGACGTTCTCGGATCGCCATTCGCTGGGCTCATTATCTCGGCTGGGCGGCACTAGGCCGCTGTGGCTAAAAGCTGATCAGAAATCGATGCAGCGTCCATTTTTTCCCCAGTCGCCGTAGCGCGTTGGCTCAGGGCCGTCGCGCCCACCAATCTCCTTGGGCAGTGGCTGCTTCTCGGGAATGTGCTCCTGAGAAGAAGGCTGCGTTTCGGAATCCTGCGCTGGGGTGGGGGTTGGATGGCCTATCATAGTGGTCTCACAACAGTGCGATTTTAGTCCTCCCCTCCCGTGGCTGACAACCTGAATCTTATTCCGCAGGGTTTTGGCTCCCTGCACGGCATGCAATACGTCCGCTTGATCGGGATGGATGCAGTGGCGTTCGCGCATGCGCAATTTGCCAACGACGTACAGGCGCTGGCGGTTGGGCAGTGGCAGTGGAATACGTGGTTGACTGCGAAGGGGCGCGTGATTGCCATCTTCGCACTGTTGCGTGAGGACGACACACACGTATTGATGCTGTTGCCCGACGGCAACGCGGCCGAGATCGCCTTGCAACTGGGCCGTTTCGTGTTCCGGCGCAAGCTCAAGATCGTTGGTGCAGCGCTATCTGCCTACGGCGGATTCGAACCAGCGCAACGCGCGCAGGGCGCACAGGCCGATATCGGAACGCAGCGTATCGAATTGGATATGGGCACGGCCGCCCTGCCCCGCACCTTGCTGTTGCACACCGACCAGGCATTGGCAGCGCCTATCGAAGTGCCAGGCGTGGATGCGCAGTGGCGCCGCGCCGATCTGCAACTGGGATTGGTCCGCCTGCCCGATGCACAACGCGAGCAATGGACACCGCAACAGTTGGCACTGGATCGCCTGCACGCCTTCAGCGTGAAAAAAGGCTGTTATCCGGGCCAGGAAATCGTCGCGCGCACGCACTTCCTGGGCAAGGCCAAACGCGCCCTGCAGCTACTGGAAGTCGATGGCGCCATCGAGGCGGGCGATGCGGTCACGCTGGATGGCACAGCCATCGGCACGCTGGTGAGTGTTGCCGGCACTCTTGCGCTGGCGGTGCTGCCGCTGGAGCTGACATTGGACGCCACCACCGCACTGCAAGCAGGCGCACACAGCGCACGCCCACTTGCCTTGACACCCGGATTGGAGCGTTAAGCCGGATCCAGCCGCTCGCCGGTGGCCGGGTCGAAGAAGTGCAGCGCCTCGCTACGCAACGCCAGGCGCAGTGGCTGACCGACCGCCGGCAAGGCCTGCGGCGCGACGCGGATGACCAGCGGCTGACCGCCACGATCCAGGTTGAGGAAGATCTCGTTGCCGACCGGCTCGATGACTTCCACCTTCGCCTCAAAGCCCAGCAGCGCATCGCTCGACGGCTGCAGATGCTCCGGGCGCACGCCGACGATCACCTCGCGACCGAACCAGCTGCGATCCACCTGCGCCGCACCCAGCGGCACACGCCAGCCGTCGGCCATGACCAGATGCAGCCCGTCCTGCTCGTCTAGCCGTCCCTGCAGCATGTTCATTGCCGGGCTACCGAGAAAGCCGGCCACGAACAGATTGGCCGGGCGGTCGTACAGCGCCATCGGGCTGTCGATCTGCTGGATCACGCCATCCTTGAGCACCACGATGCGCTGGCCGAGCGTCATCGCCTCAACCTGATCGTGGGTGACGTAGATCATGGTGGTGCCGAGCTTGCGGTGCAGCTGCGCAATCTCGGTACGCACGCTGTGGCGCAGCTTGGCATCCAGATTGGAGAGCGGCTCGTCGAGCAGGAACACCGACGATTCGCGCACCATCGCCCGGCCCAGCGCCACACGCTGACGCTGGCCGCCGGACATCGCCTTGGGCAGCTTGTCGAGCATCGGGGTCAGGCCGAGCAGTTCGGCGGCGTTGTTGACGCGTTCGGCGATGACCTGCTTGGGATGGCCGCGCAGCTTGAGTCCGAAGGACAGATTCTCGGCCACGGTCATATGCGGATACAGCGCATAGCTCTGGAACACCATGGCGATGTCGCGGTCTTTCGGTGCCACATCGTTGACCACGCGCTCGCCGATCTTCAGCGTGCCGGCGCTGATGTCCTCAAGCCCGGCGATCATGCGCAGCAAGGTCGACTTGCCGCAGCCGGACGGCCCGACCAGCACCATCAGCTCGCCATCGGCGACTTCGAAGCTCGCACCCTGCACTGCGACCTGGCCATTCTCGTAGACCTTGCGGACACCTTCCAACTGCACTTTCGCCATCTTCGGCCTCAACGTAAGTTGTGCGCCCTGCCCTCGGCCCTCCCGACGGCGGTGACGCCACATGCGCCTGCAAGGAAATCTCCTGCAAGCGGATGCATTGGTTTATTCTGACATGTAATCGTTTTCACATGGCAACATCGATCTCGGGAGGGACCATGACGCCAGTTACCCACGCCGCTGTTTCAAGCGGTGCAGCCTACCGTGCCAGGCCAGGCATTTCGCCACGCATGTGCAGGTCTACCGCCGCAGCGCTAACCGCTGACGGCCACTTGCTGCCACAATCGGGGATTGGGCGTGCGCGTCCATCCTCCGCTGCGCGCACGTCAGTGTCGCTCAGGAACAGACGTACCGACCGCCGGCTGTCCGGCGCCTTTCCGACAAGCTGCTGATAACGATGTCTCCAGAATCTGAAATTCGGTCCATGCACAACACCCTGATCCTGTTCGGCGCCACCGGCGATCTTGCCCAGCGCTACCTGTTTCCTTCCCTGTTGCGGTTGTTCGTCGACGGCCTGCTGCCGGAGGATTTCCGTATCCGTGCGCTGGCGTTGTCGCCGCACGACACCGAGGCCTTCCGAGAGGTACTGCGGCCGCGTCTGACCCAGGCCTTGCCGATCGCCACCCCCGAACAGATCGAGACGCTGCTGCAGCGGGTCGATTACCGCTCGGTGGATCTGCGCGATGCCGAATCGGTGGCCAATGCCGTGCGCGAGCTGTCCAGCCGCCAGTGCGTGAGCTATCTGGCGATTCCGCCGGGCCTGTACATCAGCACCTGTCAGGGGCTGGCCCTGGGTGGTGCGCTGGCCGCCCCGCATCGATTGATGCTGGAAAAGCCGATCGGCCACGACTCGGACAGCGCACGAGAGATCCTGCAGTCGATCGGCGCGCTGATCGACGAAGACCGCGTGTTCCGCCTCGACCATTACCTGGGCAAGGCGGCGGTACAGAACCTGATCGCGCTGCGCTTCGGCAATACGCTGCTGGAGGCGGTGTGGAACCGCACCTACATCGAGTCGGTGCAGATCCTGGTGGCCGAAAGCGAAGGTGTGGACGGGCGCGATGCCTATTACGCCCGCTCCGGTGCGCTGCGCGACATGGTGCAGAGCCATATCCTGCAACTGCTGTGTCTGGTGGCGATGGAGCCGCCGGCCTCGCTAGAGGCCGACCGCATCCGCGACGAGAAGGTCAAGGTACTGCGCGCCCTGCGCCCGATGACCGCCGAACACGCCGCCCATGACAGCGTACGCGGCCGCTACACCGCAGGGACGATCAACGGCCAGCCGGCGCAGGCCTATCACCCGCCGGAAGGCAGCGATGTGGAGACCTTCGTCGCGGTGACCGCGCATATCGACAACTGGCGTTGGGCCGGCGTGCCGTTCCACCTGTGCACCGGCAAGCGCCTGGCCGAGCGCGCCACCCGCATCGTGGTCACGCTCAAGCCGGTGACGCATTGGTTGTTCGAGCGCCCGGACCGTCAGAACGCGGTGCCCAACCGCCTGACCTTCCAACTGCAGCCGCAGGAAAACATCGAACTCGGCCTGATGAGCAGCCTGGCCGGCCCGGAATGGGGCGCGATCGAACTGCAGCCGCTGGAACTGGAATTGTCGGTCCCCACCGGCCTGCACCGCCGCATCGCGTACGAGCGCCTGTTCGTGGACGCCTTCAACGGCAACCCGGCGCTGTTCGTGCGCGACGACGAGGTCAAGGCCGCCTGGTCGTGGATCGACAGCGTCAGCGATGCCTGGAAAGACGCGCAGTTGCCGCTGCAGACCTACCCGGCCGGCAGTTGGGGACCCGATAGCGCGGCGCCCTTCCTGCCCCCGGCCACCGACGCACAGGGACACACCGCATGACCGCTCCTTCCAAGCCGGTGCTGGTTGCCGATATCGGCGGAACCAATGCGCGCTTCGCGCTGGCCGACGTCGACGCCTCGGTGCCGCTGCTGGATGACACCTCGCGCGAATTTGCGGTGGTCGATTTCGGTTCGCTCGGCGAAGCCGCACGGTACTACCTCGACCAGATTGGGGTGCAGGCTACCCAGGGCGTGTTCGCCGTGGCTGGCCGCGTGGATGGCGACGAGGCGCGCATCACCAACCACCCGTGGGTGATCTCGCGCTCGCGCACTGCGGCCATGCTGGGCTTTAGCACCCTGCACCTGATCAACGACTTCGCCGCGCAGGCCATGGCGATCAGCCTGCTGCGTCCGCAGGACGTGGTGCAGGTGGGCGGCGCCAGCTGGCGGCCGGCTTCGATCGATCAACCGCGCAATTACGGGGTGATCGGCCCCGGCACCGGCCTGGGCGTCGGTGGTCTGATCGTGCGCAACGGGCGCTGTTTTCCGCTGGAAACCGAAGGCGGCCATGTCAGCTTCCCGCCGGGTACGCCGGAAGAAATCCGCATCCTGGAGATCCTGTCCGAGCAGTTCGGCCGGGTCTCCAACGAGCGCCTGATCTGTGGCCCGGGGCTGGTCAACATCCATCGTGCGCTCAGCGAGATTGCCGGGGTCGACCCCGGCCCGCTGCAGCCCAAGGACATCACCGCGCGTGCGGCTGCGGGCGACCCGCGCTCGTCGCGCACCATCGACCTGTTCTGCGCCATCTTCGGTGCGATCGCCGGCGACATGGTGTTGATGCAGGGCGCCTGGGACGGCGTGTTCCTCACTGGCGGGCTGGTGCCCAAGGTGCTGGATTCGCTGCAGCATTCCGGCTTCCGCCAGCGCTTCGAACACAAGGGACGCTTCTCCGCGATCATGTCGCGGGTGCCGTCGCTGGCTGTCATGCATCCGCATGCCGGCCTGCTCGGCGCCGCCGCGTATGCGGTGGATGCGCAGCGTCAGCATCCAGGAGAGCAGCGATGAGCCTGCAGGACAATCCGCGCATCACCTTGGTGCGCTACGAAGACCCGGCCGAATGGACCGAGGCGGTGGCCAGCGAGATAGCCGATCTGCTGGAGCAGGAGATTTCGCGCCGCGGTCAGGCGCGCATGCTGCTGTCCGGCGGCACGACGCCGGCGCCGGTGTACGAATCGCTCGCCCACCGTTCGCTGGACTGGTCGCGGGTGGAAGTGGGCCTGGTCGATGAGCGCTGGCTGTCGCCGCAGGATCAGGACAGCAATGCCTGGCTGGTGAATCACAGCTTCCTGAGCCATGCGCCGGCAGCGACCTTCATCCCGTTGGTGCGCCCGGGCAAGCAGTTGCCCGAGTGCGTGCACACCGCGAACCTGCAGGCCAGGCATGCCGAACCGGCCTGCCTGGCGGTGCTGGGCATGGGCGGCGACGGGCATACTGCCTCGCTGTTTCCCGGCGCCACCGATCTGCCCAAGGCGCTGGCCAGCCCGCAGCCGTACGCTTCACTGGATGCCACCGGCTGCCCGGGCTCCAATCAGTGGCCGCTGCGCATCACGCTGACGCCGGCCGGGCTCGCTGCCATCCCGACCCGCCTGCTGTTGCTGCGCGGCAAGCAAAAGCTCGACGTGCTGCAGGCCGCATTGGCGGGTGACGATGTCAGCGAATATCCGATCCGGGTGGCGTTGCAGCAGCCGGGTCCGCGTTTGCGGGTGCATTGGTGCTCTTAGGTGCGAATCCCTCGCAAGAGCCGATTCGGCGAGTCCCTCGCAACAGCCCGCACATCAGTGTGCGGGGAATTAAAACAGCATTTTCTTCCCCCCGTTTCTCATAGCCGGTAGCCAATGAGCCTGCATCCGAATATCCAAGCTGTCACCGACCGTATCCGCAAGCGCAGCGCGCCCTCGCGCGCGGCGTATCTGGCCGGTCTCGATGCCGCCCTGCGTGAGGGTCCGTTCCGTAGCCGTTTGAGCTGCGGCAACCTTGCGCATGGGTTTGCCGCGTCCGAGCCGACCGACAAGTCGCGCCTGCGCGGTGCCGCCACGCCCAACCTCGGCATCATCACCGCCTACAACGACATGTTGTCGGCGCATCAGCCGTTCGAGCATTACCCGCAGCTGATCCGCGAAACCGCGCGTGCGCTCGGTGCCACCGCACAGGTTGCCGGCGGTGTGCCGGCGATGTGCGACGGCGTGACCCAGGGCCGTGCCGGCATGGAGCTGTCGCTGTTCTCGCGCGACAACATCGCTCAGGCCGCGGCGATCGGCCTCAGCCACGACATGTTCGACAGCGTGGTGTATCTGGGCGTGTGCGACAAGATCGTGCCGGGCCTGCTGATCGGCGCGCTGGCGTTCGGGCATCTGCCGGCGCTGTTCATGCCGGCCGGCCCGATGACGCCGGGCATTCCGAACAAGCAGAAGGCCGAAGTGCGCGAGCGCTATGCGGCCGGCGAAGCCACTCGCGCCGAACTGCTGGAGGCCGAGTCGTCGTCTTACCACTCGCCCGGCACCTGCACCTTCTACGGCACCGCCAACTCCAACCAGGTATTGCTCGAAGCGATGGGCGTGCAGTTGCCCGGCGCATCGTTCGTCAACCCGGAACTGCCGTTGCGCGATGCGCTGACGCGTGAGGGGACCGCGCGTGCGCTGGCGATTTCCGGATTGGGTCAGGACTTCCGCCCGTTCGGCCGCCTGATCGACGAACGCGCCATCGTCAACGCCGTGGTCGCGCTGATGGCCACCGGCGGTTCGACCAACCACACCATCCACTGGATTGCGGTGGCGCGCGCGGCCGGCATCGTGCTGACCTGGGACGACATGGATCTGATCTCGCAGACCGTGCCGCTGCTGACCCGCGTCTACCCGAACGGCGAGGCCGACGTGAACCGCTTCCAGGCCGCTGGCGGCACGGCATTCGTGTTCCGCGAGCTGATGGACGCCGGGATGATGCACGACGACATCCCCACCGTGGTCGAAGGCGGCATGCGTGCCTACGCCAACGAGCCGCGGCTGCAGGACGGCAAGGTCGTGTACGTGCCCGGCACTGCGACCACCGCCGACGACAGCGTGGCGCGTCCGGTCAGCGCCGCATTCGAATCGCAAGGCGGGCTGCGTCTGCTGCGCGGCAATCTCGGCCGCTCGCTGATCAAGCTGTCGGCGGTCAAGCCGCAACACCGCACCATCAAAGCGCCGGCGGTAGTGATCGATACACCGCAGGTGCTCAACAAACTGCATGCCGCCGGTGTGCTGCCGCACGATTTTGTGGTGGTGCTGCGCTATCAGGGGCCGCGTGCCAACGGCATGCCGGAACTGCATTCGATGGCACCGCTGCTCGGCCTGCTGCAGAACCAGGGCCGGCGTGTGGCGCTGGTCACCGACGGCCGTTTATCCGGCGCCTCGGGCAAATTCCCGGCCGCGATCCACATGACCCCGGAAGCCGCACGCGGCGGTCCGATCGGGCGCGTGCGCGAAGGCGACATCGTGCGCCTGGATGGCGAAGCCGGCACGCTGGAAGTGCTGGTCTCGGCCGAAGAATGGGCATCGCGCGAAGTCGCGCCGAACACCACGGTGGCCGGCAATGACCTGGGCCGCAACCTGTTCGGCATCAACCGCCAGGTCGTGGGCCCGGCAGACCAGGGCGCGATCTCGATTTCCTGCGGCCCGACCCATCAGGACGGCGCACTGTGGAGCTACGACGCCGAGTACGAACTCGGTGCCGATGCCGCCGGTGCCGATGCCGCCGCTGCGGCGGCACCACACGAGTCCAAGGACGCCTGATCCCCTTCCCTCTCAGCGACCGCCTGGCGGTCGCCGTCTAACGGAGTTGCAATGACGATTGCCCAGACCCAAAACACCGCCGAACAGCTGCTGCGCGATGCCGGCATCCTGCCGGTGGTCACTGTGGACACGCTGGACCAGGCGCGCCGCGTCGCCGATGCGCTGCTCGAAGGCGGCCTGCCCGCGATCGAGCTGACCTTGCGCACCCCGATCGCGATCGAAGCGCTGGCCATGCTCAAGCGCGAACTGCCCAACATCGTGATCGGCGCCGGCACCGTGCTGAGCGAGCTGCAACTGCGTCAGTCGGTGGATGCCGGTGCGGACTTCCTGGTCACCCCGGGCACCCCCGCGCCGCTGGCACGCCTGCTCGCCGATGCACCCATCCCGGCCGTCCCTGGCGCGGCCACGCCGACTGAACTGCTGACCCTGATGGGCCTGGGCTTCCGCGTGTGCAAGCTGTTCCCGGCCACCGCAGTGGGTGGCTTGCAGATGCTCAAGGGCCTGGCAGGTCCGCTGTCCGAGCTCAAGTTGTGCCCCACCGGCGGCATCAGCGAGGCCAACGCGGCCGAATTCCTGTCGCAACCGAACGTGGTGTGCATCGGCGGCTCGTGGATGGTGCCCAAAGACTGGTTGGCCCAGGGTCAGTGGGACAGGGTCAAGGAAAGCTCGGCCAAGGCGGCGGCGATTGTTCGACAGGTGCGTGCGGGCTGATTTCTGGGCGCCGCATCCAGCGGCTTGTAAGGCCGGGCTTCTGCGTGAAGAAAGCTGGTTGCTCGATGAGAGCCTGATTGGCTGGCGCCTTGATCTTTTGCGTGGGAGCGGCCCGCGGGCGCCGGGGCAGGACACGCCGTGAACCCATCCATGGGGGCTCTTACACGACGTCCATGTCGTGTAAGGTCCTGCCCCGGCACCCGCGGGCCGCTCTTCGAATGTTCCTGTGTTGGCGGAACGGCGAGCAGCGATTACTGTCGGGCACGCCCCCCGCCAAACTTTGAAAAATCGCTTTACCTGATCAAGATCATGATGGCGACTCGCCGGGGCGGCAGCGTGGCCGGGGATTGGCGGAGAGCGGCACAGGGATGTGCCGCGGCGGCGAGTCAGACAGGATGTCTGACCGAGCCGAGGAGCCGATCCCCGGCCGCGCTGCCGCCCCTCACCGAAGCCAGTAACCAACAGTCGCGCACTCGGCAGTACCCGGAAACCGTACCTCACCCCAACCCCTCTCCCGACGGGAGTGGGGCTTCAGGCGGCTCATGACGTTCAAGACTCTAGCGCTACGTAGCGGTGGCGTTTTCGGCGCACCACGACACGCCAGCAGATCCCTGATCTGCTGCTGTCATCGAAAATCGCGCAGGTCATGGAAAACAGGAAAGAGAATTCGCTTGCCTTGACTAAGGCGTTGCAGTGACTCGCCGAGGCGGCAGCGTGGCTGGGGATTGGCGGAGAGCGGCACAGGGATGTGCCGCGGCGGCGAGTCAGACAGGATGTCTGACCGAGCCGAGGAGCCAGTCCCCGGCCGCGCTGCTGCCCCTCACCGAAGCCAGTAACTGACAGACGGGTTGTACCGGGGGAAACCGTACCCTCACCCCAACCCCTCTCCCGACGGGAGAGGGGCTTTATGTATCTGGCGTTGTTTAAAGACCCCAGCACACTGGTCGATGACTTACGCCATGAAAGACCTCAACACGATTGACTGCTCATGACTCCAAGGCCGCGCTCGCCTGCGTCGTCTTCGGCACACCACGCGCACGTCGCACCAGCGCCGCTGCGCCGTTGCTCATGTCATCGAGAATCGCGTAGATCGTCGGCAGGAACAGCAGGCTCACTACCGTCGAAAACGCTAGGCCACCGGCGATCGCGCGGGCCATCGGGAAGTACGGTGGGCCGTCGCTGAACATCGTGGTGCTGGTCAGCGAGATCGGCACCATCGCAAGGATCGCGGTGCCCATTGTCATCATGATCGGCCGCAAGCGCTCGCGTGAGCCTTCGATCAACGCCTGCGTGCGGACCATGCCGCGGCGGCGCAGGTTGTTGATGTGCTCGATCATCACGATGCCGTTGTTCACCACCACCCCCATCAGCACCAGAATGCCGATGAAGGACATGATCCCGAACGAGGTGCCGGTGATCCAGAACAGCCAGAACACCCCGAAAATCGAAAACAGCACACCGCTCATGATCGCCGCCGGGAATAGCAACGACTCGAACACCGCTGCCATCACCACGTAGATCATCACCAGCGCGATCACCAGATTGAACACCATCTGGCCCATCGCTTCGCCGTCGTTCTGATAATCGCCGCCGTCGAAGGTATAGCTGTAACCGGCAGGGAAGCTCATCGCCTTGAGCGGTTTTTCCATCGCCGCACGTGCCTCCGGCACGGTGACTTTTTCGGCCAGATTGGCCTTAATGGTCAGCGTGGTCTGGCGATTGGTGCGGCCGATCTGCGTCGCCGCCGGGCGAATTTGCACGTCCACCAGACTGAGCAACGGCACGCTGCGGCCATCCTTGGTACGCACCGTGAAGCTGGCCAGATCCTCAGGCTTGCTCTGTTCGGCTCCGGCAAACCGCACCCATACCGGTACCTCGTTGTCGCTGCGGCGGAACTCGCGTAGCGGCGTACCACGCAATGCCAACCCGACGAAACTCGCCACCTGCTCGGCACTGAAACCGAAGGCCGCCGCGCGCTCGCGGTCCACCCGGATCGCCAACTCGCTGGTGCGGTCGCCGGTGTCCACGTGCACATCGCGCAATTCCTTGCGCTGTGCCAGCAGCGGCACCACATCGTCGGCCAATGCCTGCAATGCCTGGGTCGAATCGCCGACCAACTGCACCTGCACGCCTTGATTGCCGCTGCCGCCATCGCCCTGGTTACCGATGCTGTAATCGGCGCGCGCCGAACGCGGCAAGGCCTTGCGGATCTGCTCAAGCAAGGCGGGCAGGTCTTTGACCTTGCTCGCGTCGAAGGTCACGGTGGTGCTGCTGCCTTCCACCTCGCTGAACCACGAATACACCTGGGTGATGTGGTACTTGTTGCGATTGGCTTCCAGGAAATTTTCGACCCGCCCGATTTCCTCGCCGAGCTGCTCATGCGTGTACGAGCCTTTCCACTGGTACTGGATGAAGGCCTCGTTGCCGCCATCGCCGCCGAACATGTCGACCTTGGTCAACTTCATCGGCACCAGGCTGATCGCGCTCACCAACACGATACCGGCCACGCTCCAGCCGCGATGGGCAAGCGTCCATGCCAGCACCTTGGCGTAGCGCCGCTGCAGCCGCGCGATCACGCCATGTTCGGAAGTCACCATCGGCGGTGTCTTCATGCGCGCCGACAACATCGGAATCAGGCTGATCGCCACCAGCCACGAGGCCAGCAGCGACACCGAAATGGTGATCGCGATCTGCGCCATGAAGATGCTGATGTTGTTGGTTTCGCCGAACAGATTGGGCACGAACACGATGCAGTGACACAAGGTGCCGGCGCTGAGCGCGATGGCCACGCTGCGCGTGCCCAGCAACGCAGCCAGCTGCGGTTGGCCCGGCATGCGCTCGCGTTCCTGGTAGATGCTTTCCACCACCACCACCGCATTGTCGACCAACATGCCGACCGCCAGCAGCAAGCCCATCATCGTGAGGATGTTGAGCGTGACGCCGACGAAGTACATGAAGCCCAGCGTGATCGCAAAGCAGATCGGAATCGCCAGCGTCACCATCAGCGTCGAGGGCCAATGACGCAGGAAGAAGAACAACACCGTGATCGACAACAGCAAGCCCACCGCGCCGGCTTCGGCCAGTTCGGCCAGCGATGAAGTCACCGCCTTGCCCTGGTTGTCGATCACCTTGACCTGTACATCGCGCATCGCAGGCTCGGCGCGGATATCTTCGACTTCCTTCAAAGCCGCCTTGGACACGTCCACCAGGTTGGCGCTGCGCTCCTTGTAGACATCCAACCCGATCGCAGGGCGTCCATCTAGACGACGCCCGTAATTCATCCGCGTCGGGTTGAGCCGCACTTCGGCGATATCGCCCAAACGCAGTCCTTTTGCGTTGAGCACCAACTCGCGCAACTCCTGCAGATCGCGCAGTTCGCCGATCGGCTGCACGCGGATGCGCTGGCCGTTGTCATCGATCTGACCAGCAGATACCGAGAAATTGAGCTTGCTCAGACGCTCGCTCAAATCGTTGAGGCTGAGGTCGTGCGCGGTCAGCCGGTCCGGCGCGATGGCGATCTCGACCTCGTTCGGCGGTGCGCCGGAGATCTCCACCTTGGCCACGCCGGGAATCCGTTCGATACGCCGCTTGAACTCGCGGTCAAGCATGTCGTAGGCGCCGGTCAAGTCGGTCTGGCTGGCCAGGCGCACCTTGAGCACCGGCTCGTCGCTGCTGGACCATTTGAAGATATGGAAGCGCTGCAGATCCTCCGGAAAATCATCGCGAATGGCATCCAGCCGCTCGCGCGCATCCGATGCGGCGATGGCGATGTCGCGGTCCCAGTCGGAGAACTCGATGAAGATATTGGCGCCATCGGCGGTGGCGGTCGAGCGCATGCGCTTGATGCCGGTCATCGTCGCCAGCGCTTCCTCGGCCGGCCGCACCAGGTTGCGTTCCACCTCGTCCGGCGTAGAGCCGGTGTACGGCAGTTGCACGAACAGGAACGGTGCGGAGATATCCGGCAATGCTTCCAGCGGCAGCCGGAAGGCGGCGATCAGCCCCACCACCACCAGCGACACGAAGCACATGATGGTGGTGACCGGGCGGCGGATGCTGAAGGCGGCAACGCTCATAGCGCCTCCAGTCCGTCGGTGTTATCGCGCGCCTGCGCCTGCTGCCGTGCCATGCGCCGGCCACGCTCCAGGTAATACGCATCGGCGCGACGATCCAGCAGGTCGTACACCACCGGGATCACCAGCAGCGTCAGCAACGTGGACACCAGCAGGCCG
This sequence comes from Xanthomonas hortorum pv. cynarae, assembly GCF_002939985.1. Taxonomy (GTDB): domain Bacteria; phylum Pseudomonadota; class Gammaproteobacteria; order Xanthomonadales; family Xanthomonadaceae; genus Xanthomonas; species Xanthomonas hortorum_D. The sequence goes on along the minus strand of NZ_MDFM01000020.1, from coordinate 35,526 downwards.
CCGATCACGGTGATCGCCATCGGCGCGCGCACTTCCGCGCCCTCGCCCATCGCCACCGCCAGCGGCAGAAAGCCGAACAGCGTGCACAGCGTGGTCATCACGATCGGGCGCAAGCGCGAACGTGCGCCTTCGATCAAGGCCTCGCGCTTGGGCACGCCTTCCTCGCGCACCTGGTTGACCTTGTCGATCAGGATGATCGCGTTCTTGGTCACCAGCCCCACCAGCAGGATCAAACCGATGAATACCACCACCGACACCGGCTTGCCGGTCATCAGCAAGGCCAGCACCGCGCCGACCATCGCCAGCGGAATGGTGAACAGGATGACGAACGGATGCAGCAGCGATTCGAACTGCGAGGCCATCACCAGATAGACCAGAAAAATCGCTAGACCAAACGCGAACAACAGCGACTTCACCGATTGCGCCAGCTCCTCGCCCTGCCCGCCGATATGCATGCCCACGCCAGCGGCCAGCGGATTGTTGCGCACAATCGACTCGACCTCGCGCACCGCACCGCCCAGATCCATGTCATGCAGGCTCGCCGAGACGATTGCCACGCGGGTCTGGTCGGCGCGATGGATCTCGCTCGGCCCGGTCGTCGCCAACACCTCGGCCACCGCCGCCAGGCGCACCGGTCGGCTGCTGCCCGGGTTGACGATCAACTGCCGGATCGCTTCCACACTGGCGCGGTCGCTGTGCTGCGCACGCACCAGCACATCGATCTTGCGATCGCGAAAGCTGTAGCGCGTGGCCACATCGCCGCGCACCTTCTTGACGATGACATCGGCGATCTGACGCGTGGTCAACCCCAACGCACCGGCGCGTTCCTGATCGAAACGGATCTGGATTTCCGGAAAGCCTTCTTCCACCGTCGATTTGACGTCGGCGTAGTGGCCATTGGCACGCAGCATCGCCGCCAACTTCTGCCCGGCGCGTTCCAGTTCGCCCAGATCCTGCCCACGCAGCTCGACTTCCAGCGGCGTGGAAAAACTGAACAACGCCGGACGCGCGAAATCCACCTGCGCACCCGGATGCCCGACCATGCTGCTGCGCAGCCGTGCGGTGGCGGCCGCCTCCACTGCCGGGCTGCCGCCGCCGGCCATCACCACGGTGAGCTTGCCGATGTTCTCGCCGCTCTCGGTGGGGTTGGCATCCAGCCGCGTGCCACTGCCGCTGACGCCATACAACGAAGCAATGCCCGGGTCTTTGTCGTGCGCCAGCTGCAGCTCGCGCACCAGGGCATCGGTCTGCGCCAGCGGCGTGCCGGAAGGTAGCTTCACGGTCATTTCGAAGCGGTCCTGCGCCAACTGCGGAATCAGATCCGCCCCCAGCATCGGCACCAGAAACACCGTGCCGATAAACGCAGCCGCTGCCAATCCCAATACCAACCCGGGTCGACGCAACGCCACCGGCAACATCGCCAGATAACCACGCTCGGCGCGGCCATACGGGGCCATCGCCAGATCGCTGGCCTTGCGCATCACCGGCGAGACCACCCGCGCGATACCACGCCAGAGCTTGACCACCGCCCACGCCGCACCGAAGAACGCATAGCGCACGCTCGCACCGGCACCACGCCGGCCTGCCGCCACTGGCTTGAGCCAACGCTGCTCCGGCTGCCACTGCGGATGGCTGGGCTCGTCCGGGAACGCCATTGGCGGCGCGCCCTTGAGCGAACTCAACATCGGAATCAACGTCATCGACACCACCAGCGAGATCGCAATCGCAATCGCCACCGTCATCGCCTGGTCGCGGAACAGCTGCCCGGCAATCCCTTCGACGAACACCAGCGGCAGAAACACCGCGATCGTGGTCAGCGTGGAGGCCATCACCGCCATGCTCACTTCGCGGGTGCCGGCAATCGCCGCATCCAGCACGCTCAAGCCACGTTCGCGCGCCTTGGCGATGCTCTCCAGCACCACGATCGAATCGTCCACCACCAGGCCGGTCGCCAACGCCAAGCCGCCTAGCGACATCACGTTGAGGCTCAGTCCCAACTGGCCCATGAAGAAGAACGTGGTGATGATCGACACCGGCAACGACAGGCTGATCACAAACGTGCTCCAGCCATCGCGCAGGAACAGGAAGATGATCAGGATCGCCAGCACGCCGCCGATCACCGCATCTTTCTTGACGTCGCTGATCGCATGTTCGATGAAGTGCGACTGGTCCTCGATGGTGGTGATTTCCACGTCGCCGGGCACGGTCGCCTTCAACTGCTCCAGGCGCTTGCGCAACGCAGCCGCGGTGGACACCGTGTTGGCATCGCCTTCCTTGTAGATCGCCAGTTCCACCGTTTCCTTGCCGCCCAGGCGGATGATCGCCTCGCGTTCCTTGTAACCCTGGCGCACCTCGGCCACATCTTTCAATCGCACCGGCATGCCGCCGGCAATGCTGCTGCTGGCCGACGACGAGGTGCTCTGCACTTCAGCCGCTGCAGCCAATGCCGCCTGCGAGCCGGTGGACGCGGCAATCGCATACATCTGCTGCATCGCTGCTTCCGCCGCGCTGCCGCTGCTGCTTTGCGTGGTCACAAGCATGTTGCGGATCTCGTCCAGATCCACGAACTGGTTGACCGTGCGCACCAGATACCGCTGCGAGCCTTCTTCCAGGCGGCCGCCGGAGATGTTGACGTTCTCTTCCTTGAGCCGGGTGATCACGTTGTCGATCGGCAGATTGAGCTGGGCGAGTTTCTGCTGGTCGATATCGACCTGGATCTCGTCTTCCAGCCCGCCGCCGACCTTGACCGCGGCCACGCCGGCCACCGGTTCGAGCTTCTTCTTCAGATCCTCGTCGGCGTAACGACGCAAGCCGGTGAGCTGACGAATCGCATCGCTGTCGGAGGCCGGCGCCTGCTTGGGCGACAGCGCAAGCCGCATGATCGGCTCGGTCGAGGGATTGAAGCGCAACAGCACCGGCGGCTTGGTTTCCAGCGGCAGCGACAAGGCTTCCATCTTGTCGCGCACTTCCAGGCCGGCCTGGTCCATGTTGGTGCCCCAGGCGAATTCCAGCACCACATCGCTTTGCCCGGTGCGCGAGATCGACTTGAGCTTGCGCAGGTTCTTGACCACGCCGACCGCTTCTTCCACCGGCTCGGTCACCAGCGTCTCGATTTCCGCCGGCGCTGCACCGGTGTATTCGGTGCGCACGGTCAGCGTGGGATAGCTCAGATCCGGCAGCAGATTGACCTTCAGGCTACGCAGCGCGATCAGCCCGAACAGCAGCATGGTCACGGTGATCATCGCGATGGTCACCCGCCGCCGCGTCGCGAAGGCCACCAAACCGCCACCACCTCCGTGCAATGGCGCATGCGGGTCGTGCACGGGTCCGTGCGCCTTGCCGTGATCGCTCATGAGCGCGTCTCATCGCTGCCGGTCTTGTCGCCGGCTGCCGGTGCTGCCGCCACCGGCTTGCGCTCAGGCTGGCCGATGATCTGCACCACGGTGCCATCGCGCAGCGCCACCTTGCCGGCGGTGACCACCTGGTCGCCTTCCTTCAGGCCTTGCCGCACTTCCAGCCACGGACCTTCGGCATAACCGAGCTTCACCGGTACCCGGCTGGCCTTGCCATTGCGCACCACGAACACCGCCGGTTCGCCATCGTCCAGCAGCGCCAGGCGCGGGATCACCAAGGCATCCTTGCGCTGGTCGTAATCGATGCGGATGCGCCCGAACATGCCCGGCTGCAGCGCTTCGGCGCCCTGGCCGAACGCACACACCACACGAAACGTGCCACTGCCCGAATCCACCACCGGCGCGATGCGATCGACCTTGCCGATGAATTGCTGGCCCGGCAATGCGTCGGCGAGCAAGGTCACCGGCTGGCCGGATTTGAGCGTGGCCAGTTCGCGCTCGGGCACATTAAGCGTGGCTTCCAGCTGCGAGTCGTCGACGATGCGAAAGATCGGCGTGTTGATCTGCACGAAGTTGCCGGTCTTGATCGAACGCGAGGCGATCACCCCGGAAATCGGCGCCTGCACCGTGGTGTAGGACAACTCCAGCGATGCAAGCCGGTACTGTGCGCGGCTGTTTTCGACATCGAACTTGAGCTGGTCGACATCGGCGGCGCTGACTAATTGCTGGCCGACCAGTTGCGTGGCACGGCGATAGCTGTTTTCCAGCTTGCGCAATTGCGCCTCGCTTTGCGCCACCGCCAGATGCGCGCGGTCCGGGTCCAGCCGTACTAATGCCTGGCCAGCCGACACTTTTTGCCCCTCTTCCACCATCACCGCCAACGCCACGCCGGACGTCTTGGCCACCACCTGTGCTTCGGCACGTGGCTCCAGGGCGGCGGTGCCGGTATAGCTGGCCGCCACCGCACGGCGCGCGGCCTTGGCGATTTCCACCGGCACCGCATCGACGGCTTTCTTTTCCTCGGCGGCCTTGGCCTCGCCGTCTCCGGTCTTGCAACCGCCCAGCAGCAGGCTAGTGGTGATCAACAACGCGGCGGCGCAGGTTCCGCTGCGGCCGGGCAAGAAAGAGAGTGGCGACATCGTCGTGTCCTAGTGGATGCGTGAACAGGTGTTGTAGGCAAGTAGACCACCCGAACGATCATGTCGCCAATGCGCCAAAGGTCATGGTCTGTTCAAGTTTGCCTATTCACCCCTGGTTTGCGCCGCGCCAAATCGCAGGCATACTCAGACCGGTTCGTCACGCCCCCACGTGCGGACGCTCAATCAGTCTTCCGGATACGAAACCATGCGCCCGCAGCCGCTCGCCGCTTGTCTCGCTCTGGTCGTCTTCCTGCCGTTTGGGGGCGCATCAGCGACACCGTCAATCCCGTCTGCAGTTCCGTCCACGCCTGCGCCCGCCGCGGCAGTGGCAGTGGCAGCACCTGCAGCGCCCACCGGCAATCCGTCGAATGGCCGGCTACTGGCTTATACCTGCCAGGGCTGCCATGGCGTGACCGGCTACAAGAACGCCTACCCCAGTTATCGCGTGCCCAAGATCGGCGGCCAGTCCAGCCAATACCTCACGCAGGCGCTGACCGAATATCGCCAGGGCAAGCGTAAACACCCGACCATGCAGGCACAGGCGCAAAGCTTTTCCGAGCAGGATATCGCCGATATCTCCGCCTACCTGTCCACCCTCAAATAAGCGCCCACATGACGAACGCCCTGTACGCTCCGCGTCTAGCCATCGCCCTGGTCGCTGCCCTGATGCTGGCGGCCTGCTCCCAATCCCAGGTGGAATCCACCGATCATTCTGCTGGCGATGCCGGCCACGCCAGCGGCGAGCACGGCTCCGGCTCGTCGGCCGGCCTGCCGACCGGCCGCGCTGCCGCCGGCGACAAGCTGGCTCACGCGAAAGGCAAGGCCACCGGCCAGAGCTGCGTGGATTGTCACGGTGCCGATGGCAATGCGCCAATCGACCCGAGCTATCCTAAGCTCGGCGGCCAGTACGGCGACTATCTTGCGCATGCCTTGCAGGCCTACCGCAGCGGTGATCGCCAACACGTGTTGATGACCGCGCAGGCCACCGCGTTGAGCGACCAGGACATCGCCGATCTGGCCGCTTATTTCGGTGCACGGCAGACGCAGTTGCGCGATCTGCATGGCGTCAATTGAGTCGTAGCGTGCGTGCCGTATCGGGCGCACGCTCCGTCTCATTCCGAATGAAAAACCACTTGCGCGAACCTTAACCGGCCGCTATCATTTCGTTCTCAGTTTCGTGGGGCCATAGCTCAGCTGGGAGAGCGCCTGCATGGCATGCAGGAGGTCGGCGGTTCGATCCCGCCTGGCTCCACCACTCCTGGCATTAGGCCGTCAGGATGACAACTCAGGTTTTGATACGCGTCCCCATCGTCTAGAGGCCTAGGACACCACCCTTTCACGGTGGACACCGGGGTTCGAATCCCCGTGGGGACGCCAATCATCTGAAAGCCTCGGCACTGTCGGGGCTTTTTTTTGCGTGCTTTTTGTTGCGAGCACTGCGGGCGAGCAGATGCATTTAGTCGATGCACCCAGCGGCAGATGCATCCAGCAAATTTTTCTACGAATTACTTCCCAAGCGCTCTCGATGTCGCTATGATTGCCGGCTCGCAACACTGCGGGGCCATAGCTCAGCTGGGAGAGCGCCTGCATGGCATGCAGGAGGTCGGCGGTTCGATCCCGCCTGGCTCCACCAAATTCTAGACATAGGCCGTCTGGAATCTACAACCAGGTTTTGATACGCGTCCCCATCGTCTAGAGGCCTAGGACACCACCCTTTCACGGTGGACACCGGGGTTCGAATCCCCGTGGGGACGCCAATCATCCAGAAGCCCCGGCACTGCCGGGGCTTTTTTTGCCTGACGTTTACGTGTGCGAACGTCTACGCAAAAAGCTGCGTCAGGTCTGCCCGTCATCCAATGCCTTGCGACCTTCGTGAGTCAGATCGATATCGCCGTCTTCGGCCTGTGTCGCGTAGCCGGCGCGCACTGCCCAATTGGCTTCTTCGTCGGCGACCGGCGTGGTGTCGTGGATGTCGCGAAGAATGCGCAGTTGCTGCGAAGAGTCAAAATCCATGGAGGCCACCTGCTTGTAAAGAGTCTTCCACGGTACGGACCGGGCGTGATGGTTGCGTGCCTGCACATCGCTCGACACGCATCGAGATCATCTCGCGTGTATGCGCGCGCACTGCCATGCCATGCCATGCCATACCGATCATGTGCCTGCCCGTGCGAACAGAACGCACTGCGCCACAACACAGACATACGCCANCCCCCCCCCCCCCCCCCCCCGCACGCGACAACCTCAGCGTGCGTCATGAAGCACATCAGCAACCCAGTCGCGCCCTCTCCATCACCACCGAACCACGCAAAGCAAAAAGCCCCTCCAGATTTCGCCGGAAGGGCTTTCGCTTGTACTGCAGTAACCTGGTGCCGAAGGTGGGACTCGAACCCACACGCTTTTAAGGGCGGCGGATTTTGAATCCGCTGCGTCTACCGATTCCGCCACTTCGGCGTGGCCGCGCAGTATAGCGAGTCGCGAGCGAAACGAACAGTGTCAGCACGTGCCTGACGAATTCAGCTGCAAGCGGGGTCTGCAACCCGTGGGCGAACCGGTGTCGATATACTGGCCGACTTACGTGGAGGAGTGGTCAATGTCGGTGTTGCGTGGAGTTCGGGTACTCGTGGTCGAAAACGATGACATGAATGCCATGCTGCTCGAGTTGCAGCTCGTCCAGGCTGGCGCCGCCGTGCTGGGCCCTGTTGGAGAAGTCGCCGAAGCGTTGCAGCTGATCAATGCCGACGCGCCCGATATCGCGGTGCTGGATTACCGTCTCGGCAATGGTCAGACCAGCGAGCCGGTCGCTCGGCTGTTGTCGGAGCTCGGAATTCCGTTCGTGCTGGCCACTGGGGTTGCCAGCGGCAGCATCCCGAGCGGCTTCGAACGCGGCGTGATCTTGACCAAGCCCTATTTGTCCGAAGAACTGGTCGGTGCACTGTCCAGGGCGCGGCAGCTGAGCGACGCAAACAGCTAACGCAGCGAACAGCACCACCACAGCGCAAAGCGAGCGCGGCCGCCGTTCGAAATTCGCAGGTTTTCCACCTATGTCGCAGTTTCTGCGTGCCCGCATCTAAATGGTGGACACCTGCTGCGCTTGTCCACTGGTCCAAAGCAGTCGCTACCACCCTGGTTGCCACTAGAATCGTGGATTGAAGGTTTACAGGCGGGCCGCCGGATGGATAGCGCCGTGTTGCCGTTTGCCGGCCTGCTGCCGGAGACGAGCGAAACTGCCGTGTTGTTGCATGCCTCCACGTGCGCTACCGACACGTTGTTGCGCAACAGTGCGGCATTGCGCACCACCTTGTCGGTGTGTCTGCACGCGCAGCTTCCGATGCTGCTGGTCTGGGGCGACGCATCGCACTGCATCTACAACGATGCCTGCATTGCGTTACTGGGTGAGCGGCATCCGGCGGCATTCGGACAACCGCTTGCAACACTGACGCTTGCAACACCGACCAGCGCGCGCGCTTCCAACGGCGCGCATGTCGAAGCGACGCCTGCATTTCATCTGGCGGCATGGTCGTGCAGCCCGGTATTGGATGCCGGCGAACGCGTGGGTACGTTATATGTTGCCGGCACACCAGCCGCCAACATCCGCGCTGCCGGCAGCGACCCCGAGCCGCTTGCCGTGTCCACGGCACTCGATCAATCGCCCGCCTTCATGGCAGTGCTGCGCGGACCCGACTACATCATCGAAAGCGTCAATCAACGCTTCCACGAACTGGTTGGCGAGCGGCTGCTGATTGGTCGTCCGTTGGTCGAAGCGATGCCGGAAATCGTCGACCAGGGTTATCTGGGTCTGCTCGATGAAGTGCGTCGCAGTGGCCAGCCCTTCATTGGCGAATCGATGACCGCCTACCTGCAGCGCACGCCCGGCAGTGCGCTGGATGAAACCTTTGTGGATTTTCTCTATCATCCGATGCGCGATAGCGAAGGCTGTATCGATGCGATTCTGGTGCACGGATTCGACGTCACCCAACAACGCCGCGGCGAGAGTCGCGACAGCTTTCTGTTGATGCTCGAGGACGCGCTGCAGCACGTCTCAGATCCACGTCAGATCATCGACACCAGCGTGCGTTTGCTCGGCGAACATCTGCAGGCCAATCGCTGTGCGTTCGGTCTGGCGGGTGCGGACGGCAAGACCATGCACGTGATCAGCGACCACGTGCAGGACATGCCGAGCCTGCAAGGCGATTTCCCATTGGAAGTGGCGCAAGGACTGCGCGATGCCTTGCTGGAAAATCGCCCGTGGTTCACCACCGATGCCACCGCGCCCGGTGCACCTGACTATGTGGCAGAGCAATATCGCCGCTCCGGCCTGCGCGCATCGCTGGCCATTCCGTTGCACAAACACGGCCGCCTGGTCGCGGCGATCGGCGTGCATCAGCGCGCACCGCGACGCTGGTTGTCGACCGAGATCGAACTGGTCCGCCTGGTCGCGGCACGCTGCTGGGAATCCATGCAACGGGCCAAGACGCAGCAGCAACTGGCTGCCAGCGAAGCACGTCTGCGGCGCCTGGCAGACACGCTGCCGCAGATCATTTTCATTGCCGCAGCGGATGGGCATCCGCACTACTTCAACCAACGTTGGTACGAGTACACCGGGCTGAATCCCGCAGACAGCGACGCGGCTGCCTGGCAACAAGCGCATACCGCCGACGGCCTGCAACTGTCCGCACAGGCGTGGACGCAGGCATTGCGTGGCGAGCGCGCTTACGAGGTCGAATGCGAACTGCGGCTGCACGACGGCCAGACGCGCTGGCATCTAGCGCGTGCGCTGCCGGTGCGCGGCGACGATGGCAGCATCAGCGAATGGATCGGTACCTATACCGACATCCACGACCGGCGCGCGTTCGAGCAGCAATTGCGCGAAAGCGAGACGCGCTTCCGCGCCTTGTGCGAGACCGTGCCGGCAATGATCTGGATGTCCGACGCGCAAGGCGACTGCGTGTACTGGAATCCGCGCTGGTACGACTTCACCGGGCAGGCCGAAGACCAGGCCATGGATCAGGGCTGGTGGGATGTGATGCATCCGGACGATGCCACGCGCGTGCGGGATGCGTTCGAACAATCGCTGCAGCAGCGCGGTGAATTTCTGGCCGAATACCGCGTGCGTCGCCATGACGGACAATACCGCTGGTGCATCGATAACGCCTCGCCGCACTTCGCCAGCGATGGACGTTTTCTGGGCCACATCGGCTCGCTCACCGACATCTCCGAACGCAAGCACATCGAAGATGCCACTGCCTCGGACCGCGCCATCCTGAGTCTGATCACCACCGGCGCGCCACTGCAGGTGGTGCTGGACGCCATCGCCTTGAGCGTGGAAGCGCGTGGCGAAATCCCCTTGTATTGCGCGGTGATGGTGCTGGATGAAGTACGAAAGACACTGAGCTTCGGTTCGGCGCCGCATTTTCCAATCGAGTACCGCGGGCCGTTCGAGGCATCGCCGATCGGGCTGAGCGGGCCGCCCTGCGCGCGCTCGGCCTATCTTGGCCGGCAAGTGATCTGCGAGGACATCCAGGCAGACCCCAGCTTCAGCGACCATCACGCCGTCTCGTCGGCACTGGGCATCGTGGCTTGTTGCGTGACGCCGATCCTGGACAGCAATGGTCAGGTGCTGGGCACGCTCAACATCTATTACGACCGCACTCACCTGCCCTCGCTGCGCGAACAGGCGATGGCGCGCTCTGCATCGCATCTGGCCGGCATCGTCATCGAACGTACGCGCGTGGATGCCAAGCTCAAGCTGTCGCTGCAAGCAGAAACCAGCGCGCGCGGCCAGGCCGAACATGCCAGCCGGGTCAAGGACGAGTTCCTGGCCACGCTCAGCCACGAATTGCGCACGCCGCTCAACGCCATCCTGGGCTGGTCGCGGCTGATGCAGTCGGACATCTTCGAGCCGGCCAATCTGGGCAAGGGCATGGTCATCATCGAGCGCAGCGCGCGCGCGCAAACGCAGATCATCGACGACCTGCTGGACATGAGCGCGATCCTGTCCGGCAAGATCCGCCTGCAACCGGAGCATTTCGACATCGCCGGGCTGGCGCGCAGCACGGTGGAATTGATGCAGCCGGCCGCATTCGCACGCGAGATCAGCTTGGAGCTGGATGCGCCCACGCAGGGCGAATTGTGGTTCTTCGGCGATGCCGGACGCCTGCAGCAGGTGCTCACCAACCTGCTCAGCAACGCGCTCAAGTTCACCGCCCCCGGCGGCACGGTGCGGGTGGCATTGGACATCGAAGACGAGCGACTGCGGCTATGCGTGCAGGACAGCGTCATGGGCATTGCGGCCGACTTCCTGCCGCACGTGTTCGACCGTTTTCGGCAGGCCGATGCAGGCACCACGCGTCGTGTCGGTGGGTTGGGCTTGGGCTTGTCGATCTCGCGCCAGCTGGTGGATCTGCATGGCGGCAGTCTGGGCGCGTCCAGCGAAGGCGAAGGCAAGGGATCGATGTTCACCATCGTGCTGCCATTCCAGCACGGCGTCAGCGATCTACGTCCGGCCTCGACAGAAACCAAGCAGGTCGGCCCGTTGCCGGCCGATTGTCATGGACGATTGGAGGGCGTGCGCTTGCTACTGGTCGACGACGACCAGGATTCACGCGAGGCGGTGATGCAGTTCCTGATGCACGCGGGCGCGCAGGTGCATGCGGCCGGCTCGGTGGACGCCGCCGAACAGTGCCTGGCACAAGGGCAATTCGACATACTGGTCAGCGACATCGCGATGCCGGGACGCGATGGCTACGATCTCATTCGCACGGTGCGCTCCGGCTGCGCCGACCTGCCGCAGCATATTCCCGCGATCGCGCTGACTGCCTATGTGCGCGAAGAAGATCGCGACCGCGCCGTCATCGCCGGGTTCGACGCGCATATGGGCAAGCCGGTGGAGCCGCCCGGTCTGGTCGATCTGATCGAACGTTTGATAATGCCGAAGCGCGCGCTACTGGACGAGGTTTGATATCACTGGGAGCGGCTGACTAAAACGACCTTGTTTACCATCGGGCGCACACTTTAGACCGACATTGACGATGCTCAACCGCTTCGTGCGCTGCTCGGCTAGTGCGTTACTGAGATAGGTCAAAAGCTAGTAAATCAGAAGCCAGTGAGTCGAGTGCGCGGTGCCCTTACCGCTCGCGGGACACGCCGCAAGTACGTCCATGTAGGCTCAGTAGCGGCATCCATGCCGCCAAATGGTCCCGCAAGCGGTAAGGACACCGCACCAGAAAGTTAGTCGGTAGCTGGTTTAAAAATCGCGCCATCTCGCGGGTTGCGTTGGCTTGCTTGTGCAGTTCGCAGAACTAGATGAAAGCTAGCGAGTTAAACCGTCATGCCCTTGCTCGCAACCGGAAACACCGACCATCCCGACTGGTCCTTGCCCGCCCACCGTTGCGGGACCTTATGCGGCATGGATGCCGCAGAAGAGCCTACATGGACGTACTTGCGGCGTGTCCCGCAATGGTGGGCGGGCAAGGGCCCTGCAGCCAAGCTGCAGATCAGCGGCTCTACAACTGATCTATCCGCACAGTTGATCCATCCGCAAGGTACAACGCCCCCAAGACAGCAACCTGCCAACATCCCTCAAGTGCGCTTGGCGCGTGCAAACGCGGCTGCCAGCGCGTTGTCGGCCGGCGGTGCAGTGGTGCGCGGTTTGTTGTTGCCCTGCCCTGGGCCTCGCCCACCACCACCATCGCGCCGCCCCTGCCCTGGGCCGCCATTGCCGCGCTGATCGCGCGATTGGGCTGCTGCATCGGTCGGCGGCGGCGTGTCGGACAGGCGGCAGGTCAGCGCGATGCGCTTGCGCGCCACGTCCACCTCCAGCACCTTGACCTTGACGATGTCGCCGGCCTTGACCACATCGCGCGGATCCTTGACGAAGGTGTCCGACAGCGCAGAGATATGTACCAACCCATCCTGGTGTACGCCGATATCGACGAAGGCGCCGAACGCGGCCACGTTGCTGACCACCCCTTCGAGCACCATGCCGGGCTTGAGATGCTTGATGTCCTCGATGCCTTCGGCAAACTGCGCCGCCTTGAACTCGGGGCGCGGATCGCGGCCGGGTTTTTCCAGCTCCTTGAGGATGTCGCGCACGGTCGGCACACCGAACTGTTCGTCGGTGAACAACTCCGGCTTCAAGCCGCGCAGAAAGCTGCCATCGCCCAGCAAGGCCTTGATCGGCTTGCCGGTGCTGCCGACGATGCGCTCCACTACCGGATAGGCTTCCGGATGCACCGCCGACACGTCCAGCGGCTCGTCGCCATCGGCGATGCGCAGGAAACCGGCGCACTGCTCGAAGGTCTTGTCGCCCAGGCGCGGCACTTTGAGCAAGTCCTTGCGGCGCTTGAACGGACCGTTGTCGTCGCGATGGCGCACGATGTTTTCCGCCACCGTGCTCGATAGCCCCGACACCCGCGACAGCAGCGCCGCCGAAGCCGTGTTGACGTACACCCCGACCGCGTTGACGCAGTCTTCCACGCGCGCTTCCAACGCCTTGGCCAGACGATATTGATCCACGTCGTGCTGGTACTGGCCCACGCCGATCGCCTTGGGTTCGATCTTGACCAACTCGGCCAACGGATCCTGCAGACGCCGCGCGATCGACACCGCGCCGCGCAGCGAGACATCCAGGTTGGGGAATTCCTTGGCCGCAAATTCGGACGCCGAATACACCGACGCACCGGCTTCGCTGACCACGACCTTCTGCAGCTTGGCCGCGCCGCACAGCGCGATCGCTTCACCGGCCAGCTTGTCGGTCTCGCGGCTGGCGGTGCCGTTGCCGATCGCGATCAGTTCCACGTTGTGCTGCAGGCACAGCTTTTTGATGATTTGCAGCGACTGATCCCACTGCCGCTTGGGCTCATGCGGATAGATCGTCTCGGTGGCCACCAGCTTGCCGGTGGCATCGACCACGGCGATCTTGCAACCAGTGCGGATGCCCGGATCGAGCCCGAGCACCACGCGTGCGCCGGCCGGCGCGGCCAGCATCAGGTCCTTGAGGTTGTCGCCGAACACCGCGATCGCCTCGGCCTCGGCCTTTTCGCGCGCCTGGTTGAACAGGTCCAGCAGCAGATGCATGTGCAGCTTGGCGCGCCAGGTCAGCCGGCAGGCGTCCAGCAGCCAGCGGTCGGCAGGGCGGCCCTGGTTGGACACGCCGGCGCTGAGTGCCACCCGGCCTTCGGCATACTGGTGGCCGGCCTCGGCGTCGCTGCCCGGGTCCAGGTCCAGATACAGAAATTCCTCGCGACGCGCGCGGAACAACGCCAGCAAGCGGTGCGAAGGAATCTTTGCCAACGATTCGACGTGATCGAAGTAATCGCGGTATTTGGCACCGGCCTCTTCCTTGCCCTCGGCCACGCGCGCGCGAATCACGCCGTTGTCGTTCAACCAGCTGCGCAGCTCGCCGACCAGGGCGGCATCTTCGCCCCAGCGCTCCATCAGGATGGCGCGCGCGCCTTCCAGCGCTGCCTTGATGTCGGCAACGCCCTTGTCTGCATCGATGAACGGCGCGGCGGCCACTTCCGGCGCCTGTCTCGGATCTGCCAGCAACCCATCGGCCAGCGGCTCCAGGCCGGCTTCGCGCGCGATCTGCGCGCGGGTACGGCGCTTGGGCTTGTACGGCAGATACAGATCTTCCAGTCGCGACTTGGTATCGGCCGCGCCGATCTCGCCGCGCAATTCGTCGCTGAGCTTGCCCTGCTCGCCGATGCTGGACAGGATCGCTGCGCGGCGCTCTTCCAGCTCGCGCAGATAGGTCAGGCGCGTTTCCAGATTACGTAGTTGGGTGTCGTCCAGACCGCCGGTGACTTCCTTGCGGTAGCGGGCGATGAACGGAACGCTGGCGCCTTCGTCGAGAAGGGCGATGGCGGCGCGCGCCTGAGCGGGTTGGGCACCGATCTCGTCGGCGATGGTGCGAGCGATCTGCTGGGCAAGCTGACTATCGATCATGACGGCGCGGTAAGAACCGCTTCACTGAAAAAAGCATTTTCGCAGTGCTGGCCCGCCGCGGGAACCCGTTGACAGGGCACCCGTAAACCTATGCCGACGCGCTCAGCTGACGCGGCGCGCGTAATGGGTGGCTGCGCGCTCGACCAGAATGCTTTCGTGCAGCGATTCGAGCGCCATCACACGGATCTTGCCGACGTCTTTCAGCGGCACCATGCGCTCCACATAGACCTCCGGGCCGGCATCGGTCATCGCACGCGACTTGCTGAAGCCATAAGGCACAACGCCTTTGTCGCCATCTTTGCTGCCACCGACGTACAAAACGATCGACATACCCACACCCTCGTTAACAACTGTGACTACGTTAGTGGCGCGAGCATAACGACCGTGCCGTGAGGAGCTTTCCACGCACGTTAACGCCGGCTGTTTGCGGTTTGGTGACGGCCCCGCGTCTGCTCGATCTGCACGACCGCTTCACCCCGCTTGGCCGTCAAATTGCAGACCGCCCGCTCTCTGACGACACCGCATGGACCTCAAAAGTGGCTACCCGTTCTGGTCGATCCGCAACGGATTGATGCGCGCCTATCCGCGCCTGGAGCAAGACGCCCACTGCGAGGTCGCCATCGTCGGTGGCGGCGTCACCGCAGCCCTGATCGCGCACGAACTGCTCAAGCACGGGCACGACGTGGTGGTGGTCGAACAACGCGAGATCGGCTGGGGCAGTACCTCGGCCAGCACCGCCTTGCTGCAATACGAAATCGATACACCGATGATCGAGTTGGCCAGGCAACACGGCATGCCAGCAGCCGCGCTCGCTTACGGCGCCTGTGCGCAGGCCATCCTCGACTTGCAAGGCCTGTGCAATACGCTGGGCGGCTGCGACTTCACCCGCCAGGACAGCCTGTATTACGCGAGCCGGGCACGCGACCTGAAGGATTTACGCAGCGAGCTGGAGGCACGCCAGGCGCATGCCTTGCCGGTGGAGTGGATCGAGCGTGCGCCGCTGTGGCACAACTACGGCGTACGCTCGGAGGGCGCGATCCTCAGCCGCCTGGCCGCCAGCGTCGACCCGTACCGGCTGTGCTATCGCCTGTTCGCCGAGTGCGAGCAGTACGGTGCGCGCATCTACGACCGCAGCACGATTGCCACGCTCGAACCTCACGACCAGCACGTGGCATTGCGCACCCAGGACGGTGTCAGCCTGCGCGCGCGCCACGTGATCCTGGCTGCCGGTTATGGCAATCAGCAGTGGCTATCGCAACGCGTGGCGCGCAATCGCAGCAGCTACGCATTCGTGACCGATCCCTTGCATGACAGCGAGATGGGTGCGCTCAAGCACACCATGATGTGGGAAACCGCGCGTCCGTATCTGTACCTGCGCAGCACGCCGGATGGGCGCGTGGTGGCCGGTGGCGAAGACGACAACGTCGATCTCCCGGCACGTCGCGATGCGCGCGTCATGCGCAAGCTGAAGACCCTGCTGAAGAAGATCCAGCAGACGATGCCGGATGTAAGCTTGCGCCCGGTGTTTGCCTGGGGCGGCACCTTCGCCGAAACCGCGGACGGGTTGCCGTTCTTCGGCACTCACCCTCAATACGGGCCGCGCGTGTCGTTCGCAATGGCCTACGGCGGCAACGGCATCACCTATAGCGCGATCGGCGCCGAGCTACTGCGCGCGCAACTGGAAGGTAGACCTCATCCCTTGTCCGAGTTGTTCGGGTTCTCGCGACTGGGCTGAACCCACCACGGCCACCACCCGTGGCCGTGCATCGCATAGTGATCGGCAGCCCGCTCCAGCGGATTGCGCACATGGATGCCGCCGCACAGGACATAGACCGGCAAGAACAGCGGCCCGAGCAGCATGTATTGATAGACGTGTGCACGTTCGTGATCGCCCAAACGCACCGGCGGATGCTGGCAGCGGCCGGCGGCATGCGCATAGGTGCTGCACTGCAGATCGAGCGAGGCACCTTTCAACAGGATCACGTTGCCGAGCGTCATCGCCCCGCCCGGCCCCCATGGCCAGGCGTGGAAGACCAGTGCCAGCTCCTGGCTGGACCAGCGCGGGCGTGCGCCGAAACAGCTGCCCACCGCACCGATCACGATGCCGAGCACGGTGTTGGGCAGCGTCCACAACGCGCCCAACACCTGCACTGCGGGCCACCCGCGCGGGGCGGGCGTCAATCGGCCTGATTGGGGATCAGCAGCCACAGGATCAGATAGACCAGGATGCCCGGGAATGCGGCAGAAGCGATCGACACGATCACGAACAAGACGCGCAGTAACGTGGAGCTCCAGCCGAGCCGGCGCGCGATGCCGCCGACAACGCCGGCGATCATGCGATCGTTGAGAGAACGGGACAGCGTGGTGCTGGTGGACATGGCAAGGCTCCTGCAAACGTTGCGCGTAGTCTAAAAAGACCGGCGACAGCGTGTGGTGATGGCGACGGTGGCGTGCTTGATGGCAGAGGCTGGATCACGCCGTCGCGCCGCATCAGGCGTTGCCGCCACGCTCCTGCAGCCAGCGATGGATCGCCACCGGCACTTCGCGCTGCGCACGCCCGGAGACGTAGATACCGATATGCCCGCCGCGAAAACTCAGCTCGCTGTAATCGCCGCTGCCGACCAGGCCACGCAGCGCGCGCGAGGCATCGGGCGGCACCAGGTGATCGTGTTCGGCGTAGATGTTCAGCACGGGCATGTCGACGGCCTGCAGATCGACCGCCTGCCCGCCGATGCTCACCTGCCCCGTCACCAGCCCATTGCGCTGATAGAACAGCTTGACGAACTCGCGGAAGGCTTCGCCGGCCAGGTCGGGCGAATCGAAGATCCACTTTTCCATGCGCAGGAAATCTTCCAGCGCCTGCTTGTCGTCGAGGATGTCGAGCAAGCCGACGTACTTCTGCAGATTCAGCCGGAACGGCTTGAGCATCAGGTAACTGGCGTTCATCAGATCCGCCGGCACGTTGCCCATCGTATCGACGAACAGGTCCACATCGACCATGCGCGCCCAGTTTGAGAGCATGTTGTCGGGGGTGTGGAAATCCACCGGCGTGACCATGGTGATCAGGTTGCGTACCTTGGGCCGTTGCAAGGCGGCGTAGCACAGCGAGAACGTGCCGCCCTGGCAGATGCCGAGCACATCGACCGCTTCCAGACCTGATTGCGCACGCAAATGGTTAACCGCGCCGTCGATATAGCGCAGCAGATAATCCTCGAGCGTGAGGTAACGCTCGGAGCGGTCCGGGTAGCCCCAGTCCAGCACATAGACATCCTGGCCATGACTCAACAGGCCCTTGACCAGCGAGCGGTCGGCCTGCAGGTCGACCATGTACGGGCGATTGACCAGCGCGTAGACGATCAGCAGCGGCGTCTTGGCCACCGGCGCCTGTTCGCCGACGAAGCGATACAGCACCACCTTGCCGTCGCGCCAGATTTCTTCGCGCTCGGTGACGCCGTAATCCACGTCTTCCACCCCGGGCAGCAGCTTGAGCCCCTCGCGCAGCTTGCGCTGCATCGACAGGGTTTCCTGCATCAGGTCTTCGGCGCTGAATCCCAACGGGCCTTTCATGCCTGCGCTCCACGTGGCTTGCGTGCGGCCGCCTTGCTGGCGGGTTTGCCAGTGGCTGGCCTGGAGACCGGTTTCGAAGCGGTTGCTTGCTTGGCCGGAGACTTTTTAGCTTCAGTCTTTTTCGCTGCAGTCTTTTTGACGGCGCTCGCTGCATGCGCTGCTTCGGACACTGCGCTCGCCTTGGACGACGACGCACGCTTGGCCGTGGCCGATGCCACCGGATCTGCTGCCGGCGCTGCCGTAGGTTTGCTCGCCGGGCTCGCTGCAGTGCGCAGCATCCGCCGCACCGCGCGCTCCAGTTCGGCAATGCGGCGATGCGCAGCATCCATCTCCGACCGGGTCGGCATGCCGAAGCGCTCGCTCAGTTGCTCCACTTCTTCCTGCAGCGCGGCGCGCAGGCGCATATGCGCGTTGGCAAAGCCGCCGTACACCTCGCGGAACCGGTCGGACAACGCAATATCTGCGTAAGACTCTTCAGCCGCTTCGATCCACAGATCGAACAAGGCGCGCGCACTGGTCAGCTGGCTGCCGCTGCTTTCATGCTCGCCCAGCTTGGAGGTAAACCGCCCGAACGCCTGCTCGATGGCCGACTTGAGTTGTTCGCCATAAGCCTGCGATTGCGCCTGATAGTCCTGCTGCGCGCGTGCCAGCGTCTGCAGCCGCGCCTGATGATTGCGGTTCAAGCCGAATGCCGGCATCTGCAGCCAGGGCGCGTTTTCCTGCTGCCACTTTTCCAGACTTTGCGCTGCCTGCTGCAGCCACGGGTCGAACCCGCCCGGGCTGCCGCCGCGCAACGAGCCCAGCGTCCACTGCATCAGTTGCTCGCCCTGCCCTTGCACGGCCTGTCGCCAGGCATCGGAGACTTCGTTGGCCGAGGTATCGCGCCCGGCAAATTGCGCAGCCACCTGTTGCATGGTGCCGAACCAGTCGCCGGCCTGATTGCGGAAACGGTCGATCGCCTCCTGCGCCTGCGGTGCGGCCTGGGTGGGCAACAACTGCGACCACCAGTCCATCGCCTTGCGCCAGTCCTGCGGTGCGTCCGTGCCCGGCTCCATGCCTGGAACCGCACCCGGCGGCGCAGCGGAGCCGGACTGGCCGTGGCGCATGGCATCTCCCCAGGCGTTCCAGTACTGGCGCGCCTTGTCTTCGTTGCCATTGTCCGAACCGCTGCTTGCCATCATCCCTTCCTGTGCCTGTTCACCGAGCCATCCTACCGCGTGTGTCCCGGCGTGCCGGTCAGGGTTTGGGAATACGCAGCGTCTTGCTGATCATCAGCGAGCCGGAGACCGCAAACAGCAGCACCAACGGATGCAGCTGCCACGGCCCGAGCTGCCACTGGCCCCACCACAGGCTTTGACCGATATGCCCACTACTGGCGGCGATGGCGAGCAGGATCACCAGCAGCAGGCTGCTGGGAATCGGCGTGCCTTCGAAATACGGCAC
Organism: Xanthomonas hortorum pv. cynarae; assembly: GCF_002939985.1. Lineage (GTDB taxonomy): Bacteria > Pseudomonadota > Gammaproteobacteria > Xanthomonadales > Xanthomonadaceae > Xanthomonas > Xanthomonas hortorum_D. Next base: position 16,079 of record NZ_MDFM01000020.1, on the reverse strand, counting down.
CTTGTCGGCCTCGCCTGCGATCTCTTCGGCGGTCACGTTGTAACGCGCCAACCGGCTCACGCCGCAGCAGACGAAATAGCTCAGCACCAACCAGTCCCAGCCGCCGCGCATGCCGCAGGCATAGCCCAGCGCCGCCGGCGCCACGCCGAAGGAGATCACATCGGCCAGCGAATCCAGCTCGCGCCCCAGCGTCGAGGATGCCTTGCGCCAGCGCGCCACGTGCCCGTCCAGCGCATCGAAGACGAACGCCAGCGGAATCAGCGCCATGCCCAGCAGCAGGTCGCCGCGATGGCCTTCCTGCAGAAAGCGCATCGAGGCAAACACCGCACCGGTGCCGCAGAAGGCATTGGCCAGGGTGAACCAGTCCGCGAGTTGGAAATCGCGCAGCATCGAGAAATGGCGTTTCATGCGCAGCCTGAGGTGATCGAGGCGCAAAGGGTAACGCGCGCGCGCCATGCAGGCGACCGTTTCGCGGGACTCGGCTAGTCTGACGGCCAGCGTTGCCGCCCTGGCCGCGCACGATTCCCGAGAAGGACACCCGATGCGCAGCATCCTGATCACCGGTGCAGGCAGCGGCATTGGCGCCGGCATCGCCACCGAGCTGGCCGCCGCTGGCCACCATCTGATCGTCAGCGATATGGACCTGGCGGCCGCCGAGCGCACTGCGCGCACTCTGCGCGACGCCGGCGGTTCGGCCGAAGCGCTGGCGCTGGCGCTGGACGTGACTGATGAAGATAGCGTTGTGCGTGCGCTGGCCAGCGCATCGCGCGCGCCGCAGGTGCTGATCAACAACGCCGGCCTGCAGCACGTGTCCGCGCTGGAAGACTTCCCGATGCAGCGCTGGGCGTTGCTGGTGGAGGTGATGTTGACCGGCGCCGCACGGCTCAGCCGCGCTGTCCTGCCCGGTATGCGTGAAGCCGGCTACGGGCGCATCGTCAATATCGGCAGCATCCATTCGTTGGTGGCCAGCCCGTACAAGAGTGCGTATGTCGCGGCCAAGCACGGTCTGGTCGGTCTTGCGAAAGTCATCGCGCTGGAAACCGCAGACTGCGACATCACCGTCAACACGTTGTGCCCCAGCTATGTGCGCACGCCGTTGGTGGAGCGCCAGATCGCCGACCAGGCACGCACGCGCGGCATTGCCGAAGACGCCGTGATCCGCGATGTGATGCTCAAGCCGATGCCCAAAGGCGCCTTTATCGCGTACGACGAACTGGCCGGCACGGTCGCGTTCCTGATGTCGCATGCCGCGCGCAACATCACCGGGCAGTCGATCGCCATCGATGGCGGCTGGACGGCGCAGTAATCGCGACTGGCGAAAATTTCACCAGTCGACTTGACAGCCTTGCGCCGCAAGGCGGGTGCAGAGTTGTCCACAGACTTGCGCAGGTTTCATCCACAGCAGATGTGGAGAAGTGCGCAGTGTGGCGACATGAGGTCACGTAACCGCAGGTCTACGCTGAAGCCATACTGTTGGGCTCGCTAGCGGAACCACGCACTCAGATGCGCGAGTACGTCCACGATTGCATGCGCCCGTCGCGATACGGCATCACGCCATGGAACGGACGCGGGTCGCCATCGAACACCAGCGGCAGGAAATTGCGGTCGCCTTCCCACATCGGCAGCTGCTCCATGCGATCGAGCGCTACCCATTCCAGCGTGCCCTCCGGGTTCGAGGCCTGCGGCTCGCCTTCGAAGCTGTGGATCAGGAAGACGAAGCCCAGCCAGTCTTCGCCGTGTTTGCCGAAGCCGGGCCAACTGATGGTGCCGCGCAATTGCATCTGGCCGCATTCCACGCCCGCTTCTTCGCGAATTTCGCGGCGCATGCCGGCCAGCACGTCTTCATGCGGTTCCACCTTGCCGCCGAGCCCGTTGTACTTGCCCAGGTGCTGATCGCCGGGGCGGGCATTGCGGTGGATCATCAAAACCTGGCTGCCGTCCGGCGACAACAGGTAGCCAAGTGTGGCGACGATAGGGGTATAGGGCATGGCACGCGATCTGACACGAAGCACATCAGTATGACCGATGCGCCATCAACAGCGGACGCGTCGTCAACAACGAGTGGGCACGGCAGCGACGCGCTCGCTCAGCCGATCTGCGAATTGGCGCGCGGCGGTGCAACGTGATCGTGATCCCGGCGCAGCGTGGCGACACCGTGACCGCGCTCGGCCAGATAGTCCAGCCATTTGCCGAGGAACGTATTCATGCGCATGCGATGGCTGATCAGCTCGGCCGGCGGCGGGAACATACCCATCACGTCCTGCCAGCGGCGGCCGACATAGCAATGCGTGGTCTCGGCCTGGCGCGCGTCGCGGTACAGCCGCACGTACGCGGAAGGATCGGGCTCCCCGGTCACGGGGTCGCACAGGTCGTAGGTCAGCCGCAGCTCCACCGTGTAGCGGTGGCACTCGATCACGTCCAGACGCAGATTCAGCCCATCGCCGATCGACGATACATAGGAGCCGGGAGCGAGGTCGGCCGGCGCGAACAGCCGGGTCAGGTGCTGGAAGTTCTCTGCATACAAGCCCATCAGCCAGCCGAACCGGCTCAACTTGGGGATGCGTTCGAGTTTGCTCAGTGCTTGCGCCATAAACCGATCCTACACGCTGCGCTGCCGCACGGGCAGCATTTACGACTGCCCATCGGCAGGCCTACTTTATTCGAGCATTGTCCCGCCCGCTTGATTTCGCTTGGGTTGTCAGCAAGCCGTCAGCCGCGTCGCGGCAGCACCCGGATTGTGCGTGAACGCGCTGCCTGCTTGCCCAATCCCGAATCCCGCCCACCAATCCCGGCCTCAAAACATCTCGCGCTGCAGCCCCAGCGTGGACAACACCTTGCTGGAGATTTCCTCGATCGAGGTATTGGTGGTGCTCAAGGTGGGAATCCGCTCCATCTGGAACATGCGCTCGGCGGTGGCGACTTCACGCCGGCAGGTCTCCGCCGCGCTATAGCGCGAATTGGCGCGCCGCTCCTGACGGATCTGCTGCAGCCGCTCCGGGTCGATGGTCAGACCGAACAGCTTGCTGCGGTAGTTGCGCAAGCGTGGCGGCAAACGTTCGTTTTCCAGATCTTCTTCGGTCAACGGATAGTTGGCGGCGCGGATGCCGTAATGCAATGCCAGATAGATGCAGGTGGGCGTCTTGCCCGCGCGCGACACTGCGACCAGGATCACATCGGCCTCGTCGTAATTGAGCGCGATGCCGTCGTCGTGGCTCAGCGCGAAGTTCATCGCATTGATGCGGCGGTGATAGGTCTCGAAGTCCACCATGCCGTGTGCGCGGCCCACCAGCGAGTGCCGCGGCGCGTTGAGCTCGCGCTCCAGTGGCTCGATAAAGGGCGCGAACACATCCAGCATCAACGCGCCGCTTTCGGCCAGGATCATGCTCAATTGTGGGTCGACGCACGAATTGACCACCACCGGGCGCACCTGGTACCGCTCGCCTGCCGCACGAATGCGCAGCGCGGCATCGCGCGCTTTTTCTGCATCGTCAATGAACGACATGCGGTCGGTGACGAAGTTGAATCCACTGAACTGGGTGAGCAGGCTATGCCCAATCGTTTCAGCGGTGATACCGGTTCCATCGGAGACGTAGAACACCGGTCGAATTGTTGACATCAAGGCCACCTCTTTGAACTGGTGTTCAAAACTTACGGGTTCATGCTTGTGCAGATTCCGCTGTGCACTGCATCATAGCGGCTTCTTCCTACGGTCGCGGCCATCCAGCCCGCTCGGGCGATGGCCTTACGGAGCATCGCGCTTGAACGAGAATATCCTGTGGTTGCATGAGCTACGCCTGGTCGATCTGGCCCGCGTAGGCGGTAAAAATTCCTCGCTTGGCGAGATGATTGGCAACCTGGCCGGGCTTGGCGTTTCGGTTCCCGGTGGATATGCGACCACTGCGGAAGCTTTCAAGGACTTCATCGCCCACAACGATCTGTCCAAGCGCATCTTCGACAAGCTGGCCACGCTGGACGTGGAAGATGTCACTGCGCTCACCATCGCCGGCAAGGAAATCCGCGGCTGGGTGATCGATGCGCCGCTGCAACCCGAACTGGACCGCGACATCCGCACCGCCTACGAACAGCTGTGCGCCGAAAACGGCGGCGGCGAAGTGGCGGTGGCAGTGCGTTCGTCGGCAACGGCCGAAGATCTGCCGGATGCCTCGTTCGCCGGTCAGCAGGAAACCTTCCTCAACGTGACCGGCGCCGACGATGTGGTGCACAAGGTCAAGGAAGTGTTCGCCAGCCTCTACAACGATCGCGCGATTGCCTATCGCGTGCATCACGGCTTCAAGCACGAAGACGTGTTCCTCTCGGCCGGCGTGCAGTTGATGGTGCGCTCGGGCGTGGGTGCAGCCGGCGTGCTGTTCACGCTGGACACCGAATCGGGCTTTCGCGATGTGGTGTTCGTCACCTCCAGCTTCGGCCTGGGCGAGATGGTCGTGCAAGGCGCGGTCAACCCAGACGAGTTCTATGTCTACAAGCCCACGCTCAACGCAGGCAAGCCGGCGATCCTGCGTCGCTCGCTCGGCAGCAAGGCGATCCGCATGGTGTATTCGGATGTGCCCGGCGAGCGTGTGCGCACCGAGGACACGCCGGTGGAACTGCGCAACACCTTCTCGATCAGCGACGAAGACGTGCAGGAGCTCTCCAAGCAGGCGCTGGTGATCGAAAAGCATTACGGCCGCCCGATGGATATCGAGTGGGCCAAGGATGGTGTCAGCGGCAAGCTGTTTATCGTGCAGGCGCGCCCTGAGACGGTGAAGTCGCGCAGCCATGCCACCCAGATCGAGCGTTTTTCGCTGGATGCCAAGGACGCCAAGATCCTGGCCGAAGGCCGCGCGGTGGGCGCCAAGATCGGCAGCGGCGTCGCACGCGTGGTGCGCTCGCTGGAGGACATGAACCGTGTGCAGGCCGGCGACGTGTTGATCGCCGACATGACCGATCCCGATTGGGAGCCGGTGATGAAGCGCGCCTCGGCGATCGTCACCAACCGCGGCGGCCGCACCTGCCATGCGGCGATCATCGCGCGCGAGCTCGGCGTGCCGGCCGTGGTCGGCTCGGGCAATGCCACCGACATCATCAGCGATGGTCAGGAAGTGACGGTCAGCTGCGCCGAAGGCGATACCGGCTTCATCTACGACGGCCTGCTGCCGTTCGAGCGCACCACCACCGATCTGGGCAACATGCCGCCTGCCCCGCTCAAGATCATGATGAATGTGGCCAACCCGGAGCGCGCCTTCGACTTCGGTCAGCTGCCCAATGCCGGCATTGGTTTGGCGCGTCTTGAAATGATCATCGCCGCGCATATCGGCATCCATCCCAATGCGCTGCTGGAATACGACAAGCAGGACGCCGACGTCCGCAAGAAGATCGACGCCAAGACCGCCGGTTACGGCGATCCGGTGAGCTTCTACGTCAACCGTCTGGCCGAAGGCATTGCCACGTTGACCGCCTCGGTGGCGCCGCACACGGTGATCGTGCGTTTGTCGGACTTCAAGTCCAACGAGTACGCCAACCTGATCGGCGGTTCGCGCTACGAGCCGCATGAAGAGAACCCGATGATCGGCTTCCGCGGCGCCAGCCGTTACGTCGATCCGTCCTTCACCAAGGCTTTTGCGCTGGAGTGCAAGGCGGTGTTGAAGGTGCGCAACGAGATGGGCCTGGACAACCTCTGGGTGATGATCCCGTTCGTGCGTACGCTGGAAGAAGGCCGCAAGGTGATCGAGGTGCTGGAGCAGAACGGCCTCAAGCAGGGCGACGGTGCCGATGGAAAGCCGGGCCTGAAGATCATCATGATGTGCGAGCTGCCGTCCAACGCGCTGCTGGCCGACGAGTTCCTGGAGATCTTCGATGGCTTCTCGATCGGCTCCAACGACCTGACCCAGCTGACCCTGGGCCTGGACCGCGACTCGTCGATCGTGGCGCATCTGTTCGATGAGCGAAATCCGGCAGTCAAGAAGCTGCTGTCGATGGCGATCAAGTCCGCGCGCGCCAAGGGCAAGTACGTCGGTATCTGCGGCCAGGGGCCGTCGGATCACCCGGAACTGGCCGAGTGGTTGATGCAGGAAGGCATCGAGTCGGTGTCGCTGAATCCTGACACCGTGGTCGACACCTGGTTGCGTCTGGCCAAGTTGAAGAGCGAGAGCTGATGGGACTGTTGGGTGTGGTGTGGGCGGCGGCTGCGGGAGCAGTCGCCGCAAAGCCGGCAGCGGCGGCCACCAAGGTGGCGGAGCCGGCGTTCAATTGGGCCAACATCCCGTGGGCGCAGTACGCGCTCAATTGGGGGTTGGCGCTGCTGATCGTGGTTGTCGGCATGTGGCTGGCCAAACAGCTCAGCCAGTGGCTGCATCGTGCGCTGACCCGCGCGCGTATCGAGATCACGCTGACCAACTTCCTGCGCAACGTGCTGTATGCGTTGTTGCTGGTGCTGGTCTTCGTCAGCGCGTTGAGCAAGATCGGCGTGCCGCCGACCTCGCTGATTGCGGTGCTGGGTGCGGCCGGTCTGGCGGTCGGTCTGGCGTTGAAGGACTCGCTGTCCAACATCGCCGCAGGCGTGATGCTGATCGTGCTGCGACCGATGCGCGATGGCGACCATGTCGTGATCGCAGGCCAGGAAGGCATCGTGGACGAGATCCGGATCTTTCAGACCCGGCTGCGCTCGTTCGACGAACGCATGATCACCCTGCCCAACAGCACGATCACCACCTCGCCGATCGTCAATTACAGCACCCTGCCCAACCGTCGCCTGGAAGTGACCGTGGGCGTGGGCTATGGAGACGATCTGAAAAAAGCCCAGCAGTTGTTGCTGCAGATCGCCAAGGAGAATCCGAACCTGCTGGATTCGCCCGCACCATTCGTGCAGGTCACCAACCTGGGCGAAAGCACGGTGGATCTGATGTTGTTTGCGTACGCGACCAACGGCAACTTCGGCGCTGCCAAGAGCACCACGCTGGAGCAGATCCGCAACCAGCTGCTGGAAAACGGGCTCAATATCCCGTACCCGCAGCGCGACCTGCATGTGTATCACCATGATGCCGACGGCAAGCCGATCTCGGATCTGCTGCTGAAAGGCATTGCCGACGATGGCGATTTGAGCAAGGGGCCGTCGCTGGCGCGTTGATGGCGCGTTGATGGCGCGTTGGTGTTTAAAGCAATCCGTCATGCAAAAGGCCGCATCCAGTGATGCGGCCTTTTTGTTGTGTGGCGTCTCTGGCGCCTGCTGCATCGAACGGATGAGCCTGAAGATACGCAACTTCCGACTTGCAACGTTCGCTGCACACCAGTCGCAGCACGCCGTCGGCGTGCTGCGAACCAGTGCCGCCCTTATCCCTGCGCGCCACCCTGGTTGGCACCACCCAACGCGCCCATGAACTGGCGATAGTGGCGTAGCTCGTCGATCGAATCGCGCACGTCGCTCAGCGCGGTATGTGCCGAGCTCTTGGCAAACCCATTGGCCACCGTCGGCGCCCAGCGCCGTGCCAGCTCCTTGATGGTGGACACATCGAGATTGCGGTAGTGAAAGTAGCGCTCCAGGCGCGACATCTGCCGGTGCAGGAAGCGGCGATCCTGGCAGATCGAGTTGCCGCACATCGGCGAGGCGCCGGCGCGGATCCATTCGCTCAGGAACGCCACGGTCTGCGCTTCGGCCTGCGCATGGGTGACCTGGCTATCGAGCACGCGCTGCCACAGGCCCGAACGGCGGTGCTGATTGCGGTTCCATTCGTCCATCGCTTCGAGTTTTTCCAGCGGATGGGCAATGGCCAGTTCCGGCCCCTCGGCAAGCACGTTCAACTGCGCATCGGTCACGATGGTGGCAATCTCGATGATGGAATCGCGATCGGTATCCAGCCCGGTCATTTCCAGATCGATCCAGATCAGTCGGTCGTTGCTCGCAAGGTTGTCTGCCATATCGCCGTCCTGTGGAGGGCCGTCGCCGGCCAGATGCTGAAGGGCGCGCATCATACCGCGGCCGCGCCGCTCAGGGCGCGAGGGGCGGCTTGCCACGCTTGGCCCTGAAGTAATTGGTCAGCCGCAGGCTCGCTTCTGCTGCAAGCACCCCGCCGCTGACCTGCACGCGATGATTGTGACGCGGGTCGGCCAACAGGTCGAACACGCTGCCGCAGGCGCCGGTCTTGGGGTCGCTGGCGGCGAACACCACCCGCGCGATACGCGCATGGATCATCGCCATCGCACACATCGCGCAGGGCTCCAGGGTGACGTACAAGGTGCAGCCGATCAGCCGGTGATTGGCCAGCCGGCGGCCGGCCTCGCGCATGGCCATGATTTCGGCATGCGCAGTAGGGTCGTGGCTGGCGATATTGAAGTTCCAGCCTTCGCCCAGCACGTTGCCATCGGCATCGACCAGCAACGCACCCACGGGGATCTCGTCATAGTCGCGCTCGGCACGCTCGGCCAGTTGCAGGGCGCGCTGCATCCATTGCTGGTCGATCGGCGACTGCGCCGCGTCGAGGGGCATCTCCACCGATGTGCTCACGCGGCGCTGCCGCCCTGGCGATCCAGGAAGGCGGCGAATGCAGCGACAGTGGCCTCGCTGACATGGTGCTCAATGCCCTCGGCATCGCGGCGCGCGGTAGCCTCGTCGATGCCCAGGGCCAGCAGGAAGCGCTCGACGATCTGGTGGCGCTGCCGGCTGGACGCGGCCAGCGCCTCGCCGGCCGGGGTCAGGAACACGCCGCGGTACGGGCGCTGCACCACCCAGCCATCGCGCACCAGCCGCTTGAGCATCTTGGCCACGGTCGGCTGGGCCACGCCCAGGCGCGCGGCGATATCGACCTGACGCGCTTCGCCACCGTCGACCAGCAGATCGGAGATCAGTTCCACATAGTCCTCGACCAACTCGGCGCGACGCGCTTCGCGCACCTGACGGAAGCTTTCCATATGCACCTGCGCATCGATCAGCACCGGCGCGGCGGCTTCCTGCTTTTCGCTCTTGCCCACCCTCTTCCTCATCATCGCGTCCGGCGCCAGTGCCGGTGTGCGTAGTGTGAAGCACGCCGCCGATCATTACGATTGAGATTGCCAATGCTCAACAGCATAGCAGTTGCTATATCATCGCTCCGATCCCTCGCCGATGCCGTCTCGCATGTCAGCCGACACCCTCTCGCACACTCATCCGCCCACCCCCGCAGCGCATTCCGCCAACGGCGGTCTGGGCGAGCACCACGCCAGCGTCGCCGTGCCCAAGGGCGGCCACTGGTGGTTCCGCTTGCTGGCATTCCTGGGGCCGGGCTACATGGTGTCGGTGGGCTACATGGACCCGGGCAACTGGGCCACCGATCTGGCCGGCGGCTCGCAGTTCGGCTACCTGCTGCTGTCGGTGATCCTGCTGTCCAACGTGATGGCGATCGTGTTGCAGAGTTTGTCGGCACGGCTGGGCATCGCGACAGGCCTGGATCTGGCCCAGGCCTGCCGGGCGCGTTACCCGCGCGGGGTCAACCTGGCGCTGTGGGGATTGTGCGAGCTGGCGATCATCGCCTGCGACCTGGCCGAAGTGATCGGCACCGCCATCGCGTTGAAGCTGTTGTTCGGCATTCCGCTGACCATGGGCGCGATCATCACCGCGGTCGATGTGGTGTTGGTGTTGCTGCTGATGAACCGCGGTTTCCGCGCGCTGGAAGCGTTCGTGATGGCATTGCTGCTGATCATCTTCGTGTGCTTCGGCATCCAGATCGCGCTGGCCGCACCGCCGATCGCGGCGGTGTTGGGCGGCTTCATTCCGCGTGCGCAAGTGATCACCGATCCGCAGGCCTTGTATCTGGCAATCGGCATCATCGGTGCGACGGTGATGCCGCATAACCTGTATCTGCATTCGTCGATCGTGCAGACGCGTGCGTATCCGCGCACCGATGTGGGGCGCAAGTCGGCGTTGCGCTGGGCGGTGACCGACAGCACCGTGGCCTTGATGTTCGCGTTGTTCATCAATGCCTCGATCCTGATTCTGGCAGCGGCGGTGTTTCATGCACAGGGCCGCACCGATGTGCAGGAAATCGAACAGGCACATGCGCTGCTGGCGCCGATGCTGGGCGTGGGCCTGGCCTCGACTTTGTTTGCGATTGCGTTGCTTGCTTCAGGCGTGAACTCTACGGTGACTGCAACATTGGCCGGTCAGATCGTGATGGAAGGATTTTTGCAACTGCGGCTACCCCCGTGGATACGCCGCCTGCTGACCCGCGGCATCGCCATCGTGCCGGTGGTGATCGTGACCTGGCTGTACGGCGAAGCCGGCACTGCGCGGCTGCTGGTGCTCAGCCAGGTGGTGTTATCGATGCAGCTGCCGTTTGCGGTGATTCCGCTGGTGCGCTTCGTGTCGGATCGTCAATTGATGGGCACGCTGGTGGCACCGGCGTGGCTAGTGCGCATCGCCTGGGTGATCGCTGCGGTGATCGTCTGTTTGAACATCAAGCTGTTGTGGGATACCGCGCTGCAGTGACCGGCGATGTCGGTTGAGGCTGAGCGAGCCTCATCGACTCGCCATCCATTCGAAGCGCGTGTGCGATCGCCTGCACGATGCACGCTGTTGCCGCACGACCGAGTCTGCTTGACCAACGCGTTTCGCAGCCGCCACTTGCTTTGATCGACCAGATCACAGTCAGCCTGCACCACGGCGACAGTGCGCACACGTGTGCAATCTGCTTGCTGCTTGCGCGGGTCTACTGAGTGGATGCACCGGTGTGTCCACGGCCTGCGCTGCATTCGCGCCGCGCTTCGCAGAGACAGCCATGACGCTTCACGCTGTCAAGCGACGACCGGGATGCATGCCCTCGCCCACAGGAGTGTTTATGCATCCGTTCGAGCCCACTCCGGCCGACGCCGGACGCCGCAGCTTTCTCATCTCCAGCACGGCCGCCGTGGCAGCGTTGTCCCTGCCCGCTCTAGCCAGTGCCGCCGCAGCCGTGCGCTCACCTCCCTCCACACTGCCCCACCCGACCAACAACGGAGTCAACCCGATGTCCACTTTCGTCACCCGCCCCGACGGCGCTAACATTTTCTACAAGGATTGGGGCAAGGGCCAACCGGTCGTGTTCTCGCACGGCTGGCCGCTCAGCGCCGATGCCTGGGATGCGCAGATGCTGTTCATGGGCCAACACGGCTTCCGTGTGATTGCGCACGATCGTCGCAGCCACGGTCGTTCGACCCAGACCTGGGACGGCAACGACATGGACACCTACGCCGACGATCTGGCTGCGGTGATCGAAAAACTGGATCTGAAAGACGCGATCCTGGTCGGGCATTCCACCGGCGGTGGCGAAGTGGCGCATTACGTGGGCCGCCATGGCAGCAAGCGTGTGGCCAAGGTCGTGCTGGTCGGCGCGGTCCCGCCGCAGATGGTCAAGAGCCCGACCAATCCGGGCGGCCTGCCGATCAGCGTGTTCGACGGCATTCGCGACGGCGTGGCCAAGGACCGTTCGCAGTTCTATCAGGATCTGACCACGCCGTTCTTCGGCGCCAACCGTGACGGCAACACCGTCACCCAGGGAATGCGCGACTCGTTCTGGCTGCAGGGCATGCTGGGCGGCCACAAGGGCCAGTACGACTGCATCAAGGAATTCTCGGAGGTCGACTACACCGCCGACCTGAAGAAGATCGATGTGCCGGCGCTGGTGGTACATGGCGACGACGACCAGATCGTGCCGATCGATGCGTCGGGCAAGTTGTCGGCCAAGATCATCAAGCACGCCGAACTGAAGATCTATGCCGGTGCGCCGCATGGTCTACCGGTCACCCATGCCGACCAGTTCAACAAGGATCTGCTGGCGTTTGCCAAAGCCTGAGCGGTTTCACGCTGCAACAAACAAAAGGCCGGCTCGTGCGAGTCGGCCTTTTGTTTGTGTCGATACGCTGCGTGCAGACGCGGCACAGGCCGGTCACCGGCCGTCGGCCAACACCCATAGCGTCGTCCTCCGCTAATACGCGCCGCCTGTCTGCCCAACCCTGCCCTCGACTTTACAACGAGGTCGCCCATTCTTGAACGCAGCGCCAGGCAGCGTGACCGCCGCCCTGTCAAATCGACCGGCTTGCGCTATGGTATGCACCGCCGAGCGGCAAGGGGGCCGCTTCAGCATCGTGTGCGACAGCCGATAACGGCTACGTCCGGACGCAGCAAAGCGCAGCGGCGGCACTCGATCCAATCACTAAACGCGTTCAGGGGAATTGCGATGCTTCGTCACTCTTTGCGGGTGCGCCTGCTGTTGCCGGTGCTGGCCTTGGTGCTGGTCGTGGTGGTGGCACTGACGGTCATTCTGGCCATTACCGAAGCGAACCGGGTCAAGTTCGAGACCGGCGACGCCATTGAGCGCCAGTCGGTGTCCTTGCAGACCCTGTTCTCGGTCACCCGCGCGATGATGCTCGATCGCGTCAATTCCTCCATGCGCCAGCTGCGCAAGGAAGCCAACGCACATGGCGCTGCAAGCGTCGGCGCGGAGGTCAGCGTTGCCGATCGCACTGCTAACGATCTGCTGCTGGGCCAGAAGTCGCAGGCCAATGAGTTCGGCATGCTCGACGATGTGACCGCGATCCACGAAGGCACCGCCACGCTGTTCTCGCGCACCGGCGATGACTTCGTGCGCATCTCCACCAACGTCAAGAAGGACGACGGCAGCCGCGCCATCGGCACCGTGCTCGATCCCAACGGCCAGGCCGCCGCCAAGCTGCGTAACGGCGAAAGTTTCTACGGCGTGGTCGACATCCTCGGCAACCCGTACGTCACCGGCTACGAGCCGATCTTCGCCGGCAACGACAAGCGCGTCATCGGTGCCTGGTACGTCGGCTATAAGGCCGACACGCAGGCACTGGAAAACGTGGTCAGCAGCCGTCGCGTGCTCGACTCCGGCTTCATCGCCGTGTTCGACAGCAAGAACAAACTGCGCTTCCAGTCCACCACCGGTGCCACCACCGACACTGCCACCATCGAACGCATCGTCAAGGACAGCCCCGGCGACTGGGTCGTGACCAAGCAGGAAGTGCCCGATTGGGGCTTCACCCTGGTCTCGGCCTACCCCAAGAGCGACGTCAATGGCGTGATCGTGCGCCAATCGCTGTGGATCGCCGGCATCGGCCTGCTGGTCTGCGCGTTGCTGCTCGGCCTGCAATGGGCATTGATCTGGAGCCGCGTGTTGCGCCCCATCCAGCATTTGACCACCGTGGCCGAAGAACTGAGCCTGGGCAAGTGGAACCACACCATCGACGAGGTCAATCTCAAAGATGAAATCGGTACCCTGGCGCGCGCCATCTCGCGCCTGTCCAACAGTGTTCGGCTGGCCATGGAGCGCCTCAGCAAACGCTGAGCCGCTCGCACCCACTCCGTACCAGATGATGCAAGGAAGACGCCATGTCCACTGAATTCCGTCAGCTGATCGAGATCCTGCGCGAGCTCAAGGCGCTGGCATTGAAGAAGGCGTCCGGCTTTCTGTTCATCGTCACCGAGGAAAACCACTCCTGCATCGTCCGCCTCAATGCCGGGCAGATCGAAGAAGTGGTGTTCCGCATGCTGCGCAACGACGAGGCGGTGCAACGCCTCACCATGGTCAACGCGGCAAAGGCCCGTTTTCAGACCGACCCCGGCGCCGGCATGGGCAAGCCCTCGCTGCTCAGCGATGACTCGCGCCAGTGGTTGATGGGTGGTTTCGAGCAGGATCTGGGTGGCGCGCCGGCTGCGCCGCGTGCGACAGTTGCACCGGCAGTCGTGACGGCCGCAGCAACGCCTATCGCGGCACCGAGCGCAGCGCCTGCATCCGTCGGCGGTGGATCTGCACCCGACGAGCGCGTCCGCGATGCATTGGAAAAAGTCGCGCTGAACTACCTCGGCCCGATCGCCGGCATGCTCTGCGACGAAGCCTGGGAGGCATCGAGCGACATCGAGCAAGTGCTCAATCAGCTTGGCGCCAACCTCTCCACGCCGCAGGAAACGCAGAAGTTCATGGCAGACGCGCGCGTGGCGCTGGCCAAGCTGCGCTGACGGATACTTTTAATAGATCCAGGATCAAGCCGCGCATTGCGCGGCTTTCTCTTTAGCAAGTACCGATAATTCCCGTTCGACTTGCCGGCACACTGGAAGACTTGATCGAGTTGGATTGGGTCGCGCGCAGTGGTGATGTTTGCGACACGCACGCCGGCTATCAAGCCAGCAGTTGACCCATGCCTCGATGCGGTGCACCGACAAGACCATTCCATTGCCCGACCGGATTGCCATAACGACAAAGGCGCCTTGCGGCGCCTTTGTCGTTTAAATCACCCCACTCTATCATCAATAGGAGATTCACATCCCCTTGTAGCGCGGTTTATAATGCGCCAAGCATTCCAATGCCATGAAAAATACCACACCCCTACTTCTTCGATTTTCGCGCGACCAGCTCGGCGCGCATGCATGCGGATGACTCCGCCATGTCCCGGCGTAACTCGGCCAACTCGTCTCGGGATAGTTCCACGACTCGCCGGCGTTCCAGCTCGCCTTGTGCCCATTCGATGGAACGGCACATGTCCTGGCGTAGCACCTGGATCTCCGCTGGCGTGAGGGAGCAAGGGTAGTCTTTCATTTGATGCCATTCTCCTAGCAACATCATGGTGTCTGCACCATTACCCCGATGATAGACATCTATTCGTCCTCCATCACCCTTTCATAGGTACAGCCCCGCCTGATAGAGGCCTCTTGGATTGTGAACTTCGGTCCTAACTCGATCTGTAGCGCATGCATACGCAGACCAAAGAAATCGAAATGTTGAAGGTCTGTCTTTAATTCTTCAATAAAAGTAGATTTGTAGGCATTTGCATCAAACCCTTGAAACGGCACGTCAGCCATATCCAATGCAATAAAAATTCTCGAAACAGCAGAATTAAATATCGGCAACAAGTCCAAATATACCTGCTTAGTCGGATAGCGATCTTTTCTTGCTTTTTCCCACACTCTCTCGAAGGCAAGACCATTTTCAAGAGTAACGAACCTAGGCAAGGCGTTGGCTTTACCCATCTGATTAAGATAGACAGATTCACGACGCGGATCGAGGCGCTCATAAATATCTTCTAACTTGATCAAGTGCATCATCGGCGGAGGGTCGCCACCTGTTGTTCGATGCCTGGCTATTAGGTACTCCGCCCCATGCAGGCGTTCTGGCTTGCCATCTAACCAAATCGTTTGATGCAAGCTTTGGAACAAAGGATGATCACGATGATGGAGGGCATTGCGTAGAGCAATTAGTAAACTGCTATCAGGACAGCCATGAAAATCGAATAAACCCTGCGACACGTCATACAAGGTATGGAAGCCCTCAAGGTTATGCTCGAATGCTCGGTCGAGATTGTGGATAGCCTCCTCTTGATCGATTGCGACCAAGTCTCGATACCTGATGAAGGCCTCGCCGTAGAGCCTCATGGCGTTAGCAAAACACCCAAGAGCGCTGGCAATATTCTTTACTGTTATATCGTCCATCCGCTGCGCCTACCGGTTAAAAGGCATGACTGTCTCGGGACTCATGTGTCGAGCATGTCCCATTCATCGCCGAGCACCCAGCGTATTGCAGACAGCTTGCCATTGATCATCCCCCACTCGAAGTCGGTCCAAGGCCCCAGCTCTTCAGTGCCGAGCTCTTCTTCGGCCCTCTTCATTGCGGCGAGCATCCCTTCCCAAATCGTATCTACCATTAGGTTTCGCCGTTCTTCCGGGGAAGCTTGGTCCCAAACCTCTTTAGGCACCAACTTTTCTTTACCGTTTTCGACGCGATCAATGATGTTCCATTTCCTGTTGTACCAAACCTGCGTTGTCAGCTTGCTCTCCGCCTCAAGAAGCTCCGAAAGCTGTCTGGGATCTTGGTTGTATTCACGCTCGAATCTGGTCTCTTCGATCAGGTCGCTCGCGAACTCGCCGAGCAGCGCACTAAGGTTGGTTTCGTATCGCGATCTCACACCATCAAAGAGCGGAGCCAAATCGGAATGAGGGCTACGCGTATCAGCCCCTTTTTGGCTGAAGTCGTGGATGTTGTGTGATACGCCCAGGGTTCCGTAGACACTCAAGACCCTCGTTGCGCGTAGCGCCGTTCAAACTCTACAGGGGACAGGTCGCCAGT
>NZ_MDFM01000019.1 GCF_002939985.1 Xanthomonas hortorum pv. cynarae | reverse complement strand
GCCCACGCCGGCTCTCGACACCTAAACTGCCAGAATCCGAACAGATAAGGCTCTTACGCGGCATCCATGCCGCGTAAGGTCCCGCGCCGGTGGGCGGGCAAGGACCAATCAAGATGGTCGGTGTGCTTAGCGCTTCTCAAAGCAACCAGCAAAAGCTGTTTCAGAGAAGCTCATCGCCTTCGCGCTGCAGTCGTCTGCTGATAACGACATGCAGGTGTTTGTCGATGCACTGCGTGCCGACAACAGCATCCAATTCTAAGGGTGTGGTCAACACGACGGGCTATGCCGTTCTGGCAAATCTCGGCGCAGATGTGGCGATTCGCGTGTTTGCATCGAATGTGCTGCTGTTTCCTGCGTCCAGCAATGCGCTGAGCAGTCTTGCCGAGGCGTATGAGGCAAACGGAGATCTCGCCCATTCAAGCGGCATCAGGCAGAGCATCAAGAACATGCCCGCCCTGCCTGGAAAACAATGATCTGCATTCTTTGCGAGATGGACGCGCACCGGTAGGCAGCATGGCCCCGCTCTGTGATACGTGTTCGCATGTCGAAAGTCACTGGTGGCGCATTCCTGTAGCGCTGCCTATCGGCATGCTCAGCAATGCCGACAGACCATCGTCCAATCGTATGGACCAAACGCAAAAAACCCCGCCTGAGCGAGGTTTTTTACGATCTACCGTGAGTCGTGGTGCCCAGGAGAGGACTCGAACCTCCACGAAGTTGCCCCCGCTAGCACCTGAAGCTAGTGCGTCTACCAATTCCGCCACCTGGGCGACTCAGGGGGCGAATTGTGCAAGTTGCGCACGAAGCTGTCAACGCATCTCGCACAAATTCTTCGTGGTGGCTGTCGCCTGCCGGCGACGTGAGAAGACGGCGCGGCGGACGTGCGCATTGCACGTCCGCCGCGAGATCTGATTACGGCAGCTGCGCCGCCTGCAAGGTGACTTCCGCACTCTGCACCGGTTCGCTTGCCGAACGCGCCAACTGCACGCGGTAGGTGCCGGCCGCGATGTTCCAGTGACGCGCCTTGGCATCGAAGTCGGCCAGCGTCTTGGGTTCGGCGATCACCTGCACGTTGCGCTTTTCGCCCGGCTTGAGCGTGAGCTTCTGCCAGCCGATCAGGCGCAGCGGGGTGGCGTGGCCGTCGGGCAGGGTGAGGTAGAGCTGCGGCACGGCGGCGCCGTCGCGCTGGCCGATGTTTTCCACTTCGAAGTTGGCCGTGAGCTGGCTGCCGTTGGCTTCCACGCGCAGCCCGCCCATGCGGAACTGGGTGTACGACAGGCCGTGGCCGAACGGGTAACGCGGGGTCAGCTTGCGCGCGGCGAACCACTTGTAGCCGACATTGGCACCTTCGATGGCGTAGTCGATGCTGTCTTCGCCCGGCTTGGCCGGCTTGAAGCCCAGGCCCGGGATCGACGGGCGCGGCAGCTGCGATTCGTCCACCGGCCAGGTCACCGGCAGATGGCCGGACGGATTGACGGCGCCTGTCAGCAGGTTGGCGATCGCCTCGCCTCCGCCGATGCCCGGATACCACGCCTGCAACACCGCCGGCACGCGCTCGGCCCACGGCATGCGCACCGGGCCGTTGGTTTCCAGCACCACGGTGGTCTTGGGGTTGGCCTTGGCCACCGCTTCGATCAGTGCGTCCTGGTTGTCGGGCAGTTGCATGTCCGGCAGGTCCACCGATTCGGCGGCCCATTGGGTGGCGAACACGATGGCCACATCGGCGGCCTTGGCCGCGCGTGCTGCGGCAGCGCGGTCCTTGCCGTCGACATAATCGATCTGCACGTTCGGCAATGCGGCGCGCAGCGCCTGCAGCGGCGAGGACGGATGGATGATCACCGGGCCGGGCCAGGTGGTCGGGGTGAGGCCGGGCACGGCGTTGCCGCCGTTGATGGTGTAGTCCACCCGCGAGGAGCCGCCGCCGGACATCACGCCCTTGTCGGCGTACCCACCGATCACCGCGATGCGGCGCACGTCCTTGGACAACGGCAGGGTCGCCTGCTCGTTGCGCAGCAGCACGCTTCCTTCTTCGGCGACATGCTGCGCGGCCAGCAGCCCGGCCTTGCCGTCGATCGGTTGGCGCTGGGTTGGGTGATCGAACGCGCCATGCGCGAACAGGCTGCGCAGCACGCGCTTGACCATATCGTCGAAGCGCGCGCGCGGCACCACGCCGGCCGACACCGCCATCCGCAGCGGGGCATCGAAGAACACCGCCGCATCGAACACTTCGCCGGCCGATTGCTGATCCAGCCCGGCCAGCGCCGCCTTGGAGCCGCTGTGCACGCCGCCCCAGTCGGACATCACATAGCCGGGGTATTTCCATTCCTGCTTGAGCACCTGATTGAGCAGGTAATCGTGCTCGCAGCCGTAGATGCCGTTGATCTTGTTGTAGGAGCACATCACCGATGCGGGGTCGCCGATCTTCAACGCGATCTCGAATGCCAGCAGATCCGATTCGTGCATCGCCTGCTCGCCGATCTCGGCGCTATGGAAGTTGCGCCGCGTTTCCATGTCGTTGAGCGCGAAGTGCTTCATCGTCGACAGCACGTGCTCGCTCTGCACGCCACGAATCGATTCGCCAACCATGGTGCCGGCCAGCAGCGGGTCTTCGCCGGCATATTCGAAATTGCGCCCGTTGCGCGGGTCGCGCTGCAGGTTGACGCTGCCGGCCAGCAGCACGTTGAAGCCCTGCTGCCAGGATTCGCGGCCCATGGTCTTGCCGCCGGCATAGGCCAGTTGCGGATTCCAGCTCGATGCCGTGGACGGACCGGATGGCATCGCGGTGGCAAAGTCGCCCTTGCGGATGCCGCCGGGATTGGTCACGCCCACGCCGGCGTCGGCCAGCTGCTGCGCCGGGATGCCCAGGCGTGGAATGCCGGGCACGTAGCCGGCCGAGCCCAGCGCGCCCTCGGGCTTGGGAATTTTGTCGGTGCCCAGGCCGAAGTAGCTGCGCAGCATCTGGAATTTTTCGTCTTCGCTCATCTGCGCGAGCAGGCGGTCGGCGCGCTGATCTGCAGTCAAGGCGGTATCCATCCACGGCTGCGCTGCAGCGGCGGGTTGTGCGCTGAGCGGGGCGGCAAACGCGACGCTCATGCCGAGTGCAATGGCGAGCGCGAGACGGCGCGGCGTGGCGCGTGTAAACGTTTTCATATGAGGGTGTGGCACGGGTGGTCCTTGTGGTGCGGTTGCAATCAGGGGAGGGCACCGCAGTGCCCAAGTTCGAATGGCGCGCGTGCGCGCCGAATCAGGGGGTTGCCGTAATCGGACGCGGCATCAGAACTGCGTCTGTGCCGTGCGCAACACCGGATACAAGCGGTAGCGTTCGTCCCAGGAGGAATGCAGGCGGGCGAAGAATTCCAGGCGTGCTTTCGGGTCGGCGGCGAAGGCGGCATCGCTGGCCAGGCGTTGTTCGAATTGCGCCTTCACTGCCGGGTCGCGCTCGAGCATGTCGCGGGCGACGTCCTCGGCGACGTAATCCTCCATGTATTCCTTGCGCTCGAATGCGGTGTTGAACAGACCCCATTGCAGTAGCGAATCCGGTGCCTGCGGCTCCAGCATCGCCATCACCAGGCGCGACCTGGCCTGGGCGATCGGGACGAACAACGAGCCGGCCGGCACGCTGCGGGTTTCATCGCGCCATTGGCCGGCGATTTCCAGGTTTTGATGGCCTTCGTTGGAGCGTGCGGCAAACGTTGCCTTGTCGGCACGGAAGCTCTGCACCGGATACTCGCCAGCAGTGGCGATGGTGTCGAAGGCGATGCCGTGCAGGCGTAGTTTTTCCGCCACCAGCGCGGCCTGCGCGGCAGGTACCAGATAGCCGCCGCGTGGCGCGTCGACCACCACGTCGGGGGTGATCTGATCGCGTAACGGCACCTTCCAGATCTGTGGTCTGGTCTCGTCGTAGCGCGTCATCAACGCGCCGGAAATCGGCGAAGGCGTGCGCGTGTAGGCGTAGCCGCGGAAGGCAACAGTGCGTGCGCCCGGGCCGGCAGCGAAGCTCAACGGCTCCATTTCGCCAGCCAGTTTGGCGGCACGCTGATCGGCCGCCAGCGCATCCGCGCGCCACTTCGTACCGTTGCGCGCGGTCTGCTGCAGCACCGACACGATCGCGTTGCGGGTGACGCGCACACGCACCGGGTAGGTCTTCCACGAATGCGTTTCCACCAGCATGCCGAAGCGGTTGCGCAGCAGGAAATAGCCATGCGAAAAACGCGGCGGCGACACGTCGTCGGCAAACCCGGAGGTCGGGTCGTCTTCGTGCACGAACGAGGGGTAATACGGCAGCGGCAGCGAGCCCTGTTTGGCCAGATCGGCAATCACCGCATCGCGCCAGCGCGTGCCGTCGCGTTGCAGCATGGCATCGCCGGCATGCACCGGTTCCACCTGCACCGAGACATCGTGTTCGAACTTGGCGCCATCGGTGACATGCAGGTCCACATACATCAGCGGATCCCACTGCTGCACCAGCCGCAGCATCGCCTGCATTTCCGGTGCGTCGGCCTTGAGGTAGTCGCGATTGAGATTGAGGTTCTGCGCGGTGGTGCGCCAGCCCATCTGTTCGGGGCCACGTTGATTGGGGCGGTTCCAGGCGCCGAAGCGCTCGTGGCCGTCGACGTTGAACACCGGCACAAATACCCACACCAGTTTGTCGAGCACGCCCTTGCCGGCCTTGCCGTCCAGCAACTCGCGCAGCGCCAGAAAGCCCGCATCTTTGCCGTCGATCTCGCCGGCATGGATGCCGCCTTGCACCAGCACCACCGGCAACTTGCGCTGCGCGGCACTGGCCGCATCCAGCGCGCCGCTGGTGGAAACGATCAGCGCCTTCATCGGCCGGCCTTCCGGGGTGGTGCCGAACTCGATGCAGCGCACCGCCTGCGGATAGCGCTGCGCGAAGGCATCGCATAGCGCGATGACTTCATCGTAGCGTCCGGTTTGCGCAAAGCCGCTGCGCTCGGCCTGGGTAGTCAGCGGTTCGGCGGCCAGTGCGGCAGGGGCGGTGGTCAGCAGCAACAGGCTCAGGGCCAGACGGGTGAAGCGGGGCATCCAGCGGTCCAGTGTTCCAGGAAAACGTTTGCAATGTAGCCGAGCAGGCGCAGCAGGCCAATCTGCACTGCGTCATGACTTGCGTGTGATCGGCTTGGCAGCGGGGTTCGATACGTGTTTTTCAGCATGCGCCTGGCCGAACGACTTTCCGAACCGAGCTACGACCGTAGCAACGGCCGCAGCGGGGTCGACGCATGCAACGTCCTACACCGAAAGCCTTATCCAATGGTCGCGATGGCGGCCAACCCGCAGCCGCCGGTACGATAGCGCGTGTTTTCTGCTCGACCGGACTGCCTTTGACCACTTCCACCTTGCCGGGCTCTACTGCCGGCGCGCGGTTGCCGCGCCAGATTCCTTTCATCATCGGCAACGAGGCCTGCGAGCGCTTCAGCTTCTACGGGATGCGCAACATCCTGGTGCAGTTCCTGATCACCTCGCTGCTGCTGCAGGAAGTCGGCGGACCCGGCCGCGAGGCGGAGGCCAAGCACATCCTGCACAGCTTCATGATCGGGGTGTATTTCTTCCCGCTGCTCGGTGGCTGGTTGGCCGATCGTTTCTTCGGCAAATACAACACCATTTTGTGGTTCAGCCTGGTGTATTGCGCCGGCCATGCCTGCCTGGCGCTGTTCGAAGGCAGCCGCAGCGGATTTTTCGTCGGGCTGGGGCTGATCGCATTGGGCGCGGGCGGGATCAAGCCGCTGGTTGCCTCGTTCATGGGCGACCAGTTCGACCAGTCCAACAAGCACCGGGCCAAGGTGGTGTTCGACGCCTTCTACTGGATCATCAACTTCGGCTCGTTGTTCGCCTCGTTGCTGATTCCGCTGGCGCTGAAACATCTGGGTCCGGCATGGGCGTTCGGCATTCCCGGCATCCTGATGTTCGTGGCCACGCTGGTGTTCTGGCTGGGCCGCAAGCGCTATGTGCGGGTGCCGCTGCCACCGAAGGATCCGCACGGCTTCGGTGCGGTGATGCGCACCGCCTTGCTGGCGCATGCGCCGGGGCAGGGCCGTCCCGGCCTGATGCTGGCAGTGGTGTCGGTACTGCTGGCGCTGGCCTGCTTCGCGCTGGTCGAACAGCTCGGCATCGTCATCTGCCTGTGCATGGCGCTGGTGTTGCTGCTGGCGGGCATCGGTGGCGGCACCTGGTGGCAGCTGGAGCGTGCGCGCGGCATCCATCCCGATACGGCGGTCGAAGGCGTGCGTGCGTTGCTGCGGGTGCTGGTGATCTTCGCGCTGGTGACGCCGTTCTTCTCGCTGTTCGACCAGAAGGCCTCGACCTGGGTCCTGCAGGGGCGCGAGATGACCATGCCGGCCTGGTTCACTGCCTCGCAGATGCAGGCGCTCAATCCGCTGCTGGTGATGCTGCTGATCCCGTTCAACAATCTGGTGCTGTACCCGCTGCTGCGGCGTGGCGGCTGGGAGCCCACCGCGCTGCGCCGCATGACCTGCGGCATCGCCTTCGGCGGCCTGGCCTGGATCGCGGTCGGCGCCATCCAGATCGGCATGGACGGCGGCGAGCCGATGCATATCGCCTGGCAGATCCTGCCCTATGCGCTGCTGACCTTCGGCGAGGTGCTGGTGTCGGCCACCGGTATCGAGTTCGCCTACAGCCAGGCGCCGCCGTCGATGAAGGGCGTGGTGATGAGCTTCTGGTACCTGACCACCACGGTGGGCAATCTATGGGTGCTGTTGTCGAACGTGGCGGTGCGTAACGAGACGGTGACCGCACATATCGCCGATACTGGGCTCAGCGAAGCGGCATTTTTGATGTTCTTCTTCGCGGCCTTCGCGTTTCTGGCGGCACTGGCCTTCGGCCTGTACGCACGCCGGTATCGCATGGTCGACAATTACCGTTCTGCCTGAGGTCCGCATGATTACCTTGATCCTGATCGCCATCACCGGCATCGTCTCGTGGATGGCGTTCAACAACCGCAAGCTGGCCGACCGGCTGGTGCTGTGGCCGCCGGCGCTGGACAAGCAAAAGCAATACGACCGCCTGGTGACCTACGGCTTCATCCATGCCGACCTGGGCCATCTGGTCTTCAACATGATCACGCTGTTCTTCTTCGGCCGGTACATCGAAGACGTGATGACGCGGCTGAGCGGCAGCGTGCTGACCTATCCGCTGTTCTATCTGAGCGCGCTGGTGGTGTCGATCCTGCCCAGCTATCTGAAGAATCAGAAGAACCCCAATTACCTCAGCCTGGGCGCTTCCGGCGCGGTGTCGGCGGTGTTGTTCGCCTTCATCCTGCTCAAGCCGTGGACGATCATCCTGGTGCTGTTCATTCCGGCGCCGGCGATCATCTATGCGGTGTTCTACGTGGGCTACAGCCTGTGGATGGACCGCCGTGGCGGCGATCGCATCAACCACAGCGCGCATCTGGCCGGTGCGGCCTTCGGTGTGATGTTCATGCTGATCATGGAGCCGCGGGTGTGGCAGGTGTTTCTGGAGCAGCTGTCCAATCCGCGCTTCGGATAAGCGCGTCGGTTGAGCGCGTCGATTGAGCCGGATTGCCGAAGGACGGCGTGGCCGTCAGGCGGCGCGGCGGTGATCGGAAATCGTGATGGCTGGGTTGCCTGAGGCAACCGGCCAGGGCCATTGATGCGATTGGCCCTGGCGGTTAACGCGACGCGTGGCTCAGGCCGCGTTGCGTTCCTGGTCGGCAACGGCAGTGCTGCCGTAGGCCTGCTGCAAGCGCTCGTACACCGTATCGTTGAGCTGCGCGAAGTCCGGGTTGTGGGTATCGCCATTGATGGCGAACTGGAACAAGCCCTCCAGCAACGAGCTATCGCTGTCTGTGCTGTGTCCTGCCGAATCGTTGTTCATGCGGTGACTCCTCGTAGGTAAGGCGAGGACCTCGGCAGACGGTCAACAGACCAGAAACAGCCAATGCCCTTGGCTGAGCTATCGGCGTTTTGCGAGCGAACTTAAGAGCGCGTTCGGCAAGCTGGGCTGCGAGTCACAGCATCGATTCATTTTCACGCAGGCGCGGCGCCGCGCTGGTCACACTCACCACCACACACTGCCGGGCGCAGACCACGATGGAGGCGGCGACAGTGCACGCAGAACACGATCCAACCCAGCAACGTTTCAGCGTAGACACCGATGGACATCACGCCGAGCTGGCCTACCGGCGCGAAGGCGAGCGCATGACCATCACGCATACGCATGTGCCGGACGCGATCGGTGGACGCGGCATTGCCGCAGTGCTGGTCGAGGCCGCTTTGCATTACGCGCGCCAGGCGGGGTGGAAGGTCGTACCCGAGTGCAGCTACGCCGAGGCGTATGTACGTCGGCATCAACAGTTTCAGGATCTGCTGGCCTGATCGCCGGCAGCGTGTCTTTGCAGCGTGACTTCGATGAGGGGCAGGTGGGATGGGGCGGTTGTTTGCAGTGAATGGAATGCGGGGCGTGCTGATGCTGGCTCTGCTGGCAGGGTGTACACAGCGCGCACCTACAACGGCAGAAACGACGGAGCCGGCAGCGGACGCAACAGCGCAGGCGATGCCGCCTCCGGAGCCCGTCGTCGTGCAGAGTGGCCCATTGGAAGATGTGATCGAGCATGCGCCTGCCTACATGGTCGGCATCAGCTATCCGCGCGGGTTGGACGCGTACCCGGAACTGGCCGCACTGATCCGCAGCTATTCACAGGATGCGCGTGCCGAATTGATGGAGGCCGTCGCTGGTCTTGGCAACGACAAACCGGCCGCGCCTTACGAGCTGTCGCTGGCATTCGAGACCGTGCTGCAGACCGCCGACCTGATCGTGGTATCTGCCGATGGCAGCCGCTACACCGGCGGTGCGCACGGCGAGCCGCTGGTGGCGCGCTTCGTGTGGTTGGTCAAGGAGCGCAAGCAACTGACGGCGCAGGCGCTGATTCCCGACCCGGCGGGCTGGGAAAAGATCGCACGCGAGGTCGCCGCGCAGTTGCACAATGCCGCCGCCCAGCGTGTGGAAGCCGATCGCGTGCCGGTCGAGGATCAGGCCGAGCAGGTCGCCTCGGCAGACCGCATGATTGCCGAAGGCACGGCGGCACAGGTCGACAACTTTGCCCAGTTCGTGCCGGTGCTCAATCCTGCCGGGCAGATCGCTGCGCTGCGCTTCGTGTTTCCGCCGTATCAGGTGGGACCATACTCGGATGGCACGCAGATAGCGCAGGTCTCGGCAGCCACATTGTTACCGTGGATCGCGCCGGAATATGTACATCTCTTCGCTCGCTGAGATGTCACCCCGCAGATGATGTGATTGAATGGCTTGGCCATTCAGTAATGTAATCGAACGGGTGATATGAGCAGTTTCGATCCAACCGCAAGTCGCGTGGACCACACTTGCGTGCGTTACCCGGCGTTCCCGCGGGAGCCGGCTGTCCTGGTGAGGTTGATCAAGCATCTCTACAAGCGATTGCATACGCAGGGCTCCGTGCGGCTGAAGCCTTACGGAATCAGTCCACCGGAATACGAAATTCTGATGATGCTCTACGGCACGCCGGAGCAGGCCATCACGCCTACCGAAGTGGCCGAAGCGGCCAGCGAGAAGCCGGCCAACATCACCCGGCTCACCGATCAGCTCTGCGAAAAGGGACTGATCGCGCGCGGCAGCAGCCCCGACGACCGGCGCAAGATCGTGCTGACGCTGCAGCCTGCAGGCCTGGCCTTGATCAAGAATCTACTTCCCGATGCCTGCACGTTGTTAAATGCAGAAACTGCCGGCATGAGCGAAGCCGAGCAGGTGCGCCTGGAGAAATTGCTGAGAAAACTGCTCGATGGTGTGGACGCGGTCGAGCTCTGATCGATACGGATCTGCCCCGCCACACGCGCCATCGCACACATGAAAACGCCGCCCGGATCGCTCCGGGCGGCGTCTTGATTTTCGCAAGTCCGATTACGGCTTGGACTGCGGTGCTTCCGGCGTAGCGCCATCGCCGCCTTGCGCGCTCAGGCCGCGCTTTTCGAGCAGGGGCTCGATCTGCGGCGCATGCCCGGCGAAGTTCTGGAACAGCTCCATCGCATCCACGCTGCCACCGCGCGCGAGCAGGGTCTGGCGAAACCGATCGCCATTGGTGCGGCTCAGCCCGCCATGCTGCTTGAACCACTGCTGGGTGTTGGCATCCAGCACTTCGGACCAGATGTAGGCGTAATAGCCGGCCGCATAACCGCCCATGATGTGGCTGAAATACGGGGTCTTGTAGCGCGGCGGCACCGGTGCGTAGGCAATGCCGTCCTGCTGCAGCGCCTTGGCTTCGAAGGCCATCACGCCGGCTGCGTCGGGCACCTGGTTGGCGCTGAGTTGGTGCCAGTTCTGATCCAGCATCGCCGCACCCAGATACTCGGTGGTGGCAAAGCCCTGGTTGAACTTGGAGGCCGCAATCACCTTGTCCAGCAGCGCCTGCGGCATCGGCGTGCCGTTCTGGTAATGCTTGGCGTAGTTCTTGAGGATGGTCGGCTCATCGGCCCACATTTCGTTGACCTGCGAGGGGAACTCGACGAAGTCGCGCGGCACGCTGGTGCCGGAGAAATACGGGTATTTGACGTCCGAGAACATGCCGTGCAGCGCATGGCCGAACTCATGGAACATGGTGGTCACTTCATCCCAGGTCAGCAACGTGGGCTGGCCGGCCGGCGGTTTGGGAATGTTGAGGTGATTGGCCACCACCGGCTTGAAACCGGTCAGATCCGATTGCGATACATACGAGTTCATCCACGCGCCGCCGCGCTTGGATTCGCGTGCGTACATGTCGGCGATGAAGATCGCCAGCTGCTTGCCGTCGGCATCGAACACGTCGTAGACGGTGATGTCGTCGCGATAGGTGGGCAGGTCGGTGCGCTGCTTGAAGGTCAGGCCGTATTCCTGATTGGCCGCATAGAACACGCCGTTTTCCAGCACGTTCTTCAGCTCGAAATACGGCTTGAGCTGCGACTCGTCGAAGTTGTACTTGGCCTGGCGCACCTTCTCGCTGTAGTAGGCCCAATCCCATGCTTCGAGCTTGAAGGTGGGCTTGCGTGCGGCATTTTGTTCCTTGTCGATCATCGCCTGCAGATCGGCCGCTTCGCGCTTGGCGTTGGCTACTGCGGCCGGTGCCAGCTTGCCCAACATCGCGTTGACCGCTTCCGGGGTCTTGGCGGTCTGGTTTTCCAGCGAATAGGCGGCGTAGGTGGGGAAGCCGAGCAGCTTGGCCTTGTCGGCGCGCAGCTTCATGATGCGTGCGACCAGCGCGGTGTTGTCGTACTGGCCGCCGTGGCTGCCACGCGACACCGAAGCGTCGTAGATCTTCTTGCGCAGTTCGCGATTCTTCAGCTGGGTCAGCGGCGGCTGGCCGGTGGTGTTGAGCAGCGCAATCACGTACTTGCCGTCGAGCTTGCGCGCCTTGGCGGCTTCGGCGGCGGAGGCAATCTGCTCGTCTGACAGGCCATCGAGCTGCTTGACGTCATCGACGACGACGGCGGCGGCATTCACTTCGGCCAGCACGTTCTGGCTGAAGGTGGTGCCCAGGTTGGCCAGCTCGGCATTCATCGCCTTGAGCGTGGTCTTGTCGGCATCGGAGAGCTTGGCGCCATCGCGCACGAAGTCGCTGTGGTACTTCTCGACCAGGCGCAGGCCTTGCGCATCCAGGCCCAGCTTGCTGCGTTGGTCGTACAAGGTCTGGATGCGTGCAAACAGCTTGCTATTGAGCGAGATCGCGTCGCGGTGCGCGGCGAATTTCGCCGAATAATCGGCCTGCAGTTTCTTGCGCGCATCGTTGGTGTCGGCACCGACCAGGTTGAAGAACACCGTGGTGGCGCGATCGAGCGTGGCGCCGCTTTTTTCCAGCGCAATGATGGTGTTGTCGAAGCTCGGCTTGGCCTTCTGGTTGGCGATCTTTTCCACTTCCTTCAACTGCTCGGCCATGCCGGCGTCGAAGGCGGGAGCAAAATCGCTGTCGGTGATCTTGTCGAACTGCGGGTAGTGCAGCGGCAACGTGCTGTCGGCAAAAAAGGGGTTGGCTTGGGTGGCGGCCTGCGTGGCGGCAGGTGCGGCGATGCTGTAGGACGGCATGGCGAGTCCCAGGGAAGCGGCCAGGGCAAAGGCGAGACGGGTGGTCAAGAGAGTGGCTCCAAAGTGCGAACCCCCGAGGCTAACCCAGCCGGGTCGGACAGGCGTGTGACAAAAGGCATGGCTATAGGGTCATCGTGTAGCCAATCCGCGAACGTCGCCGGTGGACAAGGCCGAGCTCGACCAGCTGGCCGGCGGCAGTGCACGCGGGCTCTGCCGTTAGCTGGCGCCGCTGGACCGCGACTCACAAGACGCTGCGTTACCGTGAAATGCCGTAGTCAAACGCTGCGGCGAGGTGCACCATCTGGGCTGGTCTAATGATGGCTCGCTTGGGTCTCGTTCGTTTGTGGGGCCGCCTGGCGTTTCACCTGCGGCGCCAACAATGATTCGGTGACATTGGATGAAATGTGGGGATGGCCCCAACAGAGCGTCGATCTGTCGCGCCTTTCTGCTGGCGCGCGCGTGCTGAGCACGCGCAGTGCGATGCAGTGCCGCAATGTCGACAGCTGGGCTACGCTGCAGTTTCCCTGAGCATCCGAGCACGCCATGAGCGACATCTCCACGTTCGAATTCACCGACCTGGACGGTCGCACGCAGTCGATGCGCGACTATGCCGGCAAGGTGCTGCTGGTGGTCAATGTCGCTTCGAAATGCGGCTTTACCCCGCAATACGCAGGCCTGCAGGCGCTGTGGCAGCGCTATCGCGAACGTGGCTTGGTGGTGATCGGATTCCCGTGCGATCAGTTCGGCCATCAGGAGCCGGGCGATGCGGCGCAGATCCGCCAGTTCTGCTCGCTCGATTATTCGGTGGATTTTCCGCTGGCCGAGAAGATCGAGGTCAATGGCAGTGGCGCGCATCCGCTGTGGCAGCACCTCAAGCACGAACAACGCGGCGTCCTGGGTTCGGAGGCGATCAAGTGGAATTTCACCAAGTTCCTGATCGGGCGCGATGGCCGCGTGTTGGAGCGTTATGCGCCGACCACCAAGCCGGAAGCGTTGGCTGCAGATATCGAGCGCGCGCTGGGCGCGCAAACGCACGCCTAACTTTTGAACGCGCCTGGATCGTAGGAGCGCACCCGGGCGCGATGAAGCGTTACCGATGATGTGAGGCGTACGCCAAGTATGAAGCGTTACCGGGACTGCTTCATCGCGCCCAGGTGCGCTCCTACGACGGTGCGGTGGCGGCTACTCCGCGCGCCGCATCACTTCTC
The DNA here is from genome assembly GCF_002939985.1 of Xanthomonas hortorum pv. cynarae. Lineage (GTDB taxonomy): Bacteria > Pseudomonadota > Gammaproteobacteria > Xanthomonadales > Xanthomonadaceae > Xanthomonas > Xanthomonas hortorum_D. Next base: position 84,416 of record NZ_MDFM01000019.1, on the reverse strand, counting down.
GACGAACGCGCGCTCGAAGACGTAATGCCCCGGCGTGCCGATGCGTGGCGAGGTTTCGAAGCCGCGCGCATCCAGCACGTTGCGCAGGTCAGCCAGCATCTGCGGGCTGCCGCAGATCATGAAGCGGTCGTTGGCCGGATCCAGCGGCGGCAAGCCCAGCGTCTGCTGCATGCGGCCGTCTTCCATCAGCTCGGTCAGGCGGCCCTGGTTGGTGAATGCTTCGCGCGTCACCGCCGGGTAGTACAGCAACTTGTCGCGCAGGAGGTCGCCGAGAAACTCATGCTGCGGCAGCTCGCGCTCGAAATAGTCGCGGTAGGCCAGATCCTGCACAAACCGCACGCCCTGGGTCAGGATCACCTTGTCAAAGCGTTCGTAGGTTTCCGGATCCTTGATTACCGACAGCCACGGCGCCAGGCCGGTGCCGGTGCCCAGCAGGTACAGGTTGCGCCCAGGGTGCAGATCGCTGATCAGCAGCGTGCCGGTGGGCTTCTTGCCGACCAGCACCTGATCGCCCGGTTTGATGTGCTGCAGCCGCGAGGTCAGCGGGCCGTCCGGCACCTTGATGCTGAAGAACTCCAGATGCTCTTCCCAGTTGGCGCTGGCAATCGAGTACGCACGCAGCAACGGGCGCGTCTCGGTTTCCAGGCCGATCATCACGAATTGGCCGTTCTCGAAACGGAAACCGGCATCGCGGGTCGTGGTGAAGCTGAAGTAGGCGTCGGTCCAGTGACGGACCTCGAGCACCGTTTGGGCGCCGAAAGCGGAAGACATGCCGGTGAGTGTCGTGGGAAGAGTACCTGCCAATTCTACCTCAAGCCGGTCAAATGAGATGAACTCTCATTTAGGTGGCCGGGATTCGGGAGTCGGGATTGGTGATTCGCAAGAGCGGATCCTTGGGGCCTGGACGTTCTCGGGCCCGCGATGGACCGGCAGCTCAGGCCAATCCCAAATCTCCAATCCCGAATCCCGAATCCCCGCCTCACCGATACCCCGCCGCCTGCAGCTCGAACAACTCCGCATACCGGCCTCCCTGCGCCATCAACTCCGCATGCGTGCCGTTGGCCTCGATGCGGCCAGCGGCCAGCACCAGGATGCGGTCGGCCATGCGCACGCTGGAGAAGCGGTGCGAGATCAGCACCGCAGTGCGGTTGTCCGACAATTCCTTGAAACGCTGGAATACCTCGAACTCGCTGCGTGCATCCAGTGCGGCGGTGGGTTCGTCCAGGATCATCAGCTGCGCATCGCGCATGTAGGCGCGTGCGATGGCGATCTTCTGCCATTGCCCGCCGGACAGATCCACGCTGTTCTTGAAGCGTCGGCCGATCAATTGATCGTAGCCATCGGGCAGGCTGTCGATGAGCTCGCCGGCCATCGCGCGCTGGGCGGCGGCGCGGATGCGCGGTGCATCGCCCATGGCATCGACCTGGCCGACGCCAATGTTCTCGCCCACGCTCAGGTGGTAGCGCACGAAGTCCTGAAAGATCACGCCCAGGTTGGCGCGCAGATCGTCCAGATCGTAATCGCGCAGGTCCTGCCCATCGAGCAGGATGCGGCCTTCGTCCGGGTCGTACAGCCGCGCCAGCAGCTTGACCAGGGTGGTCTTGCCGGCGCCGTTTTCGCCGACCAGCGCCAGCACTTCGCCCGCCCGTAGCTCGAAATCCAGGTGCCGCACGGTCCATTGTTCGGCATCCGGATAGCGAAAACCCACATCCTCGAACACGAAGCCCTGGCGGATCGGTCGCGGCACCGGCAGCGCATTCGGGCGCGAGCGGATTTCCGGCACGATGTTGAAGAACGAATACAGATCGTCCAGATACAAGGCCTGCCCGGCGACCTGCGAAAACCCGATCAGCAGGCCTTCCAGCAACTGGCGCAGGCGCAGGAAACTGCCGGCCAGAAAGGTCAGATCGCCGATGCTGAAATCGCCGCGCACGGTGCGCCAGGCGATATAGCCATAGGCCATGTAATAGCCCAAGGTGCCCAGCGCAGCCAGTAGCGCGCCCCACAACGCACGCTTGCGCGCCAATGCGCGATTGGCCTGGAAGAACTTGTCGGCCAGCCGGCGATAGCGTGCGATCAAAAAGCGGTGCAGGTTGAGGATCTTGACTTCTTTTGCGGTCTCGACGCTGGCGCCGACCTGGCGCAGGTAATCGAGCTGGCGCCGCTCCGGCGTCCACTGGAAGTTGAGCGAGTAGCCCAGCGCATTGAAATGCGCCTCGCCGATGAAGGCCGGGATCAGGGCGATCGCCAGCAGCAGGATCAACCATGGCGCATACACCACCAGACCCACCGCCAGGCTGACCACGGTAATGGCGTCCTGCACCTGGCCGAACAACTGGCTCATCAGGTTCATGCGGTTCATGGTCTGGCGCCGCGCGCGATCCAGCTTGTCCTGCCGGTCGGGGTCTTCGAAGTCCTCCAGGTCCAGCTGCGCGGCGTGTTCCATCAGGCGCACGCTGGCGGCGTTGTTGAACAACTCCGACAGCAGCGCATCGGCGTAGCCGACCAGCCGGCCGAGCAGGTCCGAGCCGATCGCCAGCGCCAGTTCCAGCGCCAGCAATTCCAGCAGCCGGTTCAGACGTCCGCTGCTCAGCGCCTGGGTCAGCGAATCGAAGGCCGGCGGTTGGCCAACCAGATGGATCGCCTCGTCGATGATCAATTTGCCGATATACAGCGAAGCCACCGGCATCAACGCGCGCAGCACGCGCAGGCCGATGCTGCTGGCGCTCAGCCAGCGGCTGGTCTGCCAGATCTGGCGCAGAAACGGTGGCAGGTTACGCAACGCATTCAAGCGCTCGCGCAGGGTGGGGCCGGCACGGGGTGCGGCGGGCGCGGTGGCGCCGGAACGGGATGCTGACATCGCACTAGTGTGCAGCGCTTTGCGTAGGCGTGAAGTGTTGGAAGGCGCCAGTGCGCATCCCTGCATTGGCGCGCGATAGCTGCTCTGTCGCTGACTGCGCACTCGCAAATCGGTGCGGCCGGTGTATCTCAGGGCACCCGGGCGTTGGGTCGGGCGCCACGCAATCCTTGGCCTGGTCAATCGCAGCCATTGACGCGGCCGCAGGACGCGCTGGAAGTTTGGACTAAAATGCCCGGATTGCCCCCGCCAGCCGTAGAGCCAGCCGTGACCTCGATCAAGCAGGAAGACCTCATCCAGTCCGTCGCCGACGCGCTGCAGTACATCAGCTATTACCACCCGGTCGACTACATCAAGAATCTGTCCGCCGCTTACGAGCGCGAAGAGTCGCCGGCCGCCAAGGACGCCATCGCGCAGATCCTGATCAACTCGCGCATGTGCGCCGAAGGCCATCGCCCGATCTGCCAGGACACCGGCATCGTTACCGTGTTCCTGGAAATCGGCATGCAGGTGCGCTGGGACGACGCCACCATGGGTGTGGAAGACATGGTCAACGAAGGCGTGCGCCGCGCCTACAACCACCCCGACAACAAGCTGCGCGCCAGCGTGCTGGCCGACCCGGCCGGCACGCGGCAGAACACCAAGGACAACACGCCTGCGGTGGTCAACACCAAGATTGTGCCCGGCCACCATGTCGAGGTGATCGTCGCGGCCAAGGGCGGCGGCTCGGAGGCCAAGAGCAAGTTCGCCATGCTCAATCCGTCCGACTCCATCGTCGACTGGGTGCTCAAGACCGTGCCGACCATGGGCGCCGGCTGGTGCCCGCCGGGCATGCTCGGCATCGGCATCGGCGGCACCGCCGAAAAGGCCATGCTGCTGGCCAAAGAAGCGTTGATGGAGCCGATCGACATCGTCGATCTGCAGGCGCGCGGTGCCTCCAATCGCGCCGAAGAACTGCGGCTGGAGCTGTACGAAAAGGTCAACGCGCTCGGCATCGGCGCGCAGGGCCTGGGCGGCCTGACCACGGTGCTGGACATCAAGGTCAAGGATTACCCGACCCACGCCGCCAACCTGCCGGTGGCGCTGATTCCCAACTGCGCCGCCACCCGCCACGCGCACTTCACCCTGGACGGCAGCGGCCCGGTGATGCTGGATCCGCCGTCGCTGGAAGACTGGCCCAAGCTCACCTACAACCCGACCAACGCGCGCCGGGTCAACCTGGACACCATCACCCGCGAGGAAGTCGCCAGCTTCAAGCCAGGCGAAGTGGTGCTGCTCAACGGCAAGCTGCTGACCGGCCGCGACGCCGCGCACAAGCGCATGATCGACATGCTCAACAAGGGCGAAACCTTGCCGGTCGATTTCACCAACCGCTTCATCTACTACGTCGGCCCGGTCGACCCGGTGCGCGACGAAGTGGTCGGCCCGGCCGGCCCGACCACTGCCACCCGCATGGACAAGTTCACCCGCCAGATGCTGGAACAAACCGGCCTGCTCGGCATGGTCGGCAAGTCCGAGCGCGGCGATGCGGCGATCGATGCGATCCGCGACAACAAGGCCGTCTATCTGATGGCAGTCGGCGGCTCGGCATATCTGGTGTCCAAGGCGATCAAGGCCGCGCGCGTGCTGGCGTTCGAAGATCTGGGCATGGAAGCGATCTACGAATTCGAGGTCAAGGACATGCCGGTCACGGTTGCTGTGGATTCCACCGGCGAGTCGGTGCACAAGACCGGGCCGCGTTTGTGGCAGTCGCGCATCGGCAAGATTCCGGTGGTGGTGGAATAAGCCTGGCCTAGAGCGGCGACGCAACTGCACTGCGTCGCCGCGTCCCGCAAACAAGTTAATACGCTTAGGTCCCCGTCATCAGCCGGTGTCTGTCTATCGGGATGAAGACGGCCTGCCGGATCGACCACGCGGCCAGGCAACGCCGAGCGACAACCCGATATGCTCGGCGTACTGACCGGTCCCAGGAGAACAGGAATGCTCCGACTTATCTGCATCGCGTTGTTGGTCTGCCTCAGCCAGGGTGTGGCAGCGCAACAGAAGACAGCACCGACTGTGCTGTTTCCTTCCGGCAACTACGCGCCAAAACCGGCCGCGCCGGTGCCGTTTGAAGAAAAAAAGCCACTCAGGCCAAGCGAGCCCTCCACACGATTCAGCGGGCCCGCAGCGTCGGACCGTTGCATCGCGCAGTGCAATCAGAGTGCCAGGCAATGCCGCGCCGATCGGCCCAGCGAGAGCAGTTGCAGCGCCTCGGTGGCGCCGCGCGGAAAACGCTGCGATGACGTGCAGAATCCGGCACAGCGGGCCAACTGCCTCGCGCAGGTCTTCGATTGCAGCCAACAGAGCGACGACAATCGCTGTGAACCACGCAAGCTCGCCTGCTTGCGCGCCTGCACCAACTGACTTCAGGAATCCGTATGACCACAACGCTTTATCATTCCCCCAGCACCGCAGCCCTGGTCGTACATTGGCTGCTGATCGAACTGGATGTGCCGCATGTGCTGCATCCGCTGGATTTCGATCGCGCCGAGCAGAAATCGCCTGAATATCTGGCACTCAATCCAGCCGGCGTGGTGCCGACGCTGGTGCTGGAGGGCCAGGTGTTGACCGAAGCTGCAGCAATCGTGCTGCATCTGGCCGACCTGTATCCGCAGGCCGGGCTGGCACCGCCGGTCGGCACGCCTGCGCGTGCGCACTACTACAGGTGGATGTTCTTCTGTGCCAACACCTTGCAGCCGGCGTATCGCGCCTGGTTCTACCCGAGCGAGCCGGCGGGCGCTGCGCACAGCGATGCGGCGCAGGCGAAGGCACAGCAAAAACTCGAAGCGGCCTGGACCCAGGTCGATGCGCACCTGCAAGCCAATGGTCCGTATCTGCTTGGCCAGACGTTGTCGGCAGCCGATTTCATGCTGACCATGATGATGCGCTGGTCGCGCAATATGCCCCGGCCCAGCGATACCTGGCCGGCGCTGCACGCGCATGCGCAGCGAATGAAAGCCCGGCCGGCGTTTCAGGAAACCTATCGCCGCGAGGGTCTAACGGACTGGACCTGAATCTCCAGCCGCAGCAGGCGTTGAGCGGCGTCCATCAGCGCGCTTCAAAGCGTTCCGCCGCGCTTGCCGCGTAGTACGATCGCGACACCAACCAGAGAGCAGGGGCTCGTCCATGTCGCATTCCGCATCCCGTCGAAAATTGCTGCAATGCGCCTGTTGCGCGCCGGTCGCGGCCGCAGCCGCGTCACTACCATTCGCTGTGCGCGCCGCGCCGTCGAAGAAAACCGATCTAGACGCCGAGCAGGCGTTGCAGACCCTGCGTGACGGCAACGCTGCGTTTGTCGAGAACCGTCCCAAGAAGGTGATCTCCGACGGCAAGCGCCGGCTGGAACTGGCGCTGGGCCAGACTCCGTTCGTGATCCTGGTGTCGTGCTCGGATTCGCGCGTGCCGCCGGAACTGCTGTTCGGTCGCGGCCTTGGCGAGATGTTCATCGTTCGCAACGCCGGCAACACCGTCGATACCACTGCATTGGGTTCGATCGAATATGCGGTGAGCCAGCTTGGCGTGCCGCTGGTGGTGGTGATGGGCCACGAGAGTTGCGGCGCGGTTGCCGCCGCGGTGTCGGTGGTGGAGCAGGGCGCGTTCTTCCCCGGCGCGATCGGCTCGATGATCGAGCCGATCGTCCCCGCCGTGCTGACTGCCAAGAGCAAGGGCGGCGCTGACCTGCTGGCCGACTCGGTCAAGGCCAACGTCAAGCGCACCGTCGACCGCCTGCGTGCCGCTTCCGAGCCGGCACTGCTGGAACCGCTGCGCGCAGGCAATGTCCGCGTTGTCGGCGCGTATTACACCCTGAAAGACGGCAAGGTGGATTTCTTCGACGTCTGATGGTTATTGCAGTGGTTCGGGCAATGACAGCGCAGGATGATCTCCTGCGCTGTTTTCATATGTGCGGTGCAGCGCGGTCGTCAGCTCTGACACAACCTCCCGCACACTGTATCGATGACGGCAACGTGTCGCGTTCGTTGACCGAATGGAGTGATGTCTGGAATGGTCGCAACATCGATCAGATCGAAAGGCGCTGATCAAACCGCAGCTCATCGGACAGCCGCGCCGCATGCACTGCTAGCAACCATGCACACCGACCATCCAGACTGGTCTTTGCCCGCCCACCATCGCGGGACCTTACGCGGCATGGATGCCGCGTAAGAGCCTACACGGACGTACTTGCGGCGTGTCCCGCGATGGTGGGCGGGCAAGGGCCCTGCAGCCAAGTGGCAGATCAGCCGTTCTGCACATGATTATCCGCGCTGGACAAACACTCCAACGCAAACCGTATTTCGAGTTTTAGTCCACATAATCGTCGAACGTCTTGCGCCGACGGAATGGCATCAGGTGCTGGCGCATCAGCCCCTTGGGCACCGTTTCCAGTTTCATGACGCCATATTCCTGCGGCCACGCATCGCGGCTCGGCGGCAGCTTGAACGTGCCCATCAACATGTCCACCAAGGGCAGATGGATGGCGTAGTTGACGTCGATATAGTCCTGCTGGCGCGCATGATGCCAGTGGTGATAACGCGGCAAGACCAGCACGTATTCCAGCCAGCCAAAACGCAGGCCGAGGTTGGAATGTGCGAGCACCGCCTGCAGGCCGACCAGAATCACGTACGCATTCACCGCCGGGGTCGAAAAACCGAGAATCAACAGCGGCAGCAGCACCGCACTGCGGGTCAGCACGATTTCCACAAAATGGATGCGCGACCCGGCCAACCAATCCATCTCGCGGCTGGAGTGATGCACCGCGTGGAAGCGCCAGAGCCAGGGAATATTGTGATATGCCCGATGCAGCGATGCCTGCGCCATGTCGGCGACGAATACCGCAATCAGAAACTGTCCCCACACCGGCAGGGACTGGATTGCCGCTTTCAGCGCTGGAAACGCGGCCAGCCCGGCGATACTCGACGTGGAGGCGGTGACCAGAATCAGGATGAACTGCACCAGCACATGGCTCATGAAGAAATAGCCGATATCGGTGCGCCAGCCCGGACGTAACGGCGAAATGCGGCGCTTGCCCAGATAGCGTTCCAGCGGCACGAACACCAGTGCCGAGAAGAACAGCGAAATCACAAACCAGTCCAGGCCAAGCGAATAGGGCGTGCGCCCGATCGTATCGAACTGCACGTTGGTGCCACCGAACAACACCGCCAACGTTGCGCTGCCCACACCAACCATCGCAATGCGCTTGTTGCGGTCGCGCAGAATGGTGAAGGTACCCAGCAGGAACGCGGCAACCAGCCCGACCAGCAGGAGATGGCGTGCGAACTGCTCGTTATAGGCGGCGCGGAACTCGCGGCTGGTCAACAGATCGGGAAAGTGGAAACACACCACACCCATCAGACTGAGCACGCCCAGCAGCGCAGAGGCATGGGCGAAGAAGGAGCGGTGGTGCGGGCGAGCCATGGGACGTCCTGTCGACGGGGCGGCCTGGTTGGCCGTGCACGGAGTGCGTACATCCATGCTCCCAGTACGCGTGCTCGGCCGCAAGCGTTTTGCGACGAGCACGCCAGCTCCGATCAAACGTTGGCGCTAGGACTGGCCGGCAATGCGCCGGCCAGTGAAACGGCACGCGGTTAGAACCACTCCAGCAACGACACACCCAGGCCGATATAGGTCGCCTTGTGGTTGTAGTCGATCAGGCTTTCGCCATAGCCGTCGAACACCTGCACATGGCCGCGCAGCAGGTTGGTGATCGGGAAGCCGTAGTCCAGCTGCACCGAGCCGTGCGAGCGGTCGCCGCCACGCAGCGAATGCCGTGCGATCAATGCGAACTCGTGGCCGTCCTTGTTGTAGACCAGGGTCGCGTCGCCGCGGCCCATGTAATCCTCGATATCGGGATTGTTGTCGTCGGCGCGGTCTTCCTTGATGCGGAACCACGGGCGCAGCGTCAGTGCCCAATTCTCGCGATCCAGACCGATGTTGAGGATCACCCGGTTCCAGGAACGCGACAGCGGGTCCTCGCGGCCGTTGGACATGTGATTGATGCTGATGCCGCTCATGCGGCCCTTCCAGCCGAACAGGCTGTAGTTGTTGCGGAACACCAACATCGCCTCCGGCTCGTAGTTGGTTTCGCGGAACGGGCGCGAGGCATCGGTGTTGTAGGCCTGCCAACGCGAGCTCTGGGTGTAGCCCATCCAGATATCGCCGTTGTCGCCGAACATATCTTCGACCACCTTGGTCTTGAAGCTGAGCTGGAACTTCAGCTCGGCGCTGTCCAGTTGCTGCGGGGTGGACACCGAGTTGGCCGGGTTCGGCGACTGCGGGGTGCGGTTGGAGTCGCTGGTCCAGAACGCCGGCAACAGATACACCGGCTTGTAGCCGCGCAGCTGGAACGTGCCCAGCTTGGAATCCTTGGCCAGCTCCCAGCGGCGATCCAGCAGCGAGCCACGGCCGGCATTGGCGACCGCCTCGGCCTTGGGTTGGTCCTGTCCATCGGCACGGAAGAAATCGCCGACGCGGCTGATGGCGCGTTCGTCCTGTGGCTTGGCCTCTTTCTGCTTGGCCAGTTGCGCGGCGGCGTCGGCTTCTGCGGTCAGCTGCGGCGTGTAGCCCAGCGCCTGGTCGTAGCACGCCAGCCGCGCCGCATCCGAGGTGACGGAGGTGCAGGCCTGCGGCGAGGCGGGGGTTGCGGCGATTTCCTGCGCGTGCGCCAGCGGCGCGGCCGCCAGCGCAATCAGCATCAAGGGACGGGTGCGGTGCTTTGACATGGGCAGTCTGGCCGAATGAAGGCGCCAGGCAGGCGCAGAGGTTTGTAGCTTAACGGTCGCGCCTGCATACGCGGTGTGTACACGGCGGCATAACATTCGATCAGGCGGCTATGTCGGCGGGGCAGCGACAGGTCAATGCCTGCCCGCGCTGCCAACATCGAAACAGCCGTCTAGCTCAAACAGCCGTCTGGCGCCACCAACGCCAGTGGTCGCTGGAGCGACTAGAAAAACCAGGCGATCGCAAACACGCCAAGCATGCACAGACCCAGCGCCAGCTTGCTCGCGGTGCCCAGCATGATGCCGATCCAGGTGCCGATGCCGACCTTGGTGGCCTGGTCGGATTTGCGGGTCTGCCAGTATTCGCCGATCCACGCGCCGGCAAACGGACCGACAAACAAGCCGATCGGCATGAAGAAGATGCCGACGACGGAGCCGATCACCGATCCCCACAACGCCATCTTGCTGGCGCCGACGCGCTTTGCGCCGTACACGGTGGCCAGAAAGTCGATCGCGAACGACAGCGCGGTGATCAGACCCAGGATCACCAGCGCGACCCAGCCGACGTGGACGAAGTCATCGGCCCAGGCGGCCACCAGCAACCCCACGAACACCAGTGGCAGGCCCGGTAGCGCCGGCAGGATGACTCCGGCCAGGCCGATCAGCACCAGCACGCCGGCCAGGATGTAATAAACGACGGTGGTGTCCATATGGTTTGGAAATATCTCGTTTCAGGCTTGACAAAAATGCGCAAGGGGTTCTTGAAAAATCGTTTTGTGCGGGTTAAGTTGCCAGCGCTGCTGTTTGCAACGGTCACCGTGAATCGTGGCCTGATGCGGTAGATCGTCCGATCCGCTACATCCTTGTACCTCGGCTCCTCCTTGCAATCACAGCGACCACCGCCAGTCCACCACAGTGTCGTAGGGAGTCAGTCGAGATGTCCAACATCGAACGCGAGAATGGTGTCGTGAAGTGGTTCAACGATGCCAAGGGTTTTGGATTCATCAGTCGCGAAAACGGCGAGGACGTGTTCGTCCATTTCCGCGCGATCCAGATCCAGGGTTTCAAGAGTCTCAAGGAAGGTCAGAAGGTCAGCTTCACCGTCGTGCAGGGACAGAAGGGCCTGCAGGCCGATGCGGTACAGGTGGTCTGAGTGCAGCGCAGCACTTCGAGCCACCATCCAAACAGCAGAAAGGCCCGTTGCCGGGCCTTTCTGTCATGTCACTCAGTGGGTAAGCCAATCAGCGCAGCACGACCTTGCCGTTGACCACGCGCACATAGGCGTTTTCGCGTACGCCGGCCAGGTCGCGCTGGTTCACCACGATGACGCGCCCATCGTCCATGCGCACCTGCACATCGAAGCTGTCGCTGGTGACGTTGTTCTGGATCGCGTTGCCTGCCAGCGCGCCAGCGGCGGCACCGGCTACGGCCGAGACGTTCTTGTTGCCCTTGCTGCCACCGGTCTCCTTGGAGATCTGACGGCCGGCCACCGCGCCGACGATGCCGCCGAGCACTGCGCCGGTGCCGGTGGGCGCGCTGCGGGTGGGGCCGACTTCATCGATGCGGGTCACGATGCCGCAATCCACGCAGCGCGCCTGCTGCGACTGCCCCTGGTCGTAACCGCGGTCGCCGCGATAGCTGCCGTACTGAGGTTGAGAGGTGGCGCAGCCAACCAGGGTCGCGGTTGCAGCCAGGCCAATGATGAGCAGTCGGGTCTTCATGAAATCTCTCCGGGGTGGTTCGAAAAGCGGTCAGGGCCGCGGCGACGTCATCCTGTGGTGGTCCAGGTGAACGGTCTGCCAACTGGATCGCTCCAGGCTTAACGAAACCCGAGCGCGTTCTTCATCGAAAGTCACGGTGGCAGGCGTCGCAGGTGTCCGACAGCGGTGTTTTGACTGCAGCAATCGCGGCGCAATCGTGCAATGGCGCGCGCTGCGCCTGATCCAGCGCGGCACGCAGCGCCTGCGCATGCTCGCCAAAGCGGCGGTCTTCGCCGATGTCTGCAAATGCGGGTTCCAGTTCGTCTGCAAGCAGACGTAGCGATTGCAGTCGTGCTTGCTGTTGCGTCGGGTTGCACACCTCGCCGGCACCGGGTTGTAAAGAGCGCAGTTGGTAGGCCATCACCTGCATCAGGCTGTCCGGCACCGGGTTGCGCCTGGCCTGCAGCGCGCGCGCCACCATCACGCTGCAGACCAGGCCGATCAACAAGCCCAGGATCAGCATGAACGCGTAGCGAGACGCACGTGATTGGTGAGGGGGTGTGGCGGACATGGTGGCTCCACTGAAGGCGCCGGTGAAGGCGCGGGGTAAGCAAGCGCTTGTTGAGCGGCGCGCGTAAAATAGGCCGATGAAAGCACAATGGCGTGAACGCTTTGCCGGTATCGACCGGCTGTACGGAGTCGGCACGGTGGAGCGGCTGTCGGCCTGCCGTGTGGCGGTGGTCGGGATGGGTGGCGTGGGCTCGTGGGTGGTGGAGGCGCTGGCGCGTACCGGCGTCGGGCACATCCGCCTGATCGATGCCGACGACCTGTGCGTGTCCAACACCAATCGGCAATTGCCGGCATTGGCCGGGCAATACGGACGCAACAAGGCGCGCGCGATGGCCGAGCGCTGTGTGGCGATCAATCCGGAGATCGCCGCCGATGCGGTGGAGTCGTTTCTCACCGCCGGCAATATCGAAAGCCTGCTTGGCGATGACTTCGATCTGGTGATCGATGCCTGCGACAGCTTCCGGGTGAAAGTGGAAACCATCGCCTGGTGCCGCCGGCGCAAGTTGCCCTTGCTCACGGTGGGCGCCGCTGGTGGGCGCACCGACCCCACGCTGGTGCGTGTGCGCGATGTCTCGCGCACCGAGCACGATGCGATGCTGGCGCTGATCCGCAAGAAGTTGCGCAGCGAGTTCAATTTCCCGAAGAATCCGCAGCGTTACTTCGGCGTGCCGGCGGTGTACTCGCTGGAGAACGTCAAGTATCCGCAGGCCGACGGCAGCGTGTGCGGCATCCGCCCGCAACTGGATGCCGATGCCACGCTCAAGCTGGATTGCGGGGCAGGGCTGGGCGCCGCCACGCATATCACCGGCACCTTCGCGTTTGTAGCAGTGGGCAAGGCGTTGGAGATGTTGCTCAAGCCGAAGGTGGTTGCCGCCGCTGCGTCGCCGGCCGCCGAGGTGGCTGCAAGTTCGTAACGTTTGTGCATGGCGCGCTTCGGCAGCGCGCCGGCATCAGCCGGGCAAAGCTAGGCCAGGCAATCCGAACAGCCGCCGCGCGTTGGCGCTGGTCTGCGCGGCAATGCGCTCTTCCGGCTCGCCGCGTAGCTGCGCGATGCAGGCCAGCACCGTGCGCAGGTATGCCGGCTCGTTGCGTTGGCCGCGGATGCCGGCGTCGGGCTGATCCGGCGCATCGGTTTCCAGCAGCAGGTACTGCAGCGGCATCGTCGCGGCCAAGCCGCGCAGGCGGTTGGCGCGCGGGTAGGTCACCGGGCCGCCCAGGCCGATCATGAAATCCAGCTTCCACAGCTGCTGCGCCTGTTCGGGGCTGCCGGCAAAGCTGTGCACCACGCCGCGCAAGCCGCCGACCGCCTTGATGCGGGCGATGACTTCTTCGGTGGCGCGGCGCGCATGCACGATCAGCGGCAGGTCGAAGCGCTTGGCCAACTGCAATTGGCCTTCGAAGTAATCGCGCTGCAGCTGCGCATCCAGGCCGTCCAGATAGAAATCCAGCCCGCACTCGCCGATGGCGCAGGGGCGCTCGCGCTCGATCCACTCGGCCAGCAGCTCCAGATGCTCGGGACGATGCTGATCCAGAAAGATCGGATGCAGCCCATAGGCGGGGTGCAGCCCCGGTGCCTGGGTGCAGACGGTGCGCAGTTCCGGCCAACTGGCGGCGGTGATCGCCGGGATCACCTGCTGCCCGACACCGGCGGCCTGCGCGCGTGCGATCACGGCGGCGCGATCGTGGTCGAACTCGCCGGCATCCAGATGGCAGTGGCTATCGACCAGCTGCATCAATCGCGGCGGACTGGGGCGGGCAGCGGCGCCTTGCGCGTTTTCCAGTTGGCCAGCAGCAGCGTGGTCAGGCCGAACAGCAGTTCGTCCAGGAACGGGATCGGGTCCGGGATCACCAGGTCCACCAAAAACAGCGCCGCCGCCAGCTTGAACAAGGTGGGGTAGCGCAGCTTGCTGGCCCAGTCCAGGGCGCGCGAGGTCAGGGGATTTCGCATGCGAATGCTCCGGCTGTTAGAAGTGCATGAAGTAACCGCTAGCTGAACTTAACGACGGCATTCATGAGCGAGGGCGTTTTCGTTCAGGGTTCACGTGCTGGAATCACGCCGTCAACAACGCGGCGTGTCCGCACGGAGCTGGATCATGAAGAGCAATACGACAACTATACTGGTCGCTGCTGGTGCGTTGCTGGTCGGAGGCGTGGCCACGGCCGCCTTCATGAACAATCGCCCGTCGTCCGGCGATTTCGTCGCCAACGGCGAGCCGGCACCGCGTGGTCTGGAGTACGCCGACGTGGTCAAGGTCGCCCCGATCACCGAGCGCGAGCCGCAGTACGCGCAGGTCGTCAACAGCGCCGCCATCCGCGAAACCACCACCAGCTCCTCGCCGCGCGAAGTCTGCCGCGACGTGGTGGTGCAGGAACGCCTGCCCGAGCGTGATGGCAATGTCGGCGGCACCGTCGCCGGCGCGGTGATCGGCGGCCTGCTGGGTAACCAGGTCGGCGGCGGCAATGGCCGCAAGCTGGCCACGGTGGCCGGTGCAGTCGGTGGCGGCATGGTCGGCAATCGTGTGGACCGCAACCATGTCGGCGGCCGCGTGGTGGACCGCACCGAGCGCCAGTGCCATACCGAAAACGCCAACTCGCAGTCCTCGCGTGTGGTCGGCTATGACGTGACCTACCGCAACGCCGATGGCACCACCGGCACCATGCGCATGGACAGCAAGCCGGGCGAGCGCATCTCGCTGGGCGATGCCGACAACGTGGTGGCCTACGACGTGACCTACCGCTACGACGGTTTCGAGAAGACAGTGCGCATGAACGACAAGCCGGCCAGCGATCGTCTGCCGGTGGTCGACGGTCAGCTGGTGACCCAGACCGCTTCGACGGCCGGCGACAGGGGCGTTCGTGTGGATGCGGGCAGCACGCGGCAGTAAATCGCTGGCAGTCATCCGCCCAGGATCGCTGCGATAGCAAGAAAAGAGCCGGCATTGCCGGCTCTTTTCGTTTTCAGGTACTGCCTGCGACCAGCGCATGCAGGCGGACGCGCTGAGTAAGGAGATGCAATGTTCGGCCGGCAACTGGCAGATAATCGCCGCTTCTCCTGTGGTGGAAGCCAGCATGCCGGTGCGCCCTGATGATCTGTTCGATGTACGCGCGCTGCTGACCGATGAGGAGCGTGCGGTGCAGGACGCGGTGGCCCGCTTCACCGACACACGGGTGTTGCCGGCGATCGGCGATGCCTTCGATGCGGGACGCTTCCCCAGCGAATGGGTGCCGGAACTGGCAGAGCTGGGATTGCTGGGCGCCAGCCTGCCAGTGCGCGATGGTGGCGCCGGTCTGGGTGCGGTGGCCTACGGGCTGATCTGCCAGGAACTGGAGCGCGGCGACAGCGGCCTGCGCAGTTTCGTCAGCGTGCAATCGTCGCTGTGCATGTATCCGATCCATGCCTACGGCAGCGACGAACAGCGGCAACGCTGGTTGCCGGAGATGGCGGCGGGCCGTTTGATCGGCTGCTTCGGATTGAGCGAAGCGCAGGGCGGCTCGGACCCGGCGGCGATGACCACCCGTGCGGTGCGCGAGGGCGATGGCTGGCGCTTGAACGGGTCCAAGATGTGGATCACCAACGGCAGCATCGCTGGCCTTGCGATTATCTGGGCGCATACCGACGATGGCGTGTGCGGCTTTCTGGTCGAGACCAGTAGCGCCGGTTTCAGTGCGCAGGACATCGCCCACAAGATGAGCCTGCGCGCGTCGGTGACCTCGGGCCTGTTCCTGGACAACGTGTTCGTGCCGGAGCAGATGCGGCTGCCGAACGCGGCCGGTTTGAAGGCGCCGCTGGGTTGCCTCAATCAGGCGCGCTACGGCATCGCCTGGGGGGCGATCGGTGCGGCGGTGGCCTGCCTGCGCGAGGCGCTGGCTTATAGCGGGCAGCGCATTCTGTTCGGCCGGCCGCTGGCGGCCACGCAAAGCGCGCAGATCAAACTGGCCGACATGGCCCGGCGGATTTCCACCGCACAATTGCTGGCGCTGCAGCTGGGGCGGCTGAAAGAAGCCGGTACGCTGCGGCCGGAACAGATCTCGCTGGCAAAATGGAATAATTGCCGCATGGCGCTGGACGTGGCACGCGAGTGCCGCGATCTGCTGGGTGCGGCCGGCATCACCACCGAGCATGTGGCGATCCGGCATGCGCTGAACCTGGAATCGGTGATCACCTACGAGGGCACCGAAACCGTGCATCAGTTGGTGGTGGGGCGTGCGCTGACCGGACTCAATGCGTTCTGACAAGGAGTGGATGTTGATCAGCAAGGATGTGAGGCGGCGCCTGCGAGGCGTGTTCTGGATGCTGTGTGTGATCGCTGCAATCGCGATGGTCGCGCCGGTGCAGGCCAACGAGGCGCCAAACATGGCGCCGCCGCCGGCCTGGGTGGTGGCCGATGCAGTGCCCGACAAGGTGCCTGGCGCCAACGGTATGCGCTATGAGCTGGTGTCCGATCAGATCGATCTGACCGGCGCCGCGCCGCAGGCGTATCGCCGGCTCAGCTATAGCGTGCAGCGCGCCAAAAGCCTGGACGAAGCCGGGCAGATTTCCATCGATTACCAGCCGCAATACCAGCGCCTGGAACTCAATAGCCTGGATGTCTGGCGCGACGGCAAGCGCATCGACATGCGCAGCCGCGCGCACTACGCCAAGTTGCGTCGCGAGAGCGGGCTGGAACAAGGCTTGATCGATGGCGCGCTGACGCTGTCGATCACCTTGCCGGACCTGCGCGTCGGCGACCGCGTCGACTATGCCGTGACCACCACCGGCAGCAATCCGGTGTTCGGAAAGGGCTATTACGACGTGTTCGAGGCGCGCTATGGCGTGGCGCTGGGCGAGCGCCGCGTGCGCGTGCGGTATCCCGCCGCCATGCCGTTGCAGTGGCGGGTGAGCGCGCCGGGCTTCAGCCGTAACGTCAGCCGCGCCGGTGATGTGAGCACGTTGGAGATCGCCGCACGCAATATCGCCGCCGTGCAGGAAGAAAAAGACGCGCCGGACGATGTCGATGCCTACGGCTTGATCGAACTCTCCACCGCCGGCAATTGGGAAGCGGTGGCGGCATGGGCGGCGCAGCTGTATCCGCGCGCGTTCAAGGATGCGCAGGTTGCCGCCAGCATGGTGCGCAGTCTGCAACTGCGCAGCGACGACCCGCAGGGTGCGTTGTTGCGTGCGGTGGCGTTCGTGCAGGGCGAGATCCGCTACGTCGGCCTGGACATGGGCGAGAACTCGCATGCCCCGCACGCACCGGAAGTGACGCTGCGCAATCGCTATGGCGACTGCAAGGACAAGGCGACGCTGTTGATCGCGCTGCTGCAACTGGCAGGCATTCGCGCCGAACCGGTGCTGGTCAACAGCGACCAGGGTCATGGCCTGGATGCACGGCTGCCCAGTCCTTACGCGTTCGATCATGTGGTGGTGCGCGCGCATCTGCCGCAGGGCGAGGTCTGGGTGGATGCCACGCGCGATCGCGAAGACGGCGCGCTGGCCCAGCGCCGGCCATTGCCGTTCGTGCGCGGGTTGCCGGTGCTGGCCGGGCAGAGCGGATTGGTCGCAGTGCCATCGCCGATGCCGACGCTGCCGCAGATCGAAGTGAACGAGGAGGTGGTGATCTCACTGCACAAACCGCAGCGCGTGGTGAGCTTTACCGTGGACACGCGTTATCGCCAAGGCCGCGGCGATCGCGTGTCTGCCAGCTTCGAAGACCATGGCGCAGAAACGGTTGGTGAGCACTATCTGGAATTCATGCAGAAGTACTACACCGCGCTGACGCAGGTCGGGGTGCCCAGCATCGACGATGCCGATGCGCTCGATGTGCGCACGCACGAAACCTATCGCCTGGAATGGCCGGCAGAGGAGGGCGACGAGGTCGGCTTCCCGCTGTTTCAACTCGGCGAGTGGATGGATGCCTTGCCGAAACAGGCGCGCAAGCGGCCATTGGCGCTGGGCGGGCCGCAACTGGCGCGGCAGACAGTACGGGTGCAGACCGATCCGGTGATACGGGTGAAACCGGAAGAGCAGATCGTCGCCAACCCGTGGTTCCGGTTCTCGCGCACGGTCTCCATGCACGATGGGCGCATCGTCATCGTGGGCGAGTGGCAGCGGTTCACCGACCGCATTCCCGCCGATGGCGTGGCGCGTGCAGGGGCCGACATGGAGCGTGCGCGCGACCTGCTGTACTTCAATCACGATTTCAAGCCGCAGCGGCGCAGGCCTGAGGCCGACTGGAGTGCGCTGAGCTACCCGGCGGCAGGGCTGCTGGTGTTGATCGTGTTGCTGCTGGCGTGCCTGGTGTGGTGGCGCGGAGGTGGCCTGGGCGGGATGGTGTTCGATCCATACGCCACCGCGCAGCGCATGCCCCAGCAGGCCGGTTTGCGCTGGAGCGCCTGGAGCGTGTTTGCGCTGGCCACGCTGTTGTCGGCCTGGATGGGGCTGCATGCCTTGCCGTGGTGGGCCAAGGCGCTGGGTGTCGTGGCGGTGGTGGCGATCGCTGTGCTGAGCTGCGTGTTGCTCAGGCAGGTGCTGCGCTGGATGGGGTGCGTGGCGCAGGTCGGGCGGTTGTTACCGGCCGTGCTGGGCTGCGCCTTGCCGTGGCTGGTCTGCCTGCTGGCGGCGTTGGTCGCACTCGCCGGCAATGTGGCGTTGCTGCACACCGGTGCAAGCGATCCGGCCGGCGTGGCGCAGCTGGCGATGTGCGCGCTGTTGCTGATGCTGGGCGTGCTGTGGTGGTCGGTGTCCGCGACCCAGGCGGTGGCGGGTGTGGCCGGCTGCGGGCGCGCACGCGCATTCGGCGCGCTGGCGTTGACGCTGTCGGTGCTGGGCGTATTGATCGCGGTGCTGGGTGTACCGGTGGCCCTGGTGGCGATGTACTGACACGTTGCGCCTGCTCCCGTGGTGGCGACGGCGGTGTGCCGAGCCGTCTGCGGCTTCGGCATGCGGCAATCGGATGCCCTGGTCACACTGCGGACGTGTCGGCATGGTCTGCGTTGCGTACTCGTCAGCGCTGGCGCGCCTGCCAGTAGATGCATTGGTCCAGGTAACCGTTGTGCGGCTGTGTCGCGCAATCCGGCAGGGCTTTGCAAAGATGCGCCGGGCTGTGACACTGCCAGCCCCCTCATTATTGCCGCGGAGCCAGCTTGATGTCGACCGTGCGTCCCCCGTTGACCGTCCATGGCATGTCCAGTTCCGGCAACTGCTACAAGGTGCGGCTGTTGCTGGAGCAACTGGGCAGCCGCTATCACTGGGTCGAGGTCGACAGCGCCGCGGGCGAAACCCGCACGCCGGAGTATCTGGCCAAAAATCCCAACGGCAAGGTGCCGATGGTGGAACGCGACGACGGCCGCGTGCTGACCGAGTCCAACGCGATCCTGTTCTGGCTGGCCGAAGGCACGCCCTACCTGCCCACCGATGCGTGGCAACGCGCGCAGGCATTGAGCTGGATGTTCTTCGAGCAGTACAGCCATGAGCCGTACGTGGCGGTGGCGCGATTCATCAGTCTGTGGACGCCGCGCGATGCGTCGCGTCGCGCCGAACTGCCGCAGTTGCGCGCACGTGGCGAGCAGGCGCTGGCGGTGATGGAGCAGCATTTGCAGCAACACGCCTGGTTTACCGGCGGCGAGTACGGCATCGCCGACATCGCGCTGTTCGCGTACACCCATTGCGCCGAAGACGGCGGCTTCGATCTGGAACGCTGGCCGGCGATCGGCGCATGGCTGCAGCGCGTGCAGGCCTTGCCTGGTTTCATCGCGATGCCGGCGCCTGCGTTCACCTCGGTGAGCGCATGAGCGGCATGCGCCTCACGCGCCGCCTGCAGGAGCGCTGACGATGTGCGGATTGGCAGGACTGCTGCTGGCGTCGCCGCGCCTGCATGGCGAACAACTCGACGCGCTGGTGCGGCCGATGGGCGCGGCCTTGCGCCATCGCGGCCCCGACGATGCCGGCACCTGGTGCGATGCGCAGGCGGGCGTGGCGCTGGCGCATCAGCGGCTGAGCATTCTGGATCTGTCGCCGCTCGGCCATCAGCCGATGCGCTCGGCCGACGGCCGTTATGTGCTGGCCTACAACGGCGAGATCTACAACTTCGCCCAGCTGCGCGCGGCCTTGTCGGCGCTCGGGCATCGTTTCCGTGGCCACTCCGATACCGAAGTGCTGTTGGCTGCGGTGGTGGAGTGGGGCCTGGACGACACCCTGACCCGCTGCAACGGCATGTTCGCACTCGCGCTGTGGGACGAACGCGATACCTGCCTGTCGCTGGCGCGCGACCGCGTCGGCAAGAAGCCGCTGTACTACGGCTGGGCCGGCGACACGCTGGTGTTCGGTTCCGAGCTCAAGGCGTTGTGGCAGCACCCGGATTTCGACAACGGCGTGGACCGCGATGCGCTGACCTTGCTGCTGCGGCTGGGTTACATCCCGGCGCCGGCCTGCATCCATGAGCGCACCTTCAAGCTGATGCCAGGCCGGGTGCTGCGGCTGGATGCGCAGGCGGTGGCGGCTGGCGCGGCAGCGCATCGCCCCGATCAGGCGCAGCAACCGTTCTGGAACGCGCGCGAGGCGATGCAGCGCGCCCTGGCTGCGCCGTTCACCGGCAGCGACGCGCAGGCCGAAGAACAACTCGATGCGGTGCTGCGCGATGCGGTGGCGCTGCGCATGGTGGCGGATGTGCCGGTGGGTGTGTTCCTGTCCGGCGGCACCGATTCGTCGATCGTCACCGCGATGATGCAGGCGCAGAGCAGCCAGCCGGTGCACACCTTCAGCATCGGATTCGAAGGCTCGCATCACGACGAGGCGCCGCTGGCGCGCGAAGTGGCCACGCATCTGCACACCGACCACACCGAGCTCTACGTCAGCGGTGCCGACGCACTGGCGGTGGTGCCGAGCTTGCCGGACATGTTCGACGAGCCGTTTGCCGATGCCTCGCAGGTGCCCACCGCGCTGGTCGCACGACTGGCGCGTGGCGGGGTGACGGTGGCGCTGTCCGGTGACGGCGGCGACGAATTGTTCTTCGGCTACGGCCGCTACCAGCGTGCGCTGCGCAATTGGCGGATGCACGGGTTGGTGCCGGGCCCGCTGCGAAAGCTGATGGCGTTGGCGGCGCGTCGCAATGGCGAATCCTCGCGCACCGGTGGTCTGGCCGCGCTGGTAGCCGAAGCCGGCGCACGCGGCATCGGGGATATTTATCGCAATCGCATTTCGCGTTGGCGCGACCCGGCCGCGGTGGTGCTGGGCGCGACCGAACCCGACAGTTTCTACAGCCTGGCCGACCCGCTGCATGGCTCCGGCACCCCGGCCGACGCGATGATGCTGGCCGACTTCGCCGCCTATCTGCCCGACGATCTGCTGTGCAAGGTGGACCGCACCACCATGGCGGTGGGCCTGGAAGCGCGCGCGCCGTTGCTGGACTGGCGCGTGGCCGAGTTCGCCTGGTCGCTGCCGCTGTCGTTGAAGTACCGCGACGGGGTCAGCAAGTACCTGCTCAAGCGCGTGCTGTGCCGCTACCTGCCCGACCCGATGGTCTACCGCGGCAAGCGCGGCTTTGGCGCGCCTGTCAGCGCGTGGCTGCGCGGCGATCTGAACGGCTGGGCCGACGATCTGCTGGCGCACGGCACGCTGGAGCGCGAAGGTGTGTTTGCTGCCGACACCGTGGCCGGGCTGTGGCGCGACTTCAACCGCGGCGAGCGCAAATGGCATACGCATCTATGGACGGTGCTGATGTTCCAGGCCTGGCAGGCGCACTGGCGTGCGCAGCGGGCGGCGATGACGCGCTGATCTTGGTCACGTGTTGATCTTGCGCGCGGCGACCAATCGTTGCGCGGTGTGCGAGACCGCGCTGCCGTTGCCGAGTTGTTTCTGACGCTTGAAGCTGCCGCTCGGACATCAGGCCGGGTAGGGGCGTTAACGCCTTGCAGATTGAGACGCCGCCGTGTGCGTGCAGCTGCGGTTGATCGCCCGGTGCCGGGCGGCACTTCACCGGCTCTGAGCATCGCGCTGGGTAGGGTGGGGCCCTGTTTCCACGGAGCGTCCCCCATGAGCAAGATCACCATCGCCGTCCTGGTCGGCAGCCTGCGCGCAGCGTCCTACAACCGCCAGTTGGCGCGCGCGCTGGAGCACCTGGCCGGCGACAAGGCGGTGTTCGAGTATCTGGAGATCGGCGATATTCCGCTGTACAACCAGGACAACGATGCGGATTTCCCGGCTCAGGGCACCCGTTTCAAGCAGCAGGTGCGTGCCGCCGACGCGGTGTTGTTCGTGACCCCCGAATACAACCGCTCGATCCCCGGCGTGCTCAAGAATGCCATCGACACCGGCTCGCGGCCGTATGGCGATAGCGCGTTTTCCGGCAAGCCGGCGGCGGTGGTCGGCATCTCGGTCGGAGCGATCGGTACGGCGACCGCGCAGCAGCATCTGCGTAATGTGCTGTCGTATCTGAACATGCATGTGCTCGGCCAGCCGGAAGTGTTCCTGCAGTACAAGGAAGGTTTGTTCGGTGCCGACGATCAGATTGCCAATGCCGACAGTCGCGCGTTTCTGCAGGGCTTTATCGACTCGTTCCTGGGCTTGATCGCGCAGCTCAAGCGCTGAGTCGCAGGTGATGTGGTCCGCCTAACGCACTGCGCCGGGCGGGCCGCTCACGCGGCCAAAGCGCAGGCCGGGCAAGGGTCGCGGCTGCTGCGACAGCCGGCGCGTAGAACGTGATGCACCGGCTGTGCACCGGTTATCCACAGAGTTGTGCATGGTCGTCGACGCCATCGATGACTATGCTTCCTGCCCTCGTCTCCCTAGCGTCAGGTCTGTTTGTCCATGTCCGCTCGTCCTGGTTTCCGTTCCAAACGCAATCGTGATCGCGACGACGACGATTACGATCGTCCCGAGCCGCGGCTGGACCAGCTGCGTGTGCCGCCGCATTCGGTCGAGGCCGAGCAGGCTGTGCTTGGCGGGTTGATGCTGGCGCCGGAGGCGTTCGACCGGGTCAACGACCAGCTCACCGACAACGATTTCTACCGCCGCGACCACCGGCTGATCTACCGCGCGATTCGCGAATTGAACGAGAAAGACCGCCCGTTCGATGCGGTGACGCTGGGCGAATGGTTCGAGTCGCAAGGCAAGCTGGAGCAGGTGGCCGATGGCGCCTATCTGATCGAGCTGGCCAGCACCACGCCGTCGGCGGCCAACATCGCCGCCTATGCCGAAATCGTGCGCGACAAGGCGGTGCTGCGGCAGTTGATCGAGGTCGGCACCACCATCGTCAACGATGGCTTCCAGCCGGAAGGCCGCGAGAGTGTGGAGCTGCTGGCATCGGCGGAAAAAGCGGTGTTCAAGATCGCCGAAGCCGGCGCGCGCGGGCGTACCGACTTCGTGGCGATGCCGGGCGCGTTGAAGGACGCCTTCGAAGAGCTGCGTAACCGTTTCGAAAACGGCGGCAACATCACCGGCCTGCCGACCGGTTACACCGATTTCGATGCGATGACCGCCGGGCTGCAGCCGACCGATCTGATCATCCTGGCCGCGCGTCCGGCGATGGGCAAGACCACGCTGGCGCTGAACATTGCCGAATACGCTGCGATCAAGTCCAAGAAGGGCGTTGCGGTGTTTTCGATGGAAATGTCGGCCTCGCAGTTGGCGATGCGCTTGATCTCCTCCAATGGCCGCATCAACGCGCAACGCCTGCGTACCGGTGCGCTGGAAGACGAGGATTGGGCGCGCGTGACCGGTGCGATCAAGATGCTGAAGGAAACCAAGATCTTCATCGACGACACGCCGGGCGTGTCGCCGGAAGTGCTGCGCTCCAAGTGCCGCCGGCTCAAGCGCGAACACGATCTGGGCCTGATCGTCATCGACTATCTGCAGCTGATGTCGGTGCCGGGCAACAGCGAAAACCGCGCGACCGAAATTTCGGAGATTTCGCGTGGTCTGAAGGGACTGGCCAAGGAACTCAACGTGCCGGTGATTGCGTTGTCGCAGCTCAATCGCTCGCTGGAAACGCGTACCGACAAGCGCCCGGTGATGGCCGACTTGCGCGAATCCGGCGCAATCGAGCAGGACGCCGACATGATCGTGTTCATCTACCGCGACGATTACTACAACAAGGAAAACTCGCCGGACAAGGGCCTGGCCGAGATCATCATCGGCAAGCACCGCGGTGGTCCTACCGGCTCGTGCAAGCTCAAATTCTTCGGCGAATACACCCGTTTCGACAATCTGGCGCACGATTCGGTGGGCAGTTTCGAGTAAGCGGGTCTGCGTTTAGTGTCGCTGACAGAACCGACCACGTTCACTGTAAGGCGGGTGCGGCCGGCTTTGTGGTTCCCGTCAGTCCACGACAATGTTGGCAGGCGCGATGGCCTTACCGCTTGCAGGACCGTGTGGCGGCATGGATGCCGCCACCGAGCCTCCACGGACGGATTCACGGCGTGTCCCGACACCGGATACGGCACCGCGCTCCGATCGACCGCGCACATGAAGTCTGCCGGTTTTGTGCGAAATGCTCGGTTACTAAGGGTGCTTGCACGCGTGCCGGCGTGGGACACGCCGCAAGTACATCTCTGTAGGCTCTTCTGCAGCATCCCATGCCGCATAAGGTCCCACGCCGGTACGCATGCAAGCACCACCGGTTGTTGCCGGTGGCTGTAGGAAAGAGAGCGGCGTCTGGTTGACTGATCGGCTTCTGAGCGAGCCATCGACAGCGCTACTCGCGCGCTGTCGATTGCGCCTGGATCAGCGCTTGCTCAGCGTTTGCACCGCTTCCACCAACACCCCAACATGTTCGGGATTCATGTCCGGCGACATGCCGTGGCCGAGGTTGAAGACGTGGCCTTCGCGCGAGCCGCCGTTGCCTTGGGCGTAGCTGTCCAGGGTCTTGCCGACTTCGGCGCGGATCGCCTCGGGCGAGCCGTACAGGGTGGCCGGGTCCAGGTTGCCCTGCAGGGCGACGCGGCCGCCGGCGCGCTGTGCGGCGTCGGCCAGCGAGATGGTCCAGTCCACGCCCACCGCTTCGGCGCCGCTGGCGGCCAGTTCGCTCACGTAGGCGCCGTTGCCCTTGCCGAACAACACCAGCGGGGTGCGCTCGGCACCGTCGCCACGCTCCAGCTCACGTGCGATGCGGGTGAGGTAGGGCAGCGAGAACTCGCGGTACATCGCCGGCGACAACACGCCGCCCCAGGTGTCGAACACCTGCAGCGCCTGCGCACCGGCCGCGCGTTGTGCGGACAGATAGGCGATCACGGCATCGGTGACGGTGCTGAGCAGGTGATGCAGCACCTCCGGCGCGTTGAAGGCCATCGCCTTGATGCGCGCGTATTCCTTGCTGCCGCCGCCTTCGATCATGTAGCAGGCCAGCGTCCACGGGCTGCCGGAGAAACCGATCAGCGGCACCGCACCATCCAGCTCGCGACGGATCAAACGCACCGCATCCATCACGTAACGCAGATCGGTTTCCATGTCCGGCACGCCCAGCCGATGGATTGCTGCGGCATCGCGCACCGGATGGCGGAACTTGGGGCCTTCGCCTTCGACGAAGTACAGCTCCAGGCCCATCGCATCGGGGATGGTCAGGATGTCGGAAAACAGAATCGCCGCGTCCAGCGGGAAGCGTTGCAGCGGCTGCAGCGTCACTTCGCAGGCGATCTCGGGGTTCTTGGCCATGCCTAAAAAGCTGCCGGCGCGCGCGCGGGTGGCGCGGTATTCGGGCAGATACCGGCCGGCCTGGCGCATCAGCCACACGGGGGTGCGGTCGACGGGCTGACGGTTCAGTGCACGCAACAGGCGATCGTTCTTGAGCATGGGTGTTCCTCAGCGCGGCGCGTCGGCGCCGCCGGTGATGAGTTGGAAGCCGCGTTTGAGGTGGGTGTCGCGTGCCTTGTCGAAGGCCCGGTCCGCCTCATCCTGCAGCAGGTATTGGTCGCGTCGCAGCTGCGAGCGTCCACCGATCTCGCCGCTCTCGCGCAGCAGCTCCCAGCCACCGAACAGATCCGGTTGCAGGGTCAGCTGGACATAACGCAGCGGCGCATTGCCGCCGGGATCGTGTTGCAAGTGGATGCGCATGGCGCCGATTGTAGCCGGGCGGTGCTGAAGGCTGGGAGGCAGGGATTAGGGCGTAGGGATTCGGGATTGGATAAGGCAGTCTGCAGCGTGCCCGACCTGACAGCGTGGGTACGAGCGACGCTGCGTTTTCCGGGATGTTGGATCGCGCTTGCTGCCGCAGCCGGCCAACCGCGTGCACCTCAGCTCGCCAGAATCTCCAGCACCGCGGCCTCGTCGACATCCGGCACCACCTCGGCCTTGCCGATGCCGCGCCACAACACCAGGCGCAGGCGGCCGGCGATGTTCTTCTTGTCCAGACGCATGCGCCCCAGCAGCGCTTCCGGCGACAGGCCGGCCGGGATCTCGGTGGGCAGGTCGAAGTCGTGCAGCAGGGCGCGCAGCGCCTCGGTGTCCTGCGCAGTGCTCATGCCCAGCGCGGCCGACAGCCGTGCGGCCAGCACCATGCCCACCGCCACGGCTTCGCCATGGTTGAGGTTGTCGTTGCCGGGCGCGCCGTAGCCTTGTTCGGTCTCGATCGCGTGGCCGAAGGTGTGGCCCAGGTTGAGCAGGGCGCGCTCGCCTTTTTCCAGCGGATCGCGCGCCACGATCTCGGCCTTGTGCTCGCAGCTGCGCGCAATGGCCTGGGCCAGCGCTGCGGCGTCGCTGTCCAGCAGTGCGCGGCGTTCGGCATGCAGCCACTGGAAGAACAACGGGTCGCGGATGGCGCCGTACTTGATCACCTCGGCCAGACCCGCACGTAGCTCGCGCGGTGGCAGGGTGCGCAGGGTGTCTGTGTCGGCGATCACCGCGAGTGGCGGATGAAACGCGCCGACCAGGTTCTTGCCCTGCGGGATATCCACCGCAGTCTTGCCGCCGACCGACGAATCCACCATCGCCAGCAGGCTGGTGGGCAGTTGCACGCAGTCCACCCCGCGCATCCAGCAGGCCGCTGCGAAGCCGGCCAGGTCGCCAACCACGCCGCCGCCGAGTGCGAACACGCAGGCGTCGCGGGTGGCGCCCAACTCAGCCAGCGCGGCGATCGCAGCGCCGAAGTTATCCAGCGTCTTGGAGGCTTCGCCGGCGGCGATCACCAGCTCGCCGAGCTGCAGGTCCGGGCGCGCCTGCAACAGTGCAGTGCGCACCGCGGCCGCGTAATGCGGGGCCACCTGCGAGTCGCTGAGCAGCAGCACGTGGCGGCCGCGCACATGGCTGGCCAGGCGCGCGCCATCGGCCAGCAGGCCGGGTGCAATGGTGATGGTGTAGGGCTGCGCACCGTCGACATCGACGCTGCGCGAGGAACGGGGAAGTGTCATGCAGGGGTACTCGACATGCGCCATTGCGCGGCCAGACGCAGCACTAGCTGCGCGGTGGCCTCGGCGGGGGAAAAAAGATCGGTTTCCAGGCTGAGGTCGGCGACCTCCTGGTACAGCGGGGTGCGGTGCGCGGCCATCGCGTGCAGCACCTGCTCGCGGTCGGCGCGTTGCAATAGCGGGCGATTGCGATCGCGCGCCAGCCGGGTGAGCTGCGCCGGCACGCTCACATGCAGATAGACAACAAAGCCGCGCTCGCGGATGCGCTGGCGGTTGAGCGGATCCAGCACCGCGCCGCCGCCGGTGGAAATCAATTTGTTGTCCTGCTGCAGCAGCGCCTGCAAGGTCTCGACTTCGTGCTGGCGAAACCGCGCTTCGCCGTGCTGTTCGAAAATGGCCGGGATGCTCTTGCCCGCCTGCTCGACGATGGCCTGATCCACATCGACGAACTCCAGCCCGAAGCGCTCGGCCAGACGACGGCCGATGCAGCTTTTTCCGGCGCCCATCGGGCCGACCATCACGAGATTGGGAGCGGGGTTCATGCGCAGGGATCGTAGCATTCACGCCCCCGCGCCGGGCCGATTGACGCGGCCTGAAACCATTCGTGCGGTGTGACTTGCGACTGCGTGCCTCGGCATCGACACCTGTCGCCGCCGCAGGCAGACCGATGGCTGCGACAGTGCGGACATAGGCGAAGCACACGCGATGCGCCCACAATAGGCGCCAATCTTGCTGCCCACGCACCGTCATGACCGATCTGTACGCAGAAGCCCTTGCCACCTTCACCGCGTTGTATGCCGAGGCGCAGAACAGCGCTGAACTGGAAGCCAGCGCGATGACCGTGGCCACCGCCAACGTGGATGGCCGGCCGAGCGCGCGCACCGTGTTGCTCAAGGCCTTCGATGCGCGCGGCTTCGTGTTCTACACCCATCTGGACAGCGCAAAGGGCCGCGATTTGCAGACCCATCCGCAGGCGGCATTGCTGTTTCTGTGGCGCAGCCTGCGCGAGGCCGGCATCCAGGTGCGCATCGAAGGTGGCGCGCAGTTGGTGAGTGCGGACGAATCCGATGCCTACTTCGCCTCGCGCCCGCGCATGAGCCAGATCGGCGCCTGGGCCTCGCTGCAATCGCAGACGCTGGGCTCGCGCGAGGAGTTCGACGCGGCCATCGCCAAGGTCGAGGCCACGTTCGAGGGCCGCGAGGTGCCGCGCCCGGATGGCTGGGGCGGGTTCCGGGTGGTGCCGCAGGCGTTCGAGTTCTGGTACGGCGCCAACTTCCGCCTGCACGAGCGCTGGCGCTACGAAGCCGATGCGGCCAGCCGCTGGAGCAAGCGGATGCTGTATCCGTGAGTGCGCCAGCCGGGTGGCGGGTGCGCGCGGCGGTCGGTGCCGATGCGCGGGCCTTGCTGGCCTTGCGCCTGGCCTTGTGGCCCGATGCCGATGATGGCGTTGCCGACGACAGCGTCGCCGAACTGCAGGCCGTGCTGGCGCAATCAGATGCCGGCCACCTGCTGGTGGTGGACGACGTGGATACGGCGCTGGGGTTTGCCGAGGTGTCGGTGCGCCACGAGTACGTCAATGGCACCGAAAGCACGCCGGTGGGCTTTCTGGAAGGGTGGTATGTGATTCCGGCCTGGCGCGGCCGCGGGCTCGGTCGTGCCCTGGTGGCGGCGGCGGTCGCGTGGACGCGTGATCAGGGCTGCGCGGAGCTGGCTTCCGATGCGCGGCTGGAAGACAGCGGCGCCCAGGCGGCACATGCGGCGTGCGGCTTCGAGCCAACTGAACGGGTGGTCTGCTTCCGCCTGCAGCTGGCCTGACCAGCTGACTTCCGGCCCTTTCTGCCGGTTGCGGACAGTCTGTAGTATGTCCGCCCATTGCACGAGCATTGCTGCATCACCGCAGCTGCTCGACCACCGCTGCATGACCAAAGGACAGGACATCGTATGACGCAGTACACCACTGTCGAATTGCACGGCCTGCTGGCCGAGCGCTACCGCGACCAGCCGATCGAGGTCGAGCTGATCGACGGGCTGGAACCGGCCATCAACCTCACCCTGGCCGACCACGGCGACATGCAGATCCAGGTTGCCGCCTCCGGCTCGCAGGTGTTCGTTTCCACGCTGCTGGCCAATGCCGACCAGGTCAGCGACCGCGCCGCCTTCAACGACGCCTGCCTGCGGCTCAATCCGCTTAATCCTTTATCCAACCTGGGCCTGGTGCAGGTCGACGGCAAGGATAGCTACGTGGTCTTTGGCGAGCTGTCGGCGTCGTCCACGCTCGACCAGATCGACGAGGAAATCCAGACCCTGGCGGCCAATACGCTGGATGCCGCCGAATCTCTCAAGCCGTACTTTTCCTAAAGGCGTGTTGTCATGAGTATCTTTTCAAAGTTGATCACGCTGCTGCGTGGCACTGCACACGAAACCGGCCAGAAGGCGGTCGACGCCAATGCGCTGCGCATCCTGGACCAGGAAATGCGCGATGCCGGTGCCCAGCTCACGCGTTCGCGCGAAGAGCTCACCAAGCTGATGGCACAGAGCAAGCTGGCCCAGCAGAAGATCGACGCGCGTGCCGGCAAGATGGCCGAATACACGCGCTACATCGAAGGTGCGCTGGCCAAGGGAGATGAATCGCTGGCCCACGATGTGGCGACAAAGCTCGCCGCGCTGGAAAGCGAAGACGCCGGCGACAAGGCCTCCAAGACGGCGCTGGACCAGTCGGTGGTGACGCTCAAGGCCACCATCCAGAAGACCGAAAACCAGCTGCGCGGCATGCGCCAGCAGATCGATACGGTCAAGGCCACCGACGCGGTGCAAAAGGCGCAGGCGGCGATTGCCGCGCGGCATTCCGGTGCCAGCAGCAAGATGGGCTCGGCGCTGGAATCGCTGGAGCGCATCAAGGCGCGTCAGGCCGAGACTTCTGCACGCATCGAATCGGCCGAAGAGCTCGAATCGTCCAGCGGCGATGGCGATCTTAATCGGCGTCTGGCCGCGGCTGGCCTGATGGAAGGCGAGTCCAACGCTGCCGCAGTGCTGGCACGCTTCAAGAAGCCGGCCCAACTCGGCCACGACAGCGCGAGCGGCACCGCGCCGCTGATCGGCCAGGTGCGCGACGTACAGCAGGTTCCGCGCAGCGACAGCTGATCCACCGCACGGCACAGGACGCGCCATGATCATCGTCGGACGGTTGTTCCAGGTATTGCGGCGCCATGTGCGCCGCGTCAGCTGGGGCGTGGTGGCGCTGGCGCTGCTGGCGCATATGGGCGTGAGTTGGGCGTTGTTGTTGATGGCTGGCGAGCACAAGCTCGTCGGCCTGGATGCATTTCCGTACTACTACATGACCACCGCCACCACCATCGGCTATGGCGACCTGTCGCCGGGCTCGGTGGCCGGGCGCTATATCGCCGCGTTCGTGTTGATGCCAGGCGCGGTGGCGCTGTTCGCCACGGTGCTGGCCAAGACCAGCGGTGTGCTCATCACTTTCTGGAGGCGCCACCACATGGGCAAGATGGCTTACGCCGATCTGCACGGGCACACCATTCTGATCGGCTGGCAGGGCGCCGCCTCCGCGCGTTTGCTGGAGCTGTTGCTCTCGGACACCGCCACGGATGACGAAGGCGTGGTGCTGATCGCCGAGGGCGTGGCCGAGAACCCGATGCCCGACCACATGCGCTTTATCGCCGCCGAGTCGTATACGCACACGGACGTGTATCTGCGTGCGGGCATCGCGGGCGCGGCGCGGGTGATCGTCAATCCGCCATCCGACGATCAGACCCTGGCGGCGGTGTTCGCGCTGATGGCGCATGCGCCGCGTGCGCACATCGTGGCGCACTTCGATTCGGGCAGCGCCGCGCGGCTGGTCAATTGCCACTATCCGGCCATCGAATGCACCCGCCCGATGACCGCCGAGATCCTGGCGCGCGCTGCGCAAGATCCCGGCAGCGCGGCGATCACTGCCGAGCTGCTGTCTGTGGACGATGGCCCCACCCAGTTCAGTCTTGCGGTTCCGGCCGATGCAGGCCCGCTGGATTACCGCGTCGTGGCGGCCGACTTCAGCCAGCGCGGCGCCTTGTTGCTGGGCCTGCGCGCGCCAGATGGTGCGTTGCGGTTGAACCCGCCCGCACACACCGCTGTGGCGGCCGGTGCCATGCTGTATTACCTGGCCGAGCAGCGCGTGCCTGCGCACGCCATCGCATGGCACGCCCTGCGCACTGCCGCCGTTCCCCATTCCCCATCGCCACAAGGTGCATGACGATGAGTTTTTTCAGCAAGTTGTTCGGTCAACCACAACCGCCCGCGGCGCCCACGTCCGGCACCGGCGCGATCGGCCACACGCTGCCGTTGGGCTTGCGTGTGGGGGGGCAGGTAGAGATCGACACCACCCTGTATCGCATGGCGCCGGAGGCCATGACCGCCGAGCTGCCGGGCGGCCATCAAGGCATCCCGTGCTATGGCCACGTCAATCTGGGCGATGGCTATTCCCTGCATCGGTTCTATCTGGACGACGATGCGTTCTTGCAGGTCACCACCGTGGGCGGCGATCTGGAGGCGATGAAGGCGTTCGTGTATTGCGAGACGGTCAATCCGCCCAGCAAGCAGGCGTTTCAGGAGTTCGTGATGCAGCATCCGCATCTGGGTGCGGCGCAGATCGACTACGCCGGCAAACGTTGGGAGCGCGCCACCCAGTCCACCGACGATGCCGCGCGGATCCCGCCGATCGCCTACGACGAAGTGCTGTACCGCTATCAGCCGCCGCGTCGAGATGGCGATCTGACCCATTACGCCATGCTCTACAGCCGTGATGTGCCGGAGCTGCAGCGTGAGGAATTTCTGCTGGTCACCGGCGAGGATTCCGGCCCCAACGAATTCTGCGTCACCTACGCGGTCGGCATCGATGTCACCGTCGCCGATCTGGATATCACCTGAGCGTGCGCGCTCGTCTTCCACTTACCTTGGTCCTGTCATGAACCCGATCAACCTGCAGAGTTTTCTCGCGTTTCTCTCCTATTTCGGCACCGGTCTGGGCGTGTTGATCGTCGCGGTGGTGCTGGTGACCCTGGTCACCCCGCACAAGGACTTCACCTTGCTGCGGCAGGGCAACGTGGCTGCGGCCACCGCGCTGGCCGGCAACTTCATCGGTGTGGCATTGCCGCTGCATTCGGCCATCACTCATTCGGTGAGCCTGGTCGATGCGCTGATCTGGGGCGCGGTCGCCTGCGGGATTCAGATCGTGGCGTATCTGCTGGCCAACGTGGTGGCCGGGCGCATCTCGCGGCAGATCACCGACAACGTCGCTGCGGCGGGCATCTTTTCGGCCGGCGTGTCGATCGCGGTCGGGCTGATCAATGCTGCGGCGATCACGCCGTAACGGAGTACAGGCATGAAGCGCTCACGCAATCTCAAGCTCACCTTGATGGCCGCCTTGCCGGCCGCCCTCGTCACCGGTTGTGGTTCTGAACCAGAGACAGGTGTGGTGCTGCAGTCGGCCTCCGACTGCTACCAGATCAAGCAGGAACAGACCGACATCCAGCAATGCCTCAAGGCCTACGACGAGGCGGTGGCCAAGCATCAGCAGGCTGCGCCGCGCTTCAATTCGCGCTACGAGTGCGATGCGCAGTTCGGCAGCTGCACCGAGGTGCCGGGGCAGACCCAGGGCCAGCACAGCTGGATTCCGCCGATGGGCGGGTTTCTGCTGGGCTATGCGCTGGGCAACATGAGCGGTGGCGGCGGCTACCGCTACGGCGGCGCGATGCCGCTGTATCGCGATTACCGCAGCGGCGGTTACTACAAACCCAATGGCGATCTGGCCAGCAACCGTATCGGCACCGTGCGCGGGCGCAGCGGCGCCATCGACATGCCGTCGCGTGCGATCACAGTGTCGCGCTCGGGTTTCGGCTCCAGTGCGGCGGCGCGCAGTTCGTTCGGCAGCGGCGGGCGCAGTTCCGGATACGGCGGCTGACATGCAACGGATCGCAATTGCAGAACGTGCCGATTGGCGCGAACAGGCCGAGTCGCTCGGCTTCCATTTCCACACCATCGACGGCGAACCGTATTGGGACGAAAGCGCGTATTACGCGTTCTCGCTGCGCCAGATCGAGGACGACATCGAGGCGCCCACCCAGGACCTGCACGATATGGCGATGCAGTTGGTGGACGAGGTGGTGGGCTCGGAACAACTGATGACGCAGCTGGCGATCCCGCCGTTCTACTGGGACTGGATCGCCAATTCGTGGAAAGACCGCGACCCTCATCTGTATGGACGCATGGATCTGGCCTATGCCGGCGACGGCCCGGCCAAGCTGTACGAACTCAATTACGACACGCCGACCTCGCTGTACGAATCGGCGTATTTCCAGTGGTTGTGGCTGGAGCAACAGATCGCCGCCGGTGCGTTGCCCAAGGGCACCGACCAGTACAACCTGATCCAGGACCTGCTGTGCGAAACCCTGGGCGCGCTGGCGGTGGAGGGTGCGATCGGGCCGCAGATGCATTTTTCAGCGGTACGCGATTCGCTGGAGGATCGCGCCACGGTGCGGTATCTGCGCGATTGCGCGCACCAGGTGGGCATCAGCACCGAGGAAGTGGCCATCGAAGATATCGGCCTGAGCGCCGATGGCTGGTTCACCGATGAGCAGGACCGGGTAATCCATGCGCTGTTCAAGCTCTACCCGCTGGAATTCATGATGGAAGAGCGCTTCGGACCGGCATTGATTGCCAACCGTGTGCGCCTGATCGAGCCGGCGTGGAAATCGGTGCTGAGCAACAAGGGCATCCTGCCGCTGCTGTGGGAGCGCCATCAAGGCCATCCCAACCTGCTGCCTGCACGCTTTGCGCAAGCCGGCGAAGCGCCGACGGCAGGCTGGGTGCGCAAGCCGCTGCTCTCGCGCGAGGGTGCCAATATCTCTCTGGTCACCGCACAGGGCGATGCCGCGCAGACCGATGGGCCGTATGTGGACGGGCCGGCGATTCTGCAGGCGTACCATCCGTTGCCGGTGTTCGACGGGCGGCATGCG
The DNA here is from genome assembly GCF_002939985.1 of Xanthomonas hortorum pv. cynarae. GTDB lineage: Bacteria > Pseudomonadota > Gammaproteobacteria > Xanthomonadales > Xanthomonadaceae > Xanthomonas > Xanthomonas hortorum_D. The sequence continues at coordinate 50,212 of NZ_MDFM01000019.1, read as the reverse complement.
CTGGTGGGCAGTTGGGTCGTGGCCGATCGCCCCGCCGGGCTGGGCATGCGCGACGACGATGGCCCGATCACCCGCGACACCTCGCGCTTCGTACCGCACGTGATCGTGGATTGATGCAGTAGTGAGTGCGCATCGCCACCGCAAGGTGGCGGTGTTGCGATTGCCTCAGCGGTGGCCGTTGGTGAGGTTCGCCGGTTACGTGGCTGCGCTCTGCGCAATGGTTCCGCCCTGCACAGCGCAGAGAACGCTCTTCATCGCCTTACATACGCCTTGGTTGCGCGCAAGCCCTTCAGTGCAGGCCGAGCAGCGCAGGTTTTCCACACCCCCTGTGGATGGAAGTTGCACAAGGTTGTGGACAAGTGAGCGCAGGCCCCGGCCTGCAACGCTGTCAAGATGGGTGGTGAAAAAATGACCAGCCGCTCGCGGCGATGGTTTCCAATCGAGATTTGAACGATCCCGGCAGGATCGGCAAAGCCGGTTGCACACCATCACACCCGCCGCGCCACGAAAAAGCTCGCCACCGCCAGCAGCCACGCCAACGCGAACACGCTCAGGTACGCGGCCAACGTCGCGGAAGCCAGCAGCGCGGCGAACAACGCGCCGGCCAGCGCCAGCATGCCGGCCACCGCAATCGCTTCGCTCAACTGCAGCGCCGAACTGTGCGCGCCTTGTTGCGCCGGTGGCGACAACGACAACGTCAACACCGACAGACTCGGATACAGCAGACCCATGCCTAGGCCTGCCAGCGCCCAGCCGGCAATCGCCACCGGCACCGGAATGAGCGGCCACACCGCGCCCGCGCTGATCACGATGCCCAGCGACATCAACAACGCACCGGTCTTGAGCAGGCGTGCGCGCGACCAACCGGCGCGGCTATGGCCCTGGTACCACGAGCCGCTGAACCACCCCAGCGCACCCACGCTGAGCGCCACGCCGGCCAGCAGCGGCGAGAGGCCACGCTCGCGCGACAGCAGCAACGGCAGAAACGCTTCGAACCCGAAGAAGGCCGCCGCCGCAATGCCGCGCAGCGCGATTACGCTGGGCAGGCCACGCGCCAGCCGCAGCGTGCCGCCCGGCAACAGGTGCCAGGCGCAGAACAGCGTGAGCAATAGCGCTGGCGTCATCGCCAGCAACGCCAGCACGCCGTGCAGCTGCCCGCCCAGATACACGCCGAGCACGCCCAATGCCGCACCGATCGCCCAGCCGAACGCGGCGTTGGAGTCGGCGGACGGTTCGCCCGACCACGCGCGCCCGCGGATGGCCGGCCACAACATCAGCCCGGCCGGAATCGCCAGCAACGGCACCGACAGAAACACCCAGCGCCAACCGACGTGCTGCACGATCAACCCGCTGATGCCGGGCCCGATCAACGAGGGCACCACCCAGCCGGCCGAAAACGCGGCAAACACGCGCGGCCGCAACGCTTCCGGATACAGGCGCCCGACGATGACGTACAGCGCCACCGAATACGCGCCGGCGCCCAGGCCTTGCAGCAAGCGGCCTGCGATGAGTAGCGGCATGCTTGGCGCCAACCCGGCGATCAACAGCCCGATCACAAAGCACAGCAGTCCCACACCCAGCGCGCCGCCCGGGCCGCGCCGGTCGCTCCAGCGCCCGGCGGCGGTCATGCCGACCACGCTGGTCGCCAAGGTGCCGCCGAAGGCCAGCGCGTACAGCGGCAGCCCGTTCAATTCGCGCGCCACTGTCGGCATGGCGGCGGCAACCGCCAGCGACTCGAAGGCATTGAGCGATACCAGCGCGACCATGCCCAGCGTTGCGGCGCGATACGGCGCGGCGAGAATGGAAGTGGGTTGCGTGGCGCCCAGGGGCGTGGCGGGCGTGGTGATTGCGGTAGGCATGTCGGTGGGCATCGAAGATCCAGGAACGAGCGTGAGCACAGCCATGACATCGGTACTTGCACCGGTCATGGCCGCGCAGCATCCTGCCTCAACCAAGGTTGAGGTCAAGGCAATGCAGCGTGAGTTGTCCGTGGGCGAAGTGGCCAAGCGCAGTGGCGTGGCGGTGTCGGCATTGCATTTCTACGAGCGCAAGGGCTTGATCTGCAGCCTGCGTACCGCAGGCAACCAACGCCGTTATGCGCGCGATGTGTTGCGGCGGATTGCGGTGATCCGCGTGGCGCAGCGGCTTGGCGTGCCCTTGCAGCAGGTGCTGGAGGCGTTCTCGGTGTTGCCGGAGCAGCGCACCCCAACACGTGCGGAGTGGGCGCGCATGTCGGCGCGCTGGCGCGGGCAACTGGATGCGCGCATTAGCGAACTACAGGCGCTGCGCGACCAGCTCACCGACTGCATCGGCTGCGGGTGTCTGTCGCTGCGCCGCTGCCGGCTGAGCAATCCGGGCGACACCCTGGGCCACGACGGTGAGGGGGCTTTGCGACTGGGCAGCTTGATTGCGGAATAAGAGTGGCTAACAAAACGTCGCGAGCGGGCGCCTGGCGGTGAGTCTGGTGTTGTCGGCCGCGTCTTGGTGGATGGCGTCAGAAGTCCAGGTCAAACGCTGCGTGGATCGAGGGCGCGGCGCACTCGCCGCTCGCGGGACACGCCGTGAACCCGTCCCTGGGGGCTCGGTGGCGGTATCCATGCCGCCACACGGTCCCGCAATCGGCGAGGACACCGCACCAGAGAGTTTGCCGGCTGCTTTACTCAAAGCCATGCATACCGACCATCCCGACTGGTCCTTGCCCGCCCACCGTCGCGGGACCTTACGCGGCATGGATGCCGCGTAAGAGCCTACACGGACGTACTTGCGGCGTGTCCCGCGATGGTGGGCGGCCAAGGGCCCCGCAGCCAATCAACAGACCAGCCGCTCTGCGGTAGTCAGGCGTGGGTTAGTTTTGGTAGCCGCTCTCAGCATCACCGGCATGGCCGTCGCGCAGATCGTCGAGCGGAGCGCTGCTGCCGCGGAATCGTGTAGCGCCATCCGGGACCAATGGCATTCCCGCGCGCGGCGAGGCGCGCCGTAGGATGGGAGTCCCCCACGCCGCAGGATTTCGCATGACCCCCACCGTGCGCCGATCGCTTACCGTTGCACTGTCACTGGCGTGCGTTGCCGCGCCCGCACTTGCCGCTCCCGCACCAGCCAGTTCCGCAACCGCAGCACCCGCACCGGCCAGCCCTTTCGATCCGCTGGCCTTGTTCGCGCCGCTGCAACTGCCCGATGCACCCAACGCCTACCGCAGCGGCAGCGGCGTGCCCGGCCCGCTGTTCTGGCAGAACCGTGCGGATTACGACCTGAAGGCCAGCATCGACCCGGCGACCCACACGCTCACCGGCGAGGCGGCGATCCGCTACACCAACCGCAGCCCGGACACGCTGGACGTGCTGTGGCTGCAGCTGGACCAGAACATCTACCGCGCCGATGCACGCGCTGCCGCCAGCCGGCCATCGCGCCGCACCCAGTTCACCGACGGCATGCAGATCGCCAGCATCGAGATCGACGATGGCGGGCGCCGCCAGCCGGCCCACTTCGTCGTCGACGACACCCGTCTGCGCGTGGACCTGCCGCAGCCGCTGGCCGGGCAGGGCAAGGCGCTGACCGTGCATATCCGCTACCGCTACACGATTCCCGGTACCTGGGGCGGGCGTACCGCGTTCAGTGCCAGCAAGCAGGGCGAGATCTACGAGATTGCGCAGTGGTATCCGCGCATGGCGGTGTATGACGATCTGCGCGGCTGGGACACGCAGCCGTATCTGGGCTCGGAGTTCTATCTGGAATACGGCAACTTCGACTACGCGGTGACCGTGCCGGAAGGCTTTCTGGTCGCCGGCTCTGGCGCGCTGACCAATCCGGCCGAGGTGCTCAGCCGCACCGAGCAGCAACGTTTGGAGCAGGCCCGCGGCAGCGATCGCACGGTGCTGATCCGCACGCCTGCCGAGGTGACTGCACGTGCGGCCAAGCCGACGGGCAAGGGCACCCAGACCTGGCGCTTCCATATGGACAACACCCGTGACGTGGCGTTTGCTGCATCGCCTGCATTCGTCTGGGATGCTGCACGCATCAAGTTGCCGGGCGGCAAACAATCGCTGGCGATGTCGGTCTATCCAGTGGAAGGTATGGGCGCGGACAAGTGGAACCGCTCCACCGAATACGTCAAAGGCGCGATCGAACATTTCTCGCAGTGGTACCCGTATCCGTGGCCGGCCGCGATCAATCTGGGCGGTTATGGCGCGGGCATGGAGTATCCGGGCATCGTTTTCGATGGTTTCGAAGACAGCGGCAAAGAGTTGTTCTGGATTACCGCACACGAGATCGGCCACACCTGGTTCCCGATGATCGTCGGTTCCAACGAGCGCCGCCACGCCTTCATGGACGAAGGCTTCAATACCTTTATCGACGTGTACGCATCGGATGCCTTCAACAAGGGCGAATACGCGCCCAAGCGCGATTCGGAATATGCGCCCAAGGGTGGCAACCCGGTCGACGAAATCCTGCCGTTGCTGGCCGACACCAGCGCGCCGACGCTGATGGACAACGCCGATTCCACCAGCGAGACCTACCGCCATTCCTTGACCTATTTCAAGGGCGCGTTGGGGTTGGTGCTGTTGCGCGAGCAGATCCTGGGGCCGGAACGCTTCGATCCGGCCTTTCGCAAATACATCGCCACCTGGGCCTACAAACATCCCACGCCATCGGATTTCTTCCGGTTGATGGAAAGCGAAAGCGGCGAAGATCTGGCCTGGTGGTGGCGCGGTTGGTATCTCAACAACTGGCAGCTGGATATGGGCATCAGCGCGGCGCATTACGTCGATCACGATCCTGCCAAGGGCGTGCAACTCACGCTGCGCAGCAGCCAGAAACTGGTGATGCCGGCCACCGTGCGCGTGGATCTGGCCGACGGCAGCCACCTCGATCGTCGCGTGCCGGTGGAAACCTGGCTGCAGAACACCGCACCCACGCTGACGCTGCCGACCACGCAGAAAGTGCTGCATGTGCGACTGGATCCGGATCACGTGTTGCCCGATGCACAGCGGGGCGACAACCAGCTGGACGTGATCGGCTAGCGGCGCCGATGCAATCGTCCGCGCTGCAATGGCGCGGATGAGCGATGTGCAGCACACGACAGATGCGTACCGAAAAACGGCGCAATCGATTTCAGCGATTGCGCCGTTTTTTGTATCTGCTTGCATGTCCATCGAAGCCGCGCATTGCTGTAGCGGATGTGCTCGCATGGTTGCGCGATGGTGTCGCCTTGCAGCGTCAACAGTGCCGTTGTGCCGCGCTTGCGTAGTGCGATCGCAATAACAATTTGCGCAACTTCTGACAGCGGCGTTGTGGCGATCATCGCCCCGGCGTGAAGCGCCAATACCAGAGCGCAATCACTGCAGTCGCTGCTGATAACGCTTACAGCCACGGCAGGTCTGCGTATGCCGTACGGGCTCAAGCGCGCGTGTTGTTGAGTGTCTGGATGTGTCACCGCATGTTTGTTGCAACGCAGGGTGACAAGCACCGACACGCATGACTAGTCTGCGCCGCGTGGTAGCGCTATCACGCTTGATGGAGCGGTAGCAGCCGATTGAACGCCGTGGCGCACAGGGGCTGCGGCGGCAATATATCCAAGGGTAGGGAAGGCAGTCGCACGTGCTGTACAGATCGTCGCAGGCTGCGTCCGTCATGGACGTGGCACGCGCACGGTTGGCATCAGGGGGATCCGCCGTTGGTTCGATGCGGTGGATCAGATGACGTTCTGCAACGGAAGGTATGTCGCGTGCCGTGCAAGGCGCGTGGCCAGACAGTCGCCGCGTCGCATTCTGCGACTACGGCCGTGGGTGTTGGACTCCAGACCCGAGGATAGATCGATGCGTCGTACGTTGAGCAATTTCAATTCCAAGGCCATGTTTACCTTCGTCGGTGGCCTGTTGGTCATCAATCCGGCCTTTGCGCAGGACGTTCCCGCGCCGCCAGTGCCGCCGCCGCAATCCAGCGCGCAAACCACCACCACGCTCGATGCGGTCAACGTCACCGGCATTCGCAGCAGCCTGGATCAATCGATGGGCATCAAGCGCGATGCCGCCGGTGTGGTGGATGCGATCAGTGCCGAAGACATCGGCAAATTTCCCGACACCAACCTGGCCGAGTCGTTGCAACGCATCACCGGTATCTCGATCGAACGTCGCGATGGCGAAGGCGCGCAGGTCACCGCGCGCGGCTTCGGCCCGCAGTTCAATACGGTCACGCTCAACGGCCGGCTGATTCCCGGTGCCGACGCATTCGGTGCACCCGGCCAGACACCGATCGGCGGCGTGGATGTGGGTACGCGCGCCTTCAACTTCGCCCAGCTCGCCTCCGAAGCCATCACCGGGATCGAGGTCTACAAGACCAGCCGCGCCACCGCGCCCAGCGGCGGTATCGGCGCCACCATCAATATCCAGACCGACAAGCCGTTCAATCATGAGGGTGTGGTGGCCAATGCCGGCGCCAAGATGGTGTCCGACCGTTCGCAGCCGTTCGGCGATTCGCTCACCCCGGAAGTGTCGGGTATTTTCAGCTATACCAATCCCGACAAGACCTTCGGGATCGGCTTGAGCGGCAGTTACCAGAAGCGCCATGGCGGCTCGGTGCAGGCCACCGAAAACACCTGGAACATCCAGCGCTGGACCGGGACCGACCCGGCGCTGCGCCCGGATGCGGTGGTGACCAACGCACCGGCGATCGGCCAGTTGTACGGCATGCCCAACGACCTGCGTTATGCATTCGCCGACTTCCAGCGCGAGCGCACCAACGGCCAGGCAGTGGTGCAGTTCGCACCCAGCGACAGCCTGACCTTGACCCTGGATTACACCTATTCGTCCAACGAGATCCGCGAAGAACGCGGCGAGCAGGGCATCTGGTTGCAACGCGCCAACAGCTTTACCGATCTGACCTTCGATACCGGCCAGGCGGTGGCAACGCCGATCTATCTGCGCGATGTGCCCAACGGTGCCAAGGACTTCGGCATGGAGCAGCAGCGCAACGAGCAGAAGTACACGCTCGGCTCGCTCGGCTTCAATGCCGATTGGCAGGTGAGCGACCGCTTTCAGTTGTCGTTCGATGCGCATAACTCGAAAACCAAGAGCATGCCCAACGACCCGGTCACCGGCGGCAGTGCCACCTACTTCAGCTTCGCCGGCACCAACAACTGCGTCAACGGCCCGTCCTGCGGCGGTCAATGGGGGCAGGAGTTGTCGTTCAACAATTCCTTGCCGATCGGCGCACGCACCTGGTATCCCACCGCTGCCGATTCCCTGGCTGGCACCAACGGCGTGGTCAATCCGGACTTCACCCCCGCCGAGCTCGGCTCGCAGGTGCTGCGCATCTACTATCAATCGCAGGTGACCGAGATCAAGGAAGGGCGCATGGATGGCACCTTCGACTTCGACGACGGCCGCTTTCAGTTCGGCGTGAGCAGCGCCAACACCACCATGAACCGGCTCACCAGCGACACCAACTCCACGCTTGGCGACTGGAGTGTGGCCAATGCCGGCAACGAGCCCGGTATGCAGGCGTTGCTGCGGCCGGTGAGCATCACCGGCATGTTCAAGGATTTCAACGCCAACGGTGCGGCGCCCAATGCCTGGCGCGGCGATGCCGATCAGCTGGCCCTGTGGGGTGGCAGCCAGTACGGCGCCACCACCCGTTACAACCCGAACTACAGCGCCGACAATCAAGTGGAAGAGAAGACCCGCGCCGCCTACGTGCAGCTTGAACTGAAGGGCGATATCTCCGGCATGACCACCAACACACGGCTGGGCTTGCGTTACGAGCGCACCGATGTGGAATCCACCTCGCAGGTGGCCACGCCCACTGCGTTGCTCTGGCAGGCCAACAACGACTTCCAGCTGTTGCGCTCCACCGAGCTGCAGCCCTTCAGCGAAAAGACCAGCTACAACTACATCCTGCCCAATCTCGACTTCAGCATCGACATCACCGATCAGCTGAAAGGACGCGCTTCGTTTGGCCAGACCATTGCGCGTGCGCCCTACAACAATCTGATCGCCGGCCCGACGCCGAATACACCGAGCGGTTCGATCCTGATCAACCCCTCCACCCGTGCCTCCGGCAGCTCGCAGAGCCCGACGCTGGATCCGTTGGAATCGGACAACCTGGATCTGGCGCTGGAATGGTATTTCGCCGACGCCAGCTATGTGTCTGCCACATTCTGGAACAAGCGCGTCAGCAACTTCATCGGCAACACGGTGTCGCGCGAATCGCTGTATGGGCTGACCGATCCCACCTCGGGGCCGGATGCGCAATCGGCCCTGGCCTTCCTGCAGAGCGGTGCCTGCGCTGCGCAGGTTGGCGCCTCCGGCAACGACGTTGCGGGCGCCTGCTCGGCCAACGACACCTCGCTGTTCGCGGCGATGGCGTTGTTGCGCAACGCCGCGGCCACCGGTGGATTGGCCGCCTATAACGGCAGTTCCGCGCAGAGCCTGGCCCTGGAGAATGCCTACGACATCGTTGGCAATGCCTCCGACCCGCTGTATCAGTTCGATGTGTCGCGGCCGGTCAACCAGAACAAGGCCAACATCCATGGTTGGGAACTGGGCGGGCAGTACTTCTTCGACACCACTGGCTTCGGTATCTACGCCAACTACACCATCGTCGAAGGCGATGTGGGCTTCGACAACACTGTGATCGATCGCGACCAGTTCGCACTGCTCGGTTTGAGCGACACCGCCAACGCCATGCTGATGTACGAAAAGTACGGTTGGAGCGCACGTCTGGCCTGGAACTGGCGCGACGAGTATCTGATCGCGGCAAACCAGGATGGCGCCAACCGCAATCCTTACTACGTCGAGGCCTACCAGCAGTGGGACCTGAGCGTGAGCTACAGCTTCAGCAAGCAGCTGTCGGTGGGCTTTGAGGCGATCAACCTGACCGGTGAAGACGTGCGTTGGCATGGGCGTTCTGACAAGCAGATGATCCGCCTGATCGACCAGCAACCGCGTTACACGCTGGGTGTGCGTTACGCGTTTTGAGAGCGACTGACAAGCCGCTGCGCGCACCTCAGGTGCGCGTTGTGCGGTGTGCGGCGGGGTGGGAATGCCCGTGCGCATGCTGCTCAGAGCGCACCGTTCGTGCGCTCCGACGGCAGCGCATTGGAGTTGGTTGGCCGCTCCGCGCAGAGAGTTAAGTCGTGATGCCTGCGCGGCCACTGATCCGGCTGGCGGCCGCGACTGCACTGCGGGGCTGGATGCCCAGGCGCATCCGCTGCGATCGCCGACACGCAACTGCCGCCAGCACAATGGTGGCCGGGGCATCGCCGCGACGCCGGTTGTGCAGGCCTGCCACCAATGCTGCTGTGCCGCTTGCTGGCTCTCTGCTTTTTGGCAATGCTCGACACCAGCAGGCATCGCATGTCGCCGCATGATCGATTCATATCCCCGCAATGCGGTCGTCCATCGCGGATCACTGCTGGAGCTTCAGATGACGCGATACGCAGTGCTCAACAACGTGGCGCATCACGACATCCGCGTCATCCTGCGCTTTGGCGCCGAGTTCGGCGACGCGCTCGGCCTGGTGCCGGCCTTCGTCACCGAATTCGCCGAGCTGCAACGCGAATACCCGCTGTTTTTTCGCAAGGATCCTGCCACCGGCGGCTACCAGGCGGTGGCGCTGCTGGGCTTTGCACAGGACGAGAATCTGTTTCTGCAGGACGGGCGCTGGACTGCCAGTTACCTGCCGGGCATCGTCGCCAAGGGGCCGTTTCTGATCGGTTTCCAGGAGCAACGCATCGACGGTGCCCTGGTGCAGGAGCCGGTGATCCATGTCGACCTGGAGCACCCGCGGGTCAGCCGCGACGAAGGCGAGGCGGTGTTTCTGCCGCAGGGAGGTCATAGCCCGTATCTGGAGCACATCATCAGTGTGCTGCGTGGCATTCGCGACGGCGTGGACGCGGGCCAGGCGATGGCGGCCGCCTTCGATGCGCTGGGCCTGATCCAGCCGGTGCAGCTGGACGTGACGCTGGATGCCAACCACGCCACTCATCTGCAAGGTCTGTTCGCGATCGACCGCGAGCGGCTTGCCGCGCTCGATGCGCAGGCGCTGCATCAACTGCATCAGGCCGGTTATCTGGAAGGCGCATTCTTGATGCTGGCATCGCTACATAACGTGCGTCGGCTGATGGCAGAGAAGCAACGTCGCCTGCAACACACGCAGGCCGCGCCCGCTGCTGAAGCGTATGCCTGAGCGCATGGCTGTGAGCGCCTCCATCATGTCTTCAATTGCCGCAATCGCGCCCATCGCAGAGCGTACAGACTGCCGACCTGACGCGCTGCCGCTTTCTGCGCTCTGCGCCGCCGCCGAACCAGTGGTAGTGCGTGGCATCGCACGCGACTGGTCGCTGGTGCAGGCCGGGCTGCGCAGCCCTCACGAGGCGATGGCGGTGCTGCGCGCGCACGACAGCGGACATGCCTTGCAGTATTCCCATGGCGGCCCGGAAATCGCCAGCCGGCCGTTTTACACCGACGACTGCAGTGCGCTGAATTTCGATGTGCAGCGTGGCACGCTGAGCTCCTTGCTGGAGGCCATCGCCGCGCATCGCGATGACCCGCAGCCGCCCACGTACTATCTGGCGTCGTTGCCGGTCGACGACCACCTGCCCGGCCTGCGTGCAAGCAACGATCTTGATTTCGCCGCCGGCGGCATCGCCGTACAGCCCAGCATCTGGATCGGCAATCGCGTCATCGCTTCGTGTCATTACGATGCGCCCAACAACCTGGCGTGCTGCGCAGTGGGGCAGCGCCGCTTTACGCTGTTTCCGCCGGAGCAGGTGGCCAACCTGTATCCCGGTCCGCTGGATCCCACGCCGGGCGGGCAGGTGGTGAGCATGGTGGATATCGCCAACCCGGATCTGCAGCGTTATCCGCGATTTGCCGCTGCGCTGGCGCATGCGCGTACCACCGTGCTGGAACCCGGCGATGCGTTGTTCATTCCCAGCATGTGGTGGCATCACGTGCAATCGCTGCAGCCGTTCAATGTGCTGGTCAACTACTGGTGGAGCAGCGCACCCGCGCAGTTGCCGGCGCCGATGCCTGCGCTGTATCACGCGCTATGGGCGATTCGCGACCGGCCCGCGTCCGAAAAAGACGCCTGGCGCGCCTTGTTCGATTACTACGTCTTCGGTCCCGCCGAGCGTGCTGGCGAACACCTGCCCGAACAGGCGCGACACGTGTTGGGCCCGATCGACCCGATCCTCGCGCGACAGCTGCGCGCGATGCTGATCGGCAAGCTCAACCGCTGATGGTCCATACCGCCCTAAATGCATCCCACAGGAGTGCGCAGTGACCCAGGCCCCGATTCGCAAGGTCGTTATCGTCGGTGGCGGCACTGCCGGCTGGATCGCTGCCTGCGCGCTGTCGCACCAGTTCCGCGAGCTGCTCGAGATCACCCTGGTCGAGTCCGAGCAGATCGGCACCGTGGGCGTGGGCGAGTCCACGGTGCCGCCGATCCGCACCTTTCATCGTTTCCTGCAGATCGACGAGCAGGAGTTTCTGCGCGCAGTGGCCGGCACCTTCAAATTGTCGATCTTCTTCGAGCATTGGCGTCGCCAGGGCGAGCGCTATATCCATCCGTTCGGTATCACCGGGCAAAGCACGCTGGTGTGCGCCTTTCACCATCTATGGCTGGAAAGTCAGCGGCGTGGCATGCCTGGCACGTTCGGCGATTACTGTCTGGAAACCGTGGCCTCGCGCGTGGATCGCTTCGCACTGTTGCGCGAGCCTGCGGTCAATTACGCCTACCACCTCGACGCGGCGTTGTATGCCAAGTTTCTGCGCGCACGCAGCGAAGCGTTTGGCGTCAAGCGCATCGAAGGCAAGATCCAGCAAGTGACCCTGCAACCGGACAGCGGGGACGTCGCCACGCTGGTGCTGGAAGACGGGCAGGTCCTCGATGGCGATCTGTTCATCGATTGCAGCGGTTTTCGTGGCTTGCTGATCGAGCAGGCGTTGCACACCGGTTACGAAGACTGGAGCCACTGGTTGCCGTGCGACCGCGCGGTGGCGGTGCAGACAGAAGCCGCCGGTCCGCCGGTGCCATACACCCGCGCCATCGCGCACCAGGCCGGCTGGCGCTGGCATATTCCGCTGCAGCATCGTGTCGGCAACGGCCTGGTGTTTTCAAGCCGCCATCTCTCCGATGACGAAGCCCACGCCAAGCTGCTGCGCGATGCGGCCGCGCCTGCGCTCAAGGATCCCTGGCTGGTGCCGTTCCGCACCGGCCGCCGGCGCAAGGCCTGGAACAAGAATGTGGTGTCGCTAGGTCTGGCCAGCGGCTTTATCGAACCGCTGGAATCCACCAGCATCCATCTCACCATCGCCGCGGTGGTGCGCCTGATCACCTTGTTCCCCGCAGACGGCATCGCACCCTCGCAGGTGCAACTGTTCAACGACATCAGCCGCGCCGAAATGGAACACGTGCGCGACTTCATCATCCTGCATTACCACGCCACCCAGCGCGACGAACCGCTATGGCGCCAATGCCGTGAGATGGAACTGCCCGAATCGCTCGCCTTGCGCCTACGCGCCTGGCGCGAACGTGCGCATGCCTGGCAAGGCGCCGATGAATTGTTTCGCGTCGACTCCTGGACGCATGTATTGATGGGGCAGGGCCTCATCCCTGCGCAGCATCACCCGCTGGCGCGCGCAGTGTCCGATCGCGATCTGCATCGCCTGCTGGACGGCATCGCGCAGCCGATCCAGCGCGCTGTGGAACAGATGCCATCGCAGCAGGCGTTTATCGATGCGTACTGCAAAGCTGGCGCAAGCGCGTGGGGGGCTGCGTAGCCCGGTGGTGGCGTAGTGCCCATCTGGCCAGCTACAACCGCACCAAATCCTTGCCGACCACGATCGGCCCGGCGTAGTGTTTGCGCGCGCCTTCGCTCCACATCGCATCGGTGATCGCCGGGTCGCCACCGGGGACGAAGTGATTGAGCAGGAGCATCTTTGCGTTGGCCGCTGCAGCGATCTTGCCCACCTCCTCGCTGGTGGAATGGCTCTTGAGCAGATGGTCGAGCAAGGTCGGCGCGTTATCGTTGGTCTTGAGCATCTTTTCCAGCGCGGGCAAATACATCACCTCGTGCACCAGGATGTCGGCGTCTTTTGCGAACTCGGCCAACGCGGGCAGATAGCGCGTGTCGCCGGAGAACACCACCGTGCGGTCGCGCGCGGCGAAGCGGTACGCAAATGCAGGTTTGAGCGTGTAGTGATCCACCAGTGTAGCGGTGACGGTGACCTGGTCGTTCTGCAGCACCGTGCCGGGTTGGTCGAACTCGTGCACCTTGATCAGCTGCTTGAACGGTGGGCGGCCTTCCTCACGAATGCGCGCATCGATGTCGATGGCATTCATCTCGACAAACGCATCCACCATCCTTGCGATACCGGGCGGTCCGTAGAGATGCACCGGCGTCTGCAGCCCGCTTGCCCATGCCAGCCACACCACGTTGAGCAGGTCGGCGTTGTGATCGGAGTGGTGATGGGTGAGAAAGATATCGCGCAACGTAGGCAGGCGGATGCCGGCTTTGGCCAGTTGCTGCGCAACCCCGTTGCCGCAATCGATCAGGTAGGGCTGCCCGTCGATGACCAACGCATTGGCGGCTGCCGCGCGCAGCGGTGAGGGCGTCGGGCCGCCCTTGGTGCCGAGCAGGACCAGCACGCTGCCGTTGGCCGGGAACGGCGCTGGCGAGAGCGGATCCGATGACGAATCTGCATCCTTCTGCCCGCCGCGGATTGCAGCACCGAGCTGGTTTGCCATGCTCAGCGTGCCCGCAGCCAGCGCGATGCGCAGCACCTCGCGACGGGAACGGCGTGTAGAAGGTGCGGGCATTGCGGCTCCTGTCGACGTATCGAGTAAGTGTGCTGGGGCTGTATCAGACTAGCGCGAGCCCGTCAGGCGTGCGACGACGCAAGACAAGTCAGAGTGTTTGCGCAATGAACTCGCTCAGTGCAGGCGAACGATAGAAGCCCATGCATTGCGCAAAGATCCTGTTGAACGGGCCTCGCCGCGCTTCGTCCTTCATCGGCACTTCGGCGCGATAAAAGTCCTCCGTCTGCTCGGCGACATAGCGATGCAGGCGGTCGGTGGCGCCGGCCTTGGCATTGTCCAGCGCATAGGTCGTCAGCAGATACGAGCGATCGCGCAGCTGATCGGAAGCATATTTGCCGCTGCGCTCGTAGTTGTTGTCCAGGCACAGCTGCAGCGCGTATGCCTTGACCTCTTCGCGATTGGCGGGCTTGCCGGCTGCGCTGGCGGTGACCTGCAGCGACAAGGTCGCCAGTGCAAGTGCGGCGATGAGAGAGCGATTGCGTTGAACGGGCATGCCGATCCAGGTGAAGGACGAGCTGCCAAGTCTGCCTTATCAAGCCGATGCAGATGAAGTGCTGCACACCCGCCAAGCGCAGCTGCACGTGGCAGGCGAGACACCGCCTGCCACGTGCATCAACCGCTTACGGGCCGAAGTAGGTGGAGATGCTGGAATACACGTCCGAGAAGCGCGAGTAGTAGTCCGGATCGGTCTGCGCGCTGCAGAACGAGTAGCCGCCATACAGGCCGCCGCGCAGCTGGTACGCACCACCGCTGGCGACGGTGAACAGGCCCGAGCCGGACGAGCCGCCTTCGGTCACGCCATCGTTCCAGACCACGCGGTACAGCGGGCTCTTGCCGTCGATGGAGGTATTCAGCCCGTTGACGCTGCCCAGCGAGTACTTCTTGACGTCGCCGGACGGGTGATGGATGCCGACAATGGCAGTGCCGGTCGCACCGATCGCCGCGCTGTTCCAGGCGGCGTAGAACGCGCCGCTCGGCGGTGCGGTCTTCAGCTCCAGCAACGCGGTGTCACGTGTGGTGTTGGCGTGACGCAGGAACGCACCGCCGGTCAGCGTGGTTGCCTGCGAACTGGCGGTATTGCCGTTGCAGCTGGCCGCATCGTAGAACCAGTAGGTCTGCAGCGAGTTGGCAACGGTCTGCGTGCTGATGCAATGCGCCGCAGTCCAGAACAGATTGCGCTTGGGCGAGTTGGTGTTGTTGAGCAAGGTGCCGGTGCACAGGAACGAACCCTGGCTGGTGGTGAACACCATGCGTGCCACTGCTTTGGCCGCACTGGTGAAGCCGGCGGTGGGATTTGCGCGGCAGACGATATCGTTCTGGCAGGAATCGCTCTCGCCAATGGCAATAGTCATCATGTCGCGCGCGCTGGCGGTGGGGCTGATATCCAGATGCGAGAGCTGCGGAATGCTCAGGCTGAAGTTCTCCGGGTACTGGCCGGCCGGCAGCGAGAGTTCGACCAACAGATTCTCGCCGCTCACAGTCGGCGACCAACCGATGTCGTTGCCGCCGGCAGCGAAGCTTGCACCGGATTGCTTGAACACGCGGCCGTCGTCGCCGGCAAAGCGCAGCGTCACCTTGGACGGATCGCCCGGGGTTGCGCCGGCACCACGCAAGGTCAACGATGCACGCAGGGAGGCCGCCTGTGCAGAGCTGACCTTCAGGGTTGCAACGCGCGATCCATCATTGGCCATCTGCCAATCGAGCGTGCGCAGATTCACCAAAGGCTTGGCAACTGCGCGCGAAAAACCGATCTGCAACGGCTGCCCATGTTTGACCTGTGCAATGCGGCGCTCACGCACGCGACCGATCTCGGTGCTGGTGGGCGCAGTGAGTTGCACCACGCGCGTGGGCAGGATGCCGCCACGCAGACTTGCCGATTGCAATGTTGCCGCGCCAAGTTTGGCCGCTTGCGGCGCAGTGCTCACCGGCGCTGCGTCCATCTCGGTCGGCGGCGCTGCCAGTGCGGAGCCGGAAAGGGCGGAAAACAGCGCCAGGTACAACGCATTCTTGCGATTCATGGGTAGTCCTTGTCGTCATGGACCGGTGAGCTGCGGCGGGGGCCACAACAACCGAGCGCCAGCGTTGGCGCCGAACGAGGCTAGCGAATGTTCAGAGGTGAATATGTGCTGAAAATCTCGTTCAGAGATCAAAGATCAATAAACATACAGACACATTTGCACCTGTCGGCACGCGTGGCCACGAAGCGTGTGCGTTGTCAGTGGATGAAAGCGGACAAGTGCCAGAATGGCGGCAACAAAACAGGTCGACCAGCGACCGCCAAGGTGGGCAATCGGTGCACGGTGCGATCGCCTGCAATAGCGCCGTAAGTCCCGCATGCGGCGGACTCCCTGCGCAGCAGCGATTACTGCAACGCGTCGCTGGCGCGAAACTCGGTGGAACGACCGCTGACTTTCAGGAATGCCAATACCAACAGCCCCACCGCCATCCACGCGGTGCCGCCGAGTTGAGCGTGCCGGTCGGCATTGATCAACACGTAGCCAAGGATCACGATGCCGATCAACGGCGTCGCACCATGCAATAGCAGGCTGCGGTCGTGCCCACGGAAGTGCCACAGCACCGCAACGTGCAACAGGATGAAGGCGGTGAGCGCGCCGACGTTGCACAACGAGGACAGCAACGCGATCTGGCCGACAAACACTTCGCCCAACACCATGCTCAAACCCGCCACCAGCAGGATGGCGCGCTGAGGCACGCCGGTACGCGGATGGATGTAGCGCAAGAACCCCGGCAGCTGACGGTCGCGTGCCATGGCGAACAACAGGCGCGAGGTGGCCGCCTGCGCAACCAGCGAATTGGCAATCGCGGCGCTGATCGCCACCGTGAGCGCGATGACGATCTGCAGCCACGGCCCGGCAATGAGCCGGCCGATCTCGAAGAACGCATCGTTGGAGGCCTGCGCACTGGGGTAGCGCTGCAGGTTCGGCTGCAGCAATGCGGCCAGCCAGGTCTGCAGCACCAACAGGCCGGCCACCATCAGCAGCGCCATCAAGGTGGCGCGCCCGACCACCCGGTTGCCGCCACGGGTTTCTTCCGACAGCGTGGAGATCGCATCGAAGCCCAGAAACGACACCACCGCCACCGACAACGCGCTGAAGATCAGCTGCGGCGAAAACGCCTGCGGGTTGTAGAACGGACGAAGGTTCCAGTGCGCACCGTTGACGCCGCGCTGGATCGCCAGGCTCGCCAGCACCACAAACACCGCCAGCACCAGCAACTGCGCATACAGAAAGAAACGATTGGCCCGCGCAGTGGTTTCGATACCGCGCAGATTGACCACTGTATTGAGCACCACGAAAAACGCGATCCACGCCGGCTGCGGCACCGCCGGCAACACGTTGTGCATCGCATTGGCGCCAACCACGTACAGCAGCGTCGGTACCAACAGATAGTCGAGCAGGATCGCCCAGCCGGCCAGAAACCCCATGCCGCTGCTCAATCCGCGCCCCACGTACGCATACACCGAACCGGCCACCGGAAACGCCTGCGACATCTGCTGGTAGCTCAAGGCGGTGAACAGCATCGCCACGAAGCCGACCAGGTAGGTCAGCGGCACCATCCCGGCGCTGATATCGAATACGCCACCGAAGATGGAAAACGGCGCGGTCGGTACCATGAACACCAGCCCGTAGATCAGCAGATCCTTGAGCGTGAGCTGTCGCTTGAGCTCCTGGGTGTAGCCAAAGCGTTCCAGCGTGGCCGCGTCGTCGCGGCGTGGTGTGTCGGTCATGCAGGTATCCGCTCAAAGGAAGGCCGGGTCGCACGACAGGCGCGGTGGGGCGCTTGTCCATGAATGCTGCGTTGCAGCTAGCTGACCGGCATTGTGACGATAATGTGGCCGGCAAGCCCATCCATTGGTAAAAGTGCTAGGTTTTCCATGCTGGATGTCGTCCAGCGGCACCTGCTGTCATCGAAGGACCCACCATGTTCGACACGCTGGCCAGCCTGGGCCGAGATTTGCAGGCGCTGCATACGCTCAATGCCTGCCTGGATCGAGTGTTTCGCGACGTCTGTGCGTTTGGATTCCAGTCGCTGGTCTACGACTACGCGCCGGTCCCGTTGAGTATGGAGGGCGCGCTGATCACGCCATCGGTGTTCATGCAGCGCAACGCGCCGGGCGACATGCGGCACGTCTGGTGCGAGCACGGTTACTACCAACATGACCCTGTTCAGCAGCGTGCGACGCGGCGCATGACGCCGTTCGTGTGGTCGTACCGTACCGACGGCGATCAGGAAGGTGTGGAATATGTCGGCGGCCAGCATCGGCAGGTGACGCGTTATCTGTGCGATAGCGGCATGGGAACCGGTGTCACCGTGCCCCTGCATTTGCCTGGCGGTGCATTCGCGACCTTCAGTGGCGCGGTCGATGCGGCTGCGGCCGAGGCACCACGGCTGGCCGAAGCGCAGCTGTCGCCATTCTTGTTACTGGCACACGCGTTTCAGGCCCGCGCGCAGGAACTGCTGGATCCGCAGGAACGCCGCTGTCACCACATCGCATTGACCCGCCGCGAGCGCGAGTGCCTGCAGTACTCGGCCAAAGGGCTGACCGCCAAAAGCATCGCGGCCGCGCTCAATCGCTCTACCGCCACGGTGAATCTGCATCTGAACTCGGCCGCACGCAAACTGGGTGCGCGCAATCGCGTCGAGGCAGTGGTGCGCGGGATGCATTATCGATTGCTGGAGCCGTAAACCAAGCCTGCGGCTATCGATCGCAGCGTGCGATCGGCGGGCTGGATGCGTCGCCTGGTTCACACACCATGGCGCGCGCAACCGCGCATCTGAAACTGCTGCGAACCTGAGAGTTTTACCAGTTAGCGCGCGCGGGCCGGGTCGCTAGGCTGAGCGCTCACTATTGCCGTAGGCAGGCGCAGGTCATGCAGTCCACTGAGGGTTACGTCGAATTCCGTGGGTACCGTACCTGGTACCGCATCACCGGCGATCTGCGCAGTGACGCCTGCCCGCTGATCGTCCTGCACGGCGGCCCCGGCTGCACCCACGACTATGTGGACAGCTTCACGGACCTGGCTGCCAATGGCCGCGCGGTCATCCATTACGACCAACTCGGCAACGGCAAGTCCACCCATCTTCCCAATGCCGACCCCGGCTTCTGGACGGTGGGGCTGTTTCTGGATGAGCTGCACACCCTGATCACCCAGCTTGGACTGTCGCAGTACGCGTTGCTGGGGCAATCCTGGGGCGGGATGCTGGCAGCCGAACATGCGGTGCGCCGGCCGGCCGGTCTGCGTGCGTTGGTGATCGCCAACTCGCCGGCATCGATGGGCTTGTGGCGCGCTGCCGCGTTGCGCTTGCGTGCGCGCCTGCCTGAGGACATCCAGGCGGCACTGGACGAGCACGAAGCCGCCGGCACGCTGGATCACCCAGCCTACCTCGCTGCAAGCCAGGCGTTCTATGCGCAGCATGTGTGTCGCCTGCTGCCATGGCCTGCGGAAGTGGCGCGCACCTTCGCCGCCATCGATGCCGACCCCACCGTCTATCACGCCATGAACGGCCCGACCGAATTCCATGTGGTGGGCAGCCTGCGCAACTGGAGCATCATCGAACGCCTGCATCGCATCACAGCGCCTGCGCTGGTGCTGTCCGGCAAATACGATGAGGCCACGCCGGAAACCGTCGAGCCTTACGCACGCCTGATCCCGGACGCCCAGTGGCATGTGTTCGCCAATTCCAGTCATATGCCGCACGTGGAAGAGCGCGCAGCCTGCATGCGGCTGGTCGGCAACTTCCTCGACGATCACACCCCATGGCCCGGCGAGCAACTGGTGCACGCGTCGGTGTTGGCCAACCGCGCTGTGTGAGTTGATGGCGTGTGTGTGCGTGTGAGGGCCTGGATGCGAGCTTGAGCGTGCTCGGCATGGCACTCCCTAGCGTTTCGGGTGCCGACTGCGCGTTAGCTGCGTTGCTTTCGCTTCGCATGCCTTATCACGCACCATCACCAGCAAGGCGGCGCGTCATAGCGCCCAATCTGCACGCATGACAATGCGGTAGCGCTTTTGCTGCTGCGCGTCGATATCGCCGACAATTTTGCCGACAACTTCGACAGCGCGGTCGTGTGCTGCTTCCCACGCACAGCACCTTGTTATCCGCGTGCATGCTTGAAAAACGCATTTGCCATTACCACGCGCAAGTGAACACGCGTGTGAGCAACCACAGCATCGGCATGCGTTTGCATACATAGAAAAAACATCGCGCACATCACCGCAGTGTCCTGTCCTGCGTGTCTCTCGCTGTCTCTTTTGCATGTCCTGCGAGGAGAACACCGTGCTGCGTCAAAGTTTCAGAGATGGATAATTGTTTTATGTTTTAAACCGCGCGAAGAATGCGGCCCCCACGCACCGCTTTGCCACCGTCGATGCAATCGCGCCGACGCCACGCATCGCTTTTCGATTTCATTTGGGAGAGGCTGCATGATCATCAAGACACTCAATGGCGCACTCGCGCTTGCACTGTCCGCTTGCGCCGCGAGTGCCATCGCCGGCCCGGTCGGGTACGGTGCCGCCACCACTGGCGGCGGCAACAAGACCCCGGTCAACGTCGCCACCTTCGAAGCGATGCAGGCCGCCATTGACAGCTATTCCTGCAGTGGCGGGCTGGTGCTCAATTACACCGGCAAGTTCGACTTCAGCACCATCAAGGACGTCTGCGCGCAGTGGAAGTTGCCGGCCAAGACCGTGCAGATCAAGAACAAGAGCGATGTCACCATCAAGGGCGCGAATGGCTCGGCGGCCAACTTCGGTGTGTGGGTAGTGGGCAACGCCAACAACATCATCATCCAGAACATGACCATCGGCTTGCTGCAAGGCGGCGAAGATGCGGATTCGATTTCGTTGGAAGGCAATTCCAGCGGCTCGCCGTCCAAAATCTGGGTCGATCACAACACCGTGTTCGCCTCGTTGACCAAGTGCTCCGGTGCCGGCGATGCCTCCTTCGATGGCGGCATCGACATGAAGAAGGGCGTGCACCACGTCACCGTGTCCTACAACCACGTCTACAACTATCAAAAGGTCGCGCTCAATGGATTCAGCGACAGCGACACCAAGAACTCGGCCGCGCGCACCACCTATCACCACAACCGCTTCGAGAATGTCGAGTCGCGCGTGCCGCTGCAGCGGCGCGGGCTGAGCCATATCTACAACAACTACTTCAACAACGTCACCACCTCCGGCATCAACGTGCGCATGGGCGGCGTGGCGAAGATCGAATCCAACTACTTCGAGAACATCAAGAACCCGGTGACCTCGCGCGACAGCAGCGAGATCGGCTACTGGGACCTGATCAACAACTACGTCGGCAGCGGCATCACCTGGGGCACGCCGGATGGCAGCAAGCCCTACGCCAACGCCACCAACTGGATCACCACCAAGGTGTTCCCGGAACCGCTGGGCTACACCTACAGCATCACCCCGGCCGCGCAGGTCAAGGCCAAGGTGATCGCCACTGCGGGTGCCGGCAAGAACCTGGCGGAATGATCGGCCACAAGACGTTGCAGTGACAAAGATCCCCGGCTTGCCCGGGGATCTTTGTATGCGGCATGCAGCGTGCGGCGGATTTGCCCACCAGCTGCGTGCAGTGAAGCAGGTCTGGAGCGTGTCACGCACTTGGAGGCCAGTGCGAACGACCTGCTGATACGATGAGGCAAGGCGCGATTGCCTGGCTTGTCCACTCTTTCGCCAGGCCCGCGTCAAGAGGCGCGGCAGGCGCCGCGACGCGGTATCGTGTCGCGATTCCATCTCTTCAAGCCCGTCCATGCCGCTTCCGACCGATCCCGTTGCTGAGAACGCTCCGTCCGCCGCGCCCGCGTTGCGCCATGCGCTGAAACCGCGGCAATTGATGATGATGGGCCTGGGTACGGCGATCGGTGCCGGGCTGTTTCTGGGCTCGGGCGTGGGCATCCACGCGGCGGGGCCGGCGGTACTGGTGTCGTATTTAATCGCCGGAGCCCTGGTGATCATCGTGATGAATGCGCTGGGCGAAATGGCCGCGTCCAAGCCGACTAGTGGCGCGTTTTCGGTGTATGCGGCCGATGCGATGGGGCCGACCGCCGGTGCGACAGTGGGCTGGTTGTGGTGGCTGCAGATCGTGGTGGTGATCGCGGCCGAAGCGGTCGGTGCGGCAGGCTTGCTCGCCTCGGTGTGGCCGGCGTTGCCGGTGCCGCTGCTGGCGGTGGTGTTCATGGCCACTTTTACGGCGATCAATCTGCTGGGCGTGCGCAACTTCGGCGAGTTCGAATTCTGGTTCGCCATCCTCAAGGTTGTTGCGATCGTGGTGTTCCTGCTGATCGGCGTGGCCTTGCTGGCGGGGTGGTTGCCGGGTGTGGTGTCGCCGGGGCTATCCAACTTCACCCAGCACGGCGGATTCGCGCCGAAGGGTCTGGTGGGCGTCGGCTCGGCGTTGCTGGTGGTGGTGTTCGCCTTCGGTGGCACCGAGATCGTGGCGGTGGCCGCCGCGGAAACCGCCGATCCGGGCCGCAGCCTGGCACGCACCATTCGCACCGTGGCCTGGCGCATCCTGGTGTTCTACATCGGCTCGATCAGCGTGATCGTGGCAGTGGTGCCGTGGACCAGCGCAGCGCTCAGCTCGCCGTTCGCTGCGGTGCTGGAGGTGGCGCGCATCCCCGGCGCGGCCACCGCCATTACCCTGGTCGCGGTGGTGGCCTTGTTGTCGGCGCTCAACGCCAATCTATATGGTGCCTCGCGGATGATCTTTTCGCTGGCACAACGCGGCGAAGCGCCGCGCCTGCTCGGCAGGACCAGCGGCGAGCAAGTGCCGCTGGTGGCGGTGATCGCCAGCGTGTTGTTCGGCTTCGCGGCGGCGGCGCTGGAGTTGCTGTATCCCAACAAGGTGTTGCCGATGCTGCTCAATATCGTCGGTGCCACCTGCCTGCTGGTGTGGACGATCTCGTTGCTGTCGCAGCTGATCCTGCGCGCACGCGCCGACCGCGCCGGCATCACATTGCCATTCCGTATGCGCGGGTATCCGTTTCTGACCCTGCTGGCGCTGGCGATCCTGGCGGTGATCTTCGTGCTGCTGGCCTCGTCCGCAGACACCCGCGCGCAGTTCCTGTCGATGGTCGGTTTGACTGCGGTCATTGCGGTGGTCAGCGAAGTGGCGCGACGCGTCCGTGGCCGGACGTGACCATCCGGGTCCACGTGCGGAGCGCATGATCATGCAGCAGCGTAAACAGGCGGCAGTGCGCTCGTGCACACCGTCGAAACGAGAAACACGCTAGCAATCTTGCGGTTTGCTTGCTGTCAGACAGGCGATCTTCTGGATCTGCTGATCCAGTTCAGTTACTGTCCTTTGGTCGCTGCTGTCCGTTGCATTACGTTGATTAGAGAATATCTAATTACTAATCAATAACGATAAAAATGCATCGTTTTAAAGTGGCTAACAAAACGTAACCGCTAGTAGTTTTGATGGCCGCTTTTATTCTTTGATTGTTTCAGGAGTCATTGCCGGGGTTCGTGCATGAATGCCGTTTCGTCCGAGAATTCTGCTGCCTTGCCTGCCGCCCACACGCTGGATGCAGTGCATGCGCTGGCCTATCCAGTCGACACGCATCTGGACTCCCTGTATCTGTCGCGCGTGGCCGGCTACGATTTCTGGAAAGGCGACTGGAAAGCGCATCGGCGCTCGCTGATCATCTGGCTGATGTTCAAAACCTCGCCGAGAGGTCGCAATCAACCGCTGATGCACCACGTGAGTGGTCCGGACTTTCTCGCGGGCGGTTATGGCGGCGCCTGTTTCAGCGCCCACGCGTTATGGGAAAACC
The DNA here is from genome assembly GCF_002939985.1 of Xanthomonas hortorum pv. cynarae. GTDB lineage: Bacteria > Pseudomonadota > Gammaproteobacteria > Xanthomonadales > Xanthomonadaceae > Xanthomonas > Xanthomonas hortorum_D. The sequence goes on along the minus strand of NZ_MDFM01000019.1, from coordinate 26,586 downwards.
TCATCGGCGCGCCTTTTCTCGACCCTTGGAAGCACTGGGTGGATCACCAGCGCTATGTCGAGGCAGTGGTGGCGGCAAGTAACGGTCGGATGCGGCTGGCACGCAGCGCCGCTGAGCTACGCGCGATTCGGGCCGAGGGTCTTTGCTGCGCCATCTTGTCGCTGGAAGGCGCGCATATGCTTGGTCCACGCGGCATCCGCACCCAGGCGCTGCGATTGGAGCGCCTGGGCATCGCTGCCAAGGCCGGGGCCGCCTATGTGACGCTCAATCATTTCAGCCATACTGACATCTCCCAGTCCGGCTATGCGCCGCTCAATCCATGGCGCGGGATCGAGGGCGCGGGGCTGTCGGCGTTCGGCAGGGAGGTCGTGGAGCGCTGTATCGAGGTTGGACTGCTGGTGGATCTTTCGCATACGTCGAGCCAGGGAATACTCGATGCGTGCGACATTTGCGCGCGCCGCAACGTGCCGGCCTTCGCCTCGCATGGCGCATCGCGCAGCATCACCCGTGGTGCGCAGACGCGGCCGTCGCGCCATCTCGACCGCGGGCTCGACGACGCGGCCATCCGCGCCATCGTGCAGACCGGCGGCTGCATCAGTGTCATTCTGGCGCCTTACTTTTTGCAGCATTCCTATCTGGCGGACGGCAAGCCGAACATGGATGCCGATCTGGCGTTTGTCATCGGCTATTACGAAGCCTTCGCCCAACAGATCGCCGACATGGGGATTGTCGAAGATCCGTGGAAACACTTGAGTTTCGGCAGCGATTTCGATGGCGGCATTTCCAGCTTGCCGACCGGGATGCGCAGCGGTGCGGATCTGCCCAGGCTCACGCAGGCGATGATGGATGCCGGCTGGCCCACCCAACGCATCGTCGATGTGTATAGCGGCAATTTCCTACGGGTCTGGGAGCGGGCGCGGCCGTAGCGTTTTCCAGTACACCTGCATTCGGATGGGAAAGTAAGAGAGTAGGTCTGCGGTGTTGCGTGCCTTACGGTGACGGCCGTCGGGGACGCGGCGGCGCTGCCCGCGTCGTCGGCAGGCATCCGCGCGCGGTTACTGTCGACGGTCGGCTCGACTGCGCTCAGTGCGCTGGTCAGCGACGTGGCGGCTTGCTGCAACAGCCTCGCTGCGATCCCATTCGCGCCCAGGAAATCCGTGCTGCATCGCAAGCCAGGCGTAGCATCGCGTTGCAGCGCAAGCGCGGCAATTTGCCGCAGATGCGACGCCGTGTCGCATCGGGAACGAGCACGACCGTCCTTATGATGATTCCGTAGCGCAGACGTCGCGATCGAACACCGCACTGTCTTGTGGCGATTGACCTGCCGTCTGCGCGCAGATGCTTCCTCACTTTCCAGGAGGGCTCTCCATGGATGCCTTGCTGTTATCGCGGATCCAGTTCGGGTTCGTCATCGCATTCCACGTGCTGTTTCCGGCATTCACCATCGGGCTGTCCAGCCTGCTGGCCTTTCTGGAATGGCGCTGGCTGCGCACCCGCCTGCCGGTGTGGCGCGAGCTGTATTTCTTCTGGCAGAAGATCTTCGCGGTGTCGTTCGGCATGGGCGTGGTCAGCGGTATCGTGATGGCCTTCCAGTTCGGCGCCAACTGGCCGGAGCTGAGCCGCATCGCCGGCAGCGTGATCGGCCCGCTGCTGAGCTACGAGGTGCTCACCGCGTTCTTTCTGGAAGCCAGTTTCCTGGGCGTGATGATGTTCGGCTGGGGGCGTATCTCCGAACGCCTGCACTTCTTCGCTACCTGCATGGTGGCGCTGGGTACATTGTTCTCCACATTCTGGATCCTGTCGTCCAACAGCTGGCTGCAGACCCCGGCCGGGTATGAGGTGGTCGACGGCATTGTGCATCCGCAGGACTGGCTGCAGATCATTTTCAACCCGTCGTTTCCGTACCGGCTTGCGCATATGGCGCTGGGCTCGTTCATCACCACCTGCTTTGTGGTGGGTGCGGTCGGTGCGTGGTATCTGCACCGCGGCGTGCATCGTGAGTCCGGCCTACGCATGCTCAAGCTGGCGGTGGCCTTCGCGGCCATCACCGTGCCGCTGCAGATCTTCGTCGGCGACATGCATGGCTTGAACACGCTCAAGCACCAGCCGATGAAGATCGCGGCGATCGAAGCGCATTGGCATGACGAAGAGCAGGGCAAGGGTTTCCCGCTGGTGCTGTTTGCGCTGCCCAATGCGCAGGCAGAGCATAACGATTACGAGGTGGCGATTCCGCGCCTGGGCAGTGTGCTCCTGACCCACAGCCTGGACGGCAGCATCGCGCCATTGACCTCGGTGCCGGCGGCCGATCGCCCGCCGGTGACGCCTGTGTTCTTCGCCTTCCGCATCATGGTGGGGGTCGGCTCGTTGATGTTGCTGGTGGCCTGGGTGTCGGCGTTCGCGTGGTGGCGCGGCAAGTTGCTGCAGTGGCGCTGGCTGCTGGCGACCTGGCGCTGGATGTTGCCGAGCGGCTTCATCGCGCTGGTGTCGGGCTGGTTCGTCACCGAGATGGGTCGTCAGCCGTACGTGGTCTATGGGCTGTTGCGTACCGCCGACGCGGTGGGCCCGCAGTCGACGCTGATGACCGCGATCTCGCTGACGGTGTACGTGGCCGGTTATGCGTTCGTGTTCGGCTGGGGCATCTGGTACCTGGTCAAGATCGGCAAGATCGGGCCGACCCCGCACGACGCGCCGCAGCTGGACCACGGCGAGCACACGCCTGCACGGCCGCTGTCAGCGGCCGATGAACCGATCGACGGAGCCGCATGATGGACATGACGAGTGTGTTGCCGGTGGCGTGGTTCGCGGTGATCGGCTTCGGGGTGCTGATGTACGTGGTGCTGGATGGCTTCGTGCTCGGCATCGGCATCCTGGCGCCGTTTCGCAAGGACGAGACGCAACTGGATCTGATGATGAACACCGCCGCGCCGATCTGGGACGGCAACGAAACCTGGCTGGTGTTGGGCGGAGCAGGGCTGCTGGCTGCGTTTCCCAAGGCGTATGCGGTGATCCTGTCGGCGCTGTATCTGCCGGTGTTGTTGATGGTGATGGCGCTGGTGTTCCGCGGGGTGGCGTTCGAGTTCCGTTTCAAGGCGCAGCGCTCGCGGCGGCTGTGGAGCAATGCCTTTGCCGCCGGCTCGATCCTGACCACCTTTGCGCAAGGGGTGATCCTGGGCGCGCTGGTGCAGGGCTTGCCGATCGAGAACGACCGCTATGTCGGCGGCATCTGGGGCTGGTTCAGTCCGTTCGCGATGCTCACCGGTGCGGCGCTGGTGTTCGGCTATGCCTTGCTCGGCAGCACCTGGCTGATCCTCAAGACCGAAGGCCATGTGCAACAGCTCGCGCGTCAGTTGAGCCGGCCGCTGACCATCAGCGTGTTGATCTTGATCGGCCTGGTCAGCGCCTGGCTGCCGTCGCTGCAATCGCATGTGATGGAGCGCTGGTTCAGCGGCGCGCATTATCTGTGGCTGATGCCGGTGCCGGTGCTGGTCGCCCTCGTGGGGTTCGCGCTCTGGCGTTCGACCGAGGCGGGGCGGCCGGATACGCCGCCGTTTCTGTTGGCGATGGGCTTGTTCGTGCTCGGTTTTGCGGGCCTGGTGCTGGGCATGTGGCCGTATCTGGTGCCGCCGGTTTACACGATCTGGCAGGCCGCTGCGCCGCCGTCTTCGCAGATGTTCGCACTGGTCGGCCTGGTGGTGTTGCTGCCGCTGATCCTGGGCTACACGGTGTGGTCGTATCGCGTGTTCCGCGGCAAGGTCACGGCGGACACCGGGTATCACCATTGATGGGAGATGCGGCGGCGTTGCGCTGTGTCATGTGTCAACGCAGGCGCTGCTTGAACATCCATTCCCACATCGCCGGATCCGCGTACGTCGCGTCCCAGGTGTTGTGGTTGCCCTCGGGATATTCGCTGTAACGCACATTGGCGCCGATACCTTTGGCGGCGCGATACAGCGCACGGTCGTCGTGCGGCGGTACCGAATCGTCCCTGGCGCCATGAAACATCCAGATCGGCACGTGCCTGAGCTGGGTGGCCGCGGCGGTATACGGGTCGGCTTCCTTGGCCACCAGGCTGACGTACAGCGTGCGGCGCTCGTCGCGCGGTGCCTTCAGCGCACCGCAGATCGGCACGATCGCCGCGAAACGCTGCGGCTGCATCAGCCCGATTTCCCAGGCGCCGTAGCCGCCCATCGAGATGCCGGTGAGGTAGGTGCGCTGCGGGTCGGCAGCGAACTCGGCGCTGGTCGCATCCAGTGCAGCGATCGCCATGCGTGCATTGACGCCCAGCCACTCTTCGTCGTCGGGCACCTGCGGCAGCACCACCAACGCGGGAAACTCGGCCGTGTGTTCGCTCAGGTGAGGACCAACGCCCACTTCGGCCTGATCGCGCCCGTTGTCGCCGCGCTCGCCCGAGCCATGCAGAAACAGCACGATGGGCAGCGGTTGCGGCATCTTCGAGGCCGGCACGAATACCTGATAGCGGTACAGCCGTCCTTCGATCTCCAGCGTGCGGGTGACGAAGTGGCCACGGCGTGCATCGTGGTGGCGCTCACCCATGCTGGAACAGCCGGCAAGCACCAGCGCGAAGACCACAAGAACAAGGCAGCGACGAATCACGCAGCACTCCTGACCGAACCGATGACATGCCTGCAGTATCGCCGCACGCAGGTGCGCTGGCATGTCGCGGTGCGGCGATTTTGTGTTGCAGTTTCATCCCAACGTGCACAGCCCGCGCTACGGCAGCAGAATCAGTGTGGCCAGGCCGAGGAAGCTCAAGAAGCCCATCACATCGGTCAGCGTGGTCAGAATCACGCCGCCGGCCAGCGCCGGGTCGAAGCCCAGGCGTTTCAACGTCACCGGTACCAGCACACCGCCGAACGCTGCAGTGAGCATGTTCAAGGTCAGCGCAGTGCCGATCACCAGCGACAGCATCGGCTGACGGAACCAGACCAGCACGATCAGGCCCAGGCCGACGCCCAGCACCACACCGTTGATCAGCGCCACGGTGAGTTCCTTCTTGAGCAGGGTCATGACGTTGGACGAGCCGATCTGGCCCAGCGCCAGGCCGCGCACCATCAGCGCCAGTACCTGGGTGCCGGCGTTGCCGCCCATGCCGGCCACGATCGGCATCAGCGCCGCCAACGCCACCAGCTTGGCGATGGTGCCTTCGAATTCGCTGACCACGCTGGAGGCCAGGAACGCGGTGCACAGGTTGATGCCCAGCCAGATCAGGCGGCGGCGGAACGCGCGCCGCGCCGGGCTGAACATGTCCTCGTCTTCGTCCAGGCCGGCCGCGCTCATGGCCTGGTGCTCGGCCTGCTCGCGGATGATGTCGACCACGTCATCGATGGTGATGCGGCCGAGCAGGATGTTGTTGTCGTCCACCACCGGCGCAGAGATCCAGTCGTGATCCGAAAAGCGCCGTGCGACCTCGTCGGAGCCATCGCCCACATCGATCGCCGGTTGTTCGTCGTCGATCAGACGATTGACCGGCGTGCTGTCCTCATGCGTCACCAGTGCGGCCAGCGACACGCGGCCCAGGTATTGATGGCGACGGCTCACCACGTACAGGTGATCGGTGTGGTCGGGCAGCTCGCCGCGCAGGCGCAAGTAACGCAGCACCACATCGACATTGACGTCGGCGCGCACCGTCACCACGTCCGGATTCATCAAACGGCCGGCGGTGTCTTCCGGATACGACAGCACCTGCTCGAGCCGCTCGCGGTTTTCGCGATCCATCGACTTGAGCACTTCGTCGATGACGGTGTCGGGCAGGTCTTCGACCAGATTGGCCAGATCGTCGATGTCGAGGTCTTCGACCGCAGCCACGATCTCGTCGGTGTCCATGTCGGCCAGCAGGCTTTCGCGCACTTCGTCGCCGACATGCAGCAGCACTTCGCCGTCGTCTTCCGGGTCGACCAGCCCCCACACCACTTCGCGCTTGCCGGGGGGCAGCGATTCGAGCAGGTTGCCGATCTCCGCCGGTGCCAGCGTGTTAACCAGCCGGCGCACCGGCCCTAGGCGCCCGCTATCCAGTGCGTCGGACAGCAATCGGAGCTGGCGCGCGGTCTTGTCGTGGCGGACGGCTTCGGCCATGCGCAGCTCCCTTGAAAAGTAGACACGTCCCTAGTGCAGGACGCGGTGCTGAGTCAGCACGGCATTATCGCTTGCGCATGGTGACGAAACATACAGTGCCGCGCGCAACGCGCTTGAACATCGCCTGCGCGATGCAGCCGCCAAGCCGGAGCGGCTGAAAAAACCTGGCGAGCGGCCGTCAGCTGGAGAAGGGACGGCGCGCTCGGAGCCGACGTCTATCCGCGATACATGAGGATGCCGAGTATCGGCTGTACCCGTCTGGCGGTGAGCGCAGCAGGTTTACTGGTGCTCTCAGCGCAGCAAACCCTGCGCAACGGTCGCCAACCACTTCTCGATGCCCTTGCGGTCGCGTGCGCGCAGCAATTTTTCGCCCTGCACGCGCAACTCGCCAAGGTGGATGTCGCGCACTGCACGGCGCACTTCCAGCAACGTGGCCGGATGCAGGCTGAACTCGGTGAGCCCCAACGCCAGCAACATCGGCACGAAGCGTGGGTCGCCGGCAATCTCGCCGCACACCGCCACCGGTTTGCCATACGCGCGCCCGGTGGCGATCACCTGCGCGATCAGGCGCAGCACCGCCGGATGCAATGGCGAATACAACTCGCCCAAGGCCTCGTTGTTGCGATCCACCGCCAGCAGGTACTGCACCAGATCGTTGGTGCCGATCGACAAAAAATCGATATCGTCGATAAAGCAGTCCAGCGCCAGGGCCGCAGCCGGCACTTCGATCATCGCGCCCAGCGGAATGTGCTCGGCGATCTCGTGGCCTTGTTCGCGCAGTTGCACGGCCAGCTTCTTGATCTGTCGCCGCAGCAGCTGGATTTCCTCGCGGCCACTGACCATCGGCACCAGAATGCGCACCGGCCCGTAGCCGGAGGCCCGCAGGATCGCGCGCAATTGCGCCTGCGCCACCGCAGGGCGGGCCAGCGACAGCCGCACGCCGCGCAAGCCCAGCGCCGGGTTGTCTTCGTCGCTCAGGGTCAGGCCGGTGCGGTCGGCCTTGTCGGCGCCCAGGTCCAGCGTGCGGATGGTGACCGGGCGGCCGCTCATGCCCAGCACGGTGTCGCGATAGGTGTGGAACTGTTCCTCTTCGTCGGGCAGCTCGTTGCGCTGCAGAAACAGGAATTCGGTGCGATACAGGCCAAGGCCGCTGGCGCCGAGCGCATGCGCCTTGGCCACGTCTTCCAGCGATTCGGCATTGGCCAGCAGCGTGATATCGACGTTGTCGCGCGTGCGCGTGGGTTTGGAGCGCAGCCGGCCCAGCTCGCGCTGTTCCTTGGCCAGCGCGCGCAGACGCTCGCGGTAGTCGCGCAGATGTTCGGGTTTGGGATCGACGATCACCTGGCCCGAACCGGCATCGACGATCAAGACATCGCCATCGTCGATGCGCTGCAGCGCATCGCTCACACCCACCACCAACGGCAAATGCAGGCTGCGCGCCAGGATCGCGCTATGCGACAGCGTGTTGCCGGCGGTGGTGACGATGCCGACCACGCCCTGCGATTGCAGCTGCGCCAGTTCGGACGGCGCCACGTTGTCGCAGACCAGAATCTCGCCGGCCACGCCCTTGAGGTCGGGCGCGCGCTTGTGCAAGAACGCGTGGATGCGGCCGATCACATGATCCAGATCGTCCATGCGGCTTTTGAGGTAGGCATCCTCCATGCCGTCGAACACCGCCGCCAGCCGGTCGCGCTGCACGCGCAAGGCGTAGTCGGCGCTGTAGCGATGGGTGCGGATCAACTCGTCCAGACCTTGCAGCAGCTCAGGGTCGTCGAGCAGCAATGCATGCAGCTCGAGGAATTCGCCGACCTCGCGCGCCAGCGCGCCATGCAGGCGGTCGCGCAGTTGCTGCATTTCGGTGCGTGCCGCTTCGATGGCCACATGCAGACGCTGCAGCTGCGTTTCCACCTGGTTGGCGGGCACGCGCTGCTCGGCGATTTCCAGCATGTGGCTCTGGCGCACGCGTGCGCGCCCGAGTGCGTTGCCGCGCGAGGCACCGTGTCCGCGCAAGCGCAGACTCATGCGCGGCCTTGGCGCAGCCGCGTGGTGTCCGTATGCACCGCAGCGAGGTGGCGCATGCTCAGCTGTCCTCGTCGAAGCGACGCTCGAACAGGTCCACCAGCGCCTGCAAGGCCTCGGCTTCGTCCTCGCCATCCAGGCGCACCACCACGCTGGTGCCTTGGCCGGCGGCCAGCAACATCACGCCCATGATGCTCTTGGCATTCACCTCGCGGCCCTTGGCCGCCAGGGTGGCGTTGCTGCGATAGGACGACAGCGTCTGCACCAGCTTGGCGGTTGCCCGCGCATGCAGTCCGAGTCGGTTGGAAACTATGAGTTCGCGTTCAAGCATCGTCGATGATCGCTCCGTTGCGGGTGCCTGCCGCCGCGGTGGCGGGCAGCTCCTGCAAACCTTGTTCGGGGTAGTTCATCACCCGCAGCAGCATCGGCAGGCTCAGCGCGGACACCCGGCGAACCGGCGTGCCCAGCTTGGCCAACCGGTTGGCGAGATTGCTGGGGCTGGCGCCATACAGGTCGGTCATGACCAGCACGCCGTCGCCACTGTCGACCCGACGCATCGCCGATGACGCCTGGGGCAGCAAGGCGTCCAGGTCTGCATCGAGCGGTACATCGAATGCTTCGGTCTTCAGCGGCAAATGCCGCAACAGCCCCGTCGCCACGTTCAATAACGCCGCGCCGATGCCGGGATGAGTAATGAGGAGAATGCCACAGGCCATGCCGAAACGTTAACAGGTCGGCATGACTGCGCGATAGCGTTTGCCGGCACCGATGTGTTGCGAGATGAATAGCCGTTTAGGCGAGCGCTGCAACAGGTTGACTATGACGCGTGCAGGCAGCGCGCTGCTGCCGGTGTCGTGATGACATGTGATGTGGGGTGTGTCGTGATGCGTGTCGAACCGCAAGCGAGCGCTGCAGTCCGCATCTGTTGGGCAGCAGCACCAGCATGCGCTGCGAAGTTGCAGCGACGCCCTGGTTACAGACCTCACACAACTGCAAGGCACCGCTTTGACGATTCCCGAATCCCCATTCTCGATTCCCGGGATTTCAATCCTGCTCGCGATGAAACGTCGCCACTTCCGGCCAGCCCTGTTCGCGTGCATGCCGCGCCATGCGCTCGGCCAGATACACCGAGCGGTGCTTGCCGCCGGTGCAGCCGAAGGCGATGGTCACGTAGCTGCGGGTGTCGTTGCGCAGCCGTGGCAGCCAGGTGTCGAGCAGGTCCACGATCTGCGCGCTGTAGCGCACCACATCGGGCTCCTTGTCCAGATACTCGCGCACGCCGGCATCGCGGCCGGTCAGCGGGCGCAGCTCCGGGTCCCAATGCGGATTGGGCAACACGCGCGCATCGAATACGAAGTCGGCCTCGGCCGGCACGCCGCGTTTGTAGGCGAAGGATTCGAACAGCAGCGAGAGCCGGTCGCTGGTGCCGAGCGCGAACTCGGTGACCACGCGGCGACGCAGCTGGTGCACGTTGAGCGCGCTGGTGTCGATGATGGCATCGGCCTGCGCGCGCAGCGGTTCGGTCAACTGACGCTCGCGGGTGATCGCTTCCGGCAATGCCAGGCCGAGGTGGCTGAGCGGATGGCGGCGGCGGGTATCGGCATAGCGCTTGATCAACGCCTCGTCGCTGGCTTCGAAAAACAGCAGCCGTGCTTCGATGCCGTATTCCTGCGCGGCCTGGCGCCATTGCGCCAATTGGGTGAGATCGCTGCGGCTGCGCACATCGATGCCTACCGCCAGTCGCTGATCGCCGAGCGGGTTGCCACGCAGCCGGCTGCGCACGAAATCCGGCAGCAGTTCCACCGGCAGATTGTCCGAGCAGTAGTAATCGAGATCTTCGAAGGTCTTCAACGCGACCGATTTGCCCGAGCCGGACAGCCCGCTCACGATCATCAACGTGGAGGGCGCGGTACTCATGGCGTGCGTCGCTCCAGCAGGTTGCTATGGCGGGCGATGAACATCGCCGCCGGGTCGATGCCCTTGGTGCGCAGGATATGCAGCCGCGTCGCTGCCTCGGTCAGCACCGCCAGGTTGCGGCCGGGCATCACCGGCAGGGTGATCAGCGGTACGTCCAGATCCAGCACATGGCGGCTGCCGGAATCGCCGGTCAGGCGCTCGTAACCGGACGGGGTGGGCTCGGTCATCGGGCGGGTCAGGTGCACGATCAGGCGCAGGTACTTGTTCTTCTTCACCGCGGTGTCGCCGAACATGTCGCGCACGTTCAACACGCCCAGGCCGCGCACTTCCAGCAGGTCCTGCAGCAATTCGGGGCAGGTGCCATCGAGCACGTCGGGGGCGATCTGGGTGAACTCCGGCGCGTCATCGGCCACCAGGCGGTGGCCGCGGCTGAGCAGTTCCAGCGCCAGCTCGCTCTTGCCCGATCCCGCCTCGCCGGTGATCAGCACGCCGATCGAATAGATCTCCATGAACACGCCATGCAGCGTGACCCGTGGTGCCAGCGTGCGCGCCAGGTGGTAGGACAGATGATTGAGCAGTTCGTGGCCGCGCTTGGGCGAGATCCACAACGGCGTACCGGATTCGTCCGCGGCCGCGCGCAGGTCTTCCGGGCACGACTGATTCTTGCTGAGCGCCAGCGCCAGCGGCTGCACCTGGATGATCTTCTCGATCGTCTCCCAGCGCTGGCGTGCATCCAGCGAGTCCAGCCAGGCCAGCTCTTCGGTGCCCAGGATCTGCACCTTGTTGGGGTAGATCACGTTGAGATAACCGGCCAGCGACGGGCGCCGCGCATTGTTGCTGCCGGCTTCGATCTCGCGGTGTTCGCCTTTCTGGCCGGCCACCCAGCGCAGCGCCAGTTTGTCGCGCTGCTGGTCGAACAGTTCGCGTGCGGTGATGCTGGTATTCATGCGGCGCTGGCCTGTGGTGGTGGCGCGTCGATGAGCAGCGCCATCAAGGCGTCCGCATTGGGTGCGGCGCGCAATTGCAGGCGAAATTCCGCATCCGAGAAGCGCTCGGCCAGTTCCGACAGCAGCATCAGATGTTGATGGGTGTAATGCGCAGGCACTGCCATCGCGAAGATCAGATCCACCGGTTCATCGCCGCCGAAGGCCACCGGCGTGTTCAGTCGCAGCAGCGCGCCGCGTGGCTCGGTGAGGTTGGGGCAGCGCCCATGCGGAATGGCGATGCCGTGGCCGATGGCGGTGCTGCCCAGCGCTTCGCGTTCGCACAGGTTGGCATAGAGCTCGTCGGCGCCGGCCTGACGACAGGACAGCAGATCGGCAGCGGTATGCAGGACAGTGTCGCGATCGGCGGCCGGCGACACCACGGTGCGCACGGCCGCCATCAGATCGGTTAAAGGCATGAGGGCATCAAGCGAGAAGCGTCATGCGAGATTGTCGCGCACCTCGCGTGCGTGGTGGTTACATTTCTTTTCTTTGTGCTTGAGCACCAGGCGGTCCAGCTTGTCGACCAACAGGTCGATGGCCGCATACATGGTGGAGCCGCTGGCATCTGCGTGCAGGGTGCGACCGGGAAGGTTGACGGTGGCGACCACATGGTGGTCTGGCTTGCGAACGGCCAGCTGCGTTCGAACTTCACAGTGCTGGTCGAAATGGCGCTGCAGTCGCTGCAGCTTGCTTGCCACGTACTCCCGCAGGGCGGGGGTCACTTCAAGCTGGTGGCCATACGTCTCGATACGCATCGGATACCTCCATTGGTCGGTGGGCCAATGAACCTTTCCGGTGATCCGACAAACCCGGCACAGGCCGGCGTTGCGGTGGTTGCAACGTCAGGCGATGCGCACGCGTTCGTGGGAGGCGGAAATGTTCATGGCTTCACGATACTTCGCAACGGTGCGCCGCGCTACAGGGACGCCGGAAGTTTTCAGCAGATCTGCCAACTTGGCATCGGATAACGGCTTGCGCGGGTTTTCCGCATCGATCAGGCGCCGGATCATCGCCTGGATGGCGGTGCTGGAGGCCTCGCCGCCGCTGTCGGTGTCGATGCCGGAGGCGAAGAACGAGCGCAGCGCAATGGTGCCGCGCGGGGTGCGCACGTATTTGCGGGCGATCGCGCGGGAAATGGTCGATTCGTGCAGGCCGAGCTCGCCGGCGATCTCGCGCAGGGTCAGTGGACGCAAGGCCTGCGCGCCGAATTCCAGAAACCCGGCCTGGTGCTTCAGCAGGCAGCGCACCACCCGTAGAAGGGTTTCGCCGCGCGCTTCCAGGCTCTTGAGCAGCCAGCGCGCCTCCTGCAGCTGCCCACGCAGATAGCCGGCATCGGATTCGCCACAGCTGCGGATCAGGTTCTCGTAGCCGCGGTGGATGGTGACCTTGGGCTGCGCGCGGCCGGCCAGCGAGGCCCGCCACACGCCGCGCTGGCGCCAGATCACGCAGTCCGGCACCACGTAGGTGTCCTGCGACAGGTCGCCGATCTGCTTGCCCGGGCGCGGGTCCAGCGAGCGCACCAGCTGAACTGCCTGGTCGACATCGACGGTGGAACGCTTGAGTTCGTGGGCCAGCCCGGCCACGCCGCTGCGCGGCAGACGCTCCAGCGGGCCGGCGACGATCTGCAACGCCAACTCGCGTCCTGGCGTGGCGGGGTCGAGCACGGCGAGTTGCAGCGCCAGGCATTCGCCAAGATTGCGCGCACCCACGCCGACCGGATCGAAGCGCTGGATCTGGTGCAGCACGGTGAGCACTTCGGCCTCGTCCACCGCCGCGCCGAGCGCCAGCGTTTCGAGGATGGCCGATAGCGGTTCGCGCAGGTAGCCGTCTTCGTCCAGCGCATCGATCAGCATCGCGCCGATCTGGCGGTCGCGTGGCGACAGCGGAGATAAATGCAACTGCCACAGCAGGTGATCGGCCAGCGTTTCCGACTCGGCCACCCGCTCGGCGGCATCGCCGGACTCGTCGTCGTCGAAGCTGCCGCCGCTGCCCGAGCCGGTCCACTGCAGTTCGTCCTGCGACCAGTCGTCGTCGCGCTCTGCAGGCGTCGGGTCTTCGCGCGGGGTGTCGTCGGTGGAGGAGGCCGACGATGATGCGATCGGTGATTCGCTGGCCGCATGCGCGGCTTCGTCGGCCCACTCCAGCAGCGGATTGGTCTCCACCGCTTCGGCGATTTCCAGTTCCAGCTCGGTGGTGGACATCTGCAATAGCTTGATCGCCTGACGCAATTGCGGCGTCATGACCAACTGTTGTCCTAGCGATGTCTGAAGCCGGGCTTTCATGCAGGCAATGACTGAGAAAATCGATGTCGCGGCGACGCACTCAAAGGCGGAAAGTTTCCCCCAGATACACGCGACGGACGTCGGGATTGGCTAGCAATGCGTCTGGTGCCCCCTGCGCCAGCACGCCCCCCTCAGCGAGAATATACGCGCGATCGCAGATTCCCAAGGTTTCGCGCACGTTGTGATCGGTGATCAACACGCCGATGCCGCGTTCCTTGAGGTGGATGATGATGCGCTGGATCTCGCCGACCGAAATCGGATCCACACCGGCGAAGGGTTCGTCGAGCAGCATCATGCGCGGCTTGGCGGCCAACGCGCGCGCGATTTCGCAACGGCGCCGCTCGCCACCGGACAGGCTGGCGCCCAACTGGTCGGCCACATGGGTGATCTGCAGTTCTTCCAGCAGCGAGGTCAGTTCCTTCTCGCGCCCCGCACTGTCCAGGTCTTCGCGCAGCTCCAGCACCAGGCGGATGTTGTCGGCCACGGTGAGCTTGCGGAAGATCGAGGGCTCCTGCGGCAGATAACCGACGCCCAGTTTGGCGCGCGCGTACATCGGCTCGGCGGTGAGGTCGCGGCCGTCCAGCTCGATACGCCCGGCATCGGCCTCGACCAGGCCGACGATCATGTAGAAGCAGGTGGTCTTGCCGGCGCCGTTGGGGCCGAGCAGGCCGACCACTTCGCCGGCCTCGAGCGTGAGGCCGAATTCCTTGACCACTTCGCGTTGCTTGTACTTCTTGCGCAGACCGGTGGCGACCAGCATTACTTCTTCCCCTGCGGCTTGGCAGCGGCGGGCTTGGCCGCAGGTGCCGGAGCAGGCGTCGCCGCCGCAGGCGCCGCATTCTTCGGCTGGATGATGGTGCGCACGCGGCTGCCGTCGCCGCCGCTCTGCATGTTGCCGGTCTTGGTGTTGTAGACCATGCGCTGGCCGGCGTTGGTGCCCTTGGGCGAGTCGACCTTGTAATTGCCGGTCAGCACGATGACTTCGTTGGCGACCTGGTATTCGATGTTGTCGGCCTGGCCGTTCATCATCGCGCCGTCGTCCATCTGCTGCTTGAGCGTGGCCTGCTTGCCGACCAGCACCACACGGTCGGTCTGGCCGTTTTTCTGGAAGATATCGGCGGTGTCGGCGTGGATTTCCAGCGTGCCCTGGGTGATCACCACATTGCCGCTGAAGCGGCACTTGCCGCTGTCGTCGAGCATGTTGCAATCGTTGGCGTTGGAATCGATCGCCATCGGCTGATTGCGGTCGCTGGTCTTGGCCATCGCAAGGGCGGGCAGCAGCAGCGCGGCAAACGCCAGTTTAGCGGGCAGCATTCGGTTCATAGCGGGTCTTGACCTGAGAAAGGAGCTTGTACTGGCGTGATTTGAGGTCGGCCTCGAAGCCGACCCCGCTCTGCATGATACCCGGCCGGCTCATGCTCACCGGGGCGGCGGTCTTGGCGAGGTTCTGCTGCGGGAACACGTCCAGGCTCTGGGTGTGGAACGTGGTCGGCGGCGTCGCGCCGGTGGTGGGGCTGTCGCCGGAGACATCGCCACGCAGGCGTAGTTCGTCGCCCTTGGGGCTGATCCAGCCGGTCTTGGAACGTAGCGTCCACGGTTGGTTGGCGTTGTCGGGCAGCAGAAACACCGGCGTGGTGATGTCCGAGGTCTGGTCTGCGCGGTTGCGGTGCATTTCCGGCGCACGCAGCGTCATCGATTCCTTGCCGGTTTGCTTGTCCAGCGCAATCAGTTCGAAATCGCGCAACACGTAATCGGCGCGCGAGTCGTCGACCGCCGCCGCCACCGGGCGGGCGCGCTGTTGCCAGGCCGACCAGCCGGAGATCACGGCGGCGGCGAACAGCACCACGCCCAGGGTGGTGCGCCAGTTCCAGCTCATGCGGAGAACCTTTCGATGATGCCCTCGACCTGGCCTTGCGCAGCCAGCACCACATCGCAGACTTCACGCGCGGCACCTTCGCCGCCACGGGCCTGGGTATGCCACTGCACGCGCTCGGCGATCCACGGATGCGCGTTGGCGGGTGCCACCGGCAGGCCGACCGCCAGCAAGGCCGGCAGGTCGGGCAGGTCGTCGCCCATGAACAGCACCTGGTCTAGCGACAGGCCGTGCTCCTGGCACAGGGCCAGCACCGCCAGGCGTTTGTTCTTGACCCCGATCTGCACATGCAGGCCCAGATCCTGGCCGCGTTTTTCCGCCGACAGGCTGGCGCGCGCAGTGATCAGCGCAACATGGATGCCGGCATGGTCGAGCTGCTTGAGCCCCTGGCCGTCGAGCACGTTGAAGGATTTGCTCTCGTTACCGGCGTGGTCGTAATACAGGCGGCCGTCGGTCAGGGTGCCGTCGACGTCGAAACAGGCCAGACGAACGCGCGCGGCGCGGTCGATCAGCTCGGCGGGCAGGTGCTGCAGTGGGGAATAGGGCATCGGTACGAATCGGTGAGAACGGGGTTCCAACGTTTGAAACTGAACCTGTTAAACCACCTTGGCGCGCAACAGGTCGTGAATGTTCAATGCGCCGACCGCGCGCTGCTGCGCATCGACCACGATCAAACCGTTGATCTTGTAATCCTCCATCAGCCGCGCCGCCTCGGCGGCCAGCTGGTCGGCGCCGATGGTGCGGGGGTTGCGCGTCATCACCTGCGCAATGCCGGCGCTGCGCACGTCGATGTCGCTGTCCAGTGCGCGGCGCAGGTCACCGTCGGTGAACAGACCGATCAGCCGCCCCTCGTTGTCCACCACCGCGGTCATGCCCAGCCGCTTACGGCTCATTTCCATCAGTGCCTCGCTCAGGCTGGCGTCCTCGCGCACGCGCGGCAGGTCATCGCCGCTGTGCATCACATCGGTGATATGCAGCAGCAGGCGCCGGCCCAGGCTGCCGGCCGGATGCGAGCGCGCAAAGTCATCGGCGGTGAAGCCGCGCGCATCGAGCAACGCCACGGCTAGTGCATCGCCCATCGCCAGCGAGGCGGTGGTGCTGGAGGTGGGCGCCAGATGCAGCGGGCAGGCTTCGGCGGACACGCTCACATCCAGATGCACATCGGCGGCCTGGGCCAGCGACGAGGCCGGCCGCCCGGTCATGGCAATGATCGAGTTGCCCTGGCGCTTGAGCACCGGCAGCAGCATGCGCACTTCGTCGGATTCGCCCGAGTACGACAGCGCCAGCACGATGTCGGCCTCGGTGATCATGCCCAGGTCGCCGTGCCCGGCCTCGCCGGGATGCACGAAGAACGCCGGGGTGCCGGTGGAGGCCAGGGTGGCGGCGATCTTGCGCGCGATATGCCCGGATTTGCCCATGCCGGTGGCCACCACACGCCCGCGCGAGGCCAGTACCAGCCGGCAGGCCGCGGCGAATTCGCTGCCGATCCGCGCGCCTACGCCGGCCAGCGCCTTGCGCTCGATCTCGAGCACGCGCTGGCCGCTGGCGACCAGGCTGGCGTCGCTGACGGTGGCGGTGGGCAGGTGCGAGACGGCCATGCGGGACTCGGGTGAAGAGTAGAATGTGCGCTCATTTTATGAGGAAACGCCCTTTGGACGCCGAAACCATCCGTAAACTCATCGAATCCGGCTTGCCCGAAGCCCGCGTCGACGTGCACGGCGACGACGGCGTGCACTTCGAGGCGACCGTGATCAGCCCCGCATTCGCCGGCAAGGCACCGTTGGCGCGCCACCGCATGGTCTACGCGACCCTGGGCGAGTTGATGGGCGGGGCGATCCACGCGCTGCAGCTCAAGACGCTGACCCCCGACGAAGGCTGAGCGTTTGTCGGGTCTTGGCTGGTCGGGCTGCTCATCCGCCTCGATCGCAAGCGCCCGACAGGCTCCCGGCGACCCATCTCATTCCCCCCGACATCCTTTTCAGATTCCCTGAGATCCCATGGCAAAAATCGTAGTGACCGGCGGCCAAGCGCTGCACGGTGAGGTCAATATTTCCGGCGCCAAGAACGCGGTGCTCCCAATCCTGTGCGCGACCCTGCTGGCCGATGCGCCGGTGGAGATCAGCAACGTGCCGCACCTGCACGATGTGATCACCACGGTGAAGCTGCTCAGCGAGCTCGGCGCCGAGGTCACCATCGACGAGGGCACGCTGGCCAAGGGCCGCTCGATCCTGGTCGACCCGCGTTCGGTCACCCATCAGGTCGCGCCCTACGAGCTGGTCAAGACCATGCGCGCCTCGATCCTGGTGCTCGGTCCGCTGCTGGCGCGTTACGGCAACGCCGAAGTGTCGCTGCCTGGCGGCTGCGCGATCGGCTCGCGCCCGGTCGACCAGCACATCAAGGGCCTGCAGGCGCTGGGTGCGGACATCAACGTGGAAAACGGCTACATCAAGGCCACCAGCAATGGGCGTCTGAAGGGTGCGCGCTACGTGTTCGACATGGTCAGCGTCACCGGCACCGAGAACGTGCTGATGGCTGCGGTGCTGGCCGAAGGCACCACGGTGCTGGAGAACGCGGCGATGGAGCCGGAAGTCACCGACCTGGCCGACTGCCTGATCGCGCTCGGTGCGCAGATCGAAGGCGCCGGCACGCCGCGCATCGTGGTGCAGGGCGTCGAGCGCCTGGGTGGCGGGCACCACGCGGTGCTGCCGGATCGTATCGAGACCGGCACCTTCCTGGTCGCTGCGGCAATGACCGGCGGCAGCGTCACCGTGCGTCGCGCGCGTCCGGAAACCCTGGACGCGGTGCTGGACAAGCTCACCGAAGCCGGCGCGACGATCACCACCACCGCCGACAGCATCACGCTCGACATGCACGGCAAGCGCCCGCGCGCAGTGAGCCTGACCACCGCGCCGTACCCGGCATTTCCGACCGACATGCAGGCGCAATTCATGGCGCTCAACTGCGTGGCCGACGGGGTGGGCGTGATCAACGAAACCATCTTCGAAAACCGCTTCATGCACGTCAACGAGCTGCTGCGGCTGGGTGCGGATATCCAGGTCGAAGGCCACACCGCGATCGTGCGCGGCGCCGAACGCCTCAGCGGCGCGCCGGTGATGGCAACCGATCTGCGCGCCTCGGCGTCGTTGATCCTGGCCGGGCTGGTCGCCGACGGCGATACCACCATCGATCGCATCTACCACCTGGACCGTGGTTACGAAAACATCGAGGAGAAGCTGGGGGCGCTGGGCGCGACCATCCAGCGCACCGCATGATCCTGCGCGGACGCTTCACCACCCGCCGCAAGGTGTTGCTTGGCGTGATCGTGCTGATCCTGGCGTGGCTGGCCTACGCCTGGTCGGTGGGCATGGCGATCACCCAAGGCGTCGAGTTCAAGGACATGGACTGGAACAACGACGGCACTGCCAGCCGCGACGAGATTGCGCAGTCGTTCTATGCGGTGGCGGTCAAGAAGACCGTGGAAGGCAAGCGCCATTGCGACCTGTTCTATTGGCGTAGCACCGATGCGCAGATCCGCGTGGATTGCCGCACGGTGTTCAGTACTGGCGATGACAAGGCTGCGGCCAAGCCCTGAGGGGTGATAGGTGGGTGCGGATGTATCACCTTTGGGGCAAGTGATCAGTCTGTGCGGACAGATCACTTGTGGAGCGGCTGATCTGCTGTCTGGCTGCAGGGTCCTTGCCCGCCCACCATCGCAGGACACGCCGCAAGTACGTCCGTGTAGGCTCTTACGCGGCATCCATGCCGCGTAAGGTCCCGCGACGGCGGGCGTGCAAGGACCATTCGAGAGTGTCGGTGTGCATGGTGCAAGCAATGCACGATGCATGTTGTTCGGATAACGGTGAGTTCGGTCAGCTTTCCAACGCAAGCCGAGCAACCAACAAGCTTTTAAGAAAGCAACCGACTAACTCTCTGGTGCGGTGAGGGCACCGCACGCTCGACTAACTTGACTTTTGACCTAAGCATTTGACTGCATCTATGACGACGCGCCGACTCGAAAGATTGGTTGGCTTTGAGTAGTTGGACAATGCGGATAGNTCGCTTCTAGAGCAGATGATCTGCGGCTTTGCTGCAGGGCCCTCGTCCTCCCACCATCGCGGGACACGCCGCAAGTACGTCCATGTAGGCTCTTACGCGGCATCCATGCCGCGTAAGGTCCCGCGACGGTGGGCGGGCAAGGACCAGTCAAGATGGTCGGTGTGCATGGTTTTCAATAAAACAGCCGGCAAACTTCCTGGTGCGGCGTCCTCGCCGATTGCGGGACCGTGTGGCGGCATGGATGCCGCCACCGAGCCTACATGGACGTACTTGCGGCGTGTCCCGCGAGCGGCGAGGGCACCGCGCCCTCGACTCAGCAAGCATTTGACTGCACTAAACAACTCTACCAACTGCACTAAACAACTTTACGACCGGAACTACGCTGGCAATGAAGCCTCTGGTCGAAACTTTGGCGCGCTCAGCGCAGCGCCTTGATGGTCAGGTCCAGTGCGTCCTGGCCCTTTTCCTTCTGCAGCAAACGTGCCGGCACCGGTAGGTCCTTGACCACCCAGGCGATCAGTTCCTTGTCGCCGTCCACGCGCGACACCTTGGTCGCCTGTTCCTGCTTGCCGTTGACGGTAATGGTTTCCTTGCCGACAACCTTGTAGCTCATCGGCTTGATGCGGCCTTCGTCCACCATGCGGTAGTTGAGCGGCTTGCCGGCGGCCAGGTCGCGGGTGATCGCCAGGTTGATCAGCAATGCATCCATGTCGCCGGGCTGCAGTTTGACCGGGCCGCGACGGTCCGGCTTGATGTCGCCGCCCCAGGTCGCCTGGCTGGTCTTCCAGTCGTAATTGGCAGTGACGTTGCGGCGCTTGACCATCATCGACGAGGTGTCGTTGCTGCTGACCGGGCGCAGTTGACCGTTGCTCTCTTCGAACACGGTGCTCTGGGTCAGATTGGCCAGCTGGTTCTGGATGGTGAGCGTGTAGCGCCACTGCTTGTCGCCGGCCGCGGCCAGGGTCATGGTGCCGTTGGCCTGCATGCCCATGTAGTTGGCCGAATAATCGGCCTGGAACGGCTGCACGGCGAGTGCGGGCAGGCTGGCCACGGCCAGTGCGGCAGCGGCAATCAGCGAAGACGTGCGGGAAATGGATTTCATGGGTCAGGCTCCTTGATATTCGACCAGGCGCAGATCGACCTGATCCTCACCTTTGTCACGTTGCAGGATGCGCACCGGAGTCGGAACCCCGTTGGCGATCCAGAGGATGGTTTCGTTGTCGCCGCTGTTGACGCGGTGCACGCGCAACGCGTCGTAGCTCAGGTCGCCGACCTGCACCACTTCGGTGGCATCGGCGACCTTGTAATCGTATTTGCGCACCCGGCCGACATCGACGTAGCGATAGCTCAGGCTGCGCCCGGGTTGCGCGTCGCGCATCAGCGAAAGGTTCAACGACAGCGCGCTCTGGTCGCCACGCTGCAGCGGAATCGGCTGTTGGCGCTCTTTCTTCAGATCGCCGTCCCACTGCGCGCTGGCGGTCTGCCAGTTGTAGACGCCGGTGACCTTCTTGCCGAAGAACATCGCCTTGCGCACGGTGCTCTGGCTCAGCGGCACATAGGTGTCGCCATCGACCCGGAACACGGTGCTCTGCTCCAGGTTCAACCCCAGAATGCTGGCAAAGCCCTTGCGGCCGCGCACCGACATGTCGATGCGCCACTGGCTGCCCTCGCCATGGCTGACCTGCATGGTGGCATCGCCGGCTTCCTTGCTGCGATAAAACGCCTGGTAGGTCGCCACGAAGGGTTGCAGTGGCGGTGGCGTCCAGGTGCTGGCAGGCAGTGCAGCTGCAGAGGCCGGCGCAGCCGGCGGCGCCGCAACCGGGGCAGGAGCAGGAGTAGCTTGCGCAGGAGTCGCTGGCACAGGCACGGCAGGGGCCTGTTGCGCACGGCCGGTACCGGCTTGGGCGAGCAGGGCGGTGGTCAACAGCGCGGCGGCGATCGGGATGACGTTCATGCGCTGAGAGCGGGGCACGGGGCCCGCGAGGATGTCCGAGGCAGGATGAGGAGGGCGTATCCGCATTCAGGCGAGTGCGGTGTCATCGGACTCTAGTCGCAGTGGCGTAAACAGGCACTGACCGTCGATGTGGACGCTGTCGCCGTGCACCGCCACGCGCCCGCTCGCGAGCAGGTTCAGCGTGGCCAGCAGCAACGGGTGTTCACGCGCCAGCACGCGGGCGGCCAGCTGGTCGGCGGTGTCGTCGGGTAGCACAGGCACGCGTGCCTGTGCGATCACCGTGCCGGCATCCAGTTCCGGCACCACTAGGTGCACGCTGGCGCCATGCTCGGCATCGCTGGCCTCCAGTGCGCGGGCGTGGGTGTGCAGGCCGCGGTACTTGGGCAGCAGCGAGGGGTGGATATTGAGCATGCGCCCGGCGAAGCGACGCACCAGCGGCTCGCCGAGGATGCGCATGTAACCGGCGCAGATCACCCAATCCGGCTGCGCGGCGGCGATGGCATCGCCCAACGCGGCATCGAAGGCAGCGCGGTCGGCGAAGTCGCGCGGGCTGGCGCTCCAGCGCCGTTCCTCGCCCACCTTCTGCAGGACCGGCGCCTGCGGGCGATCGGAAAATACCCCGACCACCTCTGCCTGCAGGCGGCCGCAGGCGATCGCATCGAGGATGGCTTGCAGATTGCTGCCGCGGCCGGAAGCCAGCACGGCCAGACGCAGACTCATTCGGTCGGATTCGCTGATGTCATGGGGCAGTGCGTGTCACGCTGCAGCGGTGAAAGGCACGAACAGTGCCCTGACCTGCGGACGCAGCAGCACTACCGGCTTAAATACGTCGAGCACGTTGCCGATGGCAGGAAGGCGCAGGAACTGCCGGGTGAGTGGGGAAGCGTCCATGCAGGTCTCCTGGATCAACCGATCCGCACGCGCTCATCGCCCTGCGCCGTCACTACCTGGCCAATGCGCCAATGCGCCAGCGACTGTGCATCCAGCGCCTGGTCCAGCGCGGCGGCCTGCTCGGGCGCGGCGATCAGCACGAAGCCGATGCCGCAGTTGAAGGTGCGCCACATTTCGGCATCGGCCACTGCGCCTTCACGCTGCAGCCAGGCGAATACCGGCGGCAACGTCCAGGCCTTTGCATCGATGTCCAGGCCCAGACCATCGGGAATCACGCGGATGATGTTTTCGGTCAGTCCGCCGCCGGTGATGTGCGCCATGGCGTGGATCGTCTCGCCGTGCGACTTGAGCAGCGCCAGGATCGGCTTGACGTACAGCGCGGTCGGCGCCATCAGCGCATCGATCAGCTTGACGCCATCCTCCAGCACCAGCTCGGCCGGGGCGCCGGCGCGCTCGTAGATCTTGCGGATCAACGAATAGCCGTTGGAATGCGGGCCGGAAGAGGCAATGCCGATCAGCACGTCGCCTGCGCGCACCTGCGCGCCATCCAGCAACTGCGATTTTTCCACCGCGCCCACGGTGAAGCCGGCCAGGTCGTATTCGCCCGGCGGATACATATCGGGCATCTCGGCGGTTTCGCCGCCGATCAGGGCGCAGCCGGACAGCTCGCAGCCGCGCGCAATGCCGCCGACCACGGCTGCGGCGGTGTCCACATCCAGCTTGCCGGTGGCGAAATAATCCAAAAAGAACAATGGCTCGGCGCCTTGTACCAGCACGTCGTTGACGCACATGCCGACCAGGTCGATGCCGATGGTGTCGTGCCGGCCCAACTGCTGCGCCAGTTTGAGCTTGGTCCCGACGCCGTCGGTGCCGGACACCAGCACCGGCTCCTTGTATTTGCCCGACAGGTCGAACAAGGCACCAAAACCGCCCAGGCCACCCATCACCTCCGGCCGGAAGCTGCGCTTGACCAGCGGCTTGATGCGTTCGACCAACGCGTTGCCGGCATCAATGTCGACACCTGCCTCACGGTAGGTCATGGGCGAGGAATTGGAAGGCGTTGGGCTGGTCACGGGCGGGGAGGGCTCGGCTGTAAAGGCGGCGATTTTAGCAGCCACGTTGGCGCTGGCGTCCCATTCGGGCAACAATTCACCCGGATACGCTTAAGTCATGGAACCGTCGATGCGCCGCAGTCTCGCTTTCTTTCTCGCCCTCGTGGTCGCCGCGCCCGTGCTGCCGGCCCTCGCACAGGCCGATCTGCGTACCGAAGGCGATGTCGCCAAGGCGCAAAGTGCCTACGATGCCGAGGTACCGGTCAACAGCCAGAGCGAGTCCGATCGCCCTGGCGCCCTGGCGCGCGCGCTGGGCGCGGTACTGGGCAAGGTGTCCGGCGATCGCGGCGCGATGAGCCGCCCCGGGGTGTCGCAGGCGCTGCGCAATGCGCCCAACTACGTCGAAAGCTACGATTACCGCCAGGATCAGGGCACCTCGCGCACCGGCGCGCCGACCTTCCGTACCACCCTGGTGGCGCGCTTCCGGCAAACCGATGTGGACAGTCTGATCGCGGCGCTGGGTTTGCCGGTGTGGCCGCTGCCGCGTCCCAAGCCGGTGCTGTGGTTGGCCATCGACGACGGCAGCGGCCCGCGTCTGGTCAGCGTGACCCAGGCCAATGCCGCGCGCAGCGTGCTGGACCGGGCCATTGAGCGTGGCTACCGGCTCGGCCTGCCAAGTGGCGCGGCCGCCGAGCAGGCACTGGCCGGCGCAATCTGGCGCAAGGACACCGCTGCGGTGTCGCGCGCCTCGGCCAAATACAGCCCGCCGATGCAGTTGATCGGCAAGCTCTACCGCACCGATGCCGGCTGGACCGCCGATTGGGTCTTCGTCGACAACGGCAATGTGCTGTCCAGCTGGACCAGCAGCGACGGTGATGCGCGTCGCGCCATGGCCGCTGGTGCCGACGGCGCGGCCGATGCATTGGTCAAGCGCTACGCCAAGCGCGTGGATTCGGGCGTGCCCGGCGTGTACCGCGCGGTCATCACCGGCATCGCCAGCGCCGACGATTACCTGCGTGTCTCGGCTGCGCTGCAGAACGTGTCGGTGGTGCGCAGCATCCGCCCGGTCAGTGCCAACGGCGACCGCATGGAAGTGGATCTGGAGTTGCTCACGGGCATTTCCGGCCTCAACCGTATGCTCGGCGACAACAGCCCGTTGGTACCCGTTTCGGTACCGACCGAGGGCCCGATCATTCTCGAAAACGAGCACGCCGAGTACCGCCTGAAATGACTTTGACTCCTGAAGCCGAAATCGCCCTGTTCCTGCGCCGCCTCAAATGGGTGGCGGTGATTGTCGGCGTGTTGTGGGTGGTATCGCTGCTATCGCCGATCCTGACACCGTTCGTGCTGGCGCTGCTGCTGGCCTGGCTGGGCGACCCTCTGGTGGATCGCATCGAGCGCGCCGGGCGTTCGCGCAACATGGCGGTGTCATTGGTATTCGTGCTGGCGTTGCTGTTGTTCGTGCTGGCGCTGATGATTCTGGTGCCGATGATCGAGCGCCAGATCATGACCCTGATCGATGCGCTGCCGCAGATGCGCACCTGGGCGATCAGTACCGCGATTCCATGGCTGGAAGCCAAAACCGGCGTGGAGCTGATGGGCTGGCTGGACCCGGAGCGTCTGATCGACTGGATCCGCAGCCATTGGGAGCAGGCCGGCGGCGCCGCCAAGACCTTCTTCGGTTACGTGCAGCGCTCGGGCTTTGCGATGGTGACCTGGGTAATCAACCTGGCTTTACTGCCGATCCTGGCGTTCTACTTCCTGCGCGACTGGGACCGCCTGGTCGAGCGCGTGGCAGCGGTCATCCCGCGTGCCTACATCGGCACCGTGAGCCGGCTGGCGCTCGAATCCAACGATGTGCTCGGTGGCTTCATCCGCGGCCAGTTCCTGGTGATGCTGGCGCTGGGCGTGATCTACGCCACCGGCCTGTCTATCATCGGGCTCAATCTGGGGCTGCTGATCGGCATCATTGCCGGCTTCATCAGCTTCATTCCGTATCTGGGGGCCACCACCGGCATCGTGCTCGCTTTGCTGGCAGCAGTGGTGCAGGCGCAGGGCCTAGATCTGAAGTTGCTGATCGGCGTGGGTGTGGTGTTCACGGTCGGCCAATTGCTGGAAAGCTATGTGCTGACTCCGCGTATCGTCGGCGACAAGATCGGCCTGCATCCGGTGGCGGTGATCTTCGCAGTGATGGCAGGCGGCCAGTTGTTCGGCTTCCTCGGCATGCTGCTGGCGCTGCCGGTGGCAGCGGTGGCCAACGTGTTGCTGCGCTACGCACATGAGCAGTACACCCACAGCGATCTGTACGCAGGCGAGCGCGCCGGCATCGTGCTGCAATCGGGTACCACCGAGCGCAGCGTGATCGTCGAACCCGGCAAGGATGCAGAGCGGTTGTGAGTGTTCCGCAGTTGCCACTGGCGTTGCGCGCGCCGCCCGATCAGCGCTTCGATAGTTACATCGCCGCGCCCGGGGGGTTACTCGCGCAATTGCAGGCCTTGGCTGCGGGGCAGGTGAGCGACTGGCTGTATCTGGCTGGCCCCGCCGGCACCGGCAAGACGCATTTGGCGTTGTCGCTGTGCGCGGCAGCCGAGCAGGCCGGCCGCGCTTCGGCCTATCTGCCGCTGCATGCGGCGGCAGGTCGATTGCGCGACGCGCTCGAAGCACTGGAAGGGCGCAGCCTGGTCGTGCTGGATGGTCTGGACACCATTGCCGGGCAGCGCGACGACGAAGTGGCCTTGTTCGATTTCCACAACCGAGCGCGCGCTGCCGGCACGACGCTGCTGTACACCGCGCGGCAGATGCCCGATGGCCTGGCGTTGGTACTGCCGGATCTGCGCTCGCGGCTGTCGCAATGCATCCGCATCAGCCTGCCGGTGCTCGACGATGCGGGGCGTGCTGCGGTGTTGCGCGATCGTGCGCAACGCCGGGGGCTGGCATTGGACGAGGCAGCAATCGATTGGCTGCTGATCCATAGCGAGCGCGAACTGGCTGGGCTGGTGGCCTTGCTGGATCGGCTGGATCGCGAATCGCTGGCTGCCAAGCGCCGTATCACGGTGCCGTTTTTGCGGCGGGTGCTTGAGGGTCGTGGGTCTTAGAGCGGCTACCAAACGACTGCGTTTACCGCGTGTTCCGAGGGGTCTTGAACACTACTGATAGATCAGTTTCAGGGCGGCTGATCTGCTGTTTGGCTGCAGGGCCCTTGCCCGCCCACCATCGCGGGACACGCCGCAAGTACATCCATGTAGGCTCTTACGCGGCATCCATGCCGCGTAAGGTCCCGCGACGGTGGGCGGACAAGGGCCAGTGGAGATGGTCGGTGTGCATGTTTTCAACAAAGCATCCGACTAACTTTCTGGTGCGGTGTCCTCGCCGCTTGCAGGACCGTGTGGCGGCATGGATGCCGCCACCGAGCCTTAATCTGTTCGGATTCTGCCAGTCTGGGTGTCGAGAGCCGACGTGGGCC
>NZ_MDFM01000018.1 GCF_002939985.1 Xanthomonas hortorum pv. cynarae | reverse complement strand
CTAAACTGCCAGAATCCGAACAGATAAGGCTCTTACGCGGCATCCATGCCGCGTAAGGTCCCGCGACGGTGGGCGGACAAGGACCAGTCGAGTTGATCGGTGTGCGGAGTTTTCAACAAGCATCCAGCAAACTGGCTGGCCCCGTGTCCTGTGCTCAATAAAGCAATCAGCAAACTGTCTGGTGCGGTGTCCTCGCCGATTGCGGGACCGTGTGGCGGCATGGATGCCGCCACCGAGCCTCCAGGGATGGATTCACGGCGTGTCCCGCAGGCGGTGAGGGCATCGCGCCCTCGACCCGCTCGGCTTGGAACATCCAGATTGCGCTGAAGTTCAATATCTCGTTCGCCTTGAGAGGTAATTGAACGGTGCGGATACGTCAGGTGTAAAGCTGCTGATCTGCGGCCTGGTTGCAGGGCCCTTGCCCGCCCACCCTCGCGGGACACGCCGCAAGTACGTCCCTGTAGGCTCTTACGCGGCATCCATGCCGCGTAAGGTCCCGCGACGGTGGACGGGCAAGGGCCCGTCGAGATGGTCGGTGTGCAAGGTTGCGAGCAGTGCATGCCGTGCAGCCATCCACTGAGGTGCGGTCTGATCGGCTCCTTCGCGTGCACCACGCGAAGGTTGAGAAAGCGCGTATCAAGCAAAAGGCGCCGTTGTCGGCGCGTTCGAGCAAGCTCACGCCGCGTCGGCGTACCAGGCGGCTGTGAGGATCGGCTCGCCGATGGCGTTGGTGGTCAATGCGTCCAGGCCGTGATCCGGCAGTGTGGGATGGCGTTGACGTGCCTGCAGCAGAATCTCGCGCGCCAGTACCGCCATGCGCGCGATGTTGCTGTGGATGCGTGCGGCGAAGGCGTCGTCGTCCAGCGTGTCGTGCAACGCGCCATTGAGTTCGTTGAACCAACCGATCAGATACTGATCCAGCAGTCGTCCGTCGCCGGTGGCCACACCTTGTTCGCTGTTGTGCTGGCCCCAGTCGTGCAGCACGCGTTGCATCGCCAGATTGATGTCGCGCGCGTACAGGAAGTCGGTCTTCATGCGTGCGAGCAAACTCAGATGCGCGATGCGTCCGCTGCAGAACAGCGGCGCCAGCAGCGACCAGTAATAGGTGTAATCCCAGATCACCTTGACCGGCATCACCTGCGCATCGCCGAACAACGCGTACTGATCCTGATACAGGGTCAGGGTGTTTTCGTAGAACGAGAAATACAGTTGCTGATACAGCTCCGCGTACGGGCTGAGCGCCTTGCCGGCGCGGTCGCGGCCGATCAATTCGCAGATATAGGTATTGGAAATCGCAATGAAGTCGCTGCCAGGCGAATAGAACGGGTCCAGGAACAAGCCTGCTTCGCCGGTCAGTGCCCAGCGCTGCGGCGAGAACACCTGCTTGCAGCCATACGAGAAGTTGCGCAGGAACAGGAAGTCCTGCAGCCGGTAGTCGGCTTTGTCGAGCGTGGCGGCGACCTGCGGCTGATGCGTGCGCAGCCAGGTCATCGCTTTCTCGTGGGTGTTCATGGTCTCCAGCGGGTGCATGGCCGCATCGCAGACGATGCCCAGCGAATGCGCACCGGAGGAGAGCGGAATCAACCAGAACCAGTAGCCCGGCCCGCACATGTGATTGGTCGAACGCCAGCGGTCCGGCGGCGTGCAGCGTTGCAGCCAGCTGCTGTCCTGCGACCAGCCATTGGGGTCGATCAGACCTTCCACGCGCCACCACACCGCATTGGCGTCGTGTGCGTTGTCCTGCGCCAGGCCGAGCTTGCGCTTGAGCAGGCCGGCGCGGCCGCTGGCATCCACCACCCAGCGTGCGCTCAATGTGCCAGCCTCGCCGGCGCGCTCGTAGCGCACGGCGTGGTCGGCATCGTCATCAGCCAGATCCACGCCTTTGACGCTGCAACTGTCGACAAAGGTGATGCCTTGCGCGCGTGCGCGCTCGCCGAGGAAATTCTCGAAGCGGCCGCGGTCGATCTGCCACGACGGCGTCGGCAGGATCTGGCTGACGCCCAGCTCGGTGCAACGGTCGATGTCTTCGCGCTTGTCGGAAAAGAAAAAGCGGAAGCCGAACTTGCGGATCTGCTCGGTCTCCAGATGCTCGCGCAGGCCCAGCACGTCGGCGAAATAATGCGCGCCGATTTCCACCGTGGATTCGCCGACCTTGAACGCGGCTTCGCGCACGGGGTGGGCGCGCCGTTCCAGCACGGTGATTGCCAGCGCGGGATCGCGTTGGCGCAGCTGCAGGGCCAGACTCAGGCCGGCCAGGCCACCACCGGTGATAACGACATCTGCGCGTTGTGCATTCATGGGGAGTGCTTGCTCTTGGTGACCGATGGAACAGTAGCAAACTCACCGTCAGCGTCGTCGATCAGCACCGGGTTGGCGCGCACGCGGCGGTATTCGCGCCAGATATGCCCGTAGTTCCAGGCCTGGGCGACCACATGCGAGGTGATTTCCCAAAGGTCGCGCACCAGGCGGAAGTGGCTCTTGCGAAACGTGCCTGGCGAGGTGCCGGCGTAGCGGGTTTCGATCGGCACCGCGACCACGCGCGCGCCGGCCTGGCGTGCGGCGGAAATCAGCAATTGCGCTTCGAATACGAAGCCTTCGCCGGGCACGTTGGGCAGGGTGAACACCGAGGCCGGATACAGGCGTTGGCCGCTCTGGCTGTCGACCAGCTGGAAGCCGCAGGCCCAGGCGATGCCCCAGTCGCCGAAGTCGTTGCCGATGCGGCGGATGGTCGGCTGGGTGGCGCGTTTGCGCATGCGTGCGCCGACGATCACGCAGCCGGGATGGCGGTTGGCCGCGGCCAACAGGCGTGGGAAATCCGCCGCCTTGTGCTGCCCATCGCCGTCCATGGTCATCACCGCGCGCATGCCCATCCGCTGCGCCTGTGCAAACCCGCTGCGCAACGCCGCACCCTTGCCCTTGCGCTGCGGATGCCGGATCAAGGTGATCGGAAGATCGGCGATGCAATCGGCGGTGCCATCGTCGGAGCCGTCGTCGATCACGATCACGTTGGAGCAATAGGTGAGCGCATCGTTGACCACTTCGCGGATGCGCAGCGATTCGTTCAGGGCCGGCACCAGGATCGCGGTGTCTTCGCGGCTCAATGGCTGCCGGCTCATCGCTGGATCTCCACGCGCAGCACCCGGCCCGCGCCGGCGTACAGCGCCACGCTGGCGCCATCAGCGGCGATCAGGTCGAACAGCGGCAGCATCGGCGCCATCGCGTTGCTGGCGACATGCCGCGACAGCGGGCCCTCGCCCGGGGAAGGCGTGCCGTCGTCCAGCAGCGCCCGCAGCTGCAGCTTGCCGGCCTGGCCGGGCGCGCCCAGTACCAATGCACCGCCGAGCAACCCCTGGCTGGGTGCGACCCGGCCCAGCGGCCCGACCGAGCGGGCGTCGTAGCCGGCCAGCAGCACCGCGTCCATGCCGGCGGCGCGCTGTACCAGCGCTTCCAGCAGGCCCTGGGCGAAGCTGGCCCGGCTGGCGCTGATCGCCGTGGTCGGGGTCATCGCCCCGGCGCCGATGGTCCAGTAGCCGGCCGCGGCGTTGTGCACCGAGTTGTGGAACTTGGTCGGCGAGATCGCCGATGGGTCGCTGGCCAGGGTGGTGCACATGTAATCGGAGATGGCCAGATCGCCGTACGTGGAGGTGAAGATCGACGGCAGGCTGGCCGGATCGCGGCCGGCGGCGGTGCAGGCGGCCAGTGCGGCTTCCAGCGAGACCGCCACCGTGTCCGGTGCGCGGCGGCGCTCGTTGGCGGCCAGCAACTGCGGCGCCGGGCGTGCCGTGGTCTCCTGCAGCGCGCCGCCGTGCGCGAGGGCAACGGCGGCCTCCCAGGTGGGCAGCCCCTGGGTCCAGAAGCCGATGCCTTCGATGGTGGCAGCCAGCATCAGCGGGCCCGCCCGAACAGCAGCGAGCAGTTGTTGCCGCCAAAACCGAAGGAGTTGTTCATGGCGTAATCGATCTTGGAATGGGCGTTGTCGAAACGGATCTGCGGGCCGCAGGCGGGGTCGGGCACTTCGCTGTTGAGCGTGCCCGGCAGCACGCCATCGCGCAGTGCCAGCAGCGCGATCACCGATTCCACGATGCCGGCCGCGCCCAGGGTGTGGCCGGTCCAGGCCTTGGTCGAACTGGCGTGCAACGTGTCGGGAAAGATCGCCGCCACGGCGGCCGCTTCCACGCTGTCGTTGGCCGGCGTGGCGGTGCCATGCAGATTCAGATAGCCCACCGCTGCCGGTTCCAGGCCGGAGCGTTCGAGTGCGCCGCGCATCGCCAGCTGCGCGCCCAGGCCCTGCGGATGCGGGGCGGACATATGGTGCGCATCGCTGGATTCGCCATAGCCGTACAGCCACAACGTCGCGTCCGGTGCGGCGGCGGTGCGTTCGAGCATGGCAAAGCCGCCGGCCTCGCCCAGGCTCAGTCCCACTCGGCGCGCATCGAACGGCTGGCACAGCTCCGGCGCCACCAACTGCAGCGAGTTGAAGCCGAACAGCACGCTGCCGCACAAGGTGTCCACACCGCCGACCAGGGCTGCGTCGACCACTCCGGCGTCGATCAGGCGCGCGGCCTGGGCGAACACCTTGGCGCTGGACGAACAGGCGGTGGCCACGGTCATACAGGGGCCGCGCAGGCCGGTGGCGTGCTGCACGAAGTCGCCCAGCGAATGCGGGGTGTGCACGATCGGGCGATTCAAGTCATCCGGAAAACGCGCGCCCTCGCTATCTTCGACCAGACGTGTATAGGCCTCTTCGCTGGCACCGATGCTGGAGGTGGAGGTGCCGATGATCACCGCCACGCGCTCGGCGCCGTAGCGCTGCGCGGCCGCCTGCACGGCAGCGGCCATGCCGTCCTGCTGCAGGGCCAACCAGGCCAGGCGGTTGTTGCGGCAGTCCCAGCCTTGCAGGGATTCGGGCAGTACCACGGCTTCCACGCCGTCGACGCGGCCGATCCAGCACGGCAGCGGTTGTGCGCCGAAATCGTTGCGGCGCATACCGCTGCGGCGGGCGGTCAGGGCAGCGGCCTGGGCGTGGAGCCCGGCGCCGAGCGCGGTGGTGGAGGTGAAAGCGGTGATGGCGACCGGGGCCATCTGGGACGAATGCTGCGCGTGGCTCACGGTGGTCTGGCTGGCAAAGAGTGTGCTCAGTATATCGATGGTGTGTCCGCGGCCCGTCGATGGCGCAACTGAACGTGCCGGTCATGTCGCTGACGCTGCTGGGATTTTTCGCAACGGCCGCGCTTTCGCCATGGGCGCAATTGGGACACAATCCTGCGACACACTTCTCAAACGAGCGCGACCACGCGCGCATGCACGCCTACGTCTATAAAAGCCAACGCAAGCAGGACAGCTTTGTCTATCTCGCCATGCG
Source organism: Xanthomonas hortorum pv. cynarae (assembly GCF_002939985.1). Classification (GTDB taxonomy): domain Bacteria; phylum Pseudomonadota; class Gammaproteobacteria; order Xanthomonadales; family Xanthomonadaceae; genus Xanthomonas; species Xanthomonas hortorum_D. The sequence continues at coordinate 92,674 of NZ_MDFM01000018.1, read as the reverse complement.
TGACGATTTCTCCGGTCTTCCCGCCGCCGTGCACGCGCAACTGGCGCCGTTCGCGTTCGTGCTGGAGGTGGCGTTGACGCCGCAGCGCCGCCTGGCGCAAGCCGACGTCACCACGGTGCGCGAAGCGCTCAGCAAGCACGGTTTCTACCTGCAACTGCCCAAGACGGTGGTGCTGGCGGGCGAGTGCGACTATGACTGAGGCCACCCGTGCCGCGCGGTGGCGCGCCGCAGCGCTTGCCGGCGCGGCCGGGGTGGCGTTGTCGTTGCTGGGCGGCGTTGGCGGCAGCGTTGCTGCGGTGACGCTGTGGCTGGCGCAGCCGGCGTTCGCGCTGGCGGTGTCGTGGGCGCGTGGCACGCGCGCATTGCCGAGCCAGCCGCGTGCGATTGGGCAGGCGCTGCCGCCGCTGCTGGCGATCTGGGGCGTCGGTCTGTTGGCCCTTGCGGCCTTGATCACCTGGCCGCTGACTGCCTTGCGCGACAGCGGCAGCCTGGCCGCTGCGTTGGCGCTGAGCGTTGCGGTCAGCGCCGCGCTGCTCGGGCTATGGCGCACCTGGCCGCTGTGGGGCGAGGTCGAGCGCGATGGCGGCGCCCTGGCGCCGCGGTGGCACGCGCTGGCCACGCAGGAATTGCATGCCTGGCGTGGCCTGCTGGCCGCCGCATTGGTGCTGGCGATGTGCACGCTGGCCGTGGCGCTGGCCTGGCCGGGCTGGTTGTCGAACAGCCTGCGCTGGAGTCTGGCGGTCGCCGCCAGCGTGCTGTTGCCGGCGGCCCATCTGCTGCTGCAACGCACCGCCGCGCCGGCACGCAGCGACACCCCGGTGGCCCGGCAGGCCGCCGATTTCTTCTCCGAAGCCGCTGCCGAACCGCGCCCGTTGGAGCCGGTGGCCCAGCATCAGCTGGTGCCCGAAATCTTTGAAGCCGCGCGCAGCGGACGCGTGGACCGCGCGCTGCAGTTGCTGGAGGCCGGCGCGGACCCGCAGGCGATGCCGCTGCCGGAATGGCGCGATCAACGCAGCCTGCCCGCGCTGGCTGCGGTCTTGCCGGATCTGCGCCTGCTGCGCGAGCTGATCGTGCGCCGTGTCGATGTCAACCAGCCGCATCGCGGCATGACCCCGTTGCTGGCCGCCACGCGCGATAGCTGGCATGGCCGCCCCGACGCGGTGATGACGCTGCTGGCCAACGGCGCCGACCCGCGTTCCACCGACAACGACGGCAATACGCCGCTACATCACGCCGTGCGCAGTTCCGACCCGGGCGTGGCCGCGCTGCTGCGCGATGCCGCCGCCGAGCTCGACGCGCTCAATAACGAAGGTCATTCGCCGCTGGCGATGGCCTGCCAGGTCGGCAACTGGCGGCTGGCCAAGTTTCTGCTGGAACGCGGCGCGCATTCCGAACCGGACGGTGGCGCGCCGGTGCTGCTGGCCGCCGCAGGCACCGAGGAAGACGACCCGGCCGGCGTGCAACTGCTGCTCAAGCACAAGGCGCGCGTGGATGCGCGCGACCGCCAGCGCCGCAGCGCATTGCACGAAGCCGCGTTGGCCGGCCACGGCGACATCGTCGAGGCGCTGTTGTCGGCCGGTGCCAATCTGGAAGCGCGCGATCTGCTCGGCCGCACGCCATGGCTGGACGCAGCGCGGCAGGCACGCAGCGCGGTGCTGGAACGGCTGGTCGCACGCAAGGCCGATGTGCTGGCCATCGATGGTGACGGCCGCAATGCGGTGATGCTGGCCTGCGCCGCCGACCGCGTGTCGCCGGCCTTGATCCGGCGCCTGCTCGATCTGCAGGTGCCGGCCGACAGCGTCGATGCGCACGGCCGTCGCGCAGTGGATGTCGCCGCCGAAGCCGGGCGCTGGGCGATCGTGCAATTGCTCGATCCTGCGTATCCGCTGCCGGCTGCCGTCAGCGATGGACACGGCGATACCCCCGGCGTTGCGGTACTACCCGATCGCCCGCCCTTGGTGCTGTTGCGCGAAGGCCTGCAGTTCGGTCAACGCGATGGTCTGGACGCATTGGCCAGGCTGTGCGGCCCGGAAGAACTCGGCGGCCTGTTGCACGATGCGCATCTGGCCTTGAACGCCGAGGCCGTGGACTGGCTGCTGCGCCACGGCGCCGATGCCGACGTGCGCGATGCCTGCGGCGATGTGCCCATGTTTGCGCTGCTCTCGCGTGGTGTGGAGGCGGTGCCGGCATTGCAGGCGCTGCTGCGCCATGGCGTCTCGCCGGCCGGCGCCGGCGGCCTGACCCGCCTGCTCAGCGCCTGTGTGCAGCACGATGCGGCATCGCGCGGGCTGGAACAGTTCGCGCTGGAATTGCTCGAACGCGGCGCCGACCCGTTCGCCGCGTCGGCGGCCGGCGATCCGCCGTTGTCGCTGGCGGTGCGGCTGGGCTGGCTGCGCCTGCAGCAGTGGTTGCTGGAACACGGCGTGGACCGCGAGGCACGCGACAGCCACGGCATGACTGCGCTGCATCTGGCCACCGCGCTGGGCCGGGAAGCCTCGCTGAAATTGCTGGTCAAACAAGGCGCCTCGCCGGAAGCGCGCGCGGCCGACGGGCAGACCCCGCTGGGCGTGGCGCTGTCGATCGGTCGCCGCGATCTGGCCGATTGGCTCGACTGGCGCATCTGGTCGCTGCCGCACCGCACGCTGCGCGAAGCCGATGTGCCGGCTGCGGCCATGACCGGCGACACCGATGCGGTGCGGCGCCTGATCGATCTCGGCCTGCCGGTCGATGCGATCGACGCGCAAGGCTGCACCGCGCTGTTGCGCGCCGCCGGTGGCGGCCATCTCGGCGTGGTGGCGCATCTGCTCGGGCGCGGCGCCGATCCGCAACGCGCGGCCAATAGCGGCGCCACGCCGTTGTCGGCGGCAGTGAGCATGCGTCAGACCGAGATCGTGGCCGCGTTGCTGCAGGCCGGCGCGCAGATCGAACATCGCCTGCCCGGCGGCGTCACCGTGTTGATGCTGGCCTGCGCGCTAGGCCTGCCGGATATCGTGGCGCGCCTGCTCACTGCGGCGGCCGATGTGCACGCCAACGACGATCAAGGCCTGGCGCCGCTGCATTGCGCCGCGTTGTACGGCTTCACCGCGCGCGACAAGAGCCGCCTGCTGGCCTTGCTGGATACCTTGCTGCTGGCCGGCGCCGACCCCGAGTATCTGGCCGGTGGCCGGGTCAGCCCGTTGCTGCTGTTGCTGGGCGCGCGCGCCGAACCGGGCACCGCCTGCGACGAACAAGTGGTACTGGCCGGCGTCGAACGCCTGCTCGACGAAGACGTCTCGCTGGATGTGGCCGATCAACGCGGCTTCGGCCCGCTGCATCTGGCTGCGTTGCACGGTTTGCCATTGCTGGTGCAGCGCCTGTTGCGTGCCGGCGCCGATGGCGACCGCCGCGACGCGCTCAACCGCACCCCGCGCGAGATCGCGATCATGCGCGGCTTCATCGATGTGGCTGGCCAGTTCGAGCCCGCATTACCAGGTGTCTCCTCGATGGCGCGCTTCCTGCGCGAAGGCCGCTGAGCCAGCGCGGCGGCGCAAAAAAAGTGGCGCATGTTAAATTTTCCCGAAAGAACATCAGGGGAAAGAAATGCGTTTGATGCTTTTGATGACATCTGTATTTTTCGTGCTCGTTGTCACCGGATGTGCGACAAAGAGAGAGCTTCTCGTCACAGGCGCTAATCGGTCGGACGGGGTTATCAAGCTGTCCTACGAGCGAAACGAATTTCAGCGGGTATCGTATGATGACCAGAAAGCTCAAGATTTGGCCGCACAAAAGTGCGCAGCCTGGGGTTACAAGGGCGCAGAGTCCTTTGGTTCAGAAGAAAGTACGTGTTTATCGCGGCGAGGGTTTGGCAACTGCGGCAGTAGGCAAGTTACCGTGGCTTACCAATGCCTCGGAGCTCCGGGCGATCAACAAAAATAGTTCGGCACTGATCCGCCGGCTGGAACACACGGTGCCACCGTTGCTGCGTCTGCCGGCGCAGTCGTAACCCGATCCCGACACTGCGCGTGCAAGACTGGGCATTCCCTCGCACGAAGGAAGCGCCTCTACGATGAGCGTGCGTATCGAAGACCACGCCATGCTGGGCAATTGCCACAGCGCGGCCCTGGTCGACCACTGCGGCACCATCGACTGGCTGTGTCTGCCACGTTTCGATTCCGATGCGTTTTTCGCATCCCTGCTGGGCGATGAGCAACACGGGCAATGGGCGTTGTCGCCGGTCGCCGCATTTCGCAGCGAACGCGCCTACGAAGACGACAGTCTGGTGCTGTGCACGCGCATGCGTACCGACACCGGCACGGTGGAACTGGTCGACTTCATGGTCGCCAGCGATGAGAGCGACAGTCACCAGCATCTGGTGCGGATCGTGCGTTGCGTGCAGGGCGAAGTGCCGATGCACATGCGGCTGACGTTTCGCTTCAACTATGGCCGTACGGTGCCGTGGGTCACCGGCATCGAGGGTGGCATTCGCGCCATCGCCGGTCCCGACCAACTCGCGTTGCGCTCGCCGCAGCAACTGCACGGCGAAGACCTGGGCACCGAGGCCGACTTCACGCTGCGTCAGGGCGAAAGCACCTGGTTTCTGCTCAGTCATGGGTTATCGCATCAGCCCACGCCGGCGGCGATCGATCCGGAACAGGCGCTGCAACGGACCACCGCGTTCTGGCATGGCTGGGCACGTCGCTGTACCGATGTCGGTCCGTGGACCGAGCAGGTACGGCGTTCGCTGGTGGTGTTGAAGGGGCTGAGCTATCTGCCCACCGGTGGCATCGTCGCCGCGCCCACCGCCTCGCTGCCCGAGCATCTGGGCGGCACCCGCAACTGGGATTATCGCTACTGCTGGCTGCGCGATTCGGTGTTCACGCTGATCGCGTTGCTGCAGGCCGGGTATCGCGATGAAGCCGTGGCGTTTCGCGATTGGGTGCAACGCACCATCGCCGGTTCGCCGGATCAGTTGCAGGCGCTGTACGGCATCGCCGGTGAGCGCCGGCTGCAGGAATGGGAAGCGGATTGGCTGCCCGGTTACGAAAACTCCGGCCCGGTACGCATCGGCAACGGTGCGGTGGATCAGTTTCAGCTCGATGTGTATGGCGAGTTGATCGGTGCGTTCCATTACGCGCGCGAGAAGGGCGTGGCGCCACCGTCCGATGACGATGGCTCGTCGGCATCGCTGCTGGAAAAGATCCTGGATACGCTCGAAGACCTGTGGCGCCTGCCCGATGAAGGCATCTGGGAAATCCGCGACGAGCGCCGTCATTTCGTGCATTCCAAAGTGATGGCCTGGCTGGCGTTCGATTGCGGCGCGCGCGATGGCATCACCAATGCCGACGCAGAAAAACGCGCGCATTGGGGCCGGCTTGCCGATGAAATCCGCGCCGAAGTGCTGGAAAACGGCGTGCATCCGGATGGCCACTTCGTGCAGAGCTATGGCTCCGACCGCCTGGATGCCTCGCTGCTGCTGATTCCGATCGTGGGATTCTTGCCGCCGGAGGATCCGCGCATCGCCGCCACCGCCGATGCCATCGCACGCGATCTGACCATCGATGGATTGGTCGAGCGCTATCGCGCCGACGACAGTGCCGATGGCCTGCCGGCCGGCGAGGGCACCTTTCTTGCCTGCAGCTTCTGGCTGGTGGAAAACTATGCATTGCTCGGGCGCACCGAGCAGGCGCGCGTATTGCTCGAGCGCCTGCTCGGATTGTGCAACGACGTGGGCCTGCTCGCCGAAGAGTACGACCCGCGCAGCAAACGCATGCTTGGCAACTTCCCGCAAGGGTATTCCCACGTGGCCCTGGTCAATGCGGCATTGCGCCTGCACGGACGCATGGGCGAAAAGGAAACACGTCCATGAATGAGCAAGAAACCACTCCGCCGTGCATCATCGTGGTGCTGGGCGCACGCGGCGATCTGACCAAGCGCTTGGTGATGCCGGCGCTGTACAACCTGCGTCGGGCCGGTGCGTTGGGCGAGCAGTTCGCCATCGTCGGTATGGACCACGGCGATATCAGCGAGCGTTCGTGGCGCACGATGATGGGTCAGTCGATGACCGAGCTGCTCAGCAGCCGCGATGCCGAATTCCAGACCGATGAATTCGACACCGACACCTGGGAGTGGCTGCGCGAGCGCATGCACTATCTGCGCGGCGATTTTACTGATTTAGGTGCCTACCAAGCGCTGGATGGCGTGCTGGAGAAACTGCACAAGCGCTACGGCACCCAGGGCAATGTGCTGTTCTATTTGGCCACCGCCGCACGTTTCTTCGAGCCGGTGCTGCTCAACCTGGGCGAAGCCGGGCTGGTCAAACAGCGCGAGGGCCAGGGCTGGCGGCGGGTGATCGTGGAAAAACCGTTCGGCCACGATCTGCCCAGCGCCGTCGCGCTCAACGCCACCGTCGCCCGCGTGTTGCATGAGGATCAGGTGTTCCGCATCGACCATTTCCTCGGCAAGGAAACCGTGCAGAACATCCTGGCGTTCCGATTTGCCAATGGCTTGTTCGAGCCGGTGTGGAATCGCGACCGCATCGACCATGTGCAGATCACCGCCGCCGAAACCATCGGCGTGGAAGGCCGTGGACGTTTCTACGATCCCACCGGTTGTTTGCGCGACATGGTGCCCAATCATCTGTTCCAGTTGCTGGCGATGATTGCGATGGAACCGCCGGCGGCGTTCACCACCGAAGCGATGCATCGTCGCCGCGCCGAAGTGATCGAAGCGGTGCGCCCGATCAAACCCGAAGACGTGGTGCGCGGCCAGTACGCCTCCGGCGCGGTGAGCCGCAGCGCCGTGCCGGGCTATCGCGAAGAAGACACCGTGCCGGAAGATTCGGAAACCGAAACCTACGTGGCGATGAAACTGCAGGTCGACACCTGGCGCTGGGCCGGCGTGCCGTTCTACCTGCGCACCGGCAAGCGGCTGCGCGAGCGCACCACCGAGATCGCGATCCGCTTCAAGCCTGCGCCGCTGGCACCGTTCCGCAGCACCGAAGTGGGCGGTTATGGCCCCGACTGGCTGGTGCTGCACATTCAACCTGATGAGGGCATCTCGCTGCAGTTCGACGTCAAGCGCCCGGGCGCGCAGGTCGCGCTGGCACCGGTGCGCATGGACTTCCGTTACCGCGACTGGTTTCCCAAGGAATACACGGTGGGCTACGAGCGCCTGCTTCAGGACTGCATGAAAGGCGAGGCCGGCCTGTTCCAGGATGCGGCCATGGTGGAAGCCGCCTGGCGCATCGTGCAGCCGATCCTGGATGCCTGGAAACAACCGCCAAGCGACTTCCCCAATTACGCCGCCGGCAGCGCCGGCCCGTCGGCCGCCGATGCCTTGCTGGCGATGAATGGCGGGCACGCCTGGCGCGCGCTCACCCCGGGCCGCAAGCCACCGCCGCGCCGCGCACCGGAAGCACGCAGCAGCGCTGCAACGCCGATCAAGAAAGCCACCAAGAAGACCGCGAAGAAAGCGGGCAAGGCGACACCCAAACGTGCCGCCGCACCTGCTGCAAAATCCGCTCAAGGCGCAGCCGGTTCGCCCGGCAAGGTGGCAAAGACATCCGTCACCAAGCGCGCGACGAAGAAGGTCGCAAAAGCCGCAGCGAAGACCGTGGGCAAAGCTGCGGCTGGCAAGAGCGCAGCGAAGAAGTCGGCCAGCAAGGCCGCAGTGCGCACACCGCGCAGCTGAGTGATGCGGTCAACATGCAGCCGCTGCGATCGTGCGGCGGCTGTGTGTGCAGAAAATCCCGTAGGAGCGTGCCTGCGCGCGACGAGGCGTTATCGGTAACGCCTCGTCGCGCGCGAGCGCGCTCCTACGCAGAGCTCAGCGATCAGGCGTTACCGGTGCGGGTGCGGGTTCGGCATCCACATCCGCCTTGACGTCGGCTTCGAACAGATTCATCAGATCTGCGCGTGCATCGCGCGAGGTCTGGATCACCTTGGCTTCGTCGTCATAGACCAGGTGTTGGCGATGCAGCAACTCTTCGTCGTGCTGGCGGAACCGTTTGACGTGATCCTTGGCAACCGCTTCGCCCAGGCCGAGCGAGGTGAGCACGCGTTCGCTCAGTTCCAGGCTGGAGGCGAATACCTCGCGGAACGGCTCTGCGCCCAGGTCCATCAGTTTCCATGCGTGTTGGCGGTTGCGTGCACGCGCCAGCACCGTGGCCTGCGGGTACAGGCGGCGGATCAGCCGCACCGCCTTGATGTTGGTTTCCGGATCGTCCACCGCGATCACGAACACCTTGATGCGGTCGGCACCGGCGGCGCGCAGCAGTTCCGGGCGGGTGGGGTCGCCGTAGTACAACTGGCTGCCGAAGCGGCGCAAATCTTCCACGGTGTCCGGATTGTGTTCCAGCGCCACGAACGGCACATGCCGTGCGGTGAGCAGACGCGCGACGACCTGACCGAAGCGGCCCATGCCGGCGACCAGCACCTTGGGCGTTTGCGCATCGATGGTGTCGAACGGGCGGTCGGACTTGGGCGCATGCAGCCGCAGCGGCCCGTTGAGGATGCGCTGCATGCCGAGCAGCAACAGCGGCGTCAGCGCCATCGACACGCCGACAATGGCCACCAGGCGGTCGTGGTTGGCGCGCTCCAGCAAGCCGACGCGATCGGCCTCGTTGAACACCACAAAGGCGAATTCGCCGCCCAGCCACAACACGCTGCCCAGCATCAGGCTGCTGCGCAGCGGCAGCTTGGCCACCGTGCCGATACCGACCAGTAGCGAGAACTTCACCACCAGCAGGATCGCCACGCCGCTGGCGATCAGCCATGGCTCGGCGACCACCCGGTTCAGATCGATGCCCATGCCGACCGAGATGAAGAACAGCCCCAGCAGCAGGCCTTCGAATGGCTCGATCTGCGATTCGAGCTCGTGGCGGAATTCCGAATCGGCTAGCAGCACACCAGCCAGAAACGCGCCCAGGCTGGCGCTCAATCCGGCTTCCTGCATGATCCAGGCGGTGCCCAGCACCACCAGCAGGGCGCTGGCGGTGAACACTTCCGGCATGCGCGTGCGCGCCACCATGTTGAACAGATAGCGCAGCACGAAGCGCCCGCACAGGATCACCAGCGCCAATGCCGCGACCGCCTTGGCCACGTCCGGCCATGCCAGCGTGGCGTTCTTGCTGCCACCGAGCAGCGGAATGGCCGCCAGCAATGGAATGGCGATCAGATCCTGAAACAGCAAAATGGCGAACGCCAGGCGCCCGTAGTCGCTGCCCAGCGCCTTGCGTTCGGCCAGCAGCTGCAGGCCCACTGCAGTGGACGACAACGCCAACGCCACGCCGACGATCAATGCGCTCTTCCAGCCCAGATTGCCGAGCATCAACAAGCCGCCCAGGATCAGGGTGGTCACCACCACCTGGGTGGCGCCGGCGCCGAACACCGAATGGCGCATCACCTTCAAACGCGACGGCGACAATTCCAGGCCGATCACGAACAGCAGCATCACCACGCCGATTTCGGCCGCGCCGCTGATGCGTTCGGCATCCTGCACCACGCCCACGCCGTCGGGCCCGAGCACCACGCCGGCGACCAGATAGGCCAACACCGCGCCCAGCCCGAAGCGCTTGAACACCGGCACCGCCACGATGGCGGCCAGCATCAGCACCAGAGCCAGTTCCAGACCGCCGCTATGCATGCGCACTCTCCGTTGAGGTGCGCATTATGCCGCGCGCTGCCGCTGACCAGCTGGCACCGACGTGCCGGAGTCGCCGGCAATGCGCAGCGGCCACGGGTTTGCGACAGCCGGTTTGCTGCTTCCGATCAGCGCGTCGGTGGCAGCGTGTCTGGAGCCAAGCGTGGCCCTCGGCAGCGCTGGCCGGCAAGCGTGTTCAAGGCCGCGACCAGCGCACCGTTGTCGCAACCACCGCACGCATCTGCACCGTCGGCCCACGCTCGCTGCCATCTCGATGAAACGCACCCTCCTGCGCATGCTGCGCAGGGGGCAAGATCGGCGGACTGCACGCTCGCTTAAACGTGCCTCGTGCGAGGCATTGACCAAGCCGGCTCAGGCGCGCAGACTGCGCCCCGCCGCCGCCCGGATCACCGGTCGGTACGCACTTCTCGGAGCCTTTCTCATGTCCAGCGACAGTCACCCTAGACCCGGGTCGATGACCCAGCTGGCGCGCGCCTGAGGCTTTGGGTTCGCCGGCTGTCATCGACGACGGTCGTCACCAGGCGAACCCCATGTACAACGAAACCCTGCGCCTTGCCCAAGGCGTCAATGCCTTGATCGCACCCCTGGCCGAGCGCAACACGGCCGATGCGGTGGAATATCTCAACACCCTCGACCGCGACGATGCGGCCCAGGTGCTGGCCGCGCTGCCGCAACCGCGTGCGGTGAAACTGCTCGAACAACCCGAGCTGCACGATGCCAGCGCGTTGGTGGCGCAACTGCCGGCCGAACAGGCTGCCTCCTTGCTCGGACAGATGGCCGACGACCGCGCCACCGACATCTTCCACGGCCTGGACGCCGACCAGCGCGCGCCGCTGCTGTGGCTGCTCAGCGCCGAGGCGCGGCTGTCGATCCAGGCGCTGATGCGCTACCCGCCCAACACCGCCGGTGCGCTGATGACCACCGAGTTCGTGGCGGTGCCGGCCGACTGGACGGTAGGCCGCACCCTGCAGCACATCCGCGAGGTGGAGCGCAGCCGCGAGACGGTGTATGCGATCTATCTGCTGGACCCGCACAGCCGCGTGCTGACCCAGGTGGTCACCATGCGCCGGCTGATCACCGGCGCAGACGACGCACCGATCCTGGAGGTGGCGCAGGTCAACCCGCCGGTCACGGTGGACCCGGCGCTGGACCAGGAAGAAGTCGCACGCCTGATCCGTCGTCACGACCTGCTCGCCATCCCGGTGGTGGATGCGCACGGCCACATGCTCGGCATCGTCACCGTGGACGATGTGCTGGATGCATTGATCGCCGAATCCACCGAAGACGTGCACAAGTTCGGCGGCATGGAGGCACTCGACAAGCCGTACATGCAGATCGGGTTTGGCCAGATGATCAAGAAGCGCGCCGGTTGGTTGAGCGTGCTGTTCCTGGGCGAAATGCTCACCGCCAGCGCGATGCAGCACTTCGAGGACGAGCTGTCCAAGGCGGTGGTGCTGACCCTGTTCATTCCGCTGATCATGAGCTCGGGCGGCAACTCCGGCTCGCAGGCCACCTCGCTGCTGATCCGCTCGCTTGCGTTGCGCGAAATCCGCCTGGGCGACTGGTGGAAAGTGGCGCTGCGCGAGCTGCCGACCGGTCTCACCCTGGGCACGATCCTGGGCCTGCTGGCGATCGTGCGCATCACCATCTGGCAGACCGCCGGCATGTACGACTACGGCCCACACTGGCAGATGGTGGCGCTGACCATCGGTGCGGCCTTGATCGGCATCGTCACCTTCGGTTCGCTGTCCGGCTCGATGCTGCCATTCGTGCTGCAACGGCTGGGCTTCGACCCGGCCAGTGCCTCGGCACCGTTCGTGGCCACCTTGGTGGATGTCACCGGCTTGGTGATTTATTTCAGCATTGCTGCCGCAATTCTCAGCGGCACGTTGTTGTAGCGCGGAGAGGTGATGGCAGGCCGTATTGCCTGGTCCACTCCGCATCGCTGCACGGTAGGCCGTGCAGCGATGCGGGGCGGCGAGTGCCGGTCAGAAAGTCACGTACAACGTGGCACGCACATTGCGGCCGGGTTCGCTGTAGCGGCCGATGCCGTCGTCGGTGGCATAGCCGTACAGATAGAAATCGCCACGGGTGACATTGCGGATGCGCGCCCACTGCGAATAGCGCTCGTCGAACAGGTTGTACACGCCGAGGTTGACCCGCACGTTTGCGTTGAAGCGATAGCTGCCGAATAGATCGACCACGCTATAGGCGTCGCTGAGAAACGGCTCGGCCGGGACGCCGAAGATATCGTTCTCCACATTGACGTCCTTGGCCTTCTTGGCCAGCGCATGGGTGATGTTGGCGGTGACGCGCAGGCGCTCGTCCAGCCCCTGCCAGCTCAGGCCGAGCACGCCGCGATCGGGATTGATGCTGTCCAGCGGGCGGCCATCTTCCAGCTCGCCCTGGTTGTGGGTCCATGCCGCGCGCAGCAGCCAGGCGTCGCCGAGCTTGAATTGCGCATCCAGTTCCACGCCCTTGACCTCGACCTGGCCGACATTGAGCAGCGTGGTGTAGGCGTAGCCGTTGCGCGTGGTGCACACGCCGCGGGTACAGGTCTGGTAGAGCGTGCCGGCGTTGGCGGTGACGGTCTCGCTCTGGATGAAGTCGTCGTAGCGGTCGCGGAACACCGACAGGCCCACGCGCGCCCACTCGCTCTCCCAGCGCCAGCCCAGTTCCAGATTGAGGCTGCGCTCGGCTTCGAGCCCGGGATTGGCGGCCACGGTCGGTACGTTGACGGTGTTGCCGGTGGCGACCTCGGTCAGCGCTGTGATGCTGGTCGGGGCGTACATCTCGGCGGTGGTCGGAGCCCGGAAGCCGCGCCCGGCCTGGAACCACAGCGTCTGCTGCGGGGTGACGGCGTAGCTGATGCCGGCCTGCCAGGTCGGTGCGGCGAAGGTCACTTCGCGCACCGTGCCGGTGGTGTCGATAAAGGTAGGCGACAGCGTCGGTGCGTAGCGGTAATGGTCGTAGCGCGCACCCAGGGTGAGCTGCAGACGGTCGTCGAGCAGGCCGATGCGGTCGCGCAGGTACACGCTCCAGGTGTCGGCATTGGTCTTGGGCACCTGCGCCGGGTCGACGGTGGCAGTGTCCAGCGTGCCGGCGTTGTTCCAGCGGTAGTCGATCGCGCTGAAATCGATGCTGCGGCGCTGCCAGGCGGCGCCATACAGCAGTGATTGCGACCAGCCGTTGCCATGCACCAGCTTGTCGAAGTCGACCGCGAGGCGGTCCAGGGTCTGCTCGGTGTCGCGGTCTTCGGCACGCCGGCAGGGCAACGCCACCGTGCAGCGGGTGGTGGCGGCCGTGGCCGGGGTGCTGGAGGTGCCGCTCTGGGTGAGGATGCGGGTGGTGCCGCGGCTCTCGGTCTGCTGGCGGTCCAGCTGCGCCTCCAGGGTGTCGAACAGCGCGTTGTTCGCGTTCCAGATGTAGCGCAGGCCGTAGCGGTCACGGTCGTTGCTGTCCTCGCCGATGCGTTCGGCGTAGCTGGGCGCGCTGACGCGGCTCAGGTTGTCGACCCGGTTCTGCGAGCGGTTGCGTTCGTAGACCACGCCGAAGCGGTGCTGCGCGTTCGGCACCACGTCGAGCTTGGCCAGCACGTTGTCGCTTTCGCTGTCGATCGGGTCGGGCGTGCGCCGCGCGCTGCCGGTGTCGATTTCGCTGCTGGAATACCAGCCCTCCGATTCATGGCCCTCGCGGCGGGTGTAGGTCAGCATCGATTCGACGATGCCGGTGCGGTTGGCCATGGTGATATTGCCGAGCAGTTGGTCGTTGTGGCCGGTGTAGCCGGTCTTCAGGCCCACATAGCTGTCGTTACCCTGCGCCTTGAGGTAGTCGTAGGGATCCTTGGTGGTGAACACCACCGCGCCGCCGAGCGCGCCGCTGCCGGCACTGATGGAGTCGGCGCCCTTGACGATGTCCACGCTCTTGAGCGAATCCACATCCACGCCGCCGCGGCCGGCGCGGAAGAACTCGTAGTCGCGCGCGGTCTCCACACCTTCGGCCATCGACAGGCCATCGATGGTCATCGCCACGCGGTCGCCTTCCAGGCCGCGGATGTTGAAGCCGTTTTCGCCGAAGCGGCCCATGTCGGCGATGCTCACGCCGGGGATGTAGCGCACCAGGTCTTCCATGCTCTCGGCCTGTTCCTGCTGCAACTGCGCGGTGTCGAGGGTGGTGACGTTCTGGTTGGTGGAGGCGCGCTTGTCGCGTGCGGCCTTCACTTCCACCGGGTCGAAGGTGGTGGCGTCGGCGGGTGCCTGTTCGGCATGCAGCGGGAACGCCAGGCCGGCGGCGATCGCCAGGGCCAGCAGGGTCGGTGTCGAGGTCATCGTGGGATCCACAGTCAGGAAAGAGGAACGGGCGCCGGAGGGCGCGGACCTGGCTGTGGGCGGCAGGGGACGGCCGCGTGGCTGGGTAGGGCCCGCCAGTGGCGGGCCGGGCGCTGCGGGCAGCGAGGCCCGCGGCGGGAAAGTCAGTCGGCGCGAGCCGGCGTGGCGGCCGGCGCTGGCGCAGTTGCAGGTGCAGGTGCCGGCGGCGGCAACGCGGCATCGCTGGCATCGACCACGCCGTCGTGATTGCGGTCGACGCGGGCGAAGGTGCGCAGGCCCGAGGCCTGGTATTCGGCGAAGCTCATGCGCTGGTTCTTGTCGGTGTCGAGCACCTTGAAGCGCACATGCACCTGGCGGTCGTCGGCCAGCTCGAGCGCGGTGAGGCGGCGGTTGAGGCGGTCTTCGAATTCGACTCTGTACTCGTCCAGCGAAAGCGCACCGTTACGGTCGCCGTCGGCACCGGCGAACTGCGCCTTGCGCAGGTCTGCGTATTCCGCCTCGCCCACCTTGCCATCGCCGTTCTCGTCGTACAGCGCGAGAAAGCCCTCGGCCGAGCCGCTGTCGGGCATGCCGGGGCGGCCGCCATCGCGGTCGAAGGCGGCTGTTGTGTCGCCCGACGCAGCCTTGGCAGCGGCCTTCAACGCCGCCTGTCCGCGCGCCCAGTCCTGCGCACCGGCCGCGTCGAATTCGGCACGCGAGACCTGCCCGTTGCCATCGGCATCCAGTGCCGCAAAGCGGGTCTTGCCCTGTGCGGCCTGTGCGCTGCGTTCCTGCTCCAGCGCACGCTGGCGGCGCTCGCGGAACTCGCCCACGTATTCGTCCTCGTCGACCACGCCGTCGTGGTTGCGGTCGGTGGCATCGAAGCGGCTGCGGCGGAAGGCCGCGAAGTCGGCGGCGGTGATGCGGCCGTCGCGAGCGTCGTCATGCTGGGTGATGAAGGCCTGCACGTTGTTGCCGTGGCCGCCGAGCAGCGGGCGCGGCGCGGATTGGGCGAGAGCGGTAGCAGGAAGCAGCAGCGCGCACAGGCACGCGCCGGCCAGGGAGCCAGTGTTCATGGATTGCCTCTTGATGGGGAAAACGGTGCCGGGCCGTAGCGTTGGCGGGGCCTGCAGGTGGATCGCGATGCCGGGCGGAGGGACCGCGCCGGTGGAGTCATGCCGCCAGGGCGAGGCAACCGCCGCAGCGGTTGCGCGGCGCTATTGTTCGAGCACCTGAAACGTCAGCGTGGTGCTGTTGCTGTACTCGCGCACCGGGGCGTCGGCCGGAGCCGGGGTGCGGTGGCGGCTCAGCGCCAGCCAGGTGCCGGCGCGGTCCAGCTTCAAGGTTGCGCGGCCGGCCGCGTCGGTGGTCACGCTGATCAACGTCGGCTTGCGATCGGAGGTCCACACCGCCTCGCTGATGTCCACGGTCTGCTTGGCCAGCGGCACGCCGTCGTACTGCACCGTGAAGACGAAGCTCTCGCCGACATACAGGTCGTTGGGATGCGTCACCGGCACCAGTTCCAGGCCCTGATTGCGCGGCGCCAGCGCGCTGCGATCGGGTTTGCCGACGCTCAGATAGGTCTGGGCCAGGGTGCGCGACTGGAAGCTGGCGATCAGCGTGGCGCCCTTGGGCATGGCCACCTTCGGGTCGCGCACGGTCTCGCGCTTGCCGTCCAGTTCCCAGGTGCGGAACTGCGCGCCCACGCGCAGGCCGGTGCTGACCCGGTAGGTGCCGGGCTGCTTGCCCAGGGTGTGTTCGACGACGGTGCGGGTGTCGAGCGCCTGCACACGCGCCGGTTCGACATCGCGGCCGTCGGGCCCGGTGATGCTGAAGTGGCTCTGGTCGAAGGCCGCTTCCGGGACGAAGAAGGTCTCGGCAAAGGCCGCGTCCAGGGTCACCGTCTGACCGGGCTGGGGGGCGAAGGTGTTGGGTGCCAGATAAGGCGTGTGCGCAGAGGCAGAGGCGGCAAGCAGCAGCGCCGACAAGGTCAGCAGTTTCATGGGGGGCCCTGTTCCGAATGAGTCGCTGGCGGCATGGGCGCGGGGCGGCGCTGAAAGCTGGCTGACCACGCAATATTAACGAAAATGCGAATCGTTCACAACAAGTGTGTGGACGCCGTCGTTGTTCTGCGGCCTTCGGGTCGATGACGTCGGCTTGGGCCGACGTGTACCGTGTCCGCTTCCCCCGTCGTCGTCGTTGCCATGAGCACCTATCACCTGCAGCAGGTCTTTCGTCCCACCACCGTGGCGGTGGTGGGCGGCAGTCCGCGCGATCGCTCGGCCGGACGCGCAGTGGTGCGCAATCTGCGCGCGGCCGGGTTTCCGGGGCAGATCGGTTGGGTGAGCCCGCGTTACAGCGAGATCGACGGCGTGCGTACGGTGGCGCGCCTGACCGATCTGGCCTGGGTGCCGGACCTGGTGGTGATCACCGCGCCGGCGCGCATCGTGCCGCGCATCGTCTCGATTGCCGCACGGCGCGGGGTGGCCGCGGCAATCATCCTCACCGCCGGGCTGGGCAGCGGCCCCGGCTCGCCGGCCGCGCGCATGGAAGCCTCGGCGCGGGCCAAGGGCATGCGCATTCTCGGCCCGCACTGCCTGGGTGTGATCGCCCCGCATGCACGGCTCAATGCCAGCATCGCCGCGCATTGCCCGCAGGCCGGCGACCTGGCGCTGATTTCCGAATCCAGTGCCATTGCCGCGGCCCTGGTGGAGTGGGGCGTGGCACGTTCGGTGGGATTCTCGGCAGTGGTGTCGCTGGGCGACACGCTGGATGTGGACTTCGGCGACCTGCTCGATTACTTCGCCACCGACTACCGCACCCGCGCGATCCTGCTGTATGTCGAACGCATCGGCGATGCGCGCAAGTTCATGTCGGCCGCGCGTGCCGCCGCGCGCGCCAAGCCGGTGGTGGTGGTCAAGTCCGGCCGCCAGTTCCGCATCAATCCCAATGCCGACACCCACGCACAGGCGCTGGCCGGCTCGGATGCGGTGTATGGCGCCGCATTCGCGCGTGCCGGCCTGTTGCGGGTGGGCGCGCTGGACGAGTTGTTTGCCGCCGCCGAAACGCTGGGCCGGCTCGGCAGTTTTCCGGGGCGGCGCCTGGCCATCTTGAGCAATGGCGGCGGGGTGGGGCAGCTGGCGGTGGACCAGCTGGTGCTGCGCGGCGGCACCCTGGCCGAGCTGTCGGCCAACACCCTGGAGCGGCTGGATCAATCGCTGCCCGAAGGCTGGTCGCGCAGCAATCCGGTCGACATCATCGTCGACGCCGATGGGCCGCGGTATGCCGCCGCGATCGAAGCGCTGCTGGACGACCCCGAGAACGACGCGCTGCTGGTGGTCAACGTGCCCACCGCGTTCACCTCCTCGGCCGATGCGGCCAAGGCGTTGACCCGCGCGCTGGATCAACGCGACCGCTATCAACGCGAAAAGCCGGTCTTTGCGGTATGGCTGGGCCAGGACGATGCGGCGATCGCCGCGCTCAATGCCGCGCGCGTGCCCACCTACGCGACCGAATCGGACGCGGTGCGCGGCTTCACCCACTTGGTGCGCTACCGCGAGGCGCAGGCGGCACTGATGGAAACCCCGCCCAGCCTGCCGGAAGATTTCGTGGTGGATGCCGGCATCGCCCGCGCGGTGGTCGATGAAGCCTTAGCCGCCGGCCGCCGTTGGCTGGATCCGGTCGCCACCAACCGGCTGCTGGCCGCCTACGGCATCCCGATCGTGCCGCTGCAGGTGGCCGCCACCGCCAACGAAGCCGCATTGCTGGCCGACCCGCTGTTAGCTGTCGGCCGCACGGTGACCCTGAAGGTGTTGTCCAACGACATCGCGCACAAGTCCGATGTCGACGGCGTGCGCCTGAATCTGTCCAGCGTGGCGGCGGTACGCGAAGCGGCGGCCGGCATCCTGGCACGCGCGCGCGCGGCGCAGCCCGACGCGGTCATCGATGGGGTGATCGTGCAGCCCACCGTGCTGCGGCCCAAGGCGCGCGAACTGATCGCCGGCATTGCCGACGACCCGGTGTTCGGCCCGGCGATCGTGTTCGGCCGCGGCGGCACCGCGGTGGAAGTGATCAACGACCGCGAGCTGGCGCTGCCGCCGCTGGACCTGCGCCTGGCGCACGAGTTGATCGGGCGCACGCGGGTCTCGCGCATCCTCAAGGCCTACCGCGACGTGCCGGCCGCCGACGAGCGCGCGGTGGCGCTGGTGTTGGTCAAGCTGGCGCAGCTGGCCGCCGACATCCCTGAAATCACCGAGCTGGATATCAATCCGCTGCTGGCCGACCGCGACGGCGTGATCGCGCTGGACGCGCGCGTGGCGGTGGCGCCGGCGCGCAAGCTGCACAAGGGCCGGGGCCATCCGCGCTTTGCGATCTTTCCCTACCCGAAGGAATGGGAGCGCCAGATCGCGCTCGGCGATGGCACCCACGCGCTGGTGCGCCCGGTCCGCCCGGAAGACGACGCGCTGTTCCGCGCCTTCTTCGCGCGGGTCACCGACGAAGACCTGCGGCTGCGGTTCTTCCAGTCGGTCAAGCATTTCAGCCACGAATTCATCGCGCGGCTGACCCAGCTCGATTACGCGCGCTCGATCGCGCTGGTGGCCATCGACCCCAAGAGCGGCGACATGCTCGGCGCGGTGCGCCTGCATGCCGACGCCGATTACGAGGGCGGCGAGTACGGCATCCTGATCCGCTCCGACCTCAAGGGCCATGGCATCGGCTGGCAGCTGATGCGCATCATGATCGAGTACGCGCGCTGGCTGGGCCTGAAGCAGATCGAAGGCCAGGTGCTGCGCGAGAACCGCACCATGCTGGCGATGTGCCAGAGCCTGGGCTTCGGGGTACGCCCGGATCCCGACGATGCGACCCTGATGGCGGTGACACTCCCTATAATGGGCGAGCCGCGCACGGCCTGACGTTGCGTCACGCCGCGTTCCCCCATCCTCCACCGCACGCCGGATCTGCCGGGCCTTGCCCTGGCCCGTTGCTCCGGCTGTCGTCTCGGCCCGCCTGGGAGTGTCAATGTTTCGCGATTTCAGAATGTCGTTCTTGGTTACAGCCGTCTGCCTGGGCGTCGCCGCCTGGTGGGGCCACACCACCTCAATGGGCCTGTGGCAGGCGCTGTGGCTATGCCTGGTGCTGAGCGTGCTGGAGGTGTCGTTGTCGTTCGACAACGCGGTGGTCAACGCCGGTGTGCTCAAGCACATGAACGCGTTCTGGCAAAAATTGTTCCTGACCGTGGGCATCCTGATCGCGGTGTTCGGCATGCGCCTGGTGTTCCCGATCGTGATCGTGTCGGTGGCCACCGGCATGGGCCTGGTGCCGGTGATGCAGATGGCGCTGAAGGAGCCGGACCGCTACAGCCAGGTGCTGACCGACAACTACCCGTCCATCGCCGCCTTCGGTGGCATGTTCCTGTTGCTGGTGTTCCTCAACTTCCTGTTCGACCAGGAGCGCAAGCTGCACTGGCTCGGGCCGGTGGAGCGGTTGGTCGGCAAGCTGGGCAAGGCCGATGCGATGTCGGTGATCGTGGCGGTGACGGTCCTGCTGTGCACCAAGCTGTTCCTGCCCGATGCGGTCTTCCAGAGCGTGCTGTTCGCCGGCCTGGGCGGCATCCTGCTTTACTTGCTGGTCGGCAGCGTGGATGCCTTGTTCGAGTCCGAAGAGAGCGAAGACGGTATGGGCCCGGCCAAGCGCTCGGGCATTGCCGCGTTTTTGTATCTGGAAGTGCTGGACGCTTCGTTCTCGTTCGATGGGGTGATCGGCGCGTTCGCGATCACCCGCGATGTGGTCATCATCATGCTGGGTCTGGCGATCGGCGCGATGTTCGTGCGCTCGATGACGGTCTACCTGGTGCACAAGGGCACGCTGGACGAGTTTGTGTTCCTGGAGCACGGTGCGCATTACGCCATCGGCGTGCTGGCGATCATCATGCTGGTGGGCACCGTGTACCACGTGCCGGAGGTACTGACCGGCCTGATCGGCGTGGCCTTCATCGCCGCCTCGGTGTGGTCGTCGATCCGCTACCGCAAGCGTCACCACGTTGGCCCGACCGAGATCTGATGCCGCGCTCGGGCCGCGCTCAGGGCGTAACGCTGCCACTTGAGAGCGGCCTGACAGCGCCTTTGCGGCTATCGGACGGGTGCTGCTGACAGACCCGGCGCTGCTAGATCTGTGGCTTGGCTGCAGGGCCCTTGCCCGCCCACCGTCGCGGGACACGCCGCAAGTACGTCCGTGTAGGCTCTTACGCGGCATCCATGCCGCGTAAGGTCCCGCGACGGTGGGCGGGCAAGGGCCAGTCGAGTTGATCGGTACGCATGGTTTTTAACAAAGCAGCCAGCAACCTGTCTGGTGCGGTGTCCTCGCTGCGCTCTTGATGCTGTGAGTTTGCTGCAGGGTCCTTGCCCGCCCACCATCGCGGGACACGCCGCAAGTACGTCCGTNGCATCCATGCCGCGTAAGGTCCCGCGACGGTGAGCGGGCAAGGACCAGTCGAGTTGATCGGTGTGCGTAGCTTTCAATAAACCAGCCAGCAAACTTTCTGGTGCGGTGTCCTCGCCGATTGCGGGACCGTGTGGCGGCATGGATGCCGCCACCGAGCCTCCAGGGATGGATT
Organism: Xanthomonas hortorum pv. cynarae; assembly: GCF_002939985.1. Classification (GTDB taxonomy): domain Bacteria; phylum Pseudomonadota; class Gammaproteobacteria; order Xanthomonadales; family Xanthomonadaceae; genus Xanthomonas; species Xanthomonas hortorum_D. Next base: position 72,115 of record NZ_MDFM01000018.1, on the reverse strand, counting down.
CACGGCGTGTCCCGCGAGCGGTGAGGGCACCGCGCCCTCGACCTGGATTCGGCAGTGGCGAGTTCCTCCCGTCGCTGGGGTCAGACCAGGCGCGCCAAGCGTGCGGTACCGCCTGAGGCAGTCACGGCCAACTGTGACCGGCTTCAGTATCGATGGGTGTCGCAGCCAACCCAACCGGACCCAACTGGTCGATAGAAATGCCGGTTTAGGCCTTGACTGCGCAGTCCACTTGGACAGGTTCGCAGCCTCCCGCCGACCGTTCGTCAGACAGTGCTTTGTGCCACAAGGGTTTGCGGGTTTTTCCCACATTTGGTGTTGACCCCTCCCTAGCACCCCACTATCTTGGGGGAGTCGGTGGTTGGTCGCCCCAAGGCGTCCGGACCAGCGAGAGCACGATTTGCAGCAGGTTGCCAATCAAAAGCCTCTCCGCGGCGGCGGCAATGAACGATCACAGCCATCCGGGCGTCGCCTGGAGCAGGCGGCGTGGTCTCGTTGCGCCGCTGTTGTTTCGCCACCGACCACTGCGCGACAGCACACCGCGCGGTGGCGGCCGTGGAATCTCCGGAAAGGAGATGGCTGGTGATGTCGATGCCGCCGCAGACCTTGGGTCTTGCGTGCTGGTCGTCGCCCACCGCCATCGCTGTCCAGGGAGTCCGGAGAATCGGCCGCAGCCCGTCCCCAGCCGGGTTCGTGTGCCTACGCATGGAGGACGCATGACCACCAACGACACCCTTGCCGCGATCGCAGCCGGTACCTTAGCCACCACCCCCAGCGCTCCCGCCAGTGTCAGCACGCCTGGTCACAGCGCGCTTGAATCGACCGACCCGTCGGATGTTGTGCCGCCCCCCCGCCAAGCCATTGCAATGCACGCACAGACCATCGAAGAACAAACCGTCTCCACCTGGATCACCAAGGAAGCCGGCAACCGCAAGATTCCGTTCGAGCCGGAGCGCCTGGAGCGCGCCATCGACCAGATCCATGCCGAATTCCCGCAGCTGGACGTGGCCGACTACAAGCGTTCGGTGTTCGGCTTTGTCGACCGCAAGGACAGCGTCAACGCCGACGACTTGGTCGACCACCTGATCCGCGAGGCCGAGGCCCGCGTCGATCTGACCACCCCGGAGTGGGAGCACTTCGCTGCGCGTCTGTACCTGCGCCGCCTGTACAAGCGCGCCAGCCGCAACCGGTTCTACGACGCCAGCCAGAAGTACGGCTCGTTCGTCGGCCTGCAGGAGAGCCTGGCCGACCGCAATGTCTATTCCAACGACATCCTGCGCCGCTACTCCAAGGACGAACTGATCGAAGCCGGCAAGATGATCGCGCCCGAGCGCGACACCTTGTTCGCCTACAACGGCCTGTACCTGCTGGCTACGCGTTACCTGGCCACCGACAACTCGCGCGGCGTGTTCGAGCTGCCGCAGGAGCGTTGGCTGACCATTGCGCTGTATCTTATGCAGGACGAGATCGGCAACGGCAAGGGCAGCCGCGAGCGCCGCATGCAGCTGGTGGGCGAGGCCTACTGGGCGCTGTCCAACCTGTACATGACCGTGGCAACCCCGACGCTGGCCAATGCCGGCAAGGTCGGCGGCCAGCTGTCGAGCTGCTTTATCGATACCGTCGACGACAGCCTGCAGGGTATCTACGACTCCAACACCGACGTGGCGCGCGTGTCCAAGCACGGCGGCGGCGTCGGTGCGTACCTGGGCTATGTGCGTTCGTCGGGTTCGGCGATCCGCGGCGTGTCCAATTCGTCCGGCGGCGTGGTGCCGTGGATCAAGCAGCTCAACAACACCGCGGTGTCGGTGGACCAACTGGGCCAGCGCAAGGGCGCCATCGCGGTCTATCTGGACATCTTCCACCGCGACATCGAGTCGTTCCTGGATCTGCGCCTGAACAACGGCGACCAGCGTCTGCGCGCGCACGACGTGTTCACCTCGGTGTGCATCCCGGACCTGTTCATGGAAGCGGTCGAGCGTCGCGGCGACTGGTACCTGTTCGATCCGCACGAAGTGAAGCGGATCAAGGGCTGGTACCTGCAGGACTTCTACGACGAGAAGAAGGGCGACGCCAACAGCAGCTTCCGTCGCAAGTACGAAGAAGTCGTCGCCGACGAGCGCATCACGCGCAAGACCGTCAAGGCGATCGAAATCTTCAAGCGCATCATGGTCAGCCAGCTGGAAACCGGCAACCCGTTCATGTTCTATCGCGATGAAGTCAATCGCAAGAACCCGAACAAGCACGAGGGCATGGTCTATTCGTCCAACCTGTGCACCGAGATCCTGCAGAACATGAGCCCGACGCGGATGATGCAGGAGATCATCAGCGGCAATCAGATCGTCACCACCAAGAAGGCGGGCGACTTTGTCGTGTGTAACCTGTCTTCGATCAACCTGGGCCGCGCGATCATCGCGCAGGACGACCAGGCCGATCTGCTGGGCGCCGACGTGCTGGAGCGCTTGATCCCGATCCAGGTGCGCATGCTCGACAACGTGATCGATCTGAATCAGCTGCCGGTGCCGCAGGCCACCATCACCAACCAGAAGTACCGCGCCATCGGTCTGGGCACCTTCGGCTGGCACCATCTGCTGGCGCAAAAGTCCATCCACTGGAACGCCAAGGAAGCCGAGGATTACAGCGACGAGCTGTACGAGCGCATCAACTATCTGACCGTCCAGGCGAGCATGGAGCTGGCCAAGGAAAAGGGCACCTACAGCGTGTTCCGCGGCAGCGACTGGCACACCGGCGAGTACTTCCGTGCGCGCGACTACAACAGCCCGCAGTGGCTGGAGCTGTCCGCACAGGTGGCCGTCAATGGCGTGCGCAATGCCTGGATGCTGGCGGTTGCGCCGAACATGAGCACCGCGCAGATCGCCGGCTCCACCGCCTCGATCGATCCGATCTACAGCGCGTTCTACTACGAAGAGAAGAAGGACTTCCGTCGTCCGGTCGCCGCGCCCGGCCTGTCGCTGGAAACCTGGCCGTACTACGAAAAGGGCGCCTACAAGGTCGACCAGTTCGCCAGCGTGCGCCAGAACGCGCGTCGCCAGCGCCACATCGACCAGTCGATCAGCTTCAACTTCTACGTGCCCAGCACCATCCGTGCGAGCACGTTGCTGGATCTGCACATGACCGCCTGGCGCGAAGGCCTGAAGACCACGTACTACGTGCGCTCCAACGATATCGACATCAGCGAATGCGAGTGGTGCAGTAGCTAAGCGCATTCGCGCTTCGCTTCCACGGTTCGCGTTGCGAACCGTGGACCCTGCTTCATCAGCTTCCACACCCCGCGCCTTTGGCGCGCCCCCTGACTCAGGGGGCTTTCCTCCAGAACGATTGCTGCCGCCGTCCCTGCTGCACGCGCGCGCGACGCCTGAAAGACGAGTAAAGACCCATGTCCGCAACACCGCTTGAGCGCATCAAGATCCTGGAGCCGCGTCACCCCAACCGCTCCACCGCCATCATCAATGGCCAGACCTCCGGCATCCTCAACTGGAACGACATCCCGTACCCGTCCTTCTATCGGGCGTACAAGGAACTGTCGACCAACTTCTGGATCCCCGACGAGGTGGACATGAAGGGCGACGCGCGCCAGTACAACGAGCTGTCGGCGCGCGAAAAGAACGCCTACGATTCGATCATCGGCTTGCTGGCCACGCTGGATTCGCCGCAGACGCGCTTCATCTACAACGTCGCCGAATACATCACCGACCCGGCCGCGCACGCCAATGCCGCGATCATCGGCCAGCAGGAAGTGATCCATAACGAGAGCTACAGCTACGTGCTGGCCTCGATCACCGGCCTGGCCGACCAGAACCGCGTGTTCGAGCTCGCGCGTACGCATCCGACCATCATCAAGCGCAACGCGCCGATCATGGGCGCCTACGACGACTTCCTGCGCGACAAGACGGCCGAAACGCTGATCCGCGCGCTGATCCAGTCCTCGATCCTGGAAGGCATCAACTTCTATTCCGGCTTTGCGTATTTCTACAATCTGGTCCGCCAGAACCGCATGACCGGCACCGGCAAGATCATCAGCTTCATCAACCGCGACGAGCTGGCCCACTCCAAGTTCATCAGCGAACTGATCCGCGCCATCATCGGCGAGAACCAGGCGCTGCAGGGCGACCAGCTCACCGATTACGTGCACAAGGCCTTCGAGCACGCGATCGACCTGGAAACGGTGTGGACCGCCGAAGTGCTGGACGGCATCGACGGCATCGACGTGGACGAGATGATCCGCTACGTGAAGTACCGCGCCAACAAGATGGCCGGCATGCTCGGCATCGAGAAGCTGTACGAAGGCGCCAACGACAACGTGATGCCGTGGATCAAGGCCTACGCCGACAACTTCACCGAGACCAAGACCGATTTCTTCGAAATGCGCAATGCCAGCTACAAGAAGACGAATTCTGACAACGGCTTCGATGATCTTTAATAATTACATCGACGGAGAATGAGATGTCTGCAAATTTAATTAGCGCTGATCAAGCGCGTGCAAATTCATCAAGTTTTGATGTCAGTTTTGAGCAGATTATTGCGGATATCGCTTCTGTTTTAGATGCATGTTCTAAAGCTGGTGAGCGGTCTATTACTAGGCAATACCTGGCTAGTGCTGTCTCGGATAAAGAGTTGCAAGCTGCACTTAATTCCGTGCGTGAAAAAGGTTATGCAGCTGAAATCGTTGAAGATGGCAACGTCGAGAAAAAGACGATTCGAATTAGCTGGTGATTTCAGGTGCAGATCTTGTTGGCTCTCGCTTCCCTTAGCGGCAACACGCGTGATGTTGCGCGCAGTGTGTCCTTGCGCTGCGAAGCCGCTGGTCATGCGGTGACCTGGGTGGAAACCGATGTGCAGACGCTGGCGCAAGTGCCGCACGCGCCGGGCCAATACGAACTGGTTCTGCTCGGTAGCTGGACCGACAACGGTGGCCGTACACCGGCAGAGATGAAACGCTTTATCGTCGAGTTGGTCGACACGCTGGGCAAGCCACCGCAGGTGGCGGTGTTCGGCACCGGCGAAACACAGTGGGGCGAGGATTTTTTTTGCGGTGCGGTGCATCGCATCGCGCGCTTCTTCGCCAGCCCGTTTCCGCGTTTGACCATCGAACAGATGCCCCACGGCGTGCGCGATGCGCAGGCCATCGCTACCTGGACCGATGCGGTCCTGGCCCAATGCAAGAATCAATTCCATGATGCAGACCATTACCGTCACCTCGCCTGAGCACTACACCGCCACATTGGCCGCGCATCCGCGCGCTTTGGTGGATTTCTACAAGGACAACTGCCCCGGCTGTCGCATGCTCGACATGTCGCTGGACAAGTTTGCCGCCAGCGACGCCGCCGACGGCGTGGCTTTGTTGAAAGTGAAGCTGGAAGTGGTGGGCGAAGAATTTTTCCGCGACCTCGGCCTGCGCCAGACCCCGACGCTGGCGCTGTATCGCGATGGCAGCGAAGTGGCGCGCCTGCCGGGCTTCCAGTCGCCGGCGCAGGTGGAAACCGCGGTCAAGAGCAGCCTCTGAGTCGTCGATGTAACCCATCTTCGATGCGCGTCATCGAAGATCTCGGTACACGCCGCCGTATCGACAAGCGAACGATGACGTGAACTAGCTCTCTCGTAGGAGCGGCCCCGGCCGCGACCGCCTTCCCGATAAAAAACATATCGCGCGCAACGCAGTGCGCGGGCATGCGCCACGCAGACTGCCAGCCATCGGCCGATGCAGTTGAGCCGGCAGCATTTCCTCCAACGCGTATCTGCGCCGGCGTAGGCACAACGGACAGCGATACAGCAGCGGCGCTGCGTTCCGGCGGACGCCGTTGCGGCTTGAAGGCATCTCCGGCGCGCGCTCGGCTGTTGCAATCGCTTTGGCACGCAGTGGCCGCACATCCCCCTCTTTGGAAACCCGCATGTCAGACAGCCCGCAGACGCCTCCCCCGATCGAAGTCCGCATGGCAGAGATCGTGTTCCCCAACCACACCAACCACATGGGCACGCTGTTCGGCGGCCAGGCACTGGCGTGGATGGACAAGGCCGCGTTTCTGGCGGCCTCGCGCTATGCGCGGCGCTCGGTAGTCACTGCACGCTCGGATCAGGTGGATTTCAAACTGCCGATCCGCCAGGGCCAGATGGTGGAAACCATCGCGCGCGTGGTGTCGGTGGGGCGCAGCTCGATCAAGGTGGAAGTGGAATTGATCGCCGAAGACCTGCTCAGTGGCGCGCGCGAGCTGTGCACGCGCGGCCACTTCGTGATGATCGCGCTCGGCGCCGATGGCAAGCCGACCACGGTGACGCCGTTGCCTGCGCCGCAGGCCTGAACCGCTTGCGGTAGGCGGCAGTGGTGCGCGCGGTAGACTCGGTCTCTTTACTCACAGGAAGTCATGCGATGCGAAGGATCCGCGCACCGCGCTGGATGGCGGTGCTGATGATGACCGCGCTGCTCGGCGCGTGCCGCGCGCCGCTGCCGGCCCAGAGTGATCAGGCTGTTGCGCCGATGGATCCGGATCGCGTGCTGATCGGTCGCATCCAGGGCAGCGCTGACATCAGTCCGCTGCTTGGGCGAAAGGTGGCCATCGAAGGCATTGTGACCCGCAGCCTGGCGGGCGATAGCGACGAGATTGGCCAGGAGCTTGCCGAAACCCTGGGCGATGGCAATCGCGGCAAGGTGGTGGGCTGGTTTGTGCAGGACGAAGGCGATGGCGTGGATGCGACCTCCGACGCCGTGTTCGTGCTCGATCAGGGCTATGACACCGGAATCGGTGTACCCGGTGAGAGCGAGTACACGATGCGCATGGGCACGCGCGTACGCACTGGCGACCGGATCAAGGTGCGTGGTGTGGTCGCCGAGGTCGCGCAGGACATCGCGGCCGACCAGCCACGCAGCAGCGGGCATCAGGTCGGTCGCGGCGACCCGGCGGGCAGCATCACCACGATCGAGGCCGGATGGATCACCCTGCTGTCGCGCCACGAGCGCCGGGCTGCGATCGCGTTGGTCGATACGGATCCGGAGCGCAGCACGGAAGAATCCGCCGAGGCGATGCGTCTACGTGCTCCAGGGTCAGCGGCTGCCATTGCACGACCCTGAGTAAGAGCGGCTATCAAAACTACTGCGCGACAACCAGGCGGGCGAGGCCGGTGCTCGGAATCGGCATGTACCACCCGTACACTCCGGTTCCTCCGCGCCGTCCGCATCCATCTGACGACCACTCGCTACGTTTTGTTAGCCCACTAAAAAACGACGGCCCTGTCGACCGGCATAGCGCAACGCCATGCGGCCGCGCGCGAAGTGCTTACTCCTCGACTTCGCGGTCCTCGCGCTTGGTTTCTTCCATCGCCTCGGGCTCCAGCTCTTCGGCGCTGCGGTTGAGTTTGACGAATACGCCCCAGGCGATCAGCAGCAGCGCCGCGCACAGGCCAACCGCAGCCGCGTACGGCAGCTTGGCCGGATCGTCGTGCATCAGCTCGAAGATGGACACCAGCGTTTCGATCGCCAGTGCAATCACGATCACCACGAAAAAGCGCGACAGATAGCGCCGCACCCGCGTGGGCCCGCTGACTTTGACATCGCGCAGGATTTCTTCTTCGAAGATGGTCTGGCCCAGCTCCAGCGTGACCAGCGCCACGGTGAGCAGGCCGATCGCCTCCAGCACCACGTTGAAACGATCGCGCACCACCATATCGCCGCCGGGCGTAAACCCATGCCATAGCTCCAACCCGGCCATCGCCACCAGACCCGCCGCGCACAGCACGAAAAACGCCAGGATCACGAAGTGACCGGCACGGAACAGGTGGCTGAGCAGTTTCATGGCGAGCACGACGGGCGAGGGGATGCAGAGCATCGTGTGCAACGCGTCGTTGCAGCGCGAAGGCAGTGGCAATGCCGATTTCTATCGCGCGCGGCGCGCGGCATCGCATGACATGCAGCGATACGCCGTGCAACCTCAACGCATCACCTCATCGCCTAAATCCCTTCCCCCACCGGGGGAAGGTGCCCGCAGGGCGGATGGGGGTACGGTTCACACGTCCACCTACCCGCACACCCGATCGCCTCAGCTATGCCGCAACACCTGATACGCCTGCAGATGCACATTCGCCGCCATCAGCAGCGGCGCATTACGCCCGGTCTCGCGCACCCGCTTCAGCATGTCGCCAACGATCTGCGCCGCTTCCACGTCCTGGCCGGCTTCCAGATCGCGCAGCATCGAGGCCTTCAGCGGCGAATCCACCTGCAACAAGGTCTGCAGCGCCTTGGCGCGCGCAGCTTCCGGAATCGGCTGCCCGGCCGCATCGGCGGCCCACAGGCATTCGTTGTACAAGCCGTTGATCAACGCGCGGCCGTCGTCGGTGGCCACGATCGCACCGACCGGCGCACGCATCAGGCAGGTGGCCGCCGCCAGCGCGGTGAGGAAGCTGTACTTGATCCACTGCTCCTGCGCGATCTGCTCGCTGGCCACATGGGTGATGCCTGCCTGCGCGCACACCGCAGCAAACGCCTGCACCCGCGCCGATGCGGCACTGCCACTGCGCTCACCGAAGGTCATCGCCGCCGGCTTGCCCAGGTGCAGAATCTCGCCATGCTCGCCCTTGGTGGCGCTGATGAAGCATAGCCCGCCCAACACCCGCGCAGCACCGAAGCGCTCGTCCAGCGCTGCGTAGTGCCGCAGACCGTTGAGGATCGGCAGCACCGTGGTGTGCTCGCCGACGGCCGGCGCAATCGCCTCGATCGCGCTGTCCAGGTCGTAGGCCTTGCAACTGAGGATCACCAGATCGAATGGCCGCTGCGCCACCAGCGCCGGCAGGTCCTGCGCGGTGACATGCGCCACCGGCAGATCCGCATCGCCCAGCGGGCTGCGGATGCGCAAGCCATCGGCCTGCAACTGCGCCGCACGCGCATCGCGCACCAGGAAGGTGACATCGACCCCGGCCTGCGCCAGACGTCCACCAAAATAACCGCCGGTGCCGCCGGCGCCGAGGATGAGGATATGCATCAGAATCTCCGTTCAGCTTGATGGTTGGAGCGTGTCGGGCAAGGTGTTAAAGTCGCAACCGGATCGGGGATTCTCGGTCGGCATCAGGCTCTGGCGGAATCGCCGGGGCCTTTTGTTTTTACGGGAAGCATTTCAACCCGTAGCCGAGATAACGGCCAGTGGCATCCTTGTCCAGCTTCTGCTCGATGACGTCCCACGCACGATTGGGTTGGTCGGGACGCAACTGCCGCATCCCGATCGGACGCGCGACCAGATCGGCCAGCTGCAACCCGATCGCATTGCTTTTCTTGTCGCAGATCACCGGATCGAACGGCATCTCGACACCAGAAAAATTGTCGCCGCCACAGATCCGGCGAAATGCCAATTCCAGGTCCTGATCCTCGTTATGTCCACGCGCCTCGCACAGCACGTGCGTGGTCAATGGTGCGCCGCGTTGCGCAACCTGGCCCTGCTTGCTGAGCTTGTAGTACATCCGCTCCAGGCAGAAACGCATCGAGATTTCATACGGATTTTCCCCGCGCTGGCGATCCTGAAGGCGGCGTTTGTCGATGACGGCGGCAAAAATCGTCATCGGCGCGGAGGCCAATGCATCTGTCAGTACATCGATAAACGCCTGTTTCCTTTCGCGATCGCGCAATACCGAAAACGGCCCAATATCCCGGCGGATCTCACGTTCATGCAGCACCACGGCATCGTGGCCGAACGTCGCAAACTTGATCCGTTGAATCGCCGGTACCACCGCAGCCATGTAATCGCGTTTGCTGATCAGGCAGCAAGACAGCACGAACAAGGGGAAGGCCGGATCGATGTTCGCCATCCCGTGGTCGCCGCTTTCATCGACGAATACGATGTAGTCGCTGAACTGCACCATCAGCTGCGTAAACCAACGCCCCGCCTGAGCAACCACAGCGCCAGCGCGCTGAGGACCGCGACAAAGCCCAGCATCAGCGCGTAGGCGACCCAGATCGGCACGTCCGAGCTGCCGAGCAGGCCGTAGCGGAAGGCGTTGACCATGTAGAAGATCGGGTTGGCGTGGGTGGCGGCTTCGGCCCACGGCGGCAGCAGCTTCACCGAATAGAACACGCCGCCCAGATAGGTCAGCGGGGTCAGGATGAAGGTGGGCACGATCGCCACGTCGTCGAACTTCTTGGCGTACACCGCGTTGACGAAGCCGGCCAGCGAAAAGATGATCGCGCCCAGCACCACCGTGCTCAGCGTCACCAGCGGATGCGGTATGCGCACCGGGGTGAAGAACATCGCGATGATCAGCACCAGCGCGCCGACCATGACCCCGCGCAGCACCGCGCCGGAGACGTAGCCCCACAGGATCACCCAGTTGGGCATCGGGCTCACCAGCAGCTCTTCCACATGCCGGCCAAACTTGGCGCCGAAGAAGCTCGATGAAATGTTGCCGTAGCTGTTCTGGATCACGCTCATCATCACCAGGCCCGGCACGATGAACTGCATGTAGCTGTAGCCGCCCATGTCGCCCACGCGCGAGCCGATCAGCCCGCCGAAGATCAAGAAGTACAGCGTCATGGTGATGGCCGGCGGCACCAGGGTCTGGCCCCAGATGCGCAGGATGCGCTGCACTTCGCGGCGCACGATGGTGCCCAGCGCAATCCAGTTGCGGCGTGCGTTGGTGGGTTCGGTCACGGTGCGGATCTCGTTCATGGCTGGCCTCCGCTGCGCGGCTGCGCAGGCGGTGTGCCGTTGGGAATGGGCGTCGCGGGTGCGGCGGCGTCTGGCGCCGGCGCATCACCGGTCAAGCGCACGAACAGCTCTTCCAGTCGATTGCTCTTGGTGCGCATCGAGCGCACCCGGATGCCGGCACTGCCGAGCGTGACGAACACGCGGTTGAGGTCCATCGCGCGCGGCATGTCCAGGTCCAGTGTGTGGCCGTCGATGGCGGTGAGCGTGGTGCCTTCGATCACCGGCAATTCGGCCGGCAGGTCACCGTCGATATCGAACAAAAAGCCTTCCACATCGAGCTTGGCCAGCAATTCGCGCATCGGGCCCTGGGTGACGATCTGGCCGTGGTTGATGATGGCCAGGTTGCGGCACAGGTGCTCGGCTTCTTCCAGGTAATGCGTGGTCAGGATAATGGTGGTGCCGGCCGCGTTGATCTCCTTGAGCACGCGCCACATGTCGCGGCGGATCTCGATGTCCACGCCGGCGGTGGGCTCGTCCAGGATCAGCAGCCGCGGCTGGGTCATCATGGCGCGGGCGATCATCAGCCGGCGCTTCATGCCGCCGGACAGCGTGCGGCTCATCACCTGGGCCTTTTCCCACAGGTGCGAGCGGCGCAGCTCCGCTTCGGCCAGCCGCTCGGCCTCGGCACGCGGCATGCCGTAGAAACCGGCGTAGTTGACCAGGATGTCGAAGGGTTTTTCGAACAGGTTGAAGTTGACCTCCTGCGGCACCAGGCCGATCAGCCGCATCGCATCGCTGCGGTGGCCGACCAGATCGGTGCCGAATACTTCCACTTGGCCGGCGGACAGATTCACCAGCGAGCTGATGATGCCGATCAGGGTGGATTTGCCGGCGCCATTGGGGCCGAGCAGGGCGAAGAAATCGCCTGGCGCCACGTCCAGCGAGACGCCCTTGAGCGCCTGGGTGCCGTTGTCGTAGGTCTTGCGCAGATCGCACACACGCAGCGCGGGTGCGGTGATCGGAGATGGGGAATTCAAGATGTTCCTTCGCGTCAGCGTGACGGCGCAGCGAGTTGCAGGCCGTTATTATAGAAGCCCGCGGGGGCAAGCCCCGATCACAGACTGTCCTAAATACGTTCGTGCCCGTTCAATTCCCCCTCAAGCTTGTCGACCGGCGCATGATTGCGCCCACCGTGGCCCACTGCCAGTTCCTGCGTGACGACGGGCAGCCGCTGGATTTCCAGCCCGGGCAGTTCATCCAGATCCATTTCAGCGGCGCCGATGGCACGCCGACCAAGCGCAGCTATTCGCTGGCGACCATCCACGACCACGCGTTCGGACCGGGCGAGGCGGTGGATATCGCGGTGAGCTTCGTGCCCGGTGGCTCGGCCACTGCGCTGTTCGAAGGCCTGCAGATCGGCGACCAGTTGCAGGCCAGCGGTCCCTATGGCCGTTTCTGCCTGCCGCCGGGCGACCACAACCGGCGCTATGTGCTGATCGCCACCGGTACCGGGGTCACCCCGTACCGCTCGATGCTGCCGTTGCTGGCCGAGGCGATCGCCAGCCGTGGCGTGCAGGTGGTGCTGCTGCAGGGCGCGCGCACCCCGGCCGAATTGCTGTACGGCGATGACTTCCGTGCGTTTGCCGATGCGCACCCGCAGTTCCGCTACGTGCCGTGTTTCTCGCGCGAGCTGCCCGACCAGCCGCATGCCGATGTGCGGCATGGCTACGTGCAGCAGCAGCTGGCCGAATTCGCGCCCGATGCACAAGGCGACATTGCCTACCTGTGCGGCAATCCGGACATGGTGGACAGCTGCATTGAAGCCTTGAAGGCAGCCGGCCTGCCGAACGCGCAGATCCGCCGCGAGAAATACGTCAGCCCGGCGCCTTCGAAGACCTGAGCAACCAGGTCCGCAGCGCAGCGATAGCGCCGGCAGCTGCATGCACGCTGTGCAGCATGCAACGTGCATGCGGTTGCGCATAGGCGGTGCTACGCCCGCGCTGCGTGCAGTGCCGGGCGCTGCAACTCGACGGTGATATGCACCAGTTCTTCGTGAATCTGCAGCGCCTCGCGAACCAGCTTCGCATCGATGTCTGCCGCGGTGACCAGACTGATGACGCAAGCATAACGATCGCTGCCGACGCGCCAGACATGCAGGTCGCCGATGTCGATCGCATGCGGCAGCTCGGCGATGACCTGCTTCACTTCTTCCACCACCGGGGCATCCATCTCCGCATCCAGCAGCACGCGGCCGGTACTGCGCAGCAGTCCCCACGCCCACACGGTGACCAGCACCGCGCCGACGATGCCCATGATCGGGTCTAGCCAGGTCACGCCCCAATGCATGCCGGCGACCAGCGCGACAATCGCCAAGACCGAGGTCGCGGCATCGGCGACCACGTGCAGATACGCCGCTCTCAGATTGAGATCGGCGTGACCATCGTGGTGCCCATGCCCGTCATGCGCGTGCTCATGGCCGTGCCCATGGTGATGACCATGGCCATGCGCATGGCTATGCGAATCGCGTAACCACCACGCGCAGATCAGGTTGACCAGCAGGCCGATGACTGCAATGACCGTGGCTTCCTGATACTGGATGGGTTTGGGCGAAAACAGCCGTTCCACCGATTGGAACGCCATCAGGCAGGCAACGCCCAACAGCAGAATCGCACTGGTGTAGCCACCCAGCACTTCGACCTTCCAGGTGCCGAAGGTGAAACGCACATCGTTGGCGTTGCGCCGCGCGAAGCGGTAGGCGAACAGCGCCAGACCCAGGGCGAGCGCGTGTGAGCTCATATGCCAGCCATCGGCGAGCAAGGCCATGGAGTTGAGCGTCCAGCCGCCGACGATTTCCACCACCATCATGACCACGGTCAGGATGACAGCCTTGCGGGTGCTGTGTTCGGCCAGCGGGTTTGCGCTGGCAAAGGTGTGCGACTGCGCGCAGTGCGGCGCGGCGTGCGTGATCGACATCGGAAGGGGCTCTGGCTACGATACCCCCCTATGGTATCTCAGATACCCCTAGGGGGTATATGGCAATGGCACATCTGAATCAGGACAAATCCAAACTGCTCGCCCGCGTGCGCAGGATCCGTGGACAAGTGGAGGGGCTGGAAAAAGCCCTGGCGCAGGACGTGGACTGCACTGCGTTGTTGACACAGGTTGCGGCGTTCCGCGGCGCGGCGCAGGGGCTGATGGTCGAGTTGCTCAGCGAGCACCTCAAGCATCACGTGGCGGCGCCGGAGACATTGGGTGACAGAGAACTTGCCGTCGAGGACATCGCGGCCATTCTCAAAACGTATCTCAAGTAGCAGGCCTGCCTGACGGCGCTGGTGTTGGTGCTGTCGCGTCGAGCAGAGCGGCCAATCCACACCGCTCACGCCGCCATCGACGATAGGCATGCGGTGCGTTGGAATCGTAGCGCCACGTGCTCATTAGGGTCCGCGCACCGATGCACCATCAACGATGCGCGCCGTGGTCGAGCAGGCGCTCGACCGTGACAAACGCGTGCTGCCGCGGGCTGTCAGCGCGCCGCCGGCTCCAACGTCATCAGCACCACATCGTTGCTGTGCATCGGGACGCGGATCTCCACCACGCCATCGGCGCCGACGCGCACGCGGCGGTCCTGCTCGGGCGTATCGCGCGTGGCCTGCTGCAGCTGGGTCAGCTGACGCGGCGCCAGGTCCTTGGGCATGCCCATGTCGATGTACAGCGACAGCGGGTCGTTGCGCCGGTAGCCGGTCTTGCGCACCTGCAGCTGATACGTGCCGGCCGGCACCTGCGTCATCCGGAACACCACTGGCGCGCTTTCGGTGCTGGGCACCTGCCTGGTATAGAACGGCGTATTGCTGACCGCCTGCACCGGCTGCTGCCAATCCCATACCAACGCGGCGATGCGTTGGCCATCCACCGCCGCAAATGCGTGTGCGTCGCGCAGCGGAATGTCGCGGCCTTTGAGTGCGTTCAAGTACTTGTAGGCAAACCAGGCCGGCTTGCGGATGCCTTCGCGATTCATAAGCCCGAAGCCACCGTGGAACGGCGTGGGTGGCGGGCCGGGTTCTTCGAACAGATCGGTGTAGGTCCAGTAGCTCATGCCCTGCACCAGGCCTTGCACCTGTTTGAGCTTGGTCAGGATGTAGGGCGCGCTGATGTAACTGTCGTGGACGAAATCGCGCGGCGTGTAGCTGCTGCTCCACTCGGTGAAATACAGCGGCAGATCCGGGAACGGAGATGCCTGGATCTGCGCGCGCACCCTTCGCACATCGCCAACGATGGCATCCGGCGATGCGGACAACTTGGTGTCCTGCTTGCCGTCTTCATCGAGAAACCCGCCGTCCACGCCGTAGGTGTGCGTGCTGACGAAATCGATCGGCAGTTTGTTTTGTGCCACATAGGCCAACAGTTCCGGCACCCATGCGGCACCGGCGGTGGAGGGGCCGCCCACGCGCAGTTGCGGGTCGATCGCCTTGATCGTGCGTGCGGTGTTCGCATACAGAGCGAAGTAAGCCTGCTGGTCGGCGTTTTCCCAAAAATCCTTGAGGTTGGGCTCGTTCCACACCTCGAAATACCACTGCCGCACTTCGTCGGCGCCATAGCGCGCGCGGATGTGGCGCACGTAGGCATCGATCAGCTGCGTCCACTTGGCCGGATCCGGATGCGAGGTGTTGCCCTTCCAGTAGAAGAGCGTCTGCTCGGAGGTTTTCATCGCGCTCGGGGTAAAGCCCAATTCCACGAACGGACGAATGCGCTTGGCCAACAGCGCGTCGTAGAGCTGATCCAGCTTGGTCCAGTCGTAGACGAGTTTTCCGTCGACGTCTTTCACCGTGCCGAGCACGTCATGGAACACGTCGTGGAAGCGGATGTAGCGAAAGCCCAACTCCTGCACGGCCGGAACCAGGTGTGCCTGGGTGTCGCTGCGGAGCAAGGTGCCGGGGAAGTCCGAGCCAATCGATAGATCGTAGAAACGGTCGACCGGCCCGCTGGCGGTAGCCAGATCCACCTGGATCGTGCGCGGCGCAGGTGCGATCTCTTGCGCCACTGCCGAGGTCGCCATGCAGCTACTCAATGCGATTGCCAACAAAATCTTCAGACGCATCATCGCTCCCACCAGTATTCGATCAGGGAGCGTAACCCAGCTCCGGTGCAGCGCTGCGGACGGGATGTGGATGCATCTCCTCTCGCCGTCGTTGAATCGGCAAACACGGCAGCCCGCGTGTCGCCGGACGTGTAAAGGGTGCTTGACAGCTAGCCACGTCAAGCGCATCGTGCCTGTCAAGTTGACTTGACAGGTGAAAGGGATGCATCAGCAACATTGGCAATCGGATTGCACACAGGCGTGGCCGGCGCAGCGGTTGATGCGCGGCTGCGACGAGACTGGGTACGTTGGCCCGTTATCGAGCGCAACAGTGCAGAAGAGGCGCAGCTCATGACCAGCTACAACCGCAACGCGCTGGTCGCGCTCTGCCTGGGGTTGGGCTTGATCGCAGTGGGTGCGCTTGGCCATTGGCGGCTGCTGCCACTGAGCGCTTACCTTGCCGGGTTGTGTGCAGGTGCGGGCGTGTCGTGCCTGTTGCTGGCGCTGCTGTTTTGGCTGTCGCGCGGCAGCATGGGCGACAGTGCGCGCCCGGCACTGGCGCGGCGTTATCAGCGCGAATTCGGCGTGCCGATGATGTTGTACGTGGTGGTGATGCTGGTCTGGAAATACCTGCTGGCCCACGTGGATCCGAACTGGGCGCGTGTGCTGATCGCGTTGTTGCCCGCGGTGTTGGTGGCGTTGGTGATCCGCGCGGTGGCGCGCTACGTGCGCGACTCGGACGAGATGCAGCGACGGATCGAACTGGAGTCGATCGCCATTGCCGCCGGCCTGGTCAGCGGCGCGTACATGACCGGTGGGTTTCTGCAGGCCGCCGAGCTGATCGACATCCCCGCAACGGTGGCGATGTTGTGGGTGTTTCCGCTGTTGTGCGGAATTTACGGCATCACCAAAAGCATCAACGCACGTCGCTTTCAATGAACAGCCGGGTACGCGAATTGCGCGAGGCCAGCGGTTGGTCGCAAGGCGAATTGGGCGAGCGGCTGGGCGTGTCGCGGCAGACCATCAATGCGCTGGAGACCGGCAAGTACGATCCCAGTTTGCCGCTGGCGTTTCGTATCGCGCGTTTGTTCGGGGAATCGATCGAGCACGTGTTTCTGTTTGAAGACGGGCAGTAGTCGCAGCGGTCACACCCGACCGGCTGCGGCGTCAGGGAATAGGGGATACCAGGAGAGATGGTGAACATGGTGAAGCAACACACAGTGGTAGCGGCATTGCTGATCGCGATGCTGGCTGCCGGATGTCAGCGTGCAGACAAACTTGCTGAAAACACACCTGCGAAAGATGCGCCTGCTGCAACCAAGGCTGGCGCAACTGCACCCGGCAGCGCGCAGCCACGTGCAGCAACCACGCAGACCGGCACGGCCGCAGCCAATCGCTACGGCACGCTGCAATTCGTCCCGTGCACGCTGAGTTCCGGCAGCGCGGCCGGCAATATCGAAGCGCAGTGCGCAAGCCTGCGCGTGCCGGAAAACCCGGCCGCACCGACAGGACGCAGGATCGACCTGAAGATTGCCTGGCTGGAAAGCGATGCAGGCGCAGGCAACAAGCCGGATCCGGTGTTCTTCATCGCCGGTGGGCCGGGGCAATCGGCGACCGAGGCTGCCGCCATCGCAGCGGCTGCGTTACGCGAGGTACGCAAAAACCGCGACATTTTTCTGGTCGATCAACGCGGCACCGGGGGATCTCACCCCCTGCGGTGCGAGACTGCCGACGGCAAGCCGTTGCAGGCCGGCATGGCGTCCAGCCCGGAAGAATTGAAGGCCTATGCGCAGCAATGTGCGGAAGGCTTGCAACGCCATACCGACCCGCGTTACTACACCACTGCCGAAGCCATCGGCGATCTGGATGCCGTCAGAGCCGCCCTGGGTGCGCCACGCATCGACCTGATCGGTGTGTCTTACGGCACGCGCGTGGCGCAGCACTATGCCAAACGCTATCCCGCACAAACGCGCGCCATCGTGCTCGATGGCGTTGCGCCCAGCGATCTGGTGATCAGCGGTGAGTTCGCACGCACGTTTGAAGACGCTTTGATCCTGCAGTCCGAACAATGCCGTGCCATCGCGGCCTGTCGTGCACGCTTTCCCACCGATGTGCGCAGGCAGCTGCGTACCGTCATGGACCGCTTGAAGACCGAATCGCCGGAAGTGGAGTACCGCGATTTGCGCACCAACGTCATCAAGCGCGATCGGGTGACCGCCGACGCGGTGATCGGCCTGGCCTTTACCTTCTCCTACGCACCGCAGAGCGCTGCCCTGCTGCCGCTGGTGCTGGATGAAGCCGCTGCAGGTCGCTACGCGCCGTTGATGGCGTTGTCGCACATGGACATGCAGATCAACCAGCCCATGCAATGGTCGGTGGTGTGCGCAGAAGATGCCGACCGCTATCGTCCCGCACCCGAGCACCAGGCATTGCTGCTGGGCGAGGATGTCCCGCGCAGCGTCTTTGCCGCATGCCCGGTGTGGCCCAGCGGCAAGCGCGCCGCCGATTTCACCGCGCCGCTGCGTTCGCAGGTGCCGGCCTTGCTGTTGTCCGGTCAGCTGGATCCGGTCACGCCGCCACGCTACGCCGACACCGTGCTCAAGGGACTGCCCAATGGGCGGCATCTGGTTGCGCCCGGGCAGGGACACAGCGTCATGGCACTGGGGTGCATCCCCAAGCTGATGGCGCAGTTCATCGAAACCGCCAATGCCGGTGCGCTGGATACGCGCTGCGTTGCCGATCTCAACAACGTGCCCGCGTTTACCTCGTTCAACGGATGGGAACCATGAGCCGCACCGACCACGCCACGGAGGCGCTCGCATGATCGTCGTCGACAACCTGCACAAATCGTTCAAGACCAAGACCGGGCTGGTGAAGGCGGTTGACGGAGTGAGTTTTAGCGCCGCCGATGGCCAGATCACCGGCCTGCTCGGCCCAAACGGCGCCGGCAAGACCACCACCTTGCGCATGCTCTACACACTGATGTCGCCCGACCAGGGCAGCGTGACCGTCGATGGTGTGGACGCCGCCCGCGACCCGGTCACGGTGCGCCGCGCGCTCGGCGTGTTGCCGGATGCGCGTGGCGTCTACAAGCGACTGACTGCGCGCGAGAACATCGCTTACTTCGGTGAGTTGCATGGCATGTCGCGCACGCTGATTGCCGAGCGCACGCGCCTGCTGTCGGCCGCGTTGGACATGGACGACATTCTCGATCGTCAGACCGAAGGCTTCAGCCAGGGCCAGCGCACCAAGACCGCGATTGCGCGCGCGCTGGTGCACGACCCGCGCAACGTGATTCTCGACGAGCCCACCAACGGCCTGGACGTCATGACCACGCGCGCGATGCGCGGCTTTCTGCAGCAGTTGCGTGCAGAGGGGCGCTGCGTGATTTTTTCCAGCCATATCATGCAGGAGGTGGCGGCGCTGTGCGATCGCATCGTCATCGTCGCCAAGGGCACCGTGGTGGCCTGCGGCAGCGCCGACGAACTGCGCGCCGCCACCGGTGAAGACAATCTGGAAGACGCCTTCGTCAAGGCGATCGGCTCGGACGAGGGACTGCACGCATGAGCACCACATCGTTGTTGTCCACCCTGTGGACGGTACTGCGCAAGGAGCTGCGCGATATCGGCCGCGATCGCCGCACGCTGGCATTGGCCTTGCTGCTGTCGCCATTGCTGTACCCGATCCTGATTCTGGGCATGGGTGCACTGAGCGAAAGCCGCGTGCGCACGCAAATCGACAAGCCGCTGGAGATCCCCACGCTCGGTCGCGAGAACGCGCCCAATCTGGTGCGTTTTCTGGCCGCGCAAGGACTCAACGCGGTCACCGCGCCTGCCGATCTGACCGCCGCAATCCGCACCCAGGAGGTGGATGTGGCGCTGCGCATCAGCGACAGCTACGCCGAGGACTGGCGTGCCGGCCGCCCGGCCTTGGTGGAGGTCATCAAGGACAGCACGCGGCGCGAGGCCGACGTGCCGGCCATGCGGCTGCAGGCCGCGCTCAGCGCCTATAGCCAGCAGGTCGGTGCATTGCGCTTGCTGGCACGCGGCATCGATGCGCAGGTGGGCAGGCCGCTGGAAATCGCCGCGCAGGACCTGGCCACCGCCGACGCCAAGCGTGGGCAGATGATGGCGATGCTGCTGCCGGTGCTGCTGGTGATCACCTCGTTCCTGGGCGGCGCCTCGCTGATTCTGGATGCCACCGCCGGCGAGCGCGAACGCCAGTCGCTTGAGCCATTGTTGGCCACGCCGGCGCCACGCAGCGCGATTGTGAGCGGCAAGATCGCCGCCGCCTGCGTGATCGGCATGGTGTCGTTGTTGCTCACGCTGCTGGCGTTCAAGCTGAGTGCGCAGTTGTCCACCTCGAACCTGGGGCGCCAGCTCAATGTCGGTTTTTTGCCGATGTTGCAGATGCTCTTCATCCTGGTGCCAATGCTGTTCGTGGGCACCTCGCTGCTGACCTACCTGGCCGCTGCCGCCAATAGCATGAAGGAAGCGCAGGCGCACATGACCTGGCTACTGCTGCTGCCGATGTTGCCGGGCTATGCGTTGATGGCGTATCCGCTGAAGACGCAGTTATGGCACTTCGCGGTGCCGTTCCTGGCGCAGAACCAGATGCTGTTGAAGGTGATACGCCATGAGCAGATCAACGCGCAGACCTGGGCGGTGTATCTGTTGGCTGGCTTCGGCGTAGCGGCGGTGTTGTGGTACGCGGCGGTGCGGCGGTACCACCAGGAGCGATTGGCGATTTCCGGCTGATGTTCCTTCTTCCACCGGGAGAAGGTGGCGCGCAGCGCCGGATGAGGCTACGGATTGCTGGTGCGAATGCGCAGCTACGATTGTTGATATTTGTGTGCAATGTGGCTGTTGTCTATCGAGTTCGTGATGTCCACTTCGCCGCCGTACCCTCACCCCAACCCCTCTCCCGACGGGAGAGGGGCTTTAATCCTTCTCCCTTCGGGAGAAGGTGCCCGAAGGGCGGATGAGGGTACGGATGACCAGCCAAACAAAAAGCCCGCATCGCTGCGGGCTTTTTGTTTGGCGTCCGGCATTTGCCGAGAGTGCAGTGCATCAATCATCAGCAGCCATCGACCAATGATCAACGACCATCAACCATCGGTCGATCACTAGCGACCAACAAGCAGCGGACTCACTCACTCAGCCACCCGCAAACCACTCGACCACTCAGCCACCCGGATTGAACGACAACGTACGCCGCGTCGTCACCGGTGCGGCAACCGGCTCAAAGCGCCAGCGCTTGACCGCGTTGAGGGCTTCGCGGTCGAACACGCGCGGCGGATGGGCGCGCAGCACGCGCGAGGCGGTGATCGAGCCGTCGGTGCCGACGGTGAGTTCCACCAGCACTTCGCCGGAGGTGCCGGCGCGCAGCGCTTCAGGTGGATAGCGCGGTGCCGGCGTGCTGATCGGGCGCAACGACTGCGCGCTTGGAGCGGCGGCAGCGGCGGGCGCAGCAGCCGGTGCCGGGCGCGGGGCGGCCGGGGTCGGTGCCGGGCTCTCGGCCTGACGGCGCGCCGCGGCCTGGCGCTCGGCTTCGGCGGTCTGCTGACGTGCGGCTTCCTGTTGCGCGGCGATCTGCTGCGCAGCGGCCGCCTCGCGGGTCTGCTGCTCGGCCAGGCGCTTCTGTTCGGCGGCCTGCTTGGCCTTGTCTTCGACCAGCTTCTTGGCCTGCTCGGAGCGGTTGGCGGCGGTCTTCATGCCCGCGTCCAGGCCGGTCTTCAGGCGCGGCAGTGCCGGTGCCTTGGGGTCGACCTTTTCGATCAGCGCGATCAGGCGCTGCGCTTCGGGGAATTCTTCGCGGCTGATGCCCTGTTCGGCGGCGATCAGCGTGTACGGCATCAGGTCGGTCAGCGCGCTGTTGACGGTGGCGTCCTGCGGCTGCTTCTCGCGCAGTGCCAAGTAGTACTCCACCGCGTTGTCGCCGGCCGGGGCGTACATGCGGTTGTCCTGCAGCGCCTTGGTGGCCGATGCGCGCAGCTGGTCGGCGGCCATCGACTGCACCTGCGGCGATACCGCAGTGGCTGGCGTGGGCGCGGCGGCCGGTGCCGCAGGCGTGGCGCCGGTGGCCGGCGCGGTGGTGGCGGCCTTGTCTTCCTGCTTGGAGCAAGCGGCCAGGCCAACCAGCAAAATGACTGGCGCGATCCGGCGTGCCATACGGCCCTGTGTCAGATCCAACATGCGTCCCCCTTACCCCGAGTGCGATAGATAACGTTGCTGCGGCGAGCGCCGGCCACTGTTCCCGCAATGGACGGCAAAGCGGCAATCTAGCATTGCTGGGGCGGTCTAAGCCAAGGGGTGCGCCGAGGTCGGGCGTAATGTCATGCCGCCGGGGTTGCGAGTACCGGAGTGGCAGGCAGCCGCGTCGCCGGCTCGGGCAGCGGCGGAGCGGGGCAGTAGCGCCGCAGGAAGTCCGCATGCGCGGGCAGCCGCACCAACGCCGCATCGACCCGCGTGCGGATGTTCTCAAGAAAATGATTGAGTTCGGCATCGCCCATCAGGTCGGCCACCGGGTGGTGCTGCTTGGGCGTAATGCCCTGGCCCAGCATCACCTGCACCCACGAGTTCTCGGCAAACAGTTCGTTGGCCTGATGGAACACCCGCCCGCTCTGGCGGAACAGCTCCACCCGATGCCGCAGCGTGTCGGGGATCTCCATCGCCGCGCAGTCGCGCCAGAACGGCGTGTCGCGACGGTCGGTTACGTGGTAGTGCAGGATCACGAAATCGCGGATATGGGTGATTTCTTCGGCCGCTTGGCGGTTGTATTCGGCGATATCGCTATCGTTGATGACCTGCGGAAAGGTCTGCATCAAGCGGATGATGCCGCGCTGGATCAGATGGATGTTGGTCGATTCCAACGGCTCCAGAAACCCGCTGGCCAGGCCCAGCGCCACGCAGTTCTTTTCCCACACCCGATGCCGCTGGTTCGGGGTGAAACGCAACGCGCGTGGCTCGGTCAGCGCGCGGCCAGTGAGATTGCGCTGCAAGACCTGCGCAGCGCTGTCCTGGTCCATGTAGCGGCTGGAATACACGATGCCGTTGCCCACCCGGTGCTGCAGCGGAATGCGCCACATCCAGCCGGCCTGATCGGCGCGCGAGCGGGTGTAGGGGACCGGTGCACCAACCGATTCGGTCTGCACCGCCAGCGCGCTGTCGGCAAACAACCAGTGCGACCAATCGTCGGCGCCCACGCCCAGCGTCTTGCCGATCAGCAGGCCGGCAAAGCCGGTGCAATCCAGAAACAGATCGCCTTCCACCCGCGTGCCGTTTTCCAGCGTCAGCGCAGTGAGATAGCCGCTATGCGCGTCGGTCTCCACGTGACCGATGCGCCCTTCGATACGTTGTACGCCGAAGCCTTCGCTGAAGCGGCGCAGGAAGCGCGCGTACAGACCGGCATCCAGGTGATAGGCGTAATTCATGCCGCCGTTGGGCAGATGCGCAAAGCGGCCTTCCTGCGCGGCGCGCAGCTCAAGACAGTAGTCGCCGAAGTCGCGCGCCACGCCGCGCTGCCGGCCTTTCAGCCAGAAATGCTGGAAGCCCGCGCTCCAGTGATCGGTGCCGGTATGGCCGAACGAGTGGATGTAGTGCCGGTCGACATCGCGCCAATGCTCGAAGCCGATGCCGAGCTTGATGGTGGCCTGCGTGGCGGCCATGAACGCGGCCTCGTCGATCTCCAGCAGGCGGTGGAAGGTGACCAGGCTGGGGATGGTGGCTTCGCCCACGCCCACCGTGCCGATCTCGTCCGATTCCACCACGGTGATCTGCAATTGCTTGCCCAGCACTTTCGACAAGGCCGCAGCGGCCATCCAGCCGGCAGTGCCGCCACCGGCGATGACGACGCGCCGCACCGGGCGCTGTCGTGGGTCGGAAGCGTGGGTGTCGGACATGATGAAATCCTCAGCGATTCAGGCGTTGCAGCAAGCGTGCGCGCAGGCTGCGGGCACGGGTCTCGTCCATTGGTGCCAGCACGCCGCGCGCCGCCTCCGGTACATGCGCGGCGGTGTGCGCGTTGGCATCGAACACGTAATGCTCGAATACGTCCTGCCAGATCGCGCGTTGCTCGGCTGGCAGGTCGCGGATGGTGAGCAGCGCCAGCATCAGCGCGTTCATCGGCGAATCCATATAGGCCGGGCTCTGCCGCCACCAGAAATTCACCAGCACGTTGAAGGACTCCAGCGCTTCGATGTGATGCCACCACATGCTGGGAATGAACAACGCATCGCCCGGTCCCAACTCGGCCACCAATGCGTGTTCCAGCGCCTGCGCATAGCGTGGAAAACGCTGCAGATCCGGCGCGGCGATATCGACCAGGCTGACCGGCTGCCCGGCCGGGGTGAGGTCGAGCGGGCCGATGTAGAGATTGGCCAATTGCGTGGGCGGAAACAGGATGAAGCGGCGGCGCCCGGCGACCACGCAGGCCAGGTTGTCGGGCAGGTCCTGATGGGCGGCAATGCGGGTGCGGTTGCCGATCCAGATGCTGGCCAGTGGTTCGCTCTGCGGCAGGGCGATCGGGTTATGCGCGCGCAGGCCGGGCAGGTAGGTGTCCAGCGTGGTGGAGCCGACGTAGATCGCCGGTGGCTGCGGCTTATGCAGATCGCGCAGCAAGGTCTCCAGCACGACGCTCAGCGGCACGCGCTCGGGGCGGAAGTTGAAGCCGCTCATGTCCGCGTTGTAGAAGAAGCGCCCACCGATCTCCGGCGGGCCGACCTGCGCCACCACCGCTTCGCCGCGATCGAAACCGCGCAGATACGCAGCCGCAGCCTGCGCAGAGGTGGCGCCGGCCTGCGCCAGTGGCCAGTCGCGGACCAGCCCGCGCAGCACCAGCGGCTTGGTGGAGCGCAGCACGGCCGGGTCCAGCTGTTGCGGGTCCAGTCCGTGCAATTCTTCGATGGCGCGCGGCTCAGCCAGCATGGCGGCGCTGCATGCGGTCGAGCAGATGGCGGAACTGCGCGATCGAGGCCACCGCCATGTACAGCGGTTCCAGATCGCCGTGCCGGTGCAACTCGAGCAATGCCGCATCGTCGAGCGCGCGCAGGCGTTCTTCGTGCACCGCGTAGAGCCCTGCCAGGCGGCATTCCAGACCGTTTTCCAGCGTGGCCTCGAACACGAACGGTTCCAGCAGATCGTAGCTGAGCAAGCGTGCGACGAATGCCTCGCTCGCCGCCAGGCCATCATGCAAGGTGCGCAACACCTGGCTGATGCGGTCGAGAAACTCGCTGGTGCCGCCGTGTTCGCGAAACAGTAGCTCGCCGTCGGTGCGGCTGATGCGCGGGCTGTCCAGATCCACGTGCACCATCGGCCCGTCCGCTTGCTCGCCGATCAGGAATGGTTGGCGCTGAATCGCCAGCGGCACGTACGGCGCATCCCAGCGTGCACCGTCCAGAAACAGGTTTTCGCCCAGGCGCAGGCCCAGCAACGCCAGCGGCTGAAAACTGCGCTCGCCACTGCGATGGAACACGATCGGGTACTGCGCCTGCAGCTGGCGAAATTCCTGCGGAAACGTCGCAGCCGACATCACGTCATCGCCGAAGGCGGCGCCGTGCGTGGTGATCACGCGCAGATCGCGGTGATCGAGATTGTTCAACAACACGGCATTGGTCATGGGGGAAAGTGACACATCACGCGGGGCGCGTGGCCCATGCTTGGACAGTTGCTTCGGTGTGGCAAGTCCCGGATGCAACACATCCGGGAAACGCAAAGAGAGCGTCGTGCGAGACGCTCCGGTAGACTCGCTGCCGAGAGCGCTTAAAAGCGCATCACTGCATGACCAACGCGCTGCCTCACCAGAACTTGTAGCGCACGCCCAACATGTAGCGCGGGCCGGTCTGGGTGGCATAGACGATCTGGTTCGGGTGACGGCCATGCTGGCGCTGCACCTCGTCGGTGAGGTTGATCGCCTCCAGGCTCAACGACAGGTTCTCGTTCCATTGATACCCGATGCTCAGATCCAGCTGGCCGTAGGCTTCGGTATAAACCGGATTGGGCTGGCCGCTGCCGTCGAAGCGTGCGGCCAGGAATTCGTCGCGCCAGTTATAGGCCGCACGCACCTGCCACTTGTCGCGGTCGTAAAAGCCGACCACGTTGGCCGAATCGCTTAAGCCTTCCAGCGCGAACTGCTCACCGATCACTGCATTGTTGTAGGTCAGGCCGGAGTCGACCATGGTGTAGTTGGCCGACACGCCAAAGCCGCTGTCGCCGAACATGTGCTGTAGGTTGAATTCCCAACCGTCCAGCGAGGCCGAGCGCTGGTTGGCCGGCGCGGTGATGGCGAAATTGGCCACCGGGTCGCCGGGCTGCCCGCTGATCACGCCGGTGGCGTTGCCGTTGGCATCGTCGGCTCCGCGCACCACGCCGGGCGCGCCGCCGCGGTTGCGGAAGATGTAGTTGCGGATACAGGTCAGGTCGGCCGAGGCGCAGCCGTTGCCCAGCGCTTCGTTCCAGTACGCACCGCCCACCGGGGTATTCAATCCCAGCGCGGTGTCGTTGCGCGTGGTCACCCCGATGTAGTTGTCGATGTTCTTGCGGAAGAAGCCCACCGAGGCGTAGCTGGCATCGCTGTAGTACCACTCCAGCGAGAAATCGATGTTGTGCGAGAGCAGCGGCTTCAGGCCGGGGTTGCCTTCCTGGCCGGTGCCGCCTTCCAGGCGCGCGATCTGGTTGAGCGTCTGCCCGCCCTGGATGTCGCCCCAACCGGGACGGCCGATGGTTTCGCCGTAGCTGCCGCGCAGCACCAGGTCCTCGGTGAGCTTGAAGCTCAGGTCCAGGCTGGGCAGCCAGTACTCGTACTTGCCGCTGCCGCTGGCGAACGCCGAATCGGCCAGGCGGATCGGCAACTCGTTGTTGGCGACCCAGTCGATGCCCACCGCCACCGGCACCAGTGCCTGCGCGTCCACCTTGGTTTCTTCGTAGCGCACACCGGCGGCCAGGCTGATCGGCACGCGCAACTCGTCCCAGCTGTTGTTCCACTGCAGGTAGGCGTTCTTGGATTTTTCGGTCACGCGGCGGTCGGTGGTGAACACTGGCGAGATGCGGTACAGCGCTTCATCGCCCGCAGCTTGCGCGGCCGCCTGGCGGGCGCGCTCGAAGTCGAACAGGAACAACTGATTGAACTGCGCCGGATTGCCGCTGCCGTCGATCGCATCGAAATACTGCGCGAACGAGCTCGGAATCCACAGATCGTCCGGATAATCGGCCGCGGTGCCGTTGCCGCCCCAGGTATCGCGCTGCACGTTGGAAAACGCCGAGCGGTTCTTGACCTCGGTGCTGCCGATACCGAACTTCAACTGCGAATAATTTTCGAAGGTGAAGTCGCCGTTGACCTGGGCCTGGTCGATCTCCGACTTCATGTAGCTGTTGCGGAACGCCGAGCCGGTGACCAGCGTGCGCGAGGGGTCCAGCCCGTTCAGGCCGAAGCCCAACTGCTGCTGCAACACCGGGAAATCCTTGCTGAAATCCACCACCGAGGTGCCGCGGTAAAAGCCCGAGACGCCCAGCGAATTGCTCGAGCCGTACGGGCTGTCCGCGCCGGCTTCGGCGGTGGAGCGGTGGATGTCGAAGTTGAGCTTGAACTGATCGGTCACCGCCCAATCCACGTTGAAGCCCAGCGACTTGTTCTGGTTGCGCGTGGCCGCGTTGGAGCCGGCGGTGGCCAGATCGCTGGTGGCCGGGTTAACGAATTCCGAGTAGGTGATCGGGCCGGCCACCGGACCGTTGGTCCAGGCACTGGCCGAGGGGCCGTAGTTGAACCACACCGACATCTCGTTGCGCTGCTGCTGGATCTTGTTTTCCGAGTACGTGTAATCCAGCGTGGTGGTGATGTTGTCCAGCGGCTTGTACTGCAGTACCAACTGCCCGTTGGTGCGCTGGCGCTCAACGCCGACCACGCGGTAGTTGAGGTTCTGCGGCACCGAGTAGATGTCGTTCGGGCCGGGGCGGTTGACGATGTTCTCCGAGCCCGGCGCACCCGGCTGCGGGATGGTGCCGTAGGCGGTGGAATCGCCGCGAAACGAGCGCCAGCCGTTGGGCACGCCGACCTGGCTGTAGCCGAAGTCGCGTTCCTGATAGCTGCCGCTGAGCGATACGCCGAAGCGTCCATCGGCCGAGGTATTGCTGAAGATGCCGGAGATTTCCGGCGTCAGCGCATCGCCCTGCAGGCGGCCCGGCAGGTTCTCGTTGGACGCATCGTGCACGCCCTTCAAACCCACATTGGCATGCATGCCCGGGTTGTCCAGCGGCCGGGCGGTCTTGATGTTGATGGTGGCACCGATGCCGCCGGTGGGCGTGCTGGCGCGGCTGGTCTTGAACACCTCGATGCCGGAGATCGACTCGGACGCCAGGTTGGCGAAGTCGAACGCACGCGAGTTGGAGGCGTTGGATTCTTCGATGCTGGCGCCGGGCATCTGCCGGCCGTTCAACAGCACCAGGTTGAAGTCCGGGCCGACGCCACGCACGGTCACGCGCGAGCCTTCGCCCAGCGAGCGGTTGATCGACACGCCGCTGATGCGCTGCAGCGACTCGGCCAGGTTGGTATCGGGGAACTTGCCGATGTCCTCGGCCACGATGCCGTCGACGATGCCTTGCGCATCGCGCTTGACGTTCATCGACGAAGTGAGGCTGCCGCGAATACCGCTGACCTGCACGGTATCGAGCGTGGCGGGGTCGGCCTGGCTGGAGCCGGGGACGGTCGAGGCCGACTGCGGCGCCGGCGCGGTTTGCGCTGCCAGCGGCGTCGACAATGCGAACAACAAGGCAGACGTCAAGCGCCGCGTGCGCGGCAGGGTGCGGAGCTCTCTCACGATGATTTCTTCCCCAAGCGAAAAAAAGCCGGCCCCAAGTTAGGCCCGGCAAAGGTCGATGAAACAATCACGCATTTGTTAGCGCAGGCTTAACGAAGTCAATTTGCACTGCAGCATCGGTCGCGACCCAATCGCGTCACACATCGTTCCACTCGGCGCCACCGCGAGCGCACGCGCTGGTAGCGGGCTTGGTCGTACCATCGAACGCCACGGCACGCAGCTGCGTGCAAACCCTTTGCGAACTGGAGCACCCGATGATCGACCTGTATTACTGGCCCACCCCCAACGGCCACAAGGTCACCTTGTTCCTGGAAGAAGCCGGGCTGGACTACACGCTCAAGCCGGTCAACATCGGCAAGGGCGAACAGTTCGAGCCGGCCTTCCTGCAGATATCGCCCAACAACAAGATGCCGGCGATCGTCGACCACGCACCGGCCGATGGCGGACCCGCGCAGAGCGTGTTCGAATCCGGCGCGATCCTGTTGTACCTGGCCGAGAAGACCAGCCGCTTCCTGCCGCGCGATGCGCGTGGCCGCATCGCCGCACTGGAATGGCTGTTCTGGCAGATGGGCGGGCTGGGGCCGATGAGCGGCCAGATGGGCCACTTCAACGTCTATGCGCCGGAAAAGATTCCCTACGCGATCGAGCGCTACAACGCCGAAGTGCGCAGATTGCACGGCGTGCTCGACAAGCGCCTGGCCGAGTACGCGTTCCTGGCCGGCCCCGAGTACGGCATCGCCGACATGGCCAGCTACCCCTGGATCGAGGTCTATGGCGACCTCAAGCCGGACTACGCTGCCTTCCCGCATCTCAAGCTCTGGCACGACGCCATCGCCGCGCGTCCGGCCACGCAGCGCGCCTATGCGCTCAAGGACCAGGTCAACCCAAACGCCGGCAAGCCGCTGGGCGAGGAAGAGCGCAAGCACCTGTTCGGCAAGCGCTGAAGGCCGCGATACGCGCAGTAGCGTTGCAGAACGCGTAGCCAATCAACACACGCATCTGCACAAAGCCCCTCTCCCCCCGGGAGAGGGGTTGGGGTGAGGGTACGGTCCGCGCGCCTTAGCGTCGCGTGCACAAAATGACAGGACGTCCACGCGCGCCATCAGCCGCCGCGCTTCTCAAGCACCCCACGCGCCCGCATCCTGTGCGCAGTCTTCAGACAGGATCTTCGATGCGTTCCCTGTTCGCCGCCCTTGCCCTCATGCTCAGCACGATCACCACCGCCCACGCCGAAAAACTCACCCTCGACGCCATCACCGGCCCGTTGCCGCTGTCCGGCCCGACGCTGATGAAACCCAAGGTCGCCCCCGATGGTTCGCGCGTGACCTTTCTGCGCGGCAAGGACAGCGACCGCAATCAACTGGATCTGTGGGAGTACGACATCGCCAGCGGCCAGACCCGCCTGCTGGTCGATTCCAAGGTCGTGTTGCCCGGCACCGAAGTCTTGAGCGATGTCGAAAAGGCCCGCCGCGAACGCCAACGCATCGCCGCCTTCGCCGGCATTGTCGATTATCAATGGGCGCCGGATGCGCACGCGTTGCTGTTCCCACTCGGCGGCGAGTTGTATCTGTACGACCTGCGCAAGACCGGCGCGGCGGCGGTGCGCAAACTCACCCACGGCGGAGGCTTCGCCACCGACGCCAAGCTCTCGCCCAAAGGCGGCTTTGTCAGCTTCGTGCGTGAACGCAATCTGTGGGTGATCGATCTGGCCAGCGGCAAACAGCTGCAGCTCACTCGCGATGGCAGCGAGACCATCGGCAATGGCGTGGCCGAGTTCGTCGCCGACGAAGAAATGGATCGCCACACCGGCTATTGGTGGGCGCCGGACGATTCGGCGATTGCCTTCGCGCGTATCGACGAATCCGGCGTGCCGGTGCAGAAACGCCCGGAAGTCTATGCCGACCACACCGAGGTGATCGAACAGCGCTATCCGCAGGCCGGTCAGCCGAATGTGGTTGTGCAACTGGGCGTGATCGCACCGCGTGCCAGTGCGACGCCACGCTGGGTCGATCTGGGCAACAACCCCGATATCTATCTTGCCCGCGTGGACTGGCGCGATGCGCAACGGCTGACCTTCCAACGCCAGTCGCGCGATCAGAAAACCCTCGAGCTGATCGAAACCACGCTGGCCAGCGGCAAGCAACGCGTGCTCATCACCGAGACCTCGCCGACCTGGGTGCCGCTCAACAACGACCTGCGCTTTCTCAAGGACGGCCGCTTTGTCTGGAACTCCGAGCGCAGCGGCTACGAGCATCTGTATGTGGCATCCGAAGACGGCCGCACGCTCACGCCGCTGACCTCCGGCGCCTGGGTGGTCGATGCACTGCTTGCCGTCGATGAGCAAGCCGGCACGGTGTATTTTTCCGCCAGCAAGGAATCGCCGACCCAGGCCCATATTTACGCCGTGCCGCTGGCCGGCGGTGCGATCGAAAAACGTTCAAAAACCAACGGCACGCACGCCGCCAGTTTCGCCGGCAATGCCAGCGTGTATGTCGACAGCTGGTCCAACACCGCCACGCCGCCGCAGATCGAGCTGTTTCGCGCCAATGGCGAAAAAATCGCCACACTGTTGAAGAACGATCTGGCCGATCCGCAGCACCCGTATGCCAGATACCGTGACGCGCAGCGCCCGGTGGAATTCGGCACGCTCACCGCTGCCGACGGCACCACGCCGCTGCAGTATCGCCTGATCAAACCGGACAACTTCGACCCGTCCAAGCGCTATCCGGTGATGGTGTACGTGTATGGCGGCCCCGCCGCGCAGACCGTGCTTGATGCCTGGCCAAGCCGTGGCGATGCGCTGTTCGATCAATATCTTGCGCAACGTGGTTACGTGGTGTTCTCGCTGGACAACCGCGGCACCCCGCGACGCGGCCGCGACTTCGGTGGCGCGCTGTACGGCAGGCAGGGCACTGTCGAGGTGGACGACCAGCTGCAAGGCGTGGCCTGGCTCAAGGCGCAGCGCTGGGTCGATCCCACCCGTATCGGCGTGCAGGGCTGGTCCAACGGCGGCTACATGACCTTGATGCTGCTCGCCAAACACAGCGATGCGTATGCCTGCGGCGTGGCCGGCGCACCGGTCACCGATTGGGGGCTATACGACACCCACTACACCGAGCGTTACATGGACCTGCCGGCCGGCAACGTCGACGGCTACCGCGACGCACGCATCGCCACCCATCTGGACGGCCTGCGCGCCAAGCTGCTGCTGATCCACGGCATGGCCGACGACAACGTGCTGTTCACCAATTCCACTGCGCTGATGAGCGACCTGCAGCAGCGCGGCACCGAATTCGAATTGATGACCTATCCAGGTGCCAAACACGGCTTGTCCGGCAGCACTGCCTTGCATCGTTACAAGACCGCAGAGGCCTTCATCCAGCGCTGCTTGATGCCGTAATCCAGACATCGGCTGGCTGCGCGGTTACCGCAGCCAGCTCACTGAGGCCTTGGTGTTCATCGTGATCGATGCGGTGCGCTACACCTGTGGCCATCACACGCAAGCGCCACCGCGTCGGCGCAACGTCTGCCGTTCTTCCGCCAGCGGCGCTGGGTCGGCATTCTTGTGCAACTGACAGGCACGCGTGGTTGCGGACAGCTGCTCTCGTCAACCGTTGCACACCGCACTGCAAAGGATCTGCCATGTCACTCCCGCCACCGATTCCAGGGTCACCGCAACGCGGGGTGCGAGCACCCGAGTTCTGGAGCCGCAACTGGAAATGGATCGTGCCCGGCATCGGGCTGGCGCTGTTTGTGGTGTTGGCGCTGGTGGTCGGCGCGCTGGTCTACGTCATCACCGGGGCGGTGAAGTCCAGCGATGTGTACAGCGGTGCGCTGCACATCGCGCGCTCCGATACACGGGTGATGCAAGCGCTGGGCACGCCGATCGACGAGGCTTTTCTGCCCGACGGCAGCGTCAGTTACGTCGGTCCACTAGGAGAAGCGCATTTCAGTGTTGGCCTGCACGGGCCGCGCGGGCAGGGCAGTGTGCAAGTGGACGCCACACGCAGGCACGGCCGCTGGACCTACCAGACGTTGACGTTCGCCAGCGCACAGGCCGATCCGATCAGTCTGTTGCCCACCGCGCCGCCGCCTTGCCAGCCATGACCTAAGACGCATTGCCGCCACCGCCGCAGATGGGTAGGGTCGCGCTACTTCTCTTTGCAGATGCCTTTCATGAAACCACTTGTCGTTGCTGTCGCGCTCGTTCTGGGCACCGCGTTGCCGGTGTCCCAAGCCCCGGCCCAGAGCCAGACGACCAAGGCCGCGCCGGCCCAACGCCCGACGCCGGCCTGGGTACAGACCAGCAACGGCTACGCGCAGATCCTGCTCACTGCGCAGGCCCCGTTTCAGCCCGAATACGCCAGTTTCTTCGGCGTGCCCGGCTACGACGACCAGGTCATCGACCTGGGCCCAGACAATGCCGCGCGCTATCGCGATGCGATGCGCAAGGCGCGTGCCGCGTTGCAGGCCAAGCTGGCGACCGAGCGCGATGCCAACGTGCGCCAGGATCTGCAGATCATGATCGGCGCAGCCGAACAGAACATCGAAGGCAGCGAGCTCAACGAGCGCTATCTGCTGCCCTGGAACGACGCCCCGGAGCTGGTCTTCAGTGGCCTCAACGGGTTGTTGTCCGACCAGACCGTGCCCGAGCGCCGCGCAAAGGCGCTGGACCGCCTCAAGCGTTACGTCGGCCTGGTGCCGGGCAGCACGCCCACCACCACGCTGGCCCGCCAGCGTTACGAAGAACAGCTTGGCAATAAGGCCTTGTTGCAGCCAACCGAACGCGAAGTGGAGCAGGCACTGGCGAACGTGGATACCTACGTCGCCGGCATCGGTGAACTGTTCGCCAAGTACAAGATCGCCGGGGCCGACGAGGCGCTCAAGGCAATGTCCACCCAGTTGAAGGATTACGCCAACTGGACCCGCACTAGCGTGCTGCCCAAGGCGCGCAAGGACACCCGCCTGCCCGAGCCGCTGTATGCCTTCCAGCTCAAGCAGGTCGGCATCGATATCGCCCCGCAGCAGTTGATCCAGCGCGCGCAGCTGGAATTCATGGAAACCCGCTCGGTCATGCAACAGCTCGCACCGCTGGTGGCCAAGGCCAAGGGCGTGCAGGGCAGCGATTACGTGCAGGTGATCCGCGCGCTCAAGGGCAACACCATCGCCGATGACCAGCTGGAAACCCACTACCGCGGCGTGATCGACCAGATCGACCCGATCATCCGTCAGCAGCGCATCGTCGATGTGCCCAAGCGCCCGATGCAGATGCGCCTGGGCAGCGCCGCCGAAAGCGCCGCACAACCGGCACCGCACTTCCTGCCCGCACCGCTGATCGGCAACACCGGCCAGCAAGGCCAGTTCGTACTGCCGCTGGGCAACCCGACCGCCGACGGCGCCAAGAAGGAGCAGTACGACGACTTCAACTTCGGCTCGGCCGCCTGGACGCTCAGCGCACATGAAGGCCGCCCCGGCCACGAACTGCAGTTCACCGCCATGGTCGAACGCGGCGTCTCGCTAGCGCGCAGCATGTTCGCGTTCAACTCGGTCAACGTCGAAGGCTGGGCGCTGTATGCCGAAGCCGAAATGGTCCCGTACGAACCACTCGACGGCCAGCTGATCGCCCTGCAGTTCCGCCTGCTGCGCGCCGCCCGCGCCATGCTCGACCCCATGCTCAACCTCGGCCTGATCGACCGCGAACGCGCCCGCCAGGTACTCGAAGACGACGTCGGCCTCTCCCCCGCCATGACCCGCCAGGAACTGGACCGCTACACCGTCCGCGCGCCCGGCCAGGCCGGCAGCTACTTCTACGGCTACACCCGCATCCTCGAGCTACGCATGCGCACCGAACTAGCGCTAGGCAAGAAGTTCGACCGCCTGGCCTTCAACAACTTCCTGCTCGACCAGGGCCTGCTGCCACCAGACCAACTGGCCAAGGCGGTGGAAACCCAGTTCGTTCCGGCGCAGCGCAAGTAATCGCAGCGGGGTTTCTTGCTGAGCTGGTTGTTGTGAGTGGTTCGGATGCTGAATAAACGAAGGCGCGGCCCTGAAGGCCGCGCCGATGTGGTGATTTGTAACGTTCATGCTTGCAGCAGCATTAAAGCAGTATTGCGATGGTTCGATACAACAAACATAACTCCCTTTAGGAAAAGTCACGTTTGATAAGTCGTCCGCATCGTCGAAGCTTTACACCCTGCTGTATTTGCAGAACCACCAAGTGAGCATATGTACTCAGTGAGAAAATGGAACATTCTCGGGTCGCTGCTGCCCCGTCCACTTGCCCTGTTTTTTTGCTTGAGGGCAAATGCTTTGATATTGCTTAAGAGCTGCAATGGCAGTTGGAGTCCAAGCCTGAAGGCACACTGGACCTGCACAACAGGGTGATGGACTGGGGAAAAGGCAATAGCCAGGTACAGCGACCCAGGTAGCGCTAATTGGATCTATCGGTGTCCAATTCTTGTCTTGATCTTTGCAACCCTGCGTACAGAAGACAAATGGGTCATCGGATCGGCAGACAAGCTTGACCCCCTTGGTTTGAGCCGCAGCTTGTCCAACGAAACACATCGCCAACATCAACATCCATATCCAGCTTTTCATGACTATTCCTTAGATGACTGAGGTGAAGAGTTGCGCTCAGCCAAGATCAGTGACTACGAGCGTGGTACCGAGACAACAGCAAGCGAGTGCTTAGCCGGTCCCAACCTAGTTGCTCCCGGAGGATACTGCATCCGATTTTGGGTTTCACTACAGGCAGGCGCAGGGTGGGCGCACTAGTTGGCCAACAAGAACGACCAGCACCTTTGATGCCGGTCGTTTGCCGGAATATCTGAACCCAAAGAAAGCTTTTATCGCGCAGGCAACGGACTGGTGGGATTACCCACCCCCGCAGGCACCCAGATCGCCATACCCGCCGCGCGTTTCTGCGTAGTCGGGATCCCGATCCCCAGCCCGCCGCCGACGCGTCCGCCGTAGCTGCCGCCGCCCACCGACAAGCCGCCGCCGGAGCGTTCCGAGCCTACGCCCACAATGACTACGCCGTTGGCGCCGAGCTTGGCGGCTTCGCGCTTCAGCCGCATGACGGCGGCATCGGTCTGGCCCTGGGTGCCGAAGCCGGCGGCGCTGGTGGATTCGAGCTGGGCGATCTCCACCGAGCCGACCGGGGCATTGGAGTACACCTGGACCTGCGCCGGGTCGATCGGCGCACGCGCCTTGCCCAGCATGACCTTGGAGCTGCTGGCGCAGCCGGCCAGGAGCATGGCAAGCCCAGCGACGATGACGACATGCTTGTTCATGGTGAAGCCCCTGTTGAAGGACAGTGACAGCGATGATCCGGCGCCCGGACTGAATCGTGCCGGACTTTGCCGCACCCTAGCCATGCCCATGTGAGGCTGCCGCCAAGCCGCCATTGGTCAGGGTGACCACCTGCCCACTGCGTGTTGGCGGGCGCGGCGCTAAGCTCAGGCCTTCTATGAATGACGAGGTGACACGTGGGATTGATCAGCCTGCTGTGGGGCATTGTGGCGTTGCTGTGGATGGTTCTGGCCTTTATCCCCCTGTTGGGTTGGGGCAACTGGTTCCTGATTCCGTTTGCGGCGGTGGGCGCGCTGATCGCGGCGATCGCGCTGCTGTTTACCGCGGCCGGCAACCGCGGGCGTGCCAAGACTGGCTTGCTGCTCAATGCCGTGGTGATCGTGGTCGGGGTGATCCGCCTGGGCCTGGGCGGTGGGGTGATCTAACCCGTTGCAGCGCTGCGACACAGCGTCGCAGCACGTCCAGCGACAGAGGGCGGGCGTAAACTTGCCGGCTGCTGACAGGAGCCCACGATGGCCCATCCCCACTACCGTCCCCGCCGCATGCGCCACGACGCGTTTTCGCGTCGATTGATGCGCGAAAACACGCTGACCACTGACGATTTGATCTGGCCGGTGTTCGTGCATGAGTTATCCGGCCGTGCGCCGATTGCGTCGATGCCGGGCGTGGAACGCCTGTCGCTGGACGAGTTGCTGCGCGAGGCGGAAAACGCGCTGGAACTGGGTATTCCGGTGATCGATCTGTTCCCGGTGATCGACCCGGCCGGTAAGAGCCTGGACGCGGCCGAAGCCTGGAATCCGGACGGCCTGGCGCAGCGTGCGGTGCGGGCGTTGAAAGCGCGTTTCCCCGAGCTGGGCATCATGACCGACGTGGCGCTGGATCCGTACACCACGCACGGCCAGGACGGCATCATCGATCACAAGGGCTATGTGCTCAACGAGATCACCGTCGAGGCACTGGTCAGGCAATCGCTGTCGCATGCAGAAGCGGGCGTGGACATCATTTCGCCCTCGGACATGATGGACGGGCGCATCGGTGCGATCCGCCGCGCGCTCGATGCGCAGGACCATCTCAACGTGCGCATCATGGCGTATTCGGCCAAGTACGCCTCGGCGTTCTACGGCCCGTTCCGCGATGCGGTGGGCAGCGCCGGCAATCTGGGCAAGGCCGACAAGACCACCTATCAGATGGACCCTGCCAACAGCGACGAGGCCATGCGCGAGATCGCGCTGGATCTGGAAGAAGGCGCGGACATGGTGATGGTCAAGCCAGGCATGCCGTATCTGGATGTGGTGCGGCGGGTCAAAGAAGAGTTCCGTGTGCCGACCTTCGCGTATCAGGTCAGCGGCGAGTACGCGATGCTCAAGGCCGCCGCCGCCAACGGCTGGCTGGACGAGCGCCGCTGCGTGCTGGAAGCGTTGATGGCCTTCAAGCGCGCCGGCGCCGATGGCGTGCTGACCTATTTCGCGCCGCAAGTGGCGCGTTGGTTGCGCGAGGGCTGATTCCCGTGCAGCCAGTACGCACGCGGATGACGGTGGTGATCGAGCAGTAATCAAGCGTGGCTTGCCGGAATTCGAATGCCGCGGCACCGCCAGCCGTGCGCCAACTGCGATAACGATTCTCATCTACAATGGCGAGCCTACTGCTCCAGGCTGCTCGCGCGTGTTCAAGACCGTTCTGTTCCAACTGCACTGGTTGCTCGGCATCACCGCCGGGCTGGTGCTGTCGGTGATGGGGTTGACCGGCGCGTTGATGTCGTTCGAAAACGAGATCGTGCGGTTGGCCAATCCGGCCATCGCGCAATTGGCACAGCGGCATGCGTCAGGCGAGCGGCCGTTGCCGATCGATGCATTGCTGCGCAAGCTCGATCTGGACCAGCAGCAGGCGGTCACGCGCATGCTGATCGACCCCACCGGCGCGCGTCCGTCCACCGCACGCCTGGCCGGCAAAGGTGGCGGGCGGGTGTATTTCGATCCTTATACTGGCGAACAGGTTGCCGCTCCCCGGTTGAGCGGTGCGTTTGCATTTATCGAAGATCTGCATCGTCATCTGACTGCCGGCAAGCGCGGTCAGGCAGTGACCGGTGCAAGCACCTTGATCCTGCTGTTCTTCTGCGCATCGGGCCTGTATCTGCGTTGGCCGCGACGTTGGTGGAGTCTGCGCACCTGGTGGGCGGTGGAATGGCGGCGGCAGGGGCGCAGTTTTCTGTGGAGCCTGCACGGGGTGTTCGGCACCTGGTGTCTGCTGGTGTATCTGCTGGTTGCGTTGACCGGGCTGACCTGGTCCTACACCTGGTATCGCGATGGCATGGTGGCCTTGCTCGGCACCGAGCCGGCGATGCGTGGCGACGGGCGCGATCATCGGCCGGCCACGGTGGATTTCGTAGCCGTGCAGCGCACTCTGGATTCCATTCCGGCCACGCGTATTTCTGCGCTGGATCTGCGTATTCCTCCTCGTATCGGGCAACCGCTGAGCGCGCGATTCCTGCCCGACAATCCCGACCACGATCGTGCTTACGACAATCTGGAAATCGATCCGGCCAGCGGCACTCTGCTGAAATGCCAGGACTACGCATTGCTGCCGTACGGTCAGCAGTTGCTGGTCAGCATGTTCCCGCTGCATTCGGGGAGTTTCTTCGGTCTGCCGGGTCGCATCGTGGTGATGCTGGCCAGTGTCGGCATGTCGGTGTTCTTCGTCACCGGCTGGATGCTCTACCTGGATCGCCGCCGCAAGAAGCGCGAACTGCGCGCCGCGCGCGTTGTATTGCACAGTGCACCGGCGGCCTCGCAGGCCGAGCCGTGGTTGATCGGATTCGCCAGTCAGAGCGGATTCGCCGAGCGCCTTGCCTGGCAGGCTGCCGGGCATTTGCAGGCCGCCGGTCTGCCGGTGCAGGTGCGCTCGCTGGCGCAGCTGGACGCGCAGCACCTGCAAGGCACCCGGCATGCGTTGTTTGTGGTCAGTACCTTCGGCGATGGCGAGCCGCCGGACGCGGCGCGCGGTTTCGAGCGTGAGTTGCTGCGTCAGCGACTGGCGTTGCCGCAGCTGGCGTATGCGGTGCTTGCGCTGGGCGACCGGCAATACGCGCAGTTTTGCGGGTTTTCGCGGCGCATCGAGCAATGGTTGAACACGCAGGGCGCGCAGCCGTTGTTCCCCGCAGTGGAAATGGACAACGCCGATCCGCAGGCCCTGGCGCAGTGGCATGCGCAGTTGGGGCAGATCGCCGGCGCACCGGTTGCCGCCGTCCCATTGACGCGGCCGACGCTGATGCACTGGACACTGTCATCGCGCACCCACCTCAACCCGGGCAGCGAAGGCGCGCCGATCTGGCGCATCGATCTGCATCCGCCGGCCGATGTGCACTGGCAGGCTGGCGATATCCTCGAAGTGCAGCCCGCGCATGCCGACGTGCAGGTGTGCGCCTGTCTGGCCGCATGGGGGCTGCAGCCCGATGCGCTGGTGCATGTGCACGCGCAGCTGCTGCCGCTGCAGCAAGCCGCTGCCGAGCGCGTGTTGCCGGAACCGCCAACAACGCCGCCGGCCTCCACTCCCGATCCACAAACGTGGCTGGATGCCTGCGCCTGGCTCCCCACCCGCGATTACTCACTGGCCAGCGTGCCGGCCGATGGCACTGCGACTACGGTGGTGCGCCTGACCACCTGCGCCGATGGCAGCCCCGGTCTGGGCTCGGGTTGGCTGATCTGCCATGCGCCTGTGGGCGCGCCCGTGCATGCGCGTCTGCGCACCAATCCCGGTTTCCATCGTGTCGAACACGCGCCGATGATGTTGATCGGTAATGGCACCGGCATCGCCGGCCTGCGCGGCTTGTTGCGCGAGGCTGAACTCGCAGGCGTACACGGGCATTGGCTGCTGTTCGGCGAACGTCATGCCACGCACGATCGGCTGTTTGCCGACGAACTACAGGCCTGGCAGCGCAGTGGTCATCTGCACCAACTGGATTGGGTGTTCTCGCGCGACCAGGCGCACAAGCGCTATGTGCAGCATCAACTGCGCGAAGCCGGCGATGCACTACGCCACTGGATCGATCACGGCGCGGTGATGTACGTCTGCGGCAGCCTGGACAGCATGGCGCGCGAAGTCGATGCCGCGCTACGCGAGATTTTGGGCGAAACGCGACTGGAGTCGTTGACCGCAGCGGGGCGTTATCGGCGCGATGTGTATTGAGCGCGGTCATGACCACTGCATCGCAGCCCTAGCCGAATTTTATTTAATACAGTCAGAAGCTAGTGAGTCGAGGGCGCGATGCCCTCACCGCTCGCGGGACACGACGCAAGTACGTCCGTGTAGGCTCGGTGGCGGCATCCATGCCGCCACACGGTCCCGCAATCGGTGAGGACACCGCACCAGAAAGTTGGTCGGTAGTTTGATGAAGGCCTACCTGTTGATCGCGTTGCGTTTTGCGTTGCGAAGTTAATCGGCCGCAGCGTTATCCAAACAACACACCATGCCTTGCTTGCAACCATGCGTGCCGACTATCTCGACTGGTCCTTGCCTGCCCACCGTCGCGGGACCTTACGCGGCATGGATGCTGCGTAAGAGCCTACACGGACGTACTTGCGGCGTGTCCCGCGACGGTGGGCGGGCAAGGGCCTTGCAGCCAAGTCGAAGATCATCGGCTCTACAAGTGATCCATCTGCATTGTCTAAACGCTCCTTACTTGCGGTGTGCCCAGCGATGCCAGGCCGGCAAGGACCCTGCCGCAAATCGGTA
This sequence comes from Xanthomonas hortorum pv. cynarae, assembly GCF_002939985.1. GTDB lineage: Bacteria > Pseudomonadota > Gammaproteobacteria > Xanthomonadales > Xanthomonadaceae > Xanthomonas > Xanthomonas hortorum_D. The sequence continues at coordinate 31,560 of NZ_MDFM01000018.1, read as the reverse complement.
GCCAAGCCGCAGCTCAGCCACCCTGCAGCGAAGACCCGGATCATCCCCCCTGCAACGGACCGGCGTGACGTAAGTTTTGTCAGCCGCTCTCAGTCTCACTTCCCGCATCCATGCACCCTCAACGGCAACTGGCATCCCCATCCACCGCCGGCGCCTTCATCCGGTAGATATCCAGTTGCCCGGCACGCGGTGCACGCGCGCTGCCCGTCACCAGCAACTCGCCCGGCTTGGCCGCATCCACCACCGCCCCGAAGGTGCGTTCCTGCGGACCGTTGAACGACAGCGGCAACGCCTGGCCCGCGCCGTAATGCCCGTTCTTGCACGTCGCCAGCAATAACTGGCTGGGCCCATCTGTCTGCCCGCGCGCCCACACCAGCCCGCGCCCATCGCCGAGCCAGGTCGCATCCAGCTCATCGGCAGCGCTGTTGATGGCGCTCAACGGCGCCGGTGCAACGAAGGCCTGCCCGTCCCAACGTGCCACGAACACGTCCATGCCGCCGGCACCGCCGCGCCCATCGCTGGCGAACAGCAGGCGCGTGCCGTCCAGCGACAGTGTCGGGGAACGCTCGTTGCCCCGGCTGTTGACCACCGCGCCCAGCGATTGCACTGCACCGATCCCGCCCTGCGCATCCACCGGCGCGCGATACAGATCCGCGCCACCGGCACCGCCGAGCCGGGTGGAGGCGAACAGCAGCCAGCGGCCATCGGCACTGAACAATGGCGAGGTCTCGTCCTGCGCGGTGTTGATCGGCAGCGGCTGCGCGTTCTGCCAACGCCCGCCGCTCAGCTGGGCCTGCCACAGATCCCAACCGCCGGCCCCCCCGGCGCGGTCGCTGGCCCAGACGATGCGCTGGCCGTCCGGGCTCAACGTGGCACGTGCTTCGTTGGCCGGCGTGGAGACCACGCCCATGCCTTCGATGCCGAACTCGGCAAGCCCCGACGCAGCCGGGACGAAGAGTAAACTTGCCGCCAGCGCGAGCAGCGTCCATCGGTATTGCATGCGGTGTTCCTGCCTAAAGTCGCGCACAGTCTAGTCAACCAGAGAACGTTTCATGCCCGTATCCCGTTATGCCGTGTTCGGTCACCCCGTCGCCCATTCGCTGTCGCCGGCCATCCATGCCGACTTCGGGAAGCAGACCGGCATTGCGCTGGACTACACCGCCATCGATGCGCCGCCGGAGGAGTTCACCGCCGCGCTGGAGCGCTTCGCCGAGGCAGGCGGCAAGGGCGCCAACGTCACGCTGCCGCTGAAAGAGGCCGCCTGTGCGTTGTCGGCCAGCCTGAGCGACCGCGCGCGGCTGGCTGGCGCGGTCAACACGCTGGTGCGCAACGACGGCCAGTGGCAGGGCGACAACACCGATGGCGCCGGCCTGGTGCGCGATCTCACCGACCGCCACGGGCTGGATCTGCGCGGTCGTCGCGTGTTGCTGCTGGGAGCCGGTGGCGCCGCACGCGGCGTGGCGCCGGCATTGCTGGAAGCGGGCATCACCGAAATGGTGGTGGTCAATCGTTCGCCCGAGCGCGCCGATGCGTTGTGCGATGCGCTGGGCGAACCGGCGCGGGTGATGTCGCGCTATATCGAAGACCTGCGCGATCTGGGCGACTTCGAGCTGATCGTCAACGCCACGGCCGCCGGGCGCGATCGCGACGCTGGTGCGTTCTCGCTGCCGTTGGGGCTGGTCAACAGCCTCACCGCAGCGGTCGATCTCAACTATGGCGAAACCGCCATCGCCTTCCTGGCCTGGGCACGTGCGGCGCAATGCCGCTACGCCATCGACGGCCTGGGCATGCTGGTCGAGCAGGCGGCCGAAAGCTTCGCGCTATGGCACGGCGTGCGCCCGGACACCAACCCGGTCTACGCCGCGCTGCGCGCACGCGATGCTGTCCTGATCAGCGCCGACTGAGGTGGGCAGCGTGACCGTCACCGATATCCTGCTGACCCTGGTCACCAGCCTGCTGTCGCGCGTGCCGCTGCTGATCGCCTTGCTGTTGGGGCTGGTGCTGCTGTGGCGTGCCCAGCGCGGGTCGCTGCGGCGCGCCGGGCTGGCCGCGCTGTGGGTGCTGCTGGGCTGTTTGCTGGCTGAAGTCGCCTTTCAGGCCATTCCGATGCTGTTGCTGCAACAAGGCAATGTGCGCCAGATCAGCATGGTGGTCGGTGTCGCACATTTCGTGCTGATGGCCGTGCAGGCCGTGGGCATCGGCGTGCTGGTGTGGACGCTGGCGCTCAGCCTGCAACGCTCACCGCCCGCAGCCAGCGAGCGGCCATGATTCCGATCAAGGCCCTGGGGCTGACCGTGGTCGGCCTGGTCAGCAGTGGCCAAGGCATCTGGATGCTGCTGTATCCAGACAACCTGGCGGCGGTCAACCGGGGCGGCAGCTTGTACGAACGCTTCGGGCCGACCGGTGTGGGCGCCGGCATGCTGGTCATGGGCCTGGCGATGGTGGTGATCGGCGTGGTGTGGGCGCGCTACGCCTGGCCGCGACGTACCTAGAGTGGCGAACAAAACTGCGCAGTAGTTTTGATGGACACTCTTAGGTAAAGACAACCGCGTTCAGTTGTTCCGCACGCCGGTCGCAGCCGCTGCGCCGGTCCGTGCGAAAATAGCGCGATGAGTGAAGTCGCCCCACCGGCCGCGCCGTCGGCGCCCGTCCCTCCCCAGCGCAGCCTGACCGATCCGGTCAAGGCCAGCATCCGCGAGGCTTACGCCAAGCTGCAGGCCAACACGCCCGGCTTCGCCACGCGGCGGGCGCAGAGCCAGATGATCGGCCTGGTCTCGCGCGCACTTGCCACCTCCGGCGGCATCGGCATTGCCGAGGCGCCCACCGGCGTCGGCAAGAGCCTGGGCTATCTCACTGCTGGCGTGCCGATCGCCCTGGCTACCAAGAAAAAGTTGGTGATCAGCACCGGCACCGTGGCGCTGCAATCGCAGCTGGTGGAGCGCGATATCCCGGCCTTCCTCAAGGCCACCGGCCTGGAAGCGACCGTGGCACTGGCCAAGGGCCGCACGCGCTATCTGTGCACCCGGAATGCGGCTGAACTCGAAGGCGACACCAGCCAGAACGCCATGTTCGAAGACGAGCAGGCGCTGTACGACCGCCCGCTCAGTCCCGTCGATGCCGATCTGGCCAAACGTCTGGCCAAGGCCTACGCCGCGCGTACCTGGAACGGCGACCTGGATGACGCGCCCGAACAGGTCTCGGTACCGCTGCGCATGCGCATCACCACGCCTGCCTCCGGTTGTGCAGGCCGCCGCTGCAGCTACGCCGCGCAGTGCCCGGTGCTCAAGGCGCGCACCGATGTGCGCGAGGCGCAGATCGTGGTCACCAACCACGCCTTGCTGCTGTCGTCGCTGTCGCTGGGCGATGCCGAAAACGGCCAGCCGTTGATCGCCCCGCCCGCCGATATGCTGCTGGTACTCGACGAAGGCCATCACATCGCCGGCGTGGCAATCGACCAGGGCGCGGCAAATCTGCCATTGGACGAAATGGCCAGGCGCACCGGCCGGTTGCAGATTCTCATCGCCGCCGCATACCGCGCGGTGGACAAGGACAAGATCGGCAACCTGCTGCCCAACGAAGCGATCGAGGTCGCCGCGCGCGTCTCCAAATTGCTCAAGGCCTTCCACACCGAAGTCGAACATGTGTGGAAGCCCGAGCCCGGCGAGCGCGATCCGCTGTGGCGCGCGGCCAACGGCAAGTTGCCGCCGCAGTGGGGCCCGGCGATCGAAGAACTCGGCGAAGAAACCCGCGCGCTGTTCAACTGGGTGCATGCCGCACACAGTGCGATCGCCAAGGGCAAGCAGGACGATTCCGCACGCGAACGCCTGCAGCGCAGTCTCGGCATGGCCTTGGAAATGGCCGAGCAGCAACACAATCTGTGGAGCGGTTGGCGACGCGAAGACAAGGAAGGCCAGCCGCCGATGGCGCGTTGGATCACCCTGTCGCGCGATGGCGATCTGATCTGCCATTGCTCGCCGGTGTCGGCTGCGCAAGTGTTGCGCACCATGATCTGGAACGAAGTGGATTCGGTGGTGATGACCTCGGCCACGCTCACCGGCGGCGGCGATTTTCAATCCTTCGCCATCGACAACGGCTTGCCCGATCACGCCGAAATGGCCTCACTGGCCTCGCCGTTCGATCTGCCGAATCAGGCCGAGTTGATCGTGCCCAATTTCCCGGTCACCCCCGACGACCGCGAAGGGCACCCGAAGGAAGTCGCGCGTTATCTGGTGCGCGAACTCGATTGGACCGCCAAAGGCAGCATCGTGCTGTTCACCTCGCGCTGGAAGATGGAAAAGGTCGCCGACCTGATGCCGCTGGCGCAGCGCAACCGCGTGCTGGTGCAGGGCGAGGGCAACAAGTCGCAACTGATCACCGAACACATGCGCCGCATTGCCGCCGGCGAGGGCTCGGTGCTGTTTGGTTTGAATTCTTTTGGCGAAGGGTTGGATCTACCCGGCGACGCCTGCACCACCGTGGTCATCACCCAGGTGCCGTTCGCGGTGCCGACCGACCCGCAGACATCGACCTTGAGCGAATGGCTGGAAAGCCGGGGTCATAACGCCTTCAACCTGATCGCCATCCCGCACGCGCTGCGCACACTCACGCAATTCGCCGGCCGCTTGATCCGCAGTTCCAACGACCACGGCCGCGTGATCATCCTCGACTCACGCCTGCTGACGCGTCGCTACGGCAAACGCATTATCGACGCGCTGCCGCCGTTCAAGCGGGTGATTGGTTGATTGGCTAATCGAACCTTGCGACGCAGCATTGCTTGAAGCGTCATGCGCGCTTGCGTGATGCAATACGTAGTTCGTCAGTTCACGCATCAGATTGGCAATGCCGTTATCTGCAACCTGGTGCCCGCATATTTGGCGATGCATATCACGCTACACAGTCATCATCACGTTCGCCTATCGCTGCGATCATAACTAACGACTTCTCACACTTCGGCCTGCTGGCCATGATTCAGTTCCTTCAAACGAGCTGACGCCATGCGCCCTGGATCCCTCATGGTGCTAGCCCTGCTAGCCCCGACGCTGATCGCCCCGCCGGTCTTCGCCCAATCCGTTCTGACCCGCGACAACGGCGCCAAGGTCGGTGACAACCAGAACTCGCAGACCGCCGGAGCCAATGGCCCGACTCTGCTGCAGGACGTGCAGCTGATCCAGAAGCTGCAGCGCTTCGATCGCGAGCGCATCCCGGAGCGTGTGGTGCATGCGCGCGGCACCGGCGTCAAAGGCGAGTTCACCGCCACTGCCGATCTGTCCAGCCTGACCAAGGCCAAGGTGTTCAGCGCCGGCGAAAAGACCCCGGTGTTCGTGCGCTTCTCCTCGGTGGTGCACGGCAACCATTCGCCGGAAACGCTGCGCGACCCGCACGGCTTCGCCACCAAGTTCTACACAAGCGAAGGCAACTGGGATCTGGTCGGCAACAACTTCCCCACCTTCTTCATTCGCGATGCGATCAAGTTTCCCGACATGGTCCACGCGTTCAAGCCGGACCCGCGCACCAACCTGGATGACGATTCGCGTCGTTTCGATTTCTTCTCGCACGTGCCCGAAAGCACGCGCACGCTGACGCTCCTGTATTCCAACGAAGGCACGCCCGCCGGCTATCGCTTCATGGACGGCAACGGCGTGCATGCCTACAAGCTGGTCAATGCGCAGGGTGAAGTGCACTACGTCAAGTTCCATTGGAAGACGCTGCAGGGCATCAAGAACCTCGATCCCAAGCAGGTCGCTGCCGTCCAGTCCAAGGACTACAGCCACCTGACCAACGATCTGGTCGGTGCGATCAAGAAGGGCGACTTCCCGAAGTGGGACCTGTACGTGCAGGTGCTCAAGCCGGAAGACCTGGCCAAGTTCGATTTCGATCCGCTGGATGCCACCAAGATCTGGCCGGATGTGCCAGAGCAGAAGGTCGGCCAGATGGTGTTGAACAAGAACGTGGACAACTTCTTCCAGGAAACCGAGCAGGTGGCGATGGCGCCGGCAAATCTGGTGCCGGGTATCGAGCCGTCTGAAGACCGTCTGCTGCAGGGCCGTATCTTCTCCTACGCCGACACCCAGCTGTATCGCATCGGTACCAACGGCCTGAGCCTGCCGGTCAACCGCCCGCGTGTGGCCGTCAATAACGGCAACCAGGACGGCGAAGCCAACACCGGGCACACCACCAGCGGCGTGAATTACGAGCCCAGCCGCCTGGAGCCGCGTCCGCAGGACACCGCTGCGCGTTACAGCGAGCTGCCGCTGTCGGGCACCACTCAGCAGGCCAAGATCACCCGCGAGCAGAACTTCAAGCAGGCTGGCGAGTTGTATCGGTCCTACAGCAAGAAGGATCGTGCCGACCTGGTGCAAAGTTTTGGCGAGTCGCTGGCCACTACCGACACCGAGAGCAAGCATCTGATGCTGTCGTTCCTGTACAAGGCCGACCCCGAATACGGCACCGGCGTGACCCGCGTTGCCAAGGGTGACCTGGCCCGCGTCAAGCAGTTGGCCTCCAGCCTGCAGGAGTGATCCACCCGACGGCATCGCGGCCTGTGCCGCGGTGCCGTCCTCGTTTTCGGGAGAGCTACATGCGCACCCTGCTATTTCTGATGCTCGGCACCTTGTCTGCGGCTGCCAACGCTGCTTCACCCGCGTCTGTCCCTGCCAGTACCACGAATGCGACCACCAATCCTGCGCAGATCAAGCTGCAGTTGCGCGAGTATTTTTTCGATGCGGCACGCGAAGGTCGGCAGGACATGCTCGCCGAGTTCATCCGCTCGCATTACGACCTCAATACCCGCGACGAGAAGGGCTACACCGCCTTGATCCTGGCCGCCTATCACGGCCAGCGCCCGGCGGTGGAGCAGTTGCTCAATGCCGGCGCCGACCCTTGTGCGCAGGACAAACGCGGCAACACTGCGCTCATGGGCGCCATCTTCAAGGGCGAGCTGGGCATCGCCAAACGGTTGATGCAGGCTGATTGCGCCCCGGACCAGCGCAACAATGCCGGCCAGACCGCGGCCATGTACGCGGCACTGTTTCAACGCACCGATGTCCTCAAGGATCTGGCTGCCAAAGGCGCAGACCTCAGCCTCAAGGACGGGCAGGGCAACGATGTGACCAAGCTGCAACGCGGCGAGTTCGCCACCGCGCCGGCGCGCTGAAAGCACACTGGTGATGCCAGGGTGCGCTCCGCGTGCCTTGCTTGCTGAACTGCCGCAGGTGCGGCACAGCCAGCGCCTACAGCCCCACGGCACCTGTTGAGGCAGCACAGCGTTGAGCATGCTCGGCCGGCAGGTGCTGCCCGAGCGTCGCGCACTCCCGGCATGTGACGTCTTTGGCGAATCCTTCGGTAGTACCCAGCAAGCGCTCAGCGGCGGCGGCACAGTTCCGCTCTGGTAAACCTGCGCCTTGTTCTCCGCGCCGAGAGGACCAGTACCCATTGCGGCGCGTTGTAGCGCACGCAGGCAGCCGCACGCAGCGGCGACCATCATCCAAGCTCTCCGACAGTCGTCAGGTCTTGATCACCAGATCTTCCGGTTCTCAGGAGCCCCTGCGCCACCCGTCGTAGATATGCACATCGGCCGGTCCATCGGCGCGGTCGCCATCGGCCTGCCGAGAGTCGAAAAAGAGCTTCTCCGCGGCCGCCGGTTTTCTGCCGCGCGCGCGTTGTAACTCTGGCGGTGGTGGTGATTTTTCTGCCACCACGTCAGGAATTTTCTGACGCTGAAACCTTTGTGCGCCAAGGCTTTGACATAAATCTGAGCGCGCGCTGACTTGCTTGAAATTCATTGGAAAAAACCGCAGAAAACAGTTCAAGAAAGCGCGGGCAACGCCGATGCTGAAGCTATCGCACCTTGGAACCCCCGGACCATGAAGCTCGATCCTTCCATCCCTTTCCTGATGTCCCTGCTCGCCATGGTGCTGTGCACCGCCACCGCCGTCGTGGCGCTGGTGTTTGGCCAGGTGCATGTCCTCGCTACCTCGTGGAGCTTCTACACCGTGCTGGGTACCGCCCTGATCACGCTGGTCGCCTCCTACCACGCGCTCGGCAAGCCGCTGACTGCCGAAGAGCGCGTCGGTTTCCGCAACCCGTAAGTGTTGCTCACGTCCAGGCGACGCGCGCAATCGCGCTGACGCCAGCAGTGGACGCAAGAAATCCTGCTTGTAAGCAATGATGTAGCGCGTTCGCTCGACAGGGGCGGGCGCCGCCAGGGACAGTAGCATCCTGCTCGGCCACCGCTACACCCACGGCCAGACTCAGCCGGCCAAACTGGCCCACGCCACCGCTGAGACGGCGCGATGCCGGCAAATAGCGATGCCGCTCGACAGCGCTAGGATTTGGCGAGCTGGAACAAAAACAGCGCTAGCGCGAAGTCGTTCTCCGCGCCGACGGCAGATGTGGCCGTGATGCTGGGTGCCGAATCGCGCCTCCAGCGCAATCCATAGCACCTGCATCGTGTTCGAATTTCGCCTGTCGATAGGCTGTCGATCGCATGACGCTGCGAACAGCTGATCCACCAGCAAGATCTGACAGCCAAGAGCTTCGGCATGGCTCATGCGCTGCGGCAGATTCATCGGTGCCCGTGTAAGCTGTTGATCCTGCTCTGCATTCCGATGGCCGCTCACGGCGGCCAATTTGTCGATGACCGCTTCCGCCGATCGTTACGCCGCCTCCTTGCGTCTGTCCGTCGCCCCGATGATGGACTGGACCGACCGCCATTGCCGGGTCTTCCATCGCCTGCTGGCGCCCTCCGCGCGGCTGTATACCGAGATGGTGCACGCCAACGCGGTGATCCACGGCGATCGCACGCGGCTGATCGGCTTCGATCCGGTCGAGCATCCACTTGCGCTGCAACTGGGCGGCAGTGAACCGGCCCTGCTCGCGCAGGCTGCAGCGATCGCGCAGGAGTGGGGCTACGACGAGATCAACCTCAATTGCGGCTGCCCGTCCGATCGCGTGCAGGCCGGGCGTTTTGGCGCCTGCCTGATGCGCGAGCCGGCGCTGGTGGGCGAGTGCGTTGCCGCCATGTGCGCGGCAACGACGCTGCCGGTCACGATCAAGTGCCGCCTGGGCGTGGACGACGATGGCGACTACCTGGTGTTCGCCAGTTTTGTCGATCAAGTCGTCGCGGCCGGTGCTGCCATGGTGGTGGTGCATGCGCGCAACGCCTGGCTCAAGGGCCTGTCGCCCAAGGAAAACCGCGAGGTGCCGCCGCTGCGCTACGACTGGGCCTATCGCCTCAAGCAGGAACGCCCCCAATTGCCGGTGGTTATCAACGGTGGCATCGCTGCGGTGGACACCGCGCTGGAACACCTGCAACACACCGACGGCGTCATGCTCGGCCGTGCGGCCTACCACGACCCTTATGTGCTGCACTGCCTGGACGCGGCACTGAATCGGCGCCCGGAACAATCGCGCGAGGCATTGCTACGCGCGCTGCAGCCCTATGTAGAGTCCCAGCTGGAGCAAGGGCTGGCGCTGAAGCACATCACCCGACATGTTCTGGGACTCTTCCATGGGAAGCCCGGCGGACGCGCATTCCGCCAGGTGCTGAGCGAGGGCGCACACCGCTCCGGCGCCGGGTGGGACCTGGTCGAGCAGGCATTGCAGCGTACCGACACGCACGCCTGGCGCGTTGTCGCCTGAGAGTGGTCCGGCACTTGCAGAGCCTGAACCAGCTCTTGAACGGCCGCATTTGTTAGCTCACAGCGCGGCAGCCACGACCGTGAGAGCGAGCGCAGGCAAGGCTTTCGGCCTCAAATCGCGTTCATTTCACTGAACCGCGTTAACACGAAGCTTAAAAGTTCAGATCGGATTCACCCCCCAAAATCAAGAATTTGGGTCTATTCTCGGGCTCGACCACGCTGTGACGCATGGCCGGTTTCACGAATTTTGAATGTTCCTGAACAACCCGCTAGGATTCGTTTGTGACCCAGCCGTTCTGCCGCGCTAGCCATGTTGTCCTGGTTGCCCTTTGGGTCGCCATGGCGGCGCCGTCGGCATGGTGTCAGGGCTATCCGATGGGGCATTCGGGCCGTGAGGCGTTACCGCCCTCAGCCCGCGGCAACGGGCGCACGCTGTCGGACACCATTCGGCAGGTGCAGCGGTCCACCGGTGGACAGATCCTCAGCGCCGAACGTGTGCCGTTCGACGGTGGCAATCTCAACCGGGTCAAGTACATGTTGGACGGGCGCGTGCACACCGTCTACGAATCGGAACAGATGCAGCCCCCGCCGCCGCGTCGCCCGGCGCCGCCAGATGCGCCACCACGCGACGATAACCAGTAAACGTAGATAGTTCTGCGTTCAGTCTCATAAATTCCCCGGCACCCGCCGACAACGTAACTAGGGAGAGTGCATGCGTATCCTTTTGGTCGAAGACGAAGCTCCGCTGCGCGAGACACTTGCCGCGCGCCTGAAGCGTGAAGGCTTTGCTGTCGACGCTGCACAAGATGGCGAAGAAGGTCTGTACATGGGCCGCGAAGTGCCGTTCGACGTCGGCATCATCGACCTTGGCCTGCCCAAGATGTCGGGCATGGAGCTGATCAAGGCGCTGCGCGACGAGGGCAAGAAATTCCCTGTGCTGATCCTGACCGCGCGTTCGAGCTGGCAGGACAAGGTCGAAGGCCTCAAGCAGGGCGCCGACGATTACCTGGTGAAGCCGTTCCATGTCGAAGAGCTACTGGCGCGCGTCAACGCGTTGCTGCGGCGCGCGGCAGGCTGGAGCAAGCCGACCCTGGAGTGCGGCCCGGTCGCTTTGGATCTGGCAGCGCAGACGGTGAGCGTCAACGGCGCCAATGTCGATCTGACCAGCTACGAATACAAGGTGCTCGAGTACCTGATGATGCATGCCGGCGAACTGGTCTCCAAGGCCGATCTGACCGAACACATCTATCAGCAGGATTTCGATCGCGATTCGAACGTGCTGGAAGTGTTTATCGGTCGCCTGCGCAAGAAGCTCGATCCCGACGGTGAGCTCAAGCCGATCGAGACCGTGCGTGGTCGTGGCTACCGCTTCGCCATCCCGCGTACCGAAGGCTGAGTCCGCGCGTCGGCAAACAGGAAGATAGGGTGTCGGTGCGCTCCAAGTGGTACAAACGCTGGCGGCCGCGCTCCCTGCAGGCCCGCCAGCTGTTGGCTGCCAGCCTCAGTCTGGTGGCCTTCCTGGCGCTGGCAGGCTACGCGCTGGATGTGGCGTTCGCCGACACTGCCGAAAAGAATCTGCGCGAGCGGCTGAAGAACTATGCCTCGGCGTATGCCGCCAATATCGATTTCGTCCGCGATGGCTCGCTGTACATCGGCGGCCAACCGCCTGATCCACGTTTCGACGTGCCCGGCGGCGGGCTGTATGTCGAAGTCGTGCGCCCGGACGAAAGCTGGACGTCGATGTCGGCCGAGGGGCCAAACATTCCGCACGGGCGCATGCTCGAGCCGCGCCAGGAAGAGTTCATCGGCCCGCTGGAGATGACCCAGATCGACGGCAGTCTGGGCGAGTTGTACCGCTACGGACTGGGCGTGAGCTATGTCGAACGCGAACACGGCGGCGAGATTCCGTACACCATCTACGTGATGGAAGACGCGCGCTCGATGGGCGCGCAATTGCGCGTGTTCCGGGGCGCGGTGTGGTTCTATCTCGGTAGTGCCGGCGTGGTGCTGCTGGTGCTGCAGGCCTTCATTCTGCAGTGGAGCCTGCGACCGCTGCGGCGGGTCATCAACGAGTTGACCAAGGTGCAGCGCGGGGAAATTCAGCGCATGAGCGAGCAGCATCCGCGCGAACTCGAGCCGCTGACCGAAAGCATCAACGCCTTCATCGAAAGCGAGCGCGACAACCTGGATCGTCAGCGCAATACGCTTGCCGATCTGGCACACAGCCTCAAGACGCCGATCGCCGTGTTGCGCACCCAACTGGACAGCGGTCAGTCCGAGCGCGATCTGCACGAGGAAATGGACGTGCAGCTGCGGCGCATGAACGACCTGGTGTCTTACCAACTCGCACGTGCGGCTTCCAGCGGGCACAAGCTGTTTGCCGCGCCGTTGCCGATCGAGTCGACCGCCGAAGAAATCGTGCGCGGTCTGGAGAAGGTGTATTCGGTCAAAGGCGTGCTGTGCGAATTCGATATTTCGCCTGAAGCGCGTTTTCATGGTGAGCCGGGCGATCTGCAGGAGCTGCTTGGCAATCTGCTGGAAAACGGCTTCAAGTGGGCGCGCAGCCGCGTGCTGTTGACTGCGCAGCCAGGTCCCACCACCGGGAGCCGCCGCGCCGGATTGATCCTGTCGGTGGAAGACGATGGTCCCGGCATTGCGCCGGAAGATGTGGCCAAGATTCTGCAACGTGGCGTGCGCGGCGACGAACGCGTGCAGGGTCACGGCATCGGCATGTCGATCGTGCAGGACCTGATCAAGGCCTACCGCGGCGAATTGCAGGTGGTGCGCTCGCAGGAACTGGGCGGCGCCCGCTTCGATGTGACCTTGCCGCCGGGATTGTGACCGGCATGCGTTGCGGGATGAACCTGTGGCCAATGTCGCGCCACGCTCCGACAACCGTTTAACGCCTCACGCGTTGACTTGACCATACTGGGCCGGTTGCAGGCCGTTGCGATGGAGAACTGCATGTTCGAGCGCGTTGCACAGGCACGGTGGGTCACTGCACTTTCCGTCCGGACACCTCGACAGCGCAGATGGCGCGTGCCGTTGCTGTTGGCGGGCTGCGTCGTCGTGCTGTCGTGCAGTGCCGCCGAAGCGCCATTGACGCCAGCACAGACACGCTGGTTGCAGCGTGCCACCTACGGCGTGGATGCCGATAGCGCGGCGCAGCTGCAGCGGCTCGGCCCCAAGCGCTACGGCGCACTGCTGTTGCAAGCCAGCGACGATGCCGCATTGCCAGCGCCGCTCCGTGCACAACTGCAGCAGTTCGATGCGCTGCACACGCCATTGGTGACCTTGCTGACGCAATACGAGGCCGACAAGATCCGTCTGCAAACGCTGCCCGATGGCGATGAGAAGGCTGCCTTGCGCAAGGCCTGGCAGGCGCGTGGCGGTCAGATGCTGACCCAGGCGCGTCAGGCGCAATTGCTGCGTGCGGTGTATGCGCCGGCGCAGCTGCGCGAGCAGTTGGTGTGGTTCTGGCTCAATCACTTCAGCGTGTATGCCGACAAGGGGCGCGTGAAATGGATGGCGGCCGACTACATGGAAAACGCGATTCGTCCGCACGCCACCGGCAAGTTCGCCGACCTGGTGATGGCGACGCTGGAAAGCCCGGCGATGCTGGAATATCTGGATAACGCCAAGAATGCCAAAGGCAAGGTCAACGAAAACTACGCGCGCGAATTGATGGAGTTGCACACGTTGGGCGTGCATGGCGGCTACAGCCAGCAGGATGTGCAGCAACTGGCGCTGATACTGACCGGCGCCGGTCTGGTACCGATCAAGGCCGAAGGCGCGCCGCCAGTACCAACCGCTGCAACAACGGGGCAGGCGCAGGTCGTGCGCAAGGGCCTGTTCGAATTCAATCCTGCGCGCCATCAACCCGGCGACAAGACCTTGCTGGGCCAGCGCATCGCCGCTGGCGGTCTGGATGAGATCGAACGTGCAGTGCAGCTGTTGGTACGGCAACCGGCGTGCGCGCAGTTTGTGTCGCAGCGCTTGGCCGAGTATTTCGTCAGCGACAAGCCACCGTCCGCACTGGTCGCGCGCATGGCAAAGACCTTCCAACGCAGTGATGGCGATATCGCCAAGGTGATGCAGGCCATGCTGGACGCGCCGGAATTTGCGCAGGCGCAGCCGCGCAAGTTCAAGGATCCGAATCGGTTTGTGGTCTCGGCGATGCGGCTGGCGTACGAAGATCAACCGGTGGTCAACGCCGCGCCGATGGTGAGCTGGGTGCAGCAACTCGGCGAGCCGGTGTTCGGGCGCATCACACCCGATGGATGGTCGCTGCAATCGCAGGCGTGGACCAGCTCCGGGCAACTGGCGCGACGCTTCGAAGTGGCGCGTTCGCTGGGCGCAGGACCCAAGCAACTGTTTCGCTTCGATGGCGATAACGACACGCCAATTCCTGTGCTGACGCAGATCGATACGCGTCCATCGTATCGCTGGGTTGCACCGTCGCTTTCCAGCGGCACGCATGAGGCGTTGGGCCAGGCGCGTTCGCCGGCGGAGTGGAACGGGTTTTTGCTGTCATCGCCGGACTTCAACTATCGCTGATCTAGCGGCCGCTGATTCAACGACTGCTGATTCAACAATCGCCGAACGGTTATCGCCGCAGGAGTGCACCATGCAACGACGTCAATTTCTGCTTGCCTCTGCAGCGGCCGCGAGTCTGCCGTGGTCCGGTCGTCTGTTTGCCGCGCCACGCGACAGTGCGCGCATGCTGGTGGTGTTTCTGCGTGGCGGCTACGACAGCAATAATCTGCTGGTACCGCATGCCAGCGATTTTTATTATCAGGCGCGCCCGACTCTGGCGATTGCGCGGCCGGATGCTGCCAATCCAAAGAGCGCTATTGCCTTGGATACGCAATGGGGTCTCAACCCGGTGATGCGCGATGCGCTGTTGCCGCTCTGGCAACGCAAGCAGCTGGCCTTCGTGCCGTTTGCCGGCACCGACGATCTGTCGCGTAGCCACTTCGAAACCCAGGACGATATCGAATCCGGCCAGGCCGGCAGGCAGCGCCGCGATTATCGGTCCGGTTTCATGGCGCGCTTGTCGGGCGTGCTCAGCGGGGTGCCGGCGATTGCGTTTACCGATTCGCTACCGCTGACGTTTCAAGGCGGCGGCGAATTGCCCAATGTGTCGTTGCGTGGGATCGGCAAAGGCGGTCTGGATGTGCGGCAGGCGCAGATCCTGTCGCAGATGTACGACGCAACGCCGCTTGCGGCAGCCGCGCGCGAGGGCCTGGCATTGCGTCAGCAGGTGACCACGCAGCTGCGCGAAGAGATGGAGCAGGCCGGCCGCGGCGCTGCCAGTGCGCGCACCTTCGCCGACGAAACCCGGCGCATGGCGAGCCTGATGCGCGACCAGTACCGGCTGGGATTCGTCGATGTCGGCGGCTGGGATACGCATGCCAACCAGGGCAGTATCGAAGGTGGGTTGGCGAACAATCTGCGCAATCTCGGCGAAGGGCTGGCGGCATACGCCGATGCCTTAGGGCCGGCATGGAAGGACACCGTGGTGGTGGTGCTCTCCGAGTTTGGTCGCACCTTTCGTGAGAACGGCAGCAAGGGTACCGATCACGGGCACGGCACGACGTATTGGGTGCTGGGTGGCGGCGTGCAGGGGGGGCGTATCGCTGGCGAACAGGTCGCGGTCGAACAAACGCAGCTGCTGCAGAATCGCGATTACCCGGTGCTTACCAATTACCGCAGTCTGTTCGGCGGTCTATTGAGTCGATTGTGGGGGCTGTCGCCAGCGCAGTTGGAGCGGGTGTTTCCCGGTGCCAGGCCGCGCGATCTTGGGCTGGTGTGAGTGCATTGCAGCGTGCTGTTGAAATCAGCAGTGTCGAGCGGGCATTTGGACGACATTGCGCAGCGGTGTTTTCAATTCGGCCAAGCGTGTGCGAGCAACGCGCGCGAAGCGGTTGCATGACAACCATCGCAAGCAACGCGTTGGTGCCACCACACCCTCAGCGCTGCGCTGAAGAAGCAAACGGCGAGGGCCCGTAAAAACGCGTCAACTGCGCGGCGACATCCGGCATGACGCGCGCGATCACTTGCGGCGCCGAGAAGTGATATTCGCTCACGACCGCGAAGAATTCTTCCGGTGCTTCGGCGGCATACGGATCGATTTCGGTGTCTTCGCCTGCATCCACGCGTTGGCGAAACGCATCGAAGGCCTGCTGGAAATCGCGTGCCCAGGCGCGCTGTGCATCGCGCGGCAGTGGCGGTGTGCCGTCGAGGGCGCCATCGAGTGCATCGAGCTTGTGCGCCATCTCGTGCACGATCACGTTGAAGCCGGCCTGCGGGTCGTCCAGGTCGGCTTGCACGTCGGCCCAGCTGACGATCAGCGGGCCTTGCTCCCAGGATTCGCCGATCAGGGTGTCGTCCCAGGCATGCAGCACCCCTGCCGCATCCACATGCGTGCGCTGCACGCGGAACGCGTCCGGGTAGACGATCAGTTGCGACCAGCCGCGCCAGCCCACTGCACCGATTTCCAGCAGCGGCAGGCAGCAGGTGGCCGCCAGCTGTACATAATCGTGCGCATGCAGTTGCAACCCATCGACCGGGGAAATGGTTTTTTGCTGCAGGAATTGTGCGGCCAGGGTGCGCAGGCGGTGCTGGCGGGGCGGATCGAGCGCGGCGACCCAGGCGCAGCCGCTGCAGACCGGCAGCCATAACGCATCAGGAATGTCGATGGGCGGCCGGCGCAGCCAGCGCGACAACCACTGGATCAGCGGAACATGCCTGGCAGAAAACTGTGCCAGCGCGGCATCGTGCGCATGCGTGGGAACAGCGCGTCGCCATCGCTACCGCCGCCGCCGGTGGCCGGGGTGGGCTTGTGCGCGGGAGCGCGTGCCGGTGCAGCGGCCTCGCCATTGGGCGTCCTGCCGCGCGCAGCCGAATTGATGCTGACGCAGCTCTCATGGTCGCCATCGACCAGTTGGTCCGATGCCAGCACGGCAAGCGGAGCCAATAACAGGAGCAGGCAAACCGTGATTCGGCGCATCGTCCACATCCAGGGCAAGCGGCGTGAGTTGGCGATCATAACGCGCTTTTCACTCCCTCACGCAAGCCGTGCTGGGCGCCCGGGTGGGCTTGGCGCATACTTTCACGGATCGATTTGGGGACCTTGCCGTGGATGACCGCGCGTTGCTGGCCAAACTTGCGAGCGGCCGGCTATCCGGCGATGCGCTGGCGCGCGATGCCGGGTTGACCCGTGCGGCAGTGTGGAAGCGCATTCAAAATTTGCGCGCAGCCGGGGTCGACATCGAGGGGCGGGCTGGCGACGGCTACCGGCTGGCCGCGCCGCTGGATCTGCTGGAGGCTGCGCGGATTCGTGCGGCCATATCGAGCGATGCGCTGGCGGGCCTGGCTGCACTCGATGTCGCGTGGACGCTGGAATCCACCAACACCAGCTTGCTGGCGCGTGCGGCGCCCGAGCAGGGAGTGGCGGTGCTGCTGGCCGAGCGTCAGACCGGTGGGCGCGGCCGTCGCGGCCGGCAATGGACCTCGCCGCTGGGTGCGCATATCTATCTGTCGGCCTCGCGCCGTTTCAGCGGTGGGTTGGGCCAGCTGGCCGGGCTGAGCCTGGCGGTGGGTGTGGCGGTGGCCGAAGCCTTGCGCGGTTGCGGGTTTGCCGATGTCGGGCTGAAGTGGCCCAACGATCTGCTGGCGCGCGAGCGCAAGCTGGGCGGCCTGTTGATCGAAGGCGGCGGCGAAATGGCCGGCAATGCGCGTGCGGTGATCGGGCTGGGCTTGAATGTGCACATGCCGGCCGCGGCGGCTGCTGCGATCGACCAGCCATGGGTGGATCTGGATACGCTTGCGGGCCGTGCGGTCTCGCGCGATACCGTGGTGGCGGCGGTGTTGTCCGGGCTGCTGCCGGCGCTGGATCTGTTCGAGGCGCAGGGGCTGGCCCCGTTCCTGAGTCGCTATGCGGCCTTGGACGTGTTGTGTGGCCGCGCGGTACAGGTCGAAGAAGCTGGCACCCGGCATCACGGCGTTGCGCTCGGTCTGGCTGCCGACGGCGCGTTGCGGGTGCAATTGGGCGAGACGGTGCGCCTGTTCCACTCCGGAGAAGTGAGCGTGAGACCTGCATGAGCGAGTGGTTGTTCGATCTGGGAAATTCGCGGTTCAAGTACGCCCTGCTACAGGGAGATCGCGCCGGCGATGTGCAGGCGTGGCCGCACGGCGCCGAGGCGATGGATGCGGCCGCACTGTCGGCGCTGCCGACCGGGCGCATCGCGCATGTGGCCAGCGTTGCTGCGCCGGCGTTGACGCAGCGCATGCTCGCCTGCCTGCACGAGCGCTTCGAGCAGGTGCGGATCGTGCGCACCGCGGCCGAATGCGCCGGCATCCGGATTGCATATGCGGACCCGAGCCGCTTCGGCGTGGATCGCTTTCTGGCGCTGCTCGGCGCACGTGGCGAGGCACCGGTGCTGGTGGCCGGCGTGGGCACTGCGCTGACCATCGATCTGCTTGGGGCCGATGGGCAGCATCATGGCGGGCGCATCGCCGCCTCGCCGACCACCATGCGCGAAGCGCTGCATGCCCGCGCGGTGCAATTGCCGGCCAGCGGCGGCAATTATGCGGAGCTGGCCAACGACACCGACGATGCACTGGCGTCTGGTTGCGATGGTGCGGCGGTGGCGCTGATCGAGCGCAGCCTGCAGCACGCGCAACGCAGTTTGGGCGTACCGGTGCGCTTGCTGGCGCACGGTGGTGGCGCGCCACCGTTGCTGCCGTTATTGCCCGATGCCACGTTTCGCGCTGCGCTGGTGCTGGATGGGTTGGCGATTTGGGCGAGGTCTGCGCCTACGCCTTGAGGGCGGTGATCGAACGACGCGCAGCCGCCAGGCGGGCGGCCGGTGCTCGGCATCGGGATGTCGCGCTCGTACACTGGGGTCACTGGCTGCCTGCCGCTCTCGCCGAGTCGTCGAGCGCTCGCCAGCGGTTATCGGCCACTCGTAGAATCCACTGCATGTATGTACGCGCGCTCATCGTTGTCTTGATCGTCCTCAATGCCGGCGTGGCGTTGTGGTGGGCCCTGCAGCCGGCACCGGCCGCGTTGGCCGCTCCGGCGCAGCCGGCAGGTGTGGCACGGTTGGAGGTGTTGCCGAACATCGCAACAGGCGCGGCGGCTGCGATATCGGGAGAGGCAGCAACAGCAGCTCCAGACGCTGCGCCGGCAGCAACATCGGTTGCACCGGCACCGGCACCGGCACCGGCAGCAGTACCGGCAGCAGTACCGGCTCAGACATCACCAGCTCAGACATCAACGGAACAAGCGGCGGCGGCCGCTTCGACAGCTGCGGCTACCACCGCAGGGGCTGAAACATCGCCAGTACCGTCCGAGATTCCGGCCACAATCAAGGTCGCTCCGAAACCGGCCGAGATTGCTTTGGCGGCTGCACCAAAGACATCGCCAACGGTGCCGACTCCCGCACCCGCGCCCGCACCAGAGCGCTGCGCCAGCCTGGGCCCCTATCCGGCACGCGCCGACGCCGATGCAGCGCTGGCACGCATTCGTGGTCAAGCCACGCGCAGCAGCGTGCGCGAAGACAAGGATGCCGGGGTCAGTACGTTCCGGGTGATGCTGCCCAGCGTGGGCGATCGCGCCGCGGCGCAGGCGTTGGTCAAGCGCATCGCTGCGGCTGGCATCGGCGACTATTACGTGATTGCGCAAGGCGAGGACAACTCCGTCGCGCTGGGCCAATACCAGAGCCGCGAGCGCGCCGAGCGGCGTCAGGCGAGCCTGGTGAGTGCGGGGTTTCCCGCGCAGCTGATGCCCAGCGGCACCGGGCAATCGCGCTGGTGGATCGATGTGCGTAGTGCCTCGGCACCCACTGCGTTGCAGGGCGCCGCGGGTGCAACGCGTCAACGATCGCTAGATTGCTCCGCGCTGCGCTAGAATGCGCACCGGCGCGCAATGCGCTTGGCCTTTGCCGGCATAGCTCAGTTGGTAGAGCAACCGCCTTGTAAGCGGTAGGTCCCCAGTTCGAATCCGGGTGCCGGCACCATCTTCGATCCACAAGTTTGTGCACACACCTGTTCTGGCCGTGCCGTCGTTTGGGTGCGTTTTCTGCGCCTGCAATTACCACTGCAGCCGATTGCCACGCACGGTGGGTGTGCGGGCCAACGCGACATCCTCTATCGGAATATTGATTCCTTTATGAGGCGAAGCGCTTTGTGAAGGAGCGGTTTCATCGGGAATTGTGGTTGGCCGTACCCTCACCCTAACCCCTGTCCCGCAGGGAGAGGGGCTTTAGATAAGTTGCGCGTTGCGCGCAAATCGTATTGCGCAGTTTGTTGTTGCCTGCGCATCAGCGCGCGGAGCAAATCAGGCCGGGCGACCGGCCGATAGCAGTCCAAGGACGGCCCTTTCTGCGTCGGTGTGCGCGGCGTCGTCGCTCAGCCGTTCGGCCAGTGCGGCAACGACGATAGCGTGGGCTTGGCGTAGCACGCTGTCTGCATCTGCGCTGGCATCCACCACGTGTTTGCCTGGCAATTGCAGGGTATTGAAGATGGCGCGGCAGCGTTCCAGGTTGTCCTGGGTTTCGAAGTGATTGGGGGCGTCGCCGCGGGCGCGGATGCGGGCCAAACCGGTGGGCGGTGGCAGGTCGAGCAGCAGCAGCACGTCCGGGCGCGGTGCGAAGGCGTTGCGTTCCAGCAGCGCGTCCAGCGGCAGGCCGGCGGCGCCCTGGTAGGCAACCATCGACGGAAAGTAGCGGTCCAGGATCACGATCTCGCCACGCGCCAATGCGGGCGCGATGAGGGTGTCCACATGTTCGTGGCGGTCGCGGATCAGCAGCTCGGCTTCTTCGTCCGCGCTCAGGCGGCCGGTGGCGGCGGACTGACGCAACTTGGTGCCCCAGGGGCCGTTGGTCGGCTCCTTGCTCAATACGACGTGGGCGCCGGCCGCTTCCAGGGTGGTGGCCAGGCTGCGGGCGAGGGTGGTCTTGCCGGCGCCGTCGATGCCTTCGATCACGATCAACAAGCCGCCGGGCTTCAGTTCGATTGTCATCGCGCTACTTTATCCGATCGTGGCGATAGGTCAGTACTGCGGCAGCGTCTTTGCGGCGCGCTGCAGTTGTCGATTCTGGCGGGTCAGGTTGCCGCCGCGGGCAGTGACGCTGCCGTGCGCCGAAGCGCGCGTCGAGATTGCTTGATGTCTGCCTGTTCGACGAGTTGCCGTGCAACAGCAGCAGCAAGACAGTCGCTAGCTACTGGCTACGCGGTGTGCGGTCACCACAGATGGTTGCGCCACTTGGCAGCCAGGCACCCAACTACGCGCGTAAGCCGCATGGTGCCGCGACGGCTTGGCTGCCCATCGCCACCGCTATTGCCGACGCGATATCACGGGTATGTCCTGCGCGATGTCGGGAACGTCCCGATGTCCTGGCTTTTGATCGCGCGCCATACTGAACAAGTCAGGCAAAGCGCTCAAATGTATGACGTTCGCGTCGCGTGTCTGGCATCAAGGAAGATGGACGCGTCGCCGCCACCCTAGAGGCGGCATCCCCCGCGTGACGCCCTTTCAGGCACCGTCGTGACCGGATTCCTTGTTTTGCCTTGCGTGTCGATCACGCAGGTACGCGCGCCAGGCGCTGCCGATCAGCTGTGCGCCGAGGTGTAGCGATAGGACAGCAGCGATTTCACCAGGAAGGTGATCTGGGTGGCCGAGCGCGCATCCACGCGCATGACCGGGATGCGGAAGCCTTCGGCCACCAGTGCATCGCGGAAGGGCGGCAGCAGAAAATCCTCCATTTCGTCGGTCATGGTGATGCCGACTGCCAGGCTGGCCTCGGGTGCGATCTGCGAAAACTCGCGCAGCAAGTCCAGCGTGCTCTCACGCATCTGCGGATCGCGCGCGCTGGTCAGCACGATCACACCCAGTGCGCCGTCGCAAACCAGTGGCCACATGAAATCCAGGTATTTCTGGCCCGGCACGCCGTACACGTGCAGCAACTCGCCGTCTTCCAGCTCGATCGAGCTGTAGTCCAGTGCGACCGTGGTGTAGGTCTTGTCGCCGTAGGCATCCTGGCTGAGCGGCATCTCGGTGCTGACCGGCTCCACGTCGGAAATGGCGCGCACTGCCGTGGTCTTGCCGGCGCCCATGCCGCCAACGAACACCAGTTTGTTGGCCGGAAGACTCATGACTGCGCCTGAAAGAGAGAGAGGCCGAACCGACGTGCGACCCAGGAGAAGAACCGGGAGTTGCTGCTGTCCGGACGAGTCTGCGTTGCAGGCACGGCAATCTCCGCAGTCTGGGCAAGGCCACTGGCAAGTGCAGCGGCGAACAGGCATTCCACCGTTTGCAGCGGCAGCTTGCAAGCATTGGCCAGCGCCTGCGCGCGCCACGGGCGCGCATGCAGATGCGCGATGGCGAGCAACTGTGCGGGCGAGCTGGTTTCGGCGCTCAGTTCCGGCCATTGCCGCAGCTGCAGCGCATGGCTGGGCTCCACCGCCGGCAGCGCGGGACGCAAGTGGTCGGGCAGGGCGAAATACAGCGCTTCGAACGAGATGCGCTGCGTCAGCGCGGCATCGGTTGTGTCAGGTGCGATCTGCCAACCGGGGCGATCCAGTGCCGCCACCAGGTCGGACAACGCCAGGCCGGGCGCAAGTTGCACGCAGGCATTGGCCGGATCTACACGGACGTGCAGCTGCGCGTGGCGTAGCAGCACTGCAGCGTTGCCGAATTCACCGCGGCAATGGCGGATCAGCAGTGCCGGTTCGGCGATCTGCACGTTATGCGGCGAGGACAGCAGCAGGCGCAGGTGTTCGTTGAGTTCGCGCACGGTGGCGCCGTGCTTGATCCATGCGCCGGCGACCGGTGTCCGCGACACCACCAGCACGCGCATCGGCTGGCCTTGCAGCGCCTGCCATGCGGCCAGGCCGTCGGCGCTTTCCAGACCCAGTACCACCACGTCGGCCGCGTGTTGCGGCCATTGCCCCAATTGCACGTCGACACGCTCGGCCAGCAGCAGCGAGCACGCCAGTTTCAGGCGCGTGGTGTGCAGCAGGTCCAGGCCGGCCGTAGCGACCCGCAGGGCGTGAATGGGTATGGTCATGACATGGCGCCGCATCGGCGCGTTGGAGTGCGACGCCTGCCGGTGCAGACCGGCAGGCCGGACAGGCGACGCATGCGCCGCCAGGTTGGCATCAACCGAAGTCGAGGGTCTTTTCGAACGCCTTGAGCTCGTGACGGGCCATGGCCAGATTGGCCTTCGCGCGGTCCAGCACGACGTACAAGAACAGCGTGCCGTTGCTCTCCAGCGGACGCAGCAGGTGGTACTGGCGGGCCAGGGTGATCAGGATGTCTTCGATGGTGTCGTTTAGACCGAGCTGCTCGGCGATGCGACGCTTGGCGCGCACCACTTCGGTATTGCCGGCGGCGGCCAGTTCCAGGTTGAGATCGGTGCCGCCGGTCATGCCCAGTGCCATGCCGCTGTCGCTATCGACCAGCGCGGCACCGACGAAGCCGGCGATTGAATGCAGGTGTTCCAGATTGAGTTGTGCCACGGGACGTCCTTACAAGCGGTGAGTAATGGGTGCGCGAAAGGCAAGCACGAACAATGCCAAGCCTCAGGTCGCCGGTTGCGCCATGGCCTTGGCCAGACGGCCGGCGCAGTCGCGTGCGTTGAACAACAGTGCGGCGGCATTGAGCTGTGGGCCGCCAATTGCCGTGAGTGTCAGCGGTTTGTCGGCGCGAATGCGGATCAGCACCAGCTGGCCGCCACGGGTGCTGACGGTGGCGTAATCGGCCTCGCTCAGACTGGATTCGCGCGCCAGGGTCTCGCCCAGGGTCAGAAACGAATTGGCCATCGCCGCCAGACGGCGACCGTCCACATCCAGACTGGATTGCTCGGTAATGGCGCGCCCGTCGGCGGTGGACAGCATCAGCAAACGGATGCCCGGCTCACGCTCGATGGTCTGCGCGAACTCGCGGCCGATGCGCTGCAGATCGTACTGATGCGACGCCCGCGCGACCTCGCCCACGGCAGCCTTGACGACCTGGTTGACGGCGTTATGCGGCATGAACTTCTCCCCTGTACAAAACGCGCTGCGCGATGAAAAAACCTGTCGATGGCACTGATGACCCGCGCTGGCGGGCAGACAGTGACATCGGCATCTCCAGCCATGGTCTAACTGTGCGGGCAGGCAGGCGCATTCCGCAAAGCACAGATGCGCCACAAAGTGCCCAACCACGTCACGTGAAGCAGCAATCAACCTCTCGACGCAGCTGACAAGCGAACGCGGCTGGTGGTCGGTAATGCTCCGGCCGAGCTGGATCACGCTGACACCGCAGCCTTTGCGCATGCCATCCGCATCTGCCCGACGCTTGCCCGCTACGGTGTATCGGCCGCTGTTCGGATTGCTGCAGTGGCAGATGCGATTGCGTGATTGGTGACGCAGGCCGGGCGCTGTGCTGCGCTGCCGCGCGTCAGTGCGCAAGCCGGCGACTAGACTTCAGCGCTTTCTCGATGCTGGAGCAATGCATGGCGACGCAGTACCTGCCGGTTTCCCTGATTGGCGTTCCCACCGACATCGGCGCCGGCCACCGTGGCGCGCGGATGGGGCCTGAGGCGCTGCGCATCGCCGGCTTGCAGGAGGCCTTGATCGGCCGCGGGGTGGAGGTGCGCGACCTGGGCAATCTGGATGGCCCGCGCAATCCCTGGCTGGCCCCGCAGGCCGGCTACCGGCATCTGGACGAAGTAGTGGCCTGGAACCAGGCGCTGATGGACGCCAGCTACGCTGAACTATGCGCCGGGCGCATGCCGATCATGCTCGGCGGCGACCACTGCCTGGGCATCGGTTCGATCACGGCGGTGGCCAAGTACTGCCGCGAACAGGGGCGCCCGCTACGGGTGCTGTGGCTGGATGCGCATTCGGATTTCAATACCAGCGAGGTGACGCCATCGGGCAACGTGCACGGCATGCCGGTGGCCTGCCTGTGCGGGCTGGGCCCGCAGGCGCTGACCCATCTGGGCGGCAGCGCGCCGGCCCTGCTGCCCGAGCAGGTGCGGCAGATCGGCATCCGCTCGGTGGACCCGGAGGAGAAACGCCTGATCAAGCAGCACCGCATCGATGTCTACGACATGCGCTACATCGACGAGGCCGGCATGAAGCGCACCATGGAGACCGCCTTGCAGGGCATGAGCGCGGACACCCATTTACACGTGAGCTTCGATGTGGACTTCCTCGACCCCAGCATCGCGCCGGGCGTTGGCACCACCGTGCCCGGTGGTCCCAACTACCGCGAGGCGCAGCTGGTGATGGAGATGATTGCCGACACCGGGCGTATGGGGTCGCTGGACATCGTCGAACTCAATCCGGTGCTGGACAACCGCAACGCGACCGCCGAGCTGGCGGTGGATCTGGTGGAGAGCCTGTTCGGCAAGTCCACGCTGATGCGAGATTGATCGATTGCTGAACGCGGCGCGCCACGTTCACATCAAATCCACGGCCACGCAGTCAGATTTGGCGCCAAGCGCGGTGCGTTGGCACCGAATGCAGAACTGAGGAAGACCGATGAAGCGACTGCTGACACTGATGGTGCTAGGCCTGTTTTCGGCTGGCGTGATGACTGGCTGCAACACCATGGCCGGCGCCGGCAAGGACATGCAGGGCGCAGGTGAGAAGGTCGAAAAGAAGACCGATAATTGCAGCGACGGCAAGTGCTGATTCCAGGTTTTGTTTGATCTTGTTGTTCGAATTGATTGATCTGCGGCACGTCGCCGTTTACCCACGAAGGAGTTTGTTATGAAGCGTGCAATTATGCTGCTGGTGCTGTCGGTGTTTTCGGTCGGTATGCTGGCGGGTTGCAACACCGTCGCAGGTGCTGGCAAGGACGTGCAGGGCGCTGGCGAGAAAGTGGAAGACGCTGCGCGCAAGTGATCTAGCGCTGCATGCTTAAAAAACGGGCCGCACGGCCCGTTTTTTTTCGCCTATGTTTGCGGGAACTGCTGCGTTCGACGCGCCAGTTCTGCGTGTATCGACATGCGCCGCGTGCACCGCAAGCGTAAGCGACCGTTCAGTGCGGTGAGTCTGGGTTTGACAGCTTTTGATCTGCAGCGAACGCGTCCATCGGCAACCTGACGCCACGGTCAATCGCGGCCGCATCAAGCGGAGTCAACGCATGAACACTGACATCATTTCCGGTAAGTGGACCCAACTCAAAGGCAAGGCGCAGGCCAAGTGGGGCGACCTGACCGACGACGATTTCAAGATCGCCGAAGGCAACGCCGAGTATCTGCAGGGCAAGCTTCAGGAGCGCTACGGCTGGGATCGCGATCGCGCCCAGACTGAAGTGCGCGCCTTCGAAAAGTCGCTGCGCGACGACACCTGAGCCATCCGCAAGGGCGCTCATGCGATGAAGTGAGCGACAGCTGCACACGACGGGCCGCCTGATGCGGCCCGTTTTGCGTCTGCGGCCAGGAATAACGCATGCAAAACCGGCGCGTCCATGCCCGGTGCACGGAACCGCTAAACTTGTGCGCTGACTTCCTGGCCTTCATGCAGATGACCACTCGCGTCCTTACCGGCATCACCACCTCCGGCACCCCGCACCTGGGCAATTATGTCGGTGCGATCCGCCCGGCGATCCAGGCCAGCGCCGGCGCCGATGCGGAGAGCTTCTATTTCCTGGCCGACCTGCACAGCTTGATCAAGGCGCAGGACCCGGCGCGGACGCAGCGCTCCACGCTGGAGATCGCCGCCAGCTGGCTGGCCTGCGGCCTGGACCCGGAAACGGTGTGGTTCTATCGCCAGTCCGATGTGCCGGAGACCACCGAGTTGCTATGGCTGCTCACCTGCGTGGCCGGCAAGGGCATCCTCAACCGCGCGCATGCCTACAAGGCGGCGGTGGACAAGAACCGCGCCGAGGGCGAGGACGAGGACGCGGGCGTGAGCGCCGGCTTGTTCATGTACCCGGTGCTGATGGCGGCGGACATCCTGATCTTCAACGCGCACAAGGTGCCGGTGGGACGCGACCAGATCCAGCATATCGAGATGGCGCGCGATTTCGCCCAGCGCTTCAATCATGTGTATGGCCGCGACTTTTTCACCTTGCCCGAGGCGGTGATCGACGAGCAGGTGTCCACGTTGCCAGGCCTGGACGGCCGCAAGATGAGCAAGAGCTACGGCAATACGATTCCGCTGTTCGCCCCACGCGAGGAACTGCGCAAGCTGGTGTTCTCCATCCTCACCGATTCGCGCGCGCCCGGCGAAGCCAAGGACACGCAGGGTTCTGCCCTGTTCCAGTTGTATCAGGCCTTCGCCACGCCGCAGGAAACGGCTGCATTTGCGCAGGCCTTTGCCGATGGCATCGGCTGGGGCGATGCCAAGCAGCAGCTGTTCGAGCGGATCGACCAGGAAATTACGCCGCTGCGCACGCGCTATGAGGCGCTGATGGCCGAGCCGGCGAAGATCGAGGCGATTCTGCGCGCCGGTGGCGCACGTCTGCGCGCGCGCTACGCCACGCCGTTTCTGGCCGAACTGCGCGCTGCGGTGGGTCTGCGCGATCTCTCCAGTCAGGCCGCGACGACGTCCGTGGACGCAGACGAAAAAGTCGCCCCGCCGGTGTTCAAGCAATATCGCGAGAGCGACGGGCAGTTCTACTTCAAGTTGAACGATGGCGCCGGTGCGTTGCTGCTGCAGAGCGATGGCTTCGCCTCGCCGCGCGATGCGGGCCAGTTGATTGCACGCTTGAAACAGGCCGAGCAGGCCAGTGATCTGCAATTGCCGGGCGTGCATGCGCAGGTGAATACAGACGTGATCCTTGCCGCAATGCGTGTGTTGCGCGAGGCCTAACAACACGCATGGAGCCCTGCGCCTACACTGTGGTTTCTCGGGTAGGCGTGGGGTAGGAATGACAGCGACAGCCGATTCCAGCATCCAGACCATCGATACCGGCTTTGGCGGTGTGCAGTTCGATGCGGCGTACCTGATCGTCGAGGCGCAACGTGGCGCCTTTGTCGATTGCGGTACCTCGCTGTCGGTGCCGCACATGCTGGCTGCGTTGCACTCGGCCGGGCTGACGCCTGCGCAGGTGGAGTGGTTGATCCTGACCCATGTGCATCTGGATCACGCCGGTGGCGCGGGTGCCTTGCTGCAGCACCTGCCCAATGCGCGCGTGCTGGTGCATCCGCGCGGCGCGCCGCACATGATCGATCCCACCCGGCTGATTGCCGGTGCCACCGCGGTGTACGGCGAGGCGGAGATGGCGCGCAGTTATGGCGCCATCGTGCCGGTGCCCGCCGAGCGGGTGGTGGAAGCAGCCGATGGGCAGACCGTGATGCTGGGCGAGCGCGCGCTGCGCACGATCGAGACGCCCGGGCACGCGCGGCATCATCTGTGCGTGTGGGATGCACGCAGCCGCAGCTGGTTCACTGGCGACACCTTCGGCTTGTCGTATCGCCAGCTCGATAGCGCACAAGGCGCCTTCATCCTGCCAACCTCTTCACCGGTGCAGTTCGAGCCGGAAGCGATGCTGCACTCGATCGCGCGGCTGATGGAGACCGCGCCGGCCGCGATGTATCTGACCCATTACGGGCGCGTCACATCGCCGGAGCCGTTGGCGCAGGCGTTGATCGAGCAGATCCATGCGATGACCGCCATTGCAGTGAGCTGCGCACAGCGTGCGGACCGCCATCGCTGCATGGTGGCGGCGTTGAGTGAGCTGTATCTGGAGCGCGCCCGCCTGCACGGTTGCCGCCTGGACGATGCGAGCGTGGCGCAGCTGCTGGCCACCGATATCGAACTCAACGCGCAGGGCCTGGCGTGCTGGATGGATCGCACAACGCGGACGAGTTAGCGCGCTTGAAGCGGCTGACAAAATCGCTTGAACGCTGTATCGGTGGCTGCAACGTGTTGGCCGCACTCGCCTTGGTTGACAAGTGAAGTGATGTCGGGGACGGCAGTGACGTTGCTCGCATCGAAAAGAGCCAATCAGACCGCAGCGCAACGCGCACTGCTCGCAACCATGCACCGAAACTTGGCTGGTCGAGGGCGCGATGCCCTCACCGCTCGCGGGACACGCCGCAAGTACGTCCATGTAGGCTCGGTGGCGGCATCCATGCCGCCACACGGTCCCGCAATCGGTGAGGACACCGCACCATAAAGTTGGTCGGTGATTGGGTGAAAGCCTGCCTGTGATCGCGTTGCGTATTGCGTTGCGAAGCTGATCGCCGCGGCGTTATCCGAAAACACACGTCATGCGTTGCTTGCAACCATGCGCACCGACCATCTCGACGGGTCCTTGCCCGCCCACCGTCGCGGGACCTTACGCGGCATGGATGCCGCGTAAGAGCCTACACGGACGTACTTGCGGCGTGTCCCGCGATGGTAGGCGGGCAAGGGCCCTGCAGCAAAGCGGCAGATCAATGGCTCTGCAACTGCTCTATCCGCAGTGTCCAATCACTTCCACGATAAGCGGGATTTCGAACAGCCATGCACACCGACCATCTCGACTGGTCCTTGCCTGCCCACCGTCGCGGGACCTTACGCGGCATGGATGCCGCGTAAGAGCCTACATGGACGTACTTGCGGCGTGTCCTGCGATGGTGGGCGGGCAAGGGCCCTGCAGCAAAGCGGCAGATCAATCGCTCTGCAACTGCTCTATCCGCAGTGTCCAATCACTCCCACGATAAGCGGGATTTCGAATAGCCATGCATACCGACCATCTCGACTGGTCCTTGCCTGCCCACCGTCGCGGGACCTTACGCGGCATGGATGCCGCGTAAGAGCCTACATGGATGTACTTGCGGCGTGTCCTGCGATGGTGGGCGGGCAAGGGCCCTGCAGCCAAGCCGCAGCTCAGCCGCTCTGCCCACGACGCATCCACACCGTAGGAAAAAATGTTGCGCGTGATCTGTTTCATCGGCGTCTGGCGCAATGAGACATTCTCGATAACGCTGCCTGCGCGCTGGCTTCAATGAAAAAACGCCTCCCGCGCTTTAGCAAGGCATGCAGTCCATGCGATCGAATGCATTCTCGTGTCCTAGCGCTCCGGTGTCGGCCGCACGCTTGTAAACTGTGTGTCATCTATCTGTTGCAAGGCCACCCCGTGAATCCGATGCGCATCCTGTTGTTGTCCGCCTGCCTGTTTGTGGGAGGCGTGGCGCAGGCCGCCAACGATCTGCCCGGCGGCGGCATCGATGCCGAGGCGCTGTCGCGGCATGTGCGCCTGCTGGCATCGGATGAATTCGAAGGGCGCGCGCCGGCCAGTGCCGGTGAGCAGCGCACCGTGGATTACCTGGTCGAGCAGTTCAAGACGGCAGGCCTGCAGCCGGGCGGCGAGCAGGGCGGTTGGACCCAGGCAGTACCGTTGGTACGCGCGCAGGTGGATGGCCCGGTGCGCGCCAGCTTGCGTGTCGGCGGCAAGACCCAGACCCTGGTCAATGGCACCGATGTGACCTTGCAAAGTCTGCGTCCGCTGGATGCGGTGGCCTTGAAAAATGCACCGCTGGTGTTCGTCGGCTACGGCATCAGCGCCCCGGAGCGGCAGTGGGACGACTACAAGGGCGTGGACCTGCACGGCAAGATCGCGGTGGTGCTGATCAACGATGCCGACTTCGAAGCACTGCAGCCTGGCGCATTCGATGGCAAGGCGGTCACCTACTACGGCCGCTGGACCTACAAGTACGAAGAAGCTGCGCGCCGCGGCGCTGCCGGTGTGTTGATCGTGCACGAGACCGCGCCGGCCGCGTATGGCTGGGCGACGGTGCAGAGTTCGGGCCTGTCGCCGTTGTTCGATATCGAACGCAGCGATGCCGATGCGAAGGCGCAGCATGTGCCGGTGCGCGGCTGGATGCAGCAGGCGTTGGCGGTGTCGCTGTTCCAGCGCGTCGGGCTGGATTTTGCGCAGGCCAAGCAGCGTGCGCAGCAGCGCGATTTCGCGCCGATCGTGTTGGGCGATGCCAAGCTGTCGGTGGACTTCAAGCTCAAGCGCGAGCGCGTGGTCACCCATAACGTGGTGGCCAAGCTCACCGGCAGCCAGCATCCGGACGAGACGGTGATCTTCTCCGCGCACTGGGATGCCTTCGGTGTGGGCAAGGCCGATGCCGGCGGCGACACCGTGCGTCGTGGCGCAGTGGACAACGCCACCGGCGTGGCCAGCGTGCTGGAACTGGCACGCGTGTTCGCGGCCGGCCCCCAGCCGCAGCGCACGCTGTATTTCATCGCGTTGACAGCGGAAGAAAAGGGCCTGCTTGGCGCCAACTATTACGCCGCGCATCCGCTGGCGCCGTTGGACAAGACCGTGGCCGTGCTCAACATGGAGATGTTCAGCCCGGATGGCCTCACCCGCGATATCGCCTCGTGGGGACGTGGACGCGTCTCGCTGGAAGGCGAGTTGGAACAGGCCGCCAAGGCGCGTGGACGCAGCTATTCGCCGGATCCGAATCTGGAAGCGGGTTTCTTCTACCGCGCCGATCATTTCGCGTTCGCACGCATGGGTGTGCCGGCGATTACTGCAGGCCCCGGTCTGGACATGCTCGAAGGCGGTGTGGCGGCCGGCAAGGCGCTGCGCGATAAATACTTTGCCGAGTGCTATCACCAGCCCTGCGATCGCTGGACCCCGCAGTGGGATGCCAGCGGCCACGCGGCCGACACCACGCTGGTCTACGACGTGGGCGTGGCGCTGGCCAATGGCCGGCAGTGGCCGAGCTGGCAGGACGGCTCGGAGTTCAAGGCGATCCGTGACAAGAGCGATGCAGCGCGCAAGTAAGCGCGCAATGGTGAGGGCATCGCGCCCTCGACCAACGGGTGACATTCGACTGCCCGGCGCTGTGGTCAACGCTCAGGTATTAATGGTTGCCGATGGACCTGCTCTAGAGCGTGTTATGAACTTTGCCCTTGTCACGATAACGTATACGGATGAAGCCTCGTAAGCCATATCCAACCGATATCTCCGACG
>NZ_MDFM01000017.1 GCF_002939985.1 Xanthomonas hortorum pv. cynarae | reverse complement strand
GATTGGGGATTGGGGATTGGGGATTGGGGATTGGGGATTGGGGATTGGGGATTGGGGATTGGGGATTGGGGATTGGGGATTGGGGAATCGGGAATCGGGAATCGGGAAAGCATCTGCGATGTGTGGATTCCGCGTGTGCAGGATTCGGCATGGGCGCTGACGGGTTCAACCAAGCGCGCACGACCGGCTCCGCATGGCACCGCGCAGGAAAGATAAACACTGCGAGGGATGGCTATCTGCTTGCGGAGCTCAGGCGCGCTTGGGACGGACCTGCAGGACGCACTGCCGCCGGTGATCGGCGGCGGTGCCCCGTGCGCAACACCCAGCCGGCGCTAACGGTTCCACCAAAGCGCGCAGCGCTGGCTGCGCTAGGCGCCTTGTACAGATGACCACGCACACGGCATGGCCATCTGCTAGCGCAGGTCAGACCTGCTTCGGACGCACCTGCACGTGCACTTCGGCCAGCTGCTCGGCGGGAATCGGCGACGGGGCGTCGGTCATCAGATCCTGCGCGCCAGTGGTCTTGGGGAACGGGATCACGTCGCGGATCGATTCGGTGCCCGCCATCAATGCAGCGATGCGGTCGATGCCGAAGGCGATGCCGCCGTGCGGCGGTGCGCCGTAGTTCAAGGCATCCAGCAGGAAGCCGAACTTGGCACGCGCTTCCTCGGCGCCGATGCCAAGCAGCTCGAACACCGCGCTCTGCATGTCCGGGCGGTGGATACGGATCGAGCCGCCGCCGATTTCATTGCCGTTGAGCACCATGTCGTAACCGCGCGACACCGCGGTGCGGGCATTGGCGCGCAGGTCGGCGATATCGTCCACGGCCGGCGCGGTGAAGGGGTGATGCAGGGCCACATAGCGCTGCGCCTCTTCGTCCCACTCGAACATCGGGAAGTCGGTGACCCACAGCGGCGCCCAGGTGTCGGCGACCAGCTTGAAGTCCTTGCCGGCCTTCAGACGCAATGCACCCATGAAATCGGACACGGTATTGTAGCCGCCGGCACCGAAGAACACGATGTCGCCGTTGCCGGCACCGACGTGCGCGAGCAGCGCAGCAAACGCCTCTTCGCTGAAGAATTTGGCAATCGGCGAGCTGACTTCGCCGGTTTCCGACAGCTTGATGTAGGCCAGGCCCTTGGCGCCGTACTTGGCGGCGTGGGCGGCGTACTCGTCGATCTGCTTGCGCGACAGCGCGGCACCGCCGGGGATACGCAGCGCGGCCACGCGGCCGTCGGCATCGTTGGCGGCGGCGGTGAACACCGGGAATTCACTGGACTTGACCAGCTCGGCCACATCGACCAATTCCAGCGCGATGCGCAGGTCCGGCTTGTCCGAGCCATAGCGACGCATCGCCTCGGCCCAGGTCATGCGCGGGAACTGCGCGGCCAGCTCGACATCCACCACTTCCTTGAAGATGGCGCGGATCATGTCTTCGACAAAATCCTGCACGTCGCGCTCGCGCACGAAGGCGAATTCCATGTCGAGCTGGGTGAATTCCAGCTGGCGATCGGCACGCAGCGCTTCGTCGCGGAAGCAGCGCGCAATCTGGTAGTAACGGTCGAAGCCGGCCACCATCAGGATCTGCTTGAACAGCTGCGGGCTCTGCGGCAACGCATAGAACTCGCCCGGATGCATGCGCGCGGGCACCAGAAAGTCGCGTGCGCCTTCCGGGGTGGCCTTGGTCAGGATCGGGGTTTCGATGTCCTGGAAATCGCGCGCATCCAGATGCCGGCGCAGCGCCTGCACCAGCTTGATGCGGGTGCGCTGCATGCGCTGCATTTCCGGACGACGCAGGTCCAGATAGCGGTACTTCAGGCGGGTTTCTTCGCCCGGATTTTCGTGCGCGTGGAACGGCAGCGGCGCGGCCTTGTTGAGGATGCTGATGCGGGTGGCGATCACTTCGACCTTGCCGCTGCGCAGCTTGTCGTTGACCGCATGTCGCGCACGCACCACGCCTTCGACCTGCAGCACGTCTTCGTAGCCCAGGCTGGCGGCCACCGGGAACACCTCGGCGTTCTCCGGCTCCACCGTCACCTGCACGATTCCTTCGTGGTCGCGCAGGTCGATGAAGCACACGCCGCCCAGGTTGCGGGCCACGTCGGTCCAGCCGGCGAGAGTGACGGTTTGGCCGATCATGGTCTCGTCGACCAGGCCGCAGAAGTGGGTACGCATCGAAAGCTCCGCTGAAAACCCGACGCAGGACAGCGCCGGAGAGCCGGATATTCTGGGGCCGGCGGGCGACAGGAGCAAATGCGCGGGCGCTCATGGTCGCTTAAGTCAGCGCCCGGCTGAATAGGCGCCAGACCCTTCCGCACCAAGGACGCCACGATGCTGCGCACCGCCCTGCTGCTCTCCGGCTTCGGCCTGATCACCCTGACCGGCCTGCTCACCAGCGCGCCTGCCGCCGCGCAGGACCGCGGCTGGAACGGCCCCAGCATCACCTGCTCCAGCAACGACAACCGCCGCCGCGAGTGCGATACGCCGTTCCGCGGCCGCGCGGTGCTGGTCGAAAACATCTCCGGCACGCGCTGCATCGAAGGCCGCAACTGGGGCAGCGACCGCGGCCGCGTGTGGGTGGACAACGGCTGCCGCGCGCGCTTTGTGGATGGCCGCAACGGGAGCGGCGGCGGCTGGGGCGGCAACAACGGCGGCGCTGGCGGGGTGGCCGGCACGGTGCGCTGCGAGAGCAACGACCAGCGGCAGAAGATCTGCGATACCGGTTGGCGCCGCGCCATGCTGGTGCGCCAGCTCTCCAACACGCCCTGCGTGGAAGGCCGCAACTGGCGCCAGGACGGTGGCCGGATCTGGGTGGACGACGGCTGCCGGGGCGAGTTTGCGCAAGCGCGCGGTGGCGGTTGGGACCGTGGCGATGGCGGTTACGGCGGCCGCGACGACCGCCCGCGTAACGATTACGCCATCAGCTGCGCCAGCGACGACCGCCGCCTGCGCACCTGCGCCTGGGATGGCCGCTACGGCCGTCCGGTGCTGACCCGCCAGTTGTCCGACACCCGCTGCGAAGAGGGCCGCAGCTGGGGCTACGACGAGCGCCGCGCGACGGTGTGGGTGAATGACGGTTGCCGGGCGCGGTTCGAGGCGCGTTGAGGCGGCGCGCGGGCCGGTCCTGGATCCGGATCGGCCTAAGCCCTCCACCTGTCATCGATCGATTGGCGGATGACACGCGTTCCCGGCGGGAGAGTGCGCTGCTGCGACGCTGTTTGATCTGGTCTCCAGCTGAAGACGCCTGTGCTGGGACCGCAGACGATGCCGACTGCCCGGCCAATCGACCGGTTCAACTTCCCCAAGGCGCGGGCGGCAAAGCGACCGGCTGGGTGAGATCGAATTCGACCCGGAACAGCCGCCCGCCTGGGCGGCTCAGTTCGTAAACGACGCTGCGGCCGGGCTGGATTTCCATCGCCCAGGTATTACTCAGCGAAGCGGTCGAGCCGAGGCGTTTGAATAGCGCGATGGATTCGGCATCGACCGGGAATTCCTGTCGGCTCGCGCTGCCTGCATCGATGGTAGCGCCGCCGTATTGGGTCAATGCGTCCGCGCTACCGTCGGCATGGCGATGATCGTGCTTGAGGCGCAGGCCGGTGGCAGTGCGCGTCAGTACCCAGGTGCGCGAGTGGTCGTCGCCCACATGAAACGGCACGCGCAGTTCGCGTGCAGGGTCGTCGCAGCCGCGCACATGCATCACCAGTGGCTTGCCGGCGAACGCGCTTGGCGTTGCGGAGACCGGGGTATCGACGAGGACGCGGCCGGCGAAGGCTTGTCCGCAGTGCGTGGCGAGCGCGGCAAGGAAGCGCTCGGCGGGTACAGCGCTCATCGGTGTGGGCGACGTCGCAGACGTGGACTTGGACCTGGAAGAAGTGGCACATCCGCTCACGGCGGCGACCAGCATCAGCACGGCCAACCCTGGAGTGGCCAACGAAATGCGGTGAGCGAGCGCTGTTCTCAGCGACGCGCCGCTCTCCGGCCTGCGCGCGCGGCCGTGGATCATGCCGGATCGGATGCTGGCTTGGACGCAGGCTTGGCGGCGGGTTTGCTCTCGGCGGCTGCGGCTGGCTTGGCTTCGCCACCGCTGCTGCTCTCGGTGAGGTTTTTCTTCTTCTCGCCCGCCGACTTGAAGTCGGTTTCGTACCAGCCGCTACCGGACAGGCGGA
The DNA here is from genome assembly GCF_002939985.1 of Xanthomonas hortorum pv. cynarae. GTDB lineage: Bacteria > Pseudomonadota > Gammaproteobacteria > Xanthomonadales > Xanthomonadaceae > Xanthomonas > Xanthomonas hortorum_D. The sequence continues at coordinate 96,454 of NZ_MDFM01000017.1, read as the reverse complement.
ACGAGGGCGCGGTGATCTGGCGCTTGATCGTGGCCGCCGCGCAGGCCGGGCAGGTCTGCGGATCGGGGTCGGCCATCTTCTGCAGGCGGTCGAAGGCGTGACCGCAGGTGGTGCACTGGAAACCGTAGATGGGCATGGCAGGATCAGCTGATGATGATGCAGGGGCGCAGATTCTAGTCGTATGCGGGCAAGCCGGTGCTGTCTGGGCGCTGGCGCGCGGTAGATTGTTGCGAGCGACAGGCATCGATCAATCGTCGCTTTGTCACACCTGCACGCTGACCGCGCACGTTCAACGCCGCGGTTGCCGCCTGCAGATGCAAAAGCCAACTGCGCATGCCGCAGTCTCGAGCAAACGTGACGAGTCGTTGTCAGGCCAGCGAGATTGCGCGGAATACAGCGTTCGTCCTGCAGCGCGCAGACAACCGGCACGTTGCGCCGACTTGACGACTACCGGCGACGGTCGGGAGTCGTAGAGGAGCCCCTTGAATCAGCCTGCACCACACGTTTCGATCAAGCCGCCACATAGCGGCCTGCTACACTCGAACATGTGATCGACGCGCCTTTTCCCCCACAAGAGCCGCATCCATGTTGCGACTGACCGCCTTATTGCTGGGCGTGGCCCTGTTGCTGACCGGCAGCGGGCTGCTCGGCACCTTGCTTGCCGTGCGCGGTGGTCAAGCCGGCTTTGATGCGCGTGCGCTGGGCCTGATCATGTCCGGGTATTTTGCCGGCTTCTTTCTCGGCACCTTCTTCGCGCCGCCACTGATTCGCCGCATCGGGCATATCCGTGCGTTTGCTTTTTATGCGGCATTGGCCGCCATTGCGGTGCTGCTGCATCCGATCTGGTTGAACGCCTGGGGCTGGGGGTTGCTGCGGCTGATCACCGGCGCGGCGTTGGTCGGCCTGTACACGGTGATCGAAAGTTGGCTCAACGCCGAGCCGGATGCGCGCCGACGCAGCCGGGTGTTTTCGGTGTACATGGCGATCAATCTGTCCGCGTTGGCGTTGGGCCAGATCCTGCTTACGGCCGGCGATGCAAGTGCGCCGGCGATGTTCACGCTGACAGCGATCCTGATTTGCGCGGCAGTGATGCCGGTGATGACCACGCGACTGATTCCGCCCGAGGTGCCGCACGTGTCGCGTTTGCGCCTGAAAACCTTGTACGCGTTGGCGCCGGTGGCGACCATCGGCGCGGGGTTGTCGGGCCTGGCGATGGGCGCATTCTGGGGCTTGTTGCCGGTGTACGCCAACCGCATCGGGCTGGATGCTGATGGCGTGGCGATGTTCATGCTCACCGCCATCATCGGCGGCGCGGTGTTGCAGTGGCCAATCGGGCGCATCAGCGATGGCCATGACCGGCGCATCGGGCTGGTCACGGTGAGTGTGCTGGCGGCCGGCATTGCGATTGCCGCCGCGGTGCCGATGGTGCAGGCGCAGACCACCATGCTGTTCGTGTTGTTCTTCGTGTATGGCGGGCTGGCGTTCTCGCTGTATCCGTTTGCGGTGGCGCATATGCTCGATTACCTGCCGCGCGAAGATCTACTCTCCGGCTGCAGCAGTTTGTTGCTGGTGCATGGCGTGGGCGCGGCGATCGGCCCGGCGTTGGCCGGTGGCGCGATGCAGAAATTCGGTCCGGCAGCACTGCCGGTGTACTTCGCGGTGATGCTGCTGGCAATGGCCGGCTTCACGCTGGCCCGCTTGCTGCGCTTCACGCGCCGCCGCACCCATCCGATCTCCTTCCGCCCGATGCTGCGTACGACGCCATCGGCACTGGAATTGATGCCGGAAACGCAGCAGACCGAAGCGGCGCCTCACACTAGAAGTGGCTAAATTAACTACGTCGCGTCGGTCTATTGCAGAGCCTAGGATCTGCCGCTTGGCTGCAGCTCAACGCTGGTCCGCGACTTTACTGCAGGGCCCTTGCCCGCCCACCATCGCGGGACACGCCGCAAGTACGTCCGTGTAGGCTCTTACGCGGCATCCATGCCGCGTAAGGTCCCGCGACGGTGGGCGGGCAAGGACCAGTCGAGATGGTCGGTTCGCATGGTGCAGCAATGCATCGCGTGCTTCTAGCTCGCTAGCTCACATGCAGTGATGCGATCAGCATTGGCAAGCCAAGGCAACTCGCAAGACGGCCAGCCTTTCTAACCAGCTATCGACTAACTCTCTGGTGCGGTGCCCTCGCCGATTGCGGGACCGTGTGGCGGCATGGATGCCGCCACCGAGCCTCCAGGGACGGATTCACGGCGTGTCCCGCAAGCGGTGAGGGCACCGCGCACTCGACTAGCCATGCCTTTGATCTAAGCCCTTGACTGCATCTACAACGGCGCAACGATTCCAAATTTATCGTCTTGGAGCGAATAGACCACGCTGCCGCACGACATTCCGGGTGTTTTGAAACCAACCTGACCTGGAATATCCAAACACCGCCAGATCGTCGTTGTCCTGGCGGTGAGGCTTCCCCATTTACCCGTGATCGCGGCCCCACCTGTAGCGCGGTCATCATCACGCAACGCAAGTGCGGGAGTCTTTGCAGACTCCCTCCCCGCTTGTTGGATTGCAATGGATTCGACGTCTTCATCGCGCATGCGCCATCCGGCCACGCTCGCGCTGCTGCTGGTTCCGCTCACCCTGCCCGCCTACGCACAGCAGGTCCCGGATGGCGCAGTATCTGGCCCGGCCGCGGCCGAACCGAACAACACTGGCGAACAGGTGTCCACGCTGGATCAGGTGCAGGTGGTCGGCCAGGCGATGACCTATTCCAAGACCACCGTCGGCAAGGAAATGCTGGACCGCCAGTTCGTGCTCGGTAGCGTCAACGATGCGCTCAACGAACTGCCTGGCGTGGTCGTGACCGAGGCCGATGCGTTCGGCTCGTCGGACTGGGGCACGCAGATCAGCATGCGCGGCTTCGTCAGTAATCGCGATACGCAGCAGATTGGCACCACGATCGACGGCGTGCCCAACGGCGGCTCGGCGTATGGCGGCGGCTCCAAGGCCAACCGCTTCATCGACATGCCGGATCTGGAAACTGTGGAAGTCAGCCAGGGCACCGCCGACATCGCCTCGCGCTCCAATGAGGCGCTGGGCGGCACCTTGAATTACCTCACCGGCGAGCCGCTGGAAACACAGCGCGTGCGCGTGATCGGCGGTATTGGCGACAACCAGGGGCGCAAGTATTACGCGCGCTACGACACCGGCGTGCTCGGCGGCAACACGCGCGCCTGGGTCAGCGGCTCGTCCGCGCGCAACGACGACTGGATCGACGGCAGCGGCCACACCAGCCGCGATCACCTGGCCGGCAAATTCGTCAGTGCATTGAACAAGTGGACGCTCAGCGGCTATCTGTCGTACGACGATGCCGACGAATCCGAATACACCAGCGTGACGCCGGAGCAGTTCGCACGCGATCCCGAGCACGATCTGTTGACCGGCACGCTCACCGGCATTCCGTATCTGGACCAGAACTACCGCTCCGGCTCGCGCGCCTTGCGCAAGAATACGTTTGGCTATCTGCGCGGCGCCTTCGATGGCGGCAATGGCTTCAAGGCCACGCTCACCGGCTACGCGCATCGCATGCAAGGCCGTGGCGACTGGATTCCGCCGTATCTGGTGGACGTGACCAACGACGGCGCGGGCGCGCCGGAATCCGAAGCACGTGGCGGCAACACCGTGTATGCCGGCAGCGACCTGGGCAAGCTGTATTACCTCACTCCGGGCGGCGCAGCCGCGACGATGCTGGCCGGTTGCGCGGGCAGCGATGCGGTACCGGCCGAGTCCAACCCGGCCTGCTACCCGGCCGGCTCGGTGCCGGTGCAGTCGTATCGCCACAGCCACTACGACAACCACCGCGCCGGCGCGATGGCCGATGTGGAATGGCGCGCCGATCTCGGCGCCATCGACAACACCGTGCGCGCTGGTGCCTGGCTGGAACGCTATGACCGCAGCGTCACCCGCGACTGGCATCGCCTGCTCAATGTGGGCACCAATATCAGCTTCGATCATCAGCCGTACTGGGTGCAGTTCAAGGACGAATACCAGACCGATGAGCAGATGTATTACGTTGAAGACGTGATGCGCTATGGCGCATTTGCATGGCGGGTGGGCGTCAAGCAGTTCTTCGTCGACCAGACCCGCGACCGCCGCATCGGCGATGCGCAGCATGTTGAATCGGACTCGCATTCGGACCCGCTGCTGTCGGCCGGCCTGACCTGGACCACCCCGGTGCAAGGGTTGGAAGCGTTTGCCGGTTACTCGCAGAATTTCGCCGCGATTCCGTCCGGTGTGCTCGGCGAAACCGACCCGGTCGCGCTGAGCCGCGTGCAACCGGAAACCGCAGACAACGTCGAGCTCGGCCTGCGCATCAGCCGCTGGCCGTTGACCGGCAGCGTGACGCTGTACGACATCCGTTTCGATAACCGCATCGTGTATGTGCCGGCCAACTTCGTCACCGGCATCGACTATCTCGGCGAAACCGATGGCGTGTACGAAAACTTCGGCGGCGTGCATGCGCGTGGTGTGGAGGCAGCGCTGGGTTATGGCTGGGACAACGGCTGGCGCATCAACGGTGCCTACACCTACAACAAGGCCGATTACCTGGGCAGCGGCGATGCCGCGCGCGATGCTGCGCTGGAGATCACGCCCGGCGCGCAGGTGATCGGCCAGCCGCGCAACACCTTGGTCCTGTCGGCAGATTGGCGTGGGCAGGCGTGGCGTTTCGGTGTGTCCGGGCGTTATCTGGGCAAGCGCTATCTGGATGCCTCCAACCGCGCCGCACTCGATGGCGTGACCACCTTCGATGCCAATCTGGGTGTAGAACTGTCGCAGCTGCAGGGACTGCAACTGGCGCTCAATGTCAGCAACCTCACCGACAAACGCTTTCTGGAAGGCGTGGATGGCAGCGACAGTGCATTCATCGGCGCACCGCGCACGGTCGGGCTGACGTTGACGCTGGATCTCTAGCGTAGACGGCGCATTGCCGACCTGCGCGGGATGGTTTTTGCGACGTGCAGGGATCGGGTCGGCTAAAGGCACGCCACCCGATACGCTCCCTGCATCGCCTCCTGCACAAGTGCAAAGGGACATGACCGGCAGTTTTGCAGGCAGGCAAGAGAACACACGCGCTGACAAGTTGGGTACGCTCGACCTGCTCCAGCGCAGACAGGATTGGCGCGCCAACCAGGTGACACAATGATCGATCTTCCCCGCCGCCGCGTGTTGCAGACCGGACTCGCCGGTGCCGCGGCCGCGTTATTGCCCAGCATCGCGCGCGCCGCGGCCATCGCGCCGGACCGTCGCAGCGGCACGTTGGAAGACCTGCAGCATGTGGTGATCCTGATGCAGGAAAACCGCGCCTTCGATCATTACTTCGGCGCGCTGCCCGGCGTGCGCGGGTTCGGCGATCGTTTTCCGATTCCTGCTCCACCACTGCCAGGTGCGCCTGCACGCACGGTGTGGCTGCAGCCCAGCGAAGACGGTGGCCAGTGGCTGACGCCGTTTGCGCTGGATACTGCGGCGCAGTTCGGCTTCATGCGCGTGCAAGGCACCCCGCATAGCTGGGTGGATGCGCAACGCGCCTGGGACCACGGCCGGCTCGGGCATTGGGCCGCCGCCAAGCACAATCACGCGCTGGGGTATTACGGGCGCGCGGATATTCCGTTTCAGTACGCGCTCGCCGATGCCTTCACCATTTGCGATGCGTACCACGCCTCGATCCAGACCGGCACCAACTCCAATCGCGTATTTTTGTGGAGCGGCGGCAACGACCCGCAGGCGCGCGCCGGTGGGCCGGTGATCGGTAACTCGCATGACAACTTTGCGGAACTGGGCGGTTTCGCCGAGCCTTATCGGTGGACGACGTACGTCGAACATCTTCAGAAAGCGGGTGTGTCCTGGCAGATCTATCAGGACATGCGCGACAACTTCACCGACAACCCGCTGGCAGGCTTCGCGCCGTTTCGGCAGGCGTTCAGTGCTGCACCGGGGCACGATGCGCAACTGCGCGCGCGTGGCGTGAGCACGCGCGGTGTTGAGCAATTACGTGCCGATGTGCTTGGCGGGCAACTGCCATCGGTGAGTTTCATCATTGCCGATGCGGCCGGCAGCGAACATCCGGATCCGTCCAGTCCTGCGCAAGGTGCGGCCTACACCGCACGCGTGCTGGATGCACTGACCGCCGATCCAAAGGTTTGGAGCCGCACCGCGCTGCTGTTGATGTTCGACGAGAACGACGGCTTTTTCGATCACATGCCGCCGCCGGCGCCACCGTCGCCGGATCCGCGTGCTGCCGCCGGTTTTGCTGGTGCATCCAGCATTGCCACCGACGACGAATACCACCGTCAGCCAGCACCCGGCGAGCAAAAAGTGGATCTACCGGAACTGCGTGGCCGCCCCTATGGCTTGGGCCCGCGCGTGCCGCTATATGTGATATCGCCATGGAGCCGCGGCGGCTGGGTGGATTCGCAGGTGTACGACCACACGTCGGTATTGCGCCTGCTGGAACGCCGCTTCGGTGTGCCCGCACCGGAGATCACGCCGTGGCGGCGCGCAGTCTGCGGCGATCTCACCACCGCATTCGATTTTAGTACCGCGGATGCGCGCCCGTTCGTCGCTGCATTGCCAGATGTCAGCGCCGCTGCAGCGCGCGCGGCGGCGATGCGCGAGCACACGTTGCCGCCGCTGCCGGTTTCGTTGCAAGCGCCGCAGCAGCCATTCGGTATACGGCGTTCGCGCGCAGTGCCGTATCGCCCGACTGTGCAACTGACTTATGTGCAGGAGCGCGGCGACGTGGTGCTGCGCATGTCCAACAACGGTGCTGCGGTCGTGCTGCACGTCTACGACCGCTACGACCTGGCGGCGATTCCGCGTCGCTACACGCTCGGCAACGGCGCCACGTTGGAAGGCAGCTGGAGCACCCACGACGGTCGCTACGATCTGTGGTTGCTCGGCCCCAATGGCTTCCATCGTCACTATCGCGGCGATCTCAGCGCTGCGCTACTGCTGGCCGATATCACGCAGGACGCCAACGATCCAGCCGCGTTGTCGCTCTTGCTGCACAATCCCGGCACCACCGCAGTGCAGGTGGCGTTGCAAGCGGCGGCCTATGCGAATGCGCAGCCACGCGAGCAACTGACCGTCGCGCCGGGCAGCACCCAACGACGCAGCTGGAAGGCCGCAGCGAGCGGCGGCTGGTACGACCTGTGGCTGGAGCAGGATGGTGCGCGTCAACGCCTGGCAGGTCGCGTCGAAACCGGCGCCGATAGCGTGAGCGATCCGGCGATGGGTGGGCCGGCGCAGTTGTATCAGACCGAATTGGCCGATGCGCCGGGATCTTGACTGCTCGATGCTGTGGCTTGACCGGACTGGCGGGACCGTCGATGTCGAGATCCTCCACTGCGGCCATGATCTCGTCGACGCCTGTCGGCCGACAGGCTTTCGCGCACTTTGGGTATCGGCATCGCGCTTGATCAGGATTTAGAGCGGCTAACAAAACTACTCACGCCAGTCCAGTGCAGGCCGGCTGATCTGCTGCCTGGCTGCAGGGCCCTTGCCCGCCCACCATCGCAGGACACGCCGCAAGTACATCCATGTAGGCTCTTACGCGGCATCCATGCCGCGTAAGGTCCCGCGACGGTGGGCGGGCAAGGACCAGTCGAGATGGTCGGTGTGTATGGTTTTAAACAACGCAACCGATCAACTCTCTGGTGCGGTGTCCTCGCCGCTTGCGGGACCGTGTGGCGGCATGGATGCCGCCACCGAGCCTACAGGGACGTACTTGCGGCGTGTCCCGCGAGCGGTGAGGGCACCGCGCATTCGACCCACTCAGCGTTTGATCTGGACTTTTGACTGCATCCACCGAGATGCGGCCGACAAAACCACTGCACTCACTTTCAGGCGCTCGCTCGCTAGGTTTTGTTAGCCGCTCTTAGTCACTGGCGTCGAAAAAACGCCCGCCGCGCTGGTTGCAGACATGGCCTCGAGGCGGAGTGCAGCAACTGCAGTCCGCTGCAGACACTGCGTCGACCTCCAACAGCCGACCACGCTGGTTCGCAGCTTGCAGATCGGCGATTCGATCGCGCTGTGAAACGGGCCGCTCCAGAGCCCGCCGCGCACGCATCAAACAGATACGTAGCTCGCCACTGCATGCGCCACTGCTTTTAACGCCGCATCGCGCGCATCGCTGTCGACGCTGGCGCCATTCAAGTACGTGGTGAGCAGCAGTGGTGCCCTGCCCTTCGGTGGCCAGAGGATGGCGATGTCGTTACGGGTATCGATGCCGTTGCTGCCGGTCTTGTCGCCGATCTTCCAGCTGCGCGGCAGGCCTGCGCGCAGGCAGGTATCGCCGGTGCGGTTGTCGATCATCCAGTCGCTCAGTTGCTTGCGTGAGGCCGGTTGCAAGGCATCGCCGAGCAGCAGCGTGCGCAGCGTTAAAGCCATCGCGGCCGGGGTGGTGGTGTCGCGCGGGTCGCCGGCGGCAAACTGATTCATCTCCGGCTCGTGACGGTCGCTGCGGGTCTGGGTATCGCCAATGCCGCGCAGGAAAGCAGTCAGGCCTTGCGGATCGCCGACCAGCGGGAACAACAGGTTTGCGGCCGGGTTGTCGCTGTAGATCATTGTGGCCCGGCACAGCTCGGCCACGCTGAGCGAACCGCCGACATGGCGCTCGGTCACCGGCGCATGCGACAGCATGTCCGAGGCACGGATCTTGACCCGTTGCGCCAGCGTCAGCTTGCCCTGGTCCACCCGCTGTAATACTGCCGCAGCCAATACAAATTTGAAGGTACTGCACATCGGAAAGCGCTCGTCTTCGCGCTGCCCGAAGTGCTTGCCGGTGGCGCTGTCGAGCAGGCCGATACCCAGGCGGCCACCGGTGCCACGTTCGATCTCGGCCCAGCGTGCCCCCAGCAGATCGCCCGTTGGCTCTTGCAATGTCGCCACCCGGGAGAGCGGCCATGCGGATTTGGACGCCGCAAGCAACACACTCGCACCGGTCACGGACAGGAACTGCCGTCGGTTCAACATGGGGCCACCTCATTGGGAGAGCCCGCAGTATCGATGCAGGCGACGCAGCCGACCATCGCGATGTTTCGATCCCAGGCATGAATTGAACTAATCTCTGCGCATGCCCCGGCCCCGCCTCCCGCTCAATGCCCTGCGCGCTTTCGAGGCCGCTGCACGCCATCAGAACCTGACCCGTGCGGCCGGCGAGCTGTGCGTGAGCCAGGCCGCGCTGAGTCACCAGATCAAGGCGCTGGAGCAACAGCTGGGCACCAGCCTGTTTCACCGCCTGCCACGCGGCGTGGCGCTCACCGACGAGGGCGCGGCGTTGGCTCCGGTGCTGGGCGAGGCCTTCGACCGCATCGCTGCCACCCTGGAGCGCTTTGCCGATGGCCGCTATCGCGAGGTGCTCAGCGTTGGCGTGGTCGGCACCTTCGCCACCGGCTGGTTGCTGCCGCGCGTGGCTGCCTTTCATGCGGCGCATCCGGAGATCGAGCTGCGCCTGTCCACCCACAACAACCGGGTCGATCTGGCTGGCGAAGGGCTGGATCTGGCGATCCGTTTCGGCGATGGCGACTGGCACGGGCAGATCGCCCATGCGCTGATGGAGGCGCCGTTTGCACCGGTCTGCGCGCCGGCAATGGCGCGCGCGTTGCGCACGCCGGCCGATCTGGCACAGGTGCAGTTGCTGCGCTCGTATCGACTGGACGAGTGGCCGCAGTGGTTTCGCGCGGCGGGTGCAACCGAGGTCGCAGCGCGCGGTGCGATGTTCGATTCGTCGCTGACATTGGCCAGCGCCGCGGCGGCAGGTGCCGGGGTGGCGTTGTTGCCGTTGCCGATGTTTCGCCAGGACCTGGATGCGGGACGCCTGGTGTGCCCGTTTCCGATCCAGATCGACGCCGGACGCTACTGGCTCACCCGGCTGCGCTCGCGTCCGGAAGGCGATGCCGAGGCGCGATTGCGCGATTGGCTGCTGGCAGAGCAACAGCGCTCCGGCTGAGCGACCTCACTGCAACTCCGTGCTCAGCGGCGTGCGGACGCCTCGATCCCCTGCACCGCCACGCGGCGAAACGCTTCGTAGTGCGCCTTGTCGGCGAACCAGTGCGGGGCGAACAGCTCGAACAAGCGGTCGTTGTGATACAGCAGCAGCACGTGCTCGTTCTCGCGGTAGCGGATGTAATCGGACCAGGGCCGGCGCAGCCGCCCGTCTGCCCAGGTGATCTCCAACCCGGTCTCGTCCCACGCAAAGGTGTAGGTATGGCGCAGCGCGGCCTGCTGGGCGTGCAGGCGCTTGATCTTCCGTGGCAAGCCCCAGACGTGCAATAACGCCAGGCCGATCAAGCCGCCGCCCCCGGCGCCGATCAGCATCGGGCCGATGATTTCGCCGGCCCCGATCAGTTGAAGCAAACCCGCCCCGATCAGTAGCAGGACCACCAGCACCACGATCAACAGCTTGGCCGTATGCCTCGCATGCAGGCGCTGTGCGGCCAGATGATCTTCCAGACTGATGGTGGCGCTGATCATGTTCGCTACATCCTTGTGCTTGGCTCGACGCGCATCGTAACGCCTGCGCGTTACGCGCCCTCGATCAACTCCATCCATGCCGCCTCTGCAGCGGCCAACTGCTGCGCAGTCGCTTCACGATCGCGGCCCAGCACGGCCATCTTCTCGCTGTCGGGGTAGTTGGCCGGATTGGCCAGTTGCCGATCCAGTTCCGCCAATGCCGCTTCCAGCTCGCCCACACGCTTCTCGGCGCTGGCCAGCTTGTGCGGGTTGACGACCTTCTTCGGCGGCAGCGGTTTGGTCGGCGGTGGCGGGGTCGGGGCGACCTCGGCCAGCTTCTGCTTGGTGCCTTGCGCGGCCGGGCGGCTGCGCAGCCAGGCGGCGTATTCGTCCAGGTCGCCGGCGAACGGTTCGACCACGCCATCGGCCACGCGCCAGAAACTGTCGCAGACCAGGCCGATCAGATGGCGGTCATGCGAGACCATCACGATCGCGCCTTCGAAGTCGCTCAGCGCTTCGGCCAGCGCTTCGCGCATTTCCAGGTCCAAGTGGTTGGTTGGTTCGTCGAGCAGCAGCACGTTCGGCTGCTGCCAGGCGATCAGGGCCAACGCCAGACGCGCGCGCTCGCCACCGGAGAAACCGTCCACCACTTCGAAGGCGCGGTCGCCGGCGAAGTTCCACTTGCCCAGGAAGTCGCGGAACGCCTGGTTGGATCCATCCGGCGACAGCTCGCGGAAGTGATCCATCGGCGACTGGCCTTCGTGCAACGACTCCACCGTGTGCTGGGCGAAGTAGCCGATGCGCAGATCCGGATGCGCGCTGCGTTCGCCAGACAACGGCTCCAACTCGCCCACCAAGGTCTTGACCAACGTGGTCTTACCCGCACCGTTGGGGCCGAGCAAGCCAATCCGATCACCGGCTTCCAACCCGAACCCGACGTCGTGCAGGATCACCGAATCCGCGCCGTAGCCGGCGTCCAGATGATTCAGCCGGATCAGCGAAAACGGCAGCCGATTCGGCTGTGCAAATTCGATGCGGAATTCGCGCTCGGCGCGCACCGCTTCGGTACCGGCCATCTTGGCCAGCCGCTTCATGCGGCTTTGCGCCTGGCTGGCCTTGCTGGCCTGCGCCTTGAAGCGGTCGATGAAGCTCTGCAGATGCGCGCGCTCGGCCTGGCCCTTTTCGTGCGCGATCTGCTGCTGGCGCAGGTGTTCGATGCGCTGGCGTTCGAAATCGGTATAGCCGCCGACGTACAGCTTGGCGGTGCCGCCGTGCAGATGCAGCGTATGCGTGGCCACGTTGTCGAGGAACTCGCGGTCATGCGAAATCAGCAGCAAGGTGCCCGGGTACTTGAGCAGCCACTGCTCCAGCCACAGCACTGCGTCCATGTCCAAGTGGTTGGTCGGTTCGTCGAGCAGCAACAGGTCGCTGGGCATCATCAGCGCGCGCGCCAGATTCAGGCGCACGCGCCAGCCGCCGGAGAACGAGGAGACCGCGCGGTGATGGGTCTCGGCCGGGAAGCCCAGGCCGTGCAGCAACTTGCCGGCGCGCGCGTCGGCGTCGTAGGCGCCCAGTTCGGCCATCTTCTGATGCGCGTTGGCGACAGCTTCCCAGTCTTCGCGCGCGGTGGCCGCCGCCTCTTCCTGCAGGATGGCCGACACCTCGATGTCGCCGCCGAGCACGAACGACAGCGCCGGATCGGGTAGCGAGGGGGTTTCCTGCGAGACGCTGGCGGTGCGCACCTTGCCGGGCAGGTCGACATCGCCCTTGTCCGCTTCCAGTTCGCCCTTCACCGCGGCGAACAGGCTCGACTTGCCGGTGCCATTACGGCCCACCACACCGACGCGGTAGCCGGCATGCATGGTCAGGTCGACGTTGGACAACAGCAGACGCTCGCCGCGTCGCATGGAGAAGTTGCGCAGGGAAATCATTGATGGACAGTCCGATAGAACGAAAAGGAATGAGCAGATGAGCAGCATTCCTGCGACGCCATTCTAGCGTTAACGAATAATTAGCGCCTTCAGGCTGGACGCTGGCTTCATTCGCGATTGGTTTTTGCGCCCAGACCCTGCCCAGTCTTGCCGGTCCTGCTTGGACCCATGTTTCGGAGTTGTCATGAATTACCCGTTGTCCACGCTCGCAGTCGCCGTCGTTGCGGCGCTGCTCGCCTCCCCCGCCCTCGCCCAGACCACCGCGCCGGCCACTGGCCCAGCTAATGCGCCCGCGAATACGCTGGATACGGTCATCGTCACCGGCACCCGCGTGTCCGACCGCACCGTGGCCGAATCGCAGTCGCCGATCGACATCATCAGCGCCGAATCGCTGCAGGCCACCGGCACCTCCGAACTGGCCACCGCACTGGCGCGGGCGCTGCCTTCGCTGAACTTCCCGCGCCCGGCGCTCAGCGACGGCACCAGCGCGATCCGTCCTGCGCAGTTGCGCGGCCTGTCGCCGGATCAGGTGCTGGTGCTGGTCAACGGCAAGCGCCGCCACACCTCCTCGCTGCTCAATCTCAACGGCACGATCGGGCGCGGCGCGGCGGCGGTGGATCTGAACACCATTCCGGTCGCCGCCATCGCGCGCGTGGAAGTACTGCGTGACGGCGCCTCGGCGCAATACGGCTCCGATGCCATCGCCGGCGTGATCAACATCGTGCTCAAGGGCGCGGAGAAGGGCGGCAGCCTGCAGGCCGGTTTCGGCCAGTATTCGGCCGGCGACGGCAGCAACTACGAGCTGTCCGGCGACACCGGCGTGGCCTATGGCGGCGATCGCGGCTGGCTGCATGTGGCCGCCCAGCTCAACCAGCAGGACCCCACCGACCGTGCGCGCGGCTATGCCGGCGCACCCAGTGCCTCGCAGCCGGCCGTTGGCCAGAAGGCGTTCAAGATCGGCGACCCCGACGTCAACGCGCAGGCGGTGTCGGCCAATACCGAGTTCGCCTTCAGCGACAGCATCACCGGCTATGCGTTCGCCACCGCCAGCAACCGCGACATCACCTCGTTCGCGTTCTTCCGCGCGCCGGGCAGCACCACCCAGAACATCCTGTCGGTCTATCCGCAGGGCTTTCTGCCGGAAATCCAGACCTACGCCAAGGACCGCTCGCTGGTGGCCGGCGTGCGCGGTTCCACCGCCAGTGGCTGGGACTGGGATGCCAGCTACAACTACGGCTACAACAAGATCGATTTCCACACCCGCAACACGCTCAACGTGAGCCTGGGCCCGACCTCGCCGACCTCCTTCTACGATGGCGCGCTGGAGACCACGCAGAACATCGTCAACCTGGACGTCAAGCGCGGTTTCGACTGGGGCATGGCGTATCCGGTGACGGTGGCCTTCGGTGCCGAATACCGCAACGAGAAGTGGAACCAGTCGCCGGGCGAAGTGGGCTCGTATTTCCAGGCCGGCACGCTGGCCGGCGGTGCACAGGGTTTCGGCGGATTCGCGCCCAGCGTGTCCGGGCAGTATTCGCGCGACAGCTATGCGCTGTACGCGGATCTGGAAGCCGATTTCACCGACAAGTTCTCCGCCGGTCTGGCCGGCCGCTACGAAGACTTCAACGATTTCGGCAGCCAGGCCTCGGGCAAGTTGTCCGGGCGCTATGCCTTCACCGACAGGATCGCGTTGCGCGGCACGGTGTCCTCGGGCTTCCGTGCGCCGTCGCTGGCGCAGCAGTATTTCCAGTCCACCAGCACCACCTTCCTGGCCGGCAATCCGACCCCGTTCGAGATCCGCACCTTCCCCGCCGACAGCACCGTGGCGCGTGCGCTGGGGTCTGAGCCGCTGGATGCGGAAACCTCGCTGTCCTACAGCCTGGGCCTGGTGTTGCAGCCGACCGATGCGCTCTACCTCACCGTGGATGCGTACCAGATCGATGTGGACGACCGCATCGTGCTGTCGTCCAACCTCACCGGCACCGGCGTGCGTAATCTGCTCGAAGCGCAGGGCATCTTCGGCATCAACGGCGGGCGCTACTTCACCAATGCGGTGGATACGCGCACGCGCGGTGTGGACGTGGTCGGCAGCTACCGCTGGCAGCTGGCCGCCAGCAGCGTGGACCTGACCGCCGGCTACAACTATTCGGAAACCGAAGTCCGCAACGTGGCGGCCAACCCGGCCGCGCTGTCGGCCAACGGACTGAGCCTGGAGCGCATCGACCGCACCGAACGTGGTCGCATCGAAGAAGGCTTCCCGCGCGACAAGTTCCTGATCAACGGCAGCTGGAATCTGGAGCACTGGACGCTGGCATTGGGTGCGACGCGCTATGGCAAATACAGCACCCGTCCGGCCGCGGCGATCAACGACCAGACCTTTGGCGCCAAGTGGGTGGTGGATGCCTCGGCCAGCTACAAGGTCGACCGCTGGACGCTGACGCTGGGTGCGGACAATCTGCTGGACGAATACCCGGACGAGAACAACTTTGCCAATTCCACCAGCGGGCAGTTTCCGTACAGCAATCTGTCGCCGTTCGGTTTCAACGGCGCGTACGTGTACGGGCGCATCAACTACCGCTGGTAAGTTCTGCGGCTGCACAGCTTGAGGTTTGACCATACGCCCCGGCCAGTCCGGGGCGTGTGCGTTTCAAGACATGGCAGCAGCGGTTGTTGCGTTGGCCGCGAGTGCAACGACACTGCTTCCAATCAACAGTCCCGTAAGACATACCGCCACACACACACGTGAGTCCGAGCGCGACACCGGCGCGGCCGTCTCGGTTCTCCTGCGCAATACCGCACTCATGCGGGGTAAATCACGTTCTGATGCAGAAGTTTCATAACTGGTATCGATGTCCAAGATGGTGCAAGCAAGGCCGTGCCACAGCAGCTCTGGTGCAAGCAACGCATCACTTTGGTGCGCGATGACAACGATGCCATCAGCACATCCTCGATGACGGTTGCACGCGCAACATAACCAAAATTTGACATGTGGTTACACGTGGTTAATGGTTGGGAACGCACCGCAGCTGCCGCAACGGACGCGGCCCGGGAGGGGCCCCCCTGCGATGCATCCGTTCCCCACTCGGAGTTGTCACCGCATGAATTGCAAGACCAGTCCACTCGCAGTTGCCGTTGTTCTTGCACTGTCGTTTTCCGCTTCAAGCGCATCCGCGCAGTCACAGGCTCCCGCCCAGAAAACCCTCGATACCTTGATCGTGACCGGCACGCGCGTGGCCGATCGCACCGTGGCCGAATCGGCATCGCCGATCGACATCATCTCGCCGCAGGCATTGGAATCGACCGGCACCACCGAGCTGGCTACCGCGCTGTCCCGCGCGATCCCCTCGTTGAATTTCCCGCGCCCGGCCATCTCCGACGGCTCGGACGCGGTGCGGCCGGCGCAGCTGCGCGGCCTGTCGCCCGATCAGGTACTGGTGCTGGTCAACGGCAAGCGTTACCACACCACCGCGCTGATCAATCTCAACGACACCCAGGGCCGCGGTTCGTCGCCGGCCGATCTCAATACCATTCCGATCGCTGCCGTGGAGCGCATCGAAGTGCTGCGCGACGGCGCCTCGGCGCAATACGGCTCGGACGCCATCGCCGGTGTGATCAACATCGTGCTCAAGGGCAGCGGCGAAGGTGGCAGCATCAGCGGCCGCTACGGCAAGTACAGCGCCGGCGACGGCGAGCAATACCAGCTGTCCGGCGATGCAGGCTTCAGCTTCGCCGGCACCGGCAAGGTGCATCTGGCCGCGCAGGCCGGGCATTCGGATCAGACCAACCGCGCGTTGCCGTTCCAGGGCCGCGTGGAGCAGCGCTACGGCGACCCGGACATCGACCAGGGTGCAGTGTCGTTCAATGGCGAATACAGCCCCACCGATTACCTCACCTTCTACTCGTTCGGCATGGTCAGCCGGCGCGAAGTGCTGTCCAACGGCTACTTCCGCTTTGCCGGCGACAACCGCAACCGCCCGGAAATCTATCCGGACGGCTTCCTGCCGCAGATCTACAACGTCAGCAAGGACGTGTCGTGGGTGGGCGGGTTGAAGACCTCCACCGAAGGCGGTTTGAACATCGATCTGAGCTACAACTACGGCCAGAACAATCTCACCTTCGATGTACGCAACAGCTTGAACAACAGCCTGGGGCTGGCCAGCCCCACCGACTTCCACGCCGGTACCCTGGAAGTCACCCAGAACGTGCTCAATGCCGACTTCACCAAGACGCTCGATTGGGGCCTGGCCTACCCGGTCACGCTGGCCTTCGGTGCGGAATGGCGCGGCGAGAAGTTCAACCAATCGCCCGGCGATGCGGCGTCCTCGGCCAATGGCGGCATTCCCTCGGCCAACGGCTCGCTGATCCCCGGCGCGCAGGTGTTTCCTGGCTTCAAGATCTCCGACTCGGGCTACTACAACCGCAACAGCCACTCCGCCTACGTGGACCTGGAAGCGGATCTGACCGAAAAGCTGTCGGCCGGTCTGGCCGGGCGCTACGAGAAGTACAGCGACTTCGGCGACACCGCCACCGGCAAGCTGTCGTTGCGTTATGCCTTCACCGAGAAGGTCGCGCTGCGTGCCACCGCCTCCACCGGCTTCCGCGCGCCGTCGTTGCAGCAGCAGAACTTCCAGTCGATCGCCACGCAGTTCCTCAACGTGGCCCAGCCCAACGGCACGGTGACAGCGATTCCGTTCGAGATCGGCACCTTCCGTACCGACAATGCCGCAGCGATCGCGCTCGGCGCCGAGCCGTTGAAGGCCGAGGAATCCAAGAACTACGGCCTGGGCTTGGTGTTGCAGCCGATCGAAAATCTGTACGTCACCGTCGATGCGTATCGCATCGATATCGATGACCGCATCGTGCTGTCGGAGAATCTCACCTCGACCGCGGCGCGCAACTATCTGCAGGCCAATGGCTTCCCGGGCATCGGTGGCGGGCGTTACTTCACCAATGCCGTGGACACCAAGACCCAGGGCGTGGATGTGGTCGGCACCTATCGCTGGAATCTGGACGGCAGCAGCGTGGAGCTGACCTCCGGCTACAACTACAACAAGACCGAAGTGGAGAAGATCGCCGACAACCCGGCAGCGCTGGTGGCGATCGACCCCAACGCGGTGCGCATCGGCCGTGCCGAAATCGGTCGTATCACCGAAGGCACGCCGCGCGACAAGTTCTTCCTGGGCGGCACCTGGGCACCGGGCAACTGGTCGTTCACCGGCACCGCCACGCGCTGGGGCGAGTTCACCACCTTCGGCACCAACGCCGGCAGCGACCAGACCTATGCGGCCAAGTGGACGCTGGACCTGGCCGCCTCCTACAAGCTGGGCGCCTGGAACTTCACCGTCGGCGGCGACAACGTGCTCAACGAATATCCGGACCGTCAGCAGGCCGGCCTCGGCACGCGCACCTACCTGCCCTACAGCGGTTCCTCGCCGTTCGGCTTCAACGGTGCGCTGGTGTACGCCAACGTGAGCTACAAGTGGTAAAGCGCTGCGCGCTGGTCGGCAACGGCCAGCGCTTGTCCTACCTCGCAAAACGCACCACACACCACGCAGCGCTGGGGCGCTGCAGGTAACGCCGCAGCATCGCTCCCCCTCTCGCATCGATGCGAGAGGGGGAGATCAACGCTCTTCTTCAGCAAGGATGCGCAACGCAGCAGCATGGCTGCGTCACCGGCCGACGTCATTGCTGCACACGCCGTCTCCGCCACGCGGAACACATCTGGCGCGCAAGCACGACGGGCCACGCAGTACGCAGTCGCACTCCAGTCGCACTCCCCCGAGCAACACGCGCATTTCCTTCCTGCGTCCTTCATCCCCTTTGAGCCTTCATTCCCATGCACACCTCCAACGCACTTTCGCTTGCGATTTCGGTCGCACTCACCGTCTGTACGTTCGCTGCCAGTGCGCAATCGCAGCCTGCCCAGCCGCAGAAGACCCTGGACACCCTGATCGTCACCGGTACGCGCGTCAGCGACCGCACGGTGGCCGAATCCGAATCGCCGATCGACATCATCACCGAGCAGTCGCTGCAGGCCACCGGCGCCACCGACATCGCCACCGCGCTGGGCAAGCTGCTGCCGTCGCTGAATTTCCCGCGCCCGGCGATCTCCGACGGCAACGATGCCGCGCGCCCGGCCACGCTGCGCGGCCTGTCGCCGGATGCGGTGCTGGTGCTGGTCGACGGCAAGCGCTATCACACCTCCTCGCTGATCAACTACAACCCGTACGTCGGCCGCGGCTCGGCGCCGGCCGACCTGAACTCGCTGCCGATGTCGGCAATCGCGCGCATCGAAGTGCTGCGTGATGGCGCCTCGGCGCAATACGGCTCCGATGCGATCGCCGGCGTGGTCAACATCGTGCTCAAACATGGCGCCGATACCGGCAGCAATACCGTGTCGATCAACGGCGGTTTCATGGATAAAGGCGATGGCGAGCAGAACGGCATTGATGGTTCTGTCGGCCTGGCCTTCGGCGGCACCGGCGGCGATACCGCGCCGGGCTGGGCGCGGCTGTCCTGGAACTACCAGAACACCATGAGCACCAATCGCGGCGAGAACACCAACCGCGCCACCACCGTGCCGGGCACGCCCAATCCAGGCGGTGTGCCCTACCAGCGCCACGGCGATCCGGCCTCCAACTTCTATCAGGGGCTGGCCGCTTTCGGCTATGAGTTCTCGCCGAACCTGGAGCTGTACGGTCACCTCAGCATGAGCCGCCGCGAGGTCACCTCCAACGGCTATTACCGCGCGGCCGACAACACCGCGCGCAATGTGCAGGCGATCTATCCGAACGGCTTCCTGCCGCAGATCTACAACCCCACCAACGATCGCTCGGCGGTACTGGGCATCAAGGGCAGCACCGAAAGCGAGTGGAACTGGGACCTGTCGGCCGTTTACGGCAAGAACGACATGACCTTCAACATCCTCAACAGCATCAACACCAACCTGTTCTGGAGCACCGGCAGCTCGCCGACCAACTTCAATTCCGGCGGTTTCGAAACCGAGCAGGGCACTGTCAATCTGGACGTCAGCAAGGCCTTCGACTGGGGCCTGGCGTATCCGGTCAACGTGGCCTTCGGCGCCGAGCACCGCCAGGACCGTTACCAGATCAGCGCCGGTTCGCCGGAGTCGTACTTCTTCGACCCCAATACCATCAATCCCGACACCGGCGCGCCCTATCCGGGCGGTGCACAGGTGTTCTCGGGGTTGGAGCCGTCGGTGGCCGGCAAGTTCGGCCGCCACAGCAATGCGGTCTACGCCAACCTGGAAGCGGACATCACCGACAAGCTCTCCGGCGGCATCGCCGGGCGCTATGAAAACTACAGCGACGCCGGCTCCACGCGCTCGGGCAAGTTGTCGGCACGCTATGCCTTCAGCGATACCTTCTCGCTGCGCGGCACCATCTCCAACGGCTTCCGTGCGCCATCGCTGGCGCAGCAGAACTACGCCTCGGTGGTGACGCTGATCCAGGACGGCGAGCTGGTGCAGGTAGGCACCTATCGCACCTCCGATCCGGTTGCCGTGGCGCTGGGCGCACAACCGCTAAGCCCGGAAAAATCCACCAACTACGGTCTGGGCGGTGTGTGGCAGCCGACCGCCAACTTCACCTCCAGCCTGGACGTCTACCAGATCCGCATCTGGGACCAGATTCTGTATTCGGACCAGTTGCAGCTGGCGCAGCCGATCGGCCAGGTGGCCGCGGTGCAGTTCTTCGTCAACGGCGCCACCAGCCGCACCCGCGGCGTGGACTGGATCAACAGCTACCTGGCCGATCTGGGTAACTACGGCAAGCTCAATCTCAGTGCCAGCGCCAACTACAACAAGACCACCATCCTGGAGTTGACCAACCCCAACTTCGGCCGCGCCAGCCAGGGCCTGCTCACCGACGCCACGCCACGCACCAAGTACATGGCGGCAGCGGACTGGACCTTCGGCGGATTCGGGCTCAATTTCAACGCCACCCGCTACGGATCGATCAAGCGCATCAGCGACCCGGTCGATGGCAGCCAGGATCAGACCTACGACGCGCGCTGGTTGTTGAATCTGGCCGCCAGCCAGACCTGGAACGCGTTTACCTTCACCGTGGGCGCGGACAACCTCACCAACCAGTATCCGACCAAGGCGCAATTGAACACCGCCTACGACGACCGCGCTGGCGGCCTGCAGTATTCGTCGTTGTCGCCGTTCGGTTTCAACGGGCGCTACTGGTATGGCCGGGTTACCTACCGGTTCTGAGTAGCGACGCTTGATCGCAAAGTGCTGATCGAAAGTTCCGGTCAGCGCATCTATTACGCAAACACCGCCGATCGCTCGGCGGTGTTTGTCGTTGTGGGCATCGCAACATGCAGCGGCTGTTAGCCATCTGCCGCAATGATGTTTGTCCCGTTGAACTCCGTATCGATGGCGCACAGTGTGTCGCCAGGAGCGGCCAACAAAAAGACTGCGCTCACCGCCTGATAGGCACGGCCGGCTGTGCAGTTACCATCAGCACCCGACCAAGTTGGCAGGTGCGATGCCCTCACCGATTGCGGGACCTTACGCGGCATGGATGCCGCGTAAGAGCCTACATGGACGTACTTGCGGCGTGTCCCGCGAGCGGTGAGGGCATCGCGCCCTCGACCAGCTCGGCTTGGGAACATTCAAGCGACGCTGAAGCTCGGATCTGGTTCGGCTTGAGAGGTGATGGAACGGTGCTAGTACTTCGGTTTTAGAGCGGATGATCTGCGGCTTGGCTGCAGGGTCCTTGCCCGCCCACCGTCGCGGGACACGCTGCAAGTACGTCCTTGTAAGCTCTTACGCGGCATCCATGCCGCGTAAGGTCCCGCGACGGTGGGCGGGCAAGGACCAGTCGCGATGGTCGGTGTATATGGTTGAGAGCGGCGCGCGTTGCGCGGCAATACGATGAGGGGCGGTTTGATCAGTTCCTTTCGATCCGGGCGAATCGTTGCAATTCCCGACATCACTCCACGCGTCAACGAAGGCGCGTGGGCCAACACGTTACCGTTATTGGCACAGCGTCCCAGAGGTTTCGTTGGCTACTCTTGGTCACTCACCTCACCAGGAGGCGAACAGTGCGTCGACGCCACGCAGGTTGGCGCGATCGTTCCAGCTCAACGCGTCGAGCTGCGGCAGGCGAAGTGCCGGCAGATGCTCGAGCAATGCGGCAAGCGCGGCTTCCATTTCGATCAGCGCCAGCCGATTGCCCAGACAGTGGTGGATGCCACCACCGAACGACAGCGCGCGGCCCTGCTGGCGCCGGATATCCAGCAACTGCGGGTCGGTGAATTGCAGTGTGTCGTGGTTGGCCGCGCCCAGCATCAGATACAACATCGTGCCCTTGGAGACGGCCACCCCATCGATCTCGAAATCCTGCAACGCGGTGCGCGTGGCGATCTGCACCGAGCTGTCGTAGCGCAGGCATTCGAGCACTGCATTCGGCATCAAGCTCGGGTTTTCCTGCAGCAGGCGCAGTTGCTGCGGATGCCGATGCAAGGCGACCAGCGCATTGCAGATCATGTTGGAGGTGGTTTCGTGGCCGGCGAAAAACAGCAGGATCACATTGGAGACGATCTCTTCATCGCTCAAGCGGCGGCCTTCGTCTTCGGCCTGGATGAAACGCGAAATCAGATCCTCGCCGCCATTGTTGCGACGTTGCTCGATCACGGTGTGGAAATAGGTTTCCAGCTGAATGAAGGCAGCGCTGGTGGTCTCCAATTCCGCGGGCGTCATCATGGGATCGAAGACTTTTGCCAGCGCGCTGGTCGCGTGACTCAGCACGGTGACATCGGCTGCATCGATATCCAGCATCCGGCAAATG
Source organism: Xanthomonas hortorum pv. cynarae (assembly GCF_002939985.1). Lineage (GTDB taxonomy): Bacteria > Pseudomonadota > Gammaproteobacteria > Xanthomonadales > Xanthomonadaceae > Xanthomonas > Xanthomonas hortorum_D. The sequence goes on along the minus strand of NZ_MDFM01000017.1, from coordinate 74,205 downwards.
ATGGCGATCGGCAGCGGAAACGCGAACTCGGTCAGCAAATCGCAGTGGCCCCTGGCTTGAAACGTCTCGATCAAGCTGGCGGCAGTGTCGCGGGCGATTTCGCGCATGGAGTCCATCTGCCGCGCACCGAAGGCCTGTGTCATCAATCCGCGCAACTGGGTGTGCACTGGCGGGTTGAGCAGCAGAAACATGCGGCTCATGCCCTGGAATAGCGGCATTTGCACCGCCGACTCGCCGTAGCGCAGGCGGATGCTTTCCAGATAATCGCGGCCCACCCGGCGATCGCTGAGCAGGCTGTCCACGATCTTGTAGTGGCCGGACATCAGTCGCCTTTCGGCCACCTGCACCAGCGGCCCTTCGGCACGCAAGCGTGCGTAGGTCGGATACGGATCGTGCCGAAAGACGGGTGTTGCGAAATCGCTGAGATGCATGGCCTGGCTCGTGTGGCGTCACCATCCGCAGATGGGCGATGGGGGCTGGGGCGATAAGGACTTGGACCTGATGAAGAACGCAGGCTCTTCGACAGGGACATCGCTGATTGTCAGAGGCAATTTGTCAGCGGCATTGTCGACCGACATCGCGCACGTGCCTTACCCAGGCGCGAAGCCTTGTCGTCAAAGTTGATTCGGCGTTGCCTGTCTGTGCAGTGCATCTCGCTGGCGCACTGGCGCACGTACGCTCGTGCAGTCCACATGCAGCGCCCAACGCGTGCATCCGTTTGCGTGCATGCGCCACGTGTCGCATCGCGTTAATCAAGCGCTGTGTACTATGGGCGTCCGGCCAACCGGACCTGCAATGCGGTCTTGTTCCCCTCGCCGGACTCCAGCCATGACCACACAATGCCCGCAGGCGATGCCCGGCGCAGTGCCGTTGGCTGGGTCGCCCTCGCTATTCTCGGACACTTTCACAACGGATTGGAATGCATCACGACACCAGCCTCATCGACATCATCGCCGTCGGCCTCGCGGTCGCTTTCGTGCTGGGCACGCTCGCACAGAAAGTGAAGCTCTCGCCGCTGGTCGGCTATCTGCTGGCAGGCGTGTGCGTCGGGCCATTCACGCCCGGCTTCGTGGCCGACCAGACCATGGCCAACCAGCTGTCCGAGCTGGGTGTGATGCTGCTGATGTTCGGCGTGGGCCTGCACTTCTCGCTCGACGATCTGATGGAAGTGAAGTGGATCGCGATCCCCGGTGCGCTGGCGCAGATCGTGGTCGCCACGCTGCTGGGCTGGGCATTGGCCTGGAGCATGGGCTGGCCGTTGATGCATGGCCTGGTGTTCGGCCTGGCGCTGTCGGTGGCCAGTACCGTGGTGCTGCTGCGCGCATTGGAAGAACGCCGCCTGCTGGAAACCCAGCGCGGCCGCATCGCGGTGGGCTGGTTGATCGTCGAAGACCTGGTGATGGTGATCGCGCTGGTGATGTTGCCGGCATTGGCCGAGGTGCTGGGCACCGGCGTGCCAGCTGCCGCGCATGACGGCGAATCCACCTCGCTGCTGGCCGCGCTCGGTTTGACGTTGTTCAAGATGGTGGCGTTCGTGGCGGTGATGCTGGTGATCGGGCGCCGGGTGATTCCGTGGTCGCTGGAAAAAGTCGCTGCCACCGGCTCGCGCGAGTTGTTCACCCTGGCGGTGCTCGGCATCGCGCTGGGTGTGGCGTTCGTGTCGGCCACCTTGTTCGGCGTGTCGTTCGCCCTGGGCGCATTCTTCGCCGGCATGTTGCTCAAGGAATCCGAGCTCAGCCACAAGGCGGCCAGCGATTCGCTGCCGTTGCGCGATGCGTTCGCAGTGCTGTTCTTCGTCTCGGTGGGCATGTTGTTCGACCCGATGATCCTGGTCGAGCATCCGTGGCAGGTGCTGGCCACGTTCCTGACCGTGACCTTGGGCAAGTCGCTGGCCGCGTTTGTGATCGTGCGTGCGTTCGGCCACCCCACCGGTACCGCGCTGACCATTTCCACCAGTCTGGCGCAGATCGGCGAGTTCTCTTTCATCCTGGCCGGGCTGGGCGTGCAGCTGGCGATCCTGCCCGAAACCGGACGCGACCTGATCCTGGCCGGCGCGCTGCTGTCGATCATCGCCAACCCGTTCCTGTTCTCGTGGCTGGATCGCTGGCAGGCCAGGCAGGCGCAGGACGCACCCGCCACGGTGGAACCGGAGCTGCCGCCCGGCCCGCCGCTGCAACTGGACGGCCATGCCATCGTGATCGGCTACGGCCGCGTGGGCAGTGCGCTGGCGCAGTTGTTGCGTAGCCGCGGCGTGCCGGTGCTGGTGATCGACGACAACGGCGACCATGTGGCCAAGGCGCATGCGGCCGGCATCCCCGGCATCCGCGGCAGTGCGGCGGCTGACCGCGTGCTGGCCGAAGCGCGCCCTGAGCACGCCAAGATCGCGATTCTTGCGATCCCGCAGCCGCTCGAAGCCGGCGAAGCGCTGGCCAAGCTGCGTGCGATCAATCCCTCACTGACCTTGCTGGCGCGTGCGCATAGCGATGCCGAGGTCAAGCATCTGCTCGCCCACGGCGCCGATGGTGCGGTGCTGGCCGAACGGGAGCTGGCCTATTCGCTGGCCGAAATGGTGATGTCGACCCCGCCGTATCGGGCGTTGCGCGTGCCGGCGTCGTAAGCTGCAGCGCAGCATCAAGCAACACCGCACGAAACAAAAAACCCGCCGGCGCTGTCTGCGGGTTTTTTATTGCCCGCCATTTATTCAGTACGGAAAGGCCTGCCGCAGTGTCTTGATCAAACTGCGACCAGGTCACCACAAACTGCCCTCAAGACACACTTGATAATCATTCCCATCAAGAGCAGGATGAGCGCCCGTTTCCTTGGCGGCCTCATCCATGGCGTTTGCGGTTGGCGTTCTCAATGCGTTGCCAAGCGTGCAGCTGTGCGAGCTGCTGGGCCGGATCGGCTATGGCTTTGTGGTGCTGGATCTGGAGCATGTGCTGCGCGCGCCGGATGAGCTGGAACACGCCATCCGCGCATGCGAGCTGTCCGGCTGTGAGGCGTGGGTGCGCGTGCCGGAGGTGGACGAAAAACTGATCGGCCGCGTGCTCGATGCCGGCGCACGCGGGATCGTGATTCCGCGCGCCGAGTCAGCGGCACAACTGGCCGCTGCCATCGCTGCGGCGCGGTTTCCGCCGCTGGGCCGGCGCGGCATCACCGGCGGGCGTGTCACCGGCTTTGGCAACGTCGATCTGCCCAGCTACATCGCACGAGCCAATCGCGATATCCGCATCGTGCCGATGATCGAAAGCGCGGCCGGTGTTGCTGCGTTGCCCGAGATGCTTGCCGTGCCCGGCGTGGCGCTGGTGATGGAAGGCGCACTGGATCTTGCGCTGGATCTGGGCCTGGGCCCGCAACCGACCCATCCACAGGTATGGGAACTGCTGCTGCAACTGCATGCGCAGTGCATTGCTGCCGAGGTGCCGTTCTGCCCCAATCCGCGCACCGATGCGCAACGCGCGCACTGGCTGCAACAGCCCGATCTGCGCTGGCTGCTTGCCGGCGAAGACCGCGCACTGATGCAACGTGCACTGCGCTGCCACCTGGCCACATTCGCCGTACCCACTTCACCACCCGCCTGCAGGAGCACGCCGTAGATGTCGACGTTCCGTTTCCACGCCCTGGCCATCGCCATCGCTGCGATCACTGTGACCCTGCCGCAGGTGGCGTTCGCCATCGAGTCGCCGGATGCCGATGCCGCCGATACGCAAACGCCGATCCGCGCACTGGATGCGATCCAGGTGCAGGGCAGCCTGCTCGGGCGTTCCAAACCCGACGATGTGCAGCGCTATGCCGGCAGCCGCCAGGTGATCGACCGCGAACAACTGCGCAATGGCGGCAACCGCTCGCTGGACGATGCGCTGCAACGCGTGCCGGGCATCAAGATCTTCGACGAAACCGGCACCGGCGCGCTGCCGCAGCTGATGCTGCGCGGCCTGTACGAAAGCCGCAGTGGCCGTGTGCAGGTGCTGGAAGACGGCATTCCGCTGGCATTGGCGCCGTATGGGCAGACCAGTCTGTCGCTGTTTCCGGTGGGGCTGAATCAGATCGACCGCATCGATATCGTGCGCGGCGGTGCGGCCGTGCAGTACGGGCCGAACAACGTGGGCGGGGTGATCAATCTGGTCAGCAAGGAGATCCCCAGCGAATGGAGCACCACGCTGGCGCACAAGGTCACCGCCGGTGGCCAGGGACAGTTTCTGCAGGACAGCGCGCTCAGCAGCGGCGGCTACCTCACCGACAACTTCGGCATGCAGGTCGATGCCAATCGCACCTATGGCGAGTATTGGCGCGCGCACAGCGATACCGATATCAGCAATCTGCGCGTGCGTGCGGAGTGGTGGCTGGACGACACCAAGTTGCTCAAGGCCAGCGTGCAGCGTTATCTGGTCGACATGGATCTGGCCGGTGCGCTCAGCCCGGACGATTACCGGCGCGACCCGCGTCAATCCACGCGCCCGCTGGACAGCTTCAACGGCCGCACCACGCGTGCATCCTTGAGCTATGAGCAGTTGCTGGGCGATTGGGGCCCGATGAAGGATGTGCGTCTGGATTGGACCAACTTCAGCGCACGCAGCAGCCGCAACTTCATCGTCGGCATGCGTCAGGCCGCCACCGAAACCTGGCGTTCGGACCTGCCGCCGCAACTGCGCCAGACCGCACCGCGCGACTTCCGCGTGGTCGGCAGCGAGCCACGCCTGAGCTGGAGCATGGGCGATGCCGGTGGCGTGCGTCAGCAGTGGACCGCCGGTGTGCGCGCCGTGCACGAAGACATCGATTTTCTGGTCGGCAATCTGCGCCTGCGCGATGGCCTGTTCACCAGCGTGCGCGATTGGCAGTTCGAAGACCGCGCGTTGGCCGCTTACGTCAGCAACGCGATCACGCTGCCAGGCGAACGCCTAACCATCACCCCGGGCCTGCGTTACGAGCGGCTGGATTCGCGCTATTTCAATCGCGCCACCGGCGTCAGCACGCTCAACCAGACCCGCGATGTGTTGCCGGGTCTGACGGTCGGGTTTCAGGCCAACGAACAGTGGTTCTTCTATGCCGATGGGCAACGCTCGATGCGCGCGCCGCAGGTCACCCAGATCATCTTCGGCAACAATCTGGATGCCGAACTGGCCTGGAATTACGAAGCCGGCACGCGCTATCAACCCAACGATCGCACCCGCATCCAGCTCGGTGCGTATCTGATCGATTTCGACCAGCAGATCCAGCTGGACAACACCACACGCGTGTTCCGCAACCTCGGCAAGACCCGCCATCAAGGCGGCGAGCTGGAACTGCAATGGAGCCCGGAGAATCTGCGCGCGCTCACGCTCAACGCCGGCTATGCGTATCTGGACGCCAGCCAGGAATCGGGTGCATTTCGCGGCTTTCGCGTGCCTTACACCTCACGTAATCAGATCACGCTGGGCGGCAACTATACGCTCGGTCACACCACTGTCGCACTGTCGAGCTACTACTTCAGCAAGGCCTACAGCGATGCGGCGAATACCGTGCAAGAGAATGCAATCGCCTCGGTGGGTCAGTTGCCGGCCTACATGGTGTGGAACACGCAGGTAAGCCATACCCTGTTCGAACGCGATGGACAAAAATTCAGCGCATCGCTGGCGATCAACAACCTGTTCGATCGGCAGTATTGGTTCCGTGGTGTGGATACCAGCCCGTGGGGCCGCCAGGCCGCGCCATCGCGCACCGTGACCGCCGGGCTGGAATACACCTTTTAAGCCCACGTTTTAAACCTGCGCCAATAAATAACTGCTGCAAACGACCGACGCACAGGGGCGTTGGTCGCGCCTTTGGGCAACGGCGCTCGCGCTGGCGAGCGCCGCAGACAACACGGCGTGCATGACGCACGCCTCATTGCCGCAGCATGCGGCATGCGATCACCGTATCGCAGGCCACCCAACGCCCCCGCGGCGCCAGGCAGCCCGTTTCAGTACCGGTTTTTCCACCGTCCTGTTGAATCGAGAGCTGCCATGACTGCGACATCCGCTGCACCGTTGGTGATCCTCACCCATGTCTGCCATCCGGCCATCACCGAAGGCTTTCTGCCTGCCGCGCACGCGCTGGGCCTGCCGGTGTGGCTGCTGACCGATCACCGACTCGATCACCTCAGCTATTTCCGCGAGCACCCGGCACACGCACCGCAGCGGGTGATCGAATGCGATGTGTTCAATCCGCTCGGCGTGCTGGATGTGCTGCACGACGCAGACGTGTCGCCGCGCGCAGTGTTCAGCAACAGCGATCATCTGCAGACCAGCACTGCGCTGGTCGCTGCCGGTCTGGGCCTGCCGGGCAAGGATTGGCAGGTGTGCTACGCGGCCAAGAACAAGGCGGCGATGCGTCAGCGTTTGCGCGCGCGCGGACTGCCATCGCCGTGGTTCTGCACGCTGGCGCCGGGCGCAGCGTTGCCGGCCGACATTGCGTGGCCGGTGGTCGCCAAGCCGCGCGAAGGCGTCGCCAGCCTGGATGTGCGCCACTGCGCCGATGACTTGCAATTGCAGGCCTACCTGGACGATGTGTGGCAGCGCCATCCGCAGCGCACCGTGTTGCTGGAAGGCATGCTGGAAGGTGACCTGTTTACGCTGGAAACGCTGGGCGACGGCCACACGCTGCAGGCGCTGGGCGGCTTCAAGGTGCGCTTGTCGCCGCCGCCGCATTTTGTGGAATGCGAAGCGCAATGGGATGCACGCGTGGACACGCCGGTGATTGCGCAGGCGCTGGAACAGCTGCGCAGTTTTGGTGTCGGTTTCGGGCTATGCCATAGCGAATTCATTCTCACCACCGACGGCCCGGTACTGGTGGAGATCAACTACCGCAGCATCGGCGACCGCCGCGAATTCCTGCTCGACAGCATGTTCGGCAAGCAGTGGTTCAACGCCGCGCTGGCGCCGCATCTGGGCCTGCCGCTGCCGCACCTGCGCAGCGATCGCGCACATGCCTTGCTGCGTTACTACGTCGCCGAACAGGACGGCGAGTTGGTGGCCGCCAGCGAAGACCGCCGCCATCACACTGCGCACAGCGATGTGCAGTACCGGCGCATGCGCGCGCCCGGCGAACGCATCCGGCTGAGCCATTCCAACAAGGATTATCTGGGCGTGCTGAGCGCGCTGGCCAGCGATGCACAGGCGCTGGAGCAGGCAGTGGTGCATGCCGAAGCGGGCTTGCAATGGCGGATCGACAGCGCGGAGCTGCGCGCATGAGCAGTGCCGCCGACCAACGCTATATCGCCACCCGCATCATCGATGCCTGCCTGCGCGAGGACCTGCGCGGTATCGCCACCCGCGGCAGCGCCGCAACACCCGAGGCAGGCGTGCTTGCGGCATGGACCGACCCCAGCCCGGTGGAGGGCTGGTGGCGCATCGCGCATCTGCCCGACGGCACGCTGTGGTTGCCGATCCACCGGCAGGGCTACCTGCAGGACATCAGCGCCTGTGGCGATAGCTGGATTGTGCAACGTGCTGACGGTGTGCATATCGAACGCGGTGCGCAGACATGGCTGCAACGCATGAGCGCGCAGCTCGACATGGACACGCAGCAGTTGCATCGCGCCTATGCCGAAGAAGCCGAATGCGCCGCTGCTCACCTTGGCCTGGCGCGCCAGGCCTACGATGCACAGGCACCTGCGCTACTCAACGCGCTGCAGCACGCAGATGCGGCCGAGCGCGCGTATCGCTGCGATCAGTTGGCGAGCTATCGCGACCATCCGTTCTATCCGACCGCACGCGCCAAGGCCGGGCTGGATGCATCGGAACTGCGCGATTACGCGCCCGAATTCGCGCCCACCTTTACGCTGCGCTGGCTGGCGATTCCGCGTGCGCAGGTCACCTGTACCAGCGCGTTACCGGCCGAGCTGTGGCCGGACTTCGCCACACTAGGCCTGCCACCCGAGCTGGCCAGCACGCACATCGCCTGGCCGGTGCATCCGCTGGTGTGGGCGCGGCTGGAGCAGGACGGCTTCGCGCTGCCTGCAGGCAGCTTGCGTGCGCCGCAGGCCTGGCTGGAGGTGCGCCCTACCCTGTCGGTGCGCACGCTGGTGCCGCTGCTGCATCCGCAACTGCATCTCAAGTTGCCGATCCCGATGCGCACGCTGGGCGCGCTCAATCTGCGTTTGATCAAGCCCTCCACGCTGTACGACGGCCACTGGCTGGAGCGTGCGTTGCGTCGCATCGATGCGCTCGATCCCGCACTGCGCGGCCGTTGCGTGTTCGTGGACGAATCGCATGGCGGGCACGTGGGTGAGACGCGTCATCTGGCCTATCTGGTGCGGCGTTATCCGCCGCTGGACGACGCCACGCTGGTGCCGGTGGCCGCGCTATGCGCGCTGTTGCCAGATGGCCGGCCGATGGCGATCCATCTGGCCGAGCGATTCATGCAGGGTGATGTACTGAACTGGTGGCGCGATTACACGGAGCTGCTGCTCGCGGTGCATCTGCGCCTGTGGCTGCGCTACGGCATCGCACTGGAGGCCAACCAGCAGAACAGCGTGCTGGTGTACGCCGATGGCCAGGCGACGCGGCTGTTGATGAAGGACAACGACGCCGCGCGCATCGCGATGCCGCAGCTGCGCGCGCAGCTGCCGGATCTCGACACGCTTGGGTCGCTGCACGATGCGCGTATCGCGGTGGACGATCCGCACGCCCTGGCGCAGATGTTCTGCACCATCGTGCTGCAACTGGATCTGCAGGCCGTGCTGGAAGGCCTGGCCGAATGGCAGCCCGCGCTGCGTGCGCCGCTGTACACGCAGCTGCAGACGCAGTTCGCCTTGACGCTGGCGCAACTGGACGTCGATGGCATCGACACCAGCCCCGCGCGCCACCTGCTGGCCGCGCCACGGCTGCCGGTGAAATACCTGCTCAGCGCCGGCAGCCTGCTCAGCAAACAGATCACCGGTGCGCGCGACATCAACAAGTTCTACGGCGATAGCGCGGCCAATCCGTTTGGCGAGGCATTCGCTGGCGCGCAGCACACGCCGCCTCGGCAGGCGGGCGCTCAGCGATGAAGCGTGTTCTGGGCCCGGTGCTGGCGGCGCACTACCTGGCCGCCTTTACCGCGTTGGGCATGCCATTGTTTCTGCCGCAGGTGCTGGCCGAACTGGCGCCGTCGGCAGCGGTTGGCTGGAGCGGCGTGCTCTACGTGTTGCCGACGCTGTGCACGGCGTTGACGGCAAGTACCTGGGGGCGCTTGGCCGACCGCTATGGACGCAAGCGTTCGCTGTTGCGTGCGCAACTGGGCCTGGCGCTGGGCTTTGCGATCGCCGGCTTCGCGCCGTCGCTGAGCTGGCTGGTACTCGGGCTGATCGTGCAAGGCACCTGCGGCGGCTCGCTGGCGGCGGCCAATGCCTATCTGGCCAGCCAGCCGCAGGCCGGCCCGTTGGCGCGTGCGCTGGACTGGACGCAGTATTCGGCGCGCCTGGCGATGGTCAGCGCGCCTGCGTTGTTGGGCCTGGCATTGGCGCTTGGCCCGGCGCAGTCGCTGTATCGCGCGCTCGCGCTGTTGCCGCTGCTGGCGTTCGCGCTGACCTGGCGTTTGCCGGCCGATCGGCCTGCGCTGCGGCCGGCAGCTTCCACTGCGACGTCGACACCCTCCCAAGACGCTGCTGCGTCGTCGCAGTCGGCTTCACCCCAGACAACCACAACGGCCAGCGCACTGTGGCCTGCGTTGCTGATCGCGCAGTTCCTGTTCTGCTTCGCGATGGTGGTGACCTTCCCCTACTTCATCCCGTATGCGCTGGCGCGCGGCGCCGGCCACGACGCGCTGGCCGGCCTGCTCTACAGCCTGCCGCACCTGGTCTATCTGGTGGTGCTGCCGTGGTGGCGGCGCGGCGATGGCGAGGTGTGGCTGGTGCCCGGCCTGGTGCTGTTCGCCGTGGCCTGCGTGTGGCAGGCGCTGTTGCACGATCCCGTCGCACTGGCGGTTGCGCGCCTGCTGTTCGGGTTCGGCATGTTGTTTGGCCTGCGTGGACTCAACCGCAGCCTGGCCATGGTCGCCAGCGGACACGGCGCCGGGCGCTTGTTCGGCCGCTTCGATGCCTGCGGCAAATGGGCCGGCGTGTTCGCCGGTGCTGCCGCCGGCGCGCTGGCCCAGGCGGCCGGACCTGCCACCCCTTTCCTGGCTGCCGCGCTGGCTGCGGCGGCCGCTGCGCTCACCGTTCTGGTGCGCTTCCCTTCTAGGAGATCCGCCGATGTCGCCGCACACGATGCATGACCCCTGGTACGACAGCATGGCCGACGCGCAGGCCTGCACCTGCTGGTTGAACTGCTACCTGCGCGAGTTCGCGATTCCGCAGCGCGCAGTGGACTTCGATTATCGCGGGCTGGATCGCCCCGGCCCGCGCGTGGCCGAGCAGCGCTGGCTGCGCATCGATCTGGGCGACACCGGCGCGCTGTGCGTGCGCATTGCCTATGCCGATCGCCTGGGCCGCTGCCGCTTCGCCTCCACGCCGTTTCTCAAAAGCGCCGGCCAACCGTGGCAGAGCCTGGATGCGCATGCCTTGGCGCGCTGCCTGCTGCAGGCGCTGGGCAGCACGCAGGCGGTCAATCCGGAACTGCTCGCGCAAAGCGCCAACAGCGTGGCGATCACTGCTGCGTTGTTGCGACAGGCACAAGGCGCCGCAGCGACCGGCGAGGCGATGATCGATGCCGAGCAATCGATGCTGTGGGGGCATGCCTTGCATCCCACTCCGAAGAGTCGCGAAGGCATCGATCTAGCGCAAGTGCTGGCCTGCGCGCCGGAAGCGCGTGCGGCGTTCCAGCTGTTCTGGTTCCGCATCGACCCACGGCTCTTGCGCATGCAGGGCCGCGATGTACGTGCCACCTTGCGGCAGCTGTCCGGCAGCGAGGATCTGTATCCCTGCCATCCGTGGGAAGCGCAGCGGCTGCTCGACGACCCGCTGCTGCGCACCTTGCAAGCGCGCGGCGTGATCGAGCCGGTCGGCATGCTGGGCGATGCACTGCGGCCGACCTCCTCGGTGCGCACGCTCTATCACCCGGAGCTGGATTATTTCCTCAAGTGTTCGGTGCATGTGCGGCTGACCAACTGCGTGCGCAAGAACGCCTGGTACGAGCTGGAAAGCGCGGTCGCCCTCACCGAACTGCTGGCACCGAGCTGGCGTGCGTTGGCGGTGCAGGTGCCCGGCTTCGATGTGATGCTGGAGCCTGCTGCCACCTCGCTGGAAATCGCGCAGCTCGATCCTGCGCTGCACGCCGCCGACCCGTTGGCGGCGCGCGGCTTGTCGGAGAGCTTCGGCATCCTGTACCGGCAGACCCTTCCTGCCGCGCAACGTGCGCGTTGGCAGCCGCAGGTGGCCGCCGCGTTGTTCACCTGCGATGCGCAGGGCAACAGCGTGTGTGCGGCACGCTTGCAGGCCTTGGGCAGCGCGCAGATGGATCGCCACACCGCCACGTTGCTGTGGTTCCGCGCCTATGCCGGCTTGTTGCTGGATGGTGTGTGGAGTGCCCTGTTCCAGCACGGCATCGCGCTGGAACCGCACCTGCAAAATACCGTGATCGGCTTCGCCGATGGCTGGCCGACACGGGTATGGATCCGCGATCTGGAAGGCACCAAGCTGCTCGCACACCACTGGCCCGCCACGCGTTTGCAGGGCGTGGGCGAGCGCGCACGGCAATCGCTGTACTACACGCCGGAACAGGGCTGGAATCGTGTGGCGTATTGCGCGCTGGTCAACAATCTGGCCGAGGCGATCTTCCACCTCACCGAAGGCGATGACGTGCTCGAAGCGCGCCTGTGGCACTGCGTCGGCGAGATCGCCGTACGCTGGCAGCAACGTCATGGCGCGCAAGCCGCGCTGCAGGGCCTGATCGACGGCGCGCCGCTGCCCGGCAAGAACAACCTGGGCACGCGGCTGTGGCAACGCGCGGATCGTCAGTCCGATTACACGGCGCTGCCCAATCCCATTCCACGCATCGCAACCGCACGCCAGGTGGCGGCATGAGCCTGCGCATCGACACCGCCGCAGTGATGGAGGCATTGCCACACCTGCGCGAACACAGCGATGGCCCGATCTGCGCCTACGTCTACGACCTGGCCGCACTGGACGCACACGCGGCATGGATGCGCGCGCAATTGCCGGCCGAGTGCGAGCTGTTCTACGCGGCAAAAGCCAATGCCGAGCCGCCGATCCTGCGCACGCTCGCCCCGCACATGGATGGCTTCGAAGCGGCCTCCGGCGGCGAACTCGCCTGGCTGCATCAGCAACAACCGCAGGCCGCGTTGTTGTTCGGCGGACCCGGCAAGCTCGATAGCGAACTTGCCCAGGCCGCTGCGCTGCCCGATTGCACCGTGCACGTGGAAAGCCTGGGCGAGCTGGAACGCCTGGCCACCATTGCAGCGCAGGCCGGCCGCTGCGTGCCGGTGTTCCTGCGCATGAACATCGCCGTGCCGGGCGCGCAGAGCACGCGCCTGATGATGGGCGGGCAGCCCTCGCCGTTCGGCCTGGACCCGGACGATCTGGATGCGGCGATCCATCGGCTGCGTGCGAGCCCTTCGCTGCGGCTGGAAGGCTTCCATTTCCATCTGATGTCGCACCAGCGCGATGCCGGCGCGCAGCTGCACCTGATCGCCGCCTATCTGCGCACCGTGCAGCAGTGGCGGCAACGCTACGGGCTCGGCCCGCTGCGGGTGAATGCCGGCGGTGGTTTCGGTGTGGATTATCTGGCGCCGGAATCGTCGTTCGATTGGGCCGGCTTCTGCGCCGGCTTGCCTGCGTTGCTAGGCGAACATGGCGACGCACTGCGTCTGCGGTTGGAGCCGGGGCGCTATGTCAGTGCCAGCTGCGGCTGGTATCTGATGGAAGTGCTGGACCTCAAGCGCAGCCACGGCGCGTGGTTTGCGATCGCCCGCGGCGGCACCCATCACTTCCGCACTCCCGCCGCGCAAGGCCACGATCACCCGTTCCGTGTGCTGCGTGGCGCGCGTGCCCCAGTGCTGCGCGACACGCCGGTGACGCTGGTCGGGCAGTTGTGCACGCCCAAGGACGTGCTGGCACGCAATCAGCCTGTCGCAGCATTGGCGCCGGGCGACTGCCTGGCCTTCCCGCTGGCCGGCGCGTATGCGTGGAATATTTCGCACCAGCAGTTCCTGATGCATCCACCTCCGCAGATGGTGTTCCTGCCGGTGGCGGCTCAGGCGACTGCATCCGCATCCGCTTCCGTAGAACGCCGCACCGGCACCCGGATGTCTGCACGCAGCTCGCCCTCTGCCACTGTTTCCGGGTCGTCCAGGTAGAGGTAATGCAGCGGCGCATCGCGTAGCGCGTAGCCGCTGTCGGGTAGCCACTGCGCGAGCACGCGGTCGAGCGCGTCTTCGATACCTGCATACGACCCCATATGACGCAACACAGCGTGCGCGCCACCGTCGAGCTGGCGCAGGTGCAACGGCGCCGACGGCGACAGTGCGGTGTCGAAGGCCATGCCGCATTCGAACAGATGCAGGTGCGCCGGCACATCGCGGTGGTCGCTGAGTGGCAGGCCGATCAGCGACTGCAGCTGCTCGATCGCACCGACCCGCTCGGCCCAGGCTGCGATGCGGCCGAAACCACGGTCCAGATCGTCGAACGCGCCGCGCTGGCGTAGCACCACCACTTGCAGCGGGTCGAGTACTTGCACCATCACCTGTAACGGCGCGCCGGACAGCTGCGGCGGCACCGAAGGCGCGGCCAGTTGCTGCAGTTTCTGTGCGCGCAGCGACGGTGTATTGCGCAGGCTACTCGGGCTGGCCTGCAACACGGCACGGAACGCGCGTGCCAGCGCCTGCGGGGTCTGATAGCCCACCGCCAGCGCCACCTCGGTCACCGAGCTCGCCTGCTCGCCCAACAGATGCAACGCATAACTCAAACGCAGCCGCGCGATGGTCTGCCCCAGGGTTTCGCCCGCCAGCGCGCGATAGACCCGATGGAAATGATGCGGCGATTGCTGCGCCACCGCCGCCAGTGCGGCCAGATCCGGCAGCGGCTCGCCAGCGCGAATGCTGGCCTGCAGGTGTGCCACAACGCGCTCGACGCTGCGTTGCCGATTGAAACTGACGGAGGCTGCTGGCATGGACGATTCCTTGTTGGCAGCCCCAGCATCGCGCAGATCGGCGTGACGCGCGGTCCCGATCTTGCGCAGTGAGGGCGGCGCAATCGGCTGCACTGCAGCCAGGCGTCGCACCGCACATTTGCCAATTCGGTGGCGAACAATGCGCAGCGCTGCAGCGTGGAGGCGATCACCACATCGCAGACGCCTCGGCGGTAGCCGTGCGCAGCTATCGCGGCCAGCCCAACGCGGTAAGCGGGTCGTCGAGCTGGCCGCGATAGCTGCGCTGGCCGGTACCGCCGTGTCGCAACATGCTGATCTGCGTACTCAGCCGTCGGAGACGCCGGCTTCGGCGAAGGTGGCCATGCCGTTGTGCAGTGCGCAAGCGTGACGCAACAGCGGAATGGCGACGGCTGCGCCGCTGGCTTCGCCCAGGCGCAGGTCCAATTGCAGCAAGGGTTCGGCATCCAGCGCGCGCAGCAACGCGGCATGGCCGCGCTCCTGCGAGCGGTGCCCGAACAACAGCCATTCGCGCACGCCGCCATTCAGATGGGTGGCGACCAATGCTGCGGCGGTACTGATGAAGCCATCCACCAGCACCGGAATACCGGCCTGCGCGGCCGCGATATAGGCACCGACCAGGGCGGCAATCTCGAAACCGCCAAGCCGGCGCAACCGCTCCAGCGGCGCAGAGGCATCGGCATGCAGGGCCAGCGCGCGGGTGATCACGGTCGCCTTGTGCGCGATGCCTTCGGCATCCAGCCCGGTACCGGCGCCGGCCATGGCCTGCGGAAACTGCGAGAGCAGCGCGCAGCCCAGCGCGGCAGCAGCAGTGGTGTTGCCGATGCCCATTTCGCCGCCGACAAACAGCTGCGTATCGCAACTCCTTGCCTGTGCAATGCTTTCGGCGCCTGCGGCAAGCGCATCGCGCAACTGGGTGGATGTCATCGCCGGCTGCTCGCAGATGTTGGCGCTGGACGGCGCGATCCAGGCACGACGCACCCGCGGCAACTCGCCCGGGTCGTTGACCACGCCCAGATTCACCACTTCCAGGCGTGCGCCGAGCTCGCGCGCCAGTACCGCAATGGCGGCGCCACCGCGGGCGAAATTGCGCACCATCTCGCCGGTGACCGCCTGCGGAAACGCAGATACGCCCTCGGCCGCGACGCCGTGGTCGGCGGCATACACGGCAATCCAGATCCGCTGCACGGTGGGGGATTCATTGCGCTGCCAGGCCGCCAGTTGCACGGCCAGGTGTTCCAGCCGACCCAGCGCACCAGGCGGCTTGGTCAGTTGTCCCTGCCGGGCCAGCGCCGCTGCCCGCACACGTGCATCCGGCACCGCACAGGCACCCTGGATCCAATCGATACTCACACCGCGTCTCCTTTCAGCACCATCGGCAAGCCGGCCACGACGAACACCACGCGCTCGCACTGTACCGCCAATGTCTGATGCAGCAGACCGGCCTCGTCGACAAACCGGCGCGTCGGTTCACCCAACGGCACGATGCCCTGCCCGACCGCGTTGCCGACCAGCACGATCTGCCCCGGCAACTGCGGCAGGGTGCCGAGCAAGGCTTCACGCTCGCGCACGAATACGCCGGCATCCGGGTCGCCCAGCAGGCTGCTCAGCCATAGCGTTAGGCAATCCCCCAGCACGCAGCGGTCGGGCGCGGCCAGTGCCTGCAAGAGCGGGCAGCCAACGCGATGGGTTCTTCCACGCACTGCCAATGTGGCGGGCATTGGCTGCGGTGATGCGCGATGCGTGCGCGCATCTCATCGTCCAATGGCGCGGCCGTCGTCCTGTTGCAGCAAGGGCCGCGTCAACGCAGCGCCCGTGCTGATGCCGCAGTGGATCGCGTAGCCGCTCACCGCCGCGTCGTTCAATGCAAGCCGCCCGTGCACGCGATGCAATGGCTTGCGCAGCTGCAGTGTGGATCCGCCCGACGGTGAGCACGGCCGGTGTGATCGCCGGGCTTACTGCGCTGCTTGATAACGCAGCGTCAGCAGATAATTGGGCCCCGGCTGCGCGTACCAGCGTGCGGTTTCATACTGGCGATCGAACACATTGTTGGCAGTGAGCGCCACCTTCCACTCCGCATTCACTGCATAACTCACGCGCAGATCCAGCAGACCGTAACCGGCCAGGCGCTCGGTGTTGGCCAGATCGTCAAACCGCTTGCCGGAGCCGAACAGGCTGGCACCGACGCCGAACACACCGAAGCTGCGGTCCGCATCGATACGCCCGCTCTGCCGCGCGCGCCGCGGCAACCAGTTGCCTTGATTGACGCTGCCATCGGCTTCCGGCTGCAACCAGGTCAACGCGCTGCGCACGGTCCAGCCGGCCAGCTCGGTGTCGTAACCGGCTTCCACGCCGCGGATGCGCGCCTGATCGATATTGTTCGGCTGCCCGAACGGATGCGCCGCATCCACCAACGCCGCGTCGTAGGCGATCAAATCGTCGATGCGGGTCTGGAACGCGCTCAGCGTCCAGGTACCCCAGTCGTAGCTGCCGCGCAGACCGAACTCGGCGCTCCTGGAGGTCTCTGGCCCCAGTAACGGATTGCCGAAATCGGGGTAATACAACTCGTTGAAGGTCGGTGCCTTGAACGCGGTGCCGTAGCTGGCGGTCAGGCGCAGATGCTCGGCGAAATCCCAGCCCCACAGCAGGCTGCCGGTGGTCTTGCCGCCGAACTGGCTGTTGTCGTTGCGACGCAGGCTGGCCTGCAACGATTGCGTGCCGAAGCTCTGCTGCCACTGCGCGAATGCGGCGCGGTCGATGCGGCTATCGGAATTGTAATTGTCGCTGCTGGCGATGGCGTCGCGCTGCCAGTCGAAGCCGACCGTCAGCAGGCCAGCGCCGGCATCGATATCGGCCTGCAACGAACCTTGCTTGCGGCGGGTGTCGTAGGTGGACAGATACGCGCCTTCGTAATACGCATCGCTCAAATCGGAACTGCTGCCGACGCTGGCAGTGAACTTGAGCGCATCGGTGGGTGCGTAACGCACGCGGCCGCCGACCGCCTGCTGCACGCCCTTGGACAAGTTACCGCCGAAGGCCGAGCCGTCGTATTCGTTACGGCTCTGCGCACGCAAGGCATGCACGTCCGCATCCCACTGGCGATTGAAGCGCCAGCCGCCCTGCATGCTCAGCGAATCGTTGCGATAGCCATCTCGATCCGGATCGTAGTCGCTGGAGCTGGTGTCCAGATAGGCGTTGATGCCATCGGTTTGGTCATGCACCGCGTTGGCCGAGTACCAGCCACCGCGCTCGCTCAGATCGCCTTCGCTGCGCCCGGCCACGCCCGCGCTGTAACGACGCGCGTTGTCGCTGCCCACCGCTGCACTGAAGGTGGGCACGAAGCTGCCCTGCGGGCGGCGGGTAAAGATCTGGACTACACCGCCCAGCGCTTCGGAACCATACAAACTGGAGAACGGGCCACGCACGATTTCGATGCGTTCGATCTGCTCGATCGGCAAGTCCTGCAGCGCCGCGCCGCCCGAGGTGGCCGAACCGATGCGCACGCCGTCGATCAGCACCACCACCTGGTCGGACTCGGTGCCGCGCAGGAACAGCGAGGTCGGCTTGCCGGGTCCGCCATTGTTGGCCAGCGACACCCCGGCTTCGCCACGCAGCAGATCCTGCAGCGAGTTCACCTGGCGACGCTCGATCTGCGCACGGTCGATCACGGTGACCGGCGCCAGCGTCTGGTCCTGGGTCTGCGCGGTGCGCGAGGCGGTGACCACCACCTGGTCGAGATCGATGGCCGCCTCGGCGCGGGCCACATTGGCCACACACAACGACAGGCACACGGCCAACACCGCGCGGCGCGGCGAAACGGAAGAAAGGGACATCGACTGCTGCTCCTGGAACCGCGCCTACCCGCGCGGGGGCAATGGGGCGGCAAACAGCAACGGGCCAGGCGCCCGACGCCGTAGCGCCAGACGAGCAAGGCCACGCCCACCGCGTGCCGGGTCAATTCCTCAAGGCCGGTCTACGGGCTCGCGAGTGGAGGCCTGCGCCTCCGATGCCGCGCCTTCCCATGCGAAAGCACAGTGGCGTAATGCGGCATCTGACCTCGCCCACCGTTGCGGGGGCAGCTCCGGAATTGCAGCTCGCCAAGGCGATGCGCGCACCGGATTCCCGTTTAAACCACCGGAACTCCGGCGGTCACCTCAGGGGCGCGCATGGTAGCAGGATTGGCTGGCGCCTCAGCGGTCTCTAACCGCCCGCCGAGAGCAGCGCGTCGCCACGCGCCGGGATGGTGATTGCTGATTCCTTCTCCCATCGGGAGAAGGTGGCGCGCAGCGCCGGATGAGGGTGCGGAGCGAAGCCTCATGCCATGGATGGAAGCAGCATGCTGGGGTTGCCTGCATGTCCGCCACCGAGCTTCATCTCGCACGTACGAGTGGGCTTCGCCCCCGTACCCTCACCCCAACCCCTCTCCCGACGGGAGAGGGGCTAGCTGTCCCCGGCGGGAGGGGGCTTCAAGCCACCCTTCACTGGCTTGTTCAAGATTCCTGGGTCATGGAAGCGACGTGCCGAGGCGGCAGCGTGGTCGGGGATTGGCGAGAGCGGCACAGGGATGTGCCGCGGCGGCGAGTCAGACAGGATGTCTGACCGAGCCGAAGAGCCAATCCCCGGCCGCGCTGACGCCCTGACCGAAGCCAGAGACAGGGACACAGAGTCAGAGGCAGAAACAGACAGCGTGCTTGGCGGTGCCCGGAGAACCCGTACCCTCACCCCAACCCCAGCTCAACGCGCGGCCCGCGCTTGCGGCGCGGGCGCTCCAAGGCACGCGCGCCCATGGCGCGCCAGCTGTGCCTCCTCGCCCCGGCGGGAGAGGGGCTAGCCGTCCTCCGCAGGAGAGGGCCTAGCTCGTCTTTTCGCGCACTCCTGCTCAGGTAACGGCTATCGACACCTCATGCCCCCTGCAGCGCCTGCTCCAGATCCGCCAGCAGATCGTCGATGTGTTCGATCCCGATCGACAACCGCACGGTGTCTTCGCTGACTCCTGCATGCTCCAACTCGGCCGGGCCCAACTGCCGATGCGTGGTGGATGCCGGATGCGTCGCCAGCGACTTCGCATCGCCGATATTCACCAGCCGCGTGAACAACTGCAGCGCATCCAGAAACCGCGCACCGGCCGTACGCCCGCCGGGCAGGCCGAACGTCAACACACCCGAGCCATGACCGCCCAGATACTTCTGCGCCAACGCATGCTCGGGATGATCCGGCAGCGCGGCATAGTTGACCCACGCAACCCGCGCGTGCCCCTGCAGATACGTCGCAATCGCCAGCGTATTCGCGTTGATGCGCTCCATCCGCAGCGGCAGCGTTTCGACGCCTTGCAGGATCAAAAACGCATTGAATGGCGACAACGCCGCACCGGTGTTGCGCAGCGGTACCACGCGCGCACGACCGATATACGCCGCATCACCCAACGCTTCGGTATAGACCACGCCGTGATAGCTCACATCCGGCTCGTTGAGACGAGGAAACCGCTGTTTGTGCGCCGCCCAGGGGAAGCGCCCGCTATCCACGATCGCCCCACCGATGCTGTTGCCATGGCCACCCAGATACTTGGTCAGCGAATGCACCACGATGTCCGCGCCAAAGTCGATCGGCCGCAACAACGACGGCGTGGCCACCGTGTTGTCCACGATCAACGGCACGCCGTGCGCATGCGCCACCGCGGCCACGGCCTCGATATCGGTGATATTGCCGCGCGGATTGCCGATCGACTCGACGAACACGGCTTTGGTGCGCTCGTCGATCAAGCCGGCAAAGGCTTGCGGATCGCGATAATCGGCAAAGCGCGTGCTGATGCCGAACTGCGGAAACGTATGCGCGAACAGATTATAGGTGCCGCCATACAACGCACTGGAGGAGACGATGTTGTCGCCGGCCTCGGCAATGGTCTGGATCGCATACGTCACCGCTGCCTGCCCCGACGCCAGCGCCAACGCGCCGATGCCGCCTTCCAGCGCAGCCACGCGTTGCTCCAGCACAGCGTTGGTCGGGTTCATGATGCGGCTATAGATATTGCCCTGCACCTTGAGGTCGAACAGGTCCGCGCCGTGCTGGGTATCGTCGAACGCGAAGGCCACGGTCTGGTAGATCGGCACCGCCACCGCACGCGTGGTCGGGTCGGGCGTGTAGCCGCCGTGCACGGCGATGGTTTCAGGCTTCCACTGCGGATCGGTCATGGCGCGGCTCGCTCTCGGACAGAGTGCCGACCATAGCCGGGCCGGCGCGCGCGATTGCAGACGAGCGGTAATGAGCTTATACCGCCGCGTTGTGAGCGCCAACGATGCCCCGCATGCGCCATCCCCCTCACGCAAACGGGCACTGCCTGCGCAGTGCCCGTTGCTTACTTCAACGCTCGCCGCCGATGCGGCGCATCACTATCGCCAAGGATCAGCCCTTAGTAAATGCCAGACGCCCACCCTCGACACGCACGCGCACGGTGTCGCCGCTGAGGTAATGCCCGGAGAGAATCTGCTGCGCCAGCGGATTTTCCACCTGCGACTGGATCGCGCGCTTGAGCGGTCGCGCGCCATACACCGGGTCGAAGCCGACATTGCCGAGCAATTCCAGTGCGGCATCGTCCAGATCCAGCTTGAGGCCGCGTTCGGACAAACGCTTTTCCAGCCCATGCAACTGGATGCGCGCGATCGACTTGATCTGCGCCTTATCCAGCGGATGGAACACCACGATATCGTCCAGCCGGTTAATGAACTCCGGGCGGAAATGCGCCTGCACCACGCCCATCACTGCGGCCTTCATCTGCGTATAGGCCTCGGCGCTGCCGTCGCCGGACAGCTCCTGGATCTGGTGCGAGCCCAGGTTGGAGGTCATCACGATCACGGTGTTGCGGAAGTCCACCGTGCGGCCCTGTCCATCGGTGAGACGGCCATCGTCGAGCACCTGCAGCAGGATGTTGAAGACATCGGCATGCGCCTTCTCCACTTCGTCCAGCAGGATCAGCGAATACGGACGCCGACGCACCGCCTCGGTGAGATAGCCGCCTTCTTCGTAGCCCACATAACCCGGAGGCGCACCGATCAGCCGCGAGACCGAGTGCTTCTCCATGAACTCGCTCATGTCGATGCGGATCATCGCTTCGGTGCTGTCGAACAGGAAGTCCGCCAGCGCCTTGCACAACTCGGTCTTGCCCACGCCGGTCGGTCCCAGGAACAGGAACGAACCGCTCGGGCGATTGGGGTCGGACAGGCCCGCGCGTGAACGCCGCACCGCATCGGAGACCACCTTGATCGCCTCGTTCTGGCCGACCACGCGGTGATGCAGTTCGTCTTCCATACGCAACAATTTGTCGCGCTCGCCTTCAAGCATCTTGTTGACCGGAATACCGGTCCAGCGCGACACCACTTCAGCGATTTCCTCGGCGGTCACGCGATCCTGCACCAGTTTGAAGTCGTGATGTTCGACCTCGTTGGCCAGCGCCATCTGCTTTTCCAGTTGCGGCAGCACGCCGTACTGGATCTCGCTCATTTTTGCGTAGTCCTGGCGCCGTTGTGCGGCTTCCAGCTCCAGCTTGGCGTGCTCGATCTGCTCCTTGACCTTGGTGGTGCCCTGCAGCGCGGCCTTCTCGGATTTCCACAACTCGTTGAGGTCGTAGAACTCGCGCTCGAGCTTGTCGATATCGGTTTCCAGATCGGCCAGGCGCTGACGCGAGGCGTCGTCCTTTTCCTTTTTCAACATCTCGCGCTGGATCTTGAGCTGGATCAGGCGGCGCTCCAGGCGATCGAGCTCTTCCGGCTTGGAGTCGATCTCCATGCGGATGCGCGATGCCGCCTCGTCCATCAGGTCGATCGCCTTGTCCGGCAGCTGGCGGTCGGTGATGTAACGGTTGGACAAGGTGGCGGCGGCCACGATCGCCGGGTCGGTGATCTCCACGCCGTGATGCACGGCATAGCGTTCCTTCAGGCCGCGCAGGATCGCGATGGTGTCTTCCACCGTCGGTTCGCCCACGAACACCTTCTGGAAACGCCGCTCCAGCGCCGCATCTTTCTCGATGTACTTGCGGTATTCGTCCAGCGTGGTGGCGCCGATGCAATGCAGTTCGCCGCGTGCCAGCGCAGGCTTGAGCATGTTGCCGGCGTCCATCGCGCCATCGGCCTTGCCCGCACCGACCATGGTGTGCAGCTCATCGATGAACAGGATGATCTGGCCTTCGTTCTTGGACAGATCGCTGAGCACCGCCTTCAGCCGTTCTTCGAACTCGCCGCGGAATTTGGCGCCGGCGATCAGCGCGCCCATATCCAGCGACAGCACGCGCTTGCCGCGCAGGCCTTCGGGCACTTCGCCGTTGATGATGCGTTGCGCCAGGCCCTCGACAATCGCGGTCTTGCCCACGCCGGGTTCGCCGATCAGCACCGGGTTGTTCTTGGTGCGCCGCTGCAAGACTTGAATGGTGCGGCGGATTTCTTCGTCGCGGCCGATCACCGGATCGAGCTTGCCGCTCTCCGCACGCGCGCTCAGGTCGATGGTGTATTTTTCCAGCGCCTGGCGCTGCTCTTCGGCATTTTCCGATTGCACGGTTTCGCCGCCGCGCAGCTTGTCGATGGCGACCTCGATCTTTTTCTTGTCACCGCCAGCAGCACGCAAGGCCACGCCCAGCGGGCTGGCATCGTCGGCCGCGGCCAGCACAAACCACTCGCTGGCGATAAAGGCATCGCCATGTTGCTGGGCCAGTTTGTCGGTCTGGTTGAGCAGGCGGTTGAGATCGTTGCCGATCGACAGGTTGCCTTCCTGACCGGACACCTTGGGTAGCGTATCCAGCGCCTCGCCCAGCCGCTCGCGCAGCAGCGGCACGTTGACGCCGGCCTGCGACAGCAGCGGGCGCGTGCTGCCGCCACTCTGGTCGAGCAAGGCGGCGAGCACGTGCACCGGTTCGATGATGTTGTGGTCGCGGCCCACGGCCAGCGACTGCGCGTCGGCCAGCGCCTGCTGGAACCGCGAGGTGAGCTTGTCCATCCGCATGGGAGAATCCTCTGAACTGGTGGCCGGTGTCTCCGGCGATACCGTGCAGATGCGGCTGCTGGGCGGGGTTTCAAGGTTTGGCTGGTGCGGCAAGTGCAGATGAGAGGCATCAAGCCCGGCTCACGCTGCTTGGTATGGGGCTACGCGATGCTTGAGAAACGGGTTTGCCTTGCGCATTGGCATTGGCATTGGCGTTGGCTTAGACAGTCTCGGGCCGACGACCAGCCCGCTAGACGATCCGCCGCAACGGCACAGTGGCGTGCGTCGCAGCGCCCTGCCGCGCATCGACATCTTTGGCGTCCTCGGCGTTCTCCGTGGCCGCTGGCACCGGCAGCTGCGCCGTCCCCAGCAAACGCGACAACACCTGCGCCTGGATCGCCGCCAAGGCCGGTGCACCTGGTGCACGCGGATGCGGCACCGGCACTGGCACATCCAGGCCGACATGGCCGTGCTCGATCAGCACGATGCGGTCGGCCAGCGCACTCGCCTCGGCCACGTCATGCGTGACCAGCACCAGGGTGAAACCATGCTGCCGCCACAGCTGCACGATCAGCTGCTGCATCTCGATACGCGTCAACGCATCCAGTGCGCCCAGCGGTTCGTCCAGCAGCAACAGCCGCGGCCGATGTACCAAGGCGCGCGCCAGGGCCACGCGCTGGCGTTGACCACCGGAGAGCGTGGCCGGCCAGTCGCCGCCGCGCGTGCCCAGCCCCACCGCGTCCAATGCCGCCTGCGCCTTGGCACGCCCGGCACGCCCCAGGCCGAGCGCCACGTTGTCGATCACCCGCTTCCACGGCAGCAGCCGCGCGTCCTGAAACATCAGCCGCACTGCATCACGCTGCGCAGCCAACGGCGCCTGCCCGCTGGCGACCGTGCCGGTATCGGCCGCTTCCAGCCCGGCGATCACGCGCAACAAGGTGCTCTTGCCGCAACCGCTGCGCCCCACAATCGCCACGCTGGCACCGGGCGCGATGTCCAGATCGATGCCGCGCAACACCTCGGCATCGCCATAACGCTTGCCAATCCCGCGCAAGGTCAGCGGCAGGCCGGTCTCGACCGCGCTCATCTGCGCAGCTCCGCACGCTGTTGCTGCGCCGGGTGCCAGCCCAACCACCAGGCTTCCAATCCGCGTGCAGCCAGATCGGCCAGCTTGCCGAGCAATGCGTACAGCAAGATGGCCACCACCACGATGTCGGTCTGCAGAAATTCGCGCGCGTTCGTCGCCAGATAGCCGATGCCGGAACTTGCGGAAATCGTCTCGGCCACGATCAGGGTCAGCCACATCAAACCCAGTGCAAAGCGCAACCCGACCAGAATCGACGGCAACGCACCCGGCAACAACACATCGACAAACAGCTGCGGGCCGCGCAAACCGTAATTGCGCGCCATCTCGATCAGTGCCGGGTCCACGCTGCGGATGCCGTGGTAGGTATTGAGATAGATCGGGAAGAAGGTGCCCAGCGCCACCAGAAACAACTTGGCGCCCTCATCGATGCCGAACCACAGGATCACCAGCGGAATCAGCGCCAGATGCGGCACGTTGCGCAGCATCTGCAAGGCGCTGTCGAGCAGACGCTCGGCCACGCGCGACACGCCGGTGAGCAGGCCCAGCGCAAACCCAATGCTGCCGCCGATCGCCAGGCCCACTGCCGCGCGCCAGCTGCTGATCGCCAGGTGTTGCCACAACTCGCCGCTTTGTACCAGCGTGACAGCCGCACGCAGCACCGCGTCCGGCGCAGGCAGAATGCGCTGCGGCAACCAGCCACCGGAGGCGGCGATCTGCCAGGCCACCAACAGGGCCAATGGCAATAGCCAAGGCACTAGTAGATTGCCAAAACGACGCGAGCGGGTACTCATTGCGGAACCTTGATGATGTGGCGACGCATCGCAACAACAGCGCGTATGTGCACGTTTCCGGAGGCCCGGCACCCGTTCCCGATCCCGCTTGCGTTTGCGTTTGCATCTCTGGTCCCGCGCATCACTTGCCCGCCGCCTGTTTGCCCGCCGGCGATGCAACGGCAACCGCTGGCGCGCGCCACACCGCCGGTGCCACCAACACCCGCTTGGGCAACAGGCGCTGCGCGTAGAACAGATCGGCAGTCGCCTGCTGCGCCTTGATGACCTCGCCGCTGAGCGGCTGCACGCTGGCCGGCGGGCGATGGGCCAGCGTGCGCTCGACCACTGCAGGCGGCAGCCCGCTCACCTGCGCCAGCACGCGAATGCTGCCGGCGCGATCGCGTTCCAATAGTCCGTCGGCCTGATTGAGCTGCCCTATCACCTGCTGCACGAACGGGCCCCACGCGGTGGCATAGCGCCGCGAAGACAGAAAGAAGCCGCCGGTCAATCCCAGCCCTTCGCCGTTGGCGAGCAGGCGCGCACTGCCATCCAGCGTCAATGCCGAATACCACGGGTCCCAGATCGCCCAGGCATCCACCTGCCCTGCAGCGAAGGCTGCGCGTGCATTGGCCGGAGACAGATACAACGGCGTGATGTCGCGCATGCTCAGGCCCGACTTGGCCAACAGCCGCAGCAACAGGTTGTGCGCACTCGACCCTTTCTGAAACGCAACCCGCTTGCCTTTGAGATCGGCCACGCGCCGCAGCGTGCTCTTGGCCGGCACCAGAATGGTCTCGGCCTTAGGCGTGGGCGGCACCCAGCCCACATACACCAGATCGGCACCGGCGGCCTGCGCAAACAATGGCGGAATATCGCCGGCACCGCCCAGATCGATGCTGCCCACATTCAAGGCTTCCAGCAATTGCGGCCCGGCCGGAAACTCGATCCAGGTAATTTTGGTGCGCGGGAAGCGTTGTTCCAGCAAACGATGCTGCTTGGCCAGCACCAGGCTCGACACCGCTTTTTGATAGCCGATACGCAACTGCGCCGGCTCGGCTGCCCACGCCGGTTGCAGCCACGCGATGCTCGACAACAGCAACGCAACAAACACAAAGCGGTAGCGCATCGGAATCCTCCTCATTGCCAATCGGTGGACGGTTTTTCCCAGAGGTTGACGCCACCCTCGACCGCAAAGCGATCGATCTCGGCCAACTCTTCGGCACTGAAGGCAGGCGACTGCAAGGCCGCGACGTTTTCGATCAACTGCTCCGGGCGGCTGGCACCCAGCAAGGCCGAGCTCACGCGTGGATCGCGCAGTACCCAGGCCAACGCCAACTGCGCAAGACTCTGCCCGCGCCGCTGTGCGATCGCATCCAGCCCGCGTGCGCGCTGCAGGTTGTCCTCGGACAGATGTTCCGGGCGCAGCGACTGCCCACCCGGACGATTCACCCGCGCATCGCTGGGCACGCCATTGAGGTATTTGCCGGTCAACAAGCCCTGCGCCAGCGGGGTGAACGCGATCACGCCGGCACCCACCTCGTCCGTGGCATCGAACAACTCCTGCTCGGCCCAGCGATTGAACAGGTTGTAGGCCGGCTGATGGATCAGCAGCGGCACCTTCCAGTCGCGCAGCAGCGCGGCGATCTCGCGCGTGCGCGCCGCCGAGTACGACGACACGCCCACGTACAAGGCCTTGCCCTGCTGGACCGCGCTGGCCAATGCGCCGGCAGTCTCTTCCAATGGCGTGTCCGCATCGAAGCGGTGCGAGTAGAAGATATCCACATAGTCCACGCCCAGCCGCTGCAGGCTCTGATCCAGGCTGGACAGCAGGTACTTGCGCGAACTGCCGCCCTGCCCGTACGGGCCCGGCCACATGTCCCAACCCGCCTTGGTGGAAATGATCAATTCGTCGCGATACGGCTTGAAATCCTCGCGCAGCAGGCGGCCGAAGTTGATTTCCGCGCTGCCATACGGCGGGCCGTAGTTGTTGGCCAGATCGAAATGGGTGATGCCCAGATCGAAGGCGGTACGCAGCAAGGCGCGCTGCGTGTCGATCGGCGTGCTGTCGCCGAAGTTGTGCCACAGGCCCAGCGACAGTGCCGGCAACACCAGGCCGCTGCGGCCGACACGGCGGTAGGCGATACGGTCGTAACGATCGGGGTGTGCGAGATAGGTCATCAGAATGTCCGGTAGATCAGCGTGCGCTGAAGCGATTGGCGGGGCGTGCCAGCCCCAGATGATCGCGCAACGTGCGCCCTGCATAGTCACGCCGGAACAGCCCGCGTCGCTGCAGCTCCGGCACCACGTGATTGGCGACATCGGCCAGGCCGCCGGGCAGATGCGGCACCAGCACGTTGAAACCATCGGCTGCGTCTTGCTCGAACCAGGCCTGCAACTCATCGGCAATCTGCATCGGTGTGCCGATCAGGCTGTAGTGCCCGCGCCCGCCCGCGATGCGCCGACCGAGCTGGGCAATGCTCAACTGCTCCTGCCCGGCCAACTCGGTGAACAACTGCTGGCGACTGCGCTGGCCGGTTTCGGTGAGCGGCAGCTCCGGCAACGGGCCATCCGGCGGATAGCCGGACAGGTCGAAGTTGCCCAACATGCGCGACAGCAGCGCGATGCCGACTTCCGGCTCCACCAACTCCTGAAACTGCTCGAATTTTTCCTGCGCCTCGGCCTGGCTTTGCCCCACCACGACGAACACACCCGGCATCACCTTCAATGCATCGCGCGCGCGCCCGAACTGTTCCAGTCGGTCCTTGATGTCTGCATAAAACGCCTGCGCCTTGGCCAGCGACGACTGCGCGGTGAACACCACTTCGGCAGTCTCGGCCGCGAGCGCACGCCCTGGCTCGGACGAGCCGGCCTGCACCAGCACCGGATGCCCCTGCGGCGCCCGCGCGATATTGAGCGGGCCGCGTACCTGAAAGTGCGGGCCGCGATGGTCCAGCACGTGCAGCCGTGCGGGATCGTAGTGCACGCCAGAGGCAGTGTCGGCGATAAAGGCATCGTCGTCCCAGCTGTCCCATAGCCCTGCGACCACTTGCTGAAATTCGCGCGCCCGCGCATAGCGCTCGGCATGCACGTAATGCGCATCGCGGTTGAAATTCAGCGCCTCGTCGGCGGCATCGGAGGTGACCAGATTCCAGCCGGCACGCCCAGCGGACAGATGATCCAGCGAGGCGAACTTGCGCGCGACGTGATACGGCTCGTTGTAGCTGGTGGTCATGGTGGCGATCAACCCGATGCGCTCGCTCACCACCGCCAACGCGCTGAGCAACGTGAGCGGCTCGAACAGGCTGGAGCGCGCCATCCGCGACGCCACCGGCCCGCCGGCCGCAGCCAGGCTGTCGGCGACGAACACCGCATCGAACTTGGCGGCCTCGGCAATGCGCACCATCTGCCGGTAATGATCGAACACCAGCGGATCGGCACTGGCGTGCGGATGCCGCCATGCGGCCACGTGATGGCCAGTGGCCATCAAAAATGCGCCGAGCGAAAGCTGACGTGCGGCGCTCATTGCAGCCCACCCTGCGTCGCGCCTGCATTGCTCAAATCACTGTCGAAACACATCACCGGCATCGTCAAAAATCCTTATGCAACTGCAGCCCGACATAGCGCTGATCGTCGCGCGGCACCAGCCGGAACACATTGCCGGTGGCATTGGCCAGCAGCGGTGCATACGAACGATCGCCCAGGTTGCGGCCAAGCACTGCCACCCGCCAGCCATGCACATCGTCGGCCAGCGCGATGCTGGCATTCCAGATCGCATACGGGCCCTGGATGGTCTGCGGAGTCTGGCTGAGGTCGTACTGCACGCTATCCTGCCAACTCACATCGCCATTGAATTCCAGCGCCAGACTGCCGCGTAACGGCACCCGATAACCGGCGCGCAGATTGCCTTTCCAGTCAGGCGAAAACGGCAGTGGCCTGCCATCGACATTGCAGTTGGCCGCTGCGGCGGCGGGGCAGGCAAACCGCAGGATGCGCGCCTGTGTATAGGCAAGCGATGCGGCCAGGCTGAGCCGCTCGGTGGGTCGATACTCCAGATCCAGCTCAAGGCCTTGCGTGCGCACCTGCCCGGCGTTGATCAAGCGTGTCACCACCTGCCCGGCCACGGTGTCGAAAAAGTTGGCCTGATAGTTGGCGTATTCGGTATGGAACAACGCGACGTTGGCACTGAGGCGATCATCCAACGCACGCGCCTTCAAGCCGAGTTCCCAGGCATTGGAGGTTTCCGGCTTCAGCGCCGGCGTGTCGCGCGGCTGCATGTTGAAGAACACGTTGTAGGCCGGGCCCTTGTAGCCGCGCGAATAAGTGAGGTAGCCGGTGGTCTGCGCATCGAAATCGTATTGCAGGCCGGCGCGACCCGACACGCCGTTTTCTGCAGTGCTGCCACTGCTTGCCGTGGAGGGCTGGATGCCGGTGACTGCGGCTGCGGAGCTGGAGACGCGCCGATGTTGATAGTCGAGCGTGTCGCGGGTGAAGCGCGCGCCCAGCAACGCACGCAGATCCGGGCGCCAATGCCAGGTGGCCTCGCCGAACGCCGCATACGTTTCTGCACGCGTGCCGTAATCGGCCACACCCACGTTGCTGGCGGTCGGCGAGGTCACCGTGCGGCGATAGGTTTCGTCGTTGCGCGCGTGCAGGTAATACAGCCCGGCCACCGCTTCCACTGCGCGGTCGCGCGGGGTCTGGATGCGCAATTCCTGCGAATACTGTGTGTACCCCAGATCGCCACGATCGTGCGAGGACGGAAACGCCGCGCTGCGTTGCGCAGTTCGATCGCCATCCTGGAACTGGGTGTTATCCCACTGCCGCCACGCGCTGATCGAGGTGAGCAACGCCTCGCCAAGATGCTGATCCAGCTGCAGCGAGGCGCCTTTGTTGATGTCTTCCAGGTGCGTGCGGTAATCGCTGTTGATCTGCCGGTTGTCGGCGCTGGCGATCACTGGCGCAAGGGCTGCGGCGAAGTCCGCACGCGTGCTGGTCACCACCACACCGCTGGGCGCGTCGCTACGCGATTGCAGGTAGTCGGCGAGCAGCGTCGCGTTCAAGCTCGGGTTCGGGGTCAGATCCAGCCGCAGCCGCGCACCGGAGCGTTGGTAACCATTGACGGTCTGGCCGTCGGCCACATTGCGCACATTGCCGCCGTACTCGGCCCACAACGCCGACACGCTGGCCTTGAGCACCTCCGGCACCAGCGTGCCGCCCACACTGGCGCGCACACGGTCTTCGTCGCCGCCACCGAAGTGCGCGTAATCCACATAGCCACCGAACACATCTGGCGCCGGCTTGCTGACGATATTGAGCACGCCGGCCGAAGCGTTCTTGCCGAACAAGGTGCCCTGCGGCCCGCGCAGGACTTCGATGCGTTCGATATCGAGCAGATCCAGCGTGGCCTGGCCCGGCCGCCCCAGCACTACGCCGTCGATGACCGTGGCCACGCTGGGCTCGACGCCCGGCGAGGTGGAAATGGTGCCCACCCCACGCAGGAACAACGAGGTGTCCTTGTTGGAGGCGCCGGTGCGAAAGGTCAGGCTGGGCACCAGCGCCGGCAGGTCGGCCACGCTGTTGCGGTTTTCGCGCTCCAACGTTTCGCCCTGCACCACCGACACGGCCACCGGCACTTGCTGCAAGGTGGTCTCGCGACGTGTGGCGGTCACCGTCACCGCGCCCAGAGTCTGCGCGGCGCGATCCGGTGTGGCCGCAGCCTCGCCCACCTCATCGGCCAGCACCGGCGTACATGCCCACGCCAGACTCCATGCCAACACCTGCGGCTTAGCCAACCATTTCGAAGCAGCAAAGATCCTTGCAGGGGTCCGGTGTCGCGCGGGCATGTATGTCCTTTCGTGGCGTCAGCTGTCTTGTGGCAGCGTTAGTGACTTCGGTTATTCGAGAGCGCCGTGCGTGCGCGGCGAACAAGGTGCAGCGCAGACCCGGCAGGCGGTTCAATGCAATAGCGCATGCTGTTTGCAGCTGCCGCGAGCGTCAAATAACCAATGTTTAGGTGGTTATTCACTCACGCACCGCAGTGCGTGCGGATAGCCAGCGCCAAGCGCGCTCGAAGACCACCGATGCACAACATCGAGTCAAGTGGCGATAATGGGTTCATGGATGCACCCAAGCCCTGGCACCTCTACCTGCTGCTGTGTCGCAACGGCAGCTATTACGCCGGCATCACCAACGATCTGGAGCGCCGCTTCCAGGCACATCTGCGTGGCACCGGCGCGCGCTACACACGCGCACATCCACCACTGGAAGTGCTTGCCAGCCACCCGTACGCGAACCGCGCCGCCGCCTCGCGCGCAGAGTGGCAGCTCAAGCAGCAACCGCGCACGCGCAAGCTGGCCTGGTTGCTGGCGCAAGCGCACGACGGCGCCGAGTCACAGCTCACTGACGCATCGATCACACCCGCCTAGCCGTGTGTTTTCTACGCTGCACCGCCATCAATCGCGGAGCAGCGCATGCACTATCAGCTCTACTACTGGACCGGCCTGCAAGGCCGCGGCGAATTCGTCCGCCTCGCACTGGAAGATGCCGGCGCCGACTACACCGACGTGACGCGCGTGGAAGGCGATGACGTGATGAATGCCTTTCTGGAAGGTCACCAAGCCGGCGCCCAGCCGTTCGCACCGCCCTTCCTCAAGGCCGGCAAAACGATGGTTGCGCAAGTCGCAGCGATCCTGCATTTCATTGGGCAGCAGCTGAAGCTGGTACCGGAATCGGATGCACTACGCATCCAGGCATTGCAATTGCAGCTGACCATCACCGACCTGGTGGCCGAAGTGCACGATACCCATCATCCGATCGCCACCGGCCTGTATTACGAAGACCAGAAAGCCGAAGCGGCCAAGCGTGCCAAGGACCTGCGCGAGAACCGCCTGCCCAAATTCCTGGGCTACTTCGAACAGGTGCTGCAGCAGGCCGGCGGCATCCATGTACTGGGCGCGCACTCGTATGTGGATCTATCGCTGTTCCAGCTGATCAGCGGGCTGGAATACATGTTTCCCAAGCGCATGGCAACGCTGTCGACCGATCTGCCCGGCCTCAAGGCCTTGCAGCAGCGCGTGGCCGAGCGTCCGCGCATTGCCGCCTATCTCGCATCCGAGCGACGCGTGGCGTTCAACACCAATGGCATTTTTCGCCACTATCCGGAGCTGGATGCGGCGTAATCGATACGGCGGCGTCTCCTGCATCGCAACGCAACGCAACGCATTGCAACGCAAGTAGCACCGAAATTACCTGCTCCGATGCCGACACCGGATGCATGCCACTGCAGCATGCAAGGCCGCACTCAGTGCGGCCTTATCCTTGCATCGATCGCAAGCCGCCTCAACGTCCCTGCAGCAATGCCGTCCGAATTCGCTGCAACTGCACCTTCACCGCAGCGGCCTGCGTCGGCCCCAGCCGCAACACGGCTTTTTGCCCAACCGACAGCGCTTCCAGCGCAGGATCGACAAAGCGATAGCGACCGCGTTCGTCGCGCACCACCTTCATCGGTTGCGCCGGATCCGGCGTACGTAACAGATGATCGATCACATCGATCACGCGGTCGTTGAAGTAACGATCCGGCGCGCCGAGATCGGCATATGCCTGCTGAAACAGCGGGTAGAAACGCACGTAACTGCGCACCAACGCCTGCGCATCCACCCGGGTGAATGCCGCCACGTAAGGCGCATAACGCGCCGCATTGGCCTGATCGATCACAACAGCGCCAGCGGCATCGGAGACCTGCAACTCACCCGTCACCGGCTGCAGCACCGAGACACGGCGGCTGATGCTGGGCTGGGTCAGATTGTCGATCATCACCACAACGCGCTCGATCAGATGCTTGCGCACCACGATCGACAACGCGCCATCGTCCTGCACCAGGTCCAGCAATGCCTGCCAGGCAGCCGCATCGCTCTGTGCCAGCGCAGGAATCGCAGCGTCAGCGGCATCGACCGAGGGCGCCTGCACCTGATGCCGTGGCCCGGCCGGCACGGGCGGCGCTGGAGTCACAGCGGCTGCCACAGCGCTTGCGGTCTGGCTGATCGGCGCAGGCAACGCGCCCGACGGATTGGATGAACCGCTGAATAGCCACCAGGCGGCACCGGCCACGATTGGCACCGCCAGCAGCCACGGCCAACGCGAAGACTTCGATTGCATCGTGAAACTCCTTACATCGACAACATCCATGGTGTGACCATGAGATGGCGCGGTGGTTCCATCGATTTAGTGGGTCGAGGGCGCGATGCCCTCACCGCTCGCGGGACACGCCGCAAGTACCTCCATGTAGGCTCGGTGGCGGCATCCATGCCGCCACACGGTCCCGCAATCGGCGAGGACACCGCACCAGACAGTTTGCTGGCTGCTTTGCTGAAAGCCTTTCTGTCACTCGGCTTGCCTTGGGAAGCTGATCGGACGCGCTGTTACCCAAACGACGCACGTCATGCATGGCTTGCACCATGCGCAGCGACCATCCCGACTGGTCCTTGCCCGCCCACCGTCGCGGGACCTTACGCGGCATGGACGCCGCGTAAGAGCCTACACGGACGTACTTGCGGCGTGTCCCGCGAGGGTGGGCGGGCAAGGACCCTGCAGCCAAACCGCAGATCGCAGGCTTCGGCTTCGGCTTATCCACATTACCTAGTCTCGGACCAGGACGCCCGGCGTTGCCGCATCAAGCAACAACGCCAGCCGTCTCATATCCGCGAAGTTAGGTGTGCCCGCCGCGCTCAGCTTGCGAAATCCAACCGCGCATTCACCCAAGCCGCCACGATCGCGGCAGCCACCTGATCGGCCTGTTTCGCAGGCAGGCGCTTCTCGCGCACCAGCCACGCCGCCGTGTCGGCACGCACCTTCGGCAGCAACGCGCGCACGGCCTTGCGTTGCGCCGCCGGCCAATCGCTGTCTTCCCCGTTCCAGGCCGCAATCGCCTTGTCCGGATCGTCGCCGTAGCTCTTGCGCAGTGCAGGCGTCAGATACAACAACGGCGACACCGACGCGCGTAGCGCGATGATTTTCCACTCCGCGTAACTGGCGTAGCGAATGGTGCCGGCATCCTTGCTCAATGCCTCGATCAACCCCGCGAAGCCCGCATCCAGCTGTTTCCAGCTGGCCAATGCAAACAAACCGCCCGGCGGCTTGCAGATCGGCGCGAACCCGTCGCGTGTCGACCCATACAGCGAGCCGAACGCGTTGTATGCCGGCTCACCCACCGCAGCAAAGATGAAGCAATGCACGTAAGGACGCTGATCGCTGTCGTCGCGCTCGATCCACAAGCGTAGCAACGTCAAGACGCGTTCTGGTGCCTGTATGGCCGGCATGCCATCCACATCGTCGAGCAACGACGCCGCAAACGTGTCGACCTTGCGCAACGCCTTGCGCGCACTCTCGAACCGCGCATTGGCCAGCGCCGCATCCACCCCCGCCGCAGGCACGAACTGATGCAAGTAAGCCAGCCATGCCGAGGCAAGCGGCGTGTCGTAGCCCTGCAACTGGCGCGCCGCGTCGGCAGGCGCCGTGGGAATGCTGGCGATGATGCGATCCAGTGCCTGTTGCTGTGCAGTCAGCGCCTTGGCCAACACATCGGCTCTGGCCTTCAATGAGCGCTGCAGGCAGTCGTCCAGCTTGGCGTCCTGCGCGCAGGCATTGCGCTGGCGCAGCCACGCCCGTTGCTGATCGCGCACGCTCGCCACCGAACTGCGCGGCGTGGTCTCCACCAGCGCCCGATAGGACTCGTCCAACTGATCGTCCAGATCACCGAGCGCCGGCACCGCACACAGCCGTTTTTCGACCGCAGTGCTTGCCTGCTTGCAATCGAACGAGGCCGCCCAGGCACCGCTTGCACCCAGCAACAGGGCACCACCAACCACTATCCGCACCGCGGCCGAGCGATAGTTCATTGCAATGCTTCCTTGCGTGCAGGCAGCAGCGACAGCAGCAACAACGTCACCGCCAGCGCGACGTAGGCACCGACGAACTGCCAGCTGATCACCCGCGCCAACCCTTGCAGCGACCACGGCAGATAAATGCCGCCGCGCGGGTCCACCGAATGGATCAGGCCAAACAACGTCAGGCCAGCGGCCACCAGCAGAAACACCGCACCGCGTCGCAGCCGGCCATCGATCATCGCCGCCACCGCCGCGATCCACAGCATCGCGGTGATGATGAAACCATTGCCCAGCGCGAAGATCACCGCCAGCTCCGGCAGGCCGTGACCATCGAGTTTGGTGGTCAGCGCAATCAGTTGCTCCGGCGGAATCCAGCCCGGCGCCTTGATGGTCAGCAGGTACGCCACCGAAGGCAGAAAGCCCAACACCATCGCGCTGGCATGATGCTTGGGCGTGGCCTGAAACGCTTGCGTGGTGATGTCGATCGACACGTACACGATGATCGGTGCCAGCACCGCCAGCGGCAGCCACTGCACCAGCCCGCTGATCACACCCAGCATGCCGCCGATGCCGACGAACAAGCCGGTCAGCAACGTATAGCCCGAACGTGCGCCCATGTGCTTGTACGCCGGCTGGCCGATATACGGCGTGGTCTGCGCCACGCCGCCGCACACGCCTGCAACCAGTGTGGCGAAGGCTTCCACCAGCAGAATGTCGCGGGTGCGGTAGTCATCGCCCGCAGCGCGTGCGCTCTCGCTGACATTGATGCCACCCACCACCATCAACAGACCGAAAGGCAGCAGCAACGGCAGGTACGCCACCGTGGCCGACAGGCCTTCGATAAAGCCCAGGTTCGGCAGCGGCAACACGATCTTCGGCGTCGCCCAGTCCGGCACTGCAAAACCCGGCGCACCCAGTCCGGCCAGTCCCAGCCCGTAATACAACGCGGTGCCGATGACGAAGGCGACCAGCACACCCGGCAACTTGGTCGGCAACCGGCCCTTGGCCAGCAGCACGTACAACAGCAGACCCAAGGTGACGAAGCCGGCCACCGGCGAACGCAGCGTTTCCAGCAGCGGCAGCAAGCCCATCAGCACCAACGCAATGCCCGCGATCGAACCGAGCAGCGCCGCACGCGGCAGCGCGCGCGTGACCGCCTCGCCAGCAAACGACAGCACCAGCTTGAGCAGGCCCATCACCACCAGCGAGGCCATGCCGAGTTTCCAGGTGGCGATGGCGGCCGCCTGCGGATCCAGCCCCTGCGCCTTGAAGGCGACGAACGCCGGGCCGAGCACCAGCAATGCCATGCCGATGCTGGTGGGCGCATCCAGGCCCAGCGGCATCGCGGTGACGTCGTCGCGCCCGCTGCGTGCGGCCAGCCGCCGCGCCATCAAGGTGTAGAGCAAATTGCCAACCAGCACGCCGAACGCAGTGCCAGGAAACATGCGTTCGAATATCACGTCAGCGGGAAACTGGAATATCCCGATGAGCGCCATCGCGATGAAGCCGAGGATGGACAGATTGTCGACGACCAGGCCGAAGAAGCCATTGAGGTCACCGGCGACGAACCAGCGGGGCGAAGCGGTAGAGGCGGAAGACATGGGGCAGGCGATTGCATGGGGGTCGGGTGATGGTACCCGGAAGCATGCGCGCGCAGCGCAGCCTCGGCAACGCAACGCAGGCGATCGTTTTTGCACGTACTGGTGCAGCGGCGCGGTCCCTGCCGGGCAGCAACACTGCGATATGAATGACCATCCACCTACACATCAACGAAAAAAGCGATCACCAAGCGTAGCGATGCGCAACCGGTGCAACAGGAACGCCGTCAGCGACTACTCTGACCATCGAGGGCGTTCAGGTACCCGGCTACCCTTCATAACGGAGAATCCCCCCAATGATTACTGTTCGCTCGCTCATTGCTGGTTGCATCGTTGCTGCCGCCCTGCCAGCCCATGCCATGGACTACGCACTCATCGCACCTGACAAACCGGTCCAGGAATGGAGCATCAGCAACGATCAGCTCGGTATCCACGATGGTCCCCCCTTCAAAGTCAGCTTGCGCCGCCTCAGCGGCGGCCGGCAGGAAGGCAGCGCGCTGATCGAGATCGATACCGGAGCCATGCAATTAACCGTCGTGCCCACCCGCGGCATGAACGTCCTGCGCGCTCAAGTCGGCGCCTTACGCCTTGGTTGGGACTCTCCGGTCAGCGAGGTGGTCAATCCCGCTTTCGTCAACCTGGAAAGCCGCGGTGGTTTGGGCTGGCTGGAGGGTTTCAACGAATTGGTGGCGCGTTGCGGATTCGAGTGGCTCGGCCACCCTGGTGAGGATCGGGGAGAACTCCTGACCTTGCATGGACGCGCATCCTATTTGCCCGCACACACTGTCGTGCTCAGTATCGACGAGCGTGCGCCGCACCGAATCAGCCTGAAAGGCGTGTTGAACGAGCAAGCTTTCAAGAAAGTCGATTTCCGGATCGATACCGAACTGACCACCGAGCCTGGCGCAACCGCTTTCACGCTGCATGACCGGCTTACCAATCAAAGCGACCAACCTGGCGAATACCAGGTTCTTTACCACAGCAATTTCGGCGCACCATTACTTGAAGAGGGGGCCCGCTTTGCAATACCGGTGCGTGAAGTTTCCCCATTCAATGCGCGAGCGCAGCAGGAACTCGCCAATTGGCAGACATTCCGCGGCCCTGCAGCCGGATATGGCGAGACGGTGTACAACGTCTACCCCATCGGTGATGGCACCGGGCAGAGCCTGGCAGTTTTGCATGACAAACGCGCACAGCGAGGCATCGCACTGGCCTTCAACGTCAAACAGTTGCCAGTATTTTCCTTATGGAAGAATACCGACAGTCAAACTACCGGCTATGTCGCGGGTCTGGAGCCAGGCACCAGCTTCTCCTATAACCGCAGTTTGCAACGCGACCTCGGCCTGGTCCCCACGATTGAAGCCGGCGGTACGCGCGATTTCATTCTTCATTACCGACTACTTCCTAGTGCAGCAGCCGTGCGCACGGCACTGCATGACATTGCAACATTGCAACATGGTCATCCGCCTAAGGTCCGGCAGACACCACTGGCACAGGAGCATTAGCGCACGCGCCTGGCCCGTACTGAAAGCGACGCAATTGCGCAATACCCAGCAATCGTCTTGTGAGCCGCTCTTATGCCTGGTGAAAACGAAACACCGTTGACCGCCTTGCGATGGAACGCCTGACAGGCGTTGCTCAGAACGACACCTCAACCGCCTGCCGCGACCACAGCACCGACTGGTGACCGGTGGCCTGCTTCCAGGCCAGACGGATCGCCTCGATATCGTTGCGCCGCTGCGGGCTGTCCTCGTGCAGGATCACCAGCACCTTGGTGCCCAGCCGGTTCGGCTCCTTGGCGCCGCGAAACAGCCACTGGCCGTAGGCGTCGAACACGGTCAGCCCATCCGGGAAGCGCGGCGTCACTTCCTTGTCCAGGAAGGCGCGCCATTGGGTCTCATCGATGGTGCGGGTCTGCGGGCGATCGGCCGGGCCGGTTTCCTCGCCCACGCCAAAGTACAGCTCACTGCGCACCCAGCCGCGGGCGGTCGCGGGCCGCGCCGCATCGCCTTGCAGGCTGGCAGTGGTCGAGCCCGGCGCCCCGCCGGGAGTGGTGGCGCAGGCGGACAACGCCAACATGGCAGCAAGCAGGCAGGACGGCAGCAACTTCATCGACTTCTCCACAACGGGTATTTGTTACAACGGATCGGGGCAGGCTCATGCAGGCCGGGCATCAGCTGATGCCGGCGTGCGCGCACTGTGCCATCTCGCACGCGTCTGAACAACGCGATAACATCTCTCCATCCGGATGAATGTGGACGATCCGAACCCCTTTGCGCCCCTGCCCGGCCGGATGCCGACCGCGCGGCGCGTTCGCAATTGCTGTCGCAGGAGAGAGAAATGACCAGCCCCACCCTTTCGGCTATCGGCCTGGCCGTCGCCGCCGTGTTGAGCGCCAACGCACAGGCCCAGCAGGCCGCCCCCGGCGCCCCAACGCTGGACACGGTGATCGTCACCGGCACCCGTGCCAGCGACCGCACCGTGCTGGAATCGACCGTGCCGGTGGACGTGCTCACCGCCGAGGACATCCGCAAGGCCGGCGTGGTCAACGGCGAGCTCGGCAGCGCGCTGCAGGCGTTGCTGCCCTCGTTCAACTTCCCGCGCCAGTCCAACTCCGGCGGCGCCGATCACATCCGCGCTGCGCAGCTGCGCGGGCTCTCGCCTGATCAGGTGCTGGTGCTGGTCAACGGCAAGCGCCGGCATACCTCGGCGCTGGTCAATACCGACAGCAAGATCGGCAAGGGCACCACGCCGGTGGATTTCAATTCCATCCCGATCAACGCGATCAAGCGCATCGAAGTGCTGCGCGACGGTGCCGGTGCGCAGTACGGCTCCGATGCCATTGCCGGCGTCATCAACGTGATCCTGGACGACAACCCCGAGCGCGGCGAGCTGGAAGCCAGCTTCGGCGCCTACAACACCGATGTGGAGCCGATCAATCGCCGCGTCACCGACGGCCAGAGCAGCTACGCCAGCGCCAAGGTCGGCAGCCTGCTCGGCGATGACGGCGGCTTTTTCAAGGTGGGCCTGGAGCTGAAGAATCGCGAGGGCACCAACCGCGCCGGCTTCGATCAAATTCCCTCGTTCGAAGAACAGACCCCGGCCAATCTGGCGCTGGCTGGCCAGCGCAATTACGTGCTCGGCGACGGCGCCACCAAAGGCCTGAACGCCTGGCTCAACACCAAGATTCCCTTCAGCGCCAACGGCGAGTTCTACGCCTTCGGCACCTACAACCAGCGCGACACCGAAGGCGCCAACTACTTCCGTTATCCGGATGGCAGCGCCAACTGGCGCGAGATCTACCCCAACGGCTATCGGCCGATTTCCGAAGGCGAGAATCGCGACCTGCAGATCGTCGCCGGCGCCCGTGGGCAACTCGGCAACTGGGACTACGACGCCAGCGTCAACTACGGCCGCAACGACTTCACCTACCGGCTGCGCAACTCGCTCAACGCCTCGCTCGGCCCGGGCAGCACCACCCGCTTCAAGACCGGCGATTTCGCCTTCGCGCAGACCGTGGGCAATCTGGATCTGACCCGCGTGTTCGATGCCGCCGGCGCCACCCATACCTTCGGCACCGGTGCCGAATTCCGCCGCGAGCAGTACCGCACCCACGCTGGCGACCCGGCCAGCTATGCGGCCGGCCCGTTCACCGATCGCCCCACCGGCTCGCAGGCCGGCGGCGGGCTCACCCCGCAGGACGAAGCCGATCTGTCGCGTAATGTCGCCAGCGCCTACGCCAACGTCTCCAGCCAGTTCGGCGACAAGTTCTCCACCGACCTGGCCGGCCGCTACGAGCATTACCAGGATTTCGGCAGCCAGTGGACCGGCAAGCTGGCGGCGCGCTACGCCTTCGCCCCGGCGTTCGCGCTGCGTGGCGCCATCTCCAACAACGTGCGTGCGCCCTCGCTCAGCCAGATCGGTTATGAGGCCACGTCCACCGGCTACGACGCCGCCGGCCGCCTCACCCAGGGCCGCCTGCTGTCGGTCAACAACCCGATCGCACGCGCGCTCGGCGCCACCGATCTGAAGCCGGAAAAATCGCTCAACTACAGCCTGGGCTTCACCAGCAAACTGGGCGATCACTTCGACCTGTCGCTGGACTTCTTCCAGATCGACATCGACGACCGCATCGCGCTGTCCGAAGACATCACCGGCGACACGCTAACGGATTTTGTGCAGCAGAACTTCGGCGTCACCGGCGTGCAGAGCGCCAGCTACTTCCTCAACGCCGCCGACACCCGCACCCGCGGCGCGGAGCTGGTCGGCAACTGGCGCCAGTACGCCTTCGGCGGCGACCTGCTGCTGACCGGCACTTACAGCTACGCCAAGACCGAATTGAAGAACGTCATCGGCACCCCGGCGCAGCTGCTCGCACTGGACCCGAACTACGTGCTGTTCGGCGTCGAAGAGAGCAACACGCTCACCGATGCAGCGCCACGCACGCGCGCGGCCCTGGCGGCCAACTGGAACAACGAGCACTGGAACCTGCAGACCCGCGTCAACCGCTACGGCAGCGCAACGCGCGTGTTCGATTTCGGCGGCGGCTTCGTGCCACGCCAGACCTACGGTGCCGAGTGGCAGCTGGATCTGGAGGCCGAGTACCACCTGGGGACGCAGTGGACGCTGGCGATCGGCGGCCAGAACATCCTGGACAATTACTCGGACCGCTCCATCGACGATATCGCCTACTTCGGCAACCTGCCCTACGACGTGCTCTCGCCGATCGGCAGCAATGGCGCGTACTGGTATGGGCGGGTGCGGTATAGCTTCTGAGCAACAACACAGACTTAAGCCAAAAACGCAGGCTGCAAGCCCTCTTTCTCCACGGGAGCGTGCTCTAGCCCCTCTCCTGCGGGAGAGGAGTTGGGGTGAGGGTACGGGCGAAGCCCTCGTGCCGTTCCAACTGCACGTGGCTTCGCTCGTACACTCATCCGCCCCTGCGGGGCACCTTCTCCCGAGGGGAGAAGGATAGGCAGTCGTACGTGTCTGACCAGCACTCCTCGGCATTGCATAACCTGAATCTCACGCCCGATTGCGCACACTAGCGCGATGGCAGACGTGCACTCCCCCCTTCCGTCGCCGCCATTGCTGGACGATGCCTGCGCATTGTTTCTGGACGTGGACGGTACCCTCATCGACTTTGCCGACAGCCCCGAGGCTGTGCGGCTCTTGCCCGAGGTCCGCGAGGCTATCGGGCAATTAAGCGACCGGCTGCATGGTGCAGTCGCACTGGTCAGCGGGCGACCGCTCTCGCAACTCGACGCCTTGTTCGCGCCCTTGCTGCTCCCAGCCGCCGGCCTGCACGGACATGAATTACGCAGCGACATCGCCGCACGCGCCGCGATGCCGCAAGACACCTCCGAGTGGTTGCACGGCTTGCACCAGCGCGCCGCCGCGCTCACGCATCAACACCCCGGTGTGCTGGTCGAAGACAAAGGCGTCAGCGTCGCGCTGCATTGGCGCGCGCAACCAGTTGCAGGCCCCGACGTGCTCGCCTTCGCGCAACAGGAAATCGCCCAGCTGTCCGGCTATCGCCTGCAACCGGGCGACCACGTGGTCGAATTCGTGCCCGAAGGCAGCAACAAGGGCCTGGCGGTCGAACAACTGATGCAGCACGGCGCATTCGCCGGCCGCACGCCGGTATTCGTCGGCGACGATCTCACTGACGAATTCGGCTTCGAAGCAGCCAATCGCCTCGGCGGATGGAGCGTACTGGTCGGCGATCGCGTGCAGACCAGCGCGCGCTTCCGCGTCGATGGCACTTCCGATGTGCATGCATGGCTGCAACGCAACGCGCGCACTGCCTGAGCGCAGCGCGCCTTCTCTTTCTCTTCAATAGGATCGTTCGCACTCCATGACCGAGCCAAACCTGGATCTGGGCGTCATCGGCAATTGCAGCTTCGGCGCATTGGTCGATCGGCAGGCACGCGTGGTGTGGAGTTGCCTGCCGGCTTTCGATGGCGACCCGGCATTCTGTTCGCTGCTCTCGCCCAAGGGCGAAGGCGGCGACTTCGCCGTCGAGCTGGAGGACTTTGAAAGCAGCGAGCAACACTACCTGCCCAACACCGCGGTACTGCGTACCGTGTTGCGCGACAGCCATGGCGGCGAAGTGGAAGTGATCGACTTCGCACCGCGCTGGCGCAATAAC
Source organism: Xanthomonas hortorum pv. cynarae (assembly GCF_002939985.1). Classification (GTDB taxonomy): domain Bacteria; phylum Pseudomonadota; class Gammaproteobacteria; order Xanthomonadales; family Xanthomonadaceae; genus Xanthomonas; species Xanthomonas hortorum_D. The sequence continues at coordinate 31,694 of NZ_MDFM01000017.1, read as the reverse complement.
GGGCGTTTCTATCGGCCGGTGAGCATCATTCGGCAAATCCGTCCGCTGGCCGGTAACCCGCGCATCATCGTGCGCGCACGCCCGTTGGCCGACTGGGGCGGCCGCACGCCGGAAACCACCTGGGGCAGCAATCACATCCGTTGGGTACTGCCGGAATTCACCCTGCGCCTGACCACCGATGTGCCGGTGCGCTTCGTGCGCGATGGCTTGCCGTTCGTGCTCAGCCACCCGGTCAATCTGGTGTTGGGCGTGGACGAATCGCTCACCCGCTCGCTCACCGGTTACGTGCAGGAAGCGCAGGAACGCACCGAAGAATATTGGCGCGAATGGGTGCGCTATCTGTCGATTCCACTCGACTGGCAAGAGGCGGTGATTCGCAGCGCGATCACGCTCAAGTTGTGCCAGTACGAAGACAGCGGCGCCATCATTGCGGCGATGACCACTTCGATTCCGGAAGCGCCCAATACCCCACGCAACTGGGACTACCGCTATTGCTGGCTGCGCGATGCCGCCTTCGTGGTCCGCGCGCTCAATCGCCTGGGCGCCACGCGCACGATGGAGCAGTTCATCGGCTATATCTTCAACATCGCCACCAGCGACGGCACCTTGCAGCCGCTGTACGGCATCGGTTTCGAGTGGCAGCTGGAAGAGCACGAAGTCGACACCATGGACGGCTATCGCGGCATGGGCCCGGTGCGACGCGGCAACCTGGCCTGGATTCAAAAGCAGCACGATGTATATGGCAGCGTGGTGCTGGCTTCGACGCAGCTGTTCTTCGATCTGCGTCTGAAGGATCAGGGCGATGCGGATACTTTCCGTCGCCTGGAGCCGCTGGGCGAGCGCGCATTCGCGCTGTACAACGTCCCCGATGCCGGCCTGTGGGAATTCCGCGGCCGCGCCGAAGTGCATACCTACACCGCTGCAATGTGCTGGGCCGCCTGCGATCGCCTGTCCAAGATAGCCGACCGCCTGGTGCTGCCCGAGCGCAGCGTGTATTGGAGCGAACGTGCCGACAGCATTCGCGAGCGCGTGCTGACGGAAGCCTGGAGCGACGAACACGGCCATTTCACCGACACGCTCGGTGGTCACCGCCTGGATGCCTCGCTGTTGTTGCTGGCCGATATCGGCATCGTGGGCAACGACGACAGCCGCTTCGTGCGCACCGTGGAAGCCGTCGGTCGCGTGCTCAAGCATGGCGATGCGCTGTATCGCTACATCGCACCGGATGACTTCGGTGCGCCGGAAACCAGCTTCACCATCTGCACGTTCTGGTACATCGACGCGCTGGCCGCGATCGGTCGCAAGGACGAGGCGCGCGAGCTGTTCGAGCGCATTCTCTCGCGCCGCAATCACCTCGGCTTGCTGTCCGAGGATCTATCGTTTGAAGACGGCGAAGCCTGGGGGAATTTCCCCCAGACCTATTCGCATGTGGGTTTGATCATTGCAGCAATGCGTTTGTCGCGGAGCTGGCAGGAGGCGTCATGAGTCGTTTGGTGGTGGTATCCAACCGCGTTGCAGTGCCCGGCGAAAACCGTGCGGGCGGCCTGGCGGTTGGCTTGTTGGCCGCGCTCAAGGAGCGTGGTGGGATGTGGTTCGGCTGGAGCGGCAAGACCGTGCGCGGCGACAGCGGCGGCATGCATGAGCAGACCGATGGCGACATCAAGTTCGTCACCATGGACCTCAACAAACGCGACATCGATTCGTACTACAACGGCTTCGCCAATCGCACCCTGTGGCCGCTGCTGCACTTTCGCCTGGACCTGGTCGATTACGACCGCGCGACGCGCGAAGGCTATATGCGCGTCAATCGGCTGTTTGCGGAAAAACTGGCGCCGTTGCTGAAAGACAGCGACACGCTGTGGATCCACGACTACCACATGATTCCGCTGGGCGCGATGCTGCGCGAGCTGGGTGTGGGCTGCAAGATGGGCTTCTTCCTGCATGTGCCAATGCCCTCGGCCGACCTGATGCAGGCCATGCCCGATCACGCACGCCTGTTCAGCACCTTCTATGCGTACGACCTGGTCGGCTTTCAGACCCAGCGCGATGCGGAGCGCTTCAAGGCGTACGTGCGTCTGTTCGGCGGCGGGCGCATTCTCGAAGGCGACATTGTCGAAGGCCCTGGCGGGCGCCGTTTCAGCGCCGCCTCTTTCCCGATCGGCATCGATACCGAGTTGATCGCCAACCAGGCAAAGGCCTCGGTCGGCAAGCAGGCGGTGCGCGATCTGCGCGAAAGCCTGCGCGGGCGTCAGCTGGCGATCGGTGTCGATCGTCTGGATTATTCCAAAGGCCTGCCGGAACGCTTCCAGGGATTCGAGCGCTATCTGGAGCGCTATCCGGAGCAATCCGGCAGCCTGACCTATCTGCAGATCGCGCCGGTGTCGCGCGGCGACGTCAACGAGTATCGCCAGCTGCGCGGGCAGCTGGAGCAGATCGCCGGCCATATCAACGGTGGCCATGCAGAGCCGGATTGGACGCCGCTGCGCTACGTCAATCAGAACTTCAGCCATGCCACGTTGACCGGCTTTTATCGCGCCGCTTCGGTCGGTCTGGTCACGCCGTTGCGCGATGGCATGAATCTGGTCGCCAAGGAATTCGTGGCGGCGCAGGATCCGGAAAATCCGGGCGTGCTGGTGCTGTCGCTGTTGGCCGGTGCGGCCGACGAGATGAAAGAAGCGCTGCTGGTCAATCCGCACGATCTGGATGGCGTAGCCGATGCGATTGCGACCGCGGCGAGCATGCCGTTGGCCACGCGCATCGAGCGCTGGCGGGCGATGATGGACCACCTGCGCAAGAACAACATCAATCACTGGCGCCAACGGTACTTGCAGGCACTGGCCGATATTTGATCTGGTTTCCGTTAGCAGCACTACGCTCACAGCGCACACGCGCTACCAGCACACAGATGCGCCGCGCACTGGCAGCGCATCCCTTCTCCCATCGGGAGAAGGTGCGCGAAGGGCGGATGAGGGTACGTTTGCCCGTACACGTGGAAAATGCGCCAAGTGAAAAATCCCGGCTGACACGAATCTCCATTCCCGAATCCCGAATCCCCGCTCAGCCGACCGAGTCAATAGCAAAATAGAGCTATGGCAGCATCATGCATTCGTCGCCGCACACGAATGCCACCAAGACCATCTGGCACCAACAGCACCCTATTCTTTCCGATTTGAGCAATTTCAGCACTCCATCCAAACAGGTTGGAACGCTGGTTCTCATTCCGTCACGGACACGCGGGTCTTTGCGGTCTAAAATATTCACATGATTGGCGCTGAGGACCCTGGGAGGGGCTGCGCGTTCATATCCTGACGTGCTTGTTTAGGGCGTTGTTCTTTAGATCGGGGCCGCCCTTTGCCAGCCTGTGATCTTTCTCCCTCCACGACTCGCCACCGTTTGCTGGTGCCTGGGTCCTTCCTGACATCTCAAAAATGACTGATCAATCCTCAAAACGTGGGCTAGGCACCTGGTTGCTGGTCGCCTATGCGGTGGTGATCGCCGTGCTCGGTGCGGTGCTTGCCTACGAAGGCGGCCGCCTGGTTGCCGTTGGCGGTTCCTGGTACTACCTGTTGGCAGGCATCGGCCTGTTCCTGGCTGGCGTCTTGCTGGCGCTGGGCAAGCGTGCCGGCCTGTGGCTGTTTGGCGCCACGCTGGCGGCCACCATCGCCTGGGCGCTGTGGGAAGTGGGCCTGGATGGCTGGGGCCTGGTCCCGCGGCTGGCCATGATGTCGGTGCTCGGCCTGGTGCTGCTGCCGTTCTGGGGCGTGGCGCGTCGGCGCATGCAGCCGTTGTCGGGTCTGGGCTATGTGCTGGTGACCGGCGTGCTGCCGATCCTGGGCGCAGCGCTGATCCTGTGGCCGTTGCTGGTACCGCGCAATGTCGAACTGGCCGATGCCTCCAAGCTGCCGGCCGAAAACGCAACACCGTTCAGCCGCGCCAACGTGCCCAGCCCGGACGGCAACGTCGCGGCCAACCACGATGCCAGCAACTGGACGTCGTACGCCGGCTCCAACCTGTCCAACCACTACACACCGGGTGCGCAGATCACCCCGGAAAACGCCAAGCAGCTCAAGGTGGCCTGGGAATTCCATACCGGCGATCTGAAGCCGGCCGGCTCCAAGCTGGGCTACGCCTTCCAGAACACCCCACTCAAGGTCGGCGACCTGCTCTACATCTGCACCCCGACCCAGAAAGTGATTGCGGTGGAAGCGGCCAACGGCAAGGAGCGCTGGCGCTTCGACCCGCAGACCAACCCGAAGGCGATGGCCGGCGTTGCCGCCACCACCTGCCGTGGCGTGTCGTACTACCAGGCGCCGGAAGGTACTGCCGAGTGCCCGACCCGGATCTTCTGGCCGATGGTCGATGGCCGCCTCGGCGCGCTGGACGCGCAGACCGGCAAGCTGTGCGCCAGCTTCGGCAATAACGGCTTTGTCGATCTCAATGCCGGCACCGGCAACACCAAGCCGGGCTTCGTCGGCCCGACCTCGCCGCCCGTAGTCATGCGCGGTGTGGTGATCCAGCCCACCGGCCAGGTGCGCGACGGCCAGGAAGGCGATGCGCCCTCGGGCGTGGTGCGTGGCTTCGATGCGCTCACCGGCCAGCTGCGTTGGGCCTGGGACCTGGGCAACCCGGCGATCACCGCCGAGCCGCCGGCCGGCCAGACCTACACCCGCTCGACCCCGAACGTGTGGTCGCTGATGTCCGCCGACGACGAGCTGGGCCTGGTCTATCTGCCCACCGGCAATGCCTCGGGCGATTTCTTCGGCAAGGGCCGCACGCAGCAGGATGAGGAATACACCGCCTCGCTGGTCGCCGTGGACGCGGCCACCGGCAAGGAGCGTTGGCACTTCCGCACCGTCAACCACGACCTGTGGGATTACGACATCGGCCCGCAACCGAACCTGGTCGATTGGCCGGTCGCTGGCGGCGGTACCCGTCCTGCGGTGATCCAGGCCACCAAGTCCGGCCAGGTGTTCGTGCTGGACCGTGCCACCGGCGAGCCGATCATGCCGGTCAAGCAGATCGCCGTGCCGCAAGGGACCGATCACGGCGATTTTACCGCTGCCACGCAGCCGATCTCGCCGGGCATGCCCAATACCGTGGGCGCGCCGAGCCGCGAATACGAAACCATCGTCGAATCCGACGCCTGGGGCATGACTCCGTTCGACCAGCTGGCCTGCCGTATCCAGTTCAAGCAGCTGCGCTACGAAGGCATGTTCACCCCGCCCACCCTGCAAGGCTCGCTGGCGTTCACCGGCAACCACGGCGGCATCAACTGGGGCGGCGTCTCGGTCGATCTGCAGCGCGGCATCATGGTGATGAACAGCAATCGCCTGCCGTACACCTTGCAGGTCTATACCCGCGAGAAAATGAACGAGCTGGGCGTGGTCTCGGTGTTCGACGGCAAGAGCAAGACGCCCGGCTACATGGCGCAGAAGGGCCTGGCCTACGGCGCCCGCAAGGAGCCGTGGATGTCGCCGCTCAACACCCCGTGCGTCGCCCCGCCGTGGGGCTACATCTCCGGTGTGGATCTGCGCACGCAACAGGTGCTGTGGCGGCGTCCGCTGGGCACCGGTTACGACCAGGGCCCGATGGGCATCCCGTCCAAGACCAAGTTCGAGATCGGCACGCCCAACAACAGCGGCTCGTTGGCCACCGCCGGTGGCGTGACCTTCATCGGCGCGACCCTGGACGACTTCATGCGCGGCTTCGACACCCGCACCGGCAAGCAGGTCTGGGAGACCCGCGTGCCGGCCGGCCCGCAGGCCGCCCCGCTGAGCTACACCATCGACGGCAAGCAGTACATCGTGGCCGCCGTGGGTGGACACGACCGCATGGAAACCAAGTCCGGCGACAGCGTCATCGCCTGGGCATTGCCGGACGATGCGCAGGCCACGCCGGCCAAGTAATCGGCCGACACTGCGTTAGTGAGTGCAACAGATTGAACCGACCGTCGTGAGACGGTCGGTTTTTTTGTGGGGATTGGAAGTGGGAATCGTAAGAGCGGTTTCGAGCGTCGCGGCTGATGGGAGGCGTGCGCGCGCTTCTAAAAACGCCCGCCGCAGACACGATTCCAGCGTGAAATCGGCCAGTGATATTTCACCCGAAATTTACATTTCAAAACTCAGATACCGACGCCGCACAACCATTCCATCACGTACCAAACCGCACTGAAACCGCTTCCAAATCAATCACATCGGCGATTGCGTCCGCTTAGCGCCCACATTCCGACGAACGGCAATTTCACGCCGTCATGATTCGGGCTCAGCCGCCGATACCCCCATTGCAGCGTATTTCCTGCCGGACGCAGACCCATCCCAGATCACCTAGTCGGACCCAGCCTATGTTGCCTTCACACGATGCCACCGCTGCCCCTCGCCCATCTGCCGGCAGGAGCCTTGCGCGTGCCACCGGAATGGCCTGGCTTCCCGCCGCCGCGCACATCGGGCTGCTGGTACTGCTGACGCTCTACGCCGCCACGTTGGTGCCCGGTGGTTTTTGGAGCGGGCTGGGACGGATGTTGCCGGCACTGCTGGTGGTGGGCATCGCCAGTGCAGGGCTGTGGTGGTGGTCGCGCCGTCGCACCAGCGCACAGTTGCAGCAGGCAATCGGCGTGGTCGCGGCGATGGGCGATGAGCGCTTCCAGCGCGTGGAGCTGCGCAATGCCTCCGGCGAGCTTGCGCCGTTGCTGCATGCGCTGCAGGCGACCCAGGACAAGCTGGCCATCCGCATCGACGTGATGGAACAAGGCCTGCGCCATGGCCAGTTCGTGATCAAGGCGCTGGACGATCTGGACACCATGATCCGCATCGCCGACGACGACGGCCAGGTGCTGTTCGCCAATCGCAAATTGCTCGCGATGCTCAAGCTGATCGAGCCGGATGTGCAGAGCTTCCGCCCCAGCTTCCATGCCGAAGGCTTCGTCGGCGGCAGCATCGGCGACATCTACCCGGACAGCCAGGCGGCGATCGACCGCATGCGCGCATTGACCGCTTCCAAAGCGGTGCGCGCGCCGTTCTTCGGCCGCCAGATCGACTTCGTCTACAGCCCCATCATCGCCGCCGACGGCACCAAGCTGGGCACCATCGCGCAGTGGATGGACGTCACCGCGCAGGTCAACGCAGAGCAGGCGCTGATCCAGATCATCGATGCAGCCGCCGTCGGCGATTTCAGCCGGCGCATGCAGATGGACGGCATGGACGGTGTCCTGCTGTCGCTGGCCCAGGGCATCAACCGCATCTACGACTCGGTGGAAACCCACCTGGCCGCGTTGGCACGCGTGATCGGCGCCATGGCCGAAGGCGACCTCACCCAGCGTGTGGAGGGCGATGCGCACGGCATCTTTGCGCGCCTGCGCGACGACACCAACCAGACCGTGCTCCGTCTGACCGAAATCATCGGCGGCATCCAGGTTGCCTCCGACACCATTCGCCAGGCCGCGGTGGAAATCGCTGCCGGCAACACCGATCTGTCCGAACGCACCGAGCAACAGGCCGCCAACCTCGAAGAAACCGCCAGCTCCATGGAAGAACTCACCTCCACCGTGAAGCAGAATGCGGAAAGCGCGCTGCAGGCCAATCGTCTGGTGGTGGGCACCGGCGAAGTGGCGCAGAGCGGCGGCCAGGTAATGGACGATGTGGTCGCTACGATGAGCCAGATCAGCACCGCCTCGCGCAAGATCGGCGAGATCATCGGCGTCATCGACGGCATCGCCTTCCAGACCAATATCCTGGCGCTCAACGCCGCAGTGGAAGCCGCACGCGCGGGCGAACAGGGCCGTGGTTTCGCCGTGGTCGCCTCGGAAGTGCGCGCATTGGCACGGCGCTCGGCCGATGCGGCCAAGGAGATCAAGACGCTGATCGCCGACTCCACCGACAAGGTCGAACTGGGCTCGGGCCTGGTGCACCGCGCCGGCGCGACCATGCGCGAGATCGTCGGCTCGGTCAAACACGTCACCGACATCATGAGCGAGATCACCGCCGCCAGCGCCGAGCAATCCAGCGGCATCGAACAGGTCAACCGCACGGTCGCGCAACTGGACGAAGTCACCCAACGCAACGCCGCGCTGGTGGAAGAAGCCACCGCCGCTGCACGCAGCCTGGAAGAACAGGCAGTGGAACTGGCCGATGCGGTGTCGATCTTCCGCCTGCAGCCTGCCCACAGCGGCAACGCAAACGTAGTGCGTGCAAGTTTTGGAAACGCGGCGGCGTAAGCGGCCGTCACGGAATCACCGTAGGAGCGCACCTGGGCGCGACGGGCTTTAGCGGTAACGCCCATCGCGCCCAGGTGCGCTCCTACGACAAGCAAATGTGCCGGTCCGCAGTTCCAGATCCAGCACATGCGACCGAATAACCAGCCATCGTGAAAATCGGCGCGCTATCGTAGGAGCGTGCTTGCGCGCGATGGGCGTTACCGCTAAAGCCCATCGCGCACAAGTGCGCTCCTACGCGGAGCTCGCTCGCTTAGATAAGCGCTAATCAAGAAACCGTGCACGCTGCTCGGGGCTTGGCAACATGCAATGCTCGGTGCGACCGAACCAGCGGTAGCGATTGCGTGCGATCAGGCGATAGCCGATGTCGCGCACACCGCTGGGCACCACGCGCAACACCGTGGCCAGCCGCCAGATGCCGCCTAACCCAGCCAGGACCCGCACGATCGCATCGCTGTCGGTCCACGCACCGCTGGCATCCACCAGCAGAAACGACAACGGGTCGTCCGGATCCAGACCGTGCTGCAACAACAGCGCGCGTCCGGCCTGGCCCTGCATTGCGGCAAAGCGATAACGCCCACGCCGATCGTGACGCAGCAGAAATTTGACCCAGCCATTGCACAGCAGACACACGCCATCGAACACGATGGTCGCGCGCGCTTCGCCTGGCTTACCGCAGGGCGGCTCCACGCGAGGCGGCTCCGAGTGAGAAGGCTCCGAGTGAGGCAGCTCCAAGTGAGGCACCTCAACGAGCGACGGATCAACGCGGTTCAAGCCAACCGTCGTAGCGAATGAACGGGCCCACCAGCGGCAGGTGCACGTCGACCAGAAATCCATAGCGGCCAGCGTCGGCATGCTCGCGGCAACGCACCTGCTCGAACCAGCGCGCAGGCAGCGGAATCCAGCCGAACGCCCACACCCGGGTGGCCTGCCAGTACAGCGACTGCGTATCGGCGTGCAGCGCGAATTCGAAGCGCACCGCGCCCAGATGTTCGCGCAAGCCGTTGCCGTGCCGCCACAAGCGCGAGTGCATCGGCAGGCCGGCAAAACAGCGATGCCAGCGCTCGCCATTCGCGTTGGCAAGAAATTCCACTTCGACCTCCACTTCGCCGCTGCGCAACAACCGGCTCAGCAACGCCAGCACTGGCACCAACAGATGGCGACCGCGCTGGATCTGCGCCAGACCGACGAAGGTCTGCCGCTGCTGCACCGAATGCAACGCACGCACCGGCGCAGGCAGCTGCGCGAAGGCGCCCTGCCCCAGCACCTGCGCGAACAACGGCATGCTCAGGGCGCGATCCAGGCCAGCGTGGCCATGCGCCCGCTGCGGCGGTCGCGACGATGCGAGAAGAAGCGTTGCGGGTCGGAAATGGTGCACAATCCGCCACCATGGATGGCGCCAGCCGCCACACCGGCCTGCTGCAGGCGCTGACGCGCCAAGGCATACAGATCCACCAACCAGTGCCCCGGGCGCGTGGCGACAAATGCGCTCTGCGCCTGCGCATCGTGCGCGACGAAGGCGTCGAACACGTCCTGCCCGATTTCGTACACCTGCGGTCCCGCTGCCGGCCCCAACCATGCCATCACGTGCTGCGGCGGCGTGCGCATGGCCGCCACGCTGCGCTCCAGCATGCCGTCGGCCAACCCGCGCCAGCCTGCATGTGCGGCGGCGACTTCGCTGCCATCGCCAGCTGCCAGCACGACCGGCAAACAATCGGCAGTGAGGATCGCCAGCACCACACCTGGCACGTCGGTCACCGAAGCATCGGCAACCGCTTCCCGCGCACCCGGCGCGCCATCGTCCGCGGCACTGATCGGCTCGCCGGTCGCAACCGGCGGCGCAGCGAAGCGCACCACCTCCACCCCATGCACCTGGCGCAGCCAGTGCGGCGTGCTGGGCAGTGCCAGCGCCTCGACCAGCAGCGCCCGGTTGCGCTCCACCCGCTCCGGCACGTCGCCGTCGGCAGCGTTGCGATTGCCGAGGTTGAGTGTGTCGAACGGCGCCTGCGATTCGCCCAGGCCGTAACGCAGTGTAGTCAGTGCGTGGATGCGCGGCGGTGCCGGCCAGTTGGCCGGCAACACGAACGGCACGACGGCTGCCACCTTAGCGGCGTGCCTGCTCGGCGGCGCGCACGCTGTCTTCGCGCAGCGCGGTCATCAGCCGCTGCAGATCCACCGGCACCGGCGCGCTGGCACGCACCGGCTCGCCGCTGACCGGATGCAGGAATTCCAGGGTTTCGGCATGCAACGCCTGGCGCTTGAAGGTGCGCAATTCATGCACCAATTCGTCGCTGGCGCCCTTGGGCAGCTTGAGCGCGCCGCCGTACAGCGGGTCGCCGACGATCGGCGATTTCAGATGTGCCATATGCACGCGAATCTGATGGGTGCGCCCGGTTTCCAGGCGGCATTCCAGCGCGGTGTGCGCACGGAAGCGCTCGCGCAGGCGGTAGTGGGTGACCGCATCGCGGCCGTCGTCGCGCACCGCCATCTTCAGCCGATCGCGCGGGTGGCGGTCGATCGGCGCATTGGCGGTGCCGCCGGAGACCAGCGCCCCCACCACCACCGCCAGATACTGGCGATGCACATCGCGCGCGGACAGCTGCTCCACCAGCGCGGTCTGCGCCTGCACGGTGCGCGCCACCACCATCACGCCGCTGGTGTCCTTGTCCAGACGATGCACCACGCCGGCACGCGGCACGGCCGCAAGCGCCGGGTCGCGGAACAGCAGCGCGTTGACCAGGGTGCCGTCCGGGTTTCCGGCGCCCGGGTGGACCACCAGCCCGGCCGGCTTGTCGATCACCAGCACCTGGTCGTCTTCGTACAACACGCTCAGCGGAATGTCCTGCGGCTCGGAATGGGTCTGGATTTCCAGCACCACCTGCACCTGCACGCTCTCGCCGCCGCGCAAGGTGTCGCGCGGACGCGCCATTTCGCCGTTCAGCAGCGCATCGCCGGATTTGATCCACTCCGACAACCGCGAGCGCGAGAATTCGGGGAACAGCTCGGCCAGCACTGCGTCGAAACGGCGCCCTGCGGCGTTGTCGGGCACGATGGCCTGACGGATGGACGGGTCGAGGGGTTCGGCAGATGGGTCGGACATGGACACAGGCACTCAGGCAAAAGCGGGAATTTGGGGTCCGGGCGGCGGGAGTCAGTCGCCGGACAGGCCACTAGGCTATCATCGCGCTCTCGTTTTCCTGATGCGTCCTGCCCAGACCCATGATCCGACGGTCCACGTTTTCCGCGCCTGCGCGCCTGATTGCCCTCATGCTGGTAATGGCGTTCGTCGTCACCGGTTGCCACCGCGGCGCCAAGAACAAGAATCCCGACGAGGGCATGCCGGTCGAGCAGCTGTACGGCAAGAGCCACGGTCTGATGGAGAAAGGCAACTGGGCCGGCGCTGAAGCCAGCTACAAGCGCCTGATCGCCCAGTACCCGTATGGCCCGTACACCGAGCAGGCGATGATCGAGACTGCCTATGCGCAGTACAAGGCCGGCAAGCACGACGACACCGTCTCCAGCGTCGACCGCTTCATCCGTACCTACCCGACCCATCGCAACATCTCGTATCTGTATTACCTGCGCGGGCTGGCCAACAGCAATCGCGACACGGTGTTCCTGCGCCGCGTGTGGTCGCTGGACCCGAGCCGTCGCGATCTGTCCTCGCCGCAGCAGGCCTACAACGACTTCAACACCGTCACCGACCGCTATCCGAACAGCCGTTACGCGCCGGATGCGCGCAAGCGGATGATCGAACTGCGCGACGTGTTCGCCCAGCATGAGCTGGACAACGCGCTGTACTACCTGCGCCGCAATGCCTGGGTCTCGGCGGCCGGTCGTGCCAATTACCTGCTGGAAACCTATCCGCAGAGCGCCTACCAGTACGATGCGGTCGCGGTGCTGGCCGAGGCCTATACGCATCTGGGCAACAAGACCCTGGCCGCCGACGCGCGCCGCGTGCTGGAACTCAACAGCCCGCAGCATCCGTGGCTGACCGGCAACTGGCCGAAGTACCCGTGGGCCATCCGCAAGCTCAACCCGTTCGCTGGCGAGAAATCCGCCGCCAGCGGCGAGCGCAACTCGCAGATGAGTCGCGACTAAGTTTGCGTCATAGCTGCTTCTAAATGCAGTCAGAAGCTCAGCTCAAACGCTGAGCCGATCGAGGGCGCGATGCCTTCACCAGAGAGTGAGTCGGTGCTTTGTTGAAAACATGCACACCGACCATCTCGACTGGTCCTTGCCCGCCCACCGTCGCGGGACCTTACGCGGCATGGATGCCGCGTAAGAGCTTACAAGGACGTACTTGCAGCGTGTCCCGCGATGGTGGGCGGGCAAGGGCCCTGCAGCCATGTCGCAGATCGACGGCTCTGCAGCCAGGCCGCAGAGCAGTGGCCCGCTCAATTCACCTGTCTGCCGACACAGCGGTGGACTCTGCGCAAATCCAGGAACCGGCGCCAGATCACCTAACAGCCGCGATTGGCTGCCTATACTCGACCCCGAAGAAGATCCGACTCCCCACCGGCGCCAGCCAAGGAGGCCGCATGTCTCGCTCCATCGTCTTGTCGATGCTCGCGCTGTTGCTGGCGACACTGACCGCGACCGCTACTGCGGCGCCCATCGTCTACGGCGTCAACGCCCACGACAATCGCCCCGGCTACCCCCCCAGGCCGAGGCACGCTTCAAGCTGCTGGCCGCGCGCAACCTGCGCAGCTACCGGTTCGATGTGGACCCGCGCGATTACGCAACGCTGGATACCCTGATCCCGCTGGCGCGTCAGTACGGAATCACGCTGCGCCCGATGGTCTACCCGATGTCGCGCGAGATCGGCTACCAGCTGGCGCGGCGCTATGCGGCCGACATCAAGGTCTGGGAGATTGGCAACGAACAGGATCTGGTGCGCGCCGAGGCCGATGCCCGCATCGCCGCAATGACCACGATGTACCTGGGCATGCGCCAGGCCTCCAACGAACTGGGCGCGGGCCTGCGCTTCACCATCAACATCACCGCCTGCAACAGCGACGACCGCAGCGCCAACGCACGCTGCCCGGGCGATCGCAATGGCTCGCTGTGGTTTCTTGCCAAGGCCAAGGCGGCAGGTTTCAACTTCGACCACATCAGCTTCCACTACTACGCCTTCCACCACGACGCCGGCTACTGGACCGAGTTGTATCTGGGCCAGCTGCGCACTGCCGCGCAGACCTACAACACGCCGATATTCTTCAACGAGCTGAACTGTGCCGAGATCTACACCGGCAATACCACCGGCGGTGCGGCAGGCGATCGCGGCTGCTACGACAGCCTGGCGCAGTTGCTAAGCAACGTGCGCGCCAACTATGCCGATGTGGTGGCCGAAGTGAACGTGTACGAATTGCTGGACCAGACCACGATCCAGGGCGCCGAAGGCCACTTCGGCCTGATGTACGACCTGGCGCGGCCCAAGCCGACCCTGGACCTGCTCACCCGCTTCGCGCAACCGCCGGCCACCGCAGCGGCAGCCGGCGCGCCCGGCTACTGACCGGAATAAGCCAATCGGGCTACTGACCGGAGTAGCCATTGGTGATCGGGTAACGCCGCTCGCGACCGAAGGCGCGCCGCGACACCTTCGGCCCGGGCGCGGACTGATGGCGCTTCCACTCGTTGAGCCGCACCAGCCGCAGCACGTGTTCCACCGTATCGGCGGCATAGCCGGCCGCAACGATGTCGTCGCGCGACTGCTCCTGATCGACGTAGCGGTACAAGATGCCGTCGAGCACGTCGTAGGGCGGCAGCGAATCCTGGTCGGTCTGGTTGTCGCGCAACTCGGCCGAGGGCGGGCGCGAAATCACTGCCGGCGGAATCACCGGCGCGCCGCCCACGGTATTGCGCCATTTGGCCAGGCCGAACACCTCGGTCTTGTACAGGTCCTTGAGCGGGGCATAGCCGCCGCACATGTCGCCGTAGATGGTCGCGTAACCCACTGCGTATTCGCTCTTGTTGCCGGTGGTCAACAACAGCCCGCCGAACTTGTTGGACAGCGCCATCAGGATCACCCCGCGGCTGCGCGACTGCAGGTTTTCTTCGGTGACATCCGGCTGGGTACCCTCGAACAGTGGGCCGAGTGCGGCGAGCAGGCCTTCGAACGCCGGCTCGATCGCAATGGTTTCCAGCTTGACGCCCAGCGCGCGGCATTGCTCGTCGGCCAGATCGTTGGAAAGATTGGCGGTGTAGCGCGACGGCAGCCGCACCGCGGTGACGTTGTCGCCCCCCAGCGCATCGACCGCCATCGCCAGCACCAGCGCCGAATCGATGCCGCCGGACAAGCCCAGCCACACCTTGGTAAAGCCATTCTTGCGGCAATAGTCCTGCAGCCCGCGCACCACCGCGCGCCAGGCCAATGCGTCCATGCTCTCGTCGCCATCGTCCACCCACACCACCGGAGTGAAGCTGCGCTCGCCGGCGGCGTAGTCCACCACCAGCCACTGATCGACGAAGGCAGCAGCGGCCGGATGCACGGTACCGTCGGCATCGGCAACCACCGATGCGCCGTCGAACACCAGCGCATCCTGCCCGCCGACCACGTTGAGATAGGCAATCGCCGCCCCGCTCTCGCGGGTGCGCTCGGCCAACAAGGCATCGCGCTGCGCGTGCTTGCCGCGCTCGTACGGCGAGGCATTGGGCACCAGCACCAGCTCGGCGCCGGCCTGCACGGTCCCTGCGAGCGGCTCGGCAAACCACAGGTCCTCGCAGATCACCACGCCCACCTGCACGCCCTTGACCGTGACCACGCAGTTGTCGCCATCCGGGTCCACGTCGAAATAGCGGCGCTCGTCGAACACCGCGTAGTTGGGCAACTCGCGCTTGCGATAGGTCGCCGCAATGCTCCCGTCGCGCAACACGCTGGCTGCGTTGTAGACCACGCTGCCGGCACTCTGCGGCCAGCCGACCACCGCGACAATCCCGCGCGTGTTGGCAGCGATGCGTGCCAGCGCTTCTTCGCAATGCGCGAGAAACCCTGGCCGCAGCAGCAGATCTTCCGGTGGGTAGCCGCTGATCGCCAGCTCGGGAAACAGCACGATGTCTGCCCCGAACTCGTCGCGCGCTGCCGCGATGAACTCGATGATGCGATCGGTATTGCGCGCCACGGCACCGACCGGGAAGTCGAACTGCGCCATGGCGATGCGAAGGGTCTGGGACATGGGAAGGCCTATGCGGATGCAACTGGAGAGGCGTGGCTGTGCCGCATCCCGCAAGAGACCGGGATGCAGATCGGCGTTGCCGCCAAGCCTGCATTATTCCAGATGTGCGCCGGCGTGCAGGGATCTGCTGCTGTACCGGCGTTTCTTGTCCGCTGCGTTTTTGAACGTGGCGCGCACGATCTCCAGCCACCTCGTCATGTCATCGGCATCAGCCCCACTGCATCTCGCCGGTGGCGACCTTGGCGCCGATCTGCAATGCCACCGCCATGCCGGCATCGGGATAACGCGCAGTCATGGCCTTGATCAGGTCGGCACTGTTGCTGTGCCTGGCCAGCTCTTCTTCGAAGGCCAGCAGATAATCGCGCGTATAGGTGATGGCCGATACATCGATTGGCGCGCCCGGCACCATGTGCCCGGGCACGACGACCGATGGCTGCCGCGCCGCCATGCTGTCCAGCGTCTTGCGCCAGGCGGCACGCCCTTCGGCACCGCGCGTGTCGGCCGTCCACACATGCGTGCCGGAGAACACCAGCACCCCACCGACGATCGCCTTGAGCGCCGGCACCCATACGTAGCGCCGATTGGCCAGACCGTCGGCATCGACGATCTCCAGTGCGTGATCTTCCAGGGTGAGCGTAGGGCCGTCGAAGACCTCCGGCATCACGATGTCGGCCAGGGTCTGCGGGCCGTTTTCCTTCAGCTGCGGGCCCCAGGTGGCCAGCTTCTTTTCGACATTGCCCTTGATCGCCGCGATGGTGGTCGGGGCGGCGATGACGCGCGCCTTGGGGAAGGCGGCCTTGATCGGCGCCAGGCTGAAGTAATAGTCCGGGTCGCTCTGGCTGATGTAGATGGTGGTCAGCGTCTTGCCGCTGGCACGGATCGCCTCGGCAAGCGCCTTGCCGTCGGGCAGCGTAAAGCCGCCATCGATCAGCACTGCATCGCGCGCGCCGGAAATCAGCACCGGCGCGCGGAAGAACCCATGTTCGCCAGCGGGGAAATGGTGATAGGTCAGTGTGGTCTGTGCAGCCATGGCGGTATTCGCTCCAAGGACGGCCGTCGCGACACTCGCAACAGCCAGGGTTTTGATGACGTCTCGTCGGGTTGGCATTGGTTGGGGCCTCTTGAAAAGTGATGGATTGGAAGTTGAGTTGGAATTGGCTGGGAGCGCGCGTACAAAGCAACGCCTGGGCCGGCGCAGCACGTGCGCCCGTACCCTTATCCGGCGCTACGCGCCACCTTCTCCCGGCGGGAGAAGGGAGCCAGAGCCCCTCTCCCGCCGGGGCACCAGGGCACCGCACACGTGCCACTGACGCGTGTGCCTTGGTGCGCCCGCACCACTGGCGCGGGCCGGGGCGCGGAGCGGGGGGTTGGGGTGAGGGTGCGGCGGAAGACAGCCAACCCAATGGCAAGAAAACCACTTGCCCAGGACGACTTAAGAACACCCAGCATCCAACTGCCGCAAGACTAAATCGGGGTCCCCATAACCCGCCCCAACATCCAACAACCAGCGTGCACCGGACGACTGCGCAACCAAGGTCGGGACGCCACGCGCACCGAACTCCTGCAGCAGTGACTGCGCCTTGTCGATACGCGCCTGCGTCAGCGCAAGCAGCTGCGCATCCGGCGCGGCGATCTGCTCCGCCGCCTGCACTAAACCAAGCGATTCCAGCAGGCCAGCCAGCGTGCCCAATGCAGTCACATCACCGCCCTCCACATAACGCGCTTTTTGAATCGCCCCCAGCACCTGCAACTCGCGCGAGGGGTCGATGCGCGCCACCGCCGTCAGCGCCAGCGTCGCCAGGCCGCTGTCGAAGCGCTGCTGACGATCGCCGAGCACGCGCTGACGATACTGCTCGCTGAAAACCTGGCCGGTCAGCTGCGCAATGCGCTGATCGTTGGACCAGGCGTAGCCGGCGAAGGTGTCGTCCATTGCCCTGGCGCCAGCGCCCAGAAACAGGCCGGCGGGCAGCAATTCCAGGGTGACATCGGCCCGCGCCTGCAACGCCGAGACCACGGCCGTCGCGCCGTAGCACCAGCCGCACAGCGGGTCATAGAGGTAGTGAACAGTGGTGGACATGGCGGCGGCATCCAGTGGCGATGGACGCATCCTAGGCCGCTCCCGTTGACTCTTAAATCCATCCGCAATAAACATACCGTATGCCAACAACATACAATCGAACCGAGTCCGGCCCCGGTGGCCTGGGCAATCTGCGCCGGCTGGCGTATTTCGTCGCTGTGGTGGAAACCGGCTCGTTTAACGGCAGCGGCCGAGCGCCTGGGCATCACCAAGGCGGTGGTGAGCCAGCAGGTCGCCCGCCTGGAACGCGAATGCCGCACCTCGCTGTTGGTGCGCACGACCCGCAAGGTGCGCACCACCGAACTCGGGCAGGCGTTCTACCAGCGCTGCGCGGCGATCCTGCGCGATACCGACGACGCCTTCGACGCACTGACCGACACCGCCGCCGAACCGTCCGGCCTGCTCAGGCTCACCGCACCGCTGGACTACGGCGTACGCGTAGTGGTGCCGGCGATCGCGGCCTTCACCCGGCGCTATCCGGCCTGCAAGGTCGATGCGATCCTCAGCGACCAGACCCTGGACCTGATGACGGCCAACATCGAGCTTGCGATCCGCGTCGGCTGGCTGGCCGAAAGCAGCCTGCAGGCACGCAAGATCGGTGCGTTCCGGCAGTTGCTGGTCGCGCCTTCCACGATGACTACGCAACTGGCCGGGCTCACTGCGCCGCAGGACATCGCCGCACTGCCGTTCGTCGCCAACACGGCCTTGCGCGATCATCAGCGCTGGCACTTCGCGCATGCCACGCATGCGCCGCAGAGTGTGGACGTGCAGCCCGGCATCTTTCTCGACGCCACCCTTGCCGTACGCGAAGCGGTATGCCAGGGCGCGGGAATCTCGGTACTGCCGGATTATGTGGTCGCCGACGATCTGGCCGCAGGTCGTTTACTGCATGTGCTGCCGCAGTGGCAGTTGCCGTCTGGTGGTATCCACGCGGTGTTCCCGGCAACGCGCTTTCGACCGGCAAAAGTGCGTGCGTTTGTGGATCTGTTGCTTGCGCTCAATGCGCAACAGCACGAGCTTTGAATTGAACGCTGCAAAGCCGCTCGAATCCGCCGCTAAGCCGCGACAGGCAACGGCGGCCGGCGAAGGCGCTGGCACAACCCAGCCATTGGCCAGCGGAAATGGCTACGTCGGCCATTGCCACAAACGGCCAGCCACAGGCGGCTGACTATAAATAGCTAGCCACAAAAAAGGCCGCCCGAAGGCGGCCTTTCTGACGCTCACACGCTTGCGCGCGCAGCGTGCTTACTTCACCAGCGCAGCAATCGCCGCACCCAGATCGCCCGGCGAACGGACGGTCTTGACGCCGGCAGCTTCCATCGCCGCGAACTTGCCTTCGGCCGTGCCCTTGCCGCCCGATGCGATCGCACCGGCGTGGCCCATGCGCTTGCCGGCCGGAGCCGAGGCACCGGCGATGAAGCCGACGACCGGCTTCTTCACGAACTGCTTGATGTACTCGGCACCGGCTTCCTCGGCGTCGCCGCCGATCTCGCCGACCATGATGATGCCTTCGGTCTGCGGGTCTTCGTTGAACAGCTTGAGGCAGTCGACGAAGTTCAGGCCGTTGATCGGGTCGCCACCGATCCCGATACAGGTGCTCTGGCCCAGGCCCACTTCGGTGGTCTGCTTGACCGCTTCATAGGTCAGGGTGCCCGAACGCGACACGATGCCGATCTTGCCCGGCTTGTGGATGTGGCCCGGCATGATGCCGATCTTGCACTCGCCCGGGGTGATCACGCCGGGGCAGTTCGGCCCGATCAGCACGGTGTCCGGATGGGCACGGGTCAGCACGTTCTTGACGCGCAGCATGTCCAGCACCGGGATGCCCTCGGTGATGCACACGATGACCTTGATGCCGGCCGCAGCCGCTTCCAGGATCGCATCAGCCGCATACGGCGGCGGCACGTAGATCACCGACGCGTCAGCGCCGGTGGCAGACACAGCATCGGCCACGGTGTTGAACACCGGCAGGTCGATATGCGTGGTGCCGCCCTTGCCGGGGGTCACGCCGCCGACGACCTGGGTGCCGTACTCGATCATCTGAGTGGCGTGGAAGGTGCC
This sequence comes from Xanthomonas hortorum pv. cynarae, assembly GCF_002939985.1. GTDB lineage: Bacteria > Pseudomonadota > Gammaproteobacteria > Xanthomonadales > Xanthomonadaceae > Xanthomonas > Xanthomonas hortorum_D. The sequence continues at coordinate 12,175 of NZ_MDFM01000017.1, read as the reverse complement.
CTGCTGGCCAGTGAAGCCCTGCACGATCACCTTGGTGTTCTTGTTAATCAAAACGGACATGGATAGTTCCTTCGGTGTCGTGAATCAGGCGGCGTTCTTGACAGCTTCAACGACTTTCTTGGCACCGTCGTTGATGTTGTCGGCCGGGATGATGGCCATGCCGCTGTCGCGCAGCAGCTGCTTGCCTTCTTCCACGTTGGTGCCTTCCAGGCGCACCACGACCGGAACCTTGACGCCCACTTCCTTGACCGCAGCGATGATGCCCTCGGCAATCATGTCGCAGCGAACGATGCCGCCGAAGATGTTGACGAAGATGCCTTCGACCTTGTCCGAGGACAGGATCAGCTTGAACGCTTCGATGACGCGCTGCTTGTTGGCACCGCCGCCCACGTCCAGGAAGTTCGCCGGCTCGCCGCCGTTGAGCTTGATCACGTCCATGGTGGCCATGGCCAGGCCTGCGCCGTTGACCATGCAACCGATGTTGCCGTCCATGGTGACGTAGTTGATGTCCAGCTCGGACGCGGTCACTTCGGTCTCGTCTTCCTGCGTCTTGTCGCGCATGGCGACCAGCTGCTTCTGACGGAATGCGGCGTTGTCGTCGCTGTCGAACTTGCCGTCCAGCGCATACAGGTTGCCGTCGTCCAGGATCGCCAGCGGGTTGATTTCAACCAGCGCCAGGTCCTTTTCGTTGAACAGCTTGTACAGGTTCACCATGATGCTGGCGAACTGGCCGGCCTGCTTGGCGGTCAGGCCGAGCTTGAAGCCGAAATCACGGCCGTGATAGCCCTGCACGCCTTCGACGAAATCGACGTTGAGCGCGTGGATCAGTTCCGGGGTTTCGGCGGCGACCTGCTCGATTTCCACGCCGCCTTCCGAAGAAGCGATGTAGGTGATGGTCTTGGTGCCACGGTCGACCAGCACCGACAGGTACAGCTCCTTGACGATCTCACCGGCGGTGGTCACCAGCACCAGGTTGATCGGCAGCTCGACGCCGGCGGTCTGATAGGTGGACATCTTGGTGCCGAGCATCTTGGCTGCTGCGGCCTTCACATCGTCGGTGGTCTTGCAGAACTTGACGCCGCCAGCCTTGCCGCGGCCGCCCGCGTGGATCTGCGCTTTCACCATCCAGGGGCCCTTGCCCAGGGAATTGGCGGCTTCGACCGCTTCGTCCGGAGTAGCCGCGACCTTACCGGCCGGGACGGGAATGCCGTACTCGGCAAGCAGCTGTTTTGACTGGTATTCGTGGAAATTCATGCGTCACCGTGGGAAAAGGAAACGACCGCTGCGTGCAACGCAGACCGCCAGGGCGGCACGTCAAGAGACGCGAACGGGCCGCCTATTGTGGCTGACCGCGCCGTGCGGCGCAAAATTCGGCGATATTGCCGGCCCGATTGCAGCGCTTGCACGCAGCGCCGCAGTGTGCACACGTGCTACGTAAACCGCGCACCTGCCTATACTCGCGGCTCGTTCCAGCGGGGGAATCGGTTTGCCATCCAGCGCATCGCTTATCGACCGGTTCCAGTCAGCGCCGCAGCGCGAGCTGTACTTTTTTTCGCTGTACCGGGTGCTGGTGGCCGGCCTGATCGCCGCACTGGTGTTCAGCCCCTTGTCCGATGCCATCCCCGAGCCGCGCTACCCGCGGCTGGCAGCAGGGGTCGCGATCGGTTATCTCTGCATGGCCGTGCCGCTGCTGTTCTGGGGCCGCAGCGAGCGCCGCCTGACCACCACCGTGTTCTGCTCGGTGCTAGCCGACATCCTTGCCGCTACCCTGGCCACGCACGCGCTGCCCGGCGCCAGTGCCGGCATCGCGATGATGTTGCTGTTCAATGTCGCCGCTGCCTCGCTGCTGCTGCGCCTGCGCTACGGCATGAGCATCGCGGTGCTCGCCAGCGGCGCCATCGTGCTGGAATACCTGTGGACCCTGCTCGAAGGCGGCGGCGCCGCCCGCCCGGTGGCCGAACTGGCCATGTTCGCCACCAGCTACGTCGCGGTGGCCTTCATCTGCGAACAGATCGGCTCGCGCGCGCGCCGCAACCAGGTGCTGGCGGAAGAACGCGGCGCGCAGGTGGCCAATCTCTACGAAATCAACGAACTGATCATCCGCCGCATGCGCACCGGCGTGCTGGTGGTCGATACGCACAACCACATCACCCTGGCCAACGAAGCGGCACTGGCGCTGCTGGGCGATGGCGACCAGCGCAACGCCCCGGCCGACCTGTCGCTGGCCGCACTCACCCCGGAACTGGCGCGCCGCCTGCAACGCTGGCGCAGCGGCTGGCGCGAGGAAGAGGCCCCACTGCAACTGGGCGCCGACCGCCCGGAAGTGCAGCCGCGCTTCGTGCGCCTGCTCGCCGACAGCGACCTGGTACTGATCTTTCTGGACGACGCCACGGTGGTCTCGCGCCGCGCCGAATCGCTCACCTTGTCGGCAATGGGGCGCTTCTCGGCCAGCCTGGCGCACGAAATCCGCAACCCGCTCGCCGCAATCAGCTACGCCTCGCAACTGCTGGAAGAATCCCCGGACATCGGCGATGCCGACCGCCGCCTGCTGCAGATCATCCACCAGCAATGCCAACGCACCAACGGCATCGTCGAAAGCGTGCTCGCACTGGCCCGGCGCGAGCGCGCCAACCCGGACAATCTGGATCTGGCCGCATTCGTGCGCCGCTTCGTGGTCGAGTACCGGCAGACCCTGTCGATGGAAACCGACATCCTGGAGGCCAGCATCCAGGGCGCCTCGGTGCATGCGCTGGTCGACCCAAAGCATCTGCACCAGATCCTGACCGCCCTGGTGCACAACGCACTCAAGTACGGCCGGGTCATGGACGAACCGGCGCGGGTCAAGCTGCGCGTGGAGCGCCTGGAGCGCATGGCGGTGATCGATGTCATCGACCGCGGGCCCGGCATTCCGGAGACGGTGGCCGCACAACTGTTCCGCCCGTTCTACACCACCTCCGAGCACGGCACCGGGCTCGGCCTGTATATCGCCCAGGAACTGTGCCGCGCCAACCAGGCGCAACTGGATTACGTCTCTGTGCCGGGTGGCGGCGCGTGTTTCCGGATCCTGTTGCAGGGGCCCAATGGCTTGCTTGGGAAGTGAGTGATTGCTGCCCTGCATTGTCTGAAACTCGGATCCAAGGTGACAGCGCGACGCATTGATGGAAGGACGTGTGTGGTGGCTCTAAGTGGGCCCAAACCCCGACGACAATTGTCGTCCGTCATCGCGCTGGGCTATCGTGCGCACCATGAGCGAACCCAAAAGTGCCCTGGTTGTCGATGACGAGCGTGATATCCGCGAGTTGCTTGTTCTCACCCTGGGCCGGATGGGCCTGCGCATCAGCACTGCTGCCAATCTGGCCGAAGCGCGCGAGTTGCTGGCCAACAACCCCTACGACCTGTGCCTGACCGACATGCGCCTGCCAGACGGCAACGGCATCGAACTGGTCACCGAAATCTCAAAGCAATATCCGCAGACCCCGGTGGCGATGATCACCGCGTTCGGCAGCATGGACCTGGCGGTGGAAGCGCTGAAGGCCGGCGCGTTCGACTTCGTCAGCAAGCCGGTGGACATCAGCGTGCTGCGCGGCCTGGTCAAGCACGCACTGGAATTGAACAACCGCGACCGCCCCGCCCCGCCACCGCCACCGCCGGAACAGGCCAGCCGCCTGCTCGGCGACTCCAGCGCGATGCAAAGCCTGCGCGCCACCATCGGCAAGGTCGCACGCAGCCAGGCGCCGGTCTATATCGTCGGCGAATCGGGCGTGGGCAAGGAGCTGGTCGCACGCACCATCCACGAACAAGGCGCACGCGCCGCCGGCCCGTTCGTGCCGGTGAACTGCGGCGCCATTCCCGCCGAATTGATGGAGAGCGAATTCTTCGGCCACAAGAAAGGCAGCTTCACCGGCGCGCATGCCGACAAGCCTGGCCTGTTCCAGGCCGCGCATGGCGGTACGCTGTTTCTGGACGAAGTGGCCGAATTGCCGCTGCAGATGCAGGTCAAACTGCTGCGCGCCATCCAGGAGAAATCGGTGCGCCCGGTCGGCGCCTCCACCGAATCGCTGGTGGACGTGCGCATCCTCTCGGCCACCCACAAGGACCTCGGCGACCTGGTCTCCGACGGCCGTTTTCGTCACGACCTGTACTACCGCATCAACGTGATCGAACTGCGCGTGCCGCCCCTGCGCGAACGCAGCGGCGACCTGCCGCAACTGGCCGCCGCCATCATCGCGCGCCTGGCACGCAGCCACGGCCGCCCGATTCCGCTGCTGACCCAATCCGCACTCGACGCGCTGGACACATACGGTTTTCCCGGCAACGTACGCGAACTGGAAAACATCCTCGAACGCGCCCTGGCCCTGGCCGAAGACGACCAGATCAGCGCCAGCGATCTGCGCCTACCCGCCCACGGCGGCCACCGCCTCGCCGCCAGCCCCGGCAGCGCCGCCATCGAACCGCGCGAAGCCGTGGTCGACATCGACCCCGCCTCGGCCGCCCTGCCCTCTTACATCGAGCAACTCGAGCGCGCCGCGATCCAGAAAGCGCTGGAAGAAAACCGCTGGAACAAGACCAGAACCGCCGCGCAGCTAGGCATCACGTTTCGTGCGCTGCGCTACAAGCTAAAGAAGTTGGGGATGGAGTGAGGTTGGCTCGGGCGCCGAACGCGCTTGATTGAGCGCTCTACCTGATTGAGCGCTCTACCTTGATGCAGGAAGCGCTAGTCCCATCACTCAGCGAGCAACAGCGCAGTTCGCACTTGCAGGCCAGCCAATAGCGACGACGCCGAACTAAAGCGCACTCAGCAGCTCAACCCGGAAGAACACCTACACAGACAAGGCGCCGACCGCGCATACCCCAACGCAATCGGCCGATCCGCCCCTCCCTTCTCCCCTCGGGAGAAGGTGCCCGAAGGGCGGATGAGGGTACGTCGGCATAGCCGCTACAACCTTTCAACACTTAGTCAACGACAGAACCGGGCAACCACTCAATCCTTGGTCACCCGATTGATCTCAGCCAGGCTCGTCACCCCATGCGCCGCCTTCACCAGCGCCGACTGCCGCAAATCGCGGATGCCGATCCTCTGCGCCGCCTCGGCGATCTGCATCGCGTTGCCGCCTTCCAGCACGATCGCACCGATCTCGTCGGTCATCGGCATCACCTGGTAGATACCGGTACGGCCTTTATAGCCTTCGGTGCACTCGTCACAGCCGACCGCTTCGTATAGCTCGATACCGGAAGCGACCTGCTCTGCGGTGAATCCTTCGGCCAGCAGCGCATGCTCGGGAAGCGGCGCCTTGCGCTTGCAGTTGTTGCACAAACGCCGTGCCAGACGCTGCGCGATGACCAAGGTCACCGACGAGGTGATGTTGTACGGCGCAATGCCCATGTTCATCAGACGCGCGATGGTCTGCGGCGCATCGTTGGTGTGCAGCGTCGACAACACCATGTGCCCGGTCTGCGCCGCCTTGATTGCAATCTCGGCCGTCTCCAGGTCGCGGATTTCGCCGACCATGATGATGTCCGGATCCTGGCGCAGGAACGAGCGCAACGCCGCAGCAAACGTCATGCCGCGCTTGACGTTCTGCTGCACCTGATTGACGCCAGGCAAGCGGATTTCGACCGGATCCTCGGCCGTGGAGATATTGCGCGTCTCATCGTTGAGGATGCCCAGCGCCGTATACAACGACACCGTCTTGCCCGAACCGGTCGGCCCGGTCACCAGCACCATCCCGTAGGGCTTGTGAATCGCATCCAGGAACAGCTTCTGCTGATCCGCCTCGTAGCCCAGCTTCTCGATCCCCAGCTTGGCCGCACTGGCGTCCAGGATACGCAGCACAACCTTCTCGCCGAACAGGGTCGGCAAGGTACTGACACGGAAGTCGATCTGCTTGGTCTTGGACAGGTTGAGCTTGATACGCCCGTCCTGCGGCACCCGCTTCTCGGCGATGTCCAGCTGCGACATCACCTTCAGGCGCGCCGCGATGCGCTGGCTCAACTTCACCGGCGCCTTGGCCACATTCTTCAGCAGGCCATCGATGCGCAAGCGTACCCGGTAGTCGTCTTCGTACGGCTCGAAATGAATGTCCGAGGCTCCCCGCCGGATCGCATCCACCAGCACTTTGTTGACGAACTTCACCACAGGCGTGTCGTCGCCCTTGGCATCGACCCCGGAATCCCCGCCGGCGCCCATGTCCTCGTCCCCGGCCGACACGTCCAGGTCCCCCATATCGTCGTCGTCGTTGCCGAGCGACGCGCCCAGTGCGGCATTACTGGCCTGCCACTGCTCCAGGGTGCGCCGGATCTGGTCCTCATCGACCAGAATCGGCTCCACCACCAAGTTGGTATGGAACTTGATGTCGTCCAGCGCCCGGGTCTGGGTCGGATTGCTCACCCCCACGAACAACCGGTTGCCGCGCTTGAACAGCGGCAGCACCTGGTACTTCTGGAGCAATTCCTCGCTGACCAGCTTGACGGCGTTCTGGCTGGCGTCGAAGACCGACACATCCATCAACGGCATGCCGAACTCGACTGCATTAGCTGCAGCCAGCTGAGCGGCTGAAACTAGCTTTTTCTCAGCAAACCACTGTGGCAATGGAACTTTCGCCGACGCAGCTTGATCCATCGCAGACCGAGCAACAGACTCTTCAAGCGCACCATCTTGGACTAGACGACGCGCAATGCCGGTAATACCAACTAAATTTGCAGATGCACTCACGTTCATCACTTAATTCCGAGATGGCTCAGACTACAATTTTTAACGCCAGAGGCGCTAACTATGCCAAAGCTCAGGGGCAAGACGACGGCGAGAAGCGCTCTTTGTCGGCCGTAGTCAGATCGGTACTACATGACCATATTCCGTCCGCGCTTCTAGCCCAGGTTACTTTAGAACCGTTTACACGAGGATTCCCGCGGATGGTGCACTCTATGGCATGATCCTGAGAACCATCAGCATTTGGAGTGAGAACATTAATCGCGCTGCAGCGGTTTGCCGAGGCAACTGTTAATCCTATAGCAGCTGCGGACGTTAGCGCACTTCCGCCTCCATCGTTAAGAATAATTTCATAACGAGTCTTACCAGGGCTAATTTCCGCAAGGCCTGCAGCGACTTGAGATCGCGCGATATAAATTTGGTATTGCGGGACTGCGATCGACGCCATCACAGAGATGATCAAAACTACGACCATCAACTCTACCAATGTAAAGCCTTGTGCTCGCATTCCACTCCCGCAAACAATTTCCACTAAAAATCACAGAATAGAAAAGCCCCGCCATGCGGGGCTTTTGCAATCTCGATTAACCCTGGCAGGTTGAAGGAGCATACTTAAGCTTATCAGCAGTGGCCAACGTGGTCGAACAGGTCCACGTACCATCCGCAGCTCGGGTCCAGGAGATAGAAGCGGCGCCAACCTTCGGACTGGAATTCAACAAGGCACACGTGATAGCGCCAGTCTCACCCGGATTCGGGGTGCTGATCGTGCAACGGTTGGATGTCTTAAGACCGATGAGATCCGGAGTAATCGACGCCGCCTTGCCTTCGTTAACCATCACTTCGTACTGAGTCTTGCCAGGAGTGATCTCAGCCAAGGCTGCAGCAACTTGCGATTTGGCCACATAGTTTTGATACGCCGGCAGAGCAATCGCTGCCAAGATGGCAATGATGGCAACCACGATCATCAATTCAATTAACGTAAAACCTTGCTGCTTTTTCATAGGTATCCCCTAGAGTTGTTAAAGTTCCGCCCACGGGCCACTCCCTTTGGGCGCCGCGTAGCGCTTGCCACGTGCAGGGTATCTATAGCAGGACGCATGCCAACTTTTCATCGCACATCAAGATACCCCTAGAGTGGATCATGCGGCATATGGGGCTGGGCTTGTGGGTCACCTCGCCAAATTGGAACCCATTGCTAGCTAAGCCCTCAACGGTCAATAGGTGACGCAAAGCGTCACGTTCCACCAGCAATAAATGGCCGACTGAAAAGCAAGAAGGAAGATGCTAGCTATCTAAGAAAAGAGTAACATGGTGAGATATCTGCCTGGGGATGGTGGATGGGAGGTTCTATATGTCGGCAGTACGTAGTGCAGTCAAAGCCAAGCCTGCCTCACAGGCTGAACAGATGAGCCCATTTGTTTGGGAGGGGACAGACAAGCGCGGCGTCAAGATGAAGGGCGAACAGACCGCCCGTAATGCCAATTTGCTACGCGCAGAATTGCGGAGGCAAGGCATCACACCACTGATGGTCAAAGTGAAGCCCAAACCGCTATTTGGTGCTGCGGGCAAGAAAGTCTCCGCAAAGGATATCTCTTTCTTTAGTCGACAGATGGCCACAATGATGAAATCAGGTGTACCTATCGTAGGCGCACTGGAGATCATTGGCAGCGGACAGAAAAATCCACGCATGCGCAAAATGGTTGGGCAGATCCGTACCGATATCGAAGGAGGATCGTCGCTACATGAGGCCGTAAGCAAGCACCCAGTGCAGTTTGACGAGCTCTATCGGAACTTGGTCAAGGCAGGCGAAGGCGCAGGCGTGTTGGAAACTGTGCTGGACACTGTTGCTACTTATAAAGAGAATCTGGAAGCACTTAAGGGCAAGATTAAAAAAGCACTATTTTATCCAGCCATGGTCATGGCAGTAGCAATTCTGGTGAGTTCAATCTTGCTCGTCTGGGTCGTCCCCCAATTTGAAGACGTCTTTAAGGGCTTCGGCGCAGAGCTTCCCGCTTTTACCCAAATGATCGTCAACTTATCGCGTTTTATGGTGTCTTGGTGGTGGCTGATGTTGATCGTAGCCGTGGGCGCAATAGTGGGCTTTATCTTCGCGTATAAGCGCTCGCCAGCAATGCAACACGGCATGGATCGCTTGATCCTTAAAGTGCCGATCATTGGCCAGATCATGCACAACAGCTCTATCGCGCGTTTTGCTCGCACAACGGCCGTCACATTCAAAGCAGGCGTACCTCTAGTCGAGGCACTCGGTATTGTGGCCGGTGCTACAGGCAACTCTGTCTATGAAAAAGCGGTAATTCGCATGCGCGAAGACGTATCTGTGGGCTATCCCGTCAACATGGCGATGAAGCAAGTCAATCTGTTCCCTCACATGGTGGTGCAGATGACTGCCATCGGCGAAGAGGCCGGCGCCTTGGATGCCATGCTGTTCAAAGTGGCTGAGTACTTCGAGCAAGAGGTCAACAATGCTGTCGACGCGCTCAGCAGCCTGATCGAACCCCTGATCATGGTATTCATTGGTACCATCGTCGGCGGCATGGTCATCGGCATGTACCTGCCCATCTTCAAGCTCGCTTCGGTGGTTGGATAAGACGTAATGGCATTTCTCGACCAGCATCCCGGTCTCGGCTTTCCCGCCGCGGCCGGACTGGGACTGCTGATCGGCAGCTTCCTGAACGTGGTGATCCTGCGCTTGCCCAAGCGCATGGAGTGGCAGTGGCGGCGCGATGCGCGCGAGATCCTGGAACTGCCGGACATCTACGAGCCGCCGCCGCCCGGGATCGTGGTAGAGCCCTCGCATGACCCGGTCACCGGCGACAAGCTCAAGTGGTGGGAGAACATCCCCCTCTTCAGCTGGCTGATGTTGCGCGGCAAGTCGCGCTACAGCGGCAAGCCGATCTCGCTCCAGTATCCGCTGGTGGAGTTGCTGACTTCCATCCTGTGCGTGGCCAGCGTTTGGCGCTTCGGCTTCGGCTGGCAGGGCTTTGGCGCGATCGTGCTGAGCTGCTTTCTGGTGGCGATGTCGGGCATCGACCTGCGCCACAAGCTGCTGCCGGACCAGCTGACCTTGCCGCTGATGTGGCTGGGTCTGGTCGGCTCGATGGACAACCTCTATATGCCAGCCAAGCCCGCCCTCCTGGGCGCGGCGGTCGGCTATGTCTCACTGTGGACGGTGTGGTGGCTATTCAAACAGCTCACCGGCAAGGAAGGCATGGGCCACGGCGATTTCAAGCTGCTGGCCGCGCTGGGCGCCTGGTGCGGGCTGAAAGGCATCCTGCCGATCATCCTGATCTCCTCGCTGGTCGGCGCCATCCTGGGCTCGATCTGGCTGGTGGCCAAAGGCCGCGACCGCGCCACCCCAATCCCGTTCGGCCCCTACTTGGCCATTGCCGGCTGGGTGGTGTTCTTCTGGGGCAACGATCTGGTGGACGGCTACCTGCACTTCGCAGGCCTGCGTTGACCGGGGCACGACGATGAGCGACTTCATCGTCGGCCTCACCGGCGGCATCGCCTCCGGCAAGAGCGCGCTCGCCGCTGAGTTCGAGAAGCTGGGCGTGCCGGTGATTGATGCGGATGTCGTTGCGCGGCAGGTCGTGGAACCCGGCCCCATTCTTGATGCCATCGCCGATCGCTTCGGACGCGCCATCTTGTTGCCGGATGGCGCGCTAGATCGCTCCGCCTTGCGCCAAATTGTCTTTGCCGATCCACTTCAACGGAAGGCGCTCGAAGCCATCACTCACCCCGCCATCCGCGACGAACTGCGTCGCGCGGCACTGGCTGCCCGGGGATCGTACACCATCGTGGCGATCCCGCTGCTTGCCGAAGCCGGAGGACGTGCCACCTACCCGTGGCTGGACCGCATCCTAGTCGTCGATGTCCCGGCCGCCTTGCAGCATGCGCGCCTCATGCGCCGCGATGGCGCAACACCCGAATTGGCAAGTCGGATGATCGCCGCGCAGGCGGCGCGCGAACAGCGAAAAGCCATCGCCGACGATATTGTCAGCAATGAAAAGACTCCGGAGCGATTGGAGCAGATCGCGCGCAGGTTGGATGTTGCCTATCGGGTAGCCGCTTCAGAGCATTAGCGCTTGATCATAGACAGTGGTGGTGAGGCCGTGGTTGCAAATCCATGTCACGAGCATCGGAGAGACACGCTACTTTTTCGCGCTGCAGGAATGCGAACAATGCGCCCAGTGAGACTTCGGGCATAGTCGCAGTGAATTCCTCCCCTTATCCCGGCTTTATTTAGCAGTCAAGGAAGAAAGCAATGCACACCCAAAGCAATGATTCATCCGCCACCCCATTGAATGGGTCGTCGTTATTTTCTCAAAGGCGATTCACTGCAATCGCGCTACAACAAATATCAAGCCTTGTTTTAATGACGGCGCTTTGCTTTCCTACCTTTGCCGTACTCGCTCAAGACTTCGAAGTTAGCAAAATCCCACCACTGCCCGGTGAATTCAACCCTGAGATTGACAATTATGGAGCTGGCTGCCGAATCCTCCAATGTGGAGGACAAGGCAACGGGCTATGGAATGGACAGCCCGCATCAATCGTAGTTATCAGCTATACGGGGCCGGAAGGACCAGAACTTCGTCCATACACGGCGGCTGGTTTTTTAGCAGCAAATAATTGCACCACAGACAATTCCTCATGCCGACCTTCAAGCAGCGGTTATTTCCCTACATTACTGGCAAAACATTGGCAATGCCCAGCCGGATTCGATCCCAATCCAAACAACTTCATGACATGCATTCGTCGGCCAATTGATCCGGGAAAGAATAACGAATGTGACGCCTCAACATCTGGCTCTTGCACTGCGGGAAATCCGGTCAATTTTTTCACTGGCGCCAAACTACAAAAAGATATTGATTTCTCTGCGCCCGCAACCAAACTCCAATTCGTTCGCTTTTACACCAGCGGAAATATTGGGCTTGATGCCGGCTCTCCGCTAGGCATTGAGTGGCGGCACTCTTACATGCGGTCCATCAGAGCCAACTTAACGTCGGGCTCGAAAACCGTTCTGCTCACAAGACCAAGTGGCAACTCTTACTTGTTTAAGAACGAGGGAAGTGGCAAATGGCATGCAGAAAGCGACGTGCGCTACGCACTCGAGGAAGTTAGGGAGGACGGGGCGCTGGTCAACTGGCATGTCCACGCTCCCGATCAGACCATTGAAGAGTTTGATGCAGCTGGCAACTTGCAGAAAATTGACTACCCTGACGGCGATTTTGTAACCCTTCGCTATACAGAAGGAAAAATCTCAGCAGTGACTGATGCGACCGGACGGAGTCTTACTTTTGCATACAAATATGGGCATCTAGACTTTATCACGCTACCGGATGGGCAGAGCCTGACGTACGCTTTTGATACGCCCAGGGTTTCCTAGACATCTCAAGGCCATGGAAAATGGTCGATTCGGAGGTGTCTATGAGCAGCAAGCGATATACG
>NZ_MDFM01000016.1 GCF_002939985.1 Xanthomonas hortorum pv. cynarae | reverse complement strand
TCGTGGAAGCAGTAATACGGCACGCCGAGCTTGGTGAAGAATTCGAACGCGGCATCGGCCTTGGCTTCGGCACGATTGAGTGCGGTAGCGCCCACATCCCACGGATACGCACGCGTGCCCGGGCCGAACGGATCGGCGCCGTTGCCGCAGAAGCTGTGCCAGTAGGCCACCGCAAAGCGTAGATGCTCGGCCATGGTCTTGTCGCCGATCTGCTTGTTGGCGTCGTAGACCTTGAACGCCAGCGGGTTGTCAGAATCGCGGCCTTCGAAGCCGATCTTGCCGATGCCGGGGAAATATTCTTTCGCGCCGATGTAGACGGTGTTGCTCATGGGGTGAGATGTCCTTGCTGCTGGGGGAGTTGTAAAGGGTGTTGTCGATCAGCCGGCGTAGAGCGGGCTGACGACCTGCAGGTGCTTGAGGAAGTTCTGGTAATGCTGCTGATACTGGGCCACGCGCTGCGGATCCGGGCGCGCCGATAGCGCCTCGTCGGTCTGCAGATGCTCCAGCACCACATCCGACAAGGCGTCTGCGCCGCCGTCGTCGCGATCGCACGCCCACAGGGCCTGCAATGCAGCGCCGAATGCGGCCCCTTCGGGCTGGGTCGGCACCACGACCTGCAGATTGAAAATGTCGGCCACCATCTGCCGCCACTGCGCGCTCTTGCTGCCGCCGCCGGTGAGCAGGATGGTGTCGAACTGCAGACCCGCGGCAACGAAGGCATCGAAGCCGTTGCGCAGGCTGTAGGTCGCCCCTTCCATCGCGGCGCGATAGAAATGTGCCGGCGTGGTGTTGTGCAGCTCCATGCCGAACAGGCAGCCGCGTGCGGACGGCAGATTCGGGGTGCGCTCGCCGTTGAAGAACGGCAGCAACACCAGACCATCGGCGCCCGGTGTGGTGCTGGCGATCAGCGCCTCGGTCTGCTCGCGGGTGATGGAGAACATCTGCATCACCGCCTCGGTGGCGACGGTGCAGTTCATCGTGCAGATCAGCGGCAACCAACCGCCACTGGACGAGCAGAACGCGGCCCAGCGTGCGTCGTCGTCCACCACCGGGTGATCGGCATACGCGAACAAGGTGCCGGAAGTGCCCAGGCTCATGGTCAGGCGACCCGGCACCACGTTGCCGGTGCCGATCGCGGCCATCATGTTGTCGCCGCCACCGGTGGTGACACGTACACCGGCCGGCAGATTCAGCGCCTCTGCAGCTGCGTCGGACAACGCATACACCGCGCCGGTTTCCACCAGCGGCGGCAATGCAGCGCGCAGATCGCGCTGTGCATCCATCGCGCCGAGCATGCGCTCGGACCACTGGCGGGTGCGCACATCCAGCCAGCCGGTGCCGGAGGCATCGCCGACTTCGGTGAAGCGCTCACCGGTGAGCCAGAAGTTCACGTAATCGTGCGGCAGCATCACCGTGGTCATCGCGGCGTACGCCTCGGGGCGATGCTTGCGCGTCCACGGCAACTTGGAGGCGGTGTAACCGGCCATGATCGGATTGCCGGCGGTGGCCACACTGCCGGCCACGCCGCCCACCGCGTCCATGATCTCGTCGCATTCCCGCGCGGTGCTGGTGTCGCACCACAGCTTCACCGGTGCGGTGACGCTGCCATCGGCAGCCACCGGCACAAAGCCGTGCTGCTGGCCGGAGACGGAGATACCGCGCACCTGCGCACGCAGCTCTCCATCGAGCTGTGCGAAGCAATGCACGATGCCGTCGATCCACCACTGCGCCTGTTGCTCGCGGGTGCCGTCGTCGCGGCTGATCAGCTCCATGGGCGCGGCGATGGTGGCCACCACGGCGCGCTCTTGCGGATCGTAGGCCACCAGCTTGACGCTCTGCGTGCCCACATCCAGTCCTATGTACAAGCTCATTGCGTCACCAATCGGTTGTTGTTGAGGCCGACCTGCTGGGTGCGACCGGCGCCCAGTTCCAGGTCCAGGGTCTGCCCTGCGTAAGACAGTTGATAGCGCCCGCCACGGTCGCTGTGTACGCGTGCCTGCTGCAGGCGACCGCCGTCCCATTCCAGGTCCACGCTGGCACCGCCGCGGATGCGCAAGCCGCGCACACTGCCGCGCGGCCAGGCACTGGGCAATGCGGGCAGCAAGAACACGCTGCCACCCCAACTTTGTAAAAGCATCTCGGTGATGCCGGCGGTGCCGCCGAAGTTGCCATCGATCTGGAATGGCGGATGCGCGTCGAACAGATTCGGGTAGGTGCGCTCGGGCGAAATCAGCAATTGCAGGATGCGATACGCATGCTCTCCATCGGTCAGACGTGCCCATAGATTCAGGCGCCAGCCGATGCCCCAGCCGGTGGTGTTGTCGCCTCGTGTTTCCAGCGTGCGCTTGGCTGCAGCGGCAAGCTCGGGCGTGTCGCGCAGATTGATCTGGCTGGAGGGATGCAGGGCGTACAGATGCGAGACGTGGCGGTGATGGATCTCCGGCGCCTGCATATCCCAGTCCTGCTGCCATTCCTGCAGCTGCCCCGCCTTGCCGATACGGTTGGGCGGCAATTGCTCGCGCAGCGTGCTCAGGTGTTGTGCGAAGGCATCGTCGACCTTGAGCAGCTTGCTCATGGCGATGCATTGCGCGAACAGATCGCGCAGCAGTTGCGCGTCCATGGTGGGGCCGGCACACAGCGCAGCATTGAACGGATGCTGGTTTTCCGGCGAGATCGAGGGATTGGTCACCATCGCGCCGGTCTGCGGGTCCTTGACCAACGTGGCGACGAAAAACTCCGCCGCGCCCTTGAACAAGGGATAGATCTTGCCCAGGTAGGCACGGTCGCGGCCGTAATCCCAGCGGTCCCACAGCTGTTGCAGCAGCCACACGCCGCCCATCGGCCACAGGCTCCACTTGGCGCCATCGATCGGCCCGGCCTGGCGCCACAGGTCGGTGTTGTTGTGCACCACCCAACCGGGCGCGTCGTACATCGCGCGTGCGGTGTGCGCCCCGGTTTTGGCCAGATCGAACAACATGGATTCCAGCGGTTCGACGCATTCGTGCAGCGCGTTGGCCTCGCTGGGCCAGTAGTTCATCTCGGTGTTGATGTTGATGGTGTACTTGCTTTCCCACGGCGGCTGCATCAGGTCGTTCCAGATGCCCTGCAGATTGGCCGGCTGCGAACCGGGCCGCGAGCTGCAGATCAACAGGTACCGGCCGAACTGGTGATACAACGCCGCCAGTGCCGGGTCGTTGCCCTTGGCAAACGCCTGCACGCGTTCGTCGGTGGGCAGCTTCGCCGCTTCGCTGGTGCCGAGGTCGATCGCCACGCGCCGGAACAGCCGCTGATGATCGGCCAGATGCGCACGCAGCAATGCGGTGTAGTCCAGCTTGCCTGCTTTTTTCAAGCTTGCTGCGGTCAGCGCGAGCGGATCGCCATCGACGGCATCAAAGCGTTGGTAGCTGGTGGCGGCAGTGAGCAGCAGCACCACTTCATCGGCGCCCTCGATGCGCAAGCGGTCACGCAGATCGCTGACCGTGCCGCCCTTGATCTGCGGCAACACGCGCAACGCAAAGCGCAGCTTGCCGTCGATGCCGGCGAAGCTGCCGTTGCGACCGCTGAACAGCAGGCCGCCCTGCTCCACCGTGACCTCGCCGGTCTGCGGGCTGTCGATGCCCACGCGCAAGGAAATCGCACGGGGGCGATCGCACGACAGGCGCACCACGATGCACTGCGATTGCGCCGACACGAACACTTCGCGCTTGTGCACAGCGCCGCCGGAACGGAAGGTGGTGGTGACCACGCCGGTATCCAGATCGAGCTGACGGCGATACTCGCTGATGCCGTCGGCACGGTCGAAATCCAGCAGCAGATCGCCCAGCGGTTGATACGGCATCTGCTTGAGCGGACGCGAGAGCATTTTGGCGTCGGCCAGTGCTTCGGCTTCGGCATAGCGCCCGGCAAAAATCAGCGCGCGCACCTGCGGCAAGGCCGCCAGCGCGTCGGGGCTGGTGGCATCGTACGGGCCGCCTGCGTACAGCGTGTCTTCGTTGAGTTGCAGGCGCTCGTGGGCAATGCCGCCCCACACCATCGCGCCCAACCGGCCGTTGCCGACCGGCAAGGCCTGTACCCATTCGTTGGCCGGTTCGCGATACCACAGCTGCAAGGCATCGCCCGCAGCGGCGGCAGGCAGCGATTGCTCGCCGGCTGCTTTCGTCGGCGCAGCCACAGCGGACGCCGCCGGCGCAGCACCCAGCACCGCGAGTGCGGCACCGGTTGCCTTGCAGACTTCCCTGCGGGTCAGCACGTGCACCACCGTGCTGCATGACCGGACCTGCACGCCCGAGCCTCGCGGCGATCCGGCATCTGCGCACTCACTGACTGACAACGACCTGCGATCATCGACGACGCGCTTTGCCGGACGCAATCTTGCGCTGCAACACGCTGACCGGCTTGCCGTCGTACTGGATGCTGGCGTCGGTCTTGGGCTCGAGCGCACCGGTATCCTCGCGCGGGCCATCGACGAAGCGCACATTGATGGTGCGTTTGGCCTGCATGCCGGTCCAGCTGCCTTCGCGCTTGCCGATGCTCAGCTCGCCCTTGGCCTGGTTCCAGCTCAGCGGAATGCGGCTGAACTCGCCCTTCTCGTAGCCGTAGCCCTTGCCGTCGTCCTCATACAGCGAGAACTGGCCGTCGGCGCCGGTGTAGACCACCACAGTGAGCGGTGCATCCGGCGTCTGGTCTACGTATTCCTGCACCGGGCCGGTCGGCACGATGGAACCGGCGCGCACGAACAACGGCATGCGCTCGATCGGCGCGGCCGCTTCGATGCTCTGGCCACCTTCGTAGCGCTTGCCGGTGGAAAAATCCAGCCAGCTGCTGCCGGCCGGCAGATACACCTGACGTGAGGTGGCGCCGAAGCGGGTCACCGGAGCGACCAGGAACGCCGGCCCAAACAGGTACTGGTCGTTGATGTCGCGAACCTTGGGGTCGTTCGGGAAGTCCATCATCATGCCGCGCATGATCACGCCGTCGCGCTGATAGGTGTCGCCGGCCAGGCTGTAGATGTACGGCAGCAACGCGTAACGCAGGCGGTTGTAGTAGGCCATGCTGTCGTAGAACGGCGTGCCTTCCGGGGCGATGTTCCAGATTTCGCGGTACGGGAACTGGCCGTGCGAGCGGAAGATCGGCACGAACGCACCGAACTGGAACCAGCGCGTGTTGAGCTCGCGCCACTCAGGCAGATGCGCCGGGTCCTGGTTTTCGTAGCGCTTCTCCACCGCAAAACCGCCGATGTCGAAGGTCCAGTTGGGCAGGCCCGACAGCGCCATGTTGACGCCCGCGGAAATCTGGTCGTGCATGTCGTCCCAGCGCGAGACGATGTCGCCGCTCCACACCGCCACCGCATTGCGCTGGGTGCCGGCATAGCCCTTGCGCGACAGGATGAACACGCGCTTGTCGTCGGCCGCACGGTCGCCTACGTACACGCCGTGGGTGTGCGGCAACGGATACGAATTGAAGAACTCGGTGGACGGGCCCAACGCGGTCGGCGTGGTGCGTGCCTTGCGTTCGCCGATGTCCAGGTTGGAATGCACGTCCGGCTCGTCGGCGTCCATCCACCATGCATCGAAGCCCTTGCTGTTGAGCTTCTCGTTGACCTGACGCCAGTAGATCGCCTGCGCCTTTTCCGAATACGGGTCGTAGAACGAGTTCTTGTAGCCCTTGGCGATCCAGTCCAGCTCACCCACTTCGACATTGCGCTTGTACATGAAACCGGCGGCGTCCAGTTCCTTGTAGTTGGCGGTGGTGGGATAGAACTTGGGCCAGATCGAAATCATGATCTGCGCGTGCATGTCGTGCACGGACTTGACCATGCCATCCGGATCCGGGAAGTGCTGTGGATCGAAATCGTGCGAACCCCAGGCGTTTTCCGGCCAGTACGACCAATCCAGCACGATGTTGTCCAGCGACAGCTTGCGCTTGCGGTATTCGGCCAGCACGCCGACCAGCTCATCCTGGCTCTTGTAACGCTCGCGGCTCTGCCAGAAGCCATAGGCCCACTTGGGCAGCATCACCGACTTGCCGGTGAGTTCGCGATAGCCGGCAATCGCCTGATCGTAGGAATCGGCGGAGACGAAGTAGTAGTCGATCATCTGCCCGGCTTCGGACCACAGCGACAAGTCCTTGGCTTCGGTGGCCGGCAGCGGGTCGCGGTGCAGCAGCGCGATGTAGCTGGGGTCGATCAGGTCCCACTCGATCTTGACGGTGTGGCGCGTGCCTGGCTCCAGCGCGAGCTTGAACTCGTGATTCCACGGGTTCCAGTTCTGGCGCCAGCGATCGATGATCAGCTTGCCGTCCACGTACAACTTGGCGTATTCGCTCGAATACAGCGAGAAGGTGTGCTCGCCACCGGTGAGCGCTTCGATCTCGCCCTCCCAGGTGACCTGCATGCGGCTGTCCTTGTCCTTGGTCGTTGCCTTCTTCGGATACTTGGTCAGGTCGCTGAGGTACTGGTAGTTCACCTCGCTCTCGCGACGCTCGACAATCTGCTTGCCGTTGATCGCATAGCGCGCGGTCAATGCGCCGGCCTTGCCCTTGGCGTCGTACAGCTTGAGCGTCTTGGGCAGCGGCTGCAGGCCGCGCGGGTCGCCCAGGCGGCTGATCGAGTTGTTGTCCCACAGCAGGCCGTAGTTGCGGCTGGACACCAGATACGGCACCGCCATATCGATATTGTTCTGCTGCAACTCGACGTTGCGGCCCTTCTGATTCATCCAGCCCTGTTGATGCTGGCCAAAGCCGTACAAGGCTTCGTCATCGGGCGACTGGAAGCGCTGACGCACGCTCAGGTACTGCTTGCCTTCGACCTTGAGCGGGGCAAAGCTACGCCCGCCGGCCACTTCCGACAGCACCGGCTTGCCGTTGGCATCGGCGAAGCTGACATGGCCATCGACGGTGGACACCGTGGCGGTGACCTTGCCGGTCTTCAGCTGCACGCTGTCGCCCTGCTCTGCGAGCTGGAACTTGCTGTCGCCCTGCACCGGCACGCGCATCAGGCTGGGCGTGCGCGCGAAGTCGCCATCCGGATCGGCACTGACGCGGATGATGCCGGCATCCACCACCTGCAGACGCACCGGTGCGGCGCCCTTGGCGCTCGGCACCACGGTGACGCCATCGGCGGCCTTGCGCACTTCCTGCGCATGCGCGGCATTGGCCAGCAGGGCCAGCGACAACGCCAGGCAGTGCGCGAGCGGTGTACGTCGGGTGGCAGGCGCATGGCCGGCGGAACGGTTGGTGGTTTGCATGTTCACTCCCTTGGAATTACGAAGCGGTGCCGCGGGGGCGGCAGCGCATGGGTTCATTGAATTCAACGTGGCTGACAGCGCGCTGCGCAGTTATCGGGCTGCGCGGCAACGCTGATAACCGCGTTTATTTGTAAGTCGCCAGCTTGATCTTCAGCAGCTGCGGCGCACTGGAAAAATTGACGCCGTAATCGGTCTGGTCGCCGTTCCAGTTGCGCTCGAACTTCCAGTCGCTACCGTCGTACACGCCTTCCTCGACGCGGTCGTAGAGCATGTTGGCGGTCGCCTCGCTGGCCGGATGCAGGGTCACGCGCACGTGGTAACCGGTGACCAGGAATTCGTCCGGGCCGAGCTCGGCGATCAAGGCCGCGCCAATCGGCTCAGGGTTGCCCGGCGGCTCGCCCTTGAACCAGAACTGCGGCACGCCATAGGTGATGGTGGCGCTCCAGCGCTCGTTGAGCTTGAGCTCCTGCACGGCCTGGCCGGGTTCTTCTGCGGTGCCGTGGAGTTTGCCTTCGGAGGCGGCCTTGGCGAACGGACGCATGCCGCGTTTGACCAGATCGAAACCCAGCGCGAACGGCGCCAGCGTTTCTTCGTTGACGTGCTTGGCGCCCAACGGATAGTTGGAATAACGCGTGTAGTCCATGCCGAACGCCGACCAGCCGATGCCGTCGTGGCCCAGTGTGGGGAACAGATAACGCGCGTACTCGGGGCGGTTGCCGGTTTCGGCAACGAACAAGGCGTTATCCGGACGTGCGTAGCGCTCCAACACCGTGGTGTACATGCGGTATTCGGGCATGTAGATGTCCGGCGCCAGCAGGTCGATATGCGGACCGGCGGCCTTCCACACATCCAGCACGTTATCGGTGGGACCACCGCTGGCGTATTGACCGGGCTGGCCGGGATTGAACGGGCCACGCAGTGCGGCGTTGACGTACATCGGCAGCGGGTACTCAGCCTTGCCGGCTTCGGCCACTTGATCAATGTAGCGACCGATCGACCAGGCATGGAAGATCTCGTCGGCATCGGCACTGAACACCTGCGCCCAGCTGCCCGGCTGCTTGTTCAAACGCTTGAGCAGTTCGTCCGGCACCGGGCCGTCGAACAGCTTCTGCGCCATCGGCGAGAAGTCGCGCACGCTGCCGTAGGTGCCCGGCTCGTTTTCCGGCTGGATCATGATTACGGTGTGCTGCGGATCGACCTGCTTCAAATGCTGCATGAAGGCAACAAAGGCCTTGCGGTCTGCATCCAGCGTGGCCTGCGCATGCGGCGACAGCGACCCGATCGCCTTGCCCTCGCGCGTCACCACGCGCGGGAAGCGCTGGTTGTCGGTCTTGACCCAATGCGGCGCGTACGCCGGGCCGTTGTTCTTCCAGGTCGCAAACCACAGCAGCACCAGCCGCACCTTGTGCTCGCGCGCCTGGTTGAGCAGCGTGTCGACGAAGGAAAAATCGAACTTGCCTTCTTCCGGCTCAACCTGCTCCCAGGCGATCGGCACCTGCACGGTGTTGGGGCCCAGCACCTGCATCGCAGGCCACACCTTGTCCATCACCCCGGGATAGTTGCTGGAGTTGTTGACCTGCGCGCCCAGGATCAGGAACGGCGCACCATCGACCATCAACGCATGCTTGCCGTCCTTGCTGACGAACTGCGGCATTGGCGTTTGTGCAGCTGGTGCCGCTGCGGTGGCAGGCGCGGTGGCTGCGGTGCCGGCAGCCGGTGCGACCGCGGCAGGTTTGGCCTTGTCCTGCTCACCGGATTGGCACGCAGCCAAGGCCAGCGCCAGCGCGGACAGCAGCAGCGGACGCAGGCAACGGCGTGCAGTGGAAGGAGCGATCGCACGCGTAACGGGGGAATGCATGGACATAAGACTCCGTGTCACCAGGTATCGGTGCGGAAGGGGGAAACGGGAAGGTGTTCGCGATTGACCAGGTTGGCGTCATCCGGGTTTTCGCTCCAGCCGTAGCGCACGGCGACCGGTGCAGACACCGCATCGCTGCGTACGATCACGCGATCGCCATCGAGTTGCGCGGTGGCTGGATGGAACTGCTTGTCGGCACCGGCGACACGGAAGCCTTGCACTTGGCCACCGCCACGCACCTGCAACGCACTGCCTTGCAGATCGAAACTCAGCACCGCCTGGCCATCGGCGAAGCTCGCGCGCTTGAACACCGGCGCGCTGTACACCAGCGTTTCGCCATAAGCCACATGCCGCGCCGCAAGCGCCAGACGATGGCCGACATCGCGCTTGTTGGTGGGATGGATATCGGTGGGGTTGCCGATATCGATGATCACCGCCTGCCCGGTCGCCGGCAGCGCCAGCGTCTTGGATTGCGACTCGCGCAACAGCGCCCACGGGCTCAGTTCGCCCTTGTCGCCACCGGCCTTGAAGTTGGCCAGCTGCACCCATAGAAACGGCAGCTGTTTCGCACCGCGTTCGGCGCGCCATTGCTGGATCATCGCCGCGAACTGCTCGCGATATTTCACCGCACCGGTGTCGCTGGCATTGGTTTCGCCCTGATACCAGATCACGCCCTTGACCGGGAACGGCTGCAGCGGATGGATCATCTGGTTGTACAGCAGCGTGGGCAGCTGATTCTTGTTGTCGGCCAGCGACACGCGCACGGCCGCAGGGCGGAATTTCCAGCCGCTCAAGGCGCGCCTGGCACCGGCGGTGGTCTGCACAAAGCGCTGCTCGTCCGGACCATGCATGCCGCCGCCACCGCTGAGATCTTCCACCCGCACGGCGATGTGGTTGACGCCTGCATGCAGTGCAGAAGGCGGCACGGTGTAGACGCGCGGCAGGTTCCACTGCTTGGTGGTCTGGCCAACCTGGGCGCCGTTGACATAGGTGATATCGGAGTCATCGATCTGACCAACACCCAGCGCAATACCGGTCTTGGCCTCGGCAGCGCTCAGCGTGATTGTGGTGCGATACCAGGCGATACCATCCATGCCGTCATAGCCGCTGAGTTCCCATTGCTGGGTGGTCGGGATGCTGTCCCAGTCGCTGTCGTCAAACGTCGGTTCGCGCCACTGCAGCATGTCGCCGTCCACCTTGGGCCAGCGCGCGATGCGCTTGCCGGTGGCGGCCTGCGCGGTGGCATCGCGTTGCTTGATCGCTTCGATCGCGCCCTGATTCTGGTCGGCGTTCAACCCCAGCGAAGCCGCCTCCATCCACGCTTCGATCGCACTGCCACCCCAGGTGCTGTTGACGATGCCGATCGGCACGCCGGTGCTGGCACGCAGCTCCTTGGCGAAGAAATATCCCACTGCAGTGAACTCGCCGGCATTCTCCGGCGTCGCCGCTTTCCAGTCGCCGCCGGTCAGGCGCGCTTCCGGCTGCACCGACCACGACTTGGGCACCTTGAAGTGGCGCAATTGCGGGTCGTTGGCAGCAGCCACTGCCTGCGCACCATCGCTGGCCTGCGCCAAGGGCCACTCCATATTCGATTGACCACTGGCCAGCCACACATCGCCGACCAGCACATCCCGCACCTGCAACTCGCCTCCATCGCCCTGCACACTCAGCACATACGGGCCACCGGCCTTATGCGCGGGCAAATTCACCTTCCACTGCCCTTTCGCGTCGGCCTTGGCGGTGGTGCGTTTGCCGTCAAAGCTGACCGTGATGACGGCATTCGGCGATGCCCAGCCCCACACCGGCATCGGCTGGTCGCGCTGCAATACCGCGCCATCGGCAAACAACAATGGCAGGGTCGGTTGTGCCAACGCGGCGGGGCTGATCAGCGCCAGGCCCAACAGGCAGCCACGACGGATGAAAGAAGCGGTCATGCAGTGATCTCCAGAGTCGGCGCAGCCACTCGGCGCGCAACAAAGCGACAGCACGCGCCGCCGCATACAGTAAGACAGCACAATGACGCGCGCAGGTACGCAGCGCTCATCGTGGATCGCCGTAGAAAATGCCACGCCCACCAGTAGCGAAGTACACGCGCCCGGGGATGCGCGGATCGCCGGTCACGCTGTACGGCTTGCCGAAACGGTGCGCATCGTCGTTGATGCGCAACCAGTGCGTGCCTTCGTCGTCGGATCGGAATACACCGTCCACGCCATCCACACGGCCGGCCAGATACAGCGCCGGCGGTGCACCCTCGCGCAGCGCCTTGCCGATGCCCAACGAACGCGCCTGGTCCGGCGTGGACAAGGTCTGCAAACGACCGTCCTGCCAGCGCATCACGCCCAGCGTGGGGCTGGCCAGATACACCACACCCGCACGCCACGGATCGGGGCGCAGTTGCGGACGCGCACGCTCATCGCGTGCCGGGCTGCCAACCTGCGCACCGGTGTCGCGAAAGTTCGCTGCGCCATCGCGGCTCTCGAACAAGCGCCCGCTCGCGGTATCCACTGCATACCAGCGCCGCGCATCAACGCGATCGGCTACCGCCACCGCAGTGTCGGGCAGCCCCTGCACACGCTGCCATTGCTTGCCGAAATCGGCCGTGCGCCATACGCCACCTTTGTCGGGCGCCCACACAACCTGGGATGCGTCGGCGGAAATGGCGATGTTGCCGGCGCCCTGCCCCGCTGGCGGCTCGCTGGCAAACGCCGTCCACTGCGCGCCGCCATCGCGCGAGTAGAGCGCGCGAATTTCGTTGTTGCGGCGATCGCGCACGGTGCCGCTACGTACCACCCATTGCGCGGCCTGCCCGGCGGCATCGATGCTCTCGCCATTGGTCAGGCGTGGTCCGGCGTACTGCAATTGTGCGCGGTCCAGATCGTCATGCCGAAAGCCATCGATATCGCCCAGCGCGCTGAGCAGATGCGCGCCCTGCATCGGGCTGAGCAGATCCAGCGGCACGGTTTCTTCCAGCCCGCGATCCTGAAACCACCATTGCAATGGACGCTGCTGCCTGGCGAACTCCTGCAGATTGCGCGAGGCCCAGATGCCGTAGCCGGTGACGAACAGCGCGTGGTTACTGTCGAACGGATCGATCGCCAAGGCACCCATCCAGTGCGGCGTCGCCTGCGCGGTCCACGGCGCTGCGCTGTGATCGAACTGCGATGCGGCCAACAACGGCGTCCAGCTGCGACCGCCATCGACGCTGCGAAACAACTCGTCGCGCGGTGTGCGGCGGCGGAACGTACTGGCCAGCAGTACCTGCGGCTGTTGCGGATCCACCGCTACCGCGCCCCAGCCGAAACCATCGCCACTGGCAGGCTGCGCAATCGGGCTGATCTCGCTCCAACCCGCCTTCGAGCGCGCCTGCGCCGGGGTGTATTTCCATAGCGCGCCACCGGCCATCAGATCCGGACCGGGCTGGTCGCCGTAGCTCAGATACCAGTGCCCACCGCTGCCACCGGCCATGTGGCTGGGACGCAAGCCCTTGGGTTGCCCGGCCACGGCCGACCAGCTGCGACCTTCATCTTCGGACACATACAGACTGGTTTGCGCAGTGGACACACCGACATAGATGCGCGGCGTCGGCGCACCGGCGCGGCCGCTTGCCGGGTCGAAGACCACAAACGCGATGCCGACGGCCTGCTCGCGCCCGACATGATTGCGCGCAACGGCACCCGCCAATGCCTCGGCAGGAAACGCCTCCACACGCGCCCAATGCGCGCCGCGATCGGCGCTGCGCCACAGGCCCGCATCGCGCGACCCGAGCAACAGCACGCGGCCATCGTGCGGGTCCACCGCCAGGCGTTCGCCATTGGAACGCCCCAGCTGGTTGCCACCCAGTTTGAATGGCAACTCGGCACGCTCGAAGCTGTGACCGCGATCGAACGAACGCAGCACCGCCGCATTGCCGGCGCGCTCGTGCATATAGGTGCCCGCGGCCAGATACAGCGCCTTCGGGTCGGCAGGATCGACCGCGAAGGCGTCGATCCCCATCAGATTCCAGTCGTCGGCTCCCAACCAATCGGTCAGTGCGATCCACTGCTGCGCACGCGCATCCCAACGGTAGGCGCCACCGACATCGGTGCGCGCATACGCAAGATCGCGCTCTGCGGGATGAAACAGCACCCCGGTGACGAATCCGCCACCGCCAATGGCAACGCTGCGCCATTGGTAAGGCCCCTGCGCGCCGGACTCGGCGGCATGCAGCCCAAAGACAGACGCCAACAGCAGCAACACCCACAGACGGGCCTGCCACGATTGCGTACGAAGACGACGGCGCTCAGTAGGCGGATCGATCATGACGATCATTCCTCCGGCTCCCGTTGCGGTCGATGGTTGCCATCGACTGGAAAAACACCGGTCCAACGAGCTGCCTGCACAGCTCGCCGGACCGGAGACGCACTTCCTACGGCACGTTCTACAGGCTGGCCCGCAAGGTCAGGCCATACCGACGATCGTTGATCACGAAGTCGCGGTAGCGCGACTCGGAACCCAGATAGCTTTCGCGCCGGGTATCGAGCAGATTCACGCCATCGAGCGAAATCGACCACACATCATTGATGTTGAAACGCAGCGAGGCATCCAGCTGGCCGAAGCCCTTGTTGTAGACCGGCAGATTTTCAGTGCCGTTGCCTGCGGTGGTCACCAGCCAGTCGCTGCGCCAGTTGTAGGCCACACGGCCCTGGAAGCGCGCCGTTTCGTAGCTGAGGATCGCGTTGTAGCTGTTCTTGGACAACCCTTCCAGCGGCACGGTGAGTGCCTGGCCGTTGGTGTCGGTGGCAGTGGGGCTCGGCGCCTCGCTGTCGACATAGGTGTAGTTGGTCTGCAGGCCGAAGCCACTCAGCCAGCCCGGCAGGAAGTCGAAGAACTGCGTGTAGCCCAGTTCCGCACCGCGGATCTTGCCTGCATCGCCGTTGACCGGACGCGTGATCTGCCACACCTGACCGTCGTACACCTCGTTGAAGACGGCGTTGGCGATGAAGCCTTCGACCTTTTTGTAGAACACGGTGCCGTACATCATCGAACCCTGACCGAAGTACCACTCCAGCGCGGTATCGAACTGGTCGGCCTTGACCGGTTCCAGCTCCGGGTTACCGGCAGCGCCGGTGCGCGTTGCGGTGCCCGTGTTGGAGGTGCCGTTGCTCAAGGTCAGGTTGGGATTGAGACGATCGAAGGTCGGGCGCGAAATACCGCGCGAGGCCGCAAAACGCCACTGCAACGTATCGCTGAGCATCCAACGCAGATTCAGGCTCGGCAGCACGTCGGTGTAGGTCTGCTGCGCATCCACCGGAATCAGGCCACCGCCTTCGGCGTCGGTCGCGGTACGCACGCCGGTCGAGCCGACTTCGGTGCGCACCACGCGCACGCCGATGTTGCCGTCGAACGGAATCGAATCGCTGTCCACACCGAAGCGCAATACCCCGTAGGCCGCATAGGTCTTCTCGGTCTGCGCATTGATGTTGTTGGGCGAGAACACCAGCGGCGTACCGCCGAACGTCGCAAGCGTCTGTTCGTAGTTGGCAACTGCCGAATTGGCTGCCGTCAACGTGCGTCCAAAGGTGCTGCTTTCACCACGGAAAAAATCGGTGATTGGATTGGTCACCAGACCAATCGTCGGGAACTGGGAGAATGGAACCTTGTCCGCCGGGTTATCTATGCATGCATTAAGGCACATAAAACGATAGATGTTGCCCTTGGTCTCGGCATCGCGGTCGGTGTAGCGCACACCTGCCTTGAAGCTGCGCACGAAATCGCTGTCGAAGGCCAGATCCATATCGGCACGCCAGGCGAACTCGGTGCCCTTGTTGTCGTCCTTGTTGTCCAGGTGATAGCGCCAACCGTCGTAGTTGTTGGCATCGGCCAGATAGCCTTCTGCGCCGCTGGCATCGGTCACCGACAAGCGCGGCAAGTCGCCGCGGAAATCGACATTGAATTGCGGGCTGGTGGTCTGACCGGTAGACAGGATATAGCGCGTGCCGGTGGTGGTGGCATCGACATACTGGAAGTCCGTGCTCAGGGTCAGCTTTTCGTTGACCGTCCACTTGGCACCCAGCGAGTAATCGGTGGTCACCGAATGACGTTCGGTCAGGCTGGTGTTGGATTCGGTCGGCACATTCTGGAACGAGCCGTTGACGAACTCGTTGCGGTCGTTGACCTGGATGCCGGGCAAGCCTTGAATTGGCGTCTGCCCGGTCAGTGCGAAGAACGAGTAATCCTGCCAGCTGAAGTCGTATTCCGAACGCAGCACCTGCGTATAGACCTCGACCGAATCGTTCGGACGCCACTGCATCGCAAACGCGCCGGTTTTACGCTCGCGCTCGCCAACTGTGGTGTTGATGCCCGCGCCGCGTGGAACCGCAATACCCTGCCCCTCGTAACCGGGCAAATTGTCCTGCACCCACCACGGCTCGATCGAGATGGTGTCCTGACGGAACGGGCTCTTCTGCTGGGAATAGTTCACCAGCAGGCCGATCTCGCCGATTCCGGTCTGCCAGCGATCGCTGAACAGGCCCGAGAACGCCGGCTTGCCGTCGTCGGCCAGGTCGTAATAGTTGTACTGGACGCTGCCGGCGATCTTGCGGCCGTCATAGTCGAACGGCAGACGCGTGCGCAGGTCCACCGTGCCGCCCAGGCCACCTTCGATCATGTCGGCCGAGGGATTCTTGTAGACGTTGACGCCGCCGAGCAATTCGGCAGAGACGTCTTCGAAGCTCAGGCCACGGCCGTCGTTGGCGGTGAAGATGTCACGGCCATTGAGTTCGGTACGCACCTGGGTTAGACCGCGAATGGCGATCGAGCTGCCTTCGCCGTAGTTGCGCGTGATCTGGATACCGGAGATGCGCTGCAGCGCCTCGGCAACGTTGTTGTCGGGCAGCTTGCCGATATCTTCGGCAACGATCGAATCGACGATCTGCTCGGCGTTCTGCTTGACCAGCTGCGCCTTGGTGACGCTGCTGCGGGTGCCGGTGACCTGCACGGTGTCGAGCTGCTGGGTGGTCGGGTCCTGCGCTGGAGCGGCAGTGGTGGTCGCGTCCTGCGCATAGGCCTGCGCGCTCAGCAGCGTGGCCACACTGATGGCCATCACGGAGCGGCGGAAATCACGGATCGAACGCTGACCCACAGTCCGGCCTGCCGGAATGTGGCGATGTTGCACTGACATGGTGCTCCCTCCCAGGACGCATGTACTGCTAATTTTTAGCGGGTGGGTGCGCGAACGCCCTGCCCGTCGTTGTTGCTGGCCCGCATCCCCATACGGCGAAGGCCTAGACTGGTTGGATGCGTGGTAATCCCGATAAGGCTTACCTAGCGGCTGCGGCCGGAGCATAGGGCGCGGCCGTCATGCCACACCAATGAAATATTCCTGACGAACTATTCCAAAAAACCATAGCAACACGAAAAAACCCGGCAGGTCTGGAGGTTCATGGCCAGCCTGCCGAATTCAGCGAAACGGGCTCAACTCTGCGAACCGGCGCAGACCGAATCCGTGACCGACCTCGCTTACCAGTTCATGCGCAGCACCAGCGAGTAGCGCCGGTCGTTGACGAACGAAGAGCGCGTATACAACCGCGGGTCCACTGCGCCGTCCGCATAGGAGGTCGGCCCCATCAAGACCTTGGTCACCGTATTGGTCAGGTTATTGGCCTGCACGCCCAACTGCAGGTGGTCGTTGAAGCGATAGAAGAACGAGCCGTCCAGCTGACCATAGTCGTCGGCCCAGGTCGGCAGCTTGGTAGACGTATCACTGGTGGTCAGCAGATAGCGCGAGCGCCAGTTGTAGGCCAGGCGCAGCGACAGCGGGCCCTTCTCGTAAATGCCAGCCAGGTTGTAGCTGCGTCGCGACAATCCCTCCAACGGCAATTCAACGCCGCTTACGGTCGTTCTCAGGTACGGATCGGTCGCGGTGTTGGCACCGCCCTTGCTGTCGACGAAAGTGAAGTTGGCATTGACGCCGAACCCGCTGAGCCAGCCCGGCAACTGATCGAAGAACTGGGTGTAGCCCAGCTCGGCGCCGCGAATGGTGCCCTCGTCCATGTTGTAGGGGCGCGTGACCAACCATGCGCGGTTGTCGTAGATCTCGCTGCGGGTCTGGGTGGCGAAGTAATCCTTGACCTTCTTGTAGAACAGCGTGGCGTAGAGCATGTCGCTGGTGTCGAAGTACCACTCCAGCGCGGTGTCGAACTGGTTGGCCACCATCGGCTTGAGGTTCGGGTTGCCGGCGGTGCCGACGAAGTCGGTGGCCTGGCCGGCGTCGTTGGTCTCCACATTGAGCAACACGTATGGCTGCATCTGAGTGTAGTCAGGGCGCGCCATCGCCTTGGACGCGGCAAATCGCCACTGCAAGGTATCGGTGAAGCGCAGGCGCAGGTTCAGGCTGGGCAACACATTGGTGTAGCTACCCTGCGAGTTGTTCTCGAAGTACTGCCCGGTGTAGCGCGCCTGCAGTTCCGGCGACACATTGAGACCGGCCAGATTCTGGAACTGGCCGAAGCCTTCGGCCTGTGCCTTGGTCTGCACCACGCGGATGCCGATGTTGCCGTCCACCGGAACGCCCCAGGCCTCGTCGTTGCCGAAGTGCAGCGCCGCATACGCGGCCTGCGTACGTTCGAACTGGCGATTGGTGTCCTGCGGCTGGTACCGGTCCGGCGCCCAGCCAGAGCCGCGCAACGCCACGATCTGCTGGATCATCTGCGAGGCGGAGCCGTAATTGTTGACCAGACTGCTGTTGGGCACGACCAAGGTGGTCGGCACATTCACCCCGCCACGGAAGAAGTTGGAGAAGGTGAACAGCGACGACTGGTCGGTCATGAACTCCGACATATTCGCCAGGCCATTGCTGGTGCCTGGAATCGCTGCCCAGTTGTCGGAGATCACGCCCCAGTTGTAGCCGGAATTCTTGTTGATCTGGTTGCGGTCGGTGGCACGCATGCCGAAGCGTGCAAAGCGCAGCCAGCTGCTGTCATCGAAGGTGTATTCCAGATCCACGCGCGTGGACAGCTGCCGCCCGCGATTCTTGCCCAGGTGGTCCATCGCCGCCGCCCAGAAGTAATTGGACGGATCCTGGGTAAAGGCCGGGTTGGCGATCTGCACGCTGGGATACTTGCCCGACACGTCATAAGACAGCCCGGGCAGATAGGTCGCGCTGAACACGGTGAAATCCAGCTGCTCGTTCTCCGATTGCACCAACTGCATATCGCCCTTGATCTGCAGGTTGTCGTTGAAGAAATGGCTGAAGCCCACCGATATGTCGGTGGTGGTGGTGCGCTGTTCGGAATAGCGGTTGTCGGTATTGAAGCGCACGCCGTCGCCGGTGAGCACCCCGCGCCACGAGCTGGACACCGGCGAGCCCCGCAGAAACCCGCCACGATCGTCGTAGTCGAAGGTGGTGCCCGGCGCCGGGGTGATGCTGTTATTGCTGTCGTTGAAGAACGCCGCGCGCTCCTGCCAGTTCATCTCGTAGCGCGAACGCAGGAACTGCGCATAGATCTCGGTGGCATCGCTGGGCTTCCACTGGAAGGCGGCTGCAATGCCATCGCGCTTGCGCTCGAAATCCAGCTGACGCCAGTTCACCCCGCCCGGCACGAAGACCTCGCTGCGCCCGCTGCCCGCCAGCACGGCCTCATCGGTACGCCGCACATACGGTTCGACCTGGATGCCGTCCGAGCGCGTCGCCAGCTCCGAATGCGCAACGTCGATCATGAAGCCCATTTCGCCGATGCCGGTGTCCCAGCGATCGCTGAACAGGAACGAGGCCGACGGCTTGTACTGCTTGCTCATGTCACCGTAGTTGTAATCGACATTGCCGCCGACGATCCGGCCCGGATTGTCGAACGGCATGCGCGTGCGCAGGTTGACCGTGCCGCCCAGGCCGCCCTCGATGATTTCGGCCGAGGGATTCTTGTAGACGTCCACACCGGCCATCAGTTCGGCCGGCACGTCCTCGAAGCTCAGGCCGCGGCCGCTGGCGGCACTGAAGATGTCGCGCCCATTGAGTTCGCCGCGCACCTGGGTCAGGCCGCGGATCATCACCCCGCTGCCTTCGGCCGAGAAGTGATCGGGGTCGCTGCGCGCGGCAAAGTGATCGATGGTCACGCCGCTGACGCGCTGCAGGGTTTCGGTGACGCTGCGATCGGGCAAGGCGCCGATGTCTTCGGCGCTGACCGAATCCACGATCTGGCTGGCGTCGCGCTTGATTACCTGCGACTTGATCAGGCTGGCGCGCACACCGCGCACTTCCACCGCATCCAGATCCACGGCGTTGCCGCCGGCATTGGTGAGCGGAGCGTTCTGGGACGTCTGCGCCTGTTGTGCATAAACCGGCGCTGCGAGCAGCAACGCAATGCTGACGGCCATGGCGGAATGAGGCAAACGCAAGGTACGGCGAGCGCGCACGCCCGTACCTGCCGGTGCATGGCTTGAAAAGGTGTACATCCGAATCCCTCCCAGGACGCAAGACGACTGAAGACTGGTTGTCGCGGCACCGCAAGCGGGCCGCACGATCGTGTGGGATCCGCACGCAAGCGTGCTGGTCCACCCTCCCACTGCATGGCGGCTTGGCCGCCGATCACCTGCCCGACTTCACGTGCGCTTCAGCGTGCGATCTGGCTCACAGATATAGGCGCGTGATCTAGCGTCAACCAATGAAAAAATCACGAACCACTATTCCCTGGCGGAATAGAAATGGCAGAGCCCGCTTAGCCAAGGGATTCCGGACCGCGCAAAGCCAGATACAAACGGCGCGCGGTGGTGCGTAGCGCCTGCAAAATGCGCTCGGCACCCGGCGGCAGGATGTAATCGCGCCGGCGGATGATGCCGAACGACTCCATCCGCACCCCCAGTTCGATCGGCAGCACGGTCAGCAGCTTGGCCTGGATCAGCGCCGCCACCGATTCCACCGGCAAGGCGGTCAACATGTCGGTACCGCGCAGCAGCGTCGAGGTGACCGGCAAGGACGAGGTCTCGATCGCATTGGTCGGTGTCTGCACGCCGTGCTCCATGAACATCGAATCCAGCCGCGCGCGCAGCACGCTGTCGGCCGGCGGCAGGATCCAGCCATAGCGCACCAGATCGGCATGCTGCAGACCGGCGCGACTGGCCAGCGGGTGGCCGGCACGTGCGATCACCGAATGCGGCTCGTCGGCCAGCGGCTCGAACTCCAGCTCGCCCACGCCCTCCGGCCCCAGGATGCGGCCGATCACGATGTCCAGCTGGCCATCCAGCAACTTGGCCACCAAGGGGCGGCTGTAGTCCATTTCCACACGCACCAGGATGTCCGGGAACTCGCGTTTGACCTCGGCAATCGCCTGCGGCACCAGGTTGGTCCCCGGATTGACCACCGTACCGATCGAGGCCTGGCCCATGCGCCCGGCACGCAGTGCAGCGATCTCTTCCTGCGCCCGCCCGATCTCCGACATCGCCGCGCGCGCACGCCGGATCAGCACGTGGCCGTACCAGGTCGGCTCGACCCCGCGCGCATGCCGCTCGAACAACTTCACCCCCAGCATGTCCTCCATTTCCGCCAGGAGTTTGGAGGCCGCCGGCTGGGTCATGCTGGCAGCCTCGGCCGCACGCAGGACCGAGCGCTGTTCGTGCAAATGCAGCAGCAGCAACAGCTGGCGCGTCTTCAGCCGGGCTGCGTTGAACCAGGGAGTACCGGAATTTGCCATGGAGGTCGCCGCGAAGGTGTATTCGTAGGAGGAATAGAATATGCCGAAAATTTCATTTGCAGCACATATCTCCCCGCGCGAGGCTATCGAACGCCGCAGCAGGAGCCCCGACCTCCCGGGCGCGGCCAGAACAGACGTGACCCATCTTCCACAAGGTGGCAACACGCATGCCATGACTGCGGAGGTGGACGACGATGACGGCATCTTGCCAGCCCATTGCAGGCTGTTGGAGTGCGCACGCAATTGCTGCAATCGGCCCGTCATTGCGTCGCGGCGCCCTGCCCGCCCCCATGTTCCTGACTCTTTCACCGTGCGCCTGCAGACCACGTTGCAGCGCGCAGTTGCGCAAGCTCCCCCGACGTTGCCGGCCATCTGGTCGCCGACGGCCGCTTTCCGCTCTATCGCGAGTAACCCGATGACCTCAGACACCACTGCCAGCCTGTTCGCCCTGCCGCTGATCGCCATCCTGCGTGGCATCACGCCGGAAGAAACGCTCGCCCACGTCGGCGCGCTGATCGATGCCGGTTTCGACGCGATCGAAATCCCGCTCAACTCGCCACGCTGGGCCGAGAGCATCGCGCTGGCGCAGCAGACCTACGGCGAGCGCGCCTGGATCGGCGCCGGCACCGTGCTGCGCAACGAAGACGTCGACACCCTGGCCGAGATCGGCGCGCGCTTCATCGTCACTCCGAATACGCGTCCGTCGCTGATCCGCCATGCGGTGTCACGCGGGCTCACCGTGGTGGCCGGCTTCGCCACCGCCAGCGAGGCGTTCGATGCCATCGATGCCGGTGCAACGATCTTGAAGTTGTTCCCCGCAGCCACCTATGGCGCAGCGCACGTACGCGCGCTGCGCTCGGTGCTGCCCAAGCACATTCCGGTGTATGTGGTCGGCGGCGTGAGCCCGCAGACCCTGGCCGGCTTCCTCGCCCAGGGCGCTGCCGGCGCCGGCATCGGTGGCGAGCTGTACAAACCCGCGCAATCACTCGAAACGACCCAGACGCATGCACGCGCCTTCGTGCAGGCCTACCAGGAACTGCAAGGATGAAGATCACCCGCCTCACCACCTACCACGCCGCCCCGCGCTGGCTGTTCCTCAAGGTCGAGACCGACGAGGGCATCACCGGCTGGGGAGAGCCGGTCATCGAAGGCCGCGCGCGCTCGGTGGAAGCCGCCGTGCATGAACTGGCCGGCTATGTCGTCGGCAAGGATCCGGCACGCATCAACGACCTGTGGCAGACCATGTACCGTGCCGGTTTCTACCGTGGCGGCGCCATCCTGATGAGCGCCATCGCCGGTATCGACCAGGCCTTGTGGGACATCAAGGGCAAGGCGCTGGGCGTGCCGGTGTACGAGCTGCTGGGCGGGCTGGTGCGCGACCGCATGAAGACCTACCGCTGGGTCGGCGGCGACCGCCCCGGCGCCATCATCCAGCAGATCACCGACTACCGCGCGCTCGGCTTTGACACCTTCAAGTTCAACGGCACCGAAGAGATGAAGCTGATCGACAGCGCGCGCGCGGTCGATGCAGCGGTGGTCAAGGTCGCCGAGATCCGCGAGGCCTTCGGCAACACCATCGACTTCGGCATCGACTTCCACGGCCGCGTCGGCGCGCCGATGGCCAAGGCGCTGCTGCGCGAGCTGGAACCGTTCAAGCCGCTGTTCGTGGAAGAACCGGTGCTGGCCGAACAGGCCGAGTACTACCCGCGCCTGGCCGCAAGCACCTCGATTCCGCTGGCTGCCGGCGAGCGCATGTTCTCGCGCTTCGAATTCAAGAACGTGCTGTGCGCCGGCGGGATCGGCATGGTGCAGCCGGATCTCTCGCATGCCGGCGGCATCACCGAGTGCGTCAAGATCGCCGCGATGGCCGAAGCCTACGATGTCGGCTTCGCTCCGCACTGCCCGCTCGGCCCGATCGCGCTGGCCGCCTGCCTGCACGTGGACTTCGTTTCGCACAACGCGGTGCTGCAGGAACAGAGCATCGGCATCCATTACAACGAAGGCGCCGACCTGCTCGATTACGTCATCAATAAAGACGATTTTCAGTGTGTAGATGGCAGTATCGCCGCCCTGCCCAAGCCCGGGCTCGGTGTGGAGATCAACGAAGACATGCTCAAGCGCGCAAACGAAAATCCGCCCGATTGGCGCAACCCGGTGTGGCGTCACAGCGATGGCAGCATCGCCGAATGGTGAGCACGACCGAACACACCGCCGTGTTGGCGGTCGACAGCCGCTGCACGCATGGCGAAGGCGTGCTGTGGTGCGAGCAGCGCGAGGCGCTGTACTGGGTCGACATCAGCGAAAAACGCCTGTGGCGCCATCACCCGCAAAGCGCGCATACGCGCTACTGGACGCTGCCCGATCGGCCGGGCTGCATCGGCTTGATGGACGACGGCCGCGTGCTGATCGCGCTGGCCAAATCGATCTGCATCGCCGACCCGGACAACGCCGACGGAGAGGGCGATGCGCTGCCGCTGGAAAAGCTCGCCGATGTCGAAGCCGACAACCCGCTCACGCGCAGCAACGATGGCCGCGCCGATCGCAACGGCAACTTCGTGTTCGGCACCATGGACGAACACGACGACAAGGCTGAACGCGGCGCGATGTATCAGTTCTCGCTGCGTCACGGTCTGCGCGCCTTGCCGCTGCCGGGCGTGTCGATCCCCAACTCGATCTGCTTCAGTCCCGATGGCCGCACGCTGTACTACTGCGACTCGGTGCGCCCGCAGATCCTGTGCTGCGACTACGACGCCGACAGCGCGCAGACCGGCAACACGCGCGTGTTCGCCACACTGGATCGCGACGATGCCGAGCCGGATGGCTCCATCATCGACAGCGAGGGTCATCTCTGGAATGCGCAGTGGCGCGCCTGGCGCGTGGTGCGCTATCGCCCCGACGGCAGTGTCGAGCGCATCGTGCAATTGCCGGTCAAGCACCCCACCTGCAGCGCCTTCGGCGGCGCCGCGCTGGATCGTCTGCATGTGATCAGCTCACGCCTGGACCACAGCGCCGAAGAACTTGCCCGCACGCCGGAAGCCGGCGGCCTGTACTTCTGCGACCTGCCCATCAACGGCCTGCCCGAGAGCCGGGTGGCCAGCGCATGATCGCCATCGACTGGGGCACCAGCAGCCTGCGCGGGTATCTGCTCGATGCCGGCGGCAAGGTGCTGGAGCAACGCCGCGGCAGCGACGGCATCCTGGCCTGCCAGGGCCGCTTCGCCGAGGTGTTGAGCGCACTGATCGAGGGCTGGGCCGGCCCGGTTCTGCTCTCGGGCATGATCGGCAGCCGCAACGGCTGGGTTGAACAGCCCTATCTACCCTGCCCTGCCGACACCACCGCGCTTGCGCAGGCCATGCGCAGCTATGACGACCTGCTGCCCGGACGCACCCTGTGGTTCGTGCCCGGCGTGAGCACGGGCGAACGACGCGGCGTGCACGATGCGAACACCGACGAACAGCACGGTATGCCCGATGTAGGCACCGGCGAACGGCATAGCGTGCCCGATGTCATGCGCGGCGAAGAAACCCAACTGGTCGGCCTGATCGCCGCACTCGGCGACGGCGAACACGTCGCCTGCCTGCCCGGCACCCACAGCAAATGGGCACAGATCGCCAACGGCCAGCTGACCGGTTTCGCCACCGTCATGACCGGCGAGCTGTATGCGGTGCTGCGCCAGCACAGCATCCTCGGCAAGTTGATGCAGGACGATCACGCCGAACTCGACGGCGACGCGTTCCTGCAAGGTGTCGATCGCAGCGCCGACCCCGGCGGCCTCAGCCACCACCTGTTCGGCGCCCGCACGCTGGGCCTGTTCGACCGCCTCACCGCCACCGCACTGCCGTCCTACCTCTCGGGCCTGCTGATCGGCCACGAACTGCGCGAGCACCACGGCAATCAAGGCACCGTCCACTTGGTCGGCAGCCCCGGCCTGGCGCAGCGCTATGCACTGGCGCTGGCGCATTTGGGTATCAAAACCCAGCTGCATGCGGAAGATCTGGCCGCTACGGGGTTGTTCGCGCTGGCCAGCCAGCGTGAGTTGGTTTGATACGCAGCGTAAGTTGATCTGATCAAGCCGCCGGCCGTTGATTTACTTCGGCTGGCGCGTGGCGACGTGTTCGTCATGCCGAAGAGTATTGCTGCGGCGCCTCTCATCCGGCGTTAGCGCGCGACCTTCTCCCGACGGGAGAAGGCTCAAAAACCCCTCTCCCTGCGGGGCGAGAAGGCACGGCTTACGCGCCACTGGCGCGTGTGCCTTGGAGCGCCCGCGCCGCAAGCGCGGGCCGGGGCGCGGAGCGGGGGTTGGGGTGAGGGTACGGGGCGAAGCCGCTACGAATGGCGGGTAACCCGAGGCTTCGCCCGTACCCTCATTCGCCCCTGCGGGGCACCTTCTCCCGATGGGAGAAGGAATCAACCCCAACGCAGAAACCCAAAATCCCCATCACCCCCACACCCAGCACCCGACTGCTTTAGAATTGGCAGGCTAAACGCCGGATTCCACCATGCCTTTTGTTGTCACCGAAAACTGCATCAAGTGCAAATACACCGACTGCGTCGAGGTCTGTCCGGTGGATTGCTTCCATGTCGGCCCGAACTTTCTGGTCATCGACCCGGACGAGTGCATCGACTGCACCCTTTGCGAGCCCGAATGCCCGGCCAACGCGATCTACCCGGAAGACGACGTGCCAGCAGGCCAGGAAGGCTTCGTCGCGCTTAACGCTGAGCTCGCCAAGGCCTGGCCGGTGCTGACCGTGCGCCAGGAGCCGTTGCCCGATGCCGCCGAATGGGACGGCAAGCCGAACAAGTTGCCGCTGCTGCAGCGCTAAAAACAGCGTTGCGCTATCCAGCCCGGCACGTTGCGACAGCGCAACACTGCGGCGGCGACACAGCACCAAAACGCAAAACGGGCGCCCAAAGCGCCCGTTTTGCTATCTGACACTGGCAACTACCAGACTCAGCCGCCCAACTTGCCCTTCAACGCAGCAATCAGCGACACCGGTGCCGCCAACGTTGCCGGCATGCCACGCGGGTCCACGGCCGACACATAGCTGCCGGCGTCGGTCTTGACCACGCGCACCAGGAAGCTGGCGCCTTCGTAGGTCACGTCGTAGGAGCCGAGCATCTGCGCCTTGCTGGCGATGGTCAGGCCCGGGATATCGGCCAGTGCTGCGCCCACTTTGGCAAACACCTCATCGCGATCGCCCGGCACGGTGAAGCCGCTGTTGGCGCTTGCCGACGGCGCCGAGGTGGTCTGCTGGGTGGTCGATGCCAGCGTCGGCACCTTCATCGCACCCGAGGTGTCGGGCAGGTTCAGGTCCGGCGGCACTTCCAGCGGACGGGCCTCCGGCGCCAGCGCGTAGTCGCCGCGCGCGCCCTTGTGGAACCAGCTGCAACCGCTCGTGGCGGCGACGGTGGCGGTCGCCAGCAACGCGAGCGAGAGCACGCGGACGGGGGAAACGGAATGACGCATCGATAGATCTCCTGGGTCAGGCCGCGAGCATTTCGCGGCTGGAAAGCGCTTCCAACGCAACAGCGTCGGCGGCAAGGCGGTCGGCGGCAGGCTGGTGCGCCGAAGAAAGTGGCAGTAACGGCAAACGCAGGCCGTGCCCGATCCCGGCCCGCTGCAGCAGCGCCTTGACCGGGATGGGATTGGATTCGATACCGCAGAAGCTGTGGTACTCGCTCAGGCGCGCGTCCCAGGCGAGTGCAGCGTCGCGCTGACCATCGCGGGCCAGATCGCACAACCGCCGATACGCCGACGGCAACGCATTGGACGCCACCGAAATCAGCCCGTCGGCGCCCGACAGCATCGCATGCGCGGCACTACCATCGTCGCCACTGAGCACCACAAAAATATCGCTGCGCAACGCAAGCAGCGCGGCGATGCGCTCGGGTTCGCTACGCGCTTCCTTGATGCCGATGATATTCGGATGCCCGACCAGCTCGGCAACCGTCTCCGGCGACAGATCGCAACCGGTGCGGCCCGGCACGTTGTACAGCACCACCGGCAGCCCGCCGTTGTCAGCAACCGCCAGAAAGTGCGCGTGCAAGCCGGCCTGGGTCGGACGCACGTACGGCGGCGTCACCACCAGCGCGTACTGCGCGCCCAAGGCGGCGGCGCGACGTGTCTGCGCAATGGTCTTGGCGGTGCCCGACAGCCCGGTACCGGCCAGCACCGGCACCCGGCCGGCGACCTGCGCAACGGCAGCACGCAACAGCGTGTCGTACTCCTCGTCGCTCAATGCAGCGGCTTCGCCGGTGGAGCCGGCAACCACGATTCCCTGCACGCCGCCATGCAGCTGCTGCTCCAGCAGCCGCCGCCAGGCATCCAGGTCGAGTGCGCCATCCGGACCGAAAGGGGTCGCCAGCGCGGTGATGATGCCGGAAAGGGACAAGATTCAGCTGCTCTTACGTGACAGGAAAAGGCCCGCGCGCACGCGGGTTGTGGCCGCCTGCATGTTACTTGCGGCGCGAAACCACGGGCAAGTATGCTGGTCATCGCCAGGGCGCCTGCCCGGGCGGCCATTCAGCCTGATGCAATGCCGGAACCCCCTTTGACCGACACCACACCCCGGCCCTCGCCGACCGAAAATCACCTCCTGATCAACGCCTACACGACGCATCCGGAGTCCCCCCTGTTGCCCGTCACCCGCCGCATCGCCGACAGCGGCTGCAATCTCGTGGACGCCCGCCTGGCCACGGTGGGGCGCGATGTCTCGGTCACCGCACTGGCCACCGGCTCCTGGGATTCGGTCGCCAAGCTCGAAGCGATGCTGACCCGGCTCGAACGCGAGGAAGGCCTCAAGCTGGTCTGGTACCGCACCGGCCCCAAGCAGACCCAGTCCAACCTGCTGCCCTACATCGTCGAGGTCATCGCTGCCGACAAGCCGGGCATACTGTTCCAACTGGCCGATTTCTTCGACCGCCAGGGCATCACCATCGAGAACCTGCAGAGCACGCGCTATCGCGCCATGCAGACCGGCGCGGAGATGTTTTCTGCGCAGGTGACGATCGGGGTGCCGGCCAACATGCACATCGCCGCATTGCGCGATGATTTTCTGGAATTCTGTGATCACCTCAATCTCGACGCGATCATGGACCCGATGAAGTTTTAAGGCAGACGTTCCGATGGCCATCGCCCTATCCGCGCTGAAACAGATGTTCGATCACATCCGCTCCGAGACCGACTGGAATCTCGACGGTCCGTTGCGCTGGGAATATTTCTTCGCCGACCCGGAGCAGCAACCGCTGCAAAAACTCGCCGAGCAACTGACCACGGACGGCTATCGCGTCATCGACATCTTCCTTGGCGAACGCGACGAAGACGATGGCGACGACGAAGAATCGTATTTCCTGCATGTGGACAAGCTGGAACAGCACACCATCGAGTCGCTGAATCAGCGCAATGCGGAGTTCGACGCGCTTGCCAAACGTTTCCATGTGGCTGCTTATGATGGGATGGACGTCGGCCCGGCATGACCGAGCCGCACGCCCCTCCACTTTGGGCTGAGCAACGATGACCGACGCTGTCTTTGAATTACCCGCTGCAACCTTCGACCTGCCGCTGGCGCTGTCCGGCGGCACCCAGACCAGCTTGCGCGGCTACGCCGGCAAATGGGTGGTGCTGTACTTCTATCCGAAAGACAGCACGCCCGGCTGCACCACCGAAGGCCTGGATTTCAACGCGCTGCTGCCGCAGTTCACACAGGCTGGCGCGGTGATCCTGGGCGTCTCGCGCGACTCGGTGAAGTCGCACGACAATTTTTGCGCCAAGCAGGGATTCACCTTTCCGCTGATCAGCGATGGCGACGAGGCCTTGTGCCGCGCCTTCGACGTGATCAAGGAAAAAAACATGTACGGCAAGCAGGTGCTCGGCATCGAGCGCAGCACCTTCCTGCTGTCGCCCGAGGGGCATGTGGTGCAGGCCTGGCGCAAGGTCAAGGTCGCCGGCCATGCCGACGCCGTGCTGGCTGCGTTGAAGGCGCACGCCAAACAGTGACACCCCTCGTTTCCCGTGTCCTCCATCACCCTGCGCCTGCAGGCGTGATGGCTCGCCCCTGCTCCATCACTTGGAAGACCCAATGACCCGAGGCAAGCGCATCTACGTGCTGGACACCAACGTGCTGATGCACGACCCCACCGCGCTGTTCAAATTCGAGGAACACGATGTGTTCCTGCCGATGCAGGTGATCGAGGAACTCGACAACGCCAAGAAGGGCACTTCCGAAGTCAGCCGTAACGCGCGCCAGGTCAGTCGCTTCCTGGACGAACTGCTGGAGAACACCAACGCCGAGCAGATCAAGACCGGCATCCTGCTCAGCCACCCGCAGGGTATCCAGCTCAAGGGCCAGGCCGCGATCGGCCGGCTGTATTTCCAGATCCACCCGATCGATCCGGGCCGCACCTTCGGCGAGATGATTCCGGACAACAAGATCCTGGCATCGGTGCTGGCGCTGTGCGAAGAAAACCCGGACGTGCCGGTCATTCTGGTGTCCAAGGACATCAACCTGCGCATCAAGGCCTACATCAGCGGCCTGAATGCGGAGGACTACCAGAACGATCGCGCGCTGGACGATTTCAGCCTGCTGTTCACCGGTGCTGTCGAGCTGCCGGAAGACTTCTGGCAGAAGCACAACGAAGACCTGCGCAGCTGGAACGAGCGTGGCCGCACCCATTACGAAATCGTGCTGGCCGACGACGAAGACTGGCATCACAACCAGTACCTGTATCTGCCGGGCGAGGACGAAGTGGAACTGCGCGTGGCCAGGATCGGTGGCGGCAAGGCCACGTTGTGCCTGGTGGACGATTTCCGCACCAGCCCGCACGCGGTGTGGGGCATCGTGGCGCGCAACCGCGAGCAGAATTTCGCGCTCAACGCGTTGATGGATCCGGAGATCGATTTCGTCACCCTGCTCGGCACCGCCGGCACCGGCAAGACCCTGCTCGCGCTGGCTGCCGGCCTGGCGCAGACGATGGATCAGCAGCGTTACCGCGAAATCATCATGACCCGCGCCACCGTGAGCGTGGGCGAAGACATCGGCTTTTTGCCCGGCACCGAAGAAGAAAAGATGACCCCATGGATGGGCGCACTGACCGACAACCTGGAAGTGCTCACGCACAATCAGGAAGGCGGTGCCTGGGGGCGTGCGGCAACCAACGATCTGCTCGCCAGCCGCATCAAGATCCGCTCGATGAACTTCATGCGCGGGCGCACCTTCCTGTCACGCTATCTGATCCTGGACGAGGCGCAAAACCTCACCCCCAAGCAGATGAAGACGCTGATCACGCGTGCCGGCCCCGGCACCAAGATCGTGTGTCTGGGCAACGTCGAACAGATCGACACGCCCTACCTCACCGAAACCACCTCGGGCCTGACCTACGCGGTGGATCGCTTCAAGGCCTGGCCGCACAGCGCGCACATCACGCTGCGGCGCGGCGAGCGTTCGCGTCTGGCCGACTTCGCCTCGGAGGTGTTGTGATGCATCCGCTGCGCGGCGCTGCTGCGTTCGCACTGATCGCGCTGGCCGGCTGCGTCACCACGCCGCCGCCCGCCAGCGTGCCGACCAACATCAAGAGCGGTCAGTCCTGGGTTATCACCCGCCAGAGCATTGCCGAGCAGGTGCTGGACACCTGCTCGCGCGACAGCCCGGCGCGCCATCCGGGCCAGATCACCGGCTACTGGACACCGAGCCAGCAACAGATCGAACAGCTCGAATCCAGGCAGGATGCATTGACGCCGACCATTCCCGAGCCGCGCGATTTCGACCGTCAATATGTGGGCGCGGTGATCCAGGGCCAGCAGCTGATCTACATCAATGCCTTCAAGCTGCCAAACGATCCGCCAGTGAAACCGGCCAAAGAGGCGATCCGGGTGTGCGACGGCGGCAGTGCCTTCTGGGGCGCGCTGTACGACCCGCAAACCGGCGCGTTTTCGCAGATCGCCGTCAACGGCACCCCCTGACCCGAGATGGGAATCCTGCTGCCGCGCTGGGTCTGGATTGGCGCGGTGGCATTGTCGGGTGTGGCCGGCATGGTCAACGTGGTCGGCTACCTGGGCTCCGAACATCAGGTGGTCAGCCACCTCACCGGCACCACCAGCCTGCTCGGCGTTGCCCTGGTGCAAGACACCGGGCCGGAAATCGGCTTTCTCTGGGGCATTCTGATCGCCTTCTGCGCAGGCGCCATGCTCAGCGGCCTGATCATCCAGGACGATGTCTTGCGGCTTGGACAGCGCTACGGCGCGGCACTGCTGCTCGAAGCGC
Organism: Xanthomonas hortorum pv. cynarae; assembly: GCF_002939985.1. Classification (GTDB taxonomy): domain Bacteria; phylum Pseudomonadota; class Gammaproteobacteria; order Xanthomonadales; family Xanthomonadaceae; genus Xanthomonas; species Xanthomonas hortorum_D. Next base: position 79,723 of record NZ_MDFM01000016.1, on the reverse strand, counting down.
TGCTGTTGCTGGCCGCGATTCCGCTGTTCAAGCTGCATCACATCGGCGGCGTACTGGTCGCCGCAGGCGCCTGCGGCCTGCAGAACGCCATGGCCACCACCCTCAGCGGCGCAGCGGTCCGTACCACGCATCTGAGCGGCATGTTCACCGACCTGGGCATCGGCCTGGGGCATCTGCTGCGCGGGCGCCCGCTGCAACTGCGCCGGCTTACGCTGAGCGGGTTGATCATCAGCGGCTTTCTCGGCGGCAGCATCCTCGGTACCTGGCTGTTCCAGCGCTGGCACTACGACGCGCTCTATCTGCCAGCCGGCCTCACCGGATTGACCGGTGCCGGCTACGTTGCCTACCTGCAATGGCGTCGCTGGCGCGCGCGATGACCCGCACATCCGACCGACAGCAGTGCAGAATCCACGCATGACCACGCCCAGCACGCTGTCCGCATTGACCATCGCCGGTTCCGACTCCGGCGGCGGTGCCGGCATCCAGGCCGATCTCAAGACCTTCGCCGCGCATCGCGTGCACGGCTTGTCGGCGATTGCCGCCTTGACCGCGCAAAACACCCGCGCGGTCACCGCCGTGCACATCCCGCCGATCGCATTTCTGCAGGCGCAGATCGATGCCTGCTTTGCCGATTTCGAGATTCAGGCGGTCAAGCTCGGCATGCTCGCCAATGCCGAGGTCATCCATTGCGTAGCCGATCTGCTCGAAAAACATCGCCCACCGTTCGTGGTGCTCGACCCGGTGATGGTCTCCACCAGCGGCGCGCGCCTGCTGGAAGACGCCGCACTGGATGCGTTACGCACGCGCCTGCTGCCACTGGCCACGCTGATCACCCCCAACACGCCCGAGGCCGAACTGCTGACCGGCCGCCGCATCGACGATGCCGACGCCGCCGAGCACGCCACCGCCGCCCTGCTCGACCTTGGCGCCAATGCGGTGTTGCTCAAAGGCGGACATCTGCTTGAAGGCGCACGCGTGATCGACCGCTTCGATGACGGCGTCACCCAGGACGTGTTCATGCATCCGCGCCTGCAGGTGGATGCGCACGGCACCGGCTGCAGCCTGTCGGCTGCGATTGCCGCACAGCTGTGCCAGGGCCTGTCGCTCCTCAACGCCTGCGAGGCGTCCATCGACTACGTGGCGCGCGCGATCCGGCTCGGCTACACGCCCGGGCATGGCGAGGTGCTGGTGCTCGATCATTTCGGTGCTGCGCCCAGCGCATGAACGTGCGTAGCAGCTAGCCACATGTTGGTTGGAAGACACGCAGCTGAGCGTGGGCAGCACTTATTTCGCGTGGATGAAACGCACCTGCCGTAATGACGGCGGCGCCCGCGCTACCGCATGGGTGAGGCCGCTGCCAATCGCATTTCACAAAGGGATTGACGAGTGCGCCACGCATCCGCATAATTCCGCTCCTGACGACGCGCCCGTAGCTCAGTTGGATAGAGTACCTGGCTACGAACCAGGCGGTCGGGAGTTCGAATCTCTCCGGGCGCACCATCATCAGAACAGCAAAAAGACAGCATTGCATCGCTGTCTTTTTAGTTAAACCTCCGCTCGCACTGCGACGGATGTGCAAGTCAAAACAAGATAATGCGCCCGTAGCTCAGTTGGATAGAGTACCTGGCTACGAACCAGGCGGTCGGGAGTTCGAATCTCTCCGGGCGCACCAATCTTGAAGAAAACGACCAGCTTGCTGGTCTTTTTTTTGTCCGAATGAAAGCAAGCGCAATCAGGCCATCGCCCCAACGGCATCTGGCCCACCAACCACCGCCACCGGCAGCAGCGAGGTCACCGGATGCCCGGCATCGCGCCATGCATCCAGCCCGCCCAGCAGCGGACGCACATCGCGATAACCGCGCTCGCGCATTCGCCCCGCCAGCCACGCCGCCGACACCTCATCCGGACACGCGCAATAGATCACCACACTGCGATCGCGCGGCACGGTGGCCAGAATCTGTACAAGCTGTCGCTCGTCGGCAAACACCGCGCCGGGAATCGTGTACGGCTGCAGATCGCGATATCCCGGTGCGCGGATATCCAGCACGGCAGGCCGCAGGCTCTCTTCGCCATCGAGCAAGGGCACCAGCTCGTCGACTGCAATGCGCGCATGCACCAGCGAACGCAGCAGGCTATGCCGTCGCCACCAGCGCCAACCGATGTAGCAGGCCAACAACACCGCCAACACGACAACCGCGCCCGACCCAAGCTCGGACAGAAACGCGAGTACGTCCTGTACCTGGTGGGCGAACAACGCCCCCAGGCCCAGACCGACCAACGCCCACAACGCTGCACCGAAGGCGTCGTAGCGCAGAAATGCCGCCGGGCGCACCCGCATTGCGCCGGCCATCGGCACCGAGACCATCGACAACCCCGGGACGAACTTGGCCACCGCCAATATCCGCACGCCCCAGCGCGAGAAGAACCGCTCGGTCTTTTTCATGCAGGTATCGCGCGACAGCGACAGCCGGCACAGCGACTGCAGGGTGCGATTACCGAAGCGGCGACCGGCCAGATACCAGGCCAGATCGCCGAGCAGGCTCGCCAATACCGAAACGCCCAACGCCGCCAACCCGGCCAGCCATGCATCGCTGCCGCCGCGCAGCGCGTAGCCGGCACCGACCAACACCAGCGTCGGCAACGCCGGCACCGGCAGCCCCAGCGACAACGCCAGCACATTGGCGAACACCAGGGCCAATCCGTACTGTTCGATCAAGCCCTGCATGCGACGACCCTGCGCGACGACGAACGCGCATTATCCGCCCTTCTTCACGCGCGCGACTGCCCGGCAGCGGCAGAACGATACGTCTCGGCAAGCGACTGCAACCAGCCATCGAACAGGCCCTCGCTGCGCAGGGCGCGCCGCCACCAGCCCAATGCCTCGCCCTCCTCGCCCGGCCGCCATGCCAGATAGAACGTCTCGTCGGGCTTGTGGGTTTCTACCTGCACCTCGCACAGCCGGCCGTCCTGCAGCGCGCCGCGCGCATAAGCCTCGGGCAGAAACCCGTAGCCTGCGCCGGCCAGCTGCAACTGCAGCTTGGCCTGCATGTCCGGCACAGTGAGCACGTCGCGCCCGGACAACAGGCCCACCGTGCGCGGCAGCAACCGTCGCGCCGAATCCGCTACAGCGATCGCACGATGCTCGGCCAGTTCGGTCGCACCCAGCATGCCGGCGCCCGCCAGCGGATGCGTGGAGGCCACCGCGAACACAAAACGCAGCGTGCCGATCGGCTCGGCGACATAGCCACCACCACTCGGCCCCTCGCCCGCCGCGACGATCAGATCCACGCGCCGATCCAGTAGCGCCTCCCAACTGCCGGAGAGCGATTCGCTCAACACGCGCAGGCGCGTGCTATCGGCCACCGTGTAGAAATCCAGTATCTGCGCCTGCAGCAACACCACCGGCAGAATCGCATCCAGCCCGATCGCAAAGTCCGACTCCCAACCCGACGCCACCCGCCGCACCCGCACCTCCAGCTCCTGCGCGGCACGCAACAGGTGCCGTCCCTCGCGCAACAACTCGCGCCCGGCCTGGGTCGGCGTCGCCTTCGGACCGAGCCGCTCGAACAGTTGCACCCCCAGATCGTCTTCGAGCTTGGACACCGTGTAGGAAATCGTCGACGGCACCTTGGACAGCACCTTGGCCGCAGCGGTGAACGAGCCACGGCGATCGATCGCATCCAGGATTTGCAGCGCTTCCAGGCTGATTTTCATTGTTCGATTTTTTCGATGATAGCGGCCAAATCTACTCGCTTTTTGTCTCCCGCACGGAGGCGGAGACTACGCATCAAGCCGCAGGGACACCGATTCACTCCCCGGCGCCATTCGAGATCTTTCAAGGAGAAGCAGCATGTTGAATGTCCGCAAGAGCGAAACCCGTGGCCGCGCCGAGCATGGCTGGTTGTCCTCGCGCCATACCTTTTCCTTCGCCAGCTACCACGACCCGCGCCACATGGGCGTCGGCCCGCTGCGGGTGATCAACGAAGACAAGGTGCAGCCGGGCGAAGGCTTCGGCACCCACGCCCACCGCGACATGGAGATCATTTCCTACGTCCTGGATGGCGCGCTGGAGCACAAGGACAGCATGGGCACCGGCTCGGTGCTGCACTACGGCGACGTGCAGCGCATGAGCGCCGGCAGCGGCGTCAGCCACAGCGAGTTCAATCACTCGGCCAGCGAGCCGGTGCATTTCCTGCAGATCTGGGTGATGCCCGAACGCAACGGCATCGAACCCAGCTACGAGGAAAAGCATTTCGACACCGACAGCAAGCGCAATCAGCTGCGCCTGATCGCCTCGCCCGACGGCGAAGCCGGCTCGTTGCGCCTGCACCAGGACGCACGCCTGTACGCCTCCATCCTCGACGGCGACGTGCGTCTGCAACACCCGCTGGCAGCGGGACGCATCGGTTACGTGCAGGTGGTGCGCGGCAGCCTGAGCGTCAACGGACAAGCACTATCCGCTGGCGATGCGCTGCAGATCACCGCCGAGCAGGAACTCGTGCTGGCCGACGCACGCGACGCAGAAGTGCTGGTGTTCGATCTGCCCAAGTAAGCGGCAGCGGTTGGTAGTGCGGCGCGCTGCAGTGAATCGGCGCGCCGCATGATCGCAGCTGGTTGGAACAGGCAAAGCGCGCTCCTGGCGCAATGCAGTTCACTTGAAAAAACGGCACTTCCCGCGCGGGGAGCGCCGTTTTTTATTTAGCTTGAAGAATGAGCCGATTGGAGACTATGCCGAGATGCAGGAGCCCTCGATCAGCTACCTCAGTGAACAGCATTAGGTTCTGGCGGTCTTTGTGGTGCGCGGATGCATCTGCTGGCGAGCGCTTTTAGTTTTGCGCAGACCTAGCTGCCGGCACGCGCCGCAGCTAGGCAACTACGAGGGTGGGTATAGCCGCTTCAACAACGCCACACAGCGAATGCCCACAGTCACGCCGCCTGAGTCACGCGGCCTGCGATTTGGCGAACGGCTCTGCGTGCGCACCCTTTATTGCAGAAGACCCATCGGCATCGCCGTTGACCAATGCGAACAACGCATCCGCATCGGCTTCGAGCACATGCGCCGAACGCGCCAGATCGTCGACCATCCGCGCTTGGTCGCGCGCCTGCACGCCAATCAATTGCAGCGCCGTGTTGGCGGTCGAAATATCCTGCGCCTGCTCCTGGCTGGCGGCGGCGATCTGCTCCACGGTTGCGGTCACGCGAAGCACCGAGCCGACCATGTCCTGCATCACCACACCGGCCTGTTCGGCCAGGCGCGAACCATCGCCAACCTGATCGGTCGCGTTGTCGATCAGGGAACGAATCTCCTTGGCCGACACGCTGCAGCGCTGCGCCAGACTACGCACCTCGGTCGCCACCACGGCAAATCCACGCCCCTGCTCGCCGGCGCGCGCCGCTTCCACTGCCGCGTTGAGCGCCAGGATGTTGGTCTGGAAGGCGATGCCGTCGATCACCTCGATGATCTGGCCAATGCGATCGGTCGCCGAACGAATGTTGGCGGTGGTCTTGACCACCTCGGCGATGACCTCGGCACCGCGTCGCGCAACATTGGCCGACTCTTCGGCCATGCGCTGCGCCGACCCCGCGCTCTCGGAATTGATGCGCACGGTTTCCGCCAGCTGATCGATGGTGGTCGAGGTCTGCGCCACTGCGGTGGACTGCGAGGATGCGCGGCTCACCAGTTCCTCATTGCTGATCGAAATATGGTGCGCCTCGCGCTGCACGTTCTGCGCGATGCTCATGGTCTGCCGCATCAACTCGCGCATGCGCTCGGCCGAGCGCACTTGATCGGTCACATCGGTGGCGTACTTGACCACCTTGTACGGCCGTCCGGAGACATCCAGGATCGGGTTGTAGGAGGCCTGGATCCACACCGCGCTACCGTCCTTGCGCAGCCGGCGATAACGGCCCGCATCGAACTGCCCACGCGCCAGCTTCGCCCAGAAATTGCGGTACTCCTCGGAGACGCCATACGCCGCATCCACGAACACGCGATGGTGCTGCCCGATCGCTTCGGCGGCCGGATATCCCAAAATCGCCAGGAAATTATCGTTGGCGCTCAGCACGCGCCCTTCCAGATCGAATTCGATCACGCCCATCACCTTGTCGATGGCCTGGATGCGGCCATCTGCATCGGCCGAATCGATCACCTGACGGGTCACATCGGTGGCGTACTTGACCACCTTGTATGGACGCCCATGCTCATCGAGGACCGGGTTGTAGGACGCCTGGATCCACACGTCCTGCCCATCCTTACCGACGCGCTTGTAGCGCCCCGCATCGAATGCGCCGCGCCCGAGCTTTTCCCAGAACGCGCGATAGGCTGCCGATTGGCGCGTGGACGCATCCACGAACATGCCGTGATGCTTGCCGCGGATCTCATCGAGCCGGTAACCCATCACCTGCAGAAAATTCTGGTTGGCCTCGAGCACGGTGCCATCCAGCGAAAACTCGATGACCGCCATGACCCTGTCGATCGCATCGATCCGCCCTTCGAAATCGGCGGTCTGGCGCACCTGCGCCGTGATGTCGGTGGCGTACTTCACCACGCGATAGGCGTTGCCGGATCGATCCAGCAGCGGGTTGTACGACGCGTTGATCCACACCTCGCGCCCGTGTTTGTCCAACCGGCAAAAGCGCCCGGCGTTGAAGTCGCCGCGCCGCAGTGCCGCCCAGAACTGACGATAGCTTTCGCTGTCGCGATCACTGGCAGTCACGAACATGCGGTGATGCTGGCCGACCACCTCGTCCAGCCGGTAGCCCATCAAGGACAGGAAGTTCTCGTTCGCATCCAGAATGCGGCCATCCAGATCGAACTCGATCACCGCCATGACCCGGTCCACCGCATTGGCTTTGTGTTGCAGCCTGCGGCTCCAGAAAGAGAACAGGCGTCCAAGTAGCGGCGGTAAGCGCATCACATTGAAATCCGAGCTGTAGGTCACGTGTTTAGCGACCTATACCGGAGTTACTTGAACCCCTGCATGCCGCAGGTTTGAGGCGATTCAGATGCGGCCAAGAACACGCGCAAGTGTGCATTGAGGACGAGGTGCGATGAGTGCGATGAGCATGCTGCAAAGCTCACCAGCACCGCTTGAAAACCGATTATGCGACGCAAATAAAAACGCCCGCAAATCAATGATTTGCGGGCGTCTAGAACACTGGCGGAGCGAGAGGGATTCGAACCCTCGATAGAGCTTTTGACCCTATACTCCCTTAGCAGGGGAGCCCCTTCAGCCGCTCGGGCATCGCTCCAGTTTTCACGTCCTGCCGCGATGTCCGTGGCAGGCCGCGAAGAATACCGGGTAAGGGGGGCTAACGTAAACCCTTTACGACAATCAATTCGAAGAATCGTCGCCGTGATGCGCGCCGGAAGCGACCGGCTCATCGCCACGCTGGATGCGCTGATAGATTTCTTCGCGGTGCACAGCCACATCTTTCGGTGCGGTGATGCCGATGCGCACCTGATTACCCTTGACGCCGAGCACGGTAACAGTGACCGAGTCGCCGATCATCAAGGTTTCGCCTACCCGGCGAGTGAGGATCAACATTTTTCAAATCTCCTGGAACCGGTGGGTTTCCCACCAGCATCGACGGCCTCCTGATGAGACGCGTCTATAGGTAAAGGGAATAGACCGGAAATGGTAGCGGCAGATCCTGCCAGCCAGCAAGGCATGGCAGGACAAGTGTTCAGCCCAAGTGTTGCTTGACCCAGGAGTGCACGCCGTCGAGTGCGGTCGCAAGGGCGGGCCCGTCCTCGCCACCACCCTGGGCGAGATCCGGACGGCCACCGCCCTTGCCCCCGATCTGACTGGCGATATGGCCGAGGAGTTCCCCTGCCTTCACCTTGCCAGTTGGGCTACCGTTCACGCCGGCAACGAGCGCGACCTTGCCGGCAGATGCACCCGCCAGCACGATCACCGAATCGCCCAATTGCTGCTTCAGCCGATCCATCGCATCGCGCAGTGCCTTGGCATCGAAGCCTTCCAGACGCACCGCGATGACCTTGACTCCGGCCACGTCGACAGCGCTGGCGCCCAAATCTGCAGTCGCACCCGAGGCGAGCTTGGCCTTGAGTGATTCCAGCTCACGCTCCAGACGCTTCTGGCGCTCGGTGAGCGCGCGCACCTTGTCGACGACTTCAGTCGCATTGCCGCCGAGCAGATGAGCGGCCTCAAGCAGACGACGCTCTTCGTCGGCCACGTAGTCCAGCGCGCCCTGCCCGGTCACCGCCTCGATACGGCGCACGCCCGAAGACACACCACCCTCGGAGGTGATCTTGAACAGGCCGATGTCGCCGGTACGGGTGACGTGGGTGCCGCCGCAGAGTTCGGTGGAATACCCGCCCATCTTCAGCACACGCACGTTTTCGCCATACTTTTCGCCAAACAACGCCATCGCGCCGAAATCCAGCGCTTCCTGCATGGCCATGTTGTGCACTTCGACACCGTGGTTGGTGCGCACCTCGGCGTTGACCTTGCGTTCGATCACGGCGAGTTCTTCGGCAGTGATCGGCTGAAAGTGCGAGAAGTCGAAACGCAAACGATCCGGCGCAACCAACGAACCCTTCTGCTGGACGTGCGTGCCCAATACTTCGCGCAAGGCCGCATGCAGCAGATGCGTGGCCGAGTGATTGAGGATGGTCTTGCCGCGACGCTGCACGTCGATCCCGCCGGACAGCACATCGCCCAGCGCAAGCGCGCCTTCGGTGATGCGCCCCACATGACCATGAAACTGCCCGGCAAATTTCTGCGTATCGGCAATGTCGATGGAGACACCGGTCCCGCTCAGTTGACCGCTATCGCCGACCTGACCACCGGACTCGGCATAGAACGGTGTGCGGTCGGTGAACACGATGACCTCGTCACCGGCGTCGGCGCGTTCGACCGGACGACCCTGCTTGAGCAACGCAACGACCTTGAGCGCATCGGCGTCGTAGGCTTCGTAGCCCAGAAACACTGTCGGCGACATCGTAGCGACCAGATCGGCCGGCAATGCGACGCCACCCCCGAACTTGCCTGCGGCACGCGCCGTCTCGCGCTGACGCTCCATGGCGAACTCGAAGCCCTCCATGTCCACACGCAAGCCGCGCTCGCGTGCGATGTCGGAGGTCAGATCGACCGGAAATCCGTAGGTGTCGAACAGACGGAATGCATCGGCACCGGGAATGACCTCCTGCGCGCGCGAAGCGACGTCGTCGAAGATCTTCATGCCGGCGTCCAGCGTTTCGGCAAAGCGCTCTTCCTCGGCCAGCAAGGCGCGCGCGACCGTCGCTTGAGCGACCACCAGCTCCGGATAGGCCTCACCCATCAGCTCGACCAGGGTCGGCACCATCTTGCTGAAGAACGGCTGGCGCACACCGAGCATCCAGCCATGGCGCAGCGCACGCCGGATGATCCGGCGCAACACATAGCCACGACCTTCATTGGAGGGCAGCACGCCATCGACGATCAGGAACGAACAGGCGCGGATGTGATCGGCGATCACCCGCAGCGACTTGTTTTCCAGATCGGCAACGCCGGTCAGCGCGCTGGCCTTGCCGATCAACGCCTGGAACACGTCGATTTCGTAATTGGTATGCACGTGCTGCAGGATCGCAGCGAGACGCTCCAGACCCATGCCGGTATCCACACACGGGGCCGGCAACGGAATCAAGGTGCCATCGGGCTGCCGATCGAACTGCATGAAGACCAGATTCCAGATCTCGATGAAGCGATCGCCATCCTCGTCCGGCGAACCTGGCGGACCACCGGCGATGTGATCACCATGGTCGAAGAAGATCTCGGTGCACGGGCCGCATGGACCGGTATCGGCCATCTGCCAGAAATTGTCGGAGGCATATGGCGCCCCCTTGTTGTCGCCGATGCGCACGATGCGGCTTTCCTGGATGCCGATCATGTCGCGCCACAATGCGAAGGCTTCTTCGTCGGTGTGGTACACCGTGACCAGCAGGCGGTCGGCCGGCAGCTTCCAGACCTGGGTCAGCAGCTCCCAGGCCCAGCTGATGGCGTCCTTCTTGAAATAATCGCCGAACGACCAATTGCCCAGCATTTCGAAGAACGTGTGGTGGCGCGCGGTATAGCCCACCGAATCCAGATCGTTGTGCTTGCCGCCGGCACGCAGGCAGCGCTGCACGTCGGCAGCACGCACATAGCTGCGCTTTTCCGCGCCGAGAAAGACGTCCTTGAATTGGACCATGCCCGAGTTGGTGAACAGCAAGGTCGGGTCGTTGCCCGGCACCAGCGGTGCGGACGGCACGATGGTGTGGCCCTTGCCCTCGAAGAAGGCAAGGAAGTCACTACGGATCTGGGAAGTGCTGTATTTGGCAGGTGCGTTCATGTGCTGGCATTGGGCGGGCGGCGGTCCCGGTCACCCAATGAATGTGGGCGCAGACGAGCGGAACAACCTTAAACCACAAAGGGTAGCAGGCCTGACGCCCTCAGTCCTCAAGCTCGAAGCGCGTGGCGCTACGAATGCTGTTGCCATCAAAACCACGCCGGGCCAATAGATCGGCGGCCTTGCGCCGCTGCGGCAGATCCACCGGGCCTTGTTCGCCGAACCGACGACGGATCAAATCGCGTGCGTTTTCGGTCCAATCGCCTTCAAAGGTCTCCATGGCAGCACTGATGGCCTCGCTATCCAGGCCATGGGTTCCGAGTTCGGCGCGAATATGCAGTGGACCATAGCCCGAGCCTGCACGATTACGAACGACCGACGCCGCAAACCGGGTGTCGTCCTGCCAGCCTTCACCCGCGAGACGCTCTACGGCAGCCTCGGCAGCTTCCGGCTCTATGCCGCGCGCCAGCAGCTTGCGGTTCAATTCCTTGCGCGAATGCTCGCGACGCACCAGCAATCCGAGTGCGCGTTGGACCGGCGTCTGTTCCTTGAACCGGCGTCCCCGCTTTGGCGCGGGCTCTTGCTCGTCCATCGTGAGGTGTCCTGAATCACCAAATCACTGCTCAACCAATGCGCCGTCCATGGCGCCTGCCCTCCTGGCCTTCGATAGATCTATCGCGAAGCGCGGCGGCACTGACTCCACCGTCCCCGCGATAGAAAAACTTTGGAGCGGCCATCGAAACCTGTTGCACTGCTGTCAGACAGGTGCGGCCAGCGTTAGAGGCGAGCACCTACCACCCGTCGCCTGCGCTTCCTGCGCACCGCCCCACCTATCTGACAGCTATCCGCCAGGTTCTTCTGGCTGCTCTTATCGCTTATTCCTTCTCGGCGTCGTCGCCGGCTTCACGCGGCGCTTCGGCGGGCTGGAACTTCTCGCGCAGCTCGGCTTCCAGCTTGATCGCAACCTGCGGGTTATCGCGCAGATAGGTACGCGCATTGTCCTTGCCCTGCCCGATGCGCTCTTCGCCGTAGCTGTACCAGGCGCCGGCCTTCTCGACCAGCTTGGCTTCCACGCCCATGTCGATCAATTCGCCCTCGCGGCTGATGCCTTCGCCGTAGAGAATTTCGGTCACGACCTGCTTGAACGGAGGCGCCAGCTTGTTCTTGACCACCTTGATCTTGGTCTGATTGCCGATGATTTCATCGCCCTTCTTGATCGCGCCGATACGACGGATATCTAGACGCACCGAGGCGTAGAACTTCAGCGCATTGCCGCCGGTGGTCACTTCCGGACTCTGGCCCGGCATCATCACGCCGATCTTGTGGCGCAGCTGGTTGATGAAGACCACCAGGGTGTTGGAGCGCTTGATGTTGCCGGTCAGCTTGCGCAGCGCCTGGCTCATCAGACGTGCCTGCAGACCTGGCAGCTGGTCGCCCATCTCGCCTTCGATTTCCGCCTTCGGGGTCAGCGCGGCGACCGAGTCGACCACCACGATGTCCACCGAGCTCGAACGTACCAGCATGTCGGCGATTTCCAGCGCCTGCTCGCCGGTATCGGGCTGCGACAGCAGCAGATCGTCGACGTTGACGCCCAGCTTGGCAGCATAGATCGGGTCCAGCGCATGCTCGGCATCGATGAAGGCTGCGGTGCCGCCCTTCTTCTGGCATTCGGCGATCACCTGCAGGGTCAGCGTGGTCTTGCCCGAGGCTTCCGGCCCGTAGATTTCGACCACGCGCCCCTTGGGCAGACCGCCGATGCCGAGTGCGATATCCAGCATCAACGAACCGGTTGGAATGACTTCGACCGCCTCGATGGCGCGGTCGCCCATGCGCATGACCGAACCCTTGCCGAATTGCTTTTCGATCTGGCTCAGTGCTGCGGAAAGGGCGCGCTTTTTGTTCTCGTCCATCTGGGTGATCCTTGTCAGTGATTTCGGTGTAGGGCGAATGTAGCGGTGGTGTATCGCACAGGCTGAGACTGGCGGCGACACACTCAGATTAGGGATGCGGTCAGTGCGATGGCAGCGGGAAATCCTGCGGTGCCGGCTCGGGAAAAAGCCAGCACGCCCATCAGCGCACTGCTCAACGATTTGGCCTCAGTAGCCCGCAATACAAGCCCTCGATCGCGAAATCCTGATCCGGCAACACTTCGATCGGCGCGTAGTCCGGGTTGCGCGGCAGCAGCCGAATGCGGTCCTTGCCGATCTTCAGCAGTTTGACCGTGATCTCCTCATCGATCCGGGCGACCACGATCTGCCCCGAGCGCGCGTCACGGGTGCGATGCACGCCGATCAGGTCGCCGTTGAAGATGCCTTCGTCGCGCATCGAATCGCCCTGCACTTTCAGCATGTAGTCCGGCGAGGGCGAGAAGAACACCCGGTCCAGCACCACGAAGTCGTCCGAGCCGATATCCGCGCCGATCGGCAGGCCGGCTGCAACGCGGCCCAGCACTGGCAGACGCAATACGTCGTCGCGGACAGGCTCGCTGGCCGGCGGTGTGCGCGACTGTGTGCCCCGCCCGGCCAGGCGGATGCCACGCGCTTGACCCGGAACACGACGGATCGCACCCGCCTGTTCCAGCGCCTCCAGGTGGTACTGCGCTGCGCGCACGCCCTTGAAACCGAACGCACGCGCGATCTCGGTTTGCGAGGGCGGCACGCCATCGGCGTCGATGCGCTCGGCGATCAAGGCCAGGATTGCTTGCTGGGTATCGGTCAGTTCCATGGTTAGTAGTATTACTACTAACTGACGCCTGCGCAACTGTTGTTTGCAGCTTTGGTCTGCAACCCGACGAGCGGGTTGCAGACAGCAGCATCGAAGCCGAACGGCTGCGCTAACGCCGGCTGCGCCAGATCGAGAACAGGATCCAGATGCCGCACAGTGCCGCACCGATGAACCCGCCGACACCCAACGCCAGCAGCCAGCGACTGGCACTGCCGCCGACGCTGTTCATGACGATCGACGAGCCAATCACCAATGCCGCGGTGACAATGCCCATGGTGAGCCGATTGGCGGCACGATCGACCTGCTCGCCGAACTCGCGCAACGCACGCGTTTCGACATGCAGTTGCAGCTTGCCACGACGCGCGGCCTGCAGCAGCCGTTTGAGATCGCGCGGCAGATCGCCAAGTAGATCGATCGCCCCGGTCACGGTACGCCGGCTGCGCCGCAACATCGCGCTCGGTGCGTAACGCTGCAGCACCACGCGTTCAAGATACGGGCGCGCTTCGCTGGCCATATCGAAATCCGGGTCGAGCTGGCGGCCCATGCCTTCGAGCGTGAGAAACGCCTTGATCATCAGCGCCAGATCCGAGGGCAACGTGAGCCCGTGATCGCGCAGGATGGAGGTGACATCGCCAAGCATTGCGCCGATGCGCAGTTCCTTCAACGGCACGCCACGATATTCGTCGACGAAGGCGCCGATGTCCTGCTGCAAGCGCGACTCATCGACATCCAGATTGGTACCGGCCCACTCCAGCAGCACGTCGATGACCGCTTCGGCGTCATAGCTCACCATGCCGTGCAGCAGTTGCGCGACCTGAAACCGGCGCTGCTCGGAGACGCGCCCGACCATGCCGAAGTCGATCACCGCAATGCGCCCGTCGCGCAGATAGAAAATGTTTCCCGGGTGCGGGTCGGCATGGAAGCAGCCATCCTGCAGCACCATCTTGAACACGATGCCGGCGCCGGTGCGTGCAAGCGCCTTGCGGTCCAGGCCGGCCGCATCGACTGCGGCCAGATCGCGCCCGGGAATACCGTCGATGAACTCCTGCACATTCAGCGAGTCGCAGGTCCACTCCCAATACACCTTTGGCACCACGACATTGGGGTCGTTGGCGAAATTGGCGGCGATGCGTTCGGCATTGCGGCACTCGGCGGCGAAGTCGAGTTCGCGCCGCAGGGACACGGTGAATTGCTGCACGACTTCGGCGGGGCGATAGCGCTTCAGGTCGGGGGCACGTGCTTCCACGATCTCAGCCAGTCGCGCGAGCAGGCGCAGATCTGCATCGATGGTGTCGCCGATACCGGGGCGACGGATCTTCAACACCACCGGTGTGCCATCGGCAAGCCAGGCCCGATGCGTCTGCGCCAGCGATGCGGCAGCCAAAGGGTGTTCGTCCAGGCGCGCGAACACGCTCTCAGGCTCGGCGCCCAGCGCTGCGACCAATTGCGGGCGGATCTGCTCGAACGGCAGCGCGGGAACTGCGTTCTGCAGCTCGCTCAACTCTTCGATCCACTCCTGCGGCAACAGGTCCACACGCGTGGCCAGTACCTGCCCCAGCTTGACGAAGGTTGGCCCGAGTTCTTCCAGGGCGCGCCGCACGCGCATTGCGGCGGACAGGCGCAGGCGGCCTTCGGCGTTATGCCAGTGCAACAGCTTGCCGGCACGTTCGAGCACATCGGCCAAGCCAATGCGGCGCACCACATCGCCGAACCCGTAACGAATCAGGACCGCGGCGATTTCCTGCAGACGTCCGAGGTCACGAACGGTGCCGAGCGCTTCCCACATCAGTGCACCGCCTGTGCGTGTGCGGCATGCAAGTACTGCACGCAAACACGCTGCGCAGCGCGCCGTGGGATGTTGAAGGTCGATACCACCGGTGATGCTTTTCTTCGACGCGATCTCTGCGCTGTGCAGTCACTTGCATCGTCGCAGACACGCACGGTCATCGAGTGAGCGAGGGTCTTACGCACAGACTGCTGAAGATATGCAGCGCAGCAGCCCATAAAAAAGAGCAGCCCGCCAACAGCGGCCTGCGGCATGGAGGAAAACAACACAGGGGCGAACATCAGATGCATCGGCACGCAGCTCAACAACGAGAGCTTGTTTGTAGCCGATCTGCATGACGATGTCGCGCCTCCCTCCACATCAGGCTTAGCCCACGTTAGATCGTGCTTGCTGTAACCCGTCCGTGTAACGCTGCCAGGACGTCAGGCGAAACAGGCTCAATAACGCAGCCGCAACGTCACTCCATACGTGCGCGGCGCCCCCAGAAACGCATTCCACGAACCAGCCTGTAGCGGCGCGTCGATGACGATCTGCCGATAGGTTTCATTGCCGAGATTTTCTGCCCACGCTTCCAGCAGCCAGCGCTTGTCGTTGGCGCCGATGCCCAGGCGCGCATTGAGCAAGGTGTAGCCCGGTTGTGATTTTTGCGGATCCAGATCCGAGCCTGCGTTGTATTCGGAGCTGTACTTGGCGCCAACGTTGAAACGGCCCGTGAGCCGGTTGCCAAGCGCACGTTCGTAGGTCACCGACAGATTGGCCGACCACCGCGGCGCAAAACTCAAACGGCTGCCCGGCAGCAGCGCCAGATCCGCATCCGGTAAGAGATCGTCGCCATAGCGGGTGTCGGTATAGCTGAGCCCGCCTTGCAGCATCAGGCCAGGCACCGCGCCCTGCCACAGGATTTCGGCATCGATGCCGCGCGACACCACGGTGGGAATGGCACGCACCACAAAGCTGGTCCCCAGGAAGTTGTTGAGCTGAAAATCGCTGAAATCCTGATAGAACAGCGCTGCATTCAACAGCAGGTTGCCACCGAGCCAGGTGCTCTTGGCGCCGAGCTCGTAGCTGTCGACGAACTCGCCCGGGAACGCGGTGTCATCCACCGGCAGGATGCCCTGCACGCCGCTGGACAAGCCATCGGAGGACTGCACGCGATCCAGATTGAAACCGCCTGCCTTGTAGCCACGCGCCGCCGACACATACGTCATCAGCGCATCGTTCCAGCGATACGCCAGCTTGGCGGTACCGGACCACTCGCGCTCGGTGCGTTGCTGCTCGGTCCGACGACCATCATGGGCGACATTGGCCCAAGGCAGACAGGTGAAGCCGATCACTTGCGGTGCGATCGTCGGCACCGCAGACGCGGGTACACCACGCGCCACCAGCGCCGCACCGATCCGCCGCAACGCAGCCGGATCGACCTGGCCGCTAGGCGCGAAATAACTGGCACACGCCGGGCTTCCATCGGGATTTTGAAATGCCGATCGCAGCGTTTTGTTCTCGTAGGTGTAGCGCAACCCCACCACGACATCCAGCGCGTCGGTGGCATGCCAGGTGTTGTTGGTGAACAGCGCGGCGCTGGTGCCATCCTGCCGAAAGCGGTCCTGGCTACCCTGGCCGCGGAACAGCGTGCCGGCCGGCAAGCCGGTGGCGTCGGCAAGAAAACGCGTCGCATCCGCACGTGCGGCCAACGCCGGATTGACGCGTGCAAGCAGCACGCTCGACAGATACGGCTCGTACGCACTGCCGAAGCGATAGGACTCGTTGCGATGCAGGGTTTCGTCGGCGTAAAACACGCCGACCATCCAATCGAGACGCTCACTCGATCCAGCCAGGCGCAGTTCCTGACTGAAGGTCTTGAACCTGGTCAGCATCTCGTCCTCGCGCGGAGCGCGATAGAGAATGTCTGCAGCGCTGTAATCGAAATCCAGGCCGTTGACGGATTTCCAGTCGCGCACTGCGGTGATCGAAGTCAGCACCGCCTCGCTCAACCAGGGGGTGGTCCAGTCCACCTGTGCCGAGATGCCCTTGTCCTGAATCTCCTGCGCGGTACTGCGATTGCTGTAGGCACGCCTGCTCTGAGGGTCGGCACGCGCAGTGGTGCCCTGCCCGCCAGGCGTCAGCGCATCGATCAGCGCAGCGGTCGGACCGCGCTCGGTGGTCACGGTGACGCAGCAATTTTCCTGGCGGCTGGTGTCGTCGGCCGCCAGATTGATGTCCAGATCGTCGGTGGGCTCCCAAAGAAGCTGCACGCGCGCGGTGCGCAGATTCTGGTCGCCATCGTCGGTGGCGGTGCGCGGACCAGCGCCGGTGACCACCTGCTCGAATCCATCGCGACGCCGTCTGGCGGTATACACGCGTAATGCGCTGGTGTCGCCCAGCGCATCGTTGAAGGCGGCGGTAATCCCGAGCGCACCAAAGTTGCCCGCGGTGATTTCGGCATCGGCACTGCGGGTAAAACTGGGCCGGCGCGTGACCACGTTGATGACACCGGCCGAGGTGTTCTTGCCGAAGACAGTGCCTTGCGGGCCTTTCAACACTTCGATGCGCTCTAGCTCCCCCAGGTCGGCAAAGCTCACGCCGTTGCGCGCGCGGGCCACGCCATCGATGACCACACCCACCGAGGATTCGAGCCCGGCATTGTCGCCAACCGTGCCGATGCCGCGAATGCGCGCGGTGGTTTGGGCCGCGCTTTGACTGCTGGTCACGATCAAGCCGGGCACCAGCATCTGCAGCTCCTTGATGTCGTGCACGCCGCTGTCCTGCAACAGCTGCTCGGGAAACACCGAAAGCACCACCGGCACGTTCTGCAGCGATTCCTCGCGCTTTTGCGCGGTGACCTTGAGCGCTGCCAGCGTTGCCGGCTCCTTCGGATCTGGCTGCGCCGTTGTCTGTGCACACAGCGGCGATACCTGCATGCCCGCAAAAAGTGCGAGCGCAAGCGTGGTGCCACGTTGCTGATCCATACCCATGTTTATCCCCCGACAAAGCGCGCAGGCGATGCAGTACGGCGAGCGCCGCAGTTCGCGTGGCTTCACACCTTACCGGGTTAACGAGACTGAGCAACGCAGGTAACCGAACACACGGAGCGCGTGACGAATGCGGCTATCGTTCGATACGCATTGGAGCCATGCGTTAAAACAATGCCACGCATCGTCAGGCGAGCATCGCGGCGTTGGCAATCACACTTGTGCGACACATCAGACAGCTAATGAACCCGAGCCGCTGGCGCGCAGATCACGCACCTATAGCAATGCGCTCAATCCGCGCAGCGCCGCAACCACGGTTTGCCGTCGCACTGCATCGCGATCGCCGTTGAACTGGAACAGCTGCGCAGTGGCATAACCACCACGACGCTTCCAGCCGATCCACACCGTGCCGACCGGCTTGTCCTCGCTGCCGCCACCCGGCCCGGCAATGCCGGTCACCGCCACGGCGATGCTGGCGCCGGAATTGACCAGCGCACCGGACACCATTTCGATCACCGTTTCGCGGCTGACCGCACCATGCACTTCCAACGTATGCGGACGCACGCCCAGCAATGCCTGCTTGGCCTCGTAGCTGTATGCGGCCATGCCGCAATCGAACCAGTGCGACGAACCCGCCACATCCGTCACCGCCTTGGCGATCCAGCCGCCGGTGCAACTCTCGGCGGTGACCAGGCGCTCGCGCGCAGCAAGCAGTTGCTGACCAAGGGTTTCGGCCAACTGCTGCAGTTCGAAATCGGCGGACATGGACATAGGCAAGGGAATAAAGAGGCAGCGAACGTTTTAGCCCAATTCGTCCCATCTGTCTGCGGCGGCTGCAGAAACGGGGCAGCCACGGCGTGGCAGAGGTTCAGTGGCGATATGCACAAGGCAGGCGTACTGCTCGGCCCGCGCTGGATCGACTCGGGCGTTCTGCACAGTCGAGCCAACCCGACTGTGCAGTGCCATCACGATTCCCAGTCTTCGCGGCGATCCGGCAGCATCGCGCGCAGCGGTGCGCCGTCTTCGGTGGCGGCGAGCCGCTCGGCTTCGACCATCGGCAGATCGACGTCCAGCAACCAGCCATCCTCGTCGGATTGCTCGTTACGCACCACTTCCAGCTGATGCAGCTTGGAACGCAAGCGCCCCGCCGACGGCGGCAGCCGCAGCTGTCCGGTCAGATGACGCAGATCCAGCCGCTGGCCGAGTGCGTGTTGCAACTCTTCCAGCCCGCGTCCATCGCGCGCAGAGACCCACACGCGTTCGCGCCGCGCCTGGTCGGGGATGCCGTCCTGTGCATCGTGACGCACTTGCGCGCCCTCGATCTTGTCGATCTTGTTGAACACCAGCAGCTGCGGCAGATCGCCCGCACCGACGGCATGCAACACCTCATCGACCTGGCGGATGCGTTCTTCTCGCAACGGGTCGGCCGCATCGACGATGTGCAATAACAGATCGGCGTCGCGTGCTTCGGACAGGGTCGAGCGGAACGCGGCGACCAGTTGGTGCGGCAGATCGCGCACGAAGCCGACCGTATCGGCCAGGATCGCACTGCCGCCCGGCAACGCGATGCGGCGCACGGTGGGATCGAGCGTGGCGAACAATTGATCGGCCACGTAGGCCTCGGCACCGGTCAACGCATTGAACAGCGTCGATTTGCCGGCGTTGGTATAGCCGACCAATGCAATGCGCGGCAATTCGCTGCGCATACGCGCGCGACGCATCTGGGTGCGCTGCACCTCGACTTTTTCCAGCCGCTGCTGCAACTGTTCCACCCGCTTCTGCAGCAGGCGGCGGTCGGTTTCCAGCTGGGTTTCGCCAGGGCCGCGCAGGCCGATCGCACCGCCGCGCTGACGCTCCAGATGGGTCCAGCCGCGCACCAGCCGGGTGGCCATGTGCCGCAATTGCGCCAGCTCGACCTGCAGCTTGCCTTCATGGCTGCGCGCACGTTGCGCGAAGATGTCCAGGATCAGCCCGGTGCGGTCGATCACGCGCCGCTCCAGGTAGCGCTCCAGATTGCGCTCCTGACCGGGCGACAAGGTGTGGTTGACCAGCACCAGATCCGCGCCGGTGGCTTCGGCAGCCGCCTTGACCTCTTCCAGCTTGCCGCTGCCGATCAGGGTCGACGGGCTCGGTTTGTCGATGCGCGCGGTGAGCGTGGCCGCGATCGTGGCGCCCGCCGACTTTGCAAGGTCGGCGAACTCCTCCAGCACATCCTCTTCGGCAGGCCCACCGGAGTGGGTCTGAATCAACAGCGCATGTTCACCCTTACGTGAGCGATCAAACACGCACTACTCCATTACTGCTCGACGTCGTCATCTTCCGCCTGGTTGCCTTCATTGGATTGCACATAACCACCGCCCGGCCCCACGCGCACATTGCGCGCCGGCACGACCGTGGAGATGGCGTGCTTGTAAACCATCTGACTCACGGTGTTGCGCAGTAGCACCACGAACTGGTCGAACGACTCGATCGTGCCCTGCAGCTTGATGCCGTTGACCAGATACACAGAGACCGGCACCCGCTCGCGCCGCAGCGCGTTGAGGAATGGATCCTGTAAAGATTGCCCCTTAGCCATCGAAAACTCCTCTTCATTATTGTTCTTATTGTCCCGGTCGACACCTGCCATCCCCAGCCGGCCCCGGAAACGGGATGTTACACGCCTGAAGCCTGCGGCACAGCGGGACGATGAGCGAGGAAGCCGACAAGTGCGGCTTCCAATTGATGGCGGTCACGCTCCGGATCGAACCAGCGCGCGTCGAGCTCGCCACGCAGCCAGGTGAGTTGCCGCTTGGCCAGTTGACGGGTCGCATAGATGGCTTTTTGGCGGAACTGCGCCAGGCTGCCGGCGCCATCCAGATACTCCCAGGCCTGGCGATAACCGACCGCGCGGATCGCAGGCAGATCCAGCGGCGCGGCAACCGCGCGCAGTTGCGGCAGCGCGCGCAGACGCTCCACTTCTGCCAGAAAATCCTGCGCCAGCATGGCGTCCAGTCGCTGTTCGATCCGCGCGTGCAGCACTGCGCGCTCGCGCGGCGCCAGCACCACCTTCAACACCCGCACCGGCAGGCGCGGGCCTGGCGGCAGCGCCTGCCAGTAACTGATCGGCCTGCCGCTGATGCGGTAGACCTCCAACGCCCGCTGGATACGCTGCGGATCGGTGCTGTGGATACGTGCAGCCGCGACCGGATCGACCTGCGCCAGTTGTGCATGCAGCGCGGCCCAGCCGAGTTGTTCGGCTTCGGCTGCGATCGTCAAGCGAACCTGCGGATCGGCTTCGGGCAGCTGCGACAGCCCTTCCAGCAAGGCGCGGAAATACAGTCCGGTGCCGCCGGCGAGAATCGGCAGCTTGCCGCGCGCCACAATCTGATCGATCGCCTCCCGCGCATCGCTGGCGAACTCCGCCGCCGAATAGATCTGCCAGGGATCGCGCAGATCGAGCAGATGATGCGGCACGGCTGCACGCATGGCGGCATCCGGCTTGGCCGCGCCGATCTCCAGCCCGCGATACACCAGTGCCGAATCGACGCTGACGATCTCGCCATTCCAGCGCTGCGCTGCTTCCAGTGCCAGCGCGGTCTTGCCGCTGGCGGTCGGGCCCATCAACGCGATCGCGAGCGGGCGTCGGTCGGCCGGCATCAGTCCTCGTCCGGCCAACGGATGGTCGGTGCCGCAGGCGCACTCACACGCGGCACGGGGATTGCCGACATCGCACTCCACACCTTCAAGGCATCCACGGTCGCGGCCACATCGTGCACGCGCAGCAACAGGGCGCCGTGCTGCGCGGCAATCAGATGTGCGGCGACCGAACCATGCACACGCTCGGCCGCACGTTCGCGCCCGGTCAACTCGCCGATGCTCCGCTTGCGCGACAGCCCTGCCAGCACCGGCAGGCCGAATTCCTGCAGGCGCTGCAGCTGCGCCAGCACGGTGAGGTTGTGCGTGGTGGTCTTGTCGAAGCCGAAGCCCGGGTCGAGGATCAACCGGCGTTTGTCGATGCCGGCCATTTCGGCGGCGAAGATGCGCTCGGCCAGAAAACGGTGCACCTCGGCCACCACGTCGTCGTAGTGCGGCGCGTCCTGCATGGCATGCGGTGCGCTGCGTGCGTGCATCAGCACCACCGGCACGCGCAATTCCGATGCAGCATCCAACGCGCCCGGCGAACGCAGCGCATAGACATCGTTGATCATGCCGGCGCCGGCCGCGACGGCCGCGCGCATCACCTCCGGTTTGAAGGTATCCACACTGATCGGCACGCTGGTTTGACGCGCCAATGCGTCGATCACCGGAATCACGCGCTGCAGCTCTTCTTCCAGCGCGACCGGCGTCGCGCCAGGACGGGTGGATTCGCCACCGATATCCAGCACCGCAGCGCCCTCCTCGACCAGACGCAAGCCATGTGCGATGGCGGCCTCGCAGGTGGCGTGCTGGCCACCGTCGGAAAACGAATCGGGCGTGACATTGACGATGCCCATCACCTGCGGCGCATCCAGTCGCAGGATGCGACCGGCGCAATCCAGCTTGAGGGCGGTGTCGAACATCGTGGGGTTCTCCTGCAGGGGTTGCGATGGGTGGCGACCGATGCGCGCTACCGTGGCGCGCGTGTTTTGCGATCTGCCGAATGCATTATCAACGGAGGCCGCCAATGACCGAAGCCGGGAGCTGCGCTGGTCAGCGTTCAAACGCATCAAGGCCGGGAATCGCTCCCCGGCCTTGATGGATGCTGCTGCAGCTGACCGATGCGTAGCGTTACAGCTGCTCAGCTGGCCCGGCAATCGGCGGCAACGGACGTGGGCTGCCCTTGTCGTTGTTGTTGCCACCGTCCTTGTCGGACTTGGCCCAACCTGCCGGCGGCGGCGGCTCGCGGCCTTCCATGATGGCGTCGATCTGCGGCACATCGATGGTTTCGTACTGCAGCAACAGCTGCGACATCGCGTGCAGCTTGTCCAGGTTCTCGGTGAGGATCGCCTTGGTCTTGCTGTAGGCCTTGTCCAGGATCGACCGAACCACTTCGTCGATCATGCGCGCGGTTTCGTCGGAGACGTTCTTGTGCTGGGTTACCGAACGGCCCAGGAACACCTCGTCTTCTTCCTCGCCGTAGGCCACCGGGCCAAGCTCGTCGGACAAGCCCCACTTGGTGACCATGTTGCGCGCCATCTTGGTCGCACGCTCGATGTCGTTGGAGGCACCGGTGGTGACCTTGTCGCCGCCGAAGATCAACTCCTCGGCAACACGGCCGCCATACAGCGAGCACAGCTGGGATTCGATCGCCACCCGGTTCATCGAGTAACGGTCGCCTTCCGGCAGATACATCGTCACGCCGAGGGCGCGACCACGCGGAATGATGGTGACCTTGTAGACCGGGTCATGCTCCGGCACCAGACGGCCGACGATGGCATGGCCAGCTTCGTGGTACGCGGTCAGCGTCTTCTCGTCTTCGCTCATGGCCATCGAGCGACGCTCGGCGCCCATCAGGATCTTGTCGCGGGCACGGTCGAAGTGGTCCATGCGGACTTCCTTCTCGCTGCCACGCGCGGCGAACAACGCCGCCTCGTTACACAGGTTGGCCAGATCGGCACCGGAGAACCCCGGCGTACCGCGTGCGATGACCATCGGCACCACGTCGTCGGCCAGCGGCAGCTTGCGCATGTGCACACGCAGGATCTGCTCGCGACCCTTGACGTCCGGCAACCCGACCACGACCTGGCGATCGAAACGGCCCGGACGCAGCAGCGCCGGATCCAGCACGTCGGGACGGTTGGTGGCCGCGATCACGATCACGCCTTCGCCGCCTTCAAAGCCGTCCATTTCGACCAGCAGCTGGTTCAAGGTCTGTTCGCGCTCGTCATGCCCGCCGCCGAGACCGGCACCGCGATGACGGCCCACCGCATCGATTTCGTCGATGAAGATGATGCACGGCGCGTGCTTCTTGGCCTGCTCGAACATGTCGCGCACACGGCTCGCGCCGACACCGACAAACATTTCGACGAAGTCCGAACCGGAGATGCTGAAGAACGGCACCTTGGCTTCGCCGGCGATCGCGCGGGCCAGCAGCGTCTTGCCGGTACCCGGCGGGCCGACCATCAACACGCCGCGCGGAATCTTGCCGCCCAGCTTGGTGAACTTGGTCGGGTCGCGCAGGAAGTCGACCAACTCGCTGACTTCTTCCTTGGCCTCGTCGCAACCGGCGACGTCGGCAAAAGTGATCTTGACCTGGTCCTCGCCCTGCAACTTGGCGCGCGATTTGCCGAAGCTCATCGCACCCTTGGCACCGCCGCCACCGCCCTGCATCTGGCGCATGATGAACAGCCAGAAGCCGATGATCAGGATGACCGGCAGGAAGTTGAGCACCAACGACCAGAAACCAGGGCCGGTGGAGGGCTTCTGGCGGGTCATTTCGATGTTCTTGCTGTACAGCACGTCGACCAGCTTGTCGTCGCGCGGACCGTACACGGTGGCTTCGCTGCCGTCGGTGCGCTTGAAGCGGATCGCGTTGACGGCCAGGTTGGTCTCATCGGTGTAGTCCACCGACTTGACGCGCCCGGAGTCCACTTCCTTCAGGAACTGGGTGTAGGTGATCGAGTCGGGGCCGACGCCGCCTGCCATCCGCGGCGAGAAGCTCTGGAAGACGACCATCAGCACAACCGCGACGACCACCCACAGCAGCAGATTCTTGGTCAAGTCGTTCATCCTCATTGGCTCCGGTGCCCTCTACTCTTCAAATTCTTGAAACACGGTGGTCATTGGCAGCTTACTTGATCTGGGCACGCTTGCCCTGACCGAGCGCATAAACTTCCGGGGAGCGCTTGCGCGAGGCCGCCGGTTTGCGAATCGTCACCTTCTCATAGCGGCGGCGAAGCTCGCGAATGTAGTCGTCGGATCCAACACCCTGGAACAGCTTGATCAAAAATGCCCCACCCGTCTTGAGGTGGTTGTCGGCAAATTCCATCGCCAGTTCCGCCAGGTGCATCATCCGCGGTTGGTCGACCGCATCCATGCCACTCTTATTGGGGGCCATATCGGACAGAACAAGGTCCACCGGCACATCGCCCAACATCGCTTCGAATTCCGATAGGACGGCTTGTTCCCTGAAGTCGCCATGAAGGAACTCCACCCCGGCCAGCGGGGGCATCTCCAGGATATCCAGCGCCAGTACCCGGCCGGTGTCGCCCAACGACCTGCGCACCTGCTGGCACCAGCCGCCGGGCGCGGCGCCCAGATCGACCACCACCATGTTGGGTTTGAGCAGACGGTCGCGCTGGAGCAATTCCTCCAGCTTGTAGGCAGCGCGCGAGCGCATGCCTTCGGCCTGAGCCTTCTTCACGTAAGGGTCGGCGAAGTGTTCCTTGAGCCAGCGCTGGCTGCTTTTACTGCGGGAGGGCATTGGCAAAGGGGTCCGAACGGGTCGCCATGATACCCTGAACACCCTTTGCTTCCCTTTGATCCTGCATGTCCATTGTTCTCACCTCCGCCCAGAACCGTTTCCTGCGCGGCCAGGCCCACGATCTCAAAGCACTGCTGCAAACCGGCGGCAAAGGGGTCACGCCGGCATTTCTGGCCGAACTCGAGGAAGTGCTCGAGCGCCACGAACTGATCAAGGTGAAGGTGGCATCGGAGGATCGCGAGGCCCGCGACGCCATGATTGCCGACATTACTCAAAAGACCGGCAGCGCGCTGGTGCAGCGGATCGGCCATGTCGCCATTCTTTACCGCCCCAGCAAGGAAAAGCGCCAGATCGTGTTGCCGCGCGGCTGACCTGACGAGTTCGTTATGCCTTTAAGCCAGGAACATCCCGACTACACCTATGCGCTGCGCGCGGCCGATGGCCGCCATGCCAAGGTGAACGAGCGCATCTTGCAGCAGAGCTTCATCCTGATGCCCGATGAACTGGTCGAACGCTGGCCGGTGCCCAGCCTGGAACAGCTTCAGACCGGACATATGGACGCGGTGCTGGCGCTGGCCCCGGCGGTGATCCTGCTGGGCACCGGCGAGCGGCAGCAGTTCCCGAAGACGGACGTGCTGGCAGCCTGCCTGACCCGCGGCATCGGCCTGGAAGCGATGACCAATGCGGCCGCGGCGCGCACCTACAACGTGCTGGCCAGCGAAGGCCGCCGGGTGGCGCTGGCGATGATTCTTGAGGGACGGGATTAGGGAGTCGGGATTGGGGATTCGTAAACGCGGGCTGGAGCAAGTTTCGCTCTCAGGCGAACAGCCGCAACGATGCCCCAAGCGATTGTCAGGCCGGTAGACCGCACCTTCCACGCAGCACCATCAGCCCAGCGCCGTTGCAGGTGCGAATCCCAAATCCCAAATCCCCAATCACTTCTTAGGCAGATACAGCAGCGGATCCACCGGCTTGCCGTTGTAGCGAATCTCGAAGTGCAGCATGTCGCGGGCGGCACCGCTGCGGCCCATCTCGGCGATCTGCTGGCCGGCCTTGACACTCTGGCCTTCGTTGAGCAGGCGCTTGCGGTTGTGACCGTAGGCGGACAGCCACTGGTCGTTGTGCTTGATGATGATCAGCTCGCCGTAACCGACCAGGCCGGCGCCGGAATACACCACCACACCATCGGCTGCGGCACGTACCGCCTGCCCGCTGGCACCGGCGATATCCACGCCCTGCTTGGTGGTCTCGCCGGCGACGAAGGTCCCGACCACCACGCCGTCGGCTGGCCAGCGCCACTGGAATCCACTACTGACCGGTGCAGCGATCGGCGCAGTCGGCCGCGGCGGAACCACCGTGCCGGCCGTCGAGGTGCTGCTGCCCGGCTTGCTGGCACCACCCGGATACAGCTTGAGCGTCTGGCCTGGATAGATGGTGTTCGGCGAGGACAGCCCGTTCCAGGCGGCCAGATCCGGCGCAGTGATATTGGTCCGGCGCGAAATGGCGTACAGCGTGTCGCCGCGCTGGACGGTGACGGTCGCACCTGGGCGCGGCACCGATGCACGCGCAGCCGCAGACGGACGCGAGGACGACGAACCGCCCGCCCCAGGCGAACGCACTACCGTGGCGCTGCTACAGGCGGTCAGCCCGGCGGCGACCACGAGCATGACTGCTGTCTTACGTACCGAATTCATCTGCAACGTGCTCATCCGTTCATTGTCTTCCACACCAACCACCCTGCTCCCGCAGCCAGGACCGCCATGGCTACCCAGCCCAACGGTTCGATCCAGCGATGCAAGGCCGCTTCGGCGCGCGCGCCACCTAGCCGGATCGCGCCGGCCACCAGATACACGCGCTTGCCGCGCCCCACCAACATGCTGGCGATGAAGGGCAGGATCGGCACACCGACCACGCCCGAGGCCCAGGTAAAGATCTTCAGCGGAATCGGGGTGAAGCCCACCAGCACCAGTGCCCAGAAGGCCTTCCACGGCGACTCGGCCACCAGTGCGCGCAGCATCTCGATCTGCGCCTGGATCTTCACGCTCCAGCCCAGCCATTCGATCGCCGGCTGCAATGCGGCAAAGGCGAAATGGCCGAGCAGATAGCCGACCAGCGCGCCGCACACCGAGCCGATCAGGCTCAAGGTGGCGAACCACAATGCACGCTTGGGTTCGGCCAGCGACATCGGCGCCAACATCACTTCCGGCGGTACCGGGAAGATGAAGCCCTCAACGAAACTGAGGCCGGTCAGCAGCGCAGGTGCGCGCCGGTTGCGCGACCAACGAATGGCCACGTCGTACAACGGCCCGAAGATCTTCATCGAGGAACTCTCATGGATTCAATCCAGCATGCCCGACAACAGCGGGACGAACGTGACCGGCGCCAGAACCTGCTGTTCGATTGCGCCATCGGCACCACGTGTGAGTTGCATCAGGGATTGCGAAGACGCACCACCAACCGGGGCGACCAGCCGCCCGCCGACCGCCAGTTGATCGACCAGCGCATCGACCAGCGCCGGGGCGGCAGCCGTGACCACGATGGCGTCGTAGGGACCATGCTCGGGCCAACCGATGCGGCCGTCGTCGTGCTTGCTGCGCACGTTCATGCCCAGATGCCGGAAGCGCTTGCGCGCCTGCCGTAGCAGGTCTCCGATGCGCTCGACGGTATAGACCTCCAGGCCCAGCGCGGCCAGGATCGCGCCCTGATAGCCGGATCCGGTGCCCACTTCCAGCACCTTGGTCGGGCCGACCTGCAGCACCGCCTCGGTCATGCGCGCGACCACCCAGGGCTGCGAGATGGTCTGGCCGTGGCCGATCGGCAATGCGGTGTCTTCGTAGGCGCGCGAGGCCAGCGCTTCATCGATGAACAGATGGCGCGGCACGGTACGCACCGCGTTGAGCGTGGCCTCGTCCTGGATGCCGGCCTCGCGCAGGCGCTCGACCAGCCGGTCGCGCACGCGTTGCGAGGTCATGCCGATCCCCACCGACTCCGGTTGCAGCAGACGCAGCCTCGGCGTCATGCCGGTGCGTCCAGTGCGGCATTCAGGCCACCGACCCAGCCGGCGACGGTTTCCAGCGCCTGATAGCGGGTGAGGTCGACATGGATCGGGGTGATCGAGATATGCCCGGTGCGCACGGCGTGGAAATCGGTGCCGGCGCCGGCATCCTGCTCGGGACCGGCCGGGCCGATCCAGTACACGGTACGGCCGCGCGGATCGCGTTGCGGCACGCAGGGCTCGGAACGGTGGCGGTTGCCGAGCCGGGTGACTTCGAAACCGAGCACATCCGACCAGGCCAGATCCGGCACGTTGACGTTGAGAATGGTGTCGGCGGGCAAGGGATCGGATTTGAGGCGCGCCACGATTTCCACCGCTGCGCGCGCGGCGGTTTCGTAGTGATGCGCTTCATGGTTGTGCGTCACCAACGAGACCGCCACTGCGGGCAAGCCGAGGAAGCGGCCTTCCATCGCGGCCGACACGGTGCCCGAATAGATCACGTCGTCGCCGAGATTGGCCGAGTTGTTGATGCCGGAAACCACGATGTCCGGGTCGTAATCGAGCATGCCGGTCAGCGCCAGATGCACGCAGTCGGTCGGCGTGCCGGCCACCGCGCAGGTCTGCGCGTCGATGCGGCGGGTGCGGATCGGCACGTCCAGCGTCAGCGAATTGCTGGCGCCGGAGCGGTCGCGGTCAGGGGCGACCACCATCACTTCATGACCGGCACGCCGCAGCGCCTCGGCCAGAATCTGGATGCCGGGGGCGTCGACACCGTCGTCGTTGCTAACCAGTACGCGCATGGGACTCCTCGGAAAACCGAGTCATGATACCGGATGCGTCCCTCGCCTTCGCGCTTGATCTTCGCTTGCACCTGAGGTTGGGCACGTTACGCTGTGAGCATGTCGCATCCTGAAGACGAAGACGACGGCGCGTTGTTCCGCGCAGCGATTGGCGCGGTCAAGCCGATTCGTGAAGTCGCCCCCCCGGCCAACGCCAAACCGCGACCGAAGCCGCGCGCGCGCATGGCCGAGCGCGACGACGCCGAAGCGCACACCGAATTCGCACGTCTGCTGCGCGACAGCGCGCCGTTGGAGGCGGGCGACACCGCCAGTTATCGGCGCGAGAATCTTCCCACCCGCTTGTTTCAGCGGCTCAAGCGCGGCCAGTTCTCGATCCAGGACGAACTGGATCTGCATGGCGCCACCGCAGCGCAGGCCGAGTCGTTGTTGCGTCAGTTCCTGCTCGATGCGCATGCGCACGAACACGGCTGCGTGCGCATCATCCATGGCAAGGGGCTGCAGTCGGACAACGGCGCGCCGGTGTTGAAGAACCTGATGGACCGTCTGTTGCGCCAGCGCAACGATGTGCTGGCGTTTCATTCGGCGCCGGCCACGCAAGGCGGCACGGGAGCGTTGTTGGTGTTGTTGGCGCGGCGCTAGCGAAAGCTGCGCTGGCGCATTGTTCGGTGTTATCGGTGACGCCCGTCGCGGCCAGGGCCGCTCCTACAACGCCTCGGCTCCGGCAACGTTTGTTTGCGCTGCGCGTCGCCGCACGACGCAAAACTCAAGTGTCGGAACGGACATTGGCCATGCCGCGACCTGCGTCGATCACCTCGCCCAGCTCCCACAGCACCGCGGTGGCGTAGCAGCCCGGCGGCAGTGCGAATTCGACCTGCAGGGTCTGCGCATCCAGCCAGCGGTAGTCCAATCCTTGCGGGCGCAAACGCAAGGCGCGGCGCTCCTGCTTCAAGCCAGCGGCTTCCAGACCGATCCGCAGCGCCTCGGATTGCGGATCGGACAACGCGCCCCGCTCCACTGCTGCAGCCTGGTCGGTCGAACGCAGCTCGCCCACGCCCCACAACGGACCACTGGGATGAATATCGAAGCGCGCCAGACGCTCGGCCAGCACCTCGCTCCACGGCTCGGGACCGAACACGCTGCGTGAGCCATCCAGCATCCAGGCCTCGCCCTCCAGCGCAGTGTCCCAACTGCCCTGCTCCACGCGCGCAGTGAGCACGCGATTGAACAGTGCCGAGCGCGCCGCCGACAACAGGATCGAACGTTGATCGTTGCGCAGACGCCGCTTCGGTGCCGGCACCAACGCACCGGCGGTATCCAGCGTGTAGCCGAACATCGCCAACGCCGATGCCACGTTGCCACCATCGCGACCAAAGCGTTGTTCGCCGAACCAGTTGGGAATGCCGCGTGCGGCGATCGCCTGCAAGCGTTGCTCGATCGCATCGCGTTCGCCCTGCACCTGGCGCAGCGTCAGCACGAAGCGATTGCCGTGCAGCGCGCCGCGTTGCAGCTTGCGGTTGTGCCAGGTGCTGTCGACCACCTGCATTTCGTCGTCGTCGAGCGCAGCGATGTCCGGCGCGATACGTTTGGGCAGATGCACGCTGAAACGCTGCGTGGTCACTGCGTGGCGATCCTTCAGCCCTGCGTAGCCAACGCCCATTTCCGCAATGCCTGCCCACAGTGCGAGTTTCTTGGCGATGTACGCGGTGTTCTGGCCACGCTTGCGCACGCTGAGCAACAGGTGCTCGCCTTCGCCGGAAGCTTCGAATGCCGGCAGCTCATCGACCTGAAAATCTTCGGGCGTGCTGCGCATTGCTGCGCCAAGGACCGCAGCGCCATGCGCGCGCGGCAGAAGAAAGGTGTCGCTCATGCTGTGGTTGACCTTCGCGCCGACGTGTCGTGCGCTGTGTGCCGAATGCCTCGGCGCGGTGGTGTCGCATTGCAGCGCCGAGGCGAGCCCGGCGTGCGTGACTGCGAGTTAGAGCGGCTAAAAACCTGGCCGGCAGTCGTCAGGTGAGTGTGGACGGCACGCTCGGAACCGCAGGGTGCGCGTGCGACATGCTGTACAGAGCACCTGCCGCGCCTGCATGACGATGAGCGCAGTGGTTTTGTTTGTCGCCGTCAGGCTGCGATCCTGCCGAGCAACACCGCCGCCTGCGCAGCGATGCCTTCGCTGCGACCGGTGAAGCCGAGTTGTTCGCTGGTGGTGGCCTTGACGCTGACCGCATCGAGCTCGATCGCCAGCAGGCCGGCGATGCGTTCGCGCATTGCCAGCGCATGCGGGCCGATCTTGGGGCGCTCGCAGACCACGGTGATGTCGGCATTGCCAACGCGCCAGCCACGCTCGCGCAGCAAGTGATCGCAGTGCCGCAGAAACTGCGCGCTGTCGGCGTCCTTCCAGCGCTGGTCGGACGGCGGAAAGTGCTGACCGATATCGCCCAGCGCCAGCGCGCCCAGCATCGCATCGCACAGCGCGTGCAACACCACGTCGCCATCGCTGTGCGCGAGCACGCCATGGCTGTGCGCGACGCGCACGCCGCCCAGCATCACGTGATCGCCCGCACCGAACGCATGCACGTCGTAGCCCTGACCGATTCGAACATTGAAAGACATGGAAAATCCGTGGTGAGTGAGAGTGCCCAATAACAGGGAGCAAGCTGTCGTTTAGGTCGGCATGGACGTTGCAAAGTAGAGAGCAGTGTACGAGTGGCCTACACAGCCGGTTCCGCAAACCGGCCTGGCAATCGTTCGACAGCCGCTCTAAAGCGTGTTGACGTCGTGATTGGCACCGGCAAACACCGCATCGTTGCGTGTGGCCACTAATTCGGCATCCACCGCCACACCGCGGCGTGCCAGTTCGAATTCGAACCGCGCCAGGTCAACCGGCGTGGTCACCTTGAAGTTGTCTTCGGCACCCTCCACCAGCAACGGACGCAATCCCAGCCGCTCCATCGCCATCGCCTCGTCGGTCACATCCACGCCAGCGGCCGATGCTTCGGTAAGGCCACGGATCAGTTGATGGCGGCGAAACAGCTGCGGGGTCAGCGCGCGCCATAGACGCTCGCGCGGCTCGGTGGCATCGATGCCGCCATCGTCGCCGGCCCGCTTGAGGGTATCGCGCACCGGTGCGGCCAGGATTGCGCCGACCGGATCGCCGCGACCGATTTCCAGCAAGCGCTCCAGATCGGCCAGCGCCAGATTGGGACGTGCGGCATCGTGCACCAGTACAAAGTCGTCGGCGCGCACGCTCTCGGGCAAGGCCAGCAATCCAGCCAGCACCGATGCGGCGCGGGTCACGCCGCCCACGCAGGTCAACACCGGCTTGGACTGCACCGCCGTCCAACCCGGCCAGTCGGCATCGTCGGGCGCGATCGCCACGACAATTCCGGCCACCACCGGATGCGCTGCCAGTGCCGCCAGCGTGTAAGCCATCAAAGGCTGACCAGCAGCATGCAGATATTGTTTGGGGGTCTGTCCACCAAAGCGCGTGCCGCGCCCGGCGGCCGGCACGATCGCCCAGATCGAACCGGTCATGGCTGTTCCGCCGGAGCGGTTGCAGCGGGCGCCTCAGGTTCGATCGACGGCGCGGCCACTGCGGGCGGCAGCGGCGGCGCATCCTCGACCACGCGATAGAACGTCTCGCCCGGCTTGATCATGCCCAGCTCGCTGCGCGCGCGTTCCTCGATTGCCGCCTCGCCGTCCTTCAAATCCTTCACCTCTGCTGCCAACGCCTGGTTGCGTTGGCGCAGACCTTCGTTGTCCTGTGTCTGATGCGCGACCTGGGCTTCCAGCATCATGACTTCGCCGGAATTCCCAGGCCCGAACCAGAAGCGGTACTGCAGCCAAGCCAGCAGCACCGCCAGCACCAGCAGTAGCCAGCGCCAGTTGCGCACGGCTTATCGCTTGATCGAAACGAACGCGTCGCGACCGGCATAGCGTGCGCCGGAGCCCAACGCCTGCTCGATGCGCAGCAACTGGTTGTACTTGGCGACGCGATCGCTGCGGCACAGCGAACCGGTCTTGATCTGCGTGGCGGTGGTGGCCACGGCGATGTCGGCGATGGTGGTGTCTTCGGTTTCGCCCGAGCGGTGCGAGACGATCGAGGCGTAGTTGGCCGCATGCGCCATCGCGATGGCTTCCAGCGTCTCGGTCAGCGTGCCGATCTGGTTGACCTTGATCAGGATCGCATTGGCGGTGCCCGAGTCGATGCCCTGCTTGAAGATCTTCGGATTGGTGACGAACAGATCGTCGCCAACCAGCTGCACCTTCTTGCCGACACGGTCGGTGAGCAGCTTCCAGCCGGCCCAGTCGCCTTCGGCCAGGCCGTCTTCGATGCTGATGATCGGGTACTGCGCGACCCAGTCGGCCAGGAAGTCGACGAACTGCTCGCTGGTCAGGCGCTTGTTCTCGCCGACTAGGTTGTACTTGCCGTTGTCGTAGAACTCGCTGGAGGCCACGTCCAGGCCCAGCAGGATGTCTTCGCCGGCGGTGTAGCCCGCCTTGCCGATCGCTTCGAGGATGGTGTCCAGCGCTTCGACGTTGCTGCGGAAGTCCGGCGCAAAGCCGCCTTCATCGCCCACTGCCGTGCTCAGGCCGTGGCCCTTGAGCACCGACTTGAGCGCGTGGAAGATTTCGGTACCGGCACGCAGCGCTTCGGAGAACGAGCTGCAGCCGACCGGCAGCACCATGAACTCCTGGAAGTCGACGTTGTTGTCGGCGTGCGCGCCGCCGTTGATGATGTTCATCATCGGCACCGGCAGCGACACATCGGATTCGGTGATGGTGGACAGGTACTGCCACAGCGGCTGCTTGCGCGAGGCGGCCACGGCATGCGCGGCGGCCAGCGAAACACCCAGCAGCGCGTTGGCGCCCAGGCGGCCCTTGTTCTCGGTGCCGTCCAGGTCGATCAGGCGACGGTCCAAGCCCTGCTGGTCGGCCGCATCGAAGCCCTTGAGCGTCTCGGCGATGGTGCCGTTGACGTTCTGCACTGCATGCAGCACGCCCTTGCCCAGGTAGCGGGTCTTGTCGCCATCGCGCAGTTCCACCGCTTCCTTGGTGCCGGTCGAGGCGCCCGAGGGCACGGCGGCGCGGCCGAACGAGCCGTCTTCCAGCGTGACTTCGGCCTCCAGCGTGGGATTGCCGCGGGAGTCGAGGATTTCGCGGGCGAGGATCTTGGCGATAGTGGTCATAGGAACGATCGGTTACCAGTAAGGGGGGAAGTACACCGGAAACAAGCTGCGGGATTATCGCCGCACACCGTCCCATTGCCAAATCGCATGCGGAGCGGACGCGCGACAAGCCCGCCAGAGCGCCGCTAGGCCATCAAGCCAAGCAGCGACAAGCCAAACAGCAGCACAAACACCAGCAGCAACGCGAGCCCGACGACGGCTGCGGCAGGCTGGCGACGCAGCCAGAGTGCCATGGGGCCGGCGATGAGGCCTCCCAGCGTGACCAACGCGGCCACCACCAGCGTGACCAGCATCGGGATCCGTGTGGTCTGCATCGCGTGGCTACCGTCGCCCGGCATGCCAATGCTGGCGGTCACCAGGAAGGCCATGACGGCCATACAGGCCCAGGCACCGACCGACAGGCCGAGCGCGATCCAGCCCCACGGCCAACCGCGCCAGTGCCGGCGCTGCTGGTGCAACGCCGCCTGCGCCCATGGGTCGGAACTCATGCGAAGCGCGCGAACCCGTGCTTCTTGGTGACGGCATCCAGTTCCATCAGGGTTTCGAGCAGTTCCTCCATGCGGTCCAGCGGCCACGCGTTGGGGCCATCGGACAGCGCCTTGGATGGATCCGGATGGGTTTCGGCAAACAGCCCGGAGATACCCACCGCCACCGCAGCGCGCGCCAGCACCGGCACGAACTCGCGCTGGCCGCCGGAGCTGGTGCCCTGCCCGCCCGGCAGCTGCACCGAATGGGTGGCATCGAAGACGACCGGGCAGCCGGTGTCGCGCATGACGCTCAGCGAGCGCATGTCGCTGACCAGATTGTTGTAGCCGAACGAGGCGCCACGCTCGCAGACCATGATCTGCTCGTTGCCGGTCGACTTGGCCTTGTCGACCACCGGCTTCATGTCCCACGGCGCCAGGAACTGACCCTTCTTGATGTTGACCGGCTTGCCGGCGGCGCAGACGTTCTTGATGAAGTCGGTCTGGCGGACCAGGAAGGCCGGCGTCTGCAGCACGTCGACGACGGCGGCCACTTCGTTCATCGGGGTGTACTCGTGCACGTCGGTGAGCACCGGCACGCCGATCTGCTGCTTCACCGCAGCCAGCACCTTCAAGCCCTCTTCAAGGCCGGGGCCGCGGAAGCTGGTGCCGGAGGTGCGATTGGCCTTGTCGAAGCTCGACTTGAAGATGAAGTTGATCCCCAACTTGCCGGTGATCTCCTTGAGCTTGCCGGCCACGTCGAGCTGCAGTTGCATCGACTCGATCACGCAGGGGCCGGCGATCAGGAACAACGGCTGATCCAGGCCAACGTCGAAATCACAAAGTTTCATCAGGTCACCTATTGATTAAGCCCCTCTCCCACCGGGAGAGGGGTTGGGGTGAGTGTAAGGTTGGCGAAGCGCTGGTGAAGCCCGATGGTTTGCCCTCGCTGGCGCGTGGCGACGCGTTCGTCATGGTTGCCATCTTCCGGTTTACTGCGGCGCCCCTCATCCGGCGCTTCGCGCCACCTTCTCCCGATGGGAGAAGGAAAATCTCACGCACGCGCTTCCTTCAACAACTTGCCGCCCGCCTTCTTCTCGCGCGCGGCGCGCACGAAGCCGATGAACAGCGGGTGCCCGTCGCGTGGTGTGGACAGGAATTCCGGGTGCGCCTGGCAAGCCAGGAACCACGGGTGCGTCTCGCGCGGCAGCTCCACCATTTCCACCAGCGTGTCGTCCATCGACTTGCCGGAAATCACCAGGCCGGCATCTTCCAGCTGGGTGCGGTAGCGGTTGTTGAACTCGTAGCGATGACGATGCCGCTCTGCCACCACATCCTTGCCATATACCTCGCGCGCCAGCGTGCCCGGCTTCAGGCGCTGCTCCTGCAGACCCAGCCGCATGGTGCCGCCCAGATCGGACTTCTCGTCGCGCTTTTCGACTTCGCCGGTGGCGGTGCGCCATTCGGTGATCAGGCCGATCACCGGGTGCGGCGACTGGCGATCGTTCTCGGTGCTGTTGGCCGCATCCAGATTGGCGACATGGCGCGCATAGTCCACCACCGCCGCCTGCATGCCGTAGCAGATACCGAAGTACGGCACCTTGTGCTCACGCGCGTACTTGGAGGTCTGCACCTTGCCTTCGAAGCCACGATCGCCAAAACCGCCCGGCACCAGAATGCCGTCGATGTCCTGCAAGGCGGCCATGTCGCTGCCTTCCAGATCCTGCGCTTCCAGCCACTTCAGATTGACCTTGGTGCGCTGGCGCAGGCCACCGTGCCGCAATGCTTCGGCCACCGATTTGTAGGCGTCCTGGTGATCGACGTACTTGCCGACCACCGCAATGGTGACTTCGTCCAGCGGATGCTTGACCGCATCCACCACCGCAGCCCATTCGGACAGATCGGCCGCGGCGACCTTGTCGCGCAGCTTGAACTGATCGATCACCAACTCGTCCAGGCCCTGGCGGCGCAGTTCCAGCGGCATGCCGTACAGCACGTCGATATCCGGGCAGCTGATCACTGCGCGCTCGGAGACGTTGGTGAACAACGCGATCTTGCGACGTTCCGAATCCGGCACCGCCTGCTCGGAGCGGCACAGCAGCACGTCCGGCTGGATGCCGATCGAGCGCAGTTCCTTGACCGAATGCTGGGTCGGCTTGGTCTTCAACTCACCGGCAGCAGCGATGTACGGCACCAGGGTGAGGTGCATGAACATGGCCTTTTCGGCGCCGCGCTCGGTGCGCACCTGGCGAATCGCTTCCAGGAACGGCAGCGACTCGATGTCGCCCACGGTGCCGCCGATCTCGATCAATGCGACATCGAAACCTGCGGTGGCCTCGTCGATGCAACGACGGATCTCGTCGGTGATATGCGGAATCACCTGCACGGTGGCGCCGAGATAATCGCCGCGACGCTCCTTGCGGATCACGTTCTCGTAGATCCGGCCGGTGGTGACGGAGTTCTTGCGCGAAAGACGCGTGCGCACGTAGCGCTCGTAGTGGCCCAGATCCAGATCGGTCTCGGCACCGTCGTCGGTGACGTAGACCTCGCCGTGCTGGAACGGGCTCATCGTGCCCGGGTCCACATTGATGTACGGGTCCAGCTTCATCATCGTGACCTTCAGGCCACGCGCTTCAAGAATGGACGCAAGCGAAGCAGCCGCAATGCCCTTACCCAACGAGGACACTACGCCGCCTGTAACAAAAATCAGGGGGGTCATGGGGCTTGAAGCCTCCCGGAAAGCCATAGTTTAGCGGGTGACGGACGAATGCCCAAGGGTTGCGTGACGCCGCTGCGATCACGCAGTGACAAACGCGCGCCGCGTGGGTCGCAAATGCAGACGCCCCGACCTGGGCCGGGGCGTTTGTGAGCAGATGACCGATGTGAAGCCAGCCGATGCGCAGCGCGATCAGCGCGCCGGCTTCTTTTCTTCCTCTTCCTCGGGCAGCGCGGCATCGGCCTTGGGCTTCTGTGCAGCAGCGGCGGCACGGCGCTCTGCCTTGCGCTCGGCTTCGGTCTTGGCCTTGGCGTCGTCGGCCTTCTGCGCGGCGGCGCCCTGACCGGTCTGCTGCGGAGCGGCCTGGGCCATGGCAGGAAGCGCCGCCACTGCGGCCGCACCCAGGGTGAGCATCAGAATGTGCTTGAACTTCATGGTGTCCTCCGGTTTCGGTGACATCCTCAGGTGGGGACGTTTGGTTCCGAATCCAACGCCAGGGTATCCAGCCGCACCCCGCCCTGCACTGAACGCCTGTCGCGTGCAAAAAAACGGTTCTGCCCCCACACTTGCGCGTCGTTTCACGTGCCAAGAGATGCATGAACACCCGTTATAACGCCGCCGATATTGAAGTGCTGTCGGGCCTGGACCCGGTCAAACGCCGTCCTGGCATGTACACCGACACTGCGCGCCCGAACCATCTGGCGCAGGAAGTGATCGACAACTCGGTCGACGAGGCGCTGGCCGGTCACGCCAAGCAGGTCGAAGTGACCTTGTTCAAGGATGGCAGCTGCGAGGTCTCCGACGACGGCCGCGGCATGCCGGTGGACATGCACCCGGAGGAGAAGATTCCCGGTGTGGAGTTGATCCTGACCCGCTTGCACGCCGGCGGCAAATTCAACAATCGCAACTACACCTTCTCCGGCGGCCTGCACGGCGTGGGTGTAAGCGTGGTCAATGCGCTGTCGACCAAGGTCGAGCTGTTCATCAAGCGCGAAGGCAGCGAGCACCGCATGGAGTTCCGCGACGGCATTGCCGCCTCCAAGCTGGAAGTGGTCGGCACCGTCGGCAAGAAGAACACCGGCACGCGGCTGCGCTTCTGGGCCGACCCGAAGTACTTCGACACGCCCAAGTTCAACGTGCGCGCGCTGCGCCATCTGCTGCGCGCCAAGGCGGTGCTGTGCCCCGGGCTGACCGTCAAACTGCATGACGAAGCCACCGGCGAGCAGGACAGCTGGCACTTCGAAAATGGCCTGCGCGACTATCTGAAAGGCGAAATGGCCGAGCACGAGATGCTGCCGGCCGACCTGTTCGCAGGCAGCCTGAAGAAAGACACCGAGATCGTCGACTGGGCCGCGGCCTGGGTGCCGGAAGGCGAACTGGTACAGGAAAGCTACGTCAACCTGATTCCGACCGCGCAGCACGGCACCCACGTCAACGGCCTGCGTTCGGGCCTGACCGATGCGTTGCGCGAGTTCTGCGATTTCCGCAACCTGCTGCCGCGCGGGGTCAAGCTGGCGCCGGAAGATGTGTGGGACCGGGTCACCTTCGTGCTCAGCCTGAAGATGACCGACCCGCAATTCTCCGGGCAGACCAAGGAGCGCCTGTCCTCGCGCCAGGCCGCCGGTTTCATCGAAGGCGCCGCGCACGATGCCTTCAGCCTGTATCTCAATCAGAACGTGGAGATCGGCGAGAAGATCGCGCAGATCGCCATCGACCGTGCCAGTGCGCGGTTGAAGACCGAAAAGCAGATCGTCCGCAAGAAGGTCACCCAGGGCCCGGCCCTGCCCGGCAAGCTGGCCGATTGCATCAGCCAGGACCTGTCGCGCACCGAGTTGTTCCTGGTCGAAGGCGACTCGGCCGGCGGCTCGGCCAAGCAGGCGCGCGACAAGGATTTTCAGGCGATCCTGCCGCTGCGCGGCAAGATCCTCAATACCTGGGAAGTGGCCTCGGGCAGCGTGCTGGCGTCCGAAGAAGTGCACAACCTGGCCATCGCGATCGGCTGCGACCCGGGCAAGGACGACATCAGCGGGCTGCGCTACGGCAAGGTCACCATCCTGGCCGACGCCGACTCCGATGGTTTGCATATCGCGACCTTGTTGACTGCGCTGTTTCTCAGGCATTTCCCGGCATTGGTGGCCGCTGGACACGTGTTTGTGGCGATGCCGCCGCTGTTCCGTGTGGACGTGGGCAAGCAGGTGTTCTACGCGCTGGACGAGGAAGAAAAGACCACGCTGCTGGACAAGATCGCGCGCGAGAAGATCAAGGGCCAGGTCAGCGTCACCCGCTTCAAGGGCCTGGGCGAGATGAATCCGCAGCAGTTGCGCGAATCGACCATTCACCCGGACACGCGCCGGCTGGTGCAGCTGACCATCGACGATGGCGAACAGACCCGTTCGTTGATGGATATGTTGCTGGCGAAGAAGCGCGCCGGCGATCGCAAGCAGTGGCTTGAGAGTAAGGGCGATCTGGCTTCGCTGGAAGTTTAAAAGATACGGAAAGGGTAAAAACATCGGAAGTTAAAGCCCCTCTCCCGCCGGGAGAGGGGTTGGGGTGAGGGTACGGGACGAAGCCACTCTGTACTGGATGACACGAGGCTTCGCCCGTACCCTCATCCGCCCCTGCGGGGCACCTTCTCCCGAGGGGAGAAGGGTGTGCTATAGGTTTTCTTTTCGGTAGACGCCGATTTTCAACGGACTGCGCAAACCCCACCCTTTAGATCAGACCACCACCTGACAGCCGCACACGCCGCTTCAAGCCAGCAGGCAAGCCACATCGGTCAGCGCGACACACATGCCTTTGTGCACATCCACCGAGCGCTGCCGGGGCCTAGCATCGTCGCTCCCCTGTTCGAACCTCGATCGCCATGCCCTCTTTTCTCCGTGCCGGCCTGCTGGCCTGTGTCCTGCTCAGCGGGACGGCGCTGGCTGCTGCGCCAGATAAAAACGATAGCAAAAGCGACGCCAAAAGCGATGCAAAACCCGACGCAGCGGCATCCAAGCCTGCGCCGTTGCCAGCCGATGCCAGCGTGCGTCAGAGCACGCGCGTGGCCGGCCGGACGCTGAGTTACACCGCCACCGTCGGCACGCTGCCGGTACGCGACGCGCAAGGCAAGACCACCGGCGAGGTGGTATTCACTGCCTACACCGTGGATGGAAAGGA
This sequence comes from Xanthomonas hortorum pv. cynarae, assembly GCF_002939985.1. Taxonomy (GTDB): domain Bacteria; phylum Pseudomonadota; class Gammaproteobacteria; order Xanthomonadales; family Xanthomonadaceae; genus Xanthomonas; species Xanthomonas hortorum_D. Next base: position 39,211 of record NZ_MDFM01000016.1, on the reverse strand, counting down.
CCGGCCAGTCACGTTCGCATTGAACGGCGGGCCCGGCGCGTCGTCGGTGTATCTGAACATGGGCGCGATCGGGCCGAAGGTGGTGGGTTTCGGCGCCGAAGGCGATAGCGCCTCGGCACCGGCGGCATTGCGCGACAACCCTGGCACCTGGCTGGACTTCACCGATCTGGTGTTCATCGACCCGGTCGGCACCGGCTTCAGCCGCTCCCTGATCGGCGACGACGAGGCCAAGAAGCAGTTCTACAACCCGCAGGCCGACGTGGAATACCTCTCGCGCGTGGTCTACGACTGGCTGCTCAAGAACCGTCGTCTGCAGGCGCGCAAGTACCTGGTCGGCGAAAGCTATGGCGGCTTCCGTGGCCCGCGCATCACCCATTACCTGCAGACCCGACTGGGCGTGGCGATGAACGGTGTGGTGCTGGTGTCGCCGTATCTCAACCCGACTCTGGACGACAACAGCGATGTGTCGCCACTGGCATGGATGATGACGCTGCCCTCGATCGCCGCCGCGCACCTGGAGCGCCAGGGCAAGCTCAGCGACAGCGCCATGCGCGAGGTGATCGATTACACCCGCGGCGACTACGCGGTGGCGCTGATGAAAGGACGCACCGACCCGCAGGCCAGCGAGGCGATGCTGCAGCAGGTCACGCGCATGACCGGGCTGGATCCGGCGTATGTGCGGCGCTCCGGCGGACGCCTGGAAACGCAGGCGTACTTGCGCGAGGTGTTTCGCGACAAGGGCGAACTGGGCAGCCGCTACGACTCCAACGTGACCGCGTTCGACCCATTCCCCAACGATCCGGAGCAACGCGCCAACGACCCGTTGCTGGACAGCATCATCGCGCCGACCACCACCGCGATGGTGGACTTCGTCACCCGCGTGGTCGGCTGGAAGGTCGATGCGCGTTATCAGGCGCTCAATTACGACGTCAACAAACTGTGGGACTGGAACGACGAACTGCGCAAGGGCGCGGTAACGCAACTGCGTCAGTCGGTGGCGATCGACCCGAAACTGCGCGTGTTGATCGCGCACGGCTGGAACGATCTCTCCTGCCCGTTCATGGGCTCGGTGCTGACTGTGGATCAGATGCCGGCGATGGGCAACGACCTGAAACGTGTGCAGGTGCGCGAGTATCCGGGCGGCCACATGTTCTACAACCGCGCCGACAGCCAGGCCGCATTCCGCAACGACGTCAAGGCGATGTACGAAACACGCTGAGCATTCGCATCGCCGGCCGCACACGCGGCTGGCGATGCTGCAGGCCGGTTGCAGCAAGCGAATGCGCAGCAGTCGCAAAACCACCGTGCTGAGCCGTTACTTTTCCCGGCCGCCGCGCATGCGTTGCTCCCGTCGAGCTCTCCACCGCACCAAGCAATGTTGGAAATAAATCAGCCGCGCACACCAGGACGCGCGCCGGCTTTTACGAATCTCGAATCTCGAATCTCGAATCTCGAATCTCGAATCTCGAATTCCCAATCCCGAATCCCGAATCTCCACTCCCGGCTTACAACTCCCCGGGCAGCGTGGCCTTCACATTCCAGCCCAACCACTCGTAGACCCGATAGCGCGCAATGCCCAGATACTCGTGCAGGGCGACATCGGCCACGGTGAAGTTGTAGCTCTGCGGCAACCAGGCCCAGGAGGCGGTCAACCAGTCCGAGCGCACCGGCGTGGCCTCGATGCCGAAGTGACGGAAGTACAGTTCGGCGCGGCGCAGGTGCGTGGCCGAGGACACCAGCACCACCCGATCGGCACGGTACTTGCGCAGCAACGGCTGGCTGAACTGCGCGTTCTGCCAGGTGTTCATGCTGGAGGGCTCCATGATCAGATCGGCCTGATCGATACCTATCCCGATCAGCACCTTTCGATACACCACCGCTTCGGACAGGCCCAGCCCGCGCGCGTCGCCGCCGCTGATCTCGATCTTGCAGTCGCCGCCATGCGCGCGGCATTGCCGATACAGCCGCGCCGACTCGACAATGCGGCCGTAAGCAAACATGTTCGCTTCAGCAGTGGCATCCGGGCCATCGGGCCGCACCGTGCCCGCGCCCAGCAACACGATCATGTTGCGCGCGCGCCAGTCGTTGAAATCGTTGACGCCGGTCTGTTGCAAGCCGTGCAGCATCCAGCTCGACAAGGGACCGCAGCCGACCAGCAGCAGCAACGCCAACGTGGCCGCCGCCAGCGCGCGGGCGCTGCGCCGCCAGCGCCGGCGGCCGATCAGCCAGGACAGCAGGAACAGCACGCACACCAGCGCAAGCATCATCGGCGCGTTTTCCTCAGGCAGAACGCGTTAGAACATCGTGTCGAACGGGATGAGCTGCAACAGGACCACCCGCAACCAGCGCCGTATCGTCGCCGACCGAGGTGACCAGGCTACGACAGCGCTCAGGTCCAGCCAAACCATTCGAAGCAACGCAGGATCAGATACGCCACGCCGCCGGCGGCCGGGATGGTCAAAATCCAGGCCCAGACGATGCGCTCGATCACGCCCAGCCGCAGCGAGCGTGGATTCTTGGCAAAACCAACGCCCATGATCGCAGTGGAAATGCTGTGCGTGGTCGATACCGGCATGCCGAAGTGCGCGGCCACTGTGAGCACGGTCGCCGAGCTGGTTTCTGCGGCAAAGCCGTGGATGGGGTGCAGCTTGACCATCTTGTGGCCGAGCGTCTTGATGATCTTCCAGCCGCCCGAGGCGGTGCCGGCGGCCATCACCACCGCGCAGGTCAGCACGATCCACATCGGGATGCCGTCGCCGGCTCCAATGCCCGTACCCGGATGCAGGAAGCTCAGCCAGCTCGGCAGATCGTCCAGTGCACCGGCCGACTGCGCGCCGATCAGGGTCATGGCGATGATGCCCATGGTCTTCTGCGCGTCGTTGTGGCCGTGCGCATACCCCATGTAGGCGGCCGAGGCGATCTGCGCCTTGCCGAAGAAGGCGTTGACCCAGCGCGGACGCGCCAGCCGGCCAATCGGCCCGCCGAGTTTGGCCATGCCGGCGATGATCGCCCACAGCAGCAGCATCACCACGATGCCGAGCAGGAAGCCGGCGATCGGCGAGGTGATCATCGGCACGAACACCTTCCACAACAGGCCCTTGTTCTTGGCCCAGTTGCCGATGTTCTCCGACCAGATCAGGGCGTCCCAGTTGTTGTGCGCCGCAGCCAGGCCGGCGCCGCACAGGCCGCCGATCAAGGCGTGCGAGGACGACGACGGCAGGCCCTTCCACCAGGTGATCAGGTTCCAGATGATGCCGCCCAGCAGCGCGCACAGAATCACCTGCGGGGTGACCTCGACCACGTTGGTGTTGAGCAGGCCGGAGGCAATCGTCAGCGCCACGGCGGTGCCGGTGAGCGCGCCGATGAGGTTCATGCCGGCGGCCAGCATGACCGCCCAACCCGGCGACAACACCTTGGTGGCGACCACGGTAGCGATGGAGTTGGCGGTGTCGTGGAAGCCGTTGATGAACTCGAATACCAACGCCGCCAGGATCACCACCAGAACTAGGGTAAGCACGCGGCGACCTCAGCTGTTCTTCAGCACGATCTGGTACACCACCACCCCTGCCTCGCGGCAACGGTCGATGGCCTTTTCCAGAATCTCGAAGAATTCCTTGAGCAGGAACATCTGCAGCGTGTCCAGGCGGCCGGAATAGATGTCGCGATACAGCTCGAGCATCAGCCGGTCGGCTTCGTTTTCCAGCATGCGCAGCTTGTCGTTGAGCGCGGTCATGCGATCGATGTTCATCTGCGGCAGGTCGTTGACCATTTCCACCACCACCGCGGCAGCCTGTTCCAGCATCGCCGCGCGCGGCGCGAAGTCGATGTGCTCCAGATGCTTGGTGGCCAGCGAATAGCGGTCGGCGAATTTCTCGACCTGCTTGGGGATCTTGTACAGCGCCGAACCCAGCGCTTCGATGTCCTCGCGCTCGATCGGGGTCATGAAGCTGTCCACCAGCGCCTGGCCGATCTTGTCCGAGGCGGCGCGTTCGCGCAGGCGGGCCAGCTTGAAGGCGTCCAGCGCGGGTTGGCGGTCGGACGTGCGCATCATGGCGTGCAAGGCCTTGGTGCTGTCGTAGGCGGCCTGCGCCGCTTCGTTCAGAAGCGCATAGAACTGCTTGCCGGAACCGAAGATGGTCTGCAACGAGAACATGGGTGAAGAACTTCCTGCCGTCGAGGGAGAGACGGACGCCGAGGGCGAATTATGACCGTTCCGTGACGTGTCTGGATATCTCGGTGCCTGGGGCGGCCTTCACATGCGCATTTCCCGGCTCGAACCACCCTGCGGTTTGCTAACATGCTCGCGCGCCTTCGGGTGCACCCTATGGAAGACGACCCCCTACCCTCCCGTTGCCGCCCCGCCCTCGTGCGCGCCGGCCAACCTAGTGCTCGCCCGCCCTCCCCTTCACTGACCGGGGAAGACGCCCGTGGTTGAGTTTCTGATCGTTATCGCGCTGATTTTGTTGAACGGCTTCTTCGCCATGTCGGAGATGTCGCTGATGACCTCGCGCAAGAGCCGCCTGAAGCAGATGGCCGGCTCCAGCAAGCGCGCCGCGCGGGCCCTGGCATTGGCCGAAAGCCCGGAAAACTTTTTGTCCACGGTGCAGATCGGCATCACCTCGATCGGCATCCTGACCGGCCTGTTCGGCGGCGAAGCCATCGGCGAGGCAATCGGCGAGCGGCTGCAGCTGGCCTTCCCTGCGCTGTCGGCCACTTTCTCGCTGGTTGGCGAGCCCAAACCGTATTCGGCGGTGATCGGCAGCACGCTGGCGGTGGCCTTGATCACCTTCCTGACGCTGATCTTCGGCGAACTGGTCCCCAAACGGCTGGCGCTGCGTAATTCCGAAGACATTGCCGGCGTGGTGGCGGTGCCGATGGCGTGGCTGGCAAAGATTGCCGCACCCGGCGTGTGGGTGCTGGCGCGCTCGACCCGGTTGGTGCTGCGCATGCTGGGCATGGGCAAGGACGAATCGGCATCGGTGACCGAAGAAGAGATCCGCATGCTGGTGGCCGAAAGCCACGAAGCCGGCGTGATCGATGCGCACGAGCGCGACATGATGAATCGGGTGATGCGCCTGGGCGACCGCACCGCCGACAGCCTGATGACGCCGCGTAACCGCATCGCCTGGCTGGATGCCAATGCCGAGCCGGAACGCAATCTGCAGATGATGCGCGAGCATGAGTTCTCACGTTACCCGGTGTATCGCGGCAGCGACCAGGACATTGCTGGCGTGCTGGAAGTCAAATCGCTGGTCACGCGCATGGGCGGGCACGGCGAGAACCTGTTCCAGGCGCTGCGCGATACCTTGTTCGTCTCCGAATCCACGCATGCGATGAAGCTGCTGGAGATCTTCCGCGAAGAACAGCAGTCGATGGCGCTGGTGGTCGACGAATACGGCGAAATCCGCGGCCTGGTGACCATCAGCGACCTGATGGGCGCAGTGGTCGGCCGTCTGCAGGCGGTGGAAAACACCGACGAAGACGCGCTGGTGATCACGCGCGCGGACGGCTCGCTGCTGATCGACGGGTCGCTGCCGGTGGAAGAACTGCGCGAAGTGCTGGGCGCCGAATTGCCCGAAGCCGACGAAGGCGATTACCACACGCTCGCGGGTCTGTGCATCTATTACTTCGGGCGTATTCCGCAGGCCGGCGAATTCTTCGATTGGGCCGGGTGGCGTATCGAGATCGTGGATCTGGATGGGGCGCGCGTGGACAAGCTGTTGCTGAGCCGCATCGGCGATGAGGACAGCGATGACATCGTCGGATAAAGGCGCGCCGCCATCCGATGATTCCGGCGGCGAACACATGCGGTATCGCAACGAAGGCATGCGCAGCCTGCTGGCGGCCTTCAGCGAGGGCGATCCGAATCACGTGTTGCGTGTACGCGAGATTCTGGCCGATCTGCAGCAGAGCGCGTTCGGCGTGTTCCTGTTTCTGGCGATCCTGCCCTCTTTCATCCCGATTCCCGGCGTGGCCGGCGGCATCAGCGGGCCGCTGACGGTGCTGATCGGCGTGCAGATGATGTGCTGCCTGCGCAAACCGTGGGTGCCGCGTTTCATCGGCGATCGTGGGCCGCGCCGCAGTACCAGCCAGCGTTTCGTTGCGCGGCTTGCACCGACGCTGCAGCGCCTGGACCGGCTGCTCAAGCCACGTTTGCACGGCATGCTGGATCGTATTCCGGCGCAGGTGTTCACCGGCTTGCTGCTGGTGCTGGTCGGCATCTTGCTGACGCTGCCGATCCCGTTTACCAACTACATTTTCGGCTTGATCCTGCTGTTGTTCGCGCTTGCCCTGCTGGAACGCGATGGCGCATTGCTGTTGGTGGGCTGGGCGGCGGCGCTGGTGTCGGTGGCGGTGTTCGGGGTCACTTCCGACCAGCTGCTGGATCTGGTGCGCGATTGGTGGCCGGCCGCCTGGCGCTGACGCGCGAGACGACCGACACACTTGATCGGCAGCAGTTACTTCAGATCGACCACACGGTTGTCGGACAGGCTGCCCGTGTCGTCGGTGACTGCCGTCATCACGAAGTACAGCGCCTTGCCGAGCAGCCCGCTCGGGCCGTCCCAGTATTCGGCAGATTCGGCGCGCACATGGATCAGACGCAGATTGGGGTCGTCCTTGCCGCCCGGAAAAAACACCTTCATTGCCGGCGACCAGAGTTCATCGATCTTGGCGCGGTCATTGACCACGCGCGCGGTACCGGCGACCGACACATAGCTGTTCTTCGACGCCGAGGCGTACGCCACATTGACGCGCGGGTCGGCGGCAATCTCTGCCACCTTCGGGCTATCGGCAGCGGTGGCGAACCACAGGTCGCCATCGAATTCGACCTCCTGCGTGCCCAACGGCCGGCTCACCAACTTGCCGTCGGCCGAGACGGTGGTGAACATCGCAATGTCCACGCCGCGGATCAATTCCGCCAACTGCTTGATGCTCTCGCTGCGTTGCTGAAGGTGCATGCTGGTCTTCCCAATGGATGTGGACGCATCTGAGCGGATCGCCGCGCAAAGCGACGTGAATCACGCAGTGGTCACATCCAGCTCGCGGCAAGCGATGGCGGCGATTTCGAACGAACGCAGACGCGCGGCATGGTCGTAGATGTTGGCGGTGAACAACAACTCGTCCGGCGTGTGGCGATCGATGAACTCGGCCACGCCCTGCGCGATCTGCTCGGCGTCGCCCAGCACCGTGCAGGCCAACGCGCGTTCCACACCGGCACGTTCGTGCGGCTGCCAGAAGCTGTCGATATCGTCGATCGGCGCGGGAATCTTGCCCGGCTTGCCGCGACGCAGGTTCACGAAACTCTGCTGCTGGGTGGTGAACAGGCGGCGCGCCTGCGCCTCGGTCTCGGCGGCCACCACGTTCAAGGCCAGCATCACGTGCGGCTTGGCCAACTGCGCGGACGGGCGGAACTCGCGGCGGTAGATGGCCACGGCTTCGTCCATCGCATCGGGCGCGAAGTGCGAGGCGAACGCGAACGACAGGCCCATCGCTGCGGCCAGGCGCGCACTGAACAGGCTGGAGCCCAGCAACCACACCGGCACGTCCAGACCGGCGCCCGGCACGGCCTGCACCAGCTGCCCCGGCACCGCCGGTGCGAAGTAGCGCAGCAGCTCGGCCACGTCCTGCGGGAAGTGATCGGCACTGTCGAAATAGCGGCGCAAGGCGCGCGCGGTGGGCTGGTCGGTACCGGGCGCACGGCCCAGGCCCAGGTCGATGCGCTGCGGATACAACGACGCCAGCGTGCCGAACTGTTCGGCCACCTGCAGCGGCGCATGGTTGGGCAGCATGATGCCGCCGGCGCCGACGCGGATGGTCTTGGTGCCACCGGCCACATGACCGATCAGCACCGCAGTGGCCGCGCTGGCGATGCCCGGCATGTTGTGGTGCTCGGCCAGCCAATAACGCTGGTAGCCCCAGCGCTCGGCGTGCTGGGCCAGATCGAGCATGTTGGCGAAGGCGTGGGTGGTGTCGCTGCCTTCGCAGACCGGCGCCAGGTCGAGCACGGAAATGGGCGTCATCGGATGACTCCGGGGTATGAATGATGTGCAAGAGATGGGGCTGGCCGGCAGGCATTGCTACCCGCTCAGGTGGCGCTGAGGGGATTACAGCATTCCAGTGGTCGAACAGCGGGGATGGTTATGGAGGCTTTACTCCCTTCTCCCCATCGGGAGAAGGTGCCCCGCAGGGGCGGATGAGGGTGCGTGCGAAGCCTCGTGTGCTCAACTATTGCTAGGGCCTCGCCCCCGCTCCGCGCCTCGGCCCGCGCTTGCGGCGCGGGCGCTCCAAGACACGCGCCAGTGGCGCGCAAGCCGTGCCTTCCTTCTCGCCCCGCAGGAGAGGGGCTTTTAGATGCCTGTGGCTGCTGGTGCGCGAATGCGTTGAGCGCGTCGCGAAGCACAGCTGCTGACCGATCAGAGGGCTGGCTACGATGGATGCCGAACTGGCCGCGCTGCATGACAATGGCTTTGACCGCTCCGCTTGACCCTGCTTCCGGCGCTGCGCAGATCGCGGCGCGCATTGATCGGCTGCCGGCCAGTGCCACGCTGTGGCGGCTGGTTGGCTTGCTCGCGCTGGGCGGATTTTTCGAGTTGTACGATCTGTTCCAGACCGCCTACATCAGCCCCGGGCTGATCCGCGATGGCATTTTCGCCAGCGGTGCGGATGGTGTGTTCGGCATGTCCGACCAGGCCGCGTTTGCGGCGGCGACCTTTCTGGGCCTGTTTGTCGGCGCCGCATTGCTGAGTCCGTTTGCCGATCGTTTTGGGCGCAGGCTGGTCTTTACGTTCGCGTTGATCTGGTACACCGCTGCCACTGTGGCGATGGGCCTGCAAAGCACTGCCACCGGCGTCATCGTGCTGCGCTTTGTGGTGGGGATCGGGTTAGGCATCGAGCTGGTCACCATCGACACCTACCTGTCCGAATTGGTGCCGCGGCATATGCGTAGCGCCGCATTTGCGTTTGCGTTCTTCGTGCAGTTTCTGGCCGTGCCGGCCGTGGCGCTGACCGCCTGGCTGCTGGTGCCGCATGCACCGCTGGGGGTGAGCGGCTGGCGTTGGGTGGTATTGCTGAGTGGCGTGTTTGCGCTGGCGATCTGGTGGCTGCGCAGCCGTTTGCCGGAATCGGCCCGTTGGTTGGCGGCGCAAGGACGCCATGCCGAAGCGGACGCGGTGCTGATCCAACTGGAGGCGCGCTGCGAACGCGATCTGGGCGCGCCATTGGCGATGCCGCAGCAGGTGGCTGTGCCGTTGGCACACAGCGACACGCAGCCATCGCTGTTATGGCGAGCGCCCTATCGCGGGCGCATCGGCATGCTGGTGGTGTTCCATATCTTTCAGGCGATCGGCTTCTTCGGCTTCGGCAATTGGCTGCCGGCACTGATCTCGGCGCAAGGCACCGGCGTGACCAAGAGCCTGGGCTATTCCTTTGCGATCTCGCTGGCTTACCCGTTGGCACCGCTGCTGTTGCTGCGCTTTGCGCAGCGCTGGGAAAACAAGTGGCAGATCACCGCATCGGCGTTGGGCGCAGTGCTGTTTGGCGTGCTGTTTTCGCAGCAGCATCAGGCGACCGGCATGGTGGCGTGCGGGGCGATGATTGCGTTCTGCAATGCCTGGATGAGCTTCGCTTATCACGGCTACCAGGCCGAGCTGTTCCCCACCGGATTGCGCGCGCGTGCAGTAGGGTTCTGTTATTCCTTCAGCCGTCTTTCCACCGCCGTGAGCAGCGTGCTGATCGGTTGGCTGCTTGCGCAGGTCGGCAGCCATGGCGTGCTGGCGTTTATCGTGATCAGCATGTCGATCGTGGCCAGCGTGATTGCGTTGTTCGGGCCGCGGACGCGCAATCGTGCACTGGAAGAAATTGCCGGTTAATCCCTGTGCCGACGCAATTGAACTAGACAGCGATTACGTGCGCGAGCTTGCAACTGCATCAACTTTGACAGCTGCATGCGCAGCAAGCACGACGCCGAGCGCAACCGTGCGATCTGCCACTGCGGCCAGGCTGGTGCGATGCGAGACCACCACCAACACGGTCTGCGGCAGACGCTGGCGTAGCGTGCACAACACCTGATGTTCGGCATCTGCATCCAGCGCACTGGTGGCTTCGTCCAGCACCGCCAAGGTCGGTTGGCGCAACAGCACTTGCGCCAACAACAAGCGCTGCGATTCGCCACCGGACAGGCGTCCCTCCGGGCCATTGATCGGCGTGTCCAGACCTTGACCGTCGCGCTGCAGGCGCGCGCTCAAACCGACATCGCCCAACACCTCCCACATGCGTGCATCCGCCGTGCCGGGCAGCGCCCAGTCCAGACAATCGCGCACGCTGCGCTGCCATGGCCGCACGCCCTGGCCGATGTAGGCGCTATGCCGAACCAATGCGCGATACGCGCCGAAATCCAGCCGGCGTCCGGCCATATGCGCGGTGAACTGTGCGGGCGGGGTCTGCCCGGAAAGCACATCCATCAGACTGCTCTTGCCGATACCGGACGGCCCGACGACCAAGGTCATTTCGCCCGGCAGCAGAATCATCGGACCCAGATCGAGCCTGGGCAGCGGCGGTGCCAGGCCGATGTGTTCGATATGCAGCGCTGCCGGCAATGGCACTGCCGTTTCTGCCGGCGCCTGCGCACGCGTGGTGCCTAGTTCCACATAACGCCGCCACAACTGCAATGCAGGCCAGGCCGAGCGCAGTTGCTGCACGCTTTGCCGCGTGGTGACCAGATACGGCAGCAAGCGCCCGAGCAGCAGGCTGACGGCGATCAGCGCGGCGCGGTCGGCGCCCTGCCAGAGATTGGCCAGCACCAGAATGCCGGCGATCGCGGCCACGGCAGTGAGTTCGAGCACCAAGCGGCTACCCGCCACCAGCTCCTGCTGTTGTGCATAGCCCTGCCCCAGCCGCGTGGAAATGCGCTCGTAATGGCCGCTTTCGACGTCTTCGCGCTGGAACGAGCGCACATGCCGCAGGCGACGCGGGAAATCTTCGCTCAACCAGAACAACTGCGTCATGTCGGCCACGTAGTCGCGGCTGATGCGCGCCTGCCTGTCGCTGCTGGAGATGCGCAAGCCCAACCAGGCCAGGGCGAGCAGCAACGGCATCGCCAGCACCAGCGTGGGTGCGATCAGCACGGCAATGCAGATGCTCACCAGCGCCGTCATGCCGGCCACCAGCAGCTGCAGCACCGCGCCGAAACCTTGTGTGGCGATTTCGATGTTATAGGTGAGTACGTTGGCGATTTCTGCCGAACTGGCGCCGGACAAGGCTGGCAACGGTGCGTCGATCAACGCGGCATGCACGCGACGGCGCAGCCCGATTGCGTAGCGGCTGGTCAGCCGTGCGGCCAGCCGCGCGCTATGCCATCGCAGTGCGGCAAATACCAGGCTGACGCCGGCAAACAGCGCCGTCTGTATCGCCAGACCATCAGGCAACGCCAGCCGATAGCCGGCCAACTGCACGCTGTGGCCGGGTTGTACCAATGGCACCAGGCAGACCGCCACGATGCTGCCGGCCAATGCAGCCGCCAGTGACAGGGCGACATAGAGCGCGATGGTTGGCCCGTCTGCAGGCACCAGCGTGCCGACGAACGTGCGCAAGCCGGCACGCATGCGATCGCGGGGGATGGAGGTCTGCATCTCAGCGATGCACATCGTGCAAGAGGCGCTTCGGCACGCTGGCAGGCGTATGGATCACGCGACGACGCACCGGCATCTGCGCCCTCATCGCAACAACTGCAGCAGTGCATCCACCGATGCCTGCGGATGCGTGCCACGCCGCAGCGTGAACATGCCGACACGCTGCACCTGTTCGACAAAGCGCTGCCACCCTGGTTGACCGGCGGCGTAAGGTTGATCGCGCGCCAGACACTCGGCAATCTGCTCGGCCGGCGTTGGCAGCAGACGCTGCGCCGACGTGCTGGCAGGTGTGCCGGACAGCATCACCACGGCGCACAGCTGCAAGGGCGTGCGCGCAAGCTGTGCACGGCCATGGCGGATATCGATCTCGAACTTTTCCACGCCACTGCGGCGGCGGATGGTCGGCGATGCGCTGATCCACGCGCGAGTGTCTGCATCGACCAGACCAAGCGCGTCCGAGCGCAGATGCAGGAAGTTGGCAACGCCGGTGGTCAGCAGACTCTCCGGCGCAACGAACACGCCGTCTTCGGCGATGAAGTCCAGCCCATGCAGCAAGCTATGCAGCGCCAGCGTCGACTTGCCCGCACCGCTGGCGCCGAGCAGCAACACGCTGCGTCCGTGCCGGCCCACGCAGGCACCGTGCAGCGGCACCAATCCCATTCCGCGTGCAGCAAGCAGGAACACCACAAATTCGATCAGCTCATAGCGCACGTGATAGGCGTGGGAGAGCATGTCCTCGGAGACCACCAGCATGGCGCGGCGCTCGGGCACCGACAGCATCAGGTAATTGCAGGCATCCAAGATGCCGCACAGCAAGCCACCGCTTGCGTGCGTGCGCACCGGTGGCGGTTCTGCGCTCGATGGCGCCTGGCCACGCGATACCAGATCCAGCGTGACATGGAATTCCGGCGCAGCCGGCAGGCGATGCGCGGGCAAGCCTGCATAGGCGGCATCCACCAACGCCAGCAACGCCTCGCTGTCGCTCTGGAAATGAAACAGCGCACCGAGAATCTGCCGGCGCACCACGAATCGACGCTCACTGCGCTCACCGAACGGGTCTGCAGGCGATAGCGCATTGCCGGGCGGCGCCAAGCGTGCGGTATCGCTCACTGGCAGGTGTTCCGCCAACGCGGCCGAGTGGGGCATGCCTTCCATCCATTGCATCAATCAGCCGGTGTGTGCCGATCCGTTGCTGAAAGGTTGCATCGCTGCCTGCGACACACATGCATAACGCATGGCATAGCGCGCTTCGCAGCGGCGCAACCAAACGCATCTGCGTGCGCACCTACTGCCGAGCCGAATGCCGGTGTCTGCGCACGCCATTGCTGCGCGTAGCTGGCGACAGAACGAGAGCCTTGTGCAGATGCTAAAGATCCAGGTCAGTCATTCGTATTTTCTGCGTTACGACCCGAAGCAATGGGAGCGCGGCAAGCCGTATCCACCGTTGGCAACACTGCAGGTCGCAGCGTTGCTGCGCGAGCGTGGCCATACCTTGAGCCTGTTCGACGCGATGCTGGCCGAGGATGTGCAGGACTACACCGGCGCCTTGCACGCCGCGCAGCCGGACATGGTGGTGTTCTACGAAGACAACTTCAACTTCCTCACCAAGATGTGCCTGAGCCGCATGCGCGAGGCTGCCTGCCAGATGATTGCGCAGGCGCGTGCGGCCGGTTGCCGCGTGCTGGTGGCCGGATCGGATGCCTCGGACAATCCGGATGTGTTTCTGGCCGCTGGCGCGCACGCGGTACTGATCGGCGAAGGCATCGCACCGCTGCTGGAACTGGTGGCGCGCGTCGAAGCAGATCCCACCATCGACACGGGTGCCTGGCTCGCGGGCGTTGCACGTATCGCCACCAGCCCCTCCGCTGAGGCACACGTACATCGCGGCGCACAACCGCCGGACGCACGCCTGAGCGGCCTGCCGGCATGGGACCTGGTGGACATGCCGCGTTACCAGCGTTTCTGGCAGCAACGGCACGGCTATTTCAGCTTGAACATGGCCGCCTCGCGCGGTTGCCCGTTCCGCTGCAACTGGTGCGCCAAACCGATCTGGGGCAACCACTACAAGCGCCGCGATGCCGAAGATGTGGCTGCCGAAATGATCCACCTCAAACGCAGTTTTCAACCCGATCACATCTGGATGGCCGATGACATCTTCGGCTTCCATATCGATTGGGTGGAAACCTTTGCGCAGCGTTTGACCGATGCCGATGGCGCGATTCCGTTCACCATCCAGACCCGCGCCGATCTGGCCAGCGAGCGCATGGCCGCGGCACTGGCGCGCGCCGGCTGCGCAGAGGCCTGGCTGGGTGCGGAAAGCGGCAGCCAGCGCATCCTCGACAAGATGACCAAGGGAACCACGGTTGGCGAGGTGATCGCCGCACGCCAACGCCTGGGTGCGCGCGGCATTCGCGTGGGTTTCTTCATTCAACTCGGCTATCTGGGCGAGGAACTCGACGACATCCTGGCCACGCGCGCCCTGGTGACGCAGGCCAACCCGGACATCATCGGCGTCAGCGTGTCCTATCCCCTGCCCGGCACCAAGTTCTACGAAGAAGTGAAAAACCAGTTGGGCGGCAAGACCCATTGGCAGGACAGCGACGACCTGGCGATGATGTTCCGTGGCGCCTACGGCTCGGAGTTCTATCGCAGCGTGCGCGATCTGCTGCATACGCAAGTGGATCTGCAACAGGCGCGCGCAACGATGAGTGCCGATGCGTTTGCGCAGGCATCCGATCGCCTGGAAGCACGCTGGTCCGAACTGATCGCATCAGAAAAACAGCATCGCACCGAACCGCTGGTCAGCGTTGCCACAGGTCAACCGCGGCAGCTGGCAACCGTGCTGGTCGGCTAGCGCGCAACGCCTCTCGATCTTCTCGCACATCACCTCGCCTTATCGGATCACCTTCGCATGCAGCCTTCCCTTCGCACCATCAAGCACGGCCTGCGCACGGCCACCGAACGGCTGGCGCAGGAGTTGGCGCAGCCAGGCGAAGTGGCGCCACAATGGGATCGGTTGCAATGGCAGCTGGCAGCCGCAGCGGCGGCAGCGCATGGCGTATCACCGCTGCTGCAGCGTCGCTCGCTATGGCAGAACGCCGAATGGACGACGTTTCTGAGCGAGCAACGCTGCCATGTTGAAGATCGGCATCGGCGCATCGCCCTATTGCTGACGCACATCGATGCTGCGGCGCGTGCTGCAGGCATCGCGTTGGTCGGTCTGAAGGGAACCGCACTGCATCGGCTTGGCGTGTACCTGCCGGGCGATCGCCCGATGGCCGATATCGATCTACTGGTGGAACCGGAAAACGCACCAGCTGCAGCAGCACTGTTGTGCGAACTCGGTTACGTGGCCTCGTTCGAACAATGGAAGCATCAGGTCTTCAAGCCGATCCAAGGCGAAGCGGTCGCGGGACTGGGCGAGCATCGCGATGCGCCGATCAATATCGAGCTGCATACGCGCATCCAGGAACGCTTGCCGGTGCACAGCGTGGACATCACATCACACATCCTGCCGGAGCGCCCGCAGCCGGGCTTGAATCCCTATCCGTCCATCGGCGCATTGATGTGCCATCTGCTGCTGCATGCGGCCGGTGGCATCTGCCATCGCAGCATCCGGCTGATGCATCTGCACGATCTTGCGTTGCTGGCCACCCGCATGGGGCAGCGCGATTGGGACCAATTGTGGGAAGAGGCGAGCGTGTCGCCGTGGTGGGCATTGCCGCCGCTGCTGCTGCTGCAACGCTACTACCGCAGCGTGGTGCCGGCGGCGGTGATGGCGCGCCTGCAGGCCGATTGCCCGCGGTTGTTGCGCATGCGTGCGGCCCGC
Source organism: Xanthomonas hortorum pv. cynarae (assembly GCF_002939985.1). Classification (GTDB taxonomy): domain Bacteria; phylum Pseudomonadota; class Gammaproteobacteria; order Xanthomonadales; family Xanthomonadaceae; genus Xanthomonas; species Xanthomonas hortorum_D. The sequence goes on along the minus strand of NZ_MDFM01000016.1, from coordinate 23,755 downwards.
CAGACCTTGACCACGGCCTCGTGCTCCAACCTGTGGTTGCCCGCACTGCCCGGCATCGAATGGTCGCGGTCGCTGAGCGAAGCGCGGCAGTATCTGCACAACCGCGTTGCGCCGTCGGCCGAAAGCCGCAAGGAACGCGCGGACATGTTGCAGACACAGCTGTGGCTTCAAGGGCAACCATGGGTACGGCAGACCCAGGCACGCCGATTGATGACGCGGCTTACGCGACCAGTACCGCGCACTGACATGTTGTATGTGGTGCGTGCGGCTTTGGATGGGTATTTGCGGCCGGTGTGAGGCTAGGAGCGACTGACAAAACCACTTTACGCAGGTTTGCTGCAGGGCGGCTGATTGGCGGTTTGGCTGCGGAGCCGTTGATCTGTGGCCTGGTTGCAGGGCCCTTGCCCGCCCACCATCGCGGGACACGCCGCAAGTACGTCCATGTAGGCTCTTACGCGGCATCCATGCCGCGTAAGGTCCCGCGACGGTGAGCGGGCAAGGACCAGTCGAGATGGTCGATATGCTTAGCTCTTCTCAAAGCGATCGGCAAACTGTCTGGTGCGGTGCCCTCACCGATTGCGGGACCGTGTGGCGGCATGGATGCCGCCACCGAGCCTACATGGACGTACTTGCGGCGTGTCCCGCGAGCGGTGAGGGCATCGCGCCCTCGACCGACTAGGCTTGTGACTCGATTCTGGTGCGGTGAGGCCACAGCGCCCTCGACCCACTAAGCTTTGGACCTAAAGCTTCTGACTCCATCCAACAAGAGAAAGCCAACAAAACCCATGCGCTCACCGCCAGGCGACAGTTCTTTGCGTTTTGCTGGCTGATCTGAAAGCGGTTTGTGCAAGCCCGCAGTCTATTGCCTACTCCGCGCCCAGGTATTCAGTGCAGCGGGCACTTCTCGCATAGTTGGCGGTAGAGCTTTTCGAACAGGCGTGTGGTCGATGCCGCGTCTTCGCGTACCGCACGGCACTGCGCCGCCCAGGCCAGACGCAAGCGCAGTTCGTCGTCGGCCACCACCTGACGGACGGCTTCTGCCAGCCCCGCCCAATCGCCCGGCGGCACTGCCAGTGCGCAGACCGGTGCCCACTCGACCAGATGCCCGACGGCCGTCCCCACTGTGGGAACACCTGCCACTGCAGCTTCCAGCAGCACCAACGGCCCGGCCTCGTGCAACGACGACAGCACCAGCAGATCGGCCGATTGCATGATCGGGCGCAACTCGCGCTGGGTCTTGAAACCCAAGAAACGCACCTGCTCGCTCAGGCCCAGCTGCTGCACCAGGCGATGCATGGCGCCGTCCAGGGTATCGACGCCGACCATGTCGAGGGTAAAGGCGACATCGGCGCGTTTGAGCGCCGCCATGGCCTGCAACAACGTGGCCTGGTCCTTGACCGGGTTGAGGCTGGCCACGTGCAGCAAACGTGCAATTGCGCCAGTGCGCGCGCGTGGTGCGGCCGCTGGCCAGGCACGCAGATCCACGCCCAAGGGCACCCGCTGCGCGCGGATACCGAGTGCTTGCAGCGAATCGACGATGGGCGCGCTGGCGGCAGTGACGCAGTCGGCCAGGCGCAGGATCACCGCTTCGCGCAGACGCCCGCGCCACTTACGCCGGCCGCCGTAGCCGATGGCATGCAGTGCGACCAGCTCGCCACCGGCGATATGCACCATGCTTGGGCGACGCAGCAGTTTTGCCGCCGCAACCGCGATCAAGCTGCAGTAGCCGGAAAAGATCGCCTGGATGACATCGAACGGTGCGCGCCGATGTTCGTCACGAATAGCGGCGATCGCGCGTAGACGGGTACGCTGCGCGCCGATGTTGTGCACGGTGGCGCCGCGCAATGTCCAGGTGCCCGGCATCGGCTCCTGATGCAGCACGAAGACATGCACCTGATGATGGCGCGCCAGCCATTCGATCAGGGTCAGGAACACCGGAATCACGCGGACTTCGCCGCTGCGGTCCACACCGCCCGGTACCACCAAGGCCAGTTTCATGCTGTGCGTCCCGGTGCGGCGGCGAGTAATTGGGTGTAGGCGTTGACCCAGCGCTGCCCCACGGCGGCGAAGGAGAGCCGTGCATCGAAATGCGCACGTATCTGTGTGCGCTTGGGTCGCTGCCTGGAGACACGCAATAGCAGTTCCGCCAAGGCCGAGGCATCGCCCACGGGATACAACTCGCCCACCGCACCGGCCTCGCTGAGCGCGCGGAAAGCAGGGATATCGGTCAATAGCGGCAAGCTGCCGCAGGCATACGCTTCCACTGCGGCATAACCGCAACTTTCCGCATGGCTGGCCGAGACGAACAGATCGCAGGCGCGCAACAGGGTCTCCACGCGTGCATGCGGCACCTTGCCCAGTAGCTGCACACAGCGCGCCAGCTGCGGATCGTCGCGCAGGCGCTGCTGTATCTGCTCCAGCAACGGCGCCTGGTCGAACACGCACCATAGCCGCAGCCCGGGCAACACGCGTGCGGCCATGGCGATGGCATCGAGCACGCACAGCGGATCCTTGGCTGTGCTCAGATGGCCGACCCACAACACGCATGGGTCGCCATGCAGACGCGTGTGCTCGCGTGCCTGCAGGCGATCGCCCGGCAAGAAGCGGCTGCTCGATTCGGGAATCTCGAATAGCTGCGTGCTGGATCGAAACAAGCGCGCACGCAGAAATGGTTGTGCCAGTTCCAGCGAGGTGAACGCAATACCGGCAGCCGCCGCATAACGCGCACGCCACACAATCCGTCGCCACCAGCGTGGCGGGCGATTGGCATGGTCCTGCAACAGGATGGGACTCTGCGGCAACAGGCGCCCAAGCCGCCGCGCATCGCCGGCAAATTCCAGCCCGTGCACGTGGATCACGTCTGCGTCGATCTGGCGCAGCATCGCGGCGAGAACGTGCGCACGCCGTTTGCTACCACGCGCGTCCAGCTCGACGAAGCGGTAGTCCACACCCCGGCGTGTGAGTCGAGTGTTCAGTGCCGAGGCCTGGATCACCGTCACCCGCACCCCTGCGCTAGCCACCGCCTCGGCGATGTCGGCCAGCGATGGCCATTGCGCGAAGACCTGTTCGACGCTCAGGCCGTGGGGCGTTGGCAGCAGATTGAGTTGCGCCACATGCAGGGTCATGGCACAGACATCGACTGGCATGCACGTTCTGCAACGCCAATGACGCGCTCTTGCGCGCAACGCAAGCGGCTCGGGTCGTAGCGCTTGCAGGCCGTGCATGCGCTGCCATCGGGAATCGCAATGAACACCACATCACTCACGCGATGCGCCGCAGACGCATCACCAAGGCAACCGGCACCTGCAATGCCGCCTGGTCGAAACGTGCACCGGGCGGAATATCGGCCGGGTCCAGCATCGGTTCGGCCACCGCTTCGATCGCCAGGCCCAGCGATGCGCATGCCGTATGCCAATGACTGTAGAGATGTTGCGTGTGCCGCACTGCGTACTGGCGGCCGTCGGCCTTGAAATCGCGTCGCCAGCCAAGTGCATGGCCGATCGGATGCACATCGCTGCACAGCACGATCCCGCCAACGCGGGTGACGCGATGCAGTTCTTCCAGCGCAGGCCACAGCTGCTGCAGATGCCCGACCACCAGACCGCAGACGCTGAGGTCGGCAATTGCGTCGGGCAACGGCAATTTATCGAGACTGCCTTGTTGCAGAGTCACGCGTGCCGCTGGCCAGTCGCGGGCGAGCTCGGTGCCGGCGCGTTGCAGCATTTGCGGCGACAGATCCACACCGGTGACATGCAGCGCGCCACGCCTTAATGCATGCAGCATGTAGCGACCACTGCCGCAGCCGGCATCCAGCACATGTTGGCCCTGCAAGGCACCGGGCATCAGCGCAAGCATGGCGCGTTCTTCGGCCAGCATCACCGGGTTATGCGCGTGCGGCGGATACGCCTGCGCCCACAACGCATACGCCGCTGCCGGCTCAAGTGTCGGCACAGCACTCATGACACAGCACCATTTGCTGCCATCGCGACGGATGGCGCCTGCGCTGCGTGCGGCACGCACTCCAGGCCGGGTTCGAGTGCCAGCACTGCCGGGTCGGCCAGCCTGGCATCGAGCAGTTTGGGGCGACCGTCCAGCAACACCGGCACGGTCTGGATACCGGCGGCCTCGAACCAGTTGGCGAAATCCGGGTCGGCGATGCGCGGGGCGCCATCGCGTATCACTGCGCGCAGTTCACTCCGTTGGCAGCCGATGACGCTGGTGGCAGGATCGCCACCGCGATCGCGCACGATCAGCAGATCTGCAGCAGCGCCTGGCGCGATGCACCCGCGCGCTTGCATGCGCAGGATGCGCGCAGATTGCTGGCTGACCATGCCGAGCAATAGATCCGGTGCGAGCCCGCTGTCGGTGGCGATGCGCAGTTCTTCCAGCAGATCGCGCGCACCGCTGATGCGCGAATCGTTGCCCAATGCCAGCCGCCCGGCCATGCACAAGCGCCATGGATCGAGCGTGCGGCCCAGCAGCGCGAGATTGCTCGAAGGACACCACACCACCGCCGCGCCGCGTGCGATCACCCGGTCGATATCGCATTCGCCCATGCCCACGCCGTGGATCAGCACGCTATTGGAGGCCAGGCAGCCGAGCCGATCCAGCTCCTCGAGTTCGGCACCCGCCACTGCGTCGGTGCCTTCGGCCAGGTGGATCATCCACGGATGTTCGGGCGACGTGGCGGCAAAGCTGCCTTGCACCGGCGGGCCATAGCCGGTCCAGCCCAGCGCATAGCTCCAACCGAACTCGCGCAGCAGGCCGACCGGAAAGTTCGCCTCGTCCAAGGTGGCGTGCCAAGGGTCGTGCTGCGCCACGCAGGTGACGCCGGCCAGCAGATTCTTCAAACCGCCGTGGCGCAAGCGCACCGCCTTGGGCACGCGCAACGCAGCCGCCACATCGGGATGCTGAAAATGTGCCTGAAACGCCTCGATCCATGCGTAGCTGTTGGCGAACGGTGCGCCTTGCGGCAGTGGCGGCACACAATTGACCTGCAGATGATCGTGCGCGTTGATCAAGCCCGGCGCCAGCACGTGGCCCTGCAAATCCAGCCGCAGGCTGCCGGTGCCGAGCGTGCCGCCGAAGCGGCCCGCGCGCATCGTCACTGCAGCGCGCGAAGGACCGGCCAGGGTGATCGCGCGTGCACCCTGCAGACAGACATCGGCCATGGACATCGGCGTCTCCACTCAGCGCTTGCGCATCACGATCAGGAAGTGGTCGCCCATGTCGCGCAGCAGCGGCAGCCCGCCCAAACGGTCGTCGCACCGGCCCAGGCGCTCAGACAGACGCGGATGCCGTTCGCAAAAATCCACCAGGTACGGCGGCGGCAGGAACAGGCTCAAGGCGCGATAGCTGTCCAGCACGAAGTGCTTGTTGAAGGCGCGGTAGAACTCGCGCGGCAGGTGGTACCAGGTCCAGATGGTGTGGCCATTCATGCCCACCGCAGTGACCCCGCGCGCAGCCCGCACCGCTGCGCGCTTGAAGCGCCCGCGCAGCGTGTAATGGCCGATTTCCCACGGGCAGATGCGCCCGATCACCGAAAACACCAGGCAGCCATCGGCGCGCAGCAGACGTGCGCACTCGGCAGCCACTGCCGGCAGGTCGGGAGCGCAATTGAGCGGGCCGAAGTTGGAGTACATGCCATCGAAGGTGCCATCCAGCTGATCGAGCTGCTGGATACCGACGTGGGCGGCGGTCAACCGTGCTTCAAGACCTTGCGTGGCAGCGCGATGACGGGTGCGTTCGACCATCGCCGGCGACCAGTCGGTAGCCAGCACACTGTAACCGCGGCGTGCGAACTCGCCGGCATCCAGACCGGTGCCGCAGCCCAGATCCACCAGCCGCGACCCCACCGGCAGCTCGGCCGCAACCGTGTCCCACAACGTGGTGCGCATGCGCTGGATCAGCGCATTGTTGCCGCGCGGGCCGTCGTAGTCGGGGGCCACGCTATCGAACGCGCGTTGCGTTTCAAGCAAGCGCTCCGGGGCCACCGTGCCGCCACGCGCCGCATGCTCATTGACCACCGACATGCGCAGCCTCCCACACCAGACCAGTTGTTCTCACGACACTCTCCAGACGCGACACCGCCACCGCGGCATCGCTTGATTGACCCGTGAGTGCCACGCGCAGCGGCTTTGGTTGCAGCTTGGTGAGCGATGTCCCACCTGCAACGCGTTGCCGTTTACATCAGGCGACGGAATGCCCGGCCGCAACCCTGCGACGCCGCCAGGCATTGCGAAACACCGCCGCCAGCACGCCTAGCCCGGCGCCAGCGAGCAAACCGGCGGCCCAGGCGGTGATCGCATTCGGAAATGCCTGGCGATCTGGCACATACAGCGGCCACGCCAACGAGGTCTGATACGTGTAGCGGGTGGTAAGGCGGGCGATGAGATCGTCGCGCTCGGCTTTCAACGCGCGGATCGTGGTGTTGCTGTCGGTCAGCAATACACCGGCAACCACCTGCGCCGGTGTGGCCGCAGCACCGCCCTGCCCGGCCTGCACTTGCTGTTGCAGTTGCGCCCGGTTGACGAGCGCCGCGCGCAGGTCTTCATTCAACCCTTGCAGGCGCGTGCGTGCGAGCCCAAGCGCCACCGCATTGGTCTGGCCGTGCAGCGTCTGCAGCTCGGTCACGGTGGCCATCGCAAGGCGGCGTGCCTGCGCGGACGATTCGGCACGAATGGTCACGCCGATCAGATTCGCGTACGGGTCCGGATCGGGCTTGAGACTGCCGCGATACAACTGCGCAGCGCGGCTGTTGAGCGGCAGGCCAGCCTTGCGCAGCACCGCATCCTGAAACAGCCGCGTCTTCATGCGATCGATCACGCGTTGGAACGGCTCGACCTTGGGGTCGCGCCCAGCCGGTGTGGGGCCGATTTCGCCGACCTGGATCCAGGCGGTGGCCTCCCACTGCGGTTTGGCCAGCCGGGTAAAGGCGAACGTCAGGCCAAGCACCACCACCAGCGCGGCCAGCGCCCAGCGCCATTCGCGGCGCAGGATGCGCCACAGGTCGATCAGATAGATATCGTCGTGTTGATTCATGGTGCACCGGCTCTGGAACGTGGTGAAAACGAAGCTGCCGCGCACTACGCGGCAGCGGTAGATGCCGCATGACGGCTGGGCAGCAACACGGTGCAGGCATGCAACACCAGGCACAGCGCGATGAAGCCGAAGTTGGTCCAGGTGAATGCCTGCGGCGCGAACGGCGACATCAGGCAGGCATAGGCGAGGCGCAGGAAGATCAGCACATGAAAGATCGACAGCGAGCTGCTGAGCAGGCGCACGCTCCACACCAGGCCCGCATACAACGCCAGCAGTGCAATCACGGCGCCCGGCGCGCCCCAGGCCATCAGGAACGGGAAGAATTCCGTGCCCACATTGATATTGGGCGCATCCAGCGGAATGCTGGTACCGGCGGTGGCGATCGAACCACTGAACGGCACCAGTTGATTGACCAGAAAACTGGCGTTGACGTAGCCCTTGGCCAGAATCGCGCCGAAGTTGTACGGCCCGGCGCTGATGTACAGCAGCAGCCACTGCACGCCCTGCGGCATCGCGCGATACAACGCACTGAACGGCAAGGCAACCGTGGCCAACGAGCCGGAACGCAGTGCGCCCAGGATCGAAAACACCCCGCCCCCAGCCAGCACGAGCAGGCCAATGGTCTTCCACGGCAGGCGGCGCGCAGGATCGCGGCGCAACAGCATCACCAGCACGAACGAAAACAGTCCGGCAAAGATGCGGTTGCGGTCGATCACCACAATCGGGAATACGAACCCCAGCGTCACCATCGCCGCACGCAGCCCGCGGTGGCGCACGCACAGCAGCGCGATCGGCGGCAAGATCCAACACATGTTGGAGATGTGCCGCACATGCGAGCGCAATGGGCTCAAGGTGGCGTAAGAGGACGGATCGCTGAACAGAGGAATCGGAAACAGCGCCACATCCACGATGCAGAACACCGTCACCATTGCCGCCAGCGTCATCACCACGAAGGCATCGCGCGTGCCGGCGTAGCGATAGTTGCGAAAGCGCTCCAGCGCGGGAAGCTTGAATCCAATCAGCAAGTCAATAATCAGCACAGCCCATGCCGCCGTGACCAACCATACGATGCCCTGCATATAGCCCGGCGGTAGCTCATAGGTGACGATCGTAACGAAGCAACTGATTATCAGCGAAGGAAAAAAATACATTAGGGGCCTGCGCAGCAGCTCTCCAGCGGATGGAATCACCGGAATACGCCCCCGCCTGGTTTACGCAAAGCCATCATGGATCTAGCGCAGTAGATCGAGACATGGGTCAAAACTTTAAAATATTTTTTCTTCAGGAAAGCAATTTTTGCAGTTATCAAACTTGATTGCGCACGCAGCAGCCAGTACTCACTATCATTGAACATAGCTGCACTGCGCTCGGCTACCACTCCGAATTCGCCGAGATTACTCAATCTTTTATTGGTTTCCCGTGTCTTGCTGACATTTTCCCCATGCAAGCGATACGCACATACCGTGACATCCATGAAGGCCAGCGCATCACGGGCGACCAGCCTGAGATATAAGTCCCAGTCTTCAATCCGGAGCGTCTCATCCCATATCATCCCTGCATCGAATGCGTTCCGCCTCAGCATCAAGACCGCACCACTTACCGCCCAATTTGAAATGACAGCACGGCGAATGCCATTTTCTGATAGATACAATTTCTTGTTAACACGATGCAAGTCGCGCATCGCGCTCTCGTGCAATCTTCGTCCTTCTCGGTCCACAACACATGCATCGCCAATGACAGCCAGCTTGGATGGATTCCTCTTGAGATAGCCAACCTGCACTTTGATTCCCCCAGGAATCAAATAATCGTCACTTGCAACAATGCGCAGGTAGTCGCCACGCGCACGCAGGGCTAGCTCGTTGAGCGTGGCCGCCACACCGCGGTTGTCGCGTTGCACGAACTGCACCGGCAGCCGATGGCCATGGGTGGCAATCCACTGCGCGATCTTTTCGCCCGTGGCGTCGCTGGAGCCGTCGTCGATGATGACGATCTCCTTGCACGGATACGGGTCTTCCAACACGCTATCCAGACAACGCTGCACGAAACGAGCGTGGTTATAGGCCGGAATCAGCACCGACACCAGCGGCCAGCTCGCTCGCCCGCTCGGTTGGGTTTGATCGCTCATGCGGTCTGCACCAGATAGCGACGCACCACCACGATATTGAACAGCAGATACACCACGTAGTTGGCGACAAAGGCATACATCGCCCCGATCAGCCCGAACTGCGTCGTGAACAAATACACCAGCGCCAGGTAGCTGGCGGCGAACACGCATTCGGAAATCACGAACAGCCGCGTCATCGCCTTGGCCAGCATCACGTACGACAGCACGAACGCGGCGATCTTGATCACATCGCCCAGCAACTGCGGACCATAAAGCGGTGCTGCTGCAGCGAATCGCGCATCGAACAGCAGCCAGGTGACCCAATCGCGGAGCATGTACACACCTAGCGCCATCGCGATCACCGCCGGCATCACATAACGATACGCGGCCCGCAGCTCGCGTCCGAGCGCCGCACGATCGTGCAGGGAGGCCAGCTTGGGCAGGTAATACACGTTGATGGCGGTGGTGAAGAACAGCAGATAGGCATCCGACACCCGGCTGACGGCCTGCCAATAACCCACCTGCTGCCATCCGAACTGCAACGCCAGATGGTCGCGCACCACAATGGCCACCAACTGCGGCACCAGCGTGGCGGTCAGCGTCATCGCCGAGAACGCGGCCAGCTTGCGCGTCATCGGTGCATCGAAACGCAGGCGCAACATCTCGCGTAGGAAATACGGGCTGCGTCGCAGTGCCGGCACGCCAGCCAACAACCACAGCACCTGGCCCAGCACCAGTGCCAGCAATGCGCCCTGCAGCTGCGCCAGGCTGGACAGCCACGCCACCAGCGCAACGCTCAACACCGCGCCGCTCACCTGCACAAATGCCAGACGGCGAACATCCATGAAACCGTTGATCACCGCCAGGATGTAATTGACCAAGGCAATGCCTAGCTGCGCGATCGCCAGCACGCAGATCAGCGGCCGATACGCTGCATCGCCCAACAGGCGCTCGGCAATCACGCCACTGAACAACACCGCCAACACCGCCATGACGCAAGCCGCGCAGAAGGCGTACCAGAGCGCCGCGCTTAGCAAGCGTGCCAGTGCCGGCGCATCGTCGCGATACTCGGCCACGTACTTGACGATGCCGGCGCTGATACCGCCGCCCGCCAACACCGCCAGCACCGACATCAGATTGAGGAACTGGCCCAAGCGGCCGACACCCTGCGGGCCGGCATAGACGGCTACCAACTTCACCACCACCAGCGCAGCCAGCAGCTTGGCCAGCGTCGCAACGCCGGTGTACGCGCTGCTGCGGATGAGATTCATGCAGGGCTGCCGAACGATTGGCATGCGGCAATCACACGTTCCACCGACGCGTCATCCAATGCGGGGCCCATCGGCAGACTCAGCACTTCACGGTGCAGGCCCTCGCTCACCGGCAGGCAGGCATCGCCTAGCGTGGTGTAGGCAGGCTGCCGATGCGGCGGCACCGGGTAATGGATCTGGGTGTGGATGCCCAGGCGCAGCAAATGCGCCTGCAAGGCATCGCGCTGCGGACTGCGCACCACGAACAGATGCCAGACATGCTGTTCCTCGGCGACCACCGTAGGCAACGTGATCAGCGGATGCTCGATGCCTTGCAGATAGCGCTGCGCCACCGCGCGCCGACGCGCGATCTCATCCTCCAGATACCCCAGTTTGACCCGCAAGAACGCCGCCTGCATTTCATCCAGCCGCGAATTCACGCCCTGGCAGGTGTGGTGATATTTCACCTCCGAGCCGTAATTGCGCAGCGCGCGAATGCGCTCGGCCAGACGCGGATCCGAGGTCACCACCGCACCACCATCGCCGAGTGCGCCCAGGTTCTTGGTCGGAAAAAAACTGAACGCCGCCGCATCGCCGAAGGCACCGGCACGCCGCCCGCCCGCCCGCGCGCCATGCGCTTGCGCGGCATCTTCGATCAGCAGCAGACCGTAGCGATGAGCAAGCGTTTGCAATGCGGCCATGTCGGCCAGCTGCCCATACAGATGCACCGCCATGATGGCGCGCGTGCGTGGCCCGATCGCCTTCTCCACACCGGCCGGGTCCATGTTGAAAGTCAGCGGATCCGGCTCCACAGGCACCAGCACCAACTGGTTCTGGCTGATCGCCAGAAAGCTCGCGATGAAGGTGTTGGCGGGCACGATGATCTCGTCGCCCTCGCGCAATACCCCCAGCTCGCGATAGCCGCGCAGGATCAGCGACAACGCATCCAGCCCGTTGCCCACGCCCACCGCATGCGCGGCGCCGCAGTAGCTGGCGAATTCTTCTTCGAACGCGGCCAGTTCCTGCCCGAGCACATACCAGCCGGCATCGATCACCCGCGCGGCAGCAACTTTCAATTCATCCGCGTAGCGCGCATTGACTGCACGCAAATCCAGGAAAGGAATATTCTCTAGCCCATCCATTTACGACTGCACCCCAAGCAGAGCGGCACTAAAGGGGCTATTACTTTCGTGGCTATGTCGCTGGCGATGTTCGCCGCGCACTTCGCTCACGAATTGGTCGTAATCCAGAATGTAATCGGCCGGGTCGTAGAACTGGTCGGCCAGCACCATCAACACGCAGTCGGGGCTGAAGCGATACAGATCGCGCCACACCATGCGGCCGAGCAGCAGCCCTTGCGAAGGATCGTCCAGCACTACTTCCTCCTGGTCAGTGCCGTCGCCTCTGTCCAGCAGGATCGTCACCGAGCCATGCAGGGCAACGGCGAGTTGATTGAGCTGCCGGTGCGCATGCTGGCCGCGGTGCACGCCGTCGCGGGTGCCGAACAGGTAATACACGCGACGTATCTCGAACGGGACGTTGCGCTGCTGCTCCAACGAGATGAGCAGACCGCGATCGTCACCGTGGGTGTGCAACTGGATGCGTTCGATGGCCATGATTCGGGGGCGTAACCGCTGACTGCACGTAGTGCGACATGCCTGAGTGCACCGGGATGCGCCAAAGGTTGCACCACGTCACGGCACTGCGAATCCATGTGCGCGCAAGCGCAGTTGCAGACGCAGCAGACGTGGATATGCACGGATTGCCGCGCAACGCCCGCAGGGCGATGCAACCTTTTGCCGGCATCGCCGCACATATCGGTGCACGTTCACCTGGCCGCAGATCGGCCGGCGTGGGGAGCCAGGCCTGGCAGCGCACGACGCACTGCCGGAACCAACGACCAGCACCGGAGCACACCGACCAAATGCGTTCATCCCCTCAGGCGCCAGACACCGCCGCCACCGACAGCGCCACTGTGCTGCCGCAACACGCGCCGCCGGTTGCGCAGGTCATTCCACTTCCCAAATCGATGCGCGTGCTGCACTGGCTGACGGTGCTGTGCCTGGCCATGGCCGCCACACTGATTTTGCTGCGCGCCGAGCTGGAAGGACGCGCATTGCGTCAGTGGCTGATGGAAGGCCATCGCCACTTCGGTTTGATGGTGCTCTTTCTCTTCGTCCTGCGCGTGGGCTTGCGCATCCGCCTGCGCAAGCTGCCGCCCGGCCCGCCGTCGCCGCTGCTGATGCGGCTGGCTGCAGGCGCCACCCATTTCGCGCTGTACGGCCTGATGGTCGCATTGCCGCTGATCGGCTGGTCGTTGAGCAACGCCTACGCCAAACCGGTCTACCTGTTCGGATTGACGCTGCCGAATCTGGTCGCGCCGGACGAAGACCTGGCCGACACCCTGGGCACCTGGCACTTGAATGCCGCCTGGGTCTTGCTGGCCCTGGTGATCCTGCATATCGGCGCCGCGCTCTGGCATCACCTGGTGCTGCGCGATGGCGTGCTGCATCGCGTGTTGCCGAAAAAAGCCCGATGAATTCCCCCGAGTTGCCAGCCCTCCCCCGCTCCCGCAGCGCCGAACCCCGCACCGTCGAACAAGGACTTTCCATGCCTACTCCCCAGCCCGCCCCGCGTCGCGTTGCCGCCACGCGCACCGCCTCCCTGACGTCCTTGTTGTGCGTGTCCGGCCCGTTATTGCTGCTGGCCAGCACGCAGGCGCAGGCGATCCCTTCGTTCGCGCGCCAGACCGGCTCTTCATGCGCGGATTGCCATATCGGCTCCTATGGCCCCTCGCTCACGCCGTATGGCATGCGCTTCAAGCTCGGCGGCTTCACCGATACCGATGGCAACGGCACCAAGATTCCGGTCTCCGGCCAGGTCACCTGGACGCGGAGCAATCCCGCCCGCGGCGACAGCAGCGCACGCATCAACCAAGCCGATCTGTATCTGGCCGGCCGGGTCAACGACCACATCGGCGGTTACTCCAAGATCCGCTCCAACAACGGCGGCAACGACACCTTCAACACCCAGTTGGACGATGTGGATCTGCGCTTCGTCAGCAAGCCGTTTCAGCTTGCCGGCAAGGACGCGATGGTCGGCGTCAGCGTCAACAACAATCCCGGCGTGTCCGATCCGATCCAGGTGCTGCCGAATGCATCGACCCTGAGCCCGGTGTCCAACGCCGGCTCGGCCAGCATGCTGAGTTCGTCGGCGCTCTCCAACCGCGTGATCGGTGCCAGCGTGTACGGCTTGTTCGACCGCAATTGGTACGGCGAAGTCGGCAGCTACAGCGCATTGTCCGCAGATGCGCAGGACCACCTGGGCTGGAACCCCAACAACGACCCGGGCAAGCTCAGCGACACCGGCTATGCGCGCTTTGCCTATATGAAGGACATGAAGCGGCAGTTCTTCTCGGCCGGCCTGACCGCGATGACCACCCGTCGCCAACGCCTGCGCAGCGGCGGTCCCACCGATGACTTCACCGATCTGGGTTACGACCTGACCTATCAGTTCCTCGGCACCCGCGAGCACGTGTTGTCGCTGGCCTACGTCAACATCTACGAGCGCCGCAAATACGGCAGCCCGCTGCAGCCGACCGACCCGAGCATGTCGCCGCGCGACCGCGGCAGCGTGCGCGACCAGAACATCAGCATGAACTACGCGTTCAAGCAGACCTATGGCGTGCTGGCAGCGCATCTGATCAACAGCGGCTCGTTCGATGTGGCGCGTTATCAGCCCTACGGCATCCCCGACACCACCGCCAATCTGATCCTGCTGTACTGGACCCCGTTCGGTAAGGAAGGCACCTACACCACCAACGCCAACGTGCGTTTCGCGGCCACCTGGTTCCGCTTCGACAAGTTCAACGGCAGCACCACCAACGTGTTCGGTGGCGGCAATCCAATCACCAATCCGCGCGATCTCGACACCTTCTCGTTGTCGGTCAATGTCTCGTTCTGATTCCCCCGCACGCGTAAGGACCCCCATGAAGTCACTCCACAAAACCTTGTTGTGCGCCCCGCTGGCCGGCCTGTTGTTGGCCGGCGCACTGCTTGCCCCGCACGCGCGCGCGGCCGATGGCAAAGGCGTGTTCATGACCGAATGCGCCGAATGCCACAGCGCGGCCCAGGGCAAGAACAAGAAAGGCCCGTCCATGTTCGGCGTGGCCGGGCGCCCGGCCGCCAGCCTGGCGGACTACAGCAATTACTCCGATGCACTCAAGGGCAGCAAGTGGCAGTGGACGCCCGCCCAGCTCAAGACCTATCTGTCGCAATCCTCGTCCAAGGCCCTGCCGGGGACCAAGATGAAGTACGAAGGCCTGGAAGATCAGAAAGAGCTAGACGCGCTGATCGCCTATCTCAACACGCTGCACTGAGCGTTGCTTGACCGGCCGGCAGTCACCCCTGCCGGCCGGCAACCGGGGCGCACTGCGCTTCGGGCGTCGCGCCGGCCGTGTTGCCGGACGCGATTCCTTCGCGTATATGAACGGAACCGTAGTGCCCGCAGCGGTCTGCCCGACGCAATCAGGCACTATTGCGCCCCGCTCACCGTAGACGCTCATCCGTTGCCCCCTGTCTCGCCTGCCAGGTCGTCCCCCTTCCGAACGCGACGCCATTGCGCCTGCGGCGGGCACCCGTGGGACAGGCCAGAGCTGAACATGCGGCAGCGGCACTGCACAACGGCCAGCGCCAACCCGCGTTGCCTGTGCCTGCACATGCGCCGGCACAACTCCACGCTGCGCCACTGCCTGCTGCTGGCCCTGGTCATCAGCCCCGGCGCCATGGCCGCCAATGTCGGCGGCGCGGTGGCGCTGACCTCGCAGCTGATCGACCGGGGCATCTCGATCGCGCCCAACAAGGCCACGCTGCAGGCGGCCGGCTACTGGCTGCCCTCGCCCGGCTGGTCGGTCTCCACCTCGGTCGCGCTGCAATCGCCCTCGCTGAGCAAGCCGGTGGCAGTCACCGCCCAGGCCGCACGCGCCTGGATGCTGGACGACCGCTGGCAGATGCAGGCCAGCCTGCTGTATTACGGCTACCCGACCAATCAGGCCACACGCACCTTCGACCGCCAGGAAGCCAGCCTGGCCTGGTCTTACCGCGACGTGCTGACCTTTTCGGTGTCGGTGTTCAACTTCCCCCGCGCCGACCAATCGCCGTGGAATGTGGCCATCGACGTCACCGCCAATGTCCCGCTGCAAAACGACTTCAGCCTGTTGGTCGGTGCCGGTTCTTCGCGCTTTCCGGCGATGGCCTACGGCGCTGCCGAATCCGGCCGCTATCAGTACGGGCAATTGGGCCTGAAGTGGAGCCGGGCACGATGGACGCTGAAACTGGAACGCATCGTCACCAGCAGCAATACCCCGCGCCTGCAGGGCGGCCCGGGCGAAACGCCCTGGCTGGGCACGGTCTCCACCACGTTCTGATCCAGCTGCAACCTTTTGCCCCCGTGCGGGCACTGACCTACGTCTTCTGCCGTGCCTGCCTCGATGAATGATTCCGACACCCTGGGTGATGCCACCGACCGCATGCTGCTGCGGCGCATGGCTGCGGGCGATCGTGCCGCCCTGGCGACCATGTACACCAGCTACCACGGCCGGCTGTGCCGGTTCCTGTCGCGGCTGACCCGCCGCCCGGACATCATCGAGGAAGCCATCAACGACTGCTTCTGGATCGCCTGGCAGAAAGCCGGCGACTTCCGCGGCGATTCGCAGGTGTCGACCTGGATCATGGGCATCGCCTATCGCTGCGGGCTCAAATGCCTGCGCCAGCATGACGGCGAGGCCATCGACGACACCGCCGTGGTGGAAGACCACGCCCCCAGCGCCGACGACAACGACGACCGCGAGCTGCGCGACTGGCTCGACAAGGGCATGCAACGGCTCTCGCCCGACCAGCGCATGGTGATCGAACTGGTCTATGGCGTTGGCCACAAGCTCGAAGAAGTCGCCGAAATCATGCAGTGCCCGGTCGGCACCATCAAAGCCCGGCTGTTTCATGCGCGGGTCAAATTACGCAATGTGCTGCCCGGCCTGGCCGGCGGCGCCCCTTACACGGAGACCATGCAATGAAGACGTTTTTCATCGCGCCTGGCAAGGAATGCTCGCACGCCTGGGAACTGATGCCCGCAGTATTGCTGGACAGTGCCACCGAGGAAGAGAACACCTGGCTGATCGCGCACGTGGCCAAATGTGCCTCGTGCAGCGCCGAATTCGCCCAGCAGAATCGTCTGCGGCAAGCGCTTGCACTGCCGTCGGCGGTCAAGCTGGACGCCAACGCCGGCCTGCTGCGCCTGCTCGGCCGCCTGGATGCGCCGGAACAGCACACCGCGCCGGCGGCACCGGTGCCGGTAGCACGCCGCTCCGGCAACTGGACGGTGCGCGCCCTGGCCGCCGCCGCCCTGGTGCAGGCCATTGGTCTTGGCGTCATGGGCGTCAAGCTGGCCGCGCCTGCGCCCTCGCACGACTACCGCACGCTCAGCAGCGCCACCGCCTTGCCGGTCCCGCAAGGTGCCATCCGCGTGGTGCCCGACGCCAGGATGACCGTGGCCGACTGGGACAGCCTGCTGCATGCGCAGCAGTTGCAGGTGGTCGGCGGCCCCAATGAAATGGGCGCCTACACCGTGGTGCCTGTCGCACCGCAGCCGCCTGCCCAGCCGCAGCACACCGTGCAGCAGCTGCGTGCGAACCCGCGTATCCGCCTGGCCGAGATCGTGTCGGCACCATGAGCCGCTTCTACGTTATCGGCTTGATCGCCGGCTTCATCGGCCTGGGCACCTGCACCTGCGTGCATGCCCAGGACACGCCCCAGCATGCTGCGCAAGCTGTCGGCACCAGCACCGCGCCGGCGCAGGCCGATGCGCATACGCCCGATAGCAGCCGCGACATCCTGCTGGCGGTGGCCAACCCGCTCAGCGCGCCGCCGGCACGCGCCGGCTCCAGCCTGATCGGCTACGCCTCCAGCTATTACGGCGCCGGCCAGAAAGCCGCCGTGCGCATGGAAGCCATCAAGCAGCGCTACAAGCTGCGCGAAGTCTCCGGCTGGCCGATCACCTCGCTGGGCCTGTATTGCGCCGTGCTGCAGCCGCCGGCTGGCGTATCGCGCGACGAGCTGGTCAGCGCGCTGGCCGACGACGAAGGCGTGGAGCTGGTGCAGCCGGTGCAGGATTTCTCGGTGTTCTCTGCCGATGCATCGGAAAAGACCACGGCGCTGTCCGGCTATAACGACCCGTACGTGGACATGCAACGCGGCTTCATCGCCACCGATGCGGCCAGCGCGCAGACCATCACCCAGGGCCGCGGCGTGGTGGTGGCGGTGGTCGACACCGGCGTGGACACCGCTCACCCCGATCTGAAGTCGCGCATCCGCGACGTGCACGATCTGGTCGACGACACCGCGCTCGCCACCAGCAGCGATTCGCACGGCACCGAAGTGGCCGGCATCATTGCTGCCGGCAGCAACAACCATCAAGGCATTGTCGGCATGGCGCCCAAGGCCATGCTGAGCATCTACAAGGCATGCTGGTATGCACCGACCGTCGGTGCCACCGCCCGCTGCAACACCTTCACCCTGGCCAAGGCGCTGGCGGCGATCAACAACAGCTCCGCGCGCGTGATCAATCTGAGCCTGGGCGGCCCGGCCGACCCGCTGCTGAGCAAGATGCTGCTGCATCTGGTGCAACAGGGCCGCATCGTGGTGGCCGCGATGCCGCCGAACGGGCGCATGGATGGCTTTCCCAACGATGTGCCCGGCGTGCTGGTGGTGCGCAGCAGCAGCGCCACCGCCGCGATGCCCGGTGTGCTGAGCGCGCCCGGCAAGGACATCCTCACCACCCAGCCCAATGGCCGCTACGACTTCACCTCCGGCTCGTCGATGGCCACCGCGCATGTCAGCGGCATGGCCGCGTTGCTGTTGTCGATGTCGCCGTCGATGGACGCGACCGGCTTGCGCGAACTGATGCAACGCACCAGCAAGATGTCCGACGGCCAGCTGCAGGTCAACGCCGGCGCTGCGGTCGACGCGCTGGCTTCGCACGCCAAACATTCCAACTGACGACACCGGCATGGCCAAGTGGATTCCCTTGTGGCTGCATAAACTCAGCTCGCCGCCCACGTTCTACCGCGTCGCCGGCATCGTGCGCCCGTGGGCGCTGGCGCTGGCGCTGCTGCTCGGCGCGGTGGCCGCTTACGGCGGGCTGGTACTGGCGCCACCGGATTACCAGCAGCACGACGCCTACCGCATCATCTTCATCCACGTGCCCAGCGCCTGGATGAGTCTTTTCATCTACGCGGCAATGGGCGTGTCCGCGTTCATTGCGCTGGTGTGGCGGATCAAGCTGGCCGAAGTGGTGACCATGGCCTCGGCGCCGATCGGCGCGGCCTTTACCTTCATCACCTTGTGCACCGGCTCGCTGTGGGGCAAGCCGATGTGGGGCACCTGGTGGACCTGGGATGCACGGCTCACCTCGGAGTTGCTGCTGCTGTTCTTGTATCTGGGTGTGCTCGGCCTGTATCACGCGGTGGAAGATCGCCGTCAGGCGATGCGTGCGGCCGGCTTGCTCGCCTTGGTGGGCCTGGTGAATCTGCCGATCGTGCATTACTCGGTGGTGTGGTGGAACACGCTGCATCAAGGCTCCACCGTGCGCCTGCTCGGCCCCTCCAAGATGGGCGCCGACATGCTGTGGCCGCTGCTGACGATGATGCTGGCCACCAAGTTTTATTACCTTGCCAGTCTGTTCGGCCGCGTGCGTGTGGACCTGCTCGCACTGGAAAGCGGCAAGGACTGGGCACGCCGCATCGTGTTGACGGAGCGCACCGCATGAACACCTTTCTGGCGATGGGCGGTTACGGCCACTACGTGTGGACCGCGTACGCGTTGTTCGTGCTGGTGTTGCTGGCCGATCTGGCAGCGCCGTGGTTACGTCGCCGCCGCCTGCCACGCGAATTGCGTGGCCAGCTGCAACGACAGACACCGCGACGTGCACGCGATCAGCCAGTTCCCACGCTGGAGCGGGACGCGCCATGAATGCAACACGCAAGCAACGCCTTTGGCTGGTGATCGGCGTCATCGCCGCTGCCGCACTGGCGGTGACGCTGATCGTGCTCGCGCTGCAGCGGAACATGAGCTATCTGTTCACGCCCAGCCAGGTGCACGCCGGCGAGGCGGCCAGTTATCAGCAATTTCGCCTCGGCGGCATGGTCAAGGCCGGCTCGATCCAGCGCGCAACCGATAGCCTGAAAGTCAACTTCACCGTGATCGACAAGCACGCCGCAACGCAGGTCGAATACACCGGCATCCTTCCGGATCTGTTTCGCGACAACCAATCGGTGATCGCCAACGGACGCATGCAAGGCGGGCGCTTTGTCGCCAACGAAGTGCTGGCCAAGCACGACGAAACCTATATGCCCAAGGAACTCAAGGACGCAATGGCCGAAGGCCATGTCGGCAAGCCGATTCCCGCTGCCGCGGTGCCGCTGTCGGCGCCGCGTTGATGCCGCGCGCACCGTTTTCCACCACTTCCATGATCTTCCTTCGTTGCACAATGCGATTTGCCCATGACGCCTGAACTCGGCCAGATCGCACTGATCCTGGCGCTGCTGTTGTCGCTTGCCCAGGGCGTCTTGCCACTGATCGGTGCCTGGCGTGGCAACTCCGCCTTGATGGGCATTGCGCGGCCGGCAGCGGTAGGCCAGGCAGTGTTCGTGTGGATGGCGTTCGGCCTGCTCGCCTGGTCGCTGCTGTCGCTGGATTTTTCTGTGGCCTATGTCGCTGCCAACGCCAATATCGCCCTGCCCTGGTACTACCGCTTTGCCGCGGTGTGGGGCGCGCACGAAGGCTCGTTGCTGCTGTGGATCGCCATCCTTGCGACATGGACGGTGTTGCTGGCCGCCTTCAGCCGGCATCTGCCGCAGCATTTCGCCGCCCGCGTGCTGGCGGTGCTGGGGCTGGTATCGGTGGGTTTTCTCGCCTTCATCCTGCTGACCTCCAATCCGTTCGGGCGGCTGTCGCCGATTCCGTTGGATGGCAACGAACTCAATCCGGTGCTGCAGGACCCGGGCATGACTTTCCACCCGCCGGTGCTTTACACCGGTTACGTCGGCTTCTCGGTGGCGTTCGCGTTTGCGGTGGCGGCCTTGCTGGGCGGCGAACTGGAACAGGCCTGGGTGCGCTGGGCGCGGCCGTGGACCAACGTGGCCTGGGCCTGCCTCACCGCCGGCATCGTCGCCGGCAGCTGGTGGGCGTACGCGGAACTGGGCTGGGGCGGCTGGTGGTTCTGGGACCCGGTGGAAAACGCCAGTTTCATGCCGTGGCTGGTCGGCACTGCCCTGATCCACACCCAGGCGGTCACCGAAAAACGCGGCAGCCTGCGTGCTTGGACGATTCTGCTGTCGATCCTGGCGTTCTCGCTGTCGTTGCTGGGCACCTTCCTGGTGCGCTCGGGCGTGCTCACCTCGGTGCATGCGTTTGCCGCCGATCCGCGCCGCGGCCTGTACATCCTCATTTTCCTGGTGGCCGTGGTCGGCGGCTCGCTGCTGCTGTACGCCTTGCGTGCACCCAAGATCGCCAGCGGTAAACCGTTTGCCGCCGCCTCGCGCGAGACGGCCATTCTGATCGGCAATCTGCTGCTCACCGTGGCCGCCGCGATGGTGTTGCTGGGCACCTTGTTCCCGCTGATTGCCGATGCCTTCGGCCTGGGCAAGGTCTCGGTCGGCCCGCCGTATTTCGGCCTGTTGTTCCCGTTGCTGATGCTGCCGGTGGTGCTGTTGCTACCGTTTGGCCCATATCTGCGCTGGGGCAAGGCCGAGGCAGCACCGTTGAAGGCACTTGGCACGCGCGCCGGCATCGCCGCGATTGCGTGTGCGTTGGTCGGCAGCCTGTTTGCCGATGGGCAGATCAAGGCGATTGCCGGCATCGGCGTCGCTGCGTGGGTGGCCGCCGGCACCGCGCTGTACATGCACAAGCGTTGGCGCGAGATGCCGCGCGGGCGGCGTTTTCCGGCTGAAATGGCCGGCATGTTGCTCGCGCATGCGGGCGTGGCGGTATTCGTTGCCGGCGTGCTGGTGTCCGACAGCCTGTCGGTCGAACGCGATGTGCGGCTGTCGCCCGGCCAGAGCGCGGAGATCGCCGGTTACGCGTTCCGGTTTGATGGCGTGCAAATGATCGATGGGCCGAACTGGAAGGCCGAACAGGGCAGCGTGCAGGTCAGCCGCGATGGCAAGGTGATCGCGCTGCTGCATCCGCAAAAACGCCTGTACAGCAGCGAGCGCATTCAGACCGAATCGGCGATCGACCCTAGCATCACCCGCGATCTGTACGTCGCACTAGGCGAGCCGCTGGACGATCAACACATCGAATACGACTGGACGCTGCGGCTGTACTACAAACCCTTCATCCGCTGGATCTGGGCCGGCGGCCTGCTGATGATGCTGGGCGGTTTTGTCAGCGCCTGCGCGCGCCGCTTTCGTGCGCCTGCCGTCGCCGGCAAGGCGACCACCTCGCCGGCACACGATGCCATCGTCACTGCGCAGGAATCGCCCGCATGAACCGTCTGCTGCCCTTGCTGGGTTTCCTGTTGCTGGCGGCGCTGTTCGGCTTCGGCATCTATTGGACGATGCAACACAACCCGCGCGATGTGCCCTCTCCGTTGATCGGCAAACAAGCGCCAGCGTTCTCGCTGCCAAGGCTGGATCAACCCGAACAACAGTTCAGCCGCGACCAGCTGCTAGGCAAGCCGTATGTGCTCAACGTGTTCGGCAGCTGGTGCGCCGAATGCGTGCACGAACATCCGGTATTGATGGCGCAGGCCAACCGGCTCGGCGTGCCGCTGATCGGCTACAACTATAAAGATGCGCCCGCCGATGCCACCGAGTGGCTTGCGCAATACGGCAACCCGTATGCCTTAGTGATCGCCGACGAAGCCGGCCAGACCGCGATCGATTTCGGCGTCTACGGTGCGCCGGAGACGTTTCTGATCGATGCGCAAGGCGTGATCCGCTACAAGCACATCGGCGTGCTCACACCCGATGTCATTAACGACACACTGCTGCCGGCCATCGCCGCGCTGCCCAAGGGCGCGCAGTGATGCCGGCTCGCCCCTGGTGGTGCTGGCACTGGCGCATGCAAGGCCGGCAACTGCGCTTGCTGCTGGTGTTGCTGCTTGGCGTGCTGCTTGCACCGCCGCTGGCGGCGCAGGCAGTGGACCCGCTGCCGTTCAAGAACCGCAGCGAGGAAGCGCGTTACCAGCGTCTGACCGCACAGCTGCGCTGCCTGGTGTGCCAGAACGAAAACCTTGCCGACTCCAACGCCGCGCTCGCACGCGATCTGCGCCATCAGGTGTTCGCGCAGATCCAGGCCGGCCACAGCGACGCGCAGATCAAGCAGTACATGGTCGAGCGCTATTCGGATTTCGTGCTGTACGACCCGCCGGTCAAACGCGGCACCTGGCTGCTGTGGTTCGGCCCGCTGTTGCTGCTGGGTGCCGGTGCAGGCGTGGTGATCCACACCGTGCGCAAACGTGCGCGTGCCGGCACACCGGTGGCGCCGCAAGCTGAGGAAGAGTGGTGATGACCGGTTTCTATTTCATAAGCGTGGCGTTGGTAGTGATCGCGCTGCTGTTGTTGCTGGTGCCACTGCTGCGCCAGCCAGCGCGCCATCGCAGCACACGCTATGCGCTGCCGATTGTGCTGGTGCTCGGCTTGCCGATCGCCACCGCCGGCCTGTATCGCCTGGTCGGCGCGCCCGACGCCATCGCAACGCGCGTATACGCTACGCCAGCGCAGCAGACAGTGCAGGCGACGCCTGATGCGACTGCTGCCGGCAGCACGCAAGCACAAACACCAGCCATCAGTCCGGCTGAGGAAGCACAACTGCAGGCGCTGGACGCCTGGATGCAGCAGGCCAAGGCGCACGAGCAGGAAAACCGTTCGGCCGACGCGCGCGATGCCTATGCGCAAGCACTCAAGCTCGCCCCCGACAACAGCGCCGCCATCGTCGGCTGGATCGCAGCAGACATGGGCACGCGCAGCGATTTCGCCATCGACGCCGCATCGCGCACGCGCCTGAAACAGGTCATCGCACGCGAGCCGGATCATCAACGCGCCCTGTGGTTGCTCGGCATCAGCGACTTCCAGCAGCAGGACTACAGCGCCGCCACCGAACACTGGCGCCATTTGCATGACTTGCTGGACACCGGCTCGGCGATGCAGAAAGCGGTCGCCGAAAAAATCGCCGTGGCCGAATCGTTGGCGAGTGCGCGGCAGGCCAAACGCGCTGCTCGCTAGGGCCTGTTAACACATCCGAAGCCCATCAACGACTAGGACGAAGCTGAGGAATCCAAGGAACATGACATCTAGCTTCTCGAA
>NZ_MDFM01000015.1 GCF_002939985.1 Xanthomonas hortorum pv. cynarae | reverse complement strand
TGTTCGATCAGAGAAAATTGTGCTGGCGTGATCTCCATGCTCAATAGTTTAATCGCTCGGGCCATTAGTGTTAACAGGCCCTAGTGAACGTGCATGGGCAGCCAGCTCCACTGCAGCCGCCGTATATCGAACCGCGAGAGCGCGCGCTTGCAGATCAAGTGACCGGCGTGCCAATGAATCGGGCGATCGTAGCGATCGCCCTTTGCTCCTCTCACTAAACGCCTAGAGCGTGTTATGAACTTTTGGGTCGATGCAGCTATCGTAGCTGGATGCATAGCAGGCGCCCGTATCCAACCGACGTTTCCGACGAGGAGTAGGCGTTCGCCGCACCCTACAAGCGATTGCCAGAAACCCTGGCTGGCCTGCGTTTCGTCGTTTTCACGGTCTTCATGCTCAGCAACGCGGCCACCGTTTTTCAAGGTTCATAACACGCTCTAACCAAGCGAACGCTACCGGCGTCTGCCGCCCCTCAAATTCCTAAGATTTTCCTTTGTGTCCGCCTCGAAGTTGTCTTGAATGGACTTGGGGATGCTCGTTTTCCCCAGGGGCACCCCGCCCGCGCTCTCCAGATTCTCGCGGATTTCACCGTTTTTTCTCTGCTTGTCTAATCGCATCTCTTCATAATGCAAGCCTGCCAACACGGGCATTTTGAGTATTTCCACAGATTTACTGATGCTACTGCCGATCAAATAACCTTTGGCCACATCACTCGGCTTCTCTCGCTTAGCCCGCTTGGTGTTTCCTTTGGCTGCACCCTTGGTCGTTCCTTCGGTCACGCCTTCAGTTGCGCCCTTTGTTGCGCCTTTGGTCGCGCCCTCGCTTGCCGCCTTGGCTGCGCCCTCGGCGACCCCCTTGGCCACCCCCTTGGCTGCGAGTCTGGCCGTGGGTCCACCGACGGCACCCACCACCGCCCCGGCCATGTTGATGCCGGCGAGTTTCCATGCCAGCTTCATGTCGCCGCCTTGCAGTGCAGTGTCGAGAACCTGTGCCGCCTGTGCTTCGCTCTCCAATGCCAGCGCTCCTGCATCGGCAATCTCGCCGATGATGGGGATGCCGTTCAGTGCACTGAGTCCTACCGAGGCCCAGTCCAATATCTTGCTGTCCCACTTGAGGAACTCATGCAATCCCTTGCCGAAGGTGCCGATGTCCTTTTTCTTCTGCTTGATCTCGGGTTGATCGGCCTTGCCCATCAACATGTCGTCGACAGCCTTCTTCTGGTCGGGCGATGTGGCCTCGTGCGTGGGCGATTTCTCCACGGCCTTGTTGGCGGCCGTCATATGATCGTAGAACTGCTGAAAATCCTTGTTGCTGATCTTGCCTGAGTCGACGACATGGCCACCGCCGAAGAAGCTGTGGGGTTTCTTGTAGCCAGTGATCGAATTGTTCAACAAGCCGAACAGCAGCGGGTCGCCCAACAACTGTTTGGCGGCGTCGCGCACGGCGGGGTCGGCTTTATCGTCCTTGACGATCGTGTCGAGCTTGTCGCGGGTTACCTCTTTGCCGTCGCCGAAGAAGGCATCCTGGTGGCTGTTGATGGTGTCGAGCGTTTTCAGTTCGGGCGTGGTCAGGTGCATCTGCGCTGCGGATTTCTGCAGAAAATCCGGCGTACTCATCGAACCCGCATCTCCCGCCAGCGCCTTCCACTGGTCGGGATGCTCACGAAAGTACTGCGCGGCGGCGATGACCTGCGGCGGGCACTTCTTGGTCTTGCTGTCGCCTTCGACCAGGTGCTTGAAGGCGTCCTGGTTCAGATCCTTCGGCAGATAGTCCGAGTAGCGATAGAACTCGCGCATCGCATCGCTTTCGGTCATGACCGTTGGCTGGGTCTTGTCCGGGCTGTCGGACGCCACATAGTTCTGCGTATAGCCCTTGGCTTGCTTGGTGGCGTATTCCGCGACCTGCGCGTGACCGGCCGAGAACTTGCTGAGATCGCCGGCGGTGATCTTGCCGCCGCACTTGCCATCGCCCTGCGAGCCAATGGCAAAGAACAACCGCGGATCTTTCTGCAGTTCGGTCAATGCCTTCTTGAGATCCGGCGGTGTCGCCGGATCGTTGATCTTCGCATCGAGATCGGCCCACGCGACAGGCAATTGGTCCTTGTGGCGATCGAGCGTGGTGACGATTTCCAATTCGTTCTGGGTGAGCGTCCCGTCTTTCCAGGTGACCGACGAGCCGTCCACCGCAGGTGGCAGGTCGCTGCCCTTCATTTTTTCGGGATTGTAGGTCGCGTTCTTCCCGCCCAGCGCCGTCACCTGCGGATGGCGGTCGGCAAAGTCGTAGAGATTGTCCGCGATGATCGTGCCGTTGCACTTGCCCTGGTCGTCGCCGTGGTGCTTGCCATGGCCCTGAGATGCCATGGCGAAGAATAGGCCAGGATCCTGTTGCAGACCTTGCAGCGCTTTTTTCAGGTCGGGCGGAGTGGCTGGATCGTTGATCTTTTCATCGAGCTTGCCGAACTCGATCGGCGTCATGTCGCGATGCTGATTGAGCGTGGAGACGATCTCAAGCTGGGACTGCGTGAGCGTGCCACCGTCCCATGTCACCGATGAACCTTCTGCCGCCGGCGGCGGAGTCGATCCCTTCAACTTTTCGGGGTTGTAGGTCGCGTTCTTCCCGCCCAGCTCACTCACCTGCGGATGGCGGTCGGCAAAGTCGTAGAGGTTGTCTGCGATGAGTTTGCCGTTGCACTTGCCCTGGTCGTCGCCGTGGTTCTTGCCGTGGCCCTGCGATGCCATCGCGAAGAACAGCCCAGGATCCTGTTGCAGGCCTTGTAGCGCTTTTTTCAGGTCCGGCGGAGTGGATGGATCGTTGATCTTTTCGTCGAGCTTGGCGAACTCGATCGGCATCTTGTCGCGATGCTGATTGAGCGTAGAGACGATCTGAAGCTGCGACTGCGTGAGCGTGCCGCCGTCCCAGGTCACCGATGACCCCGGCATGGCGGGTGGCGCGGTGGCGCCCTTGATGTCCTTGGGGTCGAACGGGGTCGGCAGCGTCGGCCAGGACGTGCGTTTCTCGATCGGCTGGTTGGCTTGAATGTCGTCCGCTGAAGGCGTTGCCAACCCCGGAATGTCGCTGCCTGGCTCACTGGTTGGCGTGTTGCCGTAAACGGCGGCAATCAAGTTGTAAATCTGCTGCAAGAACAGGTTGTCCATCGCCAGCAACAGATCGGAGTCATTCATGGCCGAATCGGATCCGGTCGCCTCCGGCGACGACGTGTCATCCGTGAGAGGTAGAAACAGACCGGTGGCACTCCCGGTCGAAAGCGTGTTGAGCGACATGTGCGGCCTCGCAATGGCAGAGCAGTGACGGAGCGGCTGCATATGAGTACATGCTCATACGGTCACACTGGCATGTCTCATGCGGCGAACACGAATATTGCCATTCCCGCCAAGGGATGCATGCGCCAATGAACTATTTTGGCGAAAAAAGCGCAAGAAGTAAGTGCACGAGACCGATACCCTACCCAACATCAGCTTAGGGATGGTCTGATCAACGCTACCCGAGGACGGGAAGTTGTCCGCAGCAAGATCCTCTACCCATCGATGTCGTTTGAACTTCGAAGATCCAGACCGGGCACCAGAGCCTCGCTAGGCGCTCGTCACACAGCACGGCATCGGGCATGCACCTCCCACGGGCCTGTGCCGCCCGCCCCGGGACTGCTCTACCTGCGGTCGCCTTCTACCGGCAGGCATGTGCCTGCCAAAGCGCGTGAGGTGACACGGCCCGCCGGACTGCACGTAACGGAGACGGGCACCCTGCGTGCGAGGCCGCTCCCGGCCGAACTGAAACCGGGCTGTGGTGCGGTGGTGCCCTGGTCCGCATCGCCTGCAAGAGGGTCCCAGGGATGTTGCTCGCTGGCTATCGTTGGCAGGAGCGGCATCGCGGCCTGGGATGGCCGGGCCGAGAACCTAAGCAAATTCGAGTTCGCGGCCCAAATAGCTGTTTGTCGGGGTGGTGCGCGCCTTCGCTGTAGTCGTTGCGAAAACTGATGCGTACGGCGCTGCCCTGCCCGTCCATCACAACCCCTTGGCTGCCTGCGCAACCGCGCGGAACAGTGCGCGGCCCTTGTTCATCGTCTCCTGCCATTCCAGGTCGGGATCGGAGTCGTAGACCACGCCGCCGCCGGCCTGCACGTACAGGTAGCCGTCCTGGATGACCGCCGTGCGGATCGCGATTGCGGTGTCGGCATCGCCGTGCCAGCCGATGTAACCGACTGCGCCGGAATACACGTTGCGTTTGACCGGCTCCAGCTCGCGGATGATTTCCAGCGCGCGGATTTTCGGTGCGCCGCTGACGGTGCCGGCCGGGAACGTGGCACGCAGCACGTCGCTGTAATTCAGGCCGGCCTTGAGCGTACCGGTCACTTCGCTGACGATGTGCATGACATGGCTGTAGCGTTCGATCACGAACTGCTCGCCGACTTTTACCGAGCCCGGTTCGGCAACGCGACCGACGTCGTTGCGCCCCAGATCGATCAGCATCACGTGCTCGGCGCGCTCCTTCGGATCGGCCAGCAGTTCGGCTTCCAGCGCCTTGTCCAGCTCGGGTGTGGCACCACGCGGACGTGTGCCGGCGATCGGCCGCACGGTGACCACGCCATCGCGCAGGCGCGCCAGGATTTCCGGCGAAGAGCCGACGACTTGCGTGCCGCCGACATCGAGAAAATACATGTAAGGCGATGGATTGAGCGCGCGCAAGGCGCGATACACATCCACCGGGCGCGCACGGAACGGCACACGCAACCGCTGCGACGGCACCACCTGAAAAATATCGCCGGCGCGCACGTATTCCTGCGCCTTGCGCACCACCGCGTGATACTCCTCGCGGGTAAACGAGGAACGGAAATCCGACTCGTCGATCGCATCGGAAATCTGCGCCTGCGGATACCCTGCCCCGCCCTGGCGCAAGCGATGCGCCAACTCGTCCAGGCGCCGATTGGCGCGCACATAGGCCTGCGGCTGGCGCGGGTCGGCATGCACGATCAGGTACAGGCGGCCCTTGAGATTGTCGAACACCGCCAGCTCTTCGGAGAGCATCAGCAGGATGTCGGGCGTACCGAGTTCGTCGGGCTTGTCGCCGCCACCCAGGTGCGGTTCGATGTACTGGATGCACTCGAAGCCGAACCAGCCGACCAGCCCGCCGGTGAAGCCGGGCAGGCCGTCGAGCTGCGGCACCGAATGCTCGGCGCGCAAGGCATCGACCTCGGCGAGTGGGTCGGCAACCTCGCGGGTTTCCAGCACTTCGCCGTGCTCGCTGATTTCCAGCGTATGCCCGCGGAAGCTGTACACGCGCCGCGCGGGCAGGCCGATGATGGAATAGCGCCCGAAGCGTTCACCGCCTTCGACCGATTCGAACAGATAGGTGTAGGCGCCGTCGGCGAGCTTCAGATAGACCGAGAGTGGCGTGTCCAGATCGGACAGCACTTCGCGGACAACGGGAATACGGGTGTGACCTTCAGCGGCCTGGCGCTGGAACTGCTCTGCGGTGATCAAGACGACTTTCCTTCCGGGACTCTGTGGCGGGGCGGACGACGGCAACGGGCCACCATCGCCACCAGCGGCGAGCGGAAGAGAAGGAGCGTGAAGTCGTCAGGCGGGACACATGGGTACTGTAGCGCAACTGCTGGTCTAGGGCAGCAGGTGCGGTGCCGAAGATGTGCGAATTGCGAAGGTGGGTTGGGGCGTGTGTTGTTGGGTGTGGCTTTTCAAGCTGAGCGACATCCGGGCCGGATGGCGCGTGTTTGTCGTTGATGGGTGTATTGGGCTGTGGGCTGTCTGCGACGACTTGCTGTTGGCCAATGTCAGGGCGAGATGCCTGGTAGCGGCATGTGTGTCGGCACAGGGACCCTCACCCCAACCCCTCTCCCGGAGGGAGAGGGGCTTACAGCGGTGCGATGGCGGTTGCTTCGCTTGAGCCGCAGTTGCTTCGCTTGAATCCCGATTCCCTATTCCCAGCTTCAAGCGCTCCGCAGCGGGCACTCCACCGGCAAATGCATGCGCAAGCGCGCCGGCACGCATTCGATGCGGAAATGCTGCGAGGTCTCAGGTTCGCCGTCCAGATTCAAGGTCAGGGGTTGGTGCGAGACCATCTCCAGCCAGGGCAGCCGGGCGCGCACGGCAACGCGTTCCAGCGCAGCCTGTTTGCCGCCGGTGACCAGGGTGCCAAGGGTGGCGGCCACTTCGCCGTTGAGCGCGGGCACGATGGTGACGTCGAGCAGGCCGTCGTCGATCAAGGCTTCGGGGCACAGCGCCTGGCCGCCACCGGCCTGGCGCCCGTTGCCCAGGCCGAGTGCGATGAACTCGCCCTCCCAGCTGAAATCCGGGCCACTGAAGCGGGCGCTGATCGGGTCGATCCGCCCCAACCGCGACATGCCGGTGATCAAATAGGCCAGGCCGCCGAGCATCTTCTTCAAACCCTCGTCGGTTTCCACGGTGACCTGGGTACCGAAGCCGCCACTGGCGACGTTGGCGCACCAATGCGGGCCGTGCTCGGCGTCGATGCGCAGCAGGTCGATCGGTTGCGCCGGGCGTTCGGCGATCAGCGTCAACGCGTCGAGCGGCTCGAGCGGGATGTTGGCGGCGGTGGCGAAGTCGTTGGCGGTGCCCAGCGGCACCAGACCCAACGAGGGCAACGTGGCGGCATCGGTGTCGTGGTGGGCGAGTGCGGCGGCCACTTCGCT
This sequence comes from Xanthomonas hortorum pv. cynarae, assembly GCF_002939985.1. Classification (GTDB taxonomy): domain Bacteria; phylum Pseudomonadota; class Gammaproteobacteria; order Xanthomonadales; family Xanthomonadaceae; genus Xanthomonas; species Xanthomonas hortorum_D. The sequence continues at coordinate 122,303 of NZ_MDFM01000015.1, read as the reverse complement.
CAGGGTGCCATCGCCCCCGGCGGCGACCACGGTGTGTACGCCATCGGCGACGGCTTCGCCGACATAACGCTCGGCATCTCCCTCTTCCCAGGTGACCCGGACATCGAGCTGGATGCCGCGCTTGCGCAGCGTTCCCACCGCCTCACGCAGGTCCAGATTGTCGGTGGACTTGCCGTTGAGGATCAGACGCCAGTGGGACGGGGCCATGCGCGCTGCCAATGCTGTGGGAGTGATGCACGCAGGCTAGCAGCGGGCTGCTGCGTGCATCGTGAATACGCACTGCCACCGGGCTGTCATTGGCATGTCATCGATGACCCGGAGGATGGAAGTCCATAGCAGGGACGACGGGCGGGGGCAGGATCAGCCTCCAATTTTCTTGAAGGCCGCTCCAGTGGGAGCGGCCTTTTTTTATGCGCAGCTGGTGCGCGCCGCACTTGGCTCAAGCACCAGCGGCAAATGCCGCCAGGCGCTCGCCGTCGAGCCGGTACACCGTCCAGCCCTCCATCGGGCGCGCACCGACGGCCTGGTAGAACGCGATGGCCGGCGCGTTCCAGTCCAGCACCGACCACTCGAACCGCCCGCAGCCACGCTGCACGGCCAACTGGGCCAGATGCCGCAACAGCGCCAGGCCAGCGCCCTGCCCGCGCGCTTGCGGACGCACGAACAGGTCTTCCAGATACAGACCGTTGCGGCCGAGCCAGGTCGAGTAATTGAAGAAATACACCGCAAATCCCAGCGCCTGCCCGTCCTGCTCGCAAATCAACGCGTGCGCGGTGGCGCCGTCGCCGAACAGGCTGGCGCGCAACGCGTCCGGGCTGGCCTTGACCGCGTCGGGCTCGCGTTCGTAGACCGCCAGTGCGGTGACCAGTTCGTGCAGCAGCGGCGTGTCATCGGGCATGGCGCTGCGGATCTGCAGCGGGGCATGGCTCATCGCACCGCATCCACCGCCGCACGCATCTGCGCAATCACCTGCGCATAGTCGGGGGCATTGAAGATCGCCGAGCCGGCCACGAAGGTATCGGCACCGGCGGCGGCGATCGCACCGATGTTGTCGGCCTTGACCCCGCCATCGATCTCCAGCCGGATCGGCTTGCCGAGCGCATCGATCTTGGTGCGGATCGCGCGCAGCTTGTCCAACGCCGAGGGAATGAAAGCCTGCCCGCCGAAGCCGGGGTTGACCGACATCACCAGCACCAGATCCAGCTCCGGCAGCACCCAGTCCAGAATGTCCACCGGCGTGGCCGGATTGAGCACCAGCCCGGCCTGGCAGCCGTGCGATTTGATCAGCTGGATCGTGCGGTGCACGTGGCGGCTGGCCTCCGGATGAAAGCTGATGGTGGTGGCGCCGGCATCGGCGAAATCCGGCACGATGCGGTCCACCGGCTCGACCATCAGATGCACGTCGATCGGCGCGGTGATGCCGTGCTTGCGCAGCGCCTGGCACACCATCGGGCCGATGGTGAGGTTGGGCACATAGTGGTTGTCCATCACATCGAAGTGCACCCAGTCGGCGCCGGCCTTCAGGACGTTGTTCACCTCTTCGCCAAGACGGGCGAAATCGGCGGACAGGATGGACGGGGCGATCGCCGTCGGTTGCATGGGCAGCTCGGAAGGTAACGGAGCGCACATTCTCGCAACCGGGATCGCAGGATGAAAGCATTCTGCATCCGTGCGCCGCTATCGTGCGTACACACTGCACTGGCGCGCTGCGCCCGATTAAGGAGAACGCATGAAAACCACCCCGCTCGCTTCTGCCGCCATCGTTCTGTTGGCACTCGCCCCGTCCGCCTGGGCACAAACCGGCCCGGCCGACTGGTCCGGCTTCTCCATTGGCGCCAATGTCGGCGGCGCCGACGTCAGTGGCGTCTCCGGCGGCCGCTTCGGCTTCGACACCAATCTGGACGGCCGCGATGGCGACCAGGTCAGCACCGCCACCGGTGCCGATGCGTTCTCGCCCGGGTTCTGCGGTGGCGCCGCCGCCGGCCGCACCCCGGCCAGTGGCTGCAGCAAGGACAAGGGCGGTGCCGAATATGGCGCGCGTCTCGGTTACGACTGGCAGGCCGGCAACTGGGTCTACGGCGTGGTGGCCGAGTACACCCGCAACGACCTGCGCGACAGCGTCAGCGCCTTCAGCACCACCCCGGCGTTCTACACCTTCACCCGCCAGCTCAACCGCACCGCCGCCCTGCGTGGCCGGATCGGGTATGCCTTTGGCGAGCAGGGCGATTTTCTGGCCTATTTCACCGCCGGCGTGGCACGCGGCGAGTTCGACCACAGCTTCTCCAGCAGCAACACCGCCAACAGCTTCACCAGCAGCGGTGGCGACAGCGCCGACGGCTATCAGGCCGGTGTTGGCCTGCAGCGCCGGTTGAGCGACAACGTCTCGGTGGGCGTGGAATACCTGTTCACCCGCCTGGAGGACGAAGACACCCGCGTGCGCGTCGGGCCGGGCACCGCACCGGCGACCAACCCGTTCCTGCGCGTCAATCCGGCCGGTACCGATCTGCGCCGTACCGACACCGATTTCTCGGCCAATGCAGTGCGGCTGACGGCGACGTATCGTTTCTGAGTCTTGTGTATGTGAGTGACCACGACGCCTGGCCTCAATGGTCAGGCGTTTTTTATTGTGTTGGCGCCGGCTTCGATTCCTGAGCAGGGCGCAGCACCGCCTGGCGCCGAGACCAGATGCGAGGCGTTCGATCAGCGTTTGCGCAGCCGCTGGATGCGATCGTAGGCGGCGTTGATCTGGCTGGCCTTTTTTTCGGCCTGACTGCGTGCCTCCGGGCCGGCATTGGCCACCTTGTCGGGGTGGTAGCGCGACATCAGCCGGCGATAGGCCAGGTCGATCTCGGCAGTGGTGGCGTCTGGCTCCAGCCCGAGCGCTTCATACGGATTTTCCGCACGACGCTTGAACCAACCGGCGTCCACTGCGTGGCCGATCGCCAGGCCGATCATCAGCCCCACCACCGGTGCCCCGCGAAACAGCAAGGCGCCGGCCAGTGCACCGAGCAGTTTTCCGTACCAGGACATGGGCGATCGGGGGCGGGGAGGCGGGTTGGCGATAGTACCCGAACGCCCGACCGGCCTGGCTGACACGGCCTGCACGCGGCCGCGCGGATGCCTCCAATAAATCCAGCGGCGCGCACCGAAGCGCCGTACACTACGCGGCCCGCTGCCCACCCGCGGGCCCGCCGGGTCCCGGGGACAGCGTCATTGCGACGTCCTTAGGAGTGCCTGTGTCGACCACGCTGTTGCGATCCGATCTGCCCGGCCTGCCGTTGCGTCACCGTGGCAAGGTCCGCGATGTCTTCGACATTCCCCGCGAGCGCCTGCCCGCCGATGCGCCCCCGGGCGACTATCTGCTGATGGTGGCCACCGACCGTCTGTCCGCGTTCGACGTGGTGCTGCCCGACCCGATCCCCGGCAAGGGCGAGATGCTGTGCCAGGTCTCCAACTTCTGGTTCCACAAGACCGACCATCTGATGCCCAACCATCTGGTCGATATCCGCGTGGAGCAGGTGCTGCCCGACGGTGTGGACCCGGCGCTGTACGCCAAGCGCGCAGTGGTCACCCGCAAGCTCAAGCCGGTGCCGGTGGAAGCGATCGCACGCGGCTACCTGATCGGCAGCGGCTGGAAGGATTACCAGCGCACCGGCAAGATCAGCGGCATCGAACTGCCCGACGGCCTGCGCCAGGCCGAGAAACTGCCCGAACCGATCTTTACCCCATCCACCAAGGCCGCCGTGGGCGACCATGACGAAAATATCGACTTCGATGCGATGGTCAAGACGGTGGGCGCAGAGCTTGCCGAGCGCGTGCGCGATGCCACCTTGCGCATTTACCGCTTCGCGGCCGATTTTGCCGCCGAACGCGGCATTCTGCTGGCCGACACCAAGTTCGAATTCGGCACCGATGCCGATGGCCGCCTGTACATCATGGACGAGATGCTGACCCCGGACTCCTCGCGCTACTGGCCGGCCGACCAATACGAACTCGGCACCAGCCCGCCCAGCTACGACAAGCAGTTCGTGCGCGATTATCTGGAAACCCTGGACTGGGGCAAGACCGCACCCGGCCCAAGCCTGCCGGCAGAGGTGATCGAGCGCACGCGTGCGAAATATGCCGAAGCATTGCAGCGGTTGGCGGGTATTTCGGTTGATTGATGTTTGAAGCCCCGGTTGCGGGGCTTTGAAGTTGCACCATTGCAGCGATGATCTGAGCGCCAAGCGAGTTACTTGGCGCACGCGTTTGGAATTCTGAAAGCGACAGCTGGCAATTCGGCCATCACGCGCCAGCGTGTGTAATGGTCAGCGATGCAGAAGCAGATAGCCTATTGCCAACAGGCACGCTGCAATGGCGCACTTTATTGTTCAACGAGGTCGCGATGGCTCCGTCACGTTTCTCTCTGTGCAGTTTTCCCATGTTCCGCAGCGCGTTGCTGCCGGGGCTGCTGCTTGCATTAAGCGCATGTATTGCGGGCGAGTCCGTGCCCCCCGCCGCGACGACGACCACATCGACAGCACCGACGGCTCCTGCACAGAGTCCTGTCGGTGACCAACTCGCAGCATTGATACAGGCAAGTGGCGTGAAGTGCACCGACGCAACGACCGCAAAAGGCTGCACGGCTGGCAACGTGGAGACAGGCGACTTTTACGACGTGGAGCTTTCGCCTGTCTGTGGCGACGACGGATTTTTTGCCGGCGTAGCGCAGGCACAGGGTGTGGACGCACTCCGTGCCGTACCGACAACCGGCAGCAATGCGGCCGCCAACGCCAATCTGGCGCAGGGCCAACTTGTCTGCATACAAGGCATTGGCCGCGCAGGGCAGAATCCTCTTTACTATTATGTCGTCGCGATCCCCGCAAGCAGTGTCGCAAAATGCAAGGACAATGCGTTATGCGAGCAGTATGGCGACAGGCCGATCAAACGCTTGGTGCCTGCCGCCGGTGATGCCTGCCATGCAGCCGCACCAGGCCAGTATGTTGGCGATTGCGTGCAGGGGTGGGTGAGTGCGAATGCACTCGATGTGTTTTCAAACGGAATCTAGTTGCTGGCAATTAAACTCGGCAAACTCACGACTTTAATTACTGCCGCTTAGTTATTATCGATGGCCGTTTTGAAACACGCTTGCGTCCGAGGGCAACACGACGAACAGCGAAATGACCAAGCGCACTTCTTCAAGGGTTTCGGGACGACGGTCAGGCGAGCAGATAGCCAGGCCGATTGAGTTGCCTGGTGCCCGCCAGCTCGTGCAAACGATGAAGCCGCAAGCCTTCACATATCTGCAAGCAGCACACGGATAAAATCGCGCCCGCGCTCTAGCTGCCCCCGATACGATCAGGAGGATCCGTTGGCCCTTTCCCGAATTTCCCTGCATGCCCTGGCACTGAGCCTGGCGCTTGCTGCCTGCACTCAACAAGCGGGTCCAACTACCGTTGCGACGCCTGCAGCACCTGCAGCCTCAACGCCCGCCGCCGCGCCGACGACGCCCGCCCCGGCGACAAGCTGTCCCGATGCCGACTTCCCCGCCTTTCTGAAACGCTTCAGTGCAGACATTGCAGTGCAGGAAAAGGCTACGGCCGATCCGCTGACGATGATCCAGCTCGATCCGGACGCGCAGCCCGAGCCTGCGCCGGTGACGCGCACGGTTCCGCTGGCCAAGGTCGAGTGGCCGGTGATCCCCAACCTGGAGGCGGCCCGCAACGGCGGCCGCGAGTTCACGATCTCCGAGGAGGCTGAAGGCCGCCAGGTGCTGGTCCGCACACCGGACACCGGCGACCAGCAGGTCTACCACTTCGCCCAGCAGCCCTGCTGGACGCTGGTGAAGGTGGACGACCAGTCGTTATGAAGCAATGGGCCACCGGAAGCGTTTTCCTGCAGGCGTAGATAACTGGCCCTGTCACTTTTATCTCCAAGGAAGCGAACTGATGCGACGCTTTATCTCCACCCTGCCCGCCCTCGGTTTGACACTCTTGCTTGCCGCATGCGGTGATAAGCAGGGCGTCGCAGATAACACGGCCAGCGCACCGGTCGCACCAACGTCCAACGCCGATTCCCCCGCTTCGATGGAAGCGGCTAAACAGGGACAGAATGACATGATCAAGGAATGCTCTGGCGCGCGTCTGCACCTGACCGCGCTACCGTCCAAAAGCGGTGATTCACCCAAAACGCACGTGGAAATAGAGCGCGATGGCGAGCGCCAGGAATTGGCACCGCCCGCAGAGATGGTGGACTACACGGCGGTCGGGCTGGGCTGCGCCGAAGACGGAAAGGGAACCAATTACTTCGTCATCCAGTATGGCGAGCTTCCCTATGGTTGCGAGTTCTGCGAGTGGTTCTTCCTCTATGACGCAAAGGGTCAGTTGTTGAATCACGCGGCACCACCGCTTCGCGAGCAGGACGGTCAGCAGAGCCCGAATAACGACGAATACGAACACAAGCTCGAAGAGTTGGGACTAAAGCACCCGGAACTGGTGCCTTTCCAGCCCTGAGCAAAGGATGCTCATGCACTGCTAATGGCCGTACATGGCGAACGCAGTACGCAGTACATGGAGCAGCACCCGTTACAAGGAAGAATCTGTCTCATAGAAAGGAACGCACGATATGACCGACAACACGATCTATACCGAAATGCTTCAGCCACGGGGCGCTGCGTACAGCAGCGACCGGATCAAACCGTGGAGCCATTATCGCGAGCCCATCGACAGCGCAGATGGCCGACTGCACGGCGAATCGCGTCGCTGGGGCGATGCCAGTCCACAGACCCAATCGCGGGTGATCGATAGCCTCATCAATGCCTCGCAGGATGCCGGGCTTTCATCGCGTGAGACCGCTTATGTTCTAGCCATCGCCCGGGTCGAATCGGGCTTCAATCCTGATGCAGCTGCGGGGACCACGTCTGCTTCGGGCCTGGGTCAATTTATTGATCGCACCGGTGCACATTATGGCGTCACCACGGCCAACCGCTTCGATGTGCAGACGCAGTCGCAGGCATTGGTGCAACATTTCATCGACAACCGCGATCTCGCGCGTAGCCGCGGCCAGGACGAGGATTACATTTACAAGTATCACCACGATGGTCCCAGCAAAGATTATGGTGGCCTTGCTCTATCCCGGCGCGAAATCGCCCCTCACCTGGACAATTACACCCAGTTCGTAGATCAGCGCCTCGCCCAGACGCAGGGAAACGCAGTGGATCGCTCGGCGCCAGCGGCGCACCCAGCCGAACCCAGCCATGCTACTCGCAGTAACTTCCAGCAGACGATGGAGCGCATGCTTCCAGGCCAAGGCAGTACCGATCCGCATATCACTGGTCATTACGGCGAGCACCGCGGCAGCCGTGGTCCGCACGGCGGTACGGACTTTAATTACGAGGGCGGCCAGGCAGGTCGCAATCTGCAGCATCCGACGGTGCATTCGCCGGTCTCGGGAACCGTCACGTTCGCCGGTGGCAACTACGGCACAGTCAAGATTCGCGATGCACAGGGCAACTCGCACGAGATCCTGCATCTGGAAGGGCTGAAGGTCAAAGAAGGCCAGGCGCTGTCTGCCGGCGATGCCATCGGCACGATGGGGGGACGCGGCCCGAACGGTGTCAACCAGTACGCACAGCATGTGCATTACCAACTGCGCGATGCCAACGGCAAGCTGACCAGTCCGGAGACGTTCTGGAATCAAGGCCATCATCAGGAATCAGGCGCTCGTCAGGCTCAAGCATCGACACACGCTGGCAACGGCACGCTGCGTCAGGGCGACCACAATCCCGATGTCGGCAAGATGCAGCAGGACCTCAACCGGCTTGGCGTGCGCGATGCGCAGGGCAACCGGCTTGCCGAAGATGGTCGTTTTGGCGACAACACGCGTGAGGCGGTAGTGGCGTTCCAGAAGCAGCATGGGCTGCAGCCCGATGGCGTGGTGGGCCGCCAGACGCAGGCCGCCTTGTCTGCATTGCCGGCGCAGACGCAGCCGCATGCAGGCCAGACGCAGCAGGCCGCGCCGAAGGGTCCATCGTTGAACGATGCCTCGCATCCGGACCATGCGCTGCATACGGCGATTCGCGGCAGGCTGCCAAGCATGATCTCCAACGAGACGGCGGCCCATGTCACCTTGCAGGCCAAGCAGAATGGCATCGATTCTGCCGACAAACTGCAAGACGTGACGGTGCAGAACGGTAAGGCGTTCGTGATGGGGACGACGCCGGGCTTCCGTGCGGCGGTGGATCTGAATCAGCCCGCTCCCACGCTCGAGCAGACCAGTGCGCAGTTGCTGGCCGGCCAGACGCAGCAGCAGACGCAGGACGAGCAGCACAAGGTCGCGATCGGCGGCCGCTGACGTTCGGCAGTGCATCGAGAAAAGCCGGCCAGTTTTCTGGCCGGCTTTTTTTGTGCGCGCGTGTTGATCGAGATGGCCGCTTCGCTCTCGAATACGGAGCTGCAATCGCATACCACTGCACGCCCCCTTGGCGTATCGCAGGTCGTTGGATGGCGGCATGTTCTTGTTGAGGCAGCGAAGAGATGACGCGCCTGCAGCGCAATGGGCGCCGATCGTGCAGCGCATGTTGCATCTGTCTGCGATGCGCTCCACAACGCAAAGTGGCGCGGCGCACAGAACGCAACACAACTGTAATTTTTACTACTGCGCTCTCACGGACTGTGCAAGGTTGGCTGCCGGCACCCTGCTGCCATTCGCGATCGGCTGATGCGCGTCGCCGCCGATCTTTGCATTGCACGTTTCTTGGGAGAGAGTCGTCATGCAATTCCATGTGTTGGGCGCAGCGATCTGCTGCGCGCTATCGTTGTCTGCTGTCGCCAGTGCTGCGGATCTTTCCGCCGATGCCGCGGTGGCGCGCGCGCAATCGTTGTTGGGCAAAAACGCTGCGGCGTTGGCCAATCGTGCAACCGCCGATGCGTTTGTCGCGCGCGACAGCATTGTCGATGCCGATGGCACCGAGCATGTGCGCTTCGATCGCACCTATCAGGGCTTGCCGGTCATCGGCGGCGATGTGGTGGTGCATTCGCGGCGCGGGGTGATGCGACAGTTGAGCCAGACCATGGACACCAACGTGCGCCCGGCCATCGTGCCGGGCATCGATGCCGACACTGCGGTGCGTGCGGCCGGTGCACAGTTCGATGTGGCACCCGACGCCGCGCCACGCGCAAATCTGGCGCTGTATGCGCGCCAAGGCGCACCGCGGCTGGTCTACGAAGTGATCTACAGCGGCATCAAGCCCGACCAGACGCCCACCGAGATGCATTACATCGTCGATGCGGTCAATCAACGCATTCTCGAATCCTGGGATACGGTGCACACCGTGTGCAGTGGCGGCACCAGCGCGACCGGCACCGGGCGTTCGCTGTATGCAGGCAACGTTGGATTATCGACAACGCGTTGCAGCAGCGGTTACGAGCTGACCGATCTGAGCCGCGGTAGCGGTGCCACTTACAACATGCGCAACAGCACCTCCGGCAACGGCACCCTGGTCACCGATGCCGACAACGCCTGGGGCAGCGGCGCCAACAGCGATACGGTGACGGCAGCGGTGGATGCGCATTACGGCGTGGCCTTGACCTGGGACTACTACCGCACCACGCATGCGCGCAGCGGCATCGCCAACGATGGCGCGGGTGCGCGCAGCCGTGTGCATTACGGTAGCCGTTACAACAACGCGTTCTGGCAGGACAGCTGCTTCTGCATGACCTTCGGCGATGGCGACGGCAGCACATTCACGCCGCTGGTCTCGGTGGATGTGGCCGGCCACGAGATGACCCATGGCGTGACCAGTCGCACCGCACGGTTGGTGTACTCGGGCGAGTCCGGCGGTTTGAACGAAGCCACTTCCGACATCATGGGCGCGATGGTGGAGTACTCCGCCAACAACAGCGCGCAGCCGGGCAATTATCTGATCGGCGAAAGATCGTCCCCGGCAACAGCAGCGGCACGCTGGCGTTGCGCTACATGTTCAAGCCGAGCCTGGATGGCGATTCGCCGGATTGCTACAGCAGCAGCCTGGGATCGCTCAACGTGCACTACAGCTCGGGGGTGGCCAACCATTTCTACTATCTGCTGGCCGAAGGCGCGGTGGTGCCGAGCGGCTTTGGTGCGGGCACCAGCTGGAACGTGACGCCGGCCGGGTTGGTGTGCAACGGCAATACGGCGTTGACGTCGATTGGCCGGGCCGCAGCCAGCCGTATCTGGTACCGCGCGTTGACGGTCTACATGACCTCTTCGACCAACTACGCGGCCGCACGCAGGGCCAGGTGGAGCGCGGTGTCGGTCAACTGATGCATGCCGGCCCTTGCCACGCGACCGGCGCGTGGCAAGGCGCCTGGCTGCCATCACGCCATCCGCGCGCGTATGCTTGGGTCATTCCTGGGAGGGAACATGACCGAACGCACCACGACCGCGCGACCGATCGACCGCTATTTCGCCAGCTACTCCGACGATCATCAAAACGCCACCAACCAGCAGATCCACGTGCTGGCGGTGCCGGCGATCCTGTGGTCGGTGGTGGCCTTGCTGTGGTGCATCCCGGTGGGCGGCACCTGGTTCAGCAGCGGGGTGTGGGCGGCGCTGTCGATGTTTGCGGTGTGGTCGTATTACAACCGGCTGTCGCGCCCGCTGGGGCTGGGCATGCTGGGCATCTTCTTCTTCTTCGGCTGTCTGTGCCGCTTGATCGAGAGCAAGCTCGGGCTGGCCGGCGTGTTCACGTCGGGCGTGGCGGTGTTTGTGCTGGCCTGGATCGCGCAGTTCGTGGGCCACAAGATCGAAGGCCGCAAGCCGAGCTTTCTGACCGATCTGACCTATCTGCTGATCGGGCCGATCTGGGTGCTGGCCAAGTTGTATCGCCAGCTGGGTTGGCGCTACTAGCTCGACGCACTAACCTCACTCGCGAACACCGAGTTCTTCCGGCAGCGGACGAAACGCACGCGGCGCATAACCGAAATCGCGACGCGCCGGTTCCAGATCGAACACCAGGTCATCGCACATGCGCTGCAACGCCGCTGCATTCATGCCACGCAGGTGGCCCAGGCGTTGCGCAGCGCTCAGCGCCAACCCGAACAGCGTCGGCGGCACCTGATACAACCGCGCCGGTCGTGGCAACGCAGCCAGCACGCGCTCCACCATCTGCATGTAGGCCAACACTTCGCCACCGCCCACCGCATAACTGCGTTGCTGCGTGGCCGGCTGGGTGGCCACCGCCAGCGCGGCGCTGGCCAGATCGTCCACATGCACCGGCTGACGTAAACCGGTGGCGTTGGCCGGCAACACGAACGCGCCGGTGCGCTGCGCCAGGCTGGCGATCTGGGTGAGCGTACGGTCGCGCCCGGCGCCATAGACCAACGTCGGGCGCAGCACCGTTGCGGTTGCGCCGCGCGCCTGCGCTGCAGAAAACAGCGCTTGTTCGGCGTTTGCCAGGCGCTGGGCGACATCGCGTTCGGCCGCATTGATCGAGTGCTCCTTGACCTCCAGGCTGGTCGAACCGAACGCCACAATGCGCGGGGCAACCACCGGGTTTTCGGCATACCAACGTGCGAAATGATCCAGCGGGCCGCAACTGAAGATCACCTCGAACGCTTCGCCTGCCGCTGCCGGCACGGCCAGATCGCCTTGCCGCCAGATCAACCCGGTACGCGCCGCACGCGGCTGCCGCGACCACGCCGTGACCTGCCAGCCACGGCTCAATAGCCGCGTCAGCAGGCGTTCGCCGATCTGCCCGCTCCCGCCGAACACCAGGGCGCGTGGCGCAGTTACAGCAGTGGACGGAGCGGGATTGGCAGCGGTCACAGGGCTCGGAAGCAGTCTTGGTGAGCCCAGCATAGCGAGTGCAACGCGGCGGTGCGACGACGATCCAGCGGCGATTTCCGCATGCGCCCGGCGATGACGTTGACGCGGACGTCAGTCAACGTTTTGTTAAGCTCTCTGGCCTGCTCGCGAATCTTGTGTTCCCTGCATGCCTTTTTCGTTGGAAATCCTGCTCGCGCTGCCCTTCGTGATGGCGGCCGCCACCGCGCTGTTCTGGCGCACCTCCCGTTCGATCACTGCGTGGTTGGCTGCGGCCGCGCCGTTGGGCGGGCTGCTGATCCTGGCGATGCTGACACCGGCGGTACTGCGCGGTGAAGTGATCCGCAGCGAACATGCGTGGTTGCCGCAAATCGGTTTGCTGTTCTCGCTGCGGCTCGATGGCCTGGCATGGATGTTCGCATTACTGGTGCTGGGCATCGGCGCGCTGGTGGTGATGTATGCGCATTACTACCTGAGCGCACGCGACAGCGCCTCGCGCTTTTTCGCCTATCTCATGCTGTTCATGGGCGCGATGCTCGGCATGGTGTTGTCGGGCAACCTGCTGTTACTGATGGTGTTCTGGGAACTCACCAGCATCAGCTCGTTCCTGTTGATCGGCTTCTGGTCGCACCGCAAGGACGCACGCGAAGGTGCGCGCATGGCCTTCGTGTTGACCGCCGGCGGCGGCCTGGCACTGCTCGGCGGAATCTTGATGATCGGCCGCATCGTCGGCAGTTTTCAGCTGGATGCGGTGTTGGCAGCCGGCGATCTCATTCGCGCCAGCCCGCTGTATCCGTATGCGTTGGGGCTGGTGCTGCTGGGCATTTTCACCAAGAGCGCGCAGTTTCCGTTCCACTTCTGGCTGCCGCACGCGATGGCTGCGCCGACACCGGTCTCGGCGTATCTGCATTCGGCCACGATGGTGAAGGCTGGTGTGTTTCTGCTGGCGCGTCTGCACCCGGCACTGGCCGGCACCGATCTGTTTTTCTACACCGTCACCAGCATCGGCGCGATCACGCTGTTGCTGGGTGCCTGGCATGCGATCTTTCAGCACGATCTCAAAGGCGTGCTGGCGTATTCGACCATTTCGCACCTGGGCTTGATCACGATGCTGTTCGGTCTGTCCACGCCGATGGCGGTGGTGGCCGGCGTGTTCCACATCCTCAACCACGCGGTGTTCAAGGCTTCGTTGTTCATGGCCGCCGGCATCATCGACCACGAAACCGGCACGCGCGACATGCGCAAGCTGGGCAATCTGCGCCGCCTGATGCCATTCACCAGCGCGCTGGCGGTCATCGCCTCGTTGGCGATGGCCGGCGTTCCGCTGCTCAACGGCTTCTTGTCGAAGGAAATGTTCTTTGCCGTCGCACTGGAAACCGAAGCGCCGCAGGCGATGCGTGTGTTGGCCAGCATCGCTGCGCTGCTGGCCGGTCTGCTCGGCGTGGCCTACAGCCTGCGCTTTGTGCACGACACCTTTTTCGGCGATGGCCCACGCGATCTGGACACCGCCCCGCACGAGCCGCCGCGCTGGATGAAGATTCCGGTGGAGGTGCTGGTGATGATCTGCGTGACAGTGGGCATCGTGCCGGCGTGGACGATCGCGCCGGTGCTGCGCGCCGGTGCAAGTGCGATCCTGGGCGACAGGTTGCCCGACTACAGCCTGGCGCTGTGGCATGGCTGGAACTGGCCATTGGCGATGAGCATCGCCGGCATGGTGGGTGGCACGCTGTTGTACATGGCGCTGCGCCGCACGCTGGACCTGTATACGATCCAGAACCGCTCGCCAGGCAAAGCGCTGTTCAACTGGAATCTGCGCGCACTCTATGCCGCCACCGCGCGCATGACCGATGCGGTCACCAACGGCAATCTGCAACGCATGCTGATGTTGCTGGTGTTGAGTGCGGTGGTGGTGGCGCTGGTCCCGTTCCTGCAAGGCGGCACGCTGCCTGCCTGGCCCGCACCCACGCCGATGCCGCTGCTGGGCTGGACGGTGTGGCTGCTGATGATTGCCTGCGCGCTGGGCAGCCTGTTCCTGTACAAGCAGCGCCTGCTGGCGGTGCTGGTACTCGGCGGCACCGGCCTGGCGGTCAGCCTGACCTTCGTGTTCCTGTCGGCACCGGACCTTGCGTTGACGCAGTTGCTGGTGGAGATGGTGACACTGGTGCTGATGCTGCTGGCGATGAATTACCTGCCCGAGCGCTCGCTGCCCGAGCCTGCGCGCTTGCGCAAGATCCGCGATGCCGCCATTGCCATCGTCGGTGGCGCCGGCCTTGCGGCGCTGGCCTACACCTTGATGACACAGCCCAGCCACACCGTGGCCGGCGAGATGCTGCAGCGTGCGCTGCCGGAAGCGTATGGGCACAACGTGGTCAACGTGATCCTGGTGGATTTCCGCGGCTTCGATACCTTCGGCGAGATCACCGTGTTCGCCATTGCCGGGCTGGTGGTGCATGCCCTGCTGCGGCGCTCGCGCATGGCGCCGGAGCGCAGCATGCCGGGGCCGCCGATCAAGTTGCCGGTGCCGGCCGATCTGGCGCAGATCATGTTCCCGCTCACGCTGACGGTGTCGTTGTTCCTGTTCCTGCGCGGCCACAATGCGCCCGGTGGCGGCTTCATCGCCGGCCTGGTGCTGGCGGTGCCGCTGCTGATGCAGTACGTGATTCAGGGCACCGCCTCGGTGGAATCGCGCTTCGGCTTCGATTACATCCGCCTGATCGGCATCGGGCTGTTGTTCGCACTGGTCAGCGGTGCGGGGTCGCTGCTGTTCGGCATGCCGTTCCTGAGCAGCGGGCATGTGGAGATTCCGCTGCCGCTATTGGGTGAGCTGGAACTGGCCAGCGCGCTGGGTTTCGATATCGGTGTGTATCTGGTGGTGTTCGGCGCGGCGATGTTGATGCTGTCGATGATGGGCACGATCAAACCTTCGCGCACGCGCAGTTCGCATCGCGGCGAGATCGACCCCACCCAACGTTCGACACGCACCGCGGAGCAGCATTGATGGAATTGGCACTGGCAAGCGCGATCGGCGTTCTCACTGCATTGGCGATCTACCTGTTGCTGCGCGCGCGCAGCTTCGATGTGATCCTGGGGATGACCTTCCTGTCGTATGCGACCAACCTGCTGATCTTCGCCGGTGGGCGCGTGCGTAGCGGTCAGGCGCCGGTGCTGCGCGACGACGTGCCCGCCGATCTGATGCACTACACCGATCCATTGCCGCAGGCGCTGGTGTTGACTGCGATCGTGATCGCCTTTGCGATGACTGCGGTGAGCCTGGTGCTGGCGATCCGTAGCCGCAGCGACAACGGCAGCGACCATGTGGATGCGCACGAAGACGCCACCACCGGTGTGGACACGCGCGAGGCGCGGCGATGAATCATCTACTGATCCTGCCGATCCTGATTCCGATGCTGGGTGCGTCTGCGTCGCTGTTTGTCGAGCATCGTCGCTACGGGCCGCGCGTGCAGCGCACGGTGGCGTGGGTGAGCATGGCCTTGCTGGCTGCAGCAGTGATTGCGTTGTTCGCGCGCGCCGCCGAAGGCGAGGTGCTGGTGTATCTGCTGGGCGATTGGCCGGCACGCATCGGCATCGTGCTGATGGGCGATCGCTTGTCGGCGTGGATGCTGTTGACCACCTTGATGCTGGGCTCGGCCTGCCTGCTGCATGCGTGTGCCGGCTGGGACCGCCGCGCGCCGCATTTCCATGCCTTGTTCCAGTTCCAGTTGATGGGCTTGAACGGTGCGTTCCTGACCGGCGACATCTTCAACCTGTTCGTGTTCTTCGAAGTGATGCTGATCGCCTCCTACGGGTTGTTACTCAGCGGCGGGCGCGGCTTGCAGATGCGCGTGGGCCTGCATTACGTGGTGTTCAACGTCTGTGCCTCGACCTTGTTCCTGGTCGCGCTGGGTTTGTTGTTCGGTGTGTTCGGCACGCTCAACATGGCCGAGCTGTCGCAACGCATCGCCGAGTTGCCGGCGCAGGATGTGCCGCTGGCCAAAGCTGCATTGGGATTGTTGCTGCTGGTGTTCTGCAGCAAGGCCGCGTTGCTGCCGCTGTATCTATGGCTGCCGGAAACCTACTCGCGTGCGCCGGCCGCGGTGGCCGCGTTGTTCGCGATCATGACCAAGGTCGGGCTGTACGCGACATTGCGGGTGTCGTCGCTGTGGTTTGGCGCCGGTGCCGGCGCGTTGCAGGGCTTCGGTCGGCACGCGCTGCTGTGGCTGGGTATCGCCACGCTATTGATGGCCGCCATCGGGGTGATGGCGGCATCGCGGCTGCGGGTGATGGTG
This sequence comes from Xanthomonas hortorum pv. cynarae, assembly GCF_002939985.1. GTDB lineage: Bacteria > Pseudomonadota > Gammaproteobacteria > Xanthomonadales > Xanthomonadaceae > Xanthomonas > Xanthomonas hortorum_D. The sequence goes on along the minus strand of NZ_MDFM01000015.1, from coordinate 106,236 downwards.
TCGTATCTGGTGGTGTTTTCGGCGGCGACCTTGTTCATCGCCTTCTCGCTTGACGATGCCGGCGCCTTGGGCGCGGGGCTGTATTACCTGCCGCATAGCAGCTTCGTGGCCGCCGCCTTGTTCATGGTGTCGGATCTGATCCGCCGGCGTCGCGGCAGTGCCAGCGATCGCAAAGAAGTGGTCGCGCCACTGCCACGGCGTGGGATGCCCGGCACGATGTTCATGATCGCGGCGGTCGCGGTGGCCGGCTTGCCGCCGTTGTCCGGCTTCCTGGCCAAGGCGGCGTTGCTGCAGCACGTGCCCGATGGCCTGGTCGCACCGGTCTGGGCCGCGATCCTCGGCAGCAGCCTGTTGGTGGTGATCGGCCTGACGCGTGCCGGCGTGCGCCTGTTCTGGCGCGTACCCGAGGCCGTGGAAGATGCGCCGGAGCTGCAACCGCAACGGCGTGGCCGCATGCGCCCGGTGGAAACGGCCGCCACCGTGTTGCTGCTCAGTGGCCTGGTGGCGATGACGGTGGGCGCCGGTCCGTTGATGCGTTACACCGATGCGGCCGGCGCGCAGCTGCGCGACCCCGGTGCGTATGTGGAACAGGTGCGTGCCACCACACCGCAACGGAGGCAACCATGAGCGCGCGTGTGCCGCTGCGGCGGCGGATGTTTCCATCGGCACCATTGAGCGTGATGGTGTTCGTGTTCTGGTTGCTGCTCAGCGACAGCTTCGGGCCGCAGCAGTGGGTGCTCGGCTTGTTGCTGGGCTGGGTGGTGCCGATCTTCGCGGCACGACTGGACCGCGAGTTCGCACAGATCGGTTCACTACGTTCGGTGCCGCGCATGCTGCTGGTGGCCGCAGGCGATATCGTGCGCTCCAACATCAAGGTGGCCGGCCAGGTGCTCGGCCCGGAGTCGCGCATCCATCCCGGTTTCATCTGGGTGCCGCTGGATATCGCCAACATCCACGGCATCGCCGCGCTGACCAGCATGATCACGCTCACCCCCGGCACGGTGTCGGCGGCGCTCTCGGACGACCGCAAATATCTGCTGGTGCACGTGCTGCATCTGGACGATCCGGACGCGTTGATCGCCGAGATCAAGACCCGCTACGAGAAGCCCCTGATGGAGATCTTTCCGTGACCGGCCACATGTTCATCGAATCGACCATCGTCATCTGCATGCACGCGGTGGGTCTGGCCATGCTGATGGCGCTATGGCGATTGCTGCGCGGCCCCTCCGTGCCCGATCGCATTCTTGCGTTGGACACGCTCTCCATCACCGCCATCGCCGAGCTGATGCTGCTGGGCATGTACCTGGATTCGCCGATCTACTTCGAAGCCGCGCTGGTGATTGCGATGCTGGGCTTCGGCAGCACCGTGGTACTCAGTAAATATGTGTTGCGCCGGGACATCGTCGAATGATCGCCCTGACCGAATACCTGCTGAGTGCGTTGTTGCTGGTCGGCACGTTCTTCATCCTGATCGGCGCGCTCGGGCTGGTGAAGCTGTCTGACTTTTTCAAGCGCCTGCATGCGCCGACCAAGGCCAGCACCTTGGGGGTGGGCTGCGTGCTGCTGGCATCGGTGGGCTATCACCTGTTTTTAGGCGTGGACCCGCAACCGCGCGAGTTGCTGATCACCGTCTTTTTGTTCATCACCGCACCGATCAGCGCGCACATGATGGCCAAGGCGGCGCTGTCGCTGATGATGGAAAACCGCCCGGAAGTGCCGAACAAGAGCCAGATGGAAAAAGAGGGGTTGCCGACGCCCGCAGTGCAAGGCGATGTCGGCGAGAACGAAGAAACCGCCAAGCAGCATGCGGGGCCGGAATCCGATCAGCGCTGATGCGTTGGATGGCGGGTGCGACTGCTCGCCGGGAGCGCCTCGCAGGTGATGCCGCACCGGCAGTACTTTTCTCCAAATTTAAGCACTGCGATGAGATGCGGCTTGCAGCACTGTCGATGCACTGCCTCGACAGTGTTGTGACTCAGCCGCAGCCTTCGACATAATCCACCTGCGGCAGCTGCCCTACCCGCCAGCTGGTCACCCTGCCCTGGGCATCGGTTTCGAACACCAGCGCCGACTGTGCCGCCGCATCGGCAAAGCGCAAGGTGACTGCGCTGGGGATGTATTTGTGCGGCTGCTCGATCAGGCCATCGGGATACAGCGCGCGCAGCTGCGCCACTGTCATGCCGACCTTGCCGCCACCGGGTGCGAGTTCCTTGGGCTCGCTGGTCTGATAGCGCACAAAGTGGTCGCCCTCGAACATGAAACCGAAACGGCGCGCGTCGTCGGCCCACTGCGGCCGCAACAGATAACAACCGCCATCGCTTGCCGCTTCGCCGCGCAAATCGCCGCCCCAGGCGGCACGCGCCTGCGCCGCATCCATGCCCAGGCGCAGATCGCCGTAGCCATCCAGACGCGCGAGTGCGGCCGGGTCCTGACGCAGTTGCGGCGGAAACGTGCCGGCAGGCGCGGTGGCCGGTGGCACCTCGCCAGGCGGCTGGTCGTTGGGGGCTGCGGGGACAGGCACTTGCTCCGCACTGGCCGGCTCAGCCTTCGAAGAAGCGTCGTCGACGCGACTGCAGCCACTTACCAATAGCAGTGCGCCCATCAAACCAAGCAGTCTGGATGTCATGCGTGCATTCCTTACGGGTCCGCGACAGCCTACACAGCACGCAGCGCGGCGATGTGCAGAACGCTGGGGGCATTGCCGATGTGACCATCGCGTCGTACCGATGTCATCGGCGCTTCATTCGCAGCGGTCACGCTAGCGGCTTCGCAGGACCGCCGCCATGACCCCACGCAAGACCGAACTCGCTGTCACTGCGCTGCAGTCGCACCGCAGCCCCCTCACGTTGCTGCAGCGGCGCACCCTGATCCTGGCCGATGGCCAGCGCGACCTGGCGACGCTGGCGCAGTTGCTGGGCGGCGATGCCGCCACGCTGGTGCAGACCTTGTGTGCGATGGGATATCTGCAGCTGGGTGAAGCGGATGCAGGTGCGGGTGGCGCGCCTGGCACGTCCGCTGCGACAGAGCCGACGTCCGCTGCGCCGGTACAACCGACGGATGCGCAGCAGACCGAAGAAGACTTGCAGCGTCAGCGGCGTCGCGCGGCCACCAATGCACGGCTGTATCTGCTCGACATCCTGCAACTGCAACGCAACCCCGCCGCTGCCGCATTGCACCGTCAGCTGCAGGCCGCGCGCGCGGAAGACGCCATCGGTGCCGCCATTGCCGAGGCGCTGCGCGAACTGCCGCAGATCACCTCGGCAACCTATGCCGAACGCGTGCGTGCACGCATCGGCGAGCTGCTGCCGGATACGTTGCAGGCGGCATGATCCAGCAGCGGTATCCAGCCGCAATGGGTAGCGCGAGCGGTGCGCCCTGATATCACCCTGAGCTCGCTGTGGGCTTGAAGCGATCCAGATCACCGCTGCTGCTCACAGCCAGGCGACACGGTCATTGCTCGGTGCGGCATCTTCCCTTCGTGCGCATCGTTTTGCCCAGCAAGACGAACGATGCTAGGCCACTGGCAGTACCGGAGTGCAGTCCAGCGCACGCTACAACGGCGCGACCTGGAGGACGAGAGTCGTGCGCGCTACCCGCACCCGCCTGCCGAGCGCTCGCGACGTCTTATCAGACGCTCTGACATCGCATCATTCCGATCTGGGCAGCTGAAACGCCGCACGCAAGCCCGACCAGCACTGCTGATAATCGCCCTGTCGATGCGCCGCCTGCAGCGCTTGCCCGGTAGGACGCAATACCGCACGCGTCTCGAACATGAAAGCCATGGTCTCGGTGATCACATCCGGGCGGGTCAGATCCGCATGCGAGGCCTTGTCGAAGGTTGCCGCGTCCGGGCCGTGCCCGCTCATGCAGTTGTGCAGCGATGCCCCGCCCGGCGCGAAGCCGTCGGCCTTGGCATCATAGACGCCGTGCACCAGACCCATGAACTCGCTGGCCACGTTGCGATGGAACCACGGTGGGCGAAAGGTGTGCTGCGCCACCAGCCAGCGTGGCGGGAAGATCGCAAAATCCATGTTCGCCGTGCCATGCGTGTCGCTGGGCGAAGTCAGCACGGTGAAGATGCTGGGGTCCGGATGATCGAAGCTGATCGAGCCGATGGCGTTGAAGCGGCGCAGATCATAGCGATACGGCGCGTAGTTGCCATGCCAGGCCACCACGTCCAGCGGCGAGTGACCGATGTCCGCGCGCCACAGATGGCCCTGGAATTTCGCCACCAGTTCGAAGGCACCTTCGCGCTGTTCGTAGGCGGCATGTGGCGTTTCGAAATCACGCGCATTGGCCAGCCCGTTCGAGCCGATCGGCCCCAGGTCGGGTAGGCGCAGAAGACCGCCGAAGTTCTCGCAGACATAGCCGCGTGCACTGCCATCGGGCAGCTCGACACGAAACCGCACACCGCGCGGTATCACTCCGATCTGCTGCGGCTCAAGCTCCAGCACGCCCAGCTCGGTGTGGATACGCAGGCGGCCGAGTTGCGGCACCAGCAGCAACTCGCCATCGGCATCGTAGAAAAAGCGATCGTGCATCGATGCATTGGCCGCATACAGATGCACGGCAACACCGGACATGGTCTCCGGCCCGCCGTTGCCCGCCATCGTGTACAGACCATCGATGAAATCGGTCGGGGCGGACGGCAAGGGCAATGGGCTCCAACGCAGCTGGTCTGGTGGCACCGGACCGCTGCCGAAGTCGTTGTGAAAGGCGGATTGCTCGATCAACGAGAACGCGCCATGCACCGCCGCCGGACGGATGCGATACAGCCAGCTACGCCGGTTTTCGCCACGCGGCGCAGTAAACGCCGTGCCGGACAACTGTTCGGCGTACAACCCGTGCGCCACCCGCTGCGGCGAGTTCTGGCCGACCGGCAAGGTGTCGGCTACTGCCTCGCTGGCGAATTCATTGCCGAAGCCGGTCATGTAACGCTGGTCGTTGTGCATGGGTGCGTCCGGATGTTGACCCGCCCTCCACGACAGCAGAAGGTTGGGATCGAGTTGGATCAAGCCGCTCTTACCGAAAAAGAGCTGAAGCCTGGCGGATCAAGCCCCTCTCCCACCGGGAGAGGGTTGGGGTGAGGGTACGGCGTAGCGACCATCCTGCAGATCACCTCAACCACCGCATCCAGCGAAAACAACACATCGTTGTTCCAGAAGCGCAGCACTGTCCATCCCTTCGATTGCAGCCACCGCGTCCTTGCCTGATCGCTGGATGCTTGGTGCTGCGATCCATCCAGCTCAACAACCAACACCGCATCGATACAAAAAAATCTGCGATGTACGGCGGAATCGGATGCTGACGTCTGAACTTGAAACCTTGTAGCTGGTTATCGCGTAAGCAACGCCAGAGTGCACGCTCTGCGTCTGTCATCTCACTGCGTAATGCACGTGCGTGGGTGCGCGTAACAGTGGGTAATGGCGGTTTGATTTTCATCGCTCCACCGTACCCTCACCCCAACCCCTCTCCCGCAGGGAGAGGGGCTTAAGCGCCCGCATTTTCTCTGTGCTGCGCTGTCAGAAAAACACGTCCTTGGTGCGTGCTTGGCGGTACCCCTTGTTTCACTTGATCGGTAGCGTCGCCACATTTGACTTTAGGAAAGGCAACGCTCGGTATCGCAGCGAAATACACCGCTCACATACGTAACAACGCAGTTACTGACACGAATCCCAAATCCCCAATCACCAATCCCAGCCCTCAAAGCACCCCACGCTTCATCTGATCGCGCTCGATGCTCTCGAACAGCGCCTGGAAATTGCCTTCGCCGAATCCCTCATTGCCCTTGCGCTGGATGATCTCGAAGAAGATCGGGCCGATGCAGTTGGTGGTGAAGATCTGCAGCAACTTGCGCTGTTTGGTGTCCACGTCAGCATCGATCAGGATCTTGTTGCGGCGCAGCCGCGCGACGTCTTCACCGTGCTCGGGAATGCGCAGGTCCACCACGTCGAAATAGGTGTCCGGCGTGTCGAGGAAACTCACCCCGGCCTCGCGCATCTTTTCCACGCTGGTGTAGATGTCGTCGGTGAAGCAGGCGATGTGCTGGATGCCTTCGCCCTGGTAGGCGTCCAGATACTCGTTGATCTGGCTCTTGGGGTCGGAGGATTCGTTGAGCGGAATGCGCACGATGCCGTCCGGCGCGGTCATCGCCTTGGACACCAGCCCGGTCTTGGCGCCCTTGATGTCGAAATAGCGGATCTCGCGGAAGTTGAACAGGCGCTCGTAATAGTCCGACCAGCGTTGCATGTTGCCGAAGTACAGATTGTGGGTCAGGTGGTCGATGAAGGTCAGCCCGAAGCCGGCCGGGTGCTGGTCGGCGCCCGGAATCGGCTCGTAGTCGGCGTCGTAGATGCTGCCCGCATCGCCATAGCGGTCCACCATATACAGCATGCAATCGCCGATGCCCTTGACCACCGGCGCCGGCACTGCGCGCGTGTCCGCCTTGCCCTGCACCGCTTCGCCGCCGTTGCCGAGCACGGTCTGCAGCACGGTCTCGGCCGGGGTGCGGAAGCGGATCGCAAAGCCGCAGGCGCTCGGGCCGTGCGCGGCGGCGAAATCGGCGGCAAACGAATCGGGATCTTCGTTGAGCAGGAAGTTGACCCCGCCCTGGCGATAGACGGTAATGGCGCGGCTGCGATGGCGCAGCACCGGGCTGAAGCCCATCTTGCGAAAATAGTCGTGCAACTGCGCCACCTGGCCGGCGGGTGCGGCAAATTCGACGAATTCGAACCCGTCGATCCCCATCGGATTGTCGAAGGTGGTGACCTGCATGCCGGGATCGGGGCGGCTGATGGGGGGGTTCGGTTGTGCATTCATCGTCGTTTTTCCACGCTGGGCCATCCGCAGGGCTATGCGGGGTGGCAGAAGACCCGCGAGAATGTGCAGGCCACCCAAGGTTTGTAGTTGCAAATGAAACCAAAATCAAGACACAGTGCAACATGAGCGATCTCGACGCCCCCATTCCGCCGCAACATCCTGTGCTGCTCAACCTCGAGCAGTTCCTGCCGTATCGCCTCAGCGTGCTGTCCAACCGCATCAGCAGCAACATCGCCAAGGTCTACGGTGATCGTTACGGGATGGCCATTCCCGAGTGGCGGGTGATCACCATCCTGGCGCTGTATCCGGGTTCCTCGGCCAGTGAAGTCTCCGACCGCACGGCGATGGATAAAGTTGCAGTAAGCCGCGCCGTGGCGCGCCTGCTGGAGCGCGGCTTCATCCGCCGCGAAACCCATGGCGACGACCGCCGCCGCTCGATGCTGGCGCTGTCGCCGGCCGGACGCCAGGTGTACGAGACCGTCGCCCCGCTGGTCAACGAGATGGAGCAGCGGCTGATGTCGGTGTTCAGCGCGGAGGAGCAGCAGATCCTGGAAAAGCTGATCGACCGGCTGGCCAAGGACGGGCTGCCGCGCATGGCCGGCAAGGACTAATCAAAGCATGGCGCACCAAGTACATGGAGCAGCTCTGGCATTGATACTCGCGTTTACGCCGAACAGCCCGCGCATGTTTTGTTCAGAAAAATCTTGCGGGTTGATTCAAGTAGGTGCGCTCATAGAAAATCTTCTATTCCTCCACCTACCCCTTACAGAGGTAGGCGGAGATGCCAGCAGACCTGAAGCGAGCCTTGCATTTTCCAATTTAGATAATGGCTGGACTTTGGGCAGCCTAAGTTCAAATGCAATTGAGCCACTTCATCTCAAAGCGCAGTTAATGCACCGCCCATCGATTTATCGGAAGCGGCCTTTAAACAAGGCAAGGGATCTTCGCTACTTTTTTTCATCGCAGCAATACAATGGGCCGATACGTAACTATAATCTTTAGTGCTACTCTGATCGACAGCATCGAAAAATTTGACTTGCAATAACGTCTTAGACATGTTCCACAAGCTTTCTTTTGCATGCCCATTATTTAACTTAGAGTAAAGCGGAGCAACATTTAAGAAGCGCACAGCCAATGCTGTCTTGGCACTCTTTGCAATCATCTCTGGCGACCGAATCTCGCCTAGCGGCGAAACCACAATGCCATACTCCAGTTGAAGCTGACTGGCTTGTAACGCGGCCAAATCCTCTACGGATGGGGAGACAAGCGGATACATTACAGCAGCGCCTATAACTGCTCCAGAAAGCGCGCACACCAGATATTTTATCATCACAGCAATCCCGTTTTATTGAAATCGGTTCAACTGATTAAAGCCTAAAATTGCTAGTTTTCAAAAAATCGCCCGGCAGCTTTGGACTGACTTATTGACTATCACGCAAGCCATTTTAGGCTGTGTGAAACCTCCAGAGGGAGCGTAACTCACCTGACCAGTCGAAGGGTTATCCGGGAGGACTTCAACAGAGGTTCCACCATTAGGAATGGGGTTATCTCCGCCAATATTAATTTGAGCACCATTAACATTCTTAGCGGTACCCGAAAGTACGCGAGACGCCCCAGGAGCCATGGGATTTACTTGAAAGCACGCCGTATCTCCGTTTAAGAAAATGACGCACCCTACAGGTCCCTTACCCCCAAAATTTGATAGTGCTTTCCATAGCCCCCCCCCATTGACTGCTCGGTCCAGGTAGGGTTATTAATGGTTAACCCTGTAAAAATTACACTATCTAATGCCGCATGATGGTCGTAATAAGCATCTTGGTAGCTATCAAAATAACCAGTTGAATAATCTGGCGCCAATAGAACGCTACTCTTTGATATCCGCACGATATCTTGGATTTTCTGTCTCTCTACAGGAGTAGCATCCAGGGTAATTACCGTAGTATCTCCAGGGCCAGCCGTTCTCGAATTAGGCAATTGCTCTTCAGGAGGTGATGAGGTAGGTGCGTCACTTGACATTCGCACACCCACTACACGAATTCCAGAGGATGTAGTGAAAGCAAGTTTTTCTACCGAAGCGAAGGCAAACCTATCTTCCTTTATTTCAGGTATTGACAACGGTGCAGGCCCTGTTTGTCTGGCAACCTGGACCCACATAAAAGCGCCGTTGTTTGGATTAACAACACCATATAAAACACTCCCCCAAGTCGAGCCATGGGCACTTCGCGCACTCGCAGAGAATTGAGCCGTGGTGTTGCAATTGCTGCAGACTATCCAAGTCTGAGCTGACGCTGTCTCCTGTCGCATGAAAAAAAGCGAAGCAAGGAGTGAAACAAATATCCATTTCGTCTTCATAGTGCAGTCCTTGACAATGGGCGAATGCCCGTATCGAAGCTAAACTGAATGAAGTTGAAATGAAAGAACGCGCAAAGACAAGATTTCCTCTTGTTCAGAATATGTTCATGTTTTCATTCATTCGTCGCCCTTCTCAGGCCTGCGGCGGCGCCCACTGCTTGAGGAAGTCGAACAGCTTCTTGCGATCGAACCCCTCGCCCTTGCGCAGCTCCGGGCCGGACTGCAGGGTCAGCGGCTTGCCGTCGTTATCCAGCACCAGTAGCGACGGGTAGTCGTTGAGTTGGGCGAACTGCGACAGGAACGCGGCGTTCTCGTTGGCCGCATCGCGGTTGACCTTGACCACCACAAAGTGCGCATCGCGGAAGCTGCGTAGCTCGGCATCGCCGCCCATCAGCTCGTCCAGCGCCTTGCACGGCTCGCAGGCCGCATTGCCGACGTTGAGCACGATGCGCTTGCCACCGCGCTTGGCCTCGACCTTGGCGGTCTCCATATCTGCGGCCGGATCGCGCGAGGGATCGTATTGCGCGTTGAGCGCAGCGGCGGCGGCGATATCCGCAGCGGTGGGCGTATTGCCCGACGACACCGGCTGGCTGGGATCGGCGCTGGGCGGCTTCTGCATCGAGGTGTCCAGCGGCCGTGGCGCCTCCTGCTGCTCGCTTGGCTGCCCGCAGGCACTCAGCAAGCTTGTGAGCAACATGCCCGCCAGCAGCGGGCCACAGACAGTGGATTTCATCGGCATTGCGGTTCTCCTCACTTCACACCATGCATCAGTTTGTTGATCAACGGCGCGATCAGGAACAACACCGCGCCGGCGCCCAGCAGCGCCCAAAACCCGAAGGTATACCCGCTCAGGGCCGAGGACACGCTCATCCCTTCGCTTCCGCTGACATGCCCGGCAAAAATGCCTGACAGGTTGTTGCCGATGCCGGTAGACAAAAACCAGCCACCCATGCCGAAACCGACCAGACGCACCGGCGCCAGCTTGGTCACCATCGACAGGCCGATCGGCGACAGGCACAACTCGCCCACCGACTGGATCACATACACCATGAACAAGGTCCAGAACGGCACCTTGCCAGCATCGTTGACCAGGCTCGACAGCGCAAACATCAGCAGCAAGAACGCCAGGCCGTTGAACAACAGGCCCAGGCCGAACTTACGCGGAATCGAGGGATTGAAGCGACCGGACTTGACCCAGATCCAGGCAATGATCGGCGCCAGCGTGATGATGGCAATCGAGTTCACCGACTGGAACCAGGCGGTCGGGAAGGTCCAGTCACCAAAGCCGCGGTCGACGATGTTGTCGGCCAGGAAGGTGAACGAGCTGCCGGCCTGTTCGAAGAACATCCAGAACAGCACGTTGAAAGCGAAGATGATCAGCATCGCGATCACCTTGTCGCGCTGCACCTTGCCTTCGCGAATGCCTTCCACCAACAGCATCACCGACAGGCCGACGAACAACACCGTCAGCACGATCTGCAACACGTCCGCGCCGACCGCGAGCAGGAGGTACACCACCGGAACTGCAAGCACGCAGCCGACCAACACCATCAACACGCGGCCGATGCCCTGCGCGTTTGGCGCCGGTGCGCCGATGCCCTTGAGCTGCGCGCGGCCGATCCAGAACCACACCAGGCTGATCAGCATGCCCACACCGGAGGCCATGAACACCATCTTGTAGGACGGCATGGCCTGCGTGCCGAACACCTTTTCGGCCAGCAACTGGGTGAGCACCGGCGAGATCATCGCGCCGAGGTTGATGCCCATATAGAAAATGGTGAAGCCGCTGTCGCGGCGCGGGTCGGCCACCGAATACAGCTTGCCGACCATGGTGGAGATGTTCGGTTTGAACAACCCGTTGCCCACCACCACGGTGGCCAGGCCGATCTCGAACATGGTGTGGTCGGGAATGGCGATCAGGAACAAGCCGGTGGCCATCACCGCCGCACCGACCAGGATCGAGCGTTGGTAGCCGAGCACGCGGTCGGCCACGTAGCCGCCGAAGATCGCCGCCGCGTACACCAGCGCGAGATAGGCCCCGTAGGTGCGTCCTGCTGGCGCCTGGCCGGTGGCATCGCCACCGAAGAACTGCGCCACGATGTACAACACCAGCGCCCAACGAATGCCGTAGAACGCAAAGCGTTCCCAGAATTCGGTCATGAACAGCATCCACAGCGGCCGGGGGTGGCCGAGCAGTGTCGGGAACTCGGGAGGCGCAGGCGGCTGCGGCGGAGTGGTAGCGGAAGTCGGCGCAGTAGCGTCAACGCTCATGAGGTGTCCCTTGCGTATTCAGTGATGGCTGGGTGCACCAGGGCGAGCCCTGGGCGACGCGCGAGGATCACTTAGACGTCATGTTCACGTCAAATTCGCCGGACTCGGGAGCGCGATGCCAGCGGGTTGGATTGGGGGCTTGGTGGTGGAGATGGCACAGGATGACGCTCATACGCTCACCCCACCCCTCGCCTTGCGTGCGACCGGCCTGTGCTCCAGCGAACCAACTTCCGCTCTGCAAGCTTCCGCTTGTTCTCCTCAACCCTTCGCAGCCTCACCACCACTCGGCGCGCGGTTTTCCACCCCCACCGACGTGCGCACGTCGAACAGCTCCGGGAAAAACGTCAGCGCCAGCGCCTGCTGCAAAAACCCCACACCGCTCGACCCACCGGTGCCGCGCTTGAAGCCGATCACCCGCATCACCGTGCGCATATGGCGGAAGCGCCAGAGCTGGAACTGGGTTTCCACATCCACCAGGTCCTCGCACAGCGAATACTCGCGCCAGTAGCGGTCGGTGTTTTCGTAGATGCGCTCAAATACTGGACGCAATGCATCGTCGGCCACATGCGCGGCGGTCCAGTCGCGCGCCTGGTACTGCTGCGGAATCGCATGCCCGAAGCGCGCCAGATAGCGCAGGAATTCCTCGTAGAGGCTGGGCGCTTCCAGCACCTCGCGCAGCCGCGCCTGGCCCTGCGGGTCGTACGCGAACACCTGCAGCATCTGCGGGTTCTTGTTGCCGAGCAGGAACTCGATATAGCGGTACTGCAGCGACTGAAAGCCCGACGAGGGCCCGAGCACATCGCGGAATCCCATGTACTCGCTCGGGGTGAGCGTCTCCAGCACCGACCACTGTTCGGTGAGCTGGCGTAGCACCTGCTTGCTGCGCGCCAGCACCTTGCGGCACTGCCAGACCTGATCGTTTTGCAGATGCACCATCGCTGCGCGCAGCTCGTGCGCCAGCAGCTTCAGCCAGAGCTCGGAGGTCTGGTGCTGAATGATGAACAGCATCTCGTCGTGATGCGCCGGCTCGGACAAGGGCTGCTGCGCGGACAGCAACTGGTCCAGCCGCAGATAACCGCCATAGGTCAGCCGCCCCTCCAGATCGGTGTGAATGCCGGGTTCCAGGTCACGCAGGTTCTTGTCGACGGGCATGGCGTAGCGCTGACGATGGGCAGGCAAGGGTAGCGCAGCGCTGGCCCGGCTGACGCAGAGCCAGCGCTGCGGGATTGGGGATTGGGGATTCAGCGCTGCTGCCGACACCTGCGACTGGGTTGCGGCGCTGCTGCCGCGTTCGGCTTGCGCGGTGCGGTGTTGTGGCGTGCACCGTCGGGTCCTTCACAGCTGAAAAACGCGAGCGGGCGCGACCGCGCAGTCGCAGCCACTGCGCCGGTGTAACCATATGGTCAACCCAGGCCTGCAAATTCATGCAGAATCAAACGGCGCTGCCGGCCAGGGACGTGGCCGGACCAGGGGAGCGTTTCACGTCTCAAGGACCAGGGGACTCTCATCTCATGCATGTGTTGCAGCGTCGTGCAGCCTTACTTTTATGTGCGCTGGCGGTTGCCGGCCACGCCAATGCCCAGGTTGTCATCAGCCAGGTCTACGGCGGTGGCGGCAACAGCGGTGCCACTTTCCGCAGCGATTTCATCGAGCTGCACAACACCGGCAGCAGCACGGTCAGCCTGGACGGCTGGTCGGTGCAATACGCCTCGGCCGCCGGCAGCAGCTGGCAGGTCACGCCATTGGCGGGCAACGTGCCGGCCGGTGGCTATTACCTGGTCAAGCAGGCCGATGGCAGCGGCGGCAGCGTTGCGCTGCCCACGCCCGATGCCACCGGCACCACCGCCATGAGCGGCACCGCCGGCAAGGTGGCACTGAGCAGCACGGCTGCCGCGTTGAGCGGCGCCTGCCCCACCGGCAATGCCGACCTGGTCGGCTACGGCAGCAATGCCAGCTGCGCCGAAGGCAATGCGCCCACGCCGGCCCCCAGCAATACGCTGGCGGTGCTGCGCGGCGGCGAAGGCTGCACCGACACCGACAACAACGCGGCCGATTTCGCCACCGGCGCGCCGGCCCCGCGCAATAGCGCCAGCGGCGCACGCCTGTGCAGCGGCGGCGGCCAGCCGATCGCCACGCTGGCCGATGTCAGCCAGGCCGAGGGCAATAGCGGCAGCCGCAGTTTCGTGTTCACGCTGAGCCTGAGCCAGCCGGCCGGTGCGGGCGGTGTGCGCTTTACCGCTGCCACCGCCAATGGCACCGCTGTGGCTGGTAGCGACTACGTAGCCTTGCCTGCAACCAGCGTGCAGATTGCCGCCGGCGAACGCAGCGCCACCATCGCGGTGGACGTGCTGGGCGACACCACGCCCGAGCCCGATGAGACCTTTGCGCTGCAGATCAGCGGCCTCACCGGCGCGTTGCCGGCTACGTTGAGCGCCAACGGCACCATCCTCAACGACGACTTCAGCCTGCTGCCGATCCACGCCATCCAGGGCAAGGGTGCGCGTTCGTCGCTGGAAGGCCAGGTGGTCGCCACCTCCGGCATCGTGACTGCTCGCCGCAGCGCCGGCTTCTTCCTGCAGGCAGCGGATGCAGAAACCGATGGCGACCCGACCACGTCCGAAGGCGTCTACGTCTACACCGGCAGCGCCCCGCCGGACACCGCTGCCATCGGCAACCGCGTGCGCGTGCAAGGCACGGTGATCGAATACGTGCCCACTGCCGACCCGACCCAGCCGCCGCTGACCGAGATCGGTGGCAGCTTGACCGTGTTGCTGGATTCCACCGGCAACCCGTTGCCGATGCCGGTGGCGTTGAGCGCGAACTTCCCCAACCCGAACGGCGCCTACGACCAGCTTGAAGCGCTGGAGGGCATGCGCGTCACCGCCGCCAGCCTCACCGTAAATGCGCCCACCGGCGGCAGCGTCAACGAGACCAGCGCCACCGCCACCAGCAATGGCGTGTTCCATGCCGTGGTCACCGGATTGCCGCGTGCCTTTCGCGAGCCGGGCGTGCAACTGCCCGACCCGCTGCCGGCCGGCTCACCCGCTGGGGTGCCGCGCTGGAACACCAACCCGGAAGTGATCGCGGTCGGCAGTGCCGGCGTGGGCGCCGAGCGGCTGGATCTGGCGTCGGGCTGTATGGTGAGCGGTGCCACCGGCCCGCTGGATTACAGCTTCCGCCGCTACACGCTGTACCCGGAACGCACCCCGCAAGTGAACTGCAACGGTGCCGACCAACCGCGCCCGGCACCGCTGCCGCAGGCCGACGACGTGGCCGTGGCCACCTACAACATGGAGCGTTTCTTCGACGACCAGAACGACCCGGCGATCGGCGAACCGGTGCTCACCCCGGCCGCGTTCCAGGCCCGCCTCAACAAGGCCTCGCAGGCGATCCGCGGCTACCTGCATCTACCCGACATCCTGGGCACGGTGGAAGTGGAAAACCTGAGCGTGCTGCAGACCCTGGCCGCGCGCATCAATGCCGATGCGGTGGCCGGCGGGCAGCCCAACCCGCAGTACGTGGCCTATCTGCAGGAAGGCAACGACGTCGGCGGTATCGATGTCGGCTTCCTGGTCAAGACCGGCGCGGTGTCGGCCGGCGTGCCGCGCGTGGAAGTGGTTTCCATCGCCCAGGAAGGCAAAACCACCACCTGGACCGAACCGGCAGGCGGCGTGAGCCTGCTCAACGATCGCCCGCCGCTGGTGCTCACCGCCAAGGTGCACCAGGCCGATGGCCGCTTGCTGCCGCTGACCGCCATCGTGGTGCATCAACGCTCGCTCAACGGCGCCGAGACCGACGATGCCGCCGGCACCCGCATCCGCGCCAAGCGTCAGGCCCAGGCCGAGTATCTGGCGCGTCTGCTGCAGACGCGTCAGCAGCTCGACCCGGCCGAACAGGTGCTGGTGATGGGCGACTTCAACGCCTTCGAATTCAACGACGGCTATGTGGATGCGATGGGCACCGTCACCGGCAGGCCGGCGCCGGATGCGCAGACCGTGGTGAACGGCGATGGGGTGGATCTGGTCAACCCGGATTACACCGATCTGACCTGGTTCAACACGCCCGATCAGAGCTACTCGTACGCCTTCGATGGCAACGTGCAGTCGCTGGATCACATCATCGCCAACGAAGCGCTGATGCGTGCACCCAACATCGCCTCGCTGTCGGTGGGCCACGCGCGCATCAATGCCGATTTCCCCGGCACCGCGCGCAACGATGCCAACACGCCTACGCGTCTTTCAGATCACGATCCCACCATCGTGCTGTTGCGCATGACGCCAGCGTTGCGCGCCGACCTGGGCGTGATGGTGAACGCCGCACGCGCGCAAGTCACCGAAGGCGAGCGTATCGACTTCAGTGTGGATGTGCAGAACCGCGGACCCGACAACGCAGCGTTTGCAGCGGTAGCACTGGCCTTCGACGCAGCGGTGAGCCCACGGGTGACCGCCGCACCGGGCTGGAGCTGCCAACCGCCGGAAACCGGCACCCAGACGGTGGTCACCTGCACCATCGCCTCGCTGGCATCCGGCAATGCACAGCGCTTCGCAGTGGAGGTTGAAGCTGGCGCGGAACTGGCGGGACGCACGCTGACCCTGGCCGCTTCGGTCGCCTCGCAGACGCCCGACCCGCAGCCGGACAACAACACCGACACCGCAGCAGTGGCAGTGCAGCCACGCCTGCGCAGCGATCTGGCAGTGCGCCTGGAAGGCCCCGCCACGCTGCCGACCACCGCCTTCAATGCCACTTACCGGGTATTGCTGGACAACCGCGGCAACGCACCGGCCACCGGCGTCAACGTCCGCATCGAGGGCAATACGGTGTCGGCGTTGTCGCTGCTGGTGCCGCCCAACGGCTGGCGTTGCACCAAGCAACTGCAGTCGTTGCGCAGCGCGATCTTCATGTGCAGCACCGCCGCGGCACTGCTACCAGGCGCACAGGCAGCGTTCCAGCTGACCGTGGCGGCCAAGCCGATCCCGGTTGAAGGCGCGGTACGGGTGCAGGCAAGTGCCAGTTCGATCTCGCCCGATGCCAACCCGGCCGACAATGCTGCGCTGATCGTCACTCCGATCGGTGGAGGCGCCGGCCGCCGCTGATCGCAGTGCAACACGTCGCAGTTTGAACTGCGACAAAGGGCGCGGCCTGGTCCGCGCCCTTTTTTTTGTGCAACCCAGCATCATTGTGTGCTGCGGTGCAGGACAGCCTTTTGCTGCGTGGTCCTTAACATCGCAACTCATATCATTTGAAACTTCTTGGTGAAGGTGTCGCCGCAATGAGCGTAGCCGCGCAGTTCGAGATCGAATATCTGCAATACATGGACGCGGACGGCCAATGGGTCCGCGACGACCTGCCGGCCGATGCCGCCAATCCGCAACAGTTGCTCGCCCTGTTCAAGCGCATGCTGTTCGTGCGCACCTTCGACAGCAAATCGGTCGCCTTGCAGCGCACCGGCAAGCTGGGCACCTACGCCGCCTCGCTGGGGCACGAGGCCACGCATGTGGGCATCGGTGCCTCGATGCGCCGCGGCGATGTGTTCGCGCCCAGCTACCGCGAGTACGGCAACATGTTCGAACGCGGCGTTCGCCCGCGCGATGTATTGCTGTACTGGGGCGGCGACGAGCGCGGCAGCGATTACCCGCGCGATGCCGATGCGGCGATCGACTTCCCGATCTGCGTACCGATTTCCACCCAGTGCCTGCACGCGGCCGGCTCCGCACTGTCGTTCAAGCTGCAGGGCAAGCCGCAGGTCGCCGTGGCCTGCTGCGGCGATGGCGGCAGTTCCAAAACCGACTTCTACGCAGCGCTCAATTCGGCCGGCGCCTACAAGCTGCCGCTGATCCTGTGCGTGATCAACAACGGCTGGGCGATCTCGGTACCGCGCTCGGCGCAGACCGGTGCGCAGACGCTGGCGCAGAAAGGCCTGGCCGGCGGCCTGCATTGCCTGCAGGTGGATGGCAACGACCTGGTTGCCGTGCTCGAAGCGATGCGGCAGGCACGCGTGCGTGCACTGGCCGGCGACGGCGGCACGGTGATCGAATTTTTGACCTATCGCCTTTCCGATCACACCACCGCCGACGATGCGCGGCGCTACCGCGGCGAAGAAGAGGTCAAGCAGGGCTGGGCACGCGAACCACTGCTGCGCCTGCGCCGCTATCTCACCGCGCAAGGCCTGTGGGACGACGCACAGGAAGCCGCCTGGAAAACCGAGTGCGGCGCGCGCGTGGACGAAGAGGTCAACGCCTATCTCAATACGCCAGTGCAGCCGGTCGAAGCGATGTTCGATTATCTCTACGGCGATCCGCCGGCCGAGTTGCTGGCCCAGCGCGCCGAAGTGATGGCGCTGGAGGCCCGTCATGGATGAGCACACCCATTCGCACATTGCCGCCACTCAGCAGGCCAGTGCGCCTTACAACGCCGCAGCCACGCGCGGAGAGACTTCCATGAGTTCGCCCATCACCCTGATCGAAGCCATCACCCAGGCACTGGCCTGGGAGCTGGAACACGACCCTGCGGTGCTGGTGCTGGGCGAGGATGTGGGCGTCAACGGCGGCGTATTCCGCGCCACCGCCGGCCTGCAGCAGCGCTTCGGCAGTGCGCGCGTGCTGGACACGCCATTGGACGAAACCACCATCGCCGGGCTGAGCGTTGGCCTGGCCGCACAAGGCATGAAGCCGGTGGCCGAAGCGCAGTTCGACGGCTTCGTGTACCCCATGGTCGATCACCTGATCTGCCACGCCGCACGCCTGCGCAACCGCACCCGCGGGCGCCTGCATTGCCCGATGGTGTTGCGCGTGCCGTGGGGCGGCGGCATCCGCGCGCCGGAACACCACAGCGAAGCCAACGAAGCCATCTTCACCAACGTGCCCGGTTTGCGCGTGGTGTTGCCGTCTTCGCCGCAGCGCGCGTATGGCCTGTTGCTGGCTGCGATCCGCGACCCGGATCCGGTGATCTACATGGAGCCCAAGCGCATCTATCGCCAGTACAAGGAAGTGGTTGCCAACGACGGCGAAGCGCTGCCGCTGGATGTGTGCTTCGTGCTGCGCGACGGTACCGACGTCACCCTGGTCACCTGGGGCGCGCAGGTGAAAGAAGCGCTGGAAGCGGCCGACAAACTCGCCGGCGAAGGCATCAGCGCCGAAGTGATCGACGTGGCCACGTTGCGCCCGCTGGACTTCGACACCATCGCCGAGTCGGTCGCGAAAACCGGCCGCTGCGTGATCGTGCAGGAAGCCCCGCGCACTGCCGGCTTCGGTGCGGAGATCGCCGCGCAGCTGGCCGAAAAATCCATGTACGACCTGCTCGCGCCAGTCGAACGCGTCACCGGTTACGACACGCATATCCCGCTGTTCCGGCTGGAGATGAAGTACCTGCCGAGCGTGGAGCGCATCGTCACCGCCGCCCGTCGCGCGGTGGCCGCCGGCTGACATGCGCGCCCGCCTGCTCTGCGACCACCACGCCAGAGTCGCCAACCCGATTCGCTTCCACGCCGGCCAGCAAGTGGCAATCGGCGTGCGCGATGAAGAATGGCCGGCCTTTGCCTGGGTCAACACCGGGCAAGGCCACGCTGGCTGGGCGCCGGTGGCGTGGCTGCGCCCCTTGGGCGACGGCCTGGCCGAAGCCCTGCGCGATTATGACGCACGCGAACTCGTTGCGATGCAGGGCGAGGACGTGTTGCTGCATCACGAACATGGCGGTTGGTGGTGGTCCGAGCGTGCCGATGGCACGCAGGGCTGGCTGCCAGCCGCCGACCTCGAACTCCTCGACGACACCACGCCGCCGCTGCCTGCGGCGCAAGAGAATCTGCCATGAGCCAAGCCAAGAATTTCCACCTGCCCGATCTGGGCGAAGGCCTGCCCGACGCCACCATCGTGGAATGGTTCGTCAAGGAAGGCGACAGCGTGCGCCTGGACGACCCGCTGGTGTCGATGGAGACCGCCAAGGCGGTGGTCGAAGTGCCCTCGCCGTTCTCCGGCACCGTGACCAAGCTCGCCGGTGCGGCCGGCGACATCATCGTCACCGGCGCGGTGCTGGCGCAGTTCGCGCTGGACGCTTCGCAGCCGCAGCGCGCCGATGGTCAGGACACCGGTCACTCACACGGCCCTGCACCAACGCACACGCCCAGCACCGGCGACAGCGCCGCCGGCAACACGGCGCGCGTGGTCGTTTCCGATAACGGCGGCGAGATCGCCGATGCCGACTCCACTAGCAACGGCGAGAGCGACCGCGATGACGCCGGCACCGTTGTCGGCGCGATGCAGAGCTCCAATGCCGTGCAGAGCGAGCAGGCCATTGCAGTCGGCGGCGTGCGCGCCATGCCGGCCGTGCGCGCACTGGCCCGCAAGCTGCGTGTGGACCTGGTGCAGGTACGCGCCACCGGTCCGGATGGCACGGTGACCATGGCCGATGTGAAGCAGGCCGCCGCTGCCGGCAATGCGCCGGTGTCTGCGACGCGTGCGACTGCGTCGGTCACGCCGATCAATGGCAATAACGCGAATGCAGGCGCGCAACACGCCGCTGCAAACACGCAGGCAGCAAACGCCTCAGCAAGCGATACGCAACAACGTTCAGCGCTGTCTGCCAGCGGCAAACCCATGCGCACGCAATCGCCCAGCGTGGTCGCCAAAGGCCAGCCGGAGCAGCTCAAGGGCGTGCGCCGCAACATGGCGCGCGTGATGGCCGATGCGCACAGCAAGGTGGTGCCGACCACGCTCAACGACGATGCCGACATCCACGCCTGGCAGCCCGGCAACGACGTCACCGTGCGGCTGGTACGCGGCATCGTGCGGGCGTGCCAGGCGGTGCCGGCGCTCAATGCCTGGTTCGACGGCGAGGCACTCAGCCGCACCCTGCACACGCAGGTGGATATCGGCATTGCGGTGGATACCGAAGAAGGCCTGTTCGTGCCCGCGCTGCGCAATGCCGACATGCTGGACGCGCACGGCATTCGCGAGAGCGTCAACCGGCTGCGCCAGCAGGTGGAAAACCGCAGCATCGCCGCCTCCGAGCTCAGCGGCTACACCATCTCGCTGTCCAACTTCGGCATGTTCGCCGGCCGCTACGCGACCCCGGTGGTGGTGCCGCCGTGCGTGGCCATCGTCGCCGCCGGCCGCGCGCGCTACCAGCTCACTCCGGTGATGGGCAGTGTGGAAACCCACAAGGTGATGCCGCTGTCGCTGACCTTCGACCACCGGGCCGCCACCGGCGGCGAAGCCGCACGTTTCCTGCGTGCACTGCTGGACGATCTGGCGTTGGCCAACTGATGGCCCGCACAGTGACGCCATCAAGCGTCACTGTGCTGTCGCACGACGAGGGGCTATCGCCACAGCGCGTTACAGCGCTATCTCAGCGTACATCCCATGCACATACCCCGCGTGCAAGCGATGGCGTCTGTTGCAGTACGCTGCATCCCGCAGCAGGCATTCGCGGAGTGTCCATCGATTTTTCGCAGTCACGCTATGTCGAAGGTTGCTGGCAAGGCACTACAGCACCGGATGGCAAGCTTCTCTACGCTCAGGCCGTTCGTTGCAGCCCGAGCCTTTCGTTTTCTGGCTGCAATCAAGGCGTGTGGGGCGAAAGACTGCGGTAGCATCAGCGCCCCGCCGGCACCGCCCGTGTACACCTGGAGGCTTGATGGACGCATCCCACCCAGACGCCGACTGGCGCCCAGCCGACTGCCCGCCGCTGGCATGGCCGGACCTTGTCGATGACGATGCACGCCTGCGGTGGTACCGACAGGTCTGCACCGCGTATGCCGCACTTCTCGGCGATGACGCTGCGCAAGCCGCCAGCCTGCAGGCCGTGCTCGCGTGTCAGGCGCGCCTTGGCTGCGCGCTGCCACCGCTGCTTGCGCGCTATCACTGCGAGGTCGGCAGCCTGGCACTGGCAGAGACGTTGTGCGCGCTGGGCGACACTGCACCCAGCATCGAGCCGCTGCAGCAGGCCTATCCGAGCATCGACGAGATCGAGGCGAGCGCTGAAGAGCATGCGTTGATCCCGTCGCTGATCGTGTTCGGCGACTACCTGGGCAATGGCAATTTGTGGTGCTTCCATCGCGACAGCGGTGCGGTGTATTACTTCGATCACGACGACGGCACAATGCTCACGCGCCTGTTCGATTCGGTCGCCGGCTATCTGGATGCGCTGATGCTGCTGTGCCTGGGCGAAATCCACGATGATGATGCGGCAGCCCAGGCGCTGCTGGAAGCAAGACTGGGAACACAGACGGTGCGCAAATGGCGCTACTGACGACGCCGCGAAAAACCGGCGCAGCAGCCTCTTCGGCACGTCGCACGCATCGGGCCGATCGCACACAATCATGCACGTGTCCGGAGATTCCACGATGTCGTTCGACCACCTCGACCTGTCGCCACAGCTGCTGCCGGCCTTCACCGCAGCGCTAGCCCGCGCCGGTCACCACACGCCCACGCCGATCCAGCAGCAGGCGATTCAGCCGATGCTGCAGGGACGCGATCTGATTGCGATGGCGCAGACCGGCTCGGGCAAGACGCTGGCCTATGCGCTGCCGCTGCTGCAGCAACGCTGTCTTGCCCCGGAGACCGCCCCGCGCGTGCTCGGCGCGCTGGTGCTGGTGCCCACGCGCGAACTCGCCGCGCAGGTCGAAGACACGCTGCATCAGCTGGCGGCGCATCTGCCGCGTCGGCTCAAGATCGTTACGGCGACCGGGGGCAGTTCGATCAATCCGCAGCTGCTTGCCCTGCGCGGTGGTGCCGACATCGTGGTGGCCACGCCCGGCCGGCTGCTGGACCTGGTCGATCACAACGCGCTGCGCCTGAGCGAGGTCGCCACGCTCGTGCTGGACGAAGCCGACCGCCTGCTCGAGCTGGGCTTCGGCGCCGAGCTCGATCGCATCCTGGCCTTGCTGCCGGCGCAACGCCAAAGCGTGCTGTTTTCGGCCACCTTTCCGCCCGGCATCGCCTCGCTGGCCAAGCGTCGCCTGCGCGACCCGCTGCGCATCACCATTGTCGCCACGCCGGACGCTGCACCTGCGATCGAGCAACGCGCCATCGCTGTCGACGCCGGCCAACGCACGCAGCTGCTGCGCCATCTGCTGCAAGAGCATGGCTGGTCGCATGTACTGGTGTTCGTCGCCAGCCGGCACACGGCTGAAAAAGTCGCTGAAAAATTGACCAAGACCGGCATCAACGCGCAGCCGTTGCATGGCGAGTTGAGCCAGGGCCGTCGCGAACGCACCTTGTATGCCTTCAAGCAACGCGAGGTGCAGGTGCTGGTGGCCACCGATCTGGCAGGGCGTGGCATCGATATCGACGCGCTACCGGCGGTGATCAATTACGACCTGCCGCGTTCGACCGTGGACTACACCCACCGCATCGGCCGCACCGCGCGTGCTGGCGCCAGCGGGGTGGCGATCAGCTTCGTCTCTGCGGAGAGCCAGCCGCAATGGCGCCTGATCGAAAAACGTCAGGGGCTGCGCGTGCCGACCAGCGTGGTTGCCGGCTTTGAACCGACCCTGGCGACAGATGCGCCTGCGACGGAAAAACCGAACACCGACACACGCGCTCCGGACGACAACGGCGGCATCAAGGGCAAACGGCCAAGCAAAAAGGACAAGCTGCGCGCAGCGGCAGCACACGCAGGCAAACCGGACTGAGAGCGGGGAGTTACGTGTAACGCGCCGTCGTCACGCGGACAAGGCGCGGAAACCGCGCTTAGATACGCAGCATATGCGCAGGCCGGGCAGCGTCCAGCACGCGTCAATACCCGTTTTGTGCACTCTTGGCGCGTTGCGCATTACGACTTCGCACTGAGCAGACATCTGCTGCCGAACACGTGCCTCTTGTAGACCACGCGATCTGTCTTTAGATCAGCTGAGGCAACACGCGGTGAAGGCCAACCGCGTTGCTGATCGCGCCCAAGCAAAATCTTGCCAACGCAGCGGCAATCCACCGCTACGTCTATGCGGCGAAGACTCAGTCCTGCTCGAAATCCAGCTCGCCGCCCATGCCGCTATCGCCATCCACGCGCGGGATGCGCTTGCCGGGCTTGCGCAGGATTTCCACGAAGAACTGCTCGCCGCCTTCGCTGGTGAGCGCATTGATCGAGCGGATCAACTCGGCCGGCGGCAGC
The DNA here is from genome assembly GCF_002939985.1 of Xanthomonas hortorum pv. cynarae. Classification (GTDB taxonomy): domain Bacteria; phylum Pseudomonadota; class Gammaproteobacteria; order Xanthomonadales; family Xanthomonadaceae; genus Xanthomonas; species Xanthomonas hortorum_D. The sequence goes on along the minus strand of NZ_MDFM01000015.1, from coordinate 82,692 downwards.
GGCGCGGCGCTGGCCTCGTCCACCCCGAAGCGCATGTCGAAGTCCCAGTAATCCGCACCTTCCGGCAAGTCCTTGCGGCGCTCGCGGCGGATGTACTTGCGGATATCGTTCTTGCTGGACTCCAGCAGACGATCGCGGTTCTTGCCTTCGAGGTTGAGCTGGTAGGTCTTGCGCATGGCGACATCGTTCCGGAACTGGCCGCCTATTGTGAGGCCACACGGCCGTTCTGGGTGAATCGGCGGCTGTCCGGGTGGGATTCGGGCCTGCACTGCGACCGAAGCCGGGAACCTCCCCCGACGCGTGCCGGTCCTGGCCTTCGGGCGGAAGCTCGGTCAATCCGCTGAGACACCGCGCCGCTACAACGCTGCAATGGCAGTGGAGTGGGAATCGCGCGAGCGACACTGCCACGCGGTCTCTGCGACGGGGCTCTCGCCACCGTCGCAGACCCAGCTCATGCGTGCTTGGCAGGCGTCGGTGCGCCGCTGTTCTCCGGCCGGATCTTGAACCAGATCGAATACATCGCCGGCAGAAACACCAGGGTCAAAATCGTGCCGGCCAGGGTGCCGCCGATCAGCGTGTAGGCCAGCGTGCCCCAGAACACCGAGTGCGTGAGCGGGATGAACGCCAGGATCGCGGCCAACGCGGTCAGGATCACCGGGCGGGCACGCTGCACGGTGGCTTCCACCAGGGCGTGGAACGGGTCCAGCCCTTCGGCCTCGTTGTGATGAATCTGCCCGATCAGGATCAGCGTGTTGCGCATCAAGATGCCCGAGAGCGCAATCAAGCCCACCAGTGCATTGATGCCGAACGGCTGCTGGAACAGGATCAAGGTCGGCACCACGCCGATCAGCCCCAGCGGGCTGGTCAGAAACACCATCACCATCGCCGACATCGAGCGCACCTGCAGGATGATGATGATCAAGGTGACCGCCAGCATGATCGGGAACAACGGCAGCATCGCGGCAGTCGCCTTGCCGGACTCCTCAATGGAACCGGCCTCCTTGATCTGATATCCGCTGGGCAGTTTGTCGATGATCGGCTGCAACTGCTTGGTGATCGCAGCCGAGACATCCGGCGGCTGCAGTTGGTCGTCGACATCGCCGCCCACCGTGATCGTCGGCACACGATCGCGGCGCCGCAGGATCGGCTCTTCCATCCGCACATCCACGCTGCCCACCTGCGACAGCGGCACGCGTTGGCCATTGGCACCGGCCAGGGTGAAATCGGCGATGCGTGCCGGATCAAAACGTGTCTCGCCGGCCGAACGCGCCACCACCTGCACGCTGCGAATATCTTCGCGCACCAGCGTGATCGGCACACCACTGAGCAGGAACTGCAACTGTTGAGCGACCGCGCTCGAGGTCAGCCCCACTGCCTGCAGACGATCCTGCTCCAGGGTGAAATGCAGCGTTGGTGTGCGGGTGCCCCAGTCGGTGTTGACGGTGCGCAGCATCGGGCTGTCCTGCAGGACCTGCTTCACCTGCGCGGCGATACCGCGCAACACCTGCGGGTCGGCACCACTGACACGGTACGCCACCGGAAATTGCGAGTACGGGCCGAAGGTCAGTTGCGTCACACGCACGCGCGCCTCCGGTGCCAGGCCTTCGGAGACGGCCTTGCGCATGCGCAGCTTCAATGCATCGCGTTCGTGCGGGTTGTCGGTGCGCACCACGATCTTGGCAAATGACGGATCCGGCAACTCCGGGCCCATTGCCAGGAAGAAGCGCGGCGCGCCCTGCCCGATATACGCGGTCACAATCTTCGCTTCGTCCTGCTTGGCAAGCCAGGCTTCCAGCTTGGCGGTGGCGGCGCTGGTCTGGGTGATCGAGGTGCCGTACGGCAGTTGCACTTCCACCAAGACTTCGGGGCGATCGGAGATCGGGAAAAACTGCTTCTTGACGATGCCCATGCCAAGAATCGCAAGCACGAACAACCCGATCACCGAGCCGGCGACCAGCCACTTGCGCGCGATGACACGCTCCAGCGCAGTGCGGAAGCGGTTGTAGCGCGGCGTGTCGTACATCGCGGCGTGGCCGCCTTCGATCTTCTTCAGGTCGGGCAGCATCTTGACGCCCAGATAGGGCGTGAACACCACCGCCACTACCCACGACACGATCAACGCGATTCCCACGATCCAGAACATGTTGCTGGTGTATTCGCCGGCGGTGGAAGCGGCAAACCCGTTCGGCATGAAGCCGACCGCCGTCACCAACGTGCCGGACAGCATCGGCGCGGCGGTATGGCTCCACGCATACGCCGATGCGGCGACACGGCTGTAGCCTTCCTCCATTTTCACCACCATCATCTCGATGGCGATGATGGCGTCGTCCACCAACAACCCCAGCGCCAGGATCAACGAGCCCAGCGTGATGCGGTCGAAATTCTTGCCGGTGGCCAGCATCACCACGAACACCGCTGCCAATGTCAGCGGCACCGCGGCCGCCACCACGATGCCCACGCGCCAGCCCATGCTGACGAAGCACACCAGCATCACCACCAGCAGCGCGACGAAGAACTTGGTCATGAACTCGCCCACCGACGCGTCGATGTTGACCGCCTGGTCGGTGACCTTGCTCAGGCGCATGCCCAGCGGCAGCTCGGCATTGATCGCGCCCACTTCGCTGTCCAGCGACTTGCCCAACTCCAGGCCGTTCCAGCCATCGCGCATGATGATGCCCAGCAGCAATGCCGGCTCGCCGCCACTGCGGATCATGAAGGTGGACGGATCTTCATAACCACGTTTGACGCTGGCGATATCGGACAGCTTCAAGGTGCGGCCCTGCACCACCAGCGGGGTATCGCGAATCTTCTGCAAACTGTCGAGCGCACCGTCCAGGCGAATGAACACCTGCGGTCCACGCGTTTCCACCGACCCTGCCGCATTCAAGGCGTTTTGCGCATTAAGCGCGGCAAACACCTCCTGCGGGCTGACCCCCAGCGTGGCCAGACGTTCGTGCGAGAACTCGACAAAGATGCGCTCGGGCTGCTCGCCGATGATGTTGACCTTCTTGACGCCCGGCACGTGCAACATGCGCTGGCGCAGGCTTTCCGCATCGCGTGCGAGCAAGCGTTGCGGCTCACCCTTGGCCTTCAACGCGAACAGCGCGAAGGTGACGTCGGCATATTCGTCGTTGACCATCGGCCCGATCACGCCGGCCGGCAGGTTGCCGACTTCATCGCCCACCTTCTTGCGCGCCTGATAGAACTGCTCCTGCACCTGGCTGGGCGGTGTGCTGTCCAGCAACGTCAACGTCGTAAACGCAAGACCGGGGCGCGTATAGGTTTCGCTGCGGTCGTACCAGCGCAGTTCCTGCAGGCGCTTTTCGAGTTTTTCGGCGACCTGGTCCTGCATTTCCTGCGGCGTTGCGCCCGGCCAGGCAGTGATGATGGTCATCACCTTGACAGTGAATGCCGGGTCTTCCGCACGGCCAAGCTTGAGGAACGCGACCAGGCCTGCCAGCGAAATCAAAAAGATCAGGAACAGCGTGATGGAGCGCTCGCGCACCGCGAGCGCCGAGAGATTGAAGCGGCCCTCGCTCACGGCTGCGCCCCTGCCGCGCTCGCGGTCTTGGTAGCACTGGTCGCGCCACTGGCAGGCGCAATCGTGTTGGCAATCCGCACCTGCTCACCTTCGCGCAACAGGTGCGCACCCAGCGCCACGATGCGCTCGCCACGCGCCAGCTTGCCGGCCACGTTGGCATGGTCGTCGTCCAGGCCCAGCACCGTCACCGGCCGCCAGCTCACCTTGGCCGGGTTGCCGGCAATCACCCACACCCCCGTCCCCTTGCCCGCATCGAACAGCGCGGCCAGCGGCACCTGCAGCCCGGCCTGCGTGCTGGCGGCCGGGCCGTCGGCAACGCGGATGCTGACGGTAGTGCCCAGCGGCGCATCGGCCAATGCGCCGTCGAGCACGTAACGCGCCTCGAAGGTGCGGGTCAGCCGGTCTGCGCTGTCGGACAGCTGACGCAGCGTGGCCGGCACCGTGACGCCTGCATTGCCGAACAGCGTGGCCTGCGCGACCGAGCCAACCGGCGGGCGCAATGTTTCCGGCAGCTGCACGATCGCCTCGCGGCGCCCGGCATGCGCCAGCCGCACCACCGGCTGGCCGGCGGCCACGACCTGCCCTGGTTCGACCAGTGTTTCCATCACCACGCCGTCGGCGTCGGCCAACAGATCGCTGTAGCGCTTGGAATTGCGGGCCACCTCGGCCTGCGCCTGGGCCGCGCTCAGCTGCGCCTTGGCGGCATCCGCTGCGGCCTTGATCTGGTCGTAGGCGGAGGCGGAGATGGCACCGGTGCCACGCAGATCGCGGTAGCGCGCCTCATCGTCGGCAGTCTGCTGCGCGCGTGCCTGCGCGGCTGCCACCGCGTCCTGCTGCGCGCGTGCAGCGAGCTGGAGATCGACCGGGTCGATCCGCAGCAACGGCTGCCCACGCGTGACCCGCTGGCCGGTATCGACCAGCCGCTCCAGCACCTTGCCGGAGACCCGGAAGCCCAGATCGCTCTGCACCCGCGCGGCGACCGTGCCGGAGAAGCTGCGCGCTGCCGTACCGGCCTCTTCGACGGTGGCCACGCGCACCAGCGGTGTCGCAGTGCGGGGGTCGGGCGGCGGCGCCTCGCCGCAGGCGATCAATGCCAGCGGCAGCGCACACAGGAAAGTGGAGGTAACGAGGCGGCGGCGAAGCATGGAAATCCCAGTGCGTGCTGTTGAAGGCTCGCATCTTGAGACTTGTGACCATATCAGTCAATAGTCACTATCGACTTTCAGGGCGAAAGGCTCCGCAACACCAGACCCGACAGCAGCAGCGGCACCTCGTCGACGTGCTCCAGGCTATGCTGCAGCAACAGCGGATTCATGTAAGGGCGCATCACCACGTAGATCGCCTGGGTGGCCTCGTCCAGTGGCGTCTTGCGCTCGAAATCGCCACTTTGCCGGCCTTGCTGCAGCACGTCCTGCAGCACTTTCTGGATGCGCACCTCGTAAGCGATCACCGACTGCCAGCGCTCGGTCGCCGCCGAGGTCGCAATCTCATACAGCTTGCGATCCTGAAAAAACAAGCGAAGGCTGGCCTCGATGATCACCTTGAACAGCCGCCGCAGCTTCTCGGGCGGCTGCTCGGCCTCGTCCACCGCCGCGCGCACCTCGGTCTCGATCTCGCGCAGGCAGTTGGTGCAGATCATCTCGCCGATGGCCTGCTTGGATTCGAAGAACTTGTAGATGTAGGCCTTGGAGAACCCGATCGCCTTGGCCAGATCGGACACGGCCGTCTTCTCGTAGCCGTAGCGGCTGAAGTGCTCGGTTGCCGCTGCCACGATCTGGTCGCGCACATCGTGGTCGGCCGGACCACGGCCTGAAACGGGATAGCTGGATGCTTTGCTCATGCCGACAGCTTAGCGCTCAAACACAATCCGCACAAAAGTGACCATTTCGTATTATAGTCACAGCCCGCCATTGCCTTCGCCGGTACCGTCATGTCGTCACTTCGCACCCTTGCCGCGCTCATCGCCGCCAGTCTTGCTGCAGGCTGCGCCGTTGGCCCCGAGTACACCCGCCCCTCGGCGCCCCTGCCGGATCGCTATCTCGGCCAGGCAGCGGCCGAGCAGCGCCAGGCCGCTACACAGGCCGATCTATCGACCTGGTGGACCGGTTTCGACGACCCGGACCTGAGCCGTTACGTCACCCAGGCGCTGGCGCAGAACCTGGACCTGGCCCAGGCCAGCGCACGTGTCACCCAGGCCCGCGCCGGGCTGACCGCCGCCACGGCCGCACTGCTGCCTTCGGGCAACATCAGCGGCAACGCGACCCGCGCCTATCAGTCGCTGGAGACTCCGCTCGGCCAGGTGCTCAACAGCACGCCCAACTTCGACCGCTATGCCAGCACCTACGAAGCCAACCTGGGCGCGAGCTGGGAGCTGGATCTGTTCGGCGGCCTGCGTCGCGGGCGCCAGGCCGCACTCGCCGACTACCAGGCCAGCGAAGCCGGTGCAGCCGCCACCCGTCTGGCAGTGGCCGCGCAGACCGCCGACATCTACATCAGCATCCGCGGCCTGCAGGCACGGCTGGAGGTGGCGCAGCGCCAGGTCGCCACCCAGAAAGGCCTGCTGTCCATGGTGACGCTGCTGCATGGCAAAGGACTCGCTCCGGAGCTGCAGCTGCACCAGGCACAAGGCGCGCTTGCACAGGCGCAGGCATCGGTGCCCGGTATCGAAAGCGGCCTGGTCGCGGCGATGAATGCACTGGACGTGATGTTGGGCGTTGCGCCAGGGACGCATCGTGCAGAGCTGGCCACAAGCAAACCCATTCCGCTTGCACCGCGCATTGCCGAAACGGGCACGCCCGGCGACCTACTGCGGCGCCGCCCGGACCTGATCGTCGCCGAGCGCCGGCTGGCAGCGTCGAACGCGCGCATCGGCGTGGCGATGGCCGAGTACTACCCGAAATTTTCGCTCAGCGGATTACTCGGCAGCGCCACCGCCATCTCCGGCGCCAACCTGTTCACCAGCGATGCCAACCAATCTGCCGGCGTGCTGGGTTTGCGCTGGCGGCTGTTCGATTTCGGCCGCATCAATGCGCAGATCGCACAGGCCAAGGGTCAGGAAGCCGAGCAGCTGGCCGCGTATCGCCTGGCCGTGTTGCGCGCCACGGAAGACGTGGAGAATGCGTTGACCGCACTGGTCAAACGCGAGCAGCAGGCAGCGGTGCTATCGCAAGGTGTGGATGCACTGGGCAAGGCGCGTGGTGCATCGGCGCTGGCCTATGAGAAAGGCGTGGTCAGCCTGATAGAAGTCTTGAATGCCGACGACAGCTTGCTGCGTGCCTCCGATGCGCAGGTGCAGGCACGCACCGATGCGGCACGCAGTGCAGTGGCCACCTTCAAGGCGTTGGGCGGCGGTTGGCAATCCGGCGCCACCGATGCGGTTGCGGTGCAGTAGTCGTCACGAGGTTGTATGTTGATGCTGTAGCGCCATCGACGTGATGCCACTCGCTCAAGTGGCATCGCGCAACGCATCGGCGTGTTCAGTGCGCGTGGAAGCGAATGCCCTGATCGATCGTGCATTGATACGCCAGCAGTGCCCCGCGTTGTTGCAGACCCGGCAGGTCGTACATGTAGGTGGTCAGCCGCACACTGTTGTCGGCAAGTACCTGGTAGCGCTGGAACTGCTGGAACGGCCTGCCATCGCTGCTGGCAGCGATGAACTGGGTGTCGGAAAACGCCAAGGTGCCGTCCGCGGTAAGACGGTATGCGCCGATGCGTACACCACCGCGGCTGCGACTGGATGCAGTGCCCGCTTCGGCCGTGCAGCGCGACAGATCGACCGACACCGCCACATTGCGGCCGGCCTCCAACGCATCGATCAGGCTCGCCTGCGTGTTCAAGGATTGCGTGGCGAATGCGGGAACCGCGCTGGCTGACAGCGCAGCGATAGCAAGTGAAAAATACAGACGTGAGGACATGTGCTTTCTCGGTAATGAGGGGACAAACGCACTCAATCGGCGTGGAAGCGGATGCCCTGGTTGATCGTGCATTGATAGGCCAGCACCGGGCCACGTTGTTGCAGACCCGGCAGGTCGTACATGTAAGTGGTGAAACGCACGCTGCCATCCGGGCGCAGCTGATAACGCATGAACTGCTGGATCGGCTTGCCGTCATTGGCCACGGTGAAGTGCGAACCAGAGAATGCGGCGGTGCCGTCCTCGGTGATGCGATAGGCATCGATATGGCGGCCGCCACGGGTCTGGGTGACCGGGGTGCCTTCTTCGGGCGTGCAGCGAGCGAGATCGGTCGTCAGGCTGACGTCATAGCCGGCCTCCAGGGCCGCGAGCACTTCAGCGCGGGTGTTGAGCGATTCGCTGGCCCAGGCGGGTAGCGCGCAAGCGCACAGCGTGGCGAGCAAGGCAGTGGCAGCAAGACGGGGCATGGCGGACTCCAGGCAGACGAGGGGATGAAGCGACCCGGACTTTAATCAGCCCAGGCCGATCAACATGACCCAATCCTGTCTGCACCGGTGCAGTGCGCTACGCATCACGCTGCATGATTGCGCTGTTTGGCGAAGTCGGCGCGAGATGGCGAGATGTGGGCTATACCTACGCGCGCAGACCAAGATCCCGTTAGAAGGAGCGATAAGCCCCTCTCCCATCGGGAGAGGGGTTGGGGTGAGGGTACGGAGCGAAGCTGCTCGCATCGTCCAACTGCACGAGGCTGCGCTCGTACCCTCATCCGCCCCTGCGGGGCACCTTCTCCCGACGGGAGAAGGGTTTAAAGCCCCTCTCCCGTCGGGAGAGGGGTTGGGGTGAGGGTACGGCCACCTACAAACGCGCATTGACCTCGCGCGGCACATGCTCCGGCTCCGGCTGTAACGCCGGCATCGCACCCAACAACAGACGCTCGGCCAACGCACGCGTGGCGACGCGCAACTCCGGCACAGCAGTGATTTCCCAATAGCGCCCACGCAACAGCGGACCAACGCAATACAGCCCCGGCACGATTTGCCCGGCGCCATCGCGCACCCGCAATTGCGCGTCGGTGTCCACACCCAACCCAAGCGGATCGGCACGCAACAGGCCGGCTTCGCGCATGCCGGCGATCAGCGGATCGCTGGTGCGGTCGATGTCGGTATCCAAGCCGGTGGCGCGGATCACCGCGTCGTAGTGACCGGTCTGCGCGTCGGCAGCACCACGCGGGCGGATCACCGCCTCCACGCCATCGGGCACCCAACGTGCACGCAGCAGGCGTGCTGCGGTCACCTGCAATTGGCCCGAGGCCTGCAGCTGCGCCAGTTGTTCTGCCGCGCCCGGCGCAACGCGGTGCCGCGCCACTTCCCAATACGGCCGCAAGTGGCGCAGAAAGCGCGCACGCTCAGGTAACTCAAGCCGCTGCCACAGCGGCTGCAGATGCGGGCGCAGAGCATCCACCACGCGCCGCCAATCGTCGACCACCGCACTCAGCTGACGCACACCGCGCAGCAGGCCGCGCAGGTCGGCGTCCTTGAGCGCGCGCTGCAGATGCGGCGGTAATTCCAGCGCCGCGCCTGGCTGGCGCAGATGCGCCTGTGGTGCCAGCCCCCGCCGCGAGATCGCCACCAGCCGGCCACGATGGCCGCGCGCATGCAGGGTCAAGGCCACATCCACCATGGTCAGCCCGGTGCCGACGATCAGCACGTCATCGTCGGGCGACAACTGCGCCAGGGCATCGCCTTGCCACGGCCAGCCGATGTAGCGCGGATGCACGCTCAAGCGCGGGCCGATGCCGGCAAGCGCCTGCGGCTGCAACGCACCGACCGCCAACACCACGCGGTCGCTATGGAAGGCATCGCCATTGGCCAGAAACACGCGAAACCCCTTGCGCACGCGCTCCACTGCCACCGCCTCTTGCGATAGCCGCATGATCGAGGCCTGCGCGCCGCTGACGGCGGTATCCAGCTCGCTGCGCAGATAATCGCCATAGGCCAGGCGCGGCAGGAATTCCAATCGCCCGCTATCGCCAAGATGCAAGGTATCGGCGAATGCACCGGGCGCTTGCGCATCGATGCCCAGGTCTTTGGCACGCACGTTGAGCAAGTGTTCCGGCCGCGCCGCACCATAGGCAATGCCGCTGCCGAAGGTCTCGGCCACGCCGACCAAAGTGATGCGGACCTGCGCGTCGGCCGTCTGCGCCAGCGCACGAACCAGCGCGGTACCGCAAAAGCCGGCACCGATGACGGTGATATGGGTTTCCATGTGCAACTCCCACTGAATGACCCGCACGTTGTGCCCGTAGCGCGGCGCGAACGTGTAAACAAATGGTTAGCGGCGAGCAAGCGAAAACGCATGAGCTGATCATGGTTGGTGATGAGGCTTGCGTCGCAGGGTGCGCGCGCACCGTATTGCACGCAGATGACAGCGCACGCGACCGCAGGTAGGTGCCGGCGCATGGCTCCCCACGTGGCTCGCAGCGCAGCGCTGCGCACCGCAATTGAGAGTGGCTAACAAAATGTAGCGAGCAGTTGCCGGGGGCATGCAGACAGCGCGCTCAGAACCGGAGTGTACGAGTGGCACATGCCGATTCTGAGCACCGGCCGCGCGCGTCTGGCGGTGAACGCAGTAATTTTGTTAGCCGCTTTTGGATTTTGGGTGCAGCTGCGATGGTACGTCCAACACCGCAATGGCGCCGAACACTGCGTCATGACCAAACTGCTCGATAATGCCTGTTTCCGATCGAGTGCACTCCATGTCCATTCCCGCAGCAGCCACGCAAGTCTCGCCGCGCGATCAACGCGTGCTGATCGCCGGCGGTAGCCGTGGCATCGGCCTGGCCATTGCCGACGCGTTCGTGCGCAACGGCGCGCAGCTCTCGCTGTGCGCACGCAATGCCGATGGCCTCGCACAGGCCGCACATGCGTTGGCGCCGCACGGCGCACCGGTACACACCTTCGCCTGCGACCTGTCGGATGCTGCGCAAATCGAGGCCTATGTGGACGCTGCAGCGCAGGCATTGAATGGCCTGGACGTGGTGATCAACAACGCCTCCGGCTATGCGCATGGCAACGACGATGCAAGTTGGCAAGCCGGTCTGGACGTGGATCTGATGGCCGCAGTGCGCTGCAATCGCGCCGCGCTGCCACACCTGCGCAACAGCGCTGAGGCGGTGATCCTCAACATCAGCTCGATCAACGCGCAGCGCCCCACGCCGCGTGCGATCGCCTACTCCACCGCCAAGGCTGCGCTCAATTACTACACCACCACGCTGGCCGCAGAACTGGCGCGCGAGCGCATCCGCGTCAACGCGATTGCGCCAGGCTCGATCGAATTTCCCGATGGGCTATGGGCACGGCGTCGCGATGAAGAACCGGAACTGTATGCACGCATCCGCGACAGCATCCCATTCGGCGGATTCGGGCAGGTGGAGCACATCGCCGATGCGGCGTTGTTTCTCGCCTCTCCGCAAGCGCGCTGGATCACCGGGCAAGTGCTGGCGGTGGATGGTGGGCAGTCGCTGGGGGTTTGAGCGAGGTGCCTGCGTTGGATAAGATGCCGCTGCACGTGAATTTGCAGGAGCGTGCCTGCGCGCGATGAGGCTTTATCGGTAACGCCTCTCGCGCTCAGGCGCGCTCCTACGAAGCGACGGGCACTCATCCTCTATCCCACGCCCTGGCGACAACGGGCCAGTGCTGGCGGTGGATGTTGGGAAGTCGCTGGGGGTATGAATCGGTTGCCTGCGCTGGAGGAGATGCCGCTGCGCCTGCATCCGTAGGAGCGTGCCTGCGCGCGATGAGGCTTTATCGGTAACGCCTTATCGCGCGCAAGCGCGCTCCTACGAGGCAGCGCACAAGCATCGGCTGCCTGGTGACGAGGCGACGATGCCTCGTTAGCCAACCAACTCTGCCGCCTCGACACTGTGCTCGCCGCGCGCAGGTGCCAGCGCGGCGCTCACCATGGCCGCAGCGATCCGTTCCGCCGGGTTGATGCGGAAACGGCGTGGCAGCAGCGGGCCGAGCGCGCCCAGTACGAGGCTGCCGATATGTTCGCCGGTACGCCGCTCTTCGCGTTCGCCGCCGATCAGGCCGGGGCGTACGAAGGTGAGCGAGGGGAAGCCGACTGCGCGCAGATCGCATTCCAGTTCGCCCTTGACGCGGTTGTAGAAAATCCGCGAGTGCGCATTGGCACCGGCGGCCGAATTCAGTACGAACACCGAGGTGCCCTGCGCGCAAGCCGCGCGTGCCAGTGCCATCGGGTAGTCGTGATCGATGCGATAGAACGCTTCGCGCGAGCCGGCCTGTTTCATGGTGCTGCCCAGGGCGCAGATGGCCGCTTCCATGCGCGGTGCGGTCCAGCGGTCCAGGCGATCAAAGTCGATCACCTGGTTGCGCAGTTTGGGATGGATCTGCGTCAACGGCCGGCGCGTGATCGCAACCACGCCCGTGCAGCGCGTGTCGGTGAGTAACTGCTGCAAGACGTGTTTGCCGACCAGGCCGGTCGCCCCTGCCAACAACACGTCCATCAGTGCGCTCCTGCCATCAGCGTGCGCCCTCGGAGACGATGCGCGCACTGCTGGCGATGCGATCGCGCTCCACAGCCAGCAGGGTCAACGAGTGCGCCGGCGCCCTCCATTCGCTGCCACCGGCCACCACGCGGCCGCCATGGCGCGCGGTGTCGACCAGCACGCGCCAATGTTCATCGTGCATCGCCGGCAGCGTGAACGTCACGCTGGCGGAGGCGGCATTGATCAACATCAGCAAGCTCACGTTGGCGGCGATCTCGCGCAGGCCGGTGGTCGGCGAGCGACCATCCAGGCGCAGCATCAGCGCGCGGGCTTCCGGGTCGTGCCAACCGGCTTCGTCCATCTCGTTGCCGTTGGGCGCCAGCCAGGTGAGATCCTTCAGACCCAGCGCTTCGTCGAACTTGCCGTCGAAGAAGCGGGCGCGATGCAGCAGCGGATACCGCTGACGGATGCGGATCAACCGCCGCACGAACGCGGCCTGATCGGCGGCGGCGGCCTTGCTGGCAGCCGTCCAGTCGATCCAGGTCAGTTCGTTGTCCTGGCAATACGCGTTGTTGTTGCCGTTCTGGCTGTGGCCGAATTCATCGCCGGCCAGCAGCATGGGCGTGCCTTGCGACAGCAACAGCGTGGCGAGCAGATTGCGCATCTGCTGACGCCGCAGCTGCTTGATCGCCGGGTCGTTGGTGTCGCCTTCGACGCCGTAATTGGCCGAGATATTGTGGTCGCTCCCGTCCCTGCCCTCTTCGCCGTTGGCAAAGTTGTGCTTGCCCTCGTAGCTGACCAGGTCGCGCAGGGTGAAGCCATCGTGCGCGGTGACGAAGTTGACCGATGCGGTGGGGCGGCGACCGCTGTGATTGAACAGGTCGGCCGAGCCGGTCAGGCGCGTGGCCAACTCGGCCAGCTGGCCGCCATCGCCGCGCCAGAACGCACGCACGTTGTCGCGGAACTTGTCGTTCCACTCCACCCAGCCCGGCGGGAAATTGCCGACCTGGTAGCCGCCCGGGCCGATGTCCCAGGGCTCGGAAATCAGCTTGGTCTGGCTCAGCACCGGGTCCTGGCGCACCGCATCGAGAAAGCTGCCCGACGGATCGAAGCCGTAGCGCTCGCGGCCGAGGATGGTGGCCAGATCGAAACGGAATCCATCGACGTGCATTTCCTGCACCCAGTAACGCAGCGAATCCATCACCATGCGCAATGCGCCGACGTTGGTCAGGTCGAAGGTGTTGCCGGTACCGGTGTCGTTGATGTAGAAGCGGCGATCGTCGGCCAGACGGTAGTAGCTGGCGTTGTCGATGCCTTTGAACGAGAGCGTTGGCCCAAGTTCGTTGCCTTCGGCGGTGTGGTTGTAGACCACGTCCAGCAGCACTTCCAGCCCGGCGTGATGCAGGCGCGCCACCATCTGCTTGAACTCGGCCACGGTCCGCGTGGACATGTAACGCGCCTGCGGCGCGAAGAAGCCCAGCGTGTTGTAGCCCCAGTAATTGCGCAGGCCTTTTTCCAGCAGATATTGATCGTCGACGAAGGCATGCACGGGGAGCAGTTCCACCGCGGTGACGCCGAGTGAACTGATGTGGTCGATCAGCTCGTCGGTCTTCAAGGCCGAGAACGTGCCGCGATCTTCCGGCGGCACCGCCGGGTGCAGCATGCTCAATCCGCGCACGTGCGCTTCGTAGATCACCGTACGGTTCCACGGCGTCTGCGGCGGGCGGTCCTGGCCCCAGGTAAAGGCCGGGTCGATCACCGCGGATTTGGGCATGAAGGCGGCGCTGTCGCGGCGATCGAAGCTCAGGTCCTTGTCGCGATGGCCGATGGTGTAGCCGAACAGATGCGGCGCCCATTTGAGCTCGCCAACGATCTGCTTGGCGTACGGGTCCAGCAGCAATTTATTGTGGTTGAAGCGGTGACCGGCGTCCGGCGCGTACGGGCCGTGCACGCGGTAGCCGTACAACTGGCCGGGACGCGCGTCGGGCAGATAGCCGTGCCAGACCTCGTCGGTGTATTCGGGCAGCGCCAGGCGCTCCTGCTCGCGGCCGCGCTCATCGAACAGGCACAGCTCCACGCGGGTGGCGTTGCGCGAGTACAACGCGAAGTTGACCCCCAACCCGTCCCAGGTGGCGCCAAGCGGATTGGGACGGCCTTCGCGGATGCGCGAGCGTTGCGTGAACTTGCGGGTGGCCATCGGTAACTCCTGAAAACGGTGAACTCAAAACCAGTGAGCGAATACGAATGCGTGCAGGTGCACGTTCAACCCTGCATGGCGCGGCCAGCAGGGTGCACCATGCAAGATGACAGAGGCACCGTTACTGACGTGCAGTGACGGGCGGGTTGGCCTGTTCGGCGGCGCGTTCTTCGGCGTCCACCAAGCGCTCGGCCATGGCCCAATGACGGGCCGCATGCCCGTCCGGGCGGCCTTCGGCCTCCCAGATCTCCTGTGCCAACTGGCGAAGTCGCGCCTGCCGTTGCGTGTCGTTCATTGCGTACGTTCTCTTAGGGGGTCGTCAACACTGCCACCGGCGCGCGTGCAAACAGCGTGGATAGCGCCAGGCGGCCTTGCTGCGGCTGCAACGTGCTGCCATCGAGCACATTACGGTATGTGCCTTGCGGCAATGCCAACGCCGCCTGACCCCAACGTGCCGGCGGCACCAGCAACGGCAGATCGCCCTCGGTCTCGTCACCGGCGCCTAGCCGCGTGACCGCCACCACCAGCGACTGGCCGCGGTGCTGACGACGGAACGCCAGCACCTGCACATCGCCACTGACCGCAACGTTGAGCGGCTGATAGTCGCCCTGCGCGAACAACGCCGGATGTTCGGCACGCAGCTGCAACAGCAGCGCGGTGAGGCGCGCCTTGACCGCGCCATCGCGCCAGCTGCGCAGCAGCGTGTTCCAGTCGCGCGCCTGCGCCAGCCATTGCTGGCGCTGCGCATAATCGACCGGGCGGCGGTTGTCCGGATCCACCAGCGACAGATCCCAGCCTTCGGTGCCCTGATACAGATCGGGCACGCCGGGCACGGTCAGGCGCAACGTGGTTTGCACCAGCGCATTGCGCGCGCCGGCGGCGGCGATGTGGTTGCTGGCACGCAGCAGCGCGCGCCGCAGCGGCAGCCCGGCGCGGCTGCACAACACCTGCTCCACGGTGGCTTGCACGGCCTGTTCGTAGGCCGGCGAGCCATCGGTCCAACTGGTGTGCAACTTGGCTTCGCGCACTGCCTTGAGCAGCCATTGCGCGATGCGCTCGGCGTACGCGGCCAGCGGCTCGGTCTGATCGGCGCCCAGGCCGATCGGCCAGGCGGCCACCAGGGTCTGCCACAGCATCTGCTGGTCGCCACCGGCCAAGGCGGGCGATTCCAGTGCCTCGGTCAAGGTATCGAACTGAGTGCTCTGCTCGATCCACCAGCGCGGTTGCTCGGACAGCACCGCCAGCCGCATGCGCAGGTCTTCGCCGCGCTTGTGATCGTGCGTGGCGGTGGCAAGCAGCGCGCGTGGGAAATGCTTGGCGCGCTCGAGATTCTGCGCATGGAACTCGGCCGCTTCATTGGCGAAGTGGGTCGGATGGCTGCCGACCTCGTTGCGCGACAGCAGCACGCCGTGCCGATAGAACGCGGTGTCTTCAACCGACTTGGCATTGAGCGGTGCGGACAACTGCTCAACGCGACGACGCAGGATGCGCCGCAGGGCGATCTGCGCACGGTCGGCGCCGGCATCGTCGAGCAACCAGCGCTCGATCGCATCGACGGCCGCAACGATCGATTCTGGCATGCCCTCGCGCGCGCGCGTGGCGGTGGCGCGCAGACGCTCGGCTTCGCTGCCGGTCACGCCCTTGGCACCGGCGTAGGTGCGGTACACCGGGAACCAGCGCAGCAACACGCACAGGCCGCGCGCCAGCATCTGCGGGCTGAACTCGCGCGTTGGCGGATCCAGCCGTGCCAATGCCGACAACGCACCCACGGCGCGATTGAATTCGGTCTGCAGCGGGCCACGCAGGATCTCGTCGCGTGCGGCGCGTTCTTCCTGGGCGAAATCGCCACTACGTCCGCTCACCTTTTGCCAGGCACGCGCCAATGGCTTGAAACCGGCCGCGTCATGCAGCACGCCGCCCACCTGGTCCATGAAGTCGTAACCGGTAGTGCCATCGCAGGGCCAGTCGGCCGGCAAGGCTTCGCCGGGCGCGAGGATCTTTTCCAGATAAAGCGCCAACGTGCCGGGCTTGAGTCCGCGCTGGCGGCCAGCCGCATCCAGCCGGCTGCGCAGCTTGCGCACATAACCGGTGGGGTCGGTGAGGCCGTCCACGTGATCGATGCGCAAGCCATCCAGATGGCCCTCGGCCACCAGCCGCAGCGGCAGCGCATGCACCGCGTCGAACACCGCCGGCAGTTCCACCCGCAATGCGACCAACGAGGTGATATCGAAGAAGCGGCGGTAATTGAGCATGTCGTTGCCCACGCGCCACCAGTTCAAGCGATATGGCTGGCGTTCGATCAGCTTGTGCAGGCGGCCATCGCCGCGTTTGGCGCCGTCGTTGTAGTCGCGCAGCCATTGCGCACGTGCAGCCTTTTCCGGCACCTCCAGCGTCTGCGGACGGATCGGGTAACGCTGGTCGTGATGCGCCAGCGCCGCACTGCCGTCATCCTCGACCACCAGCGTGATCAGGCCTTCGGCCAGTGCGGTGGCATACGGGCGATCCAGTACCGCCAGCCACAACTTACCGTCGCGCCCCGGGGCGCGCCAATCGATGTCGAACCAGTCGGCATGTTTGGCGCTGCGGCCGTTACGCAGCACATCCCACCACCACGCGTTATGCGCGTGCGTGGCCATGTGGTTGGGCACGATATCGGCAATCAATCCCATGCCGTGTTCGCGCGCGGCCTGCGACAAGGCGATCAACGCGGCTTCGCCACCGAGTTCGGGATTGACCACGGTCGGGTCGATATTGTCGTAACCGTGCGTGGAGCCGGGTACCGCAGTGCCGATCGGCGACAGGTACAAATGGCTGATACCGAGGCCGGCGTAATACGGCACCTGCGCGAGCGCATCGTGCAGGGTGAAGCCGACATGCAGCTGCAGGCGGGCGGTGGCGCGAAGGTCGATCATGGATGCGGTTCCGAAACGGCCGCGACGCGACGCGCCTCGGCGAAGCCCTGCAGCGCCGTACTCAGGCGCGCATGCGGCAAGGGATCGGGCAAGCGTCGGCGCCAATTGGGATGGACCTCGACGGTGCCCGGCAGATTGGGTTGTTCTTCCAGCGCCAGCGCGTCTTCCACCGGCAACAAGGCCAGTGGCGAGACGCTGGTGGCGGTGAAGCGCAGCGCGCCCAGCAGCGGGTCGTGCGCGGCGCTGAGGCCGGCGTGTTCGACCGCCGCATCCAGACGTGCAAGATCCTTGCTGCGCGCGATGGCATCGTCGCTCGCCTGCGCGGGCTTGATCAGTTCCAGCTTGCGTCGCCAATCGATATCGCGGCCTTCGCGCCAGCCGGTCAGCGTGGGCAGATCGTGCGTGGTGGTGGTGGCCACCGCATCCGGCCGCCACAACGCCGGCGACACAAAGGCGCCGTTGTCGTCGCGGGTGAACATCAACACATCGATGCCCATCACGCCACGCCGCGACAGTTCTTCGCGGATGCCGGGCGGCACCACACCCAGGTCTTCGCCGATCACGATGGCGCGATGCCGCCACGATTCCAGCGCGAGCAGATTGAGCAGATCGTGCAGCGGATAGGCCAGATACGCGCCCTCATTGGAGCTGGCACCTTCGGGCACCACCCACAGCCGCAGCAGGCCAAGAATATGATCGATGCGGATGCCACCACGGTCGCGCAATACCGCGCGCAGCAGCGCGATATACGGCGCGTAGCCGCTGCGTCGCAATGCAGTGGGCGAATACGCGCCGATGCGCCAATGCTGACCATCGGCATTGAAGGCATCCGGCGGTGCACCCAACACCAGGCCACGCAACACGGTGTCTGCGGCAGCCGCAGCTTCGGCGCCATTCGGGTCGAAGCCCACGGCCAGATCGGCGATCAAGCCGATCTTCATGCCACGCTCGTGCGCCTCGCGCTGTGCATCCGACCAACTGCGTGCTGCCAGCCATTGCGTGAATACATGCAACTGCGGATCGCCGTCGCCGAAATCCTGCGCGGCAAAGCGTGCAAAGCCCTCCAACGCAGCGCCGCCCTCGCTACGAAACGCGACCAGGTCGGCGTGATCTGCTGCGACGCGCGTGTACAGATGGCGCAGCAATTGCCACTTGGCCTGCGCAGACGCCGGCCAGTCGATCAATGCACTGTGATGCAGCGTATCGAAACGCTCGCGCAGCCCAGGCACTTCGTTGATCGCATCCAGTGCCAGTTCGCCGAGCACGCGCACCGGCGCGGCATGCAACGGATCCAGAAAGCGCCGGTCGCTGGGCGAATACGGGCTGTAGCCGCTGGTGACCGGGCGCGAGGCATGCACCGGGCTCAGGGCCAATGCATCGGCACCAGCC
The DNA here is from genome assembly GCF_002939985.1 of Xanthomonas hortorum pv. cynarae. GTDB lineage: Bacteria > Pseudomonadota > Gammaproteobacteria > Xanthomonadales > Xanthomonadaceae > Xanthomonas > Xanthomonas hortorum_D. Next base: position 64,235 of record NZ_MDFM01000015.1, on the reverse strand, counting down.
AGCGCGGCATGCCGCACCCACTCCACCGTGCCGGACGCGTCACCAATACCACCATCGTCGATGCTGCGCGCCGAATACACCTGCAGCGCCATGCCCCAGGCACGCGGTGCCGGCAATCCGCACGCATCGGCCACGCTGAAGCAGCGTTGCGGCGCCACTGCGACCCGCTGGGTCAGCGCGCCAATTTGCAGCGTCCAGTAACCGAAACGCTGCGGTGCGCGCACCTGTCCTTGCGCATCCGCACGCGCTTGCTCGCTGGCGCCGCTGTCGTCCACCCAACGGCCGCTGGCATTAGGGGCAACCGACACGGGCAATAGCGCGGCCACCTGTACGGTCAACAGCGGTGCCGGCTCGATTGCCTGCGCCTTGCAGCGACGCAGGCTGTCTTCGCGTTGCGTGGCGGTGGCGGCAGGCAGTTCCAGCGCAGTGAGCACCGCATGCAGCGACTGTTCGGACACCTGCCGCGGCTGGTCGCTGGCATCCACCCAATCCACCATCACCCCGGCCGCTGCGGCCAGCGTGTGCAGATCCGCCCTGCTCAGATCGCGCGTACTCATGCGCGCTCCTCATGCCAGGCGATGAAGCCATCGACCGGCAATTCCTGCGCGTCGGCAGCGACGTTTTCAGCATGCGCCACACGTCCGCGCAGTGGCGGCATCGGCACTGCAGCGCTGCCGACGTTGAAGGCGATATGCCACACCCCACCCGGCAACTCCCAGCTGGCAGTCACCGCGCCTTCGGCCAGCACACTGGCGCCCACGGCGCGCGCTTGCGCAAGACCTGGCACCAACCATTGGCGGCGCACGCCCAGCAAGGCGGTGAACCAAGCTGTCCATTGCGCGCCCTCGCCTTGCGCAGCGTCTTCGATCGGCGACCGCGAAGCGGCGAAGGTGGCGTAGCTGTTCGGGTCGGGAATGGTGGCGCGCTGCGCTTCGTCGGCGAATGCGGCGAAGTGGGCAAACTCGCGACGACGGCCTTCGCGCACCGCATCGTCCAGCGGCGGGCCGAAATCGGTGAAGAACAGGAACGGCTGCGTGGCGCCCCACGGTTCGCCCATGAAAAACAGCGGAATCATCGGCGTCAGCGCGGTCAACGCCAGTGCGGCGCACAGGCGTTGTTGCGACACCAGCACGCTCAAACGCTCGCCACGCGCACGGTTACCGATCTGGTCGTGGTTCTGCGCAAAAATCAAAAACTTGTGCGGCGGCAGATCACCACTGGGCTCGCCGCGCACATGTCCACGCGGATCCGGCTGGCCTTGATAGGCGAAGCCTTCGCCAAGCACGCGCGCCAGATGCTGGGTGGGTTGATCGGCGAACGCCGCGTAATAGCCTTCTTCCTCGCCGGTCAGCAATACGTGCAACGCATTGTGGAAGTCGTCGTCCCACTGCGCGGTGTAACCGCGTTGCAACTGCGAGGCCTGGTTGAATTCGTTTTCCAGCACCAGATGCACATGCCGGCCGGCCGGCAGACTGGCCTGCACGGTCTGCCGCAAGGTATCCAGAAAGGCGTTCGGGGTGATCGCGTGCACCGCATCCAGACGCAGACCGTCGAAGCCGTACTCGTGCAACCACATCAGCGCGTTGTCGAGAAAGTAACGCTGCACCTGCGGCTTGCGGAAGTCGATCGCCGCACCCCACGGGGTTGGCTTGTCTTCGCTGAAGAACGGGGCAGCGTAGCTGTGCAGATAATTGCCGTCCGGGCCGAAGTGGTTGTAGACCACATCCAGCAACACCATCAGGCCATGCCCGTGCGCGGCGTCGATCAATGCCTTCAATTCGTCCGGCGTGCCATAGGCTTCCACCGGTGCATACGGCAGCACGCCGTCGTAGCCCCAGTTATGCGCACCCGGAAACGCGCTCAGCGGCATCAGCTCGATCGCGGTGATGCCCATTGCCGCCAGCTGCGGCAATTGCGCCTGCACACCGGCATAGCCACCGCAGGTGCCGACATGCAGTTCGTAGATCACCGCCTCGTCCCACGGCCGTCCCTGCCATTGGGTGTTCTGCCAGGCGTAGCCATCGCTGGGCTGCACGGCGCTGGGGCCATGCACGCCCTCAGGCTGCCAGCGCGAGGCCGGGTCCGGCACCGGTTCGCCGCCATCGATGCTGTAGCGATAGCGCGCATCTGCCGCGCAGTCGATCAGCGCAGTGAAAAAACCATCCTGCCCGGCGTGCAGCGCGCGACGCACGCCGTCATCGAAGACCACATCCACGCCCTTGGCATCCGGTGCCCAGAGCGCAAAGCGCACCTGTCCCTCACCCGCTGGCCATGCGCCCCATGCCGGCAGGGTGTCGTTGCGCTCGTTCATCGTTATTTCTCCGCTTGCAGATAGATCGTGGCCAGCGGCGGTAAGGTCAGGCGCAGGCGTTGTGCGTGCCCGTGCATGCCCATCGGCTCGGTCGCAAGGCGACCGCTGTTGCCGAGATTGCTGCCGCCGTAATGGGCACTGTCGGTGTTGAGGATTTCGCGCCAGCCGCCGGCACGCGGCACGCCGACGTGATAGTCGTGGTGCGGTTGCGGGGTGAGGTTGCTCACCGCCAGCAAGGGTGCGCCGCCATCGGGATCGTGGCGGATGAAGGCCAGCACGCTGTTGCGCGCATCGTCGGCCACGCTCCAGTCGAAGCCGTCGGCGCGATGGGTGCCGCGATACAACGCCGGCACGCGACGCAAGGCCGCGTTGAGATCGCCCACCAGTTGCTGCACGCCGCGATGCGGGGCGCCATCGAGCAGATGCCAGTCCAGCGATTGGTCGTGATTCCAGTCGTTCCACTGGCCGAATTCGGCGCCCATGAACACCAGTTTGTCGCCCGGATGCGCCCACATCAGCGCCAGATAGGCACGCAGGTTGGCAAAGCGCCGCCAGTCGTCGCCCGGCATCTGACCGAGCAGACCACCGGTGCCATGCACCACTTCGTCATGCGAGAGCGGCAGCACGAAGCGTTCGGAGAACGCGTAGACCAGTCCGAAGGTCAGCTGGCTGTGGTGCTGCGCGCGCTCGGCCGGATCGCGCTGCATGTAACTCAGCGTGTCGTGCATCCAGCCCATGTTCCATTTGTGGGTAAAGCCCAGGCCGCCTTCGCTGATCGGCGCGGTCACGCCCGGCCAGGCGGTGGATTCTTCGGCGATGGTCAGCACGCCGGGAAAGCGCGTGGCGATCTCGCTGTTGAGCTGGCGCAGGAAAGCGACGGCCTCCAGATTCTCGCGCCCGCCATGCGCGTTGGGCACCCACTCGCCTTCGGCGCGGCCATAGTCGCGGTACAGCATCGAGGCCACCGCATCCACGCGCAGACCGTCGAGGTGGTAGTGGTCGATCCACTCCAGCGCGCTGCCCAGCAGGTAGGCGGTCACTTCCGGCCGGCCGTAGTTGTAGATCAGCGTATTCCAGTCGCGATGCATGCCTTCGCGCGGGTCGGCATGTTCGTACAGGGCGGCGCCATCGAACTGCGCCAGGCCATGTGCGTCATCCGGGAAGTGCGCGCTGACCCAATCCAGGATCACGCCGATACCGGCGCGATGACAGGCATCGACGAATTGGGCAAACCCATCCGGGCTGCCATGCCGCGCGGTCGGCGCGTACAGGCCCAGCGGTTGATAGCCCCACGAGCCACCGAACGGATGCTCGGTGATCGGCAGCAGCTCGATATGGGTGAAGCCAAGCTGCTGCACATACGGAATCAGTTGTGCGGCAAGTGCCGGCCAATCCAGCGGCTGGTCATGCCCATCGCGGCGCCAGGAAGCGGCGTGCACTTCGTAGATCGACAGTGGCGCCGGCGCCGCACTCGCATCGCGCGAAGCGATCCAGGCGGCATCGGCCCACCCGAACGCCGCGGCGCCCGGTACCACCGAGGCCGTGGCAGGCGGCAATTCGCTTTGACGCGCCACCGGGTCGGCCTTGAGCAGCACGCGGCCGTCGGCGGCAGTGATGGCGTACTTGTAGCGGGTACCGGCTTCCACGCGCGGCAGGAACAGCTCCCAGAAGCCGCCGATCCGCTGGCGCATCGGATGCCGCCGCAGGTCCCAGCCGTTGAAGTCGCCGACCACTGCCACACGCTGCGCGTGCGGCGCCCATACGGCGAAGCGCACGCCCGGCACATCGTTGCAGTGCAGATGCTGCGCGCCCAAGGCGTTGCGCAGCGCCTGGCCATCGCCTGCGGCAATCTGCAGCAGCACCGACTCATCCAGCGTGGCGGCGAACGCGTAGGGATCTTCGATCTCCTGCACCACATCCGGCCAGACGATGCGCAGCCGGTAAGGGCCCTCCACCGCCAACACGCCTTCGAATACGCCCTCGATCGCGCCGGGCTGCATGCGTGCCAACAACTTGCCGCGCGGATCGATCAGCCCCATCGCCTCGGCGCCGGGCGCCAGCACGCGCACCAGGCGGCGGCCGTCGGCCTGTGTGTGCGGGCCCAGTACCGCGAAGGCATCGGCGGGCAATCCATCGGCCAGCGCCTGCACGCACCGCATGACTTCGGACGCCTCTTCCATGCTCACCGCCGCTGCTTCCGTCTCCTGCCCCTGCACGCCCAACCGTTCGCTCATGACACCGTCGCAAGCGCGGGCGCAGTGGCGGCGGTGCGTTCGTAGAGGGAGAGGTACTTCTTGCTCGCCACATCCCAACCGCTGGGGCGCAGCATCGCGGCGCGGCGCATCGCCGACAGCAGGCTGGGCAGGCGGAAGGTGCGGAAGGCGCGCTCCAGGCAGCGGCGCAAGGCCTCCACACTGGCCTGCTGGAACAGGAAGCCGGTGACGCCGTCATCCACCGTGTCGATCAGGCCGCCGGTGGCGTGCGCGATCGGCAGGCAGCCGAAGCGCTGCGCGTACATCTGGCTCAGCCCGCAGGGCTCGAAGCGCGACGGCATCAGCAGGAAGTCGGCACCGGCGAACATGCGCCGCGCCAGGCCTTCTTCAAAACCGATGAAGGCACCGACCTGGCCGGGATAACGCCGGGTCAGCTCGGCAACCTGCTGCTCGATCTCCGGCTCGCCGCCGCCGATCACTGCGATCTGGCCGCCAGCCGCCACGATCTGCGGGGCGACCTCGCAGATCAGGTCCAGGCCTTTCTGATGCACCAGCCGCGAGACCACCGCAAACAACGGGCCGGTGCTTTCACGCAGGCCGAAGGCCTTGCGCACCTGCGCGGCGTTGGCCTGACGGCCCTGCCAATGATTGACGCTGAAATGCGCATCCAGATGTGCGTCGGTACGCGGATCCCAGCTGGCGTCGATGCCGTTGACGATACCGGTGAGCGCGCCCTTGGCTGCGCGGCCGGCCAGTAGGCGATCCAGCCCGCAGCCCTGTGCCGGGCCGGTGATCTGCTGGGCATAGCTGACGCTGACCGTGTTGACGTGGTCGGCATGCACGATACCGCCGCGCAGGAACGACATCTGCCCGTAGAACTCCAGCTCGGCCACCCGCTCGGCGGGGATGCCCAGCGCGGCGGCCATCGAATACGGCACCAGGCCCTGATAGGCCAGGTTATGGATGGTCAGCAGGCACGGCGTGGTACCGCCGGACCAACGCACATAGGCTGCCGCCAACGCGCACGGCCAGTCGTTCAAGTGCAGCAGGCGCGGCTTCCAGCCCAATCCGGCATGGCCGGCGGCAATCTGCGCGGCGGCATGCGACAAGGTAGCGAAGCGGATCGCGTTGTCTTCGAACTCCGAACCACTGGTGCTCACATACGGTGAGCCGTCGCGTTCGAACAGTTCCTTGGACAACAGGATGTAGATCGGCAGGCCGTCGGACTGCACGATGCGGCCGATGTCGCAGGCCGGCAGCGCAGCATGCGCCAACACCCGGCCGACGATCTCCACCTTGCCGGCGCGTGCCAGCACCGCGCGGTAGCCGGGGATCAACACCCGCACGTCGTAACGGTGGCGCAGCGCGCGTGGCAGCGCCGCGGCCACATCGCCCAGACCGCCGGCCTTGATGAAGTCCGCCATCTCCGACACCACGAACAGCGCACCACGCGTGTCGGCCAACGAGACCGGCAGGCGCTCGTGGTGCCGGATGAAACGCCCACGTGCATCGCGCGGTCGCCCGCTCTTCTTCAGAGTAGGGATCATCGTGCTTCGCTCTAAGCGTGCGGTAGTAGCGTGCAGCGGCATCATGGCAACCATCTAAACGTCCGTCGTAAAGTGGGTGGAGACGGAAAAACAGCGAAGCGGAAACCATCGTCTGCCACTGCGGCCAGGCGACCTGCTGCGAATGAGGAGCGGGGATGACGCGCGTACTCCACGTTGTCCTTGAGGATGAATCTACACCCCGACCAAATAAAAAATGCGTGAATACGTGCTGACTTTTCTGCGACAACCGACATTCCGTTGCGCATGGTTGCGCATGCACGCAGGCATAAGCCGCACATTGCAGGGCGATGACCTCCCTCTATCGGTGCATCAGCACTGCAATGCACCGCAGGCGGGATCTGTCGGCGGCGCCCGCCGTCACTTGCATGACTTGTTCATGCGCACGTGCGCAGCACTGGTCGCGCCCCTGACCGGCCGATGCGCGCATGCTGGTCATACGTCCTCTTGTCTGGCCCGCTTAAGCCACCCGCCTGCGCGCCGATAACGAGCGATAGCACTACGACTTTGAGACCCTGGCGCATGGCAGACCAGCCTGAACTCCCAAGCCGCCCGCGTGGCGGGCTGCGCCGCCTGTTGCCCTGGGGCGGGGCGGACAGCGCGCGCCCGGCTGCGGCCTTGCCGGCCGTGCTGAGCGGCGAGCGCGGTGGGCAAGGTCTGGCGGCGCATCAATTGGTGCCGGCCAAGACCAAATCCGGCGCGCACGATCCTGCCGCCGCCACGGCCTTGCTGATCCGCCTGTTCTCGCATGCGTCGCATCCGGAGGCCTTGTTGCTTGCCTTCGCCGAAGGGATCGCCAGCCTGCACGGCGAACTCGGCGACATGGGCGTGCGCCTGAGCGCGGCTTACGCGGCCGGCGACTGGCCTGGCTACGGCCGCGGCCTGCGCCAGTTGATCGACAAGTACATCCGCACCGTCGACACCGGCGATTCGCTGGCCGAAGGCCGCACCGAGGCCGAGCAGCTGCGCGATCTGCTGCGGCATGCCTTGGGCAACGCGCTGGCCACGCTGCTGCAACGCAGCCCGGAGCTGGCCGAAGAGGCGCAGACGCTGGCCTCGGCGCTGCGCCATTGGCGCCCGGGACACGAACTGATCACGCTGGAACAACGGCTGCGCGAGCTGAGCCACCAGATCGGCCTGCGCGCCGAGGATGCCAGCGAGCAACAGAACCTGTTGCTCGGCTTATTCGATCTATTGTTAGAGAACGTCGGCGAACTGCTCGACGATCGTAGCTGGCTGCAAGGCCAGATCTCGGTGGTGCGGCAACTGATTTCCGGCCCGCTGGACGTCAATTCGATCGAACAGGTGCGCGGCACCTTGCGCGAGGTCATCTACAAGCAAGGCCTGCTCAAGCAAGGCATCGCCGACTCAAAGACGGCCATGCGCGAGATGATGGTGTCCTTCGTCGACCGGCTGGACGGCATGGCCACCAGCACCGGCGAATACCATGATCGCGTTGCCGGTTATTCGCAGGCGATCGGCGACGCACGCGGCATTCCGGACCTCAATCGCCTGTTGCAGGACCTGCTGCAGGACACCGCCGGGGTGCAGGCGCAGGCACTGGCCGCACGCGACGAACTGCTCTCGGCCCGCCGCCAGGTCGAAGATTCCGAGCAGCGCATCGCCTCGCTCGAACAGGAACTCAAGGACGTGGCCGGCCTGGTGCGCGAAGACCAGCTCACTGGCGCGCTCAACCGGCGCGGTTTCGAAGAACTGTTCCAGCGCGAAGCCGCACGCACCCAGCGCAGCGGGCAGCCGCTATGCGTGGCGATGCTGGACCTGGACGACTTCCGCCGCCTCAACGAGACCCACGGCCATGCCGGCGGCGACGCCGCGCTGCGCCACACCGTGGACGTTGCCAAGGCCGTGCTGCGCACCACCGATGCCATCGCCCGCTTCGGCGGCGAGGAATTCGTGCTGCTGTTGCCGGACTCCACCATCTTCGAAGCCAGCGCAGCGGTGATCCGCCTGCAGCGCGCGCTGGCACAACGCTCGTTGCTGCACGACGACGTGCGCGTGTTCATCAGCTTCAGCGGCGGCGTGGCACTGCGCCATCTCGACGAATCCCAGGACGATGTGATCCGCCGCGCCGACCGCGCCATGTACGACGCCAAGTCGGCCGGCAAGAACCGGGTGATCAGCGCGGATTAGCGGTACGTGCCGACAGGTGCGTCCCCGCACCGGACCCGACGCCTGCGTGGGACAGGCAGAGTCAGCCCCTTCCGTCGCCTCATTGGCTGGACAGGCGTCTTGCCGATCGCTTCAAGGGCTCTGCCAACGCAGCGTGAGATAGTCCACCACCTGCTGCGTCTGGGCCGCAGCGAGAAATCCGTGGCGAAACAACATGCAGCCGCCAACCTCAGGCAGCGATGCGTTCACGTCCAGCTGGCGGGCGATCTCGGGCACACCGCCGTCCACTGTCCAATCCGGCTCCAGTGCGTTGGCAGTGCCGACTTTGTACAACGCCATGCCGATATAGAGTTGCACGCGCCGACCGCGCACGGTGTCCGCCCACCAGCGTGCGATGGTGTCGTAGCGCACTGCCTGGCGTGCCAGCGGCCAGTAAATCTGCGGCACGATGTAGTCCACGAGTTCTTCGCGAACCCAACGGCGGGTATCGGCGTAACTGGTATCGAATGCGGGCGCACCGGCCTGTGTGTCCGAGCCCAACGGATCATCCTGGCGATTGCGCCACACCCCGGCCGGGCTGACCCCAAATGCCACCGCTGGCCTGATCGCCCGAATGGTCCTGGCCACCTCTCGCATCAATCGATAGGTGTTGTCGCGGCGCCAATCCCCTTTGTCGGCAAATCCGGCCCCGTGGGCGGCATAGGTCTGTGCATCGTCGAGGGGAGACTGCGCCGATTCGGTGTAGAAGTAGTCATCGAATTGCACCCCATCCACGCGGTAGAACGCCACCAGCTCGGCGACCACGCCACAGATCCAGCGACGCACGGCCGGAATGCCGGGATCGAGCACCAGCCGATTGGCCGCCACGCCCACCCAGTCGGGGTGGCGCAGATACACGCTCTGCGGCGAATCGGTCGACGCAGTGGCAAACGCATCCAGCGTAGCCTGGTCCAGGCCGGTCGAAACACGATAGGGATTGAGCCAGGCATGCACCTGGATGCCCCGCGCATGCGCATGCCGCAGCAAGAATGCCAGCGGGTCGAAACCCGGGTCCTTGCCTAGAACGCCGGTCATGACCGGCGACCATGGCAGGATGCGCGAGCGGTACAGCGCATCGGCACAGGGCTTGACCTGAAAGACCAGGGTATTCAGATGCAGCGCCTGGGCCTGATCGACGATTGCCAGCAATTCCCGCTGCTGTACCGCGATACGTTCGGCAGGGTCGACGATCCGTGCGGACGCAGCGCTTGGCCAATCGAGATTGAACACGCTGGTGATCCAGGTCGCGCGCATCTGAGCGCTCGCCGGCGTGGCTGCGCTGGCTGGAACCCCCACGATGGCCGCGGCCATTGCTGCCGAGCCCAAACCGAGAAAGCGCCGCCGACCAATGCCGGGGGAGCCACCGACCGGTACCGCATCCCGATCCGCTGCAGACATTGCCTGGCGCGCTTGATCCGGCTGCTCCACGGCAAGCCGCACCGCACGCGTGTTGTCTTGTTCCTCAGCCGTTTTCTTCACGCATCCCTCCTGCATCGCGCTGCTGCAGTGTGGCCCGGTCTCTACGCCAGGCTGCCGTCATGCAGCACATTCCGATACCACCCACGCGGCACACCCTAGCAATGACGACCGCCGGAAGACGCGCGCAACATCGGAATCACGAACCTCGCTTCGTCAGGTACGCAGCCGCCGTGACGCAATGCCCGAAACGGCGGCGCCATCGTGCAGATGGGCACTCGCAAACGGCCGGCAGTCACTGGCGGATCGTTGGCAGCCGCCGTCATCGCCCTTGCGCTCGACCGACGCCAGCCAACGATGCCAAACCGGCGCCGAGTTGCCTCCCAACCCGGCGGCCGTGACGCGGCGTCAATGCGCCGGTTTTTTCCCGCGCAGCTTCTGGAACAGCATCACCGCGCCCAGCACAATGGCACCGGCGACCACGCCAACCAGCATGTTGCCCAGTGCATCGACCAACCACCCCATGCCGGCAGCCGACTTGGTCAGGTCCTGCACGACGTGGTGCAGCGCCGGGATGTTGTGCACCAGGATGCCGCCGCCGACCAGGAACATCGCCAGCGTGCCGGCCACCGACAGGAACTTCATCAGCCACGGTGCGGCCACCAGAATGCCGCGACCCAACGCCGCCAACGCCGCGCCCTTGTTGGTCAGATACAACCCCAGGTCGTCCAGCTTCACGATCGCCGCGACCAGGCCGTAGACACCAACGGTCATCGCCAGCGCGATCGCCACCAGCACCGCGACCTGCTGGCCGAACGACACCCCAGCCACCACGCCCAGCGACAGCACGATGATCTCCGCCGAGAGGATGAAGTCGGTGCGGATCGCGCCCTTGACCTTGTCCTTCTCCAGCGCCACCACGTCCACGCTCTGGTCGGCCAGCGCGCGGGTGCGTTCGGCATGCCGCTGCGCTTCTTCTTCCTCGTTGTGCAGGAACTTGTGCGCCAGCTTCTCCACACCCTCGAAACACAGGTAGGCGCCGCCGATCATCATCAGTGGCATCACCAGCGGCACGTTGTAGCCGCGCCCGCGCAGCCAGGCTTCCAGCGCGCTGATCGCCAGCGCCGCCGGCACCAGGATCACCTTGTTGACCAGCGAGCCCTTGGCCACCGCCCACACCACCGGCAATTCGCGGTCGGCGGTCACGCCGGTCACCTGCTGCGCGTTGAGCGCCAGATCGTCGCCGAGCACGCCGGCGGTCTTCTTGGCCGCGACCTTGGTCAGGATGGAAACGTCGTCCAGCAGGGTGGCGATGTCGTCGAGCAGGGTGAACAGGCTGGCACCGGCCATGCGGGGGTCCTTCGTGGGTGGCGCTGGATTCTCGCCGATCCAGCGCCCGCATTGGGTGATGGGGTGCATCGGATTCACCACGTCACCACCCAGCGCTGGCCACACTCAGCGATTGCACGAGTGCCGGAGATGGCCTTGAGTCCGAACGATCCTTCCCGCACGCCGGCCCAGGCCGCGATCCCGGCCGATAACGCCGTGGTGGGCGGCATGAGCCGGCGTACCCAGATCCTGCGCCTGTTGCTGCGCTATCGCGGCTCGGGCGTGTTTGCCGGCATGAACCTGGACCCGGCGGCGATCAACGAGTACGAAGTGCCTGCCGAAGGCACCCCGGACCAATTCGTCTCCGATCTGGAGGCACTCGGCCCCACCTTCGTCAAACTGGGCCAGATGCTGTCCACGCGCCCGGACATCGTGCCGCCGGAATTTGCCACCGCGCTGGAGCGCATGCAGGAAAACACCAATTCGGTGCCGGTGGAGCGCATCCGCCAGATCATCGAAGAAGAACTCGGCGTCTCGGTCAACAAGGCTTTCTCGTTTTTCGATCCGGTGCCGCTGGGCTGCGCCTCGCTGGCGCAGGTGCATCGCGCCGCCTTGCGCGACGGCACACCGGTGGCGATCAAGGTGCAAAAGCCCGAAGTGGCCGCGCAGGTGCGCTCGGACCTGGACGTGCTCAAGAGCTTTGCCACCGCCGCCGACCGGCTGACCGGCATCGGCCGCCGCGTGCGCTTTGCCGACTGGCTGGGCGAATTCGGCAAGACCCTGCGCGCCGAACTCAATTACGAGGACGAAGCCGAAACGCTGGTGCGCTTCGGCAAGCACCTCAAGCCGTTTCCGATGCTGTGGATCCCGCAACCGATCTGGGACCTGAGCAGCCGCAAGGTGCTCACCATGCAGCTGGCCGAAGGCGTGCGCGTGGACAAGATCTCCGGCCTGCGTCGCACCGAACAGCCGATGGACACCCTGGCCGCGGAGCTGGTCAAGGGCTATCTGGACCAGATGTTCGTGCATGGCGAAATCCATGCCGACCCGCATCCGGGCAACCTGCGCGTGCTGCAGGACGGGCGCCTGGCGATCTTCGACCTGGGCATGGTCGCGCACGTGCCACCGCGCCTGCGCGAGCGCTTGCTCAAGCTGCTGTTCGCCGCCGTCGATGGCCGCGGCGAAGAGGTCGCCGAAGAGACCATCGCGCTGAGCACGCGGCTGGAGGATTACGACGAAGACCGCTACCAGCGCGAGACCGGGCAGATGATCGCCCGCTACGCCGCCCACGACACCACCTCCGAAGGCCGCGTGGTGCTGGATCTGGTGCGCATCGCCACCGCCAACGGCCTGCGCACGCCGCCGGAGTTGAGCCTGCTCGGCAAGACGCTATTGAATCTGGAAGGCGTGTGCCGCGCGTTGTCGCCCACCCTGGATACGCGCCGCATCGTCGAGCGCCATCTGCAGCACGTGATGCGTGCGCGCCTGAAAAAATCCCTGTCCGCCGCCAACCTGGCCAGCGAGGCGATGGAACTGCAGCATCTGGTGCGCGAAGGGCCGCGGCGCATGTCCGAGATTCTCTCGCTGGCCGCAGAAAACCGCCTGCAGATGCGCGTCACCGGGCTGGAAGAATCGCATCTGATGGAAAGCCTGCAGAAGATCGCCAACCGGGTGGCGGCAGGCATCGTGACGGCGGCGCTGATCATGGCCTCGGCGCAGATGATGCGCATCGAAACCGGGCTGAAATTGTGGGGTTACCCGGCGATTGCGATGGTGCTGTTTCTGCTCGGGGTCTTCCTGGGTCTGGGTATCGTGCTCAGTGCATTGTTCTTCGACCGCCGCGTGCGTGCACGCGAGGAACGCGGGCACCGATAGCGCCACGCACAAACCACACACATGCGTAGGAGCGCACCCGGGCGCGACATGGCTCCGCCCGGCGTCGCTTGCCAAGACCGCCGCGTCCAGCGGTGGAGCGATGTGGCGCTATCGAGACGTCGCCTATGTGCGAGAAGCACGCCAGGTGCGGAATGCAGAGACCGCGAATCTCCAGCGAGCGCCACCGCGACCAGGTGATCGTCAGCGCGCACGCTGCGCCGCGTTGCGGCAGGCGCTCGACTCCAGCAAACATTTCAGTCAGCTTCAGCGCGGCATAGTCCGTCATCCGGGTGTCACATTGCAGGTGGCGCACAGGACAGGCGAGCAAGGCGTCCGGTACGCGCTCGCATCATCCCCCCACGGACGCTGCCGCATGCATTGGATGTTGTTGTTCTCGTTGTTGCTGTTGCTTTGGTTGTTGGTCGCCTCGCCGCGTCTGGCGTGGTTGAAGGCTGGCCTACTGTCGTTGCTGTTGCTGCTGCTTAGCGCCTGGGGCCTGGTCGACCGGCTCAGTGGCGATGGCATCAACGCCGCAACGCTGTACCACTTGCGCGCCGATATGGACGGCGCCGGGGTCAGCGATTTTTCCGGCTATATCGCCGTGTTCATCGGCATGGTGCTGCTGTCGCTCAGCCCGCTGGTGCTGCTCAAGGTGCGGCGTTTCCGTCGCCCGCGCGGTGGTGGTGCGGTGTTCTCTGCGTTCGTGACGATGTTGCTGGTCAGCATCGCGGTCAGCCCGCTGTATCGCGATGGCAAACGCCTGTACTACCAGTTGCGCACGGTGGATTACGCCACCGTGGTGCCGGAATATCTGGTCCCGCAGCAGCCGTTGCAGAAGCGCAAGAACATCGTGTGGATCTACGGCGAAAGCCTGGAACGCACCTACTTCGATGAAGACGTGTTTCCCGGCCTGATGCCGAACCTGCGCGCGCTGGCCACCGAGGCGGTGGACGTGCGCAACCTCACCTCCACCGAAGGCAGCGGCTGGACCATTGCCGGCATGGTCGCCTCGATGTGCGGCGTGCCGCTGACCACCGCGCCCGGCGATGAAAACAGCATGGGCCGCATGGGCCTGTTTCTGCCCGAGGCGCGCTGCCTGGGCGACTATCTCAAGGATCAGGGCTACCGCAATCACTATGTCGGCGGCGCCGATGCCAGCTTTGCCGGCAAGGGCAGTTTTCTGTCTAGCCATGGCTTCGATGTGGTGCACGATGTGAGCTACTTCCACGACAAGGGCGTGGCGCCGAAACACTTTTCCGCCTGGGGCGTGCACGACGATGTGCTGCTGGACGATGCCTGGGACAGCTTCCAGACGCTGTCGCGCGCCGGTCAGCCGTTCATGCTCACCACGCTGACCATGGACACCCACCATCCTGCCGGGCACTTGCCACTGGCATGCAAGGGCCAGCACTACGACAGCGCGCTGGGCGACATCGGTTTGTTGCATGCGATCAAGTGCAGCGATCGGTTGATCGGTGAGCTGGTCGCGCGCATTCGCAACAGCCGCTACGGCAAGAACACCATCATCGTGATCGCCTCCGATCACCTGGCGATGCCCAACGATCTCAGCGATGTACTCGCCAAGCAGAAGCGCGAAAACCTGCTGCTGTTCCTGGGCAAGGACATCGCGCCGCAGCAAGTGGTCACGCGCACCGGCAGCACACTGGATTCAGGCGCAACGCTGCTGCAATTGCTGGAACCGGGCATGCGCACGCTGGGCTTCGGCCGTTCGCTGCTGGCCAGCGATGCCCCACCCAGCGCCAGCGCGGCGGCCAGTCGCGACAGCGGCAAGGACTACCCGCGTTATCTGGCCTACGCACGCACGCTATGGACCGGGCGCAGCACACGCATGCTGCGCATCAACGGCAATGGCGATGTGGTGGTGGGCGTGCAGCAGGTACGCCCGCCGGTGCTGCTGGAATACGACGAGGACACCAATCTGAAAACGGTGTATCTGGAAAACACTTCGCGCCAGTTCGATCGCACCCATACCGAAGGCACGCTGGCGTATGTGGACCGCTGCACGGCATTCGAAGACGGCTCAGCCGATGGCAATTGGTGCGCGCTGGTGGTCGATCGCCAGCAGAGCATGAAGCTGTATCGGGACCCGGACCTGACCCGTGGCATTGCTGTCGATGCGCCATTGGATGCCAGCCAGCAAGGTCCGCGCCCACGCGTGCGTCAGCCGATCATGCTCACCCAGACTGCGCGCAAGACCGAGGCCGGCCGCTACATGCTGGAGCTGTACGCTAAACGCCGGCCCACGCGTGCATTCTGGGTGGAAGCGGTGTCATCCGAGCGCAAGGTGGTGCTGGCCCAGCAATGGGTGGTGCCCGATGCGGCGGGACGCATCCGCATGCCGGTAGGCCTGGAACATGCGGTGGAGGACCTGGAAATCCGCGCCTGGCTGGATTACACCGAAGACGTCAGCGTGGACGATCTGGCACTGGTCAAGGAAACGCCTGTCGCAGACCGCTCCTGAGTTGCGGCGCTGTACGGGCATCAGGCGTGCGCCGCTGTTGCTCGGTGCGGCTGCTCAGCGCTGGTTGCTCGGTGCGGCATGTACCACGCGTACATGCCGGTTCTGAGCGTACCGTCCACACTGGTTTTGCCAATTGCGCGCGACGTTTTTTGTCGGCCACTTCAAGACCATGAGATCTCGGTCGCCTTGAAACGATTGGACAACATGATTGGACGGTGCTGATAGATCAGCTATGGAGCGGATGATCTTTGGCTTGGCTGCAGGGCCCTTGCCCGCCCACCATCGCGGGACACGCCGCAAGTACGTCCGTGTAGGCTCTTACGCGGCATCCATGCCGCGTAAGGTCCCGCGACGGTGAGCGGGCAAGGACCAGTCGAGAGTGTCGGTGTGCATGGTGCAAGCAATGCACGATGCATGTTGTTCGGACAACGGCGCGTTCGGTCAACGTTCCAATACAGGTCGAGCAACCAACAAGCTGTTAAGAAAGCAGCCGACCAACTTTCTGGTGCGGTGCCCTTACCGATTGCGGGACCGTATGGCGGCATGGATGCCGCCACCGAGCCTACATGGACGTACTTGCGGCGTGTCCCGCGAGCGGTGAGGGCACCGCACCCTCGACTCGACTCGACTAACCAGGCTTTTTGACCTGATCGTTTGACTGTATCCAAACAACGCGAAGAATCGACATCCCGGTTATTTTGGAGCAGTTCGACAGTGCGGATAGATCAGTCGTACAGCAGCTGATCTAAGGCGTGGCTGCAGCGCCCATGCCCGCGCAATGCGTGCACGCGCCAGCTCAGTCTTCCGATGCAGGCGTGCCATCGCCTGCATCGCGCGCCACCGCCGCGCCCGCACGGCTGAAACGAATTTCCTGCGGCGATTGCAGCGCAATGCCCACCGTTTCCATCCGCTGCAGCAGCGCAAAGAACAACTCGCTGCGCACGCCATATGCATCGCGCGGGCTGCGGACATAGGCGAACGAATTGAAGTTGACGTGGCCGCCGGCCAGCGAATCGATGAACACCGCCGGCGCCGGCTCGGCCAGCACCTTGGTGTGCTCGGCGAACAGTTCCAGCAACATGTCGCGCACCTTGCCCACTTCGGCTTCCAGCGGCACCGAGAACTGCAGCTGCACCCGGCCCATCGGGTTGGACAGCGTCATGTTGCGCACGCTTTTGGTGATCAATTCCGAGTTGGGCACGATCAGGGTGGAGCGGTCGCCTACTTGAATTTCGGTGGCGCGCACGCTGATCTTGCGCACATCGCCCTCCTGGTCACCAATGCGCACCCAATCGCCGATCTTTACCGGCCGCTCGGCCAGCAGGATCAGGCCGGACACGAAGTTCTGCGTGATCGCCTGCAGACCGAAACCGATACCCACCGACAATGCGCTCAACACCAGCGCCAGCCGCTTCAGATCCAGCCCCAGCGCGGTCAGGCCCCAGATCGCCACGATCAGCCAACCCAGATAGCGCGCCACCGTACTGATGGAGTTGCGCGCACCGTCATCGAGCTCGGTCTTGGGCAAATAGGTGTTGAGCAGCCACTGCTGCACCACGTGCACCAGCCCCATGCCGAGCAGGAACACACACAGCGCCCTGAACACATCGCTGGGGGTGATCACCAGTTCCTTGCCAATGGGGATGCCGTGGGTAATGTTCTCCGCCCAGCCGGTCACCACATTGATGTTGGCTCCATAAGGCGTCAGTAGCACTGCGATGCCCAACAGCACCAGCAGCACCCGCGTCGCTGCGGACAGCAGCAGCCCCAGCTGGACCAGGCGTCCGCTCCCGATGCTCAGCGCATGCGACAGCGCGCGGCTGAAACGGCCGTCCGGATTGAACATCCAGCTCATCAGATCGTCGGCAAACACCACCAGCAAACCGAGCAGGCTGCAGATCAGAGTGATCCAGATGATCTGCCGCTCCACGAACAACGCCAGATTGAGGTAGCCGAACAAGGCCGATATCAAGGCGAAGATCACCGCCAGATGGCCCAGCAGCCGAATCAGCACGATGAAGCCGCCGCCCCGCGACACCACCGGCGTTGGCGCATCGCTGTCGGGATCAACCGCGCCCGCAGTCGCCGCCTGCGCCCGCAACGACAGGCTCAGGCCGGCCAGCGCCGACAGGATCAACCCCGCATACAACAACGCGGCGACCGCATCGGTGGCGGTCGTCAGCGCAGGGCTGCTGCCTGCGGCTTCACTGATCTTTGCGGCCATGCCGCTGAGCCAGATGACCGCGGCGGTAGCCAGGCAATGCACGCGCAGGCGATCGACGGTGGCATCGTCCAGCGGAAACAAGCGCCAGCTGGGTTGGTGCTTCATCAACAGACTTGCACTGAGCGAACCGACGAAGGCGGCCACCAGACTGACGGCGACAAACCCGGTCAGCAGTTGATCCAGATCGTCCGGCAGCTCGCCAAGCGCGCTGATGCCTTCAACCAGCACGAACGCCGCAATTCCAAGGCTCAGTGTACCGACCAGCAAGAACCACAGTGCCAGCCCGGAGCGTCGCAGGCGTCCGCCGGGCGCACGCGAGGCTGCGTAACGGCGCCCCAGGTGGCGCAGGAATATCCGCATCGGGAGTGCCAGCAGCAACGTGATCACGGCGGCGGTGATCAGCCCGCCCACGCCGTTGGCTGCAGTTCCCGCCTGCACCATCTGCACCGTCTTGGCGGAAAGCGCCTGCAGACGGGCACGATCGTCGGGCCATTGCTGTGCGATCTGGTTCCACAATGTCGGCGACAGCGGCGAGGCCACACGCGTGGAGAGCTGCACGCTGAAGCGTTGCACCCGTTCGCGTTCAAGCCGATCGGCCAGGTCCTTGGCATTGGAGACCAGCAGCGTGGCGCGCTTGAACTCGGCATCCAGCCGATCGCGCTGCTTGGTCAGCGACTGGCGCTGCTCGCGCAAGTCGTTCGGTTCGTTCTTTTGAGCGACGCCCAGCCCCTCCAGCCGCACGTTGAGCTCCTTCAGCGGCGGCTCCAGCGTGCGGACCAGATCCTGCGCCTGCCGCTGCGCGCCGGTGACGTCGTCGGTCAGCTTGCCGAGCTGGTCCTTATCGGCCTTGTCCATGCCGGTGTCGGCCTGGCTCAGCACCTTCTGCATGCTGTCCAGCTGGGTCTGCGCGTTCTCCAGCAGCGTGTCGTCGTCCTGCGCCACTGCGGCGCCCACGCACACCATCCATAACGCAGCCAGCAACAGCACACGCCGCAACACGCCGCGATGGGCACCCAGAGCAAATCGGAATTCAGACACAGGCAGGCATTGGACAAGCGCGGACTACCGCAGTGACGGCATCTTAATCCACTGCTTCGGGTACAGCCGATCGCTGCTGCCGTGAGGATTCAGTCTGGCAGAGCTCGCCAGTGTGGACTGGCACTCCGCGATTGGCGGTTCGTGCGCGATAGCCGCGGCACAGCTGGCAGCCGCAGGGGGGATGGACGCCCCACCCATCCCGACCTGCGCATGAACGCGGTGCAGCTTGTCACCTCGCCGCAACGGTGCGCTGTCGCAGAATCGAGTCACCGCTACGGCAGACGCAGCGGATGACCGCGAAGGAGACACTCTATGCAGATTCAGATCCAGACCGACAAGCACGTGCCGCATGACCCCTCTGTCGTGCAGCATGTCGAGAAGACCTGCTCCGCCCAGCTGGCGCATTTCGCCAACGACATCACCCGCGTCGAAGTGCATTTGCGCGATGAAAACGGTCAACGCGGCGGCGCGGCGGATCGAACCTGCAGCATCGAGGCACACGTCGCCGGCCTGCCGCCGATCGCGGCCACCAATAGCGCCGAAACCACCGCTTCCGCCGTCACCGGCGCCGCGCGCAAGCTGCGCACCGCCATCGAACATGCGCGTGGCAAGCAGCACGCCAAGGCGACCGCGCCGCCGCCGGACATGCTCTGATCAGAGCATCCGAGCTACGGCAGGGCCGCATTGCGCCCCTGCCGTGCCAAACCGAAAAAAACATCGGCCCGCTGCGGTGACACTGCAGCGGGCCGCTTTGCTAAGCGAGGTGGAGGCACCAGCCACTGCGTGCTGGCGCTTGGACGCCGTTGTTTGCGGCACTACTTGCTGCAACCATGCGTGATGGCCTGCGCTTGCGCAACAACGCGGCATCAACGTTTTGCCGGCTGCCATCCGGCCTCCAAGGCTTCTCTGGAACTGCAGAACATCCGCTCGCCGCGGGCGGTCGCAATGGAGGTGCGTTCGTAGTCGCGCTGACCGGGCATGTGGAAAATCTTTTTTCCCTTGCCAGAGATATTCCCTTTGATCTTGCAACCCGCGATGACAACAGTCGATGCGTGGGATGACGCCTTCACCGATGACGCGCGTTTGGCGCGTCGGAAGTCCGATGGCATCTGGAAGGATCCGCTCCAGATGTTGCGCTCCTGCTGCTGGGCAACGCGTTCGTCTGCAACGAAGGAAGTGGCGTATTGGCGATACGCCACTGCCCAACCCGAGCGAACCATCCAGCCGTTGAGGGACTGTCCCTGGACGAAGCACTCCGCAACGACCCTTCCATAGCGATCCATGTCATGCGGTTCACAACGCACGGTTTTGTCCAGCAGATGGCTGTCCAGCGCTGCGGCTGAGCGTCGGCCACACGGCCAGGCGCGCCCGTCCTTGGCTGTGCACTGCTGTGCGCTTTCCGGGGCATCGATGCCCCAAAGACGGATGCGCTTTTGAGCGACGGTGATGGTGTCTCCGTCGGTCACCGTCGCGCGGCCGCTGAGCTCTTGTGCCAAGACGGATGAAGCAATCAACGCAAGCGAAAAAAACAACGCACATCTGAACAACATCAACAGCAACTTCCTTCAAGAAATCGGCAACGCGCAGTCCTTTCTGCTCGCCTTGTTGGCAACGTTTCAGCCGGTTGGCTGTGTCAGGTCGGCTCCGTCGGCCTGATCGCCGGCAAGCAATAAATGCGTGCCAAAACGGCCCGGCACTGTAGCCGGAAGCGGCTGCGAAAGGCAGCGCGATCCTCATCTCCTTTCCGCCAGGCTGACGTTCTTACGGCCGCCGATGACTAGGTGGTCAAGGGCCGGATGTCGAGCAGGCTCAGTGATTGCTGCAGACGCTCGATGAGCTAGCGGTGGGCTTTGGGTTGACCAAAGGGTGGGCCGAGTCATCCCCTTCTTGCGCATGCGCTTTCCACATACGATGCGTTCGGCGTGACAGCAGTTCGCATCTTCCGCTCTGGGCAACGTCAAAAAAGGCAACACTTCAGAAAATTACAGGCGTGGAAGTGTTTTTAGACAAACGCGTTCAGCCAACCTCAGTCAGGCAAAGGCTTCCCATGGCACTGTCGTTTCGTTCGCCGTCCCCCACGCTCATCGCACTTTCCGCTTTGCTGGCAGCGCTCACGGCCTGCGAAAGATCGACGCCGTCGGCGGTCTCCGCGCCGCCCGCAGCAGCGACGCGGCCAGCAGTGGCACCCGCCATAAACTGGCATGAGGGAAATGTAGAAAAAGCCATGGAAGAGGCGAAGAAAGCCGGCAAACCACTCCTGTTGTATTGGGGCGCAATCTGGTGCCCACCGTGCAACCGGCTCAAGGCCACCACATTCAAGGATCCGGGATTCATCGCGCAGACGCAGCAATTCGTGGCGGTGCATCTGGACGCAGACCTGGAAGAAGCGCAGACCTGGGGCGAACGCTTCGGCGTCAAGGGGTATCCCACTGTTATCTTGCTGCGCCCGGATCGCAGCGAAATCACGCGGCTGGTTGGCGACAGCAGTACTGCCGAGCTTGTCGATAGTCTGCGTGTGGCAGCGCAATCCAGCACAAGTACAAAACAGATCCTGGAACGGGCGCTTAAAGCTCCACACACTCTCAAGCCTGAGGAGTGGACCCTTCTCGGCAACTACAGCTGGTTACAGGACGACCAGCTGATAGATGCAAAGACTGCGCCCGGCGTGCTTGCTGCATTGGCAAAGGCGGCACCGCAGCCGGCCTTGCAGCGTCGCTTCGAGCTGCTGGCAGTGTTAGTCACAAAACAGAAGCCCGTCGCAAGCCCGGCAACATACACGTTGCTGCAAACGGTGCTTTCCGACCCGTCGGAAGTCCGGAACAATCTCAATGTACTGGTTCGAGGTGCCGCCACGCTGATTGCTGCGGCGACCGACGATGCGGGCAAACGTGCAGAATTGTCCAGGGAGTTCAGTCAGGCGTTGGCGCAGGCCTATGCCGATCCCTCGCTACCGATTGTTGACCGTCTGCGGACTGCGTATGCCGAGATCGACCTTGCACGCCTGGCGCAAGGCCAGCCGGCCAGACCTGAAAGAAATACACCGCCACCTCCGCTGCCCGCAGCAGTCGTCAAGACTGTGCACCAGCGCGTTCAATGGGCGGTGACGGAAGCCAAGACTGATGAAGAGCGTCAATCCACGATTGCAGGTGCTGCCGGCTTGTTGGCTCTGGTGGGCGATAACAAAGGATCTGCTCAATTGATGCAGGCCGAGTTGGCGCGTAGCAAGACACCGTCTTACTACATGCCCTACCTGGGCATACTTGCCGAGCAGCGCGGTGACTCAAAGACTGCGCTGTCATGGTTCAAAAAGGCCTACGATTCGACCGGTAGCCAGGGGACCATCGTGGAGCGGGGCATGACCTATCTGGACGCGCTGATCCGCCTCAGGCCCGATGACGGCACCGGTATCGAGACGCTTGCAACCCGAGTGATCGGGGATCTGACGCGGCAATCCGATGGCTATCTGCAAGAGAACCGCGAGCACTTTGAGGAAGTCGGAGCATCGTTGAAGACGTGGAGCAAGCAGAGCCCGGCTGGCGGTGCAGTCCTGACGCGCCTGCGCCAGAAGGCCCAGACAAGTTG
Source organism: Xanthomonas hortorum pv. cynarae (assembly GCF_002939985.1). Lineage (GTDB taxonomy): Bacteria > Pseudomonadota > Gammaproteobacteria > Xanthomonadales > Xanthomonadaceae > Xanthomonas > Xanthomonas hortorum_D. The sequence continues at coordinate 42,031 of NZ_MDFM01000015.1, read as the reverse complement.
CGCGGACAAGAACAAGCCAGCCGCCTGCGCCGGCTGGCTGGGGTGACGCGCGGCGTAGATGCGCGGTGTACCTACGCAGGTGGATCCGCATAACAGCTGCTTCATCAGCAGAAACGCAGGCAACGTCGCCCCGTCGACCACCGAGTCGTACACGTGATCGCCCACGGCTCATCCGGCGGACCGTGGATGCGCCCTGCGCCTACGCCTGCGAACGAAAGCAGTCCCGCCCATCCGCCGCTGAGCCGCTGGTGAGGCGGGCAGGCCGGTCGTCGCGCACGGACCTACAGGCAACAAAAAACCCGATTTCTCGGGGATTTTTGGATTTTCTCTGATGTCCCTGGAGGGTCCATCTGGTGCGTCCGATCTACCCATGGGAGTTGCGTGCGCTGCGAGCTCACATGCTCTTCCCAGGCCTCAACTGCGGTAGACCAGCTGATACGTCAAAGGCCCGGAAATCCGGGCCTTTGCTATTCGTTACGCTGCTCAGCATTACGAGACAACCACACAACAACCTTTGTTATCTAGACACGGCCTGTGTCATTCGTGCCTGATCCGGCAGCTAGGAGTGACAGCGACCACTCACCAGATCACCACGCGTTCTTTTTCGTCGCGCACCATTGGATCGCCAGCCTTGCACGAGAATGCGGCAGCGAACTGAGGCATATTCGAAGGAGCTGCAAACGCTCTCACCTTGGCAGGGGCATGTGGGTCGGCAGCCAATTGAACCAGCTGCCTTTCCTCACGGGTCAGCCAGCGCCAGTTGCGTGCGAAAGCAAGGAAGAAGCGCTGGTCCTGGGTGTAGCCATCCACCTTCACCGCACGCTCCGGATGCTTACGCAAGTTGGCTTGCAATGCATCGTAGGCCACGTTAAGCCCACCAAGGTCTGCAATGTTCTCGCCCAAGGTCAGCTTTCCATTGACGTGCAGCTTGGGATGATTTGGCAAGGGCACATACCCATCGAATTGCTTGACCAACCCTTCAGCACGCTGCTCGAACGCAGCACGGTCGGCTGGCGCCCACCAATTGGTACCATTGCCCGCGGCATCGAATTGACTTCCCTGGTCATCGAAGCCATGCGTGGCTTCATGGCCCATGAGCGAGCCGACCGAACCATAATTCAGCGCATCATCGGCGTTAGGGTCGAAGAACGGAGGCTGGAGGACGGCTGCGGGAAAATTAATAGAGTTGTCACCCGGCGAATAAAAGGCATTGACTGTTTGCGGCGTGGTGACCCAGCGCGTGCGATCGGTGGGCTTGCCAATCTGCATGATGTTGTAGCGGTAGTTGAATTTGGCAGCTGCTTGCACGTTCTGGTAGTAAGCCCCCGGAGGGATTCGAACCTTTAGAACAAGTCCATGATCTAAAAGAAATTAAGATCAAGAAAGCCACGAAAATGCCCCCATTAATGCCCCCAAATTACGTGGACGCTCATGGACATAATTGGATAGTTAGCAGAAGTCAAAACAGGAGCTGAACAAGCGCGCATCGTCGAAATCTCAGCTACTGTCTGTGATGTCGGCATCGACTTCACATGGCAAATAGCCCGTCAGCGACCCTGCCGAATCAACTGCAGCCATGGTACCCCTTGCCCATAGCGAGATGCAGCGCATTTGAACGCGCGAGCGTGCTCGAAACTGACCGTAGACGGAGTAACGCAGAAAGCCAAAGTCATGCCAGACATGATGTCCAGAAAGAACTGACCGGCAAGTCCACCTATGCCCCAATGGCAGGACTGACGGCCTTCATCGCAACGGTCTATACCAACTGTGGCAAGGTATCGCGTGCGAAGTTCGTCTCTTCCCTATCGTTTGCCAGGTCCGCAATGAAGCCCCCAATTTACTTGGATTGTAATGCCTCAACGCAACCCGATCCCGAGGTTGTCGAAGCTATGCTCCCCTGGCTTGGAGCTACCCATGCCAATCCTCATGCCGGGCACCTTGCTGGTCAGCGAGCCGCCAAGGCGGTCGACACCGCTTTGCAGGCTATCGCGAGCCTGATTGGAGCATCGCCGAGTGAAATGGTTATCACGTCAGGAGCTACAGAGTCGAACAACCTCGCGTTACAAGGCATTCTTTCTCAAAGCCCGAATGTCTCAAGACTTTTGCATTCCTCAATTGAGCACAAGGCCGTGATTGAGGTAGGCGCGCATCTACGTACACGCGGCGTTTCAGTTGAGACCATTCCTGTTAACAGGCAAGGCCGGGTCGAAGTAGAGGCTGCAGCGAAGATAATTGAGTCCGGGCACTTCAATCTCAATTTAGCCTCCATCATGCATGCCAACAATGAGATCGGAACCATACAGCCAATCGAGGAAGTTTCAAATTTATTGAGATCAAAAAATGGAATTTTGCATGTCGATGCTGCACAAACTGCAGGAAGATTAAGGATTGACGTTGCCGCAATGGGGGTCGATTTACTAAGCATTTCATCCCACAAAATGTATGGCCCGTCAGGAATTGGCGCTCTCTATATTTCGCGACGAGCTAGAAAATTGATACACCCTCTGTTTTTTGGGGGAGGCCAACAATCCGGGCTTCGCCCAGGAACTCTACCGGTTTTCTTAATAATCGGCTTCGGAAAAGCATGCGAAACAGCATTAAATGGCATGGAGCGCGATGCGCTGCACACCGAAGTCCTTGCGGATTCGTTTTGTAATTTTCTCAGCGAGTTCGGGGTTAATTTCAAAACTTTCGATTGCGGCGGCCCAAACCTTCCTGGCCTTAGAAGCATTCGCTTTATAGGAGCCGATGCTGATGACCTCGTCATGCGCGCAAGTCCCAAGTTGAGCATTTCAAGCGGCTCTGCCTGCACATCGGGTTCCATTCACCGCTCACACGTTCTGCAAGCCTTGAGGTTCTCCGACGACGAGGCCCGGGAAGTCGTTCGTATCGGGTTTGGCCGCCAATCGACCATGTCTGAGGCCTACGAAGCGGCACGAATATTGGCTGACGCTGCAGCCTGTATGAGTAGGCTTGGATAGGACGCACGCCTTATCGCCCGCGAGGTCTGTTGCGGACTGGTGAACTTCGCCAGTCGGGCATAGAATGTGTCCATGACTCGCCACCACGCAACATCAGCCTCGATTCCTGCCCATTTCTCGGGACACGAGACCTTCCCACTGCGTCAGATGTGGCTAAAAAAGGTCTACGATCAAGCAGTTGCGGGCGGCAGCATCCCGAAGGCAACGTTTACGGGCGACGATGCCATTGCTATTTTTGGGGTAGGCAAAAACATGGTTGCCTCCATCCGGCATTGGGCTCTAGCCTGTGGCGTCCTGTATGAAGACCAGGGCAACTTTCGTATTGGGAAGCTTGCTAGTGAGATCCTGCAGGATGGTGGTCTTGATCCCTATGCAGAGAGTCCATCCACGGCATGGCTTGCCCATTGGCAGCTTGCTGGCCGCTGCTTCCGTTCTACGACGTGGTACTGGCTATTCAACAATGTAACGGCACCGACCTTCACCCGCCAAGAGCTCGGAGAGCCTCTGGAGCGCTACGCTCGCGAACTCGATCCGAAGCACCGCCTCTCAGTCTCGACGATCTCACGAGACTTGGAGACTTGCCTGCGCAGCTATGCCCCCCGTGTGGTCGGCGGCTCGCCCGAGGACTTCGCCGAGCCGCTGCTTGGCGAGTTGGGCCTACTGCAAGAGGTCCATAAAGGACAATATGCCTTCCGCCGTGGCCCGAAAGCTTCGCTGCATGATGGCATCTTCGCGTATGCCCTAGTCGACTTCTGGAACCGCGAGGCCGATGGCCAAAGCTCGCTGGCCTTCGAAACCGTCGCCTACGCCGAAGGCTCACCTGGCCGTGTCTTCAAGCTAGACGAGGAGTCGATCGCCCAACGGCTGATTGCTCTCTCGGACTTCACAAGGCGCAAGCTTGAGTGGACCGACTCCGCCGGTTTACGGCAGGTCCACCGGAAGGATCTGTCAAAGGAAGACATAAAAAACATGATCAGGCGCGCTTATGACTGACAAGAAGCAACTGGCTCTGTCGGACATCGTCCAAATATCGCGCCAATACCAGCGCTCCATCCGCGTGGATGCCGATATCGGCCGCGCCGACGCCCTTACCGGCTACATCTGCCACGCGACTGTGTCTGCCGTGGTCGATGGCATGTGCAAGCAACTCTCAGGCACCAACCAACGTTGCTTCACATGGACGGGCCCCTTCGGCGGTGGCAAGAGCTCGCTTGCCGTAGCCTTGGCAAGCGCGCTGCACCCTGACAAGAATCTGCGGACTAAGGCGCGCAAGGCATTGCGACTGGACTCCAAGCCTGCCTTTGACAAGGCCTTCCCCGTACGTAAGGGATGGCTGCTCGTGCCGGCCGTGGGCCGGCGCGGAAGCGTGGTAGCAGAGCTGCATGCGTCTCTGCGGCGAGCGCAAGGTCGCAATATCGATGGCCGCAGCAAGCCCAACGCGCAATCACTGATTGCTGAGCTTCTCGAAGAGGCCCAAAGTCGCCCACATGACGGCGCACTGGTCATTATCGACGAGATGGGCAAGTTCCTTGAGGCTTCCGCACTGGGCTCCGGGGATGATGTCTACTTCTTCCAAGAGCTAGCCGAAGCCGCCGCGCGCTCCGAGGGTCGCCTAGTGGTCGTGGGCGTGCTGCATCAGTCCTTTGCGCAGTATTCAGCCCGCTTAGGCATCGATACCCGCGACGATTGGGCCAAAGTGCAAGGCCGCTACATCGACTTGCCCTTTGTGGCCGCGAGCGACGAGGTCGTCGAGCTCATCGGCCGCGCGATCGAAGCAAAGGATAGCCCTCCCTGGATACCCGAGGCGTCCAAGGCCATCGCCGAAGCGATCCGCTCCCGCCGCCCTGCCGTGGGGAAAGACTTCGCCAAGTCCTTGGAAGCCTGCTGGCCGCTGCATCCAGCGATGGCTGCGCTCCTGGGCCCGATCTCAAAGCGGCAGTTCGGCCAGAACGAGCGCAGCACCTTCGGTTTCCTCTCGTCGGTGGAGCCGCATGGTTTCCGCTCTTATCTAAACTCGACACTTCGCGAGGACGCGAGTTGGTATCGTCCAAGCGATTACTGGGACTACCTGCGCTCGAACTTGGAGCCGGCGATCCTTGCCTCTCCGGACGGCCACCGCTGGTCGCAAGCCGTCGAGGCGGTAGAGCGAGCCGAAGCCAAAACGGGCGATGCATTGCTCGTCTCGCTGATAAAAAACATCGCGGTCATCGACATGTTCCGCAACGGCTCGGGCCTGGCGGCCGATGCCGCGGTGATCGGTGCACTCTTCTACGACAAGACGCGCGAAGAGCTGGACGCGGCCCTCAAAAAGCTCTCCGATCTCAAAGTCGCCCTCTACAAGAACTACACCGGGGCTTGGTCTGTCTTCGAAGGCAGCGACTTCGACATCGACGCGGCCATTGCCCAAACCTTGGCCGCCTCTCCGGGCATCGACTACGGCCGCCTGGCGCAGCTCATGGGCCTACATCCGGTCGTGGCCAAGCGGCACTACCACGAGACCGGCTCCATGCGATGGATGGAGCTCTCGCTATGCAGCATCGAGCAGGCTGAGAAAATCGCCGCGAACTACCAACCCAAGAAGGGCGAGTTCGGCACCTTCATCCTCGCGCTGCCCAGTAAAGGCATGAAGCCGAGGGACGCGCGGGTACGAGCGCAGGTGTGCTCCAAGTTGAACCCATGGCCCGTGATGGTAGGCATTCCTGCGAACCACGCCCGTATCGCCGAACTCTCGGCGGAACTAGTCGCCTTGGAGCAAGTCAAAGACCGCCACGAGCTGTCAGGCGATGCCGTCGCACGCCGGGAAGTCTACGCGCGCCTAGCCGCCACCCGCGCCGACTTGGAGGACCAACTGCAAGCCGCGGTGTCGCTGGCGAAGTGGCACGACGGAACCGACCAAATCGTCGAGCCAGGCTCCAAGCTCTCACCGGTTGCGTCGAGCCTGGCCGAAGACATGTTTGGCGATTCGCCCCCGGTGTGGAGCGAGCTAGTCAACCGCGACAGCGTGTCGAGCAACAGCGTGAAGGCGCGTCGCGATCTGCTGCACGCGATGATCAAAGCAGAAGGCAAAGAGGCTTTGGGGTTCGAGGGCTTCCCTGCCGAGCGCGGCCTCTATGAGACATTGCTCAAGCGTACGGAGCTACATCGCCAAGACGCCTCTGGGGCCTGGCGCTGCATGCCTCCCGGCGATGGGTTCGCCGAAGGTTTCAAAAACCTCTGGAGCGCCACGCGAACCCTCTTCTCAGACGGGGACGCCCGCGTGGGAGCGCACGAGATTTACAAGCTGTGGAGCGGTCCGCCGTTCGGTATGAAGCTGGGCATCCAGCCCGTGTTCCTCACCACCTTCCTGCTGGCCCACAAGGCCAACGTCGCCGTCTACAAGGACGGGATGTTCGTGCCCCGGCTCACCGACTTCGACATCGACGAGTGTCTGCAAGACCCTGATCGCTTTTCGCTGCGCTGGGTGACAATCGACGAGGAAAAGAACCGCATCCTAAAAGGTATCTCTAAGCTGTTGGCCGAAATTGGCGAGAACGCCGGCGCAGCCGATCCGCTAGAGGCCGCCCGCGGCCTGGTAGCTATGGTCTTCAACTTGCCCGAGTGGGCTCGGCGGACTTCGCGGATTGGGCAAACAGCCCGTGACATGCGCGACATGCTTTTAAAGGCTAGCGACCCACACAAGGTGTTGTTCGTTGATCTGGCATCGCTCCTAAGCGCATCCGATGGCAAGGCTTATGTAAAGGCGCTGCGCGCGCCGCTGCAAGAGCTCGCCGGCGCCTACGGGAAGATGCTCGCTGAAGTCGAAGACAAGATGCTCGCCGCTTTGGACGCAAGCCGCGACGATTTGGAAAGCTTGCGCGAGCGGGCGAAGTCAGTCTCCGGCATCTCGGGAGACTTCCAAATTGATGGCTTCGCTACGCGCTTGGTTAGCTACGACGGATCGAGGGCCTCACTAGAAGGCATCCTGAGCCTAGCGGCGGAGAAGCCGCCCCGCGATTGGGTGGATCGGCACATCGACGCCGCGATCTTGGAACTGGCGAAGTTAGCGCGCCGCTTCCGCGAATCTGAGGCCTTTGCCGCCGTGCAAGGGCGCGAGGCGCACAGCGAAGCCATCGCCGTGGTCATCGGTGCGGGGGCAGATACCAAAACGATCTCTCGCTCATTCGCGATCTCAGACCGCCATCGCAAGACCGTGGAGTCCAAGACCCTCGAGGTCGTCTCCCTGCTGGAAGGCCAGGGTCTTGGAACGGAAGTTTTGCTGGCGATCCTGGCAAAGGTCGGGATGAAACTGGTGTCCATCGACAAGGAGGCAGCCAATGGCTGAGCGGCACGTTTTGGGGATCTCTGGAGGCAAGGACAGCGCGGCTCTGGCCGTCTATATGCGCGAGCGCCACCCGGAGCTCAACATCGAATACTTTTACACCGACACAGGCGAAGAGTTGCCCGAGGTCTACGAGTTCTTGGGCAAGCTTGAGGGAAAACTTGGCAAGACGATTCAAAGGTTGAATCCGGACCGTGACTTCCGCTTCTGGCTTCGTCAATACAATCACTTTCTGCCCAATCCCAACGCCCGTTGGTGTACCCGCCAACTGAAGTTGGCCCCGTTCGAGAGCTGGGTGAGACCAATGCTTGAGGCCGGCGACAAGGTCACGTCCTACGTGGCCATCCGCGCCGATGAGGACTATCGGGAGGGTTACTCGGCTAAGGCCGGCAACCTGTTCGTGAAACTGCCCTTCCGTGAGGAAGGCATCGACAAGGCCGGTGTCATCGACATCTTGGAGAACTCCGGCGTCGGCTATCCCAAGTATTACGAGTGGCGATCGCGAAGCGGCTGCACCTTCTGCTTCTTCCAACAGAAGATCGAGTGGGTGCGCCTGAAGGAGCGCCATCCGCAGGCATATGAAGACGCCAAGGCGTTGGAGAAGGACGCGTTGGAGCACGGCTCCCCCTTCACCTGGTCCAAGGGCGAATCGCTGGTCGATATGGAGCAGCCTGAACGCATTGCCGAGATCGAAGCGGAATACGAGCTCCGCCGAGCTCGCATGCGCAAAGCCATCCCGATCAATCCACTGCGACCTGTGAAGGCCTGCCCCGACGAAATCGACGAAATTTACGGGGTGGACGAAGGTAACGGCTCTTGCGCGGTTTGTCATAAGTGAACTGAGGAAAATAAGGCATGAGCGCCGACGATCCTGAACTTGGCATGGCGCATTTCTGTCCTACTTGCTCAGGGACTCGTGGGCTCGATGAACACTTAATCGAAGTTAGTTTTGCTGCGCACTTCCTTGGAAACACGTCGCCCTACTTGAGCGAGCACGGCACAACGAAGATTCGGACCGAGACGATTGGAGATTGGCTCAGGTTAGCCGCTCAGCTTGAAAAGGTCGAAGTCGACACCTGGAAGTTCGAATCCTCGGACGGACTTTACTGCGGAAGTATTGGCGACAACATCGATGCCCACGCGAAGCATTACGCGACTCACGCTACCGCGCTCACGCGCTTCATGTTTGTCTGCAGTGGCCTGGAGGAAGCCTATCGTTTCATTGATCACCTCTATGGACCATTATCGGCTCGTAAAGGCATAGCTAAGGGCCTGCTGAAGAGAACAAGTAGCCTGCGGGCGGTGGCTCTCTTAGATGATCTCTTCGAGAGTGAAGGGGTATCAGCTGTGCCTCAGGACTTTAGGCATCACTGCAACAATTTCATCATGCTGTTCGATCGATACAAAGCTAGCCACGCCGCCGCTTTGGGAGGGATGGACGTGCTTGCGGAGGGTCGATTGACTTTTGCGCTGCAGCTAGTACGCAACCTTCGGAACCATGTCGCACATGGAACTTTCCCTTTGGGCCCGCCGGCCGAATACGGAGGCCACGAGGACAGCGAAGAGCTTGTGCTGATGCTCAGGCATGCGTGCAGGGTGTCGGCCCTATACCTTCAGATCATCCTTAGATGGTTCACCGTAGGATTTGAATCCTATGAATATCGTGCTATCGAAGGTGGTAATGGCAAAAAATTCGATCACTTCATAGAAAATTGCACACTCGAATACATACAGGATCTACATGTAAAGTGCGATTTCGCCCTCCATAAGGACCTCTACGAGTAAAATCTAAATGATGACTAGCATTCGAAGAAGGCTTGGATAGCAAGTCCCGGATGAGCCGCTCCTCGGAGGCAGTCATCGCAGCCAGACATCGGACTGACATGGCACACAGGTTTCGGCGAGAAACTTACGCAGCCCCGTACCCCAACCTGCCTAAAGAGTAAGATTCTGGGGGCATCGATGATTTCTATAATGAGGATGAGCGCACGTCGCCTGCGCACTGCATCGTGAGTATTTCGCTCAGATACCTGTCTAAATTGGAGACGGAGATAAATCCGGTCTGGCCCGACGTTAGGACAGAGAATGCGTCCATCCCGATCGTTATCGCTGTCTTCTTAACCGAGCACAAGGCTACTTGAGCCGCATACTTGACGAACAATTCCACCTGATAATCGCCAAGGGGCCACTGATCCACATCATATCCAGGTCGTTGAACCGGAACGAACAGCACGGACTTTTTGACCGAAGACTGGGGAGAGATCGCGAAATCCCCAAATGGATACCCGCTCCGTCGTCGAATGTCGTACCCCGCCTCTATCCCCTCAGAAACGATGCTTTCGGGGCGATAGCGCATCTCACGCCCCAGCTCAGTCGACCACACACGCAGCAGAAACATCTCAACGATGGCCGTGGAAGCACCGCCGTTGACGACGGTGAGCGGAAGTATCAGTTCGAAAGCTCTCGTCGAGACCACGATTGGCCCGGCAATCTCGAGAACACTCCACAGGACAGCGCAGTTTGCGGTCAGTCGCTGGCTGACCGCATGCGGATAAGAAGCAGTGATCCCGCTCAGCAACCAGCCGTCAAACTCCTCATGCAACATACGTTTTCCGTGTATAGCCGCCTGCATCATGCGAGCAACGAGTTCGTAGATCAGTGATTCGCGAAGTGGAAGTGGAAGTGGATCGATGGACTTCGCGGTAAGGTAGCGATCCACTTTGGTTATGGCTTGGTCGAGTAGGGCCAGCGTATCCATCGATGTGGGCGTTGGCACATCAACGCCGTCAAAGGGCGCGGCTTCCAGCACGGCAGCTGCGATCGGCCCGGCCAGCATCAGCTGGTACCTATTTGCAGAGTTGGACGCCTTTAGTTCCCTGCACCAGGCCACCACGTCGCCTTTTCCAATCTGATTCTTTGAGGATTTGACCTGTTGAGCGCAGGTCGAACCATCGGCATACTCCCAATGAATGTCCACCTTGTCATTTTCGGAATCAGGCTCGAGCGTGACAGCATTCCACTGTCCGCTAGCCCAAAACGAGTCGAGAAGGCAGATGAGGGTCTGGACAGCAAATCCACGGATCGCTTCGCGCCCACTCATGGCTAATTCTCGAGCTCAAAGAAGTCCATGGCCATCCGCCCCCACAGCAAGCGAATTTCTTCGATACCCAATCGCACCTTCTCGCTAGGCGCTTCATCCTCCATTCGGGCCCAGGCGGCGATGAGCGACAGAACCTCTCTAGCGTACTGGACCTCCGGTCCACTCTCCCCTTGAAGCGCCTCGAAGATGCGCGCGTGCACCGGGTGACGACTGTTGAGTGTGATCAGGATGACACCTCCAGCCGTGGAGATATCGAAGATGTTGAAGCCCGTCAGATCAGAATGCCTGAAGCGAAATTTGATCTTCTTGGTGACATAATCCACGGCCAGGTCATGAGCCTTCGTCTCCTCCACGCCGTCTTGCACGATATCTGCTGTCAGCGCCAATGCGCGTTCGCTGGTGGAAGCGTGCTCCTCTTTATCACTCCTACCTGTGTCCCCCACTCGCTCTCTGCGCCTTGCCACCGAGTCCGTCGCTGCTTTCTCGGCCTTGCTTTCGGCCCGCTCCGTCGTGGCGTAGATACGTTCGCCTTCTCGCATCTTGGCCACTTGAATACGCATGGAATTCAACAACTTCTCGATTTCGCGGCTGATGCGATACATGGCAAGCCGCGGGTCCCGATCCTGCTCGAGTTCCTCCTGGTAATCCTTCACGGCAAGGCCCTCTTCGAACGCGTCTTCCTCGATACTTAGACGTGTAAATCCCGTGGCGGACTGTTTGTTGTTAGTGACGCCAAAAACGTCATCCAAGCCTGGATCGAACTGCACTTCGACCCCCCACCATCTCTCGCGCGTGTCATAGGAGTTCGTGAAGCTGTGATTGAGCTCCAACTCCCGCCCTGATCTCACGACGGAGATGCCCTGGTTTTTTTGCGCGTGCTGACCAATCGGCTTGGTTCCTCCTTCACGCCGCGTCTCTGGCTTACAGATCGACGCAATGATGGTCACGAGGTGTTCTATCCCGCAGTAAGCCACCGTGAGCACCAGCGGCTGTCCGAACGTCACGAAGGCCGGCTTTTGATTGAAGGGGAAGGGGGCATTTGTTCCGGACATCAGGTAGAGCGGATCATTTGGCCGGACGAAGCTTTCGAAGACGGTCGATTTGGTCTTGCTCTCATAAGCGGCAAGGCGAATTCGAACGGACTTGTCATTGATGAAGTGTCGGTACACGCGCCCACTGATAAATTCCGTATGTCGAAGTAAAGTTGTACTTTGCTTCCAGGAGATGCGGTCCAGCTTGCTCCAGACGACCAGTGTACCGTGCTCTTCGAGGTTACCTGCGATCAATGATCGCCACTCGGAGGGGAGTTCAGAAGATCGCGGTTCTGGAACCTCTGTCATCTTGCCATCTTGAATTTCCTGCACATCTAAATACGCGTGATAAACCGAACCTTTTTGCCATGTCCAAACGTCCACCCTTTTGCATTGAGAAATAGAGGAGTTCGGCAATCCCATCCCAAACTTACCGATCCCTTTTTGTTGAGCTTTTTCGAGGCGCGACCCGTTGCCGAACTGCAGGGCTTTTCTCAACAGCGAGGGATTCATGCCACAGGCATTGTCATAGACCGCAAGTCGGGAGATCTGACGTCGCCCGCCAGTAGGAGCCTCGTCAATACAGATGACCTCGACCTCGGTACGGGATGCGGTGTCTTCTCCTGCTTGGATGGCGTTGTCAATGAGCTCTGCAAGTGCATGGGCGGTATCACGATAGCCCGAGCTTCGCATCGCGGAGATCGATAGGTTCTGGGGAATGATGGGAAAGGACATATGATCTCCTAGAATTTCAGCGTTGACCAAGTGCCCAACGACGCCACCAAACCAGCGTCGGCTTGTGAGTCGGCTGCCACAATGAGTCTGAGCGTCGGAAGATTGGCGTCTCGAGCCTGCACGAGTCGCCCGATAGTTGAAAGAAACGATGCCTTAGACTTACCAGGCGACGCCATCACGCACAAAGTAATATCTGGGATAGCTCTTCCGGCAAGCAGGAAACCGTGGACGCACAAGACCTTTTCTTCTCTGGCGACAAATTTCTGAAGGGCAAGAGTGCGTGCTGCTGGAGAGTCCTCTGAAGTAATCGATCTTGCCGGAACCCCTAGAACGGGTAGCAGGCAGGCAAAAAGTCTCGCACTAGCCGGCGTTGTCGCGTAAAAAATGATCCGCCCCCCTTTCTTAGATTCCTCACCAAGGAGTGTCAGGAGACGCTCGTTGCGTTCAACGTTTTTACTGAGCTCGCATACATAGGCTTGATCGAAGTCAAGTGAGTTCTCGTTACTTGCGGTGGGCGAGGCATCTGTTGAAGCAGTTGCAGACGATGTACTTGTGAGGTCGACGATCGAGCCTGCGATGTCCACGAAGTCGCCCGCATTGCGAAGCGCCTGCAATTCGTCGTCTGCCGTGACCGTAATGCAAGCTCCCGTGAAGGCTGACTGCAAGGCGCTGCGCGCAGGTCCGGGCGGAATGGAAGCTCCTGACGAGGCTAAGATCCCCACTAGGCTAAATGGTCCGCCCGCTGACATTCTTCGTACGATCTCCGCGCCAGCGGGATGGACAAGGTTCTCCGCGTCTGCAAGAACTGCCACCGAGGTGACGGCACCGAGCTTCTCCAGGGCTGCGTCATCTTTGCTGAGTCGGAGGATGTCAATGACCGCAATCGCTCCCCCAAGTTGATCCAAGTCTCGCGCCGGGTGGTTGCCATAAAGTTGGAGAAGGGTGGTATCCCGCGATCCCAATTGCTTCCATACCTCCTGCAGCTCAAGGAAGGCTTCCTCACACATGGCCGCGCCCGGTGCCAACCAGACAACGGACCTGTCGTCAGCTTCCGAGCGAAAGAGATCGAGCACAGCAGTGGCTACGAGCCGGAGCTTTCCAGCACCAAACGGCATGTGGACAAGAATGGACGCCGACGGGTACGCGATCGCTCGTCGAAGTTCGCGAAATGCGTTCAGTTGATGCGCGTAGAGCTTGTGGGAAGCAACGGCTTTGTGGGATCCCTCGGATGGTTGAAGAGTTTCCTCACGCTCATCATTCGCAACACCGTACCATGTGTCCAGAAGCTCCAGATTTCGCGGTGCGTCGAAGTCGATACCCCCCAGTGTCCGGTGAGGGGAGATCACCGGCAACTGAAGCAAATTGCACAGATCAGTGGCCTCTTGCTGATTCAGCTTGGAGACTAAAAGGCTTCGAATGTCTCGCCTTCGTATGGCACCACGTTCACCGTTCACGTTAGCGATGAAGTAAGCCAGACTCATTGGGCTAGTCACATCTGCGCCCAGCTTGCCTAGCAACGCCATGGTCGAGGGACCTACGAGGGCGGTGAGCGCAGATGCCTCGTTTCTAGCCAAGTGTTCAACGAGCCGCGTCGTCGCAGCCCCTTGCGAAGATCCAGGGATCGACGGTGCCTCTTGAGTATCAGATGGTGCCATGCGCTAATCTTGGCGAGTTGTCGAGCGAAATCGCCATCACAGCCGCGGTGATCTCGTCGTCGGACAGAAAGGGAGCTTGTGCGTAGACCAGGCCCTGCTCGCCATTAAGCTTGGCAGCCAGGTGTCCACGGCCGAGAAGGAGTTCAGCGCCTGGTCGATCCAGCGCGATCTTGGAGGTGGCCTCGCTAGAAACTTTGAGAATAAGGCGGTTGCCGAGGTTTTCGCGCAACTGCATTGGCATGACATCCTTGTCGGGGCGCTGCGCTGCAAAGATTAAGTGGATCCCCGCAGCGCGGGCTTTGACGCCGAGTCGCTGTACAGCAGCGCCCACTGCAGACTTGTACCCATCGTCGAGCATCCAGTCCGCGAACTCGTCATGGATCAGGAAGACCATGGGCAAACGTTCGTCGGCCGAGACTTTCGCATTGTAGGTCGGCAAGTCACGTGCACGAGCCTTGGCGAATAAGCGATAACGTTCTTCCATCTCCTGCACTAAAGCCTTGAGAACTTCCGCCGCTTTCTCCTTTGTCGTCACGATCTCGTCGCGCATGTGCGGCAAGTCCGCCAAGGACGCGTAGTCGACGCCCATCTTGGGATCTATCAAGATAAGCTGCGCCAAGTCCTTCGGGTTAGTTGCGGCGATGTCCAAGATCAGCGCCTGAATCAGCACTGATTTGCCGCTGCCGGTGGCACCCGCCACCAACGAATGCGGCTCATGGGACGAGAGCCCGCCAAATTCCGCGCCGAGGTTCAGATACAGCAGTGCACCGTTGATCTCCTGGAGGCCCAAGAGGAATGACGTGTTGATACCGGCGACGTTACGATTGAGCTCGCGTCGCGACCACAGCTCCCAGAGCGACACGGACTGGCGTTTGGAGCCGGCGACCGTCACCACGATCTCGCCGGGCTTGGGCTGGACGGTGACGAGATTGATCGCGTGCGTGGTCAGGAGCTGGGTGCGCTTGTTCTCAATGTCTTCCACGCGCAGCCGGTCGGAACCAGCCAGGCGCACCAAGCAACCATTGGGGGTCAGACGCGTCCCCAAAATGGCCGCCTGTAGCCCGTAACTGTTAAGCGCGGCCTTGAGCTTCTTGGTGACTTCCTGAGCCCAGTCCTCCCGCTCAACGTCGGACTGCGCGCCGCCCGCGAACTTGGAGGCAACCAGCTCTGAGAAAGCGGCGCCAAGATTGGCGGCCAGCGCAGGGCTTAGAGCCGAAGCCGGCGGCACGGTATCGGCTTTGGCCAAGATTTGCGCAGGCGGCGAAGGCTCTTGCGCCAGGCTAGTGCCCGGAGCCGCGGCGGTGGCTTCCTCTGGAGACTCTTCCAGCAGCACGCCGACACCGCTAGCGAGTTGGCCCATGGCGGCGAGCCATGGCACGCGCGGGGCAGGCTTTTTGAAGCCATGCCCATCCCAGGGCTGGTGGGGTCCCAGCCCAGCGCGGGCGCCGAGTCCGCCGGCGCCCTTAGCGTAGGCCTCGGCGAGCTTTCGCAGATCGGACCGATCGAAGACCTCTTGCCACGATTTCACGCCGTCGGAATCCTCCAAAAGCTCCTGGTCGGAGGCAGAAACCGAGCCGGCGTCCGAGGTGTGGACGTAGACGTGCGAGTAACCTCGCAGCGAGATATCTACATCGCCCTCGCGAAGCTTCGAGCGCGCGCGCTCCATAAGACCTGTCATGCCTGGTGGGATGTCGGCGTCGATGAGCATGTCGGCCAGACGGGCTAACCACACGTCCCGGTCCAGCCGGCCGGGGTCGCCGAAAAGCGCCTCGCGGAACATCCCAAGGGTCGTCAGGAGTTGATCCTTGGAATCGCGGCGCGCTTTGGCCAAGCCGTCGGCGGCGACGTATTTAGATTCGACGATTGAGATCACTACGCGAACGCGCTCCTCCCGTTCCTCGACATTGAGCGCAAGGATGTCGGCGATACGGCTCTCTGGCTGCGAGAGCCAGCTTGCGTAGTCGTCGAGCAGGAAGTACGCCGTCAATATCTGCCCCCCGCCAGCGGCGGCTCTGAACTCCTCTGCGAGCAAATAGCGGCTAAGCACCAGGCCGATCATTTCGCCTGCGGATACGCCGCGCTTGGCTGCGCGCAAAACGATATCGCCGGAGACCGATAGCGCATCGCGCTTGGCCTTGTCAGCGGCGGCCTGGACCTCGGAAGCATCGAGTTGCAAATTCAGCTCGTCCAAGCGGCGGCGCACTAGTACGCCTAGCAGACGCAGTTCGGAGGTCGAGCTCACGATCATATTGCGGCCGTTAGTGGAGCCGCGGCGATAGCGGACGACGGTGATGTCGTTGTGCTGAAGTTGGCGTTTGTCGAGCAGCTCGTCATAAGTGGCGACCCACTCGGCCAAGTCATGGGCGTCCTTGATCATGCCGGCCAGCGCGGGGCTTTGCAGCGAGATGCGCCGGGCTGGCAGGAAGCGTTCGCCAGGTAATGCATCAAGCTGGCGGCAAACGGCAGCCACTGCGGACACATAGGCCCAGCCCGAGGCCGTCTGCCAAGGACAGGCCAAGAAGGTGGTGGATTTCAGTTCGTTCTCGCCCGAGACGCTGCGGTAGGACCAGCGCGAGGGAGCGTGCTCCAAATTCGGCCGATCGTTCGTCCAGGCGACAGAAAGCCATTCGGACTGCGCCGCCCGCGAGACCACGTCATGCAGGAAAGCTACATCGAAGGCCTTGAAGCCCTGGGCGCTCTCGCTAGGCGTGGCCGAGATCGGCGTTACCGAAATGCGTAACCTGGAGATGAAGTTGTCGCTGGTCTCACTGACTACGGGCAAGTCCGGATCGTCTCCGGCCTTGTTGACCAGCTCACCGTAGACGCTGCGCAGCTTTGCCGGATCCGAGTGACGCACCGACACGCTGCATTTAAGCTTCCCGTCCTCTTGAATCGACGAGAGCTCGCGCACAGTAGCCAGCGGCAGCTCGGCCGCATCGGCGTTGTAAAGTACGACGCTCAGGTTCGATGCCTCATGAGGCTGCAAGCCAACGTAGCGCTCCAAGAGCTCTCGTGCTTGCTTGGCAGCGGCAGCTGGGTCCACGTCGGTCATTGCATCCTGATTGCCCCGCGTGGGCGATTCCAAGAGGCTATAGCCGTTGACTGTGCTGCTCTCAGACACCAGCGTCGGCGCGCCGGCCCGGTTGAGGACAGCGATCTCCGGATAGAACGGATGGGCGATCTCGTCGGAGAACTCGCGCATGAAGATTTCGCGGTCTCCATAGAGGATGTTGCCGCTGGAGAGCAAGTGGGTGGCAAATCCGGCGACACGTCGGGACTTCACTGCCAACGCCTTCATGCGCTCCGGGTGCCATGGCGGGATGATCAGCGCGGGGTTGTCGCCAGCCACGCGGGCCGTGCCTACCGAAAGAATCTCGGAGACCAGGCGCGAGCGGCACACGTCGCCGCGCGCTTGGGACATAAGGGTCGCCATCAGGGCGCCGAAGGATTCGGCCTGGCGCATGACGGCCTCGCCATGAAGGCCGATAGAGACGAAGTCCTCCATCGCCTTGATGTAGTCCTCCTCGAACTTGTCCCAGGATGCCTTGACCTCGTCGCGCTGCGGCGGAGTTAGATAGCCGCCTTCCGCGAGATCCTTGATCCGGCCCTTTATCTCGCGGCGCAGGCTGCGGAGCCTGCTGGCCGCTGGGACCAAGGAACCCGCGTCGGTGGAATAGGTGGCCTCCAACGTGCCGGTGTCGAGCAGCGAGACATTTTGCACACCACCCTTCTTGCTTACTAGGCGGCGCGGGACTTCTGTGCAACCGGCCGCCCCCCTCTCCAAAAGGCGACGCATATCTGCGACCATCGACAGACCAATCGAGGTGGGTTTGTAGCTCCACAAGAGCTGGGTCTTGGCGAGCACATTCTCTTTGCCATTGGAGAATTGGATTAGCGCCACATCGAACTTGATCTGCAAGGCCATGCGCGAGAGCGATGAATTCGGCCGCATCTTGTTTTTCTTGTCGCTGCGGAGCTCCTTCTCCTTGGCAAAGAAGGCCTCATAATCGAAAAGCGGATCGGGGAGGCTCGCATTGCCGAGACGCTCAACCTTCCAATCGGCCTTGGAACCCATGAGCTCCTTCAAGCCACGATACATCGCCGAGAAGTAGCTGCCGGCGTCGTAATTGAAGCGCTCACGCCACTCCTTGCGACCCTTGGTCACGGTGAAGCGCAAGATGCGCTCGCCTTCGGTATCGCGCAGCCCCGCATGTAGGCTGTTCACTACGCGCGCGAACCCATCGAAAAAGTCGTTGCATTCGATGGGCTTGCCATAGAGGGCCTTCTCCCAGCGCGCGCATAGCTTGGCATCTTGCTCAAGCAGCCGGCGGTACTTGACGAAGAACTCCTCATCGTCTTCGGTAAAGTCGGAGCGTCGCTCGCGCGACTTCAAATCCTCCAAGAGCTGGCGCCCCTCGAGATCGAGCGAATTCTCTTGGTCGCAATCGTGGTCGAGGAAGCGGATGGTCGAGTCAGCCAATCCGAATTGTTTCTCCTTGGGCTTGTCGAAGGCGAGGTAGACGCCGTCGGCCTCCCACTCGAACTGGGCCAGAGCGGAAGACACCTCCTGATCTCCCGCGGGAGAAGTGACGAAAGCATCAAGCGCAAGGCGCGCGGCGTCCGTGATCTCAGCCGCATTGATCTCAATGCGCTCAATTAGCTCGTCGGGGTCCAGCGGCTGGCCGTTATGGCGAAGTTTCTTTAGCAGCGGCGCGCGCTGCGTGAAGAGCTTGGCGAAGGCCTTCTGCCAGGCCTTGCGAAGCGGTCCGAAGCTCTTTGCATTGGAGAAGAACCCTGTGTCGCGGGGCAAACCAGCACGCGGCATTGCAAAGCCCACGGCATCGCGGATGGCAAGTCCGCGGATGGACATGGCCTCGACAATCTCGGAGCAGAACTCGCCAAGCTGGACGAGTGAGAGCTCAGAGGAGGCGAGCAATCCGCCCAAGGCCGCATGGAACACCGAGCGGTCATCCGGCACCGGCGCGAGCCCACCCGCGTGCAAGGCGGCTTCGACCCAGGATTCAGGGTCGGCACGCATCTCCTTGGCCCCGATGGCCATGACATGGCCGAGCGTGTCGGCCAAGTTGTGCTCGTTGCCGTTAGCAGTCAGGATTGCAGACTTGACGGTCGCAGCGTTGTTGCGGACGTAGCCGGCGTTATGCGGGATGAGGATCTCAGGCGGCAGGCTTTGGCCATCAACCAAGGCCTCGGGGATCATGAGATCCACGCGAGCCAGCAGGTCGGGATTAGCGAGGATCGCCCGCGCCACAGCCGCAATCTGGCTGGACGAGAGCTTGTCGAGCCGGAACAACGCGGCAGAATCGCCGGACTGGCCGGGATTGGAAATCCGCTTGGCTAAGATGTCCGCGCCGACGCGGCCAATAATGCGGTCGGTCAGCATGCGGCCTCTTCCTTCGCGAACGGATTTTCGACAAACGAGCAGGAATCGGAGAGCCTGCGTACCAGGCCCAATCCCAAAAGCCGGGCTTCAAGGTTGTCCCGGTTCTCACTGAGCTCCTCTTGGTCTACAAGTTTTGCGTCGACCAAGCGCGCGCCTTCGGCGTCGCCGAGGATGAGGCCGTAGCGCTTCTTAGCCTCAGTCAGGAACTCGTCGAACTGCATAGGGTCGTCGACGATGGCCACCACGATCGACTTTAAAAGCCTATCGTTGGGGGCGTAGCGGGTGCGCCGCGAAAGGCGGCGGGAGCTGAGGCCAATCGCCCGCGACCAGGACGCGTGAATCTTGCCGACATGCTGCTGATGCCGCGCGAGGGCAAGCTCGGTGAGCCTGTCGACTAAGGCGTCGGGGCTCTCGCCCGAGTGGTCCTCGTCGTCGCCCCCATCGGCTGATGGCCACTGGAAGCGCTCGCGCATGAGCCTCACGCGCTCAGTTTCCGGGAACTCGCTGGAGGCTGCCTCGGTCCAACCGGCATCCATGCGGATCGACTCGACATGGGCGCGCACCGCCTTGGCGGGCAGGCCTTGGTTGAGCTGGTAGCTGTCGCCGGAAAGTGTGCGAACCTTCGTGCGTTCTTTGGAAACAATCTCGCAGAGGATCTCGACCGGATCATCGTCGCCGGCTACGCGCTTCGCCCGCTCCAGGAAGTAGAGCAGCATGTTGAGCCCGGAGATGACGATCAGGTGCTCCAAGGCGTCATAGATCGGCATATCTCTGGCCAGAATCGACAGCCAGTCATCGCAAATTTGATCAAAACGCGGGTTAGCGGCTTCAGGCAGATAGCCAGACTGCCGGGCTTCATCCGCGCGCTGTGACGGACCTTGCATTGCTCGCGCGAGCCGGTTCATCGGCGCCTCGCGGTCGAACAGGCGCTTGGCCAGCAGGTCGCCCAGCTCGGCGCCGCGCTTCGACCGGGTGAGCATCATGTAGAGCAGCTCGCCAGTGCGCGCGAAGAAGCGCCGATCGTTACTCATCTTGCCCTTGGAGTCGATCTCCAAGTCCTCGTAGAGGGCGTCTGGGCCGAAGGGAAAGACAAATTTGGAACTCCAGCGCTTGTTGCTGCGCGACTCGAAGGAAGAGGAGCGCAGCAGCTCCACGGCCTTGGCGAAATCGTCGAAGCTCGCGAACGAATTGCGCAGGTAGGCCATGTCGTCAACGCCGTCACCGTTGCCTGTTGCCCCGTGGGCGAAGCGCTCGAACCACTGCCGCCATTTCTCCTCATCCGGTTGTGCGCTTTCGGAGATGGACTCGACGTAGGGGTTGTTGAAAAGCAGGCCGCGGAGGCGGATTTGGCGCTGTGGCTGGAACTTGAAGGCACCACCAAGGCCCTCTTGTGGGCGAAGCGGCTTGTCGAGGTTCGAGCCCAGTGCTCCGAGAAACTCGAGCACCGTCAAATGAGGGAGTTGCTCGTCGTAGAGACGGTGCCCCCAGATGTTCTCGTCGACGCAAAAATCGACGCTTTTGATCTCGGGACGTTTAAGGATCTCGCTCATTCCGGAGTCCTTACGGTTACGGGGCGGGCGAACCCGCGGCCTCCCGGCTCGATGTCGATGAAATTCAGCGTCAAGGCGGAGGCTTCCCCGCCGACCTCGTCGTCGTCACCGGCAAAGCCAGCCTTACGGACGATCTCGGCCTTGCGCAGCAGCTTGGTCTTGAAGGCCAGAAGGTCTTCAAGGCACTCGTTGGAAAAGCTTGCTGGCAGCGCGCCCTCGGCCACACGCGCGAGGAACTCATGCCGGATAGGCGTGAGGTCGAAGGCGACTGAGTTGCCGGGGCTTGGCGAGAGCGATACGTCGAGCTGAAGGCGGCCAGCCTCCTCGTCGTACTTGATGGCCATGCCTACGCCACCCTGCCTGCGCGATGGCGTCTCATGATCGCAGAGCACACTCACGCGGCTTTGCGTGAATCCGCCGGAACTGGCAATGAAGATGCGGTCAACGTTCTCCAAGAGCAGGCCCGTCATGACCCGGTTAAGGCCACGTGCAATAAGCCCGCGAGTGGTGTCGTTCACCGCCTTCTTGGCCTTGAGCGACTCGATGATGTCCAAGTACTCGCCAGCGAAGCGAAAGGCCGTCATTGACCAGCGGGGGTAGCCGGGCTCGGATTCAGGCAGCGTGAAGTAGAGCCGGCGACGCTGGTCCTCAAGAATCTCCATGAACTCAGCGGAGCCGCCATCCAAGCGCGCGCCTTCATAGCCTTCCAAGTAGGCGTCCTGAGCCGCGCGGAAGTCCGCCGTCGCGCCATAGACCGGGTCAACGGCCACTAGACGCGCGAAGTCGGCCTGCAATCGCGAATCGTCCTTACCGTAGACCAGCAAACCATCGGCCGCGTTGGTCGTCTCCTCACCCACACCGAAACTCGCCATAGCCTTGAATACGAGGCGATCAGAGGCCCGTCGCTTAGGCAGGTTGGCCCCGAATGCGTTGGCGTAGATGCTGGCCTTGCGGATGTGGCTGCCCTCTTGGATCTTGGGCACGTCCGCGCAAGTCATCAGGTTCTCTTTTGCCAACTTGGCATCTGCGTAACCGAGGACCATGTTGGAGCATAGTGCCAGCAGATCGCGCACCGGAAGATGTAGCCCATTGAGTCTGGCGATCTCGACCAAGTCGCCAAGCCGGAGCGCGAGCTGCCCGCTATCGGCTTCTCCGAGAAGGCGGCGGCGGTTCTCATCGATCGGGCAAACATTCCCACCTACCCTCAAGGAGCAGCGAGAGCAGTTTGCCCATTCGGGGTGCCCAGCAACTGCCTTGGCAACTTCGTCGAGCGTCTTGCGGCTGGTGGAGCGGCTGAGGTCGAATACAGCCAAGCGGTCGGGCGCCGCCACTGCTTGCAGGAAGCTCTCCTGCAGGGGCTTGCGGAGCGGATGAATGCGATCCTGCCGTTTACCTAGGTCGCGCAGGCGATCGAGCAGTTGGCCATGGTTGGCCGCCAGGATTACGACTTCGGAGTCGTCGCCTCCTAGAACCGACCTTTCGAGGCGCTGCAGCGGCAGATCGCTCTCCTGGCCATTGAATTCGGAAAGATCCTTTATGAACACCGCTAGGCGACCATCGACTAGGCGATGTTCCTTCACGTTCTCTTTGCCCGCCCAGACTTTGGGGTCGCCGCCGATGTGGTTCCACAGTGCCCGGCAGTGGTAGGTCTTGCCATCGCCCGCGGTGCCGACGATCAAGAGCGAGCCCTCCACCCTCGACTCAATATGTCGAATCATGTCTTCGAGCAGCGGTGTGGAAAGACGAATCGGTTGGACTTTCGCTCGCCCGATCGCGCCAATCACGTACTCATCGAACATCGTAAGATTGCTCGAGGTTGGCCCATAACTCCTCAGCAAGCGCACCCACGCACTTGTAGGAAAAGAAAATTTTTCAGCTAGACCAACTTCGCTGGTTACGGTAGTCACTCGCTTCTCCCCCTGCCAATTCCCTGACTGCCCCATCTCCGAATGAATTGTGCCATGGAGGCTCAACGTGGCGACCAGTCTCCAATCCTATTCTGTAGACCCGCTGAGAGCCAATGGAGCGATGTACGCCTCAGCCAGCTTCCGCAAGGACCTATCCAAGACTCTAGTGAACCGCCCTGGTTCCGTGGAGGCCACCCGACGCGACGTCCCCCCGCCCTGAGTAGCGGCCTGGTTTAGAGTCCGGGGTTGATGATATCGTTGTTTGCCAGATGTTGGGCATAAGCAGCCGGGGTCATGCCGCCGATTGCTTTCTTGGGTCGGTCCTCGTTGTATTCGCGTCGCCAGCGTTCGATTTCGGTGCGCGCGTGCAGTAACGTCGGGAACCAGTGCTCGTTGAGGCATTCGTCGCGCAGTCGGCCGTTGAAGGATTCGACGTAGGCGTTCTGGTTCGGTTTGCCTGGCTGGATGAGCCGTAGTTGCACATTACGGGCATGCGCCCAAGCGACCATCGCCTTACCGCAAAACTCCTTGCCGTTGTCAGTGCGGATCACCTTCGGCAAACCGCGACGGTGCGCCAGTCGGTCCAGCACGCGCGTCACCCCGTGCCCGGAGATCGCGCGCTCCACTTCGATGGCGACCGCTTCGTGGGTTGCATCGTCCACGATCACCAGACACTTGATCACCCGGCCTTCGGCGGTGCGGTCGAACACGAAGTCCATCGACCACACCTGGTTGGCCTGCGATGGCCGCAGCAGCGGTTGACGCTCGCCTATTGGGACCTTCTTGCGCTTGCGGCGGCGCACTTGCAGCTGCTGCTCGCGGTACAACCGCTCCACACGCTTGTAGTTCACGATGCGCCCTTCTTGCCGCAATTTGAGATAGATCATCCCCACGCCATAGCGGCGATGGCGATGCGCCAACGCACAGATGCGTTCGCGCAGTTCGCCATTGCGATCTTCGCGTGGGCAATAGCGCAGCGCACTGGCGCTCATACCGATCACTGCCAACGCACGACGCTCGCTGGCACCACGCCCGATCCATTCGCGCACCAGCGTACGACGCGCCGGTGCGCTTACCACTTTTTTCGCAGTGCATCCTTGATCAGGTCGTTCTCGAACAGCTGCTCGGCCAGCAACTTCTTCAGCCGCGCGTTCTCGGACTCGAGGTCCTTGAGCCGCTTGGCATCGGGCACGCTCATCCCACCGAACTTGCTGCGCCACAGGTAGTACGAGGCCTCGCTGAAGCCATGCCGCCGGCACAGGTCCTTGATGGCGACGCCGCTTTCGGCTTCGCGCAGAAAGCCGATGACCTGCTCGTCAGTAAAACGTTTCTTCACGTCCAATCTCCTCGGGGTAGGGAATTGGACTCCAAACTGAGGCGCTACTCAAAATTGGGGGGACGTCGCACCTGCAACAAATAGCGCAGCGAGGCCAGCCGGTCCAGCACGCGCGAGGCGCCATGCCCGGAAATGGCACATTCCACCTCGATTGCCACGGCTTCGTGGGTGGCGTCGTCGACGATCACCAGGCACTTGATGACCTGGGCCGGGCGCAGGAGCGGGTGCCGCTTGCCCGTTGGCACCTGCTTGCGCTGCGCCACCTGACCTGCAGGTGCTGCACCTGATACAGCCGCTCCACGCGCTTGTAGCTGGTCAGGTATCCCTCTTGGCGCAGCTTGAGATAGATCGTCCCCTACGCCATAGCGCTTTTGCCGATGTACCAAGGCCAAGATGCGCTCGCTCAATTCAACATTGCGATCCTCGCGCAATCTCCATGGTTTGAGGAATTTCGCTACTCACAGCCGGGAGAGGCGTCGCTGTTTCCGATCGCGCTAAGGCTCTACCAACAACGTCAATGTGGAACCGAGCCGCAGGCCATGTGAAGCTGTGGAGACTCTCTAAGGAGAGCCATCACGATTACTCATGAAGATTCCGAAATGGCCCTAGAAGCAAACCAACCGGAACCGGCCAAGAGCCTTCCATTCCAATTCTGCCCCATCGCCCCGAGCGAGACAGCCACGCTGAGTGAACTGGTCAAACACCTGGATACGGAAGTTCAGAAGGTCAGTGCAGAACCTGTTACCTCAAGGACGCTCAAGCGGACTCTGGATTTTCTGCAGAAGTCTATTGGCGTCTGCATAGCTGGCAACAACGAGCCGCTGCAGATGTCGACCCTTAAGACTATCCGGCTCCTCTTCCTAACCGATCTGGGCAGCGACAGGAACCTTTTCCGTCTCCTGACGCCCCCTGAAGCGGACGATGAAGCCACCATGGAGTTCAGCACCGCCACCACCATTCCGCGCGACCAGGAAGCATCCAAGCTCATCCAGGGCTTGACTGCCAACCTGGCTTTGGAGATCGAGCCCGTGCGTGTTCAGATGCTCTCAAGGCTACTAGGAGATCGAGAGGCTCACTCCTTAGCGGAGAAGCTTCTTCTGCACGTCGAACGCACGAATGATGAGGTGTCAGCAACCCTTCGCGAGGGTCTTTTCGGCGACGATACGTTGCTTGCGCTGGCGTTTGGTCACATGGCCAAGCTGATGGATCAGTTCCGCGTTCAACAAAAGGAGGAACTCAATACGCCGGCGAATGAGGCCATGTACACCTATCTTCTAACGCTACCTTTTAGGCACTTCATCCAGCACTACCCCAAGCACCTTGAGCACACCCGCATCCAGCTGGACATCGGTGACATTCGGAACGACGCAGAGCACTTCTGCCGTCTAGCCAGCGGTGATTCCCAATGGCACCACGGCCCATCCAACCGCGTGTTCTCAGTCAACACGTTTCACCATCTACTTTTGGAATGCCCGGATCAGATGTGTGATCTGGTTAGTAAGGCGACCAGCACTGCTACGACTATAAAGCAGCTAAGGGGACATGAGGATCGCGCCAAGAGACTGCTTATTTCATACGAGTACCGCTCATTCGATTGCAATGATCCGGACGCGGCCATGCTGACTGTGTATGACATAGTCGCTGCTTTCTCTTCGTTCCGCTATCAGCAAGCGGATGGGCAAGAATACAAACCTTACTGGCATGGCCAAACCGATCAAGGCAAGAGCCCGCAGCGCTTGTTCGATAAGGGGATGCATCCCAAAGATCCCCATCAGCACCAGGGCGTGGCGCAGATATACCTCAACAGGTTCTACGAGTACCAGGCAGCATTCAACGGGACGACCAGGAGTTATCGTGCACGGCTGCAGTACCAGACAGCCAGGCTCCAAGCGTACCAATCGGCACTTGAGCTCAAGGACATCGCCGCCATCTCAATGGCATTGACGACACTTAACTTCTACTGCGTCGGCGCTGCCAAGGACTACGTGATAGAGCACCTCACCATGAATCGATAAATTTCTACGCCATCAGTTCTATGTATATGGATACCGGCAAATTCCATCGTCAGAGAGCCGTACAGGAGTTCCGATAGGCGAATCTCCAGTGACATCTGGTTAGAGGTGAGGAACCAGTACGGGGTGCGTTAACACGCGCACTTACCGTTTCTAATCGAGTGATCAAAATAATGATGGAACCCGCTTTCGAAGCAGCCGACAACAGATCTCTTGTCGGCTTTTTACTTCTATATAGAGAAAGGGTGAAACACTGATGGCAAGCTTCCATTACAGCATCAAGAGCGGCAAGAAGGGGTCGGCACGCAGGCACGGTGCGTACATTGATCGCGAGGGCGCACATAGCAAGCGCGAAGATCTAATCCACTCCGGTCACGGCAATCTCCCTACCTGGGCAGAGGATGATCCCAGGGCCTTCTGGAGCATGGCCGATAGATACGAACGATCCAACGCCGCAGCGTATCGCGAACATGAGATTGCGTTACCTAACGAGCTGTCCAAGGACCAGCTAATCGAACTCGCGGAACGGCTAGCACGCAATGTGGCAGGCGTTAAGCCATATCAGTACGCAATTCACGCCCCAGCCGGTTCGATTGGCGGCATCGAGAACCCGCATGTGCACCTGATGTGCTCTGATCGCGTCCCAGATGGAATCGAACGGACTCCGGATCGAACTTTCGCGCGCTACAACCCGAAGAACCCAGCCAGTGGCGGATGCCGGAAGGACAGCGGCGGCAAGAGTCCGATAGAACTGCGGCAGCAGGTCAGCGCGCGACGTAAGCTGGTAGCCGACGCTCAGAATCAGATGCTGGCTGAGTGTGGGCATAGCACGCGGGTTGATCACCGCAGCCTCAGAGACCGGGGCATTGAACGGCCCGCCGAACGGCATCTGGGCCCACGCCTGATCAAGGATATGGCAGACGCCGAAAAGCAGCAGTTCACGGACCACCGTACCGGCCACAGCACCAAAGCCTAGGCCATACGCTAAAAGGCAGAGGCGATTCTGCGACAAAATCGCAGAATCGCCTGGGTTCTGGCCGAGGATCTAGGGGAAAACGCCCTCGTCAGCGACGAGGGCATTGAACGGGACACCAGCTACAGCATCATGCTGGGTTGGTCGAAGAAATGGTTCATGAGCTGCAGATAGGTCTTCCGGTCCCGAGGACCGATCACTACGTTCACCGCCCTGCGCATTTCGAGCAAGCTCAGGGCGTCGTTGAGCCGTCCGCGGTCGCGTACCGGACCACTGCGGAGGATCCGATTCTTGGGTACATAGGTGTCAGAGGACGGACCACCCCATATCCGGGAATGCAGGTACTCAGCGAGGGCCTGGGCATCGACCAAGTCTTGTGGTGCGGTCGATGCCGGCGAGAACATGTACTTATACTCGTCCACATGCCAGCGAACGATCTCGAAGGCACGGTTGACGGTATCCAAGGTGATCTGTCCGAGCTCCCCTCCGAAGTAGTGAATTGAGGCGGCCAAACGAGCCATGATCTCCATCACCTTGGCTGCAAAATCATTGATGTCGCTGAAGTACTCACCTTCGCGCAACATCCTTTCGGTCTCGTCCGACAGATCCAGCCACCTTTCCTTCGCGTCACGGCTGAATTCAATCGTTTCGCGCTTGATTTCGCCCGATTCCATCTCCGTCCGGTAGCGTTCCAGCAGCTGCCGGATGCGTGCGTGGAAGATCGGCAGAGCCTCCCAGACGGCTTCATCCCCGTTTACACGGCGGTAACCCATGGTCGACTGCGGCCAGCCCACCAGATAGCGCGCCCAGTGACCGCTGCCCTTTGCCACCGAGCCGCGGCTGTCCAAGAACGCCTTGAGGGGGGCGTACTGGGTCATGATGCTCACGGACACTCGTGGGTTCATGGCCACCAGACTTTCGCGGTCGGCCCGGTCCCGGAGCAGCACTTCGGGCGAATCCCACAGACGGTTCAGCAGCCCCATATGGGTCATCGCCTCACTTTTGAACAGCAGATGGCCTTCATCGGTGGTGATCGCGATCGACTCGCCATCGCCTTCCAAGGCCTCCATCACGGCTTTGGCGGTGATGTCCTGCCGCAGGAAGTAGCGTAACTTGGGCTGCTGTGGTCGGCGCCGGGCGTGTTCCATCAGCTGGGCATCCAGCTCGTCAGATTCCAAGCCCTTGCTCACCGCCCGACTGATAGCGCTGCGCAAGCCCTTCGACTTGGCTTCCCACGAGCCGAGCTCGGCCTTGAACTGCTCGCTCTTCGCTTTGTGAGCAGCCATCGCCATGGCATCCGCGTCGCGGAACGGTTCGAGGAGCAGTGAAGACACCGTGGACTTGCGCTCACCCGATTCCGCCACGATGAGCAGGTTCTGGGAGACTGGACGGACCTGCCCGGTCGGCATCTTGACGTCAATCAGGCCCTGACATGCCATCGTGATCGCATTGATCAGCCCCATGCCGATCATCGCGTCCGGTGCCTGGACGTTGCGGACCAGCTCGTGACCAGCTTCACGAGCAACCACGAGGAAGGCATCGAGCGGGTAGCGGGGCGGCGTGCGCTGCATTGAGATCGCCATTATTCCACCTCCTGTTCGGCCGCAGCAGTTACGGGAATCTGCTGGCCACAGTTCTCACACACCAGCTGGTGACCAGCTTCGCGATGGCGCTCACGCTCCGCATTCAACAGCTTGCGGAACTGAGCCAAAGTCAGGCCGTGCTTGTACGCAGCGTTAAAGTGGTTCATCGCCACGCGCTTGCGCATCTTCTGAACGAGGTTACGCTCCAACGCCGGATATGCGTCACGGAAGTCGATTTCGATCTTGCTCTTGCCGCCCGTCAACTCCCTAGCTAGAGCCAGCTCGAGTGCCTCCAAGGGGCTACGAGAACCTGACAACGCTTCGATGTATGCGCTCATGGTCAGTTGCTCTCCAAGCCGGTACGCACCTTGTTGGTACGGTCCTGCAACCAGGCGATGGCTTCATGCGTCCAATAGAACTGGGGCGAGTTCTTACTATCGTAGAGCGGGACGCCTTTCGGGAAGTTCGGATCGGTCTTCTTCAGCAGATAGCCTTGGCTGCGGCCGATGGACATGATCTTGATCATTTCCTTGAACCGCAGAGTTGGGCGCCCTACCAAGCCGTCCGGGATCGGGAAGTGCGCCGTCGCGTGAGCGGAGCATTTGATGTCGTCCAGCATCGGGGCCGGAGTGGCTGCGTTGAAGTTCATGTGGATTCCTTAGGATTTGAGTTGCGATGGAAGGAATCCGGCCGGAATCCTGGCTGGCGGTGACCAGCTCGGGTGCATTTGAGCCGATGGCGGCGCGAAAGCCCATGCTCAAAAAATCAACGTTTTGGATTTGGGCGCTGCAGATGCCTATAGCTGGGGCGCAAAGACGCAAGTACGACTATGAATCAGACACTTAGCATCACAAACCCGACTCACTGGTCATCCACTTCGCCCCCAATCGCAGCGCGATTGAATGAGATTCCCCGGCCGTGCATTAGCGATTGAGCCGGTTCGATTCGGGTTGACCGAGCACTGAGGCCAGGCCAGATCAGTACACTTTTGAATGGTTCCGAACGGTTGCCATGGCCTGGCAGCACTCTCCCGCTATTCGACGATCTTGAATGGTCTTTGCCGAATCGATGCACCCGACCCCGGAG
Source organism: Xanthomonas hortorum pv. cynarae (assembly GCF_002939985.1). Classification (GTDB taxonomy): domain Bacteria; phylum Pseudomonadota; class Gammaproteobacteria; order Xanthomonadales; family Xanthomonadaceae; genus Xanthomonas; species Xanthomonas hortorum_D. The sequence continues at coordinate 12,363 of NZ_MDFM01000015.1, read as the reverse complement.
CTGGCGCAGTTGCCGACCAGTCACCGCGCTTTCCGCAAGGCTAGGCCCGACGAGGACGCGCGCCACCTGCATACATGCATCCAGCGCAGTCGCCCACTGCCGTGGAGGCCGAAGCAGCTGAGGCAAACCTGCCGCCCCTGCGCTTCCGCGCCGCCCTGCGTTGGCTTGAACAAAAAAAAAGCAGGTCGAAGTCCGAGGCGAGGAATCTTGCCGCATGGTCTGGGTGCTGGCGCCGTACTTGTCCCTACTGCACCGCAGCCCAGGCGCGCTGTAAGGCCCAAGAGAAAACCGCCGGCCATGACGCCAGAGGAGGAGCTTTCGCTCCACCTCTAGATGACTCAGCATCTGCAGGTTGACGCGTGAGTTCGGAGCGCTGCTACGACTGCACCTGCAGCAGCTTCCCACCGTGAAGGACGTACCGCCCCTCATGCTCTATCGACGGGCAGCAATCCGGATCATCCGGCCCCTGCATCAGCAACTTCACGCGGATTTTCCCGTCGACGATGCTCAGATCCTGTGCAACGGCCCCAAAGCCTGCAGCTGGGGTTGTGTCAATCAGACCCAGCTGTCCACCGTCGGCACGCTGGAACACCGCGAGGTACGTGCTGCTGCCGTTCCCGCCACCCTCGCCTTCCAGGGTGTACAGCACGGCGACCTCAGCCTTGCCTTCGCCGGTCAGATCACCCTCCGCTGACTTTCTGGCATCCCGATACTCCATGCCACCCTCGGACCTCTTCACTTCCCCTGCAAGCGCGGTATCGATAACCTCCGCATCTGGGACAACTGGCGTTGACACTTCCGACGCTGCGGCCTTCTCGCTTCCGACTTGAACAGGCTTGGCTCCCTTGTCGCACGTGATGGTCTCAGCCTCGGATCGCTTGATGCCGGCCAGGACCTCACAACCTGCAAGGTTGATATCGCCGGCTTTCGTCACCTCATCTGCTTTGCCACATCCCGTTACGGCTAGCGCGGCTAGCAGGATCATCGTGGACCGGTAAATCTGCTTCATCTTCATTTCCTTATCGCTTCCTGCACTGTTGTGCGGCATTGGCCAATTGATCGATGAAGTCCGGGGGCGAAGAACCCTCGGACTGACTTGCAACAATTCCTTCTTCCCCGTAATGCGCCTGCAGTTTGTCGAAAGCGCATTCGCAGACAGACTTGTTCCCTCCACTGCTGGCACAGCTGCCGATGAATTCGCTGCGTGCCTTGTCCGCCTTGCTGCTGCATGCTCCAAGCATCAGCAACGCCGCCAGAGCGGCCGCAATCTTCGCGACATCTCGTGCCATGACTAGGCCCTCCTTTGCACAAGGACCAATATGCCGCCTATTACGACAAGCCAAATCGACCCGCTCAGAAGCTCTCCGAACGACGGGAACACAATTGCTGGGCAGACCAACGCGCGCTGAGTCTCTGCGTGGAATTGGTTAATGAGACAGGTTGCACGCGGATCAAACCCTAACGAGCAGCAAGCGGGCGCAACCGGGTTTGAGAGATTTGTGGTACAGGCTAAGCCGCATGAGATCCCGGCCGTCTACCTGCTGGCCCAAGTACCGAATATGGCCGCTACCATCTCGGTCTTCGCATAAAACTCCGCGGCAGCGAATACCGTCTTAGCTTTGGCATGGATCAAGCCGCCTTTATAGCCAGCGTGGTAGAGATCCTGAAGAGGGCGAACGCTAACCCAGCACTACTGGATCGATTACGCGCTGGTGTAATTGAAAAGCAAGTTGTAGCTCGCCTCGGTTGGCCCTCCTTGGCCGTTTTCGAGATCCTCTCGTGGAGCACTTCCAGCTGGCCGCGCGGCCATCAGTAATACGGTGCTGTTGGTGACAAAAATTAGTCCAGTACCCGCACCCCCGCCAATTCCAAGGCACGCTTGCACTGCGGGGGCAGCAGCCGGTAAGCAGCTGATGGCTCTGGGTTGCCACCTGGAGGGTTGGGCGCGAACAGCCGCCAGGCGATGCTAAAAAATCGGGCCGAGCATCGATTTTTCATAGGAAAGGAGCGTCTGAGAGTCGCCTTGGTCCGTTTCCACCCTGTAGCGGAAGCTGCGTCCGCGGCCTGGCTGGTAGTCGTAAGTGATGCTGGCTTCGCATTCGTAGACGTCTGTGTCCTTGTCATAACTCAGGACGCGGATTTTGGATATCTCGTAGTTGTCCGGGATTTTTCGGAAGGCCTCAACGTTAAACATGTCCATGTACTTCTTGGCTTCCGCGCTGTTCTCGTACCACGTCACGCGCTTCTCCACCGCTTTGACGATCACGTCGTGGATCAGGTCCATGGTCTTGCCATCACCACAGTCAGGCGTGCCACCGACACAACCTGACAAAAGAACAGACACCAGCACCATGCTGGCTGAGACGATTCCCTTCATTTGATTCCCCTGTGTTTGTTAGGTGACCGAGTTGGACATAGGGCAATTGGGCTAGCCCAGACATCGCCGAATGCTAATCTTAGTATGTCGAATAGTAGTATTCAAACCCAGACCATCTTGCGATGGCTCGGGCAGCTCACGAAACTCGGTTGGTCACCGTCTTTGCTGGCAACGTCCGGCGATTGAGGAAGGAGCGCGGGCTGTCGCAGGAAGACCTTGCCGAGGCAGCCGGCGTCCACAGGACCTACATCGGCATGCTCGAGCGCGGCGAGAAGAATGTGACGATCTACAACATCGAGCGCATTGCACTGGCGCTTCGGGTTCGCCCCGGGTCACTTCTCGACTGACGGCAATTCTGTGGCCGGCCCTTCAGGGCTCGGCCACTGAACACGTGGGACAAGACGAGTCGATGTCCGGCCTTGGCCGGGCGCGTTGTGCCGAGACCGGCCCCAGAGCGGATGTCAGCCCTACACCCATCCCCGGGTAGCCATCGAGACCGCTTGGTGGGCTGTGACCACGAAATGGTCCAGCAGCCGGATCTCCACCAGCTGCAAAACGGTCTTCAACTGGACCGTGACAGCCCGATCGGCTGCTGAAGGCTCAGTATGGCCGCTCGGGTGGTTGTGAGCCACGATGACTGCCGCGGCGTTCAAGGCCAGCGCGCGCTGGACGACGATGCGCGGGTGCACCTCCGCGCCCTCCACGGACCCGGAGAATAAGCGCTCTACCCCGATGAGCCGGTGCTGGTTATCGAGAAACGCAACCTCGAAGTGCTCCCGTATCTCACCACCCAACCGCAGCCGGAAAAAGGCGCCGCACTTGGAGACGTCACCTAGTCTTGGCCCTGGTTCGCTGGCTCGCTGTTCGAGGATGCGTAGGGCGCGCGCGACGATCTTGTCATCCCGTGCGTGGATGACTTCCTGTGATGGTGCAGGCCCGCCATCAGACGGCGCACATGTGCGTGTCCCGGCCTGCATCACGCCACCATCCCCGTTACCTCTTCCCACGCGCGCTGCTTGATCTTGGCCCCCTGCCCAAACCAGGCCGCATCCCGGCGATGGTCGTCACTTCGAGCACGTCGATGATGATCAACGTGCTCTGTGATGGCGTTGAGCAGACCCCAAGCCGTTGCTCGGCTGGAAGCAAGCTTGGATCCTTGCCCATCGCCCTCATACAGCGCGCGCACTTTAGCCACCGCCTGTTCGTTGACCACCTGCGCCGCATTGGGAGTGGCGTAGGTCAACACACGGCGCAGCAGAGCATCAGCAGCGTCTGGATCTACTGGGGATTCGCACAGTGCTTTCATTCGGTCTACGAAACCGACCCAGGCTGAAACCGTAATGCCGAGCTGGCGCTTCACGAGGTCCGGGTCGAAGTGGCTTCGGTGCGGCACCTTGATGGCGCCACCGCTGTCTCCCAAGGCAACCGCCAGGGTGTTGTTGCAGACCACCCTGATAGAAGTGAATTGAGCTGTTGTGGCCAGCGTCCCATCACAGGCAGTGGCCAGGAGAAGATAGCCGTCCACTCTGTCCCTCCCCCGAAGCACGGTGCTCTGACCTGTCCTGGCCAATGCCCAAAACTTACGTCCTTCCTTCAGGACGCCGGCCGTCTCCAGCTCGAATCCGTTGTTCGCCGTCAAGTCCCGGTAGAACTCCAGGATCTCCCCTGGCTGGACGACTTGGAAGCGCTTCGAAACCACTGCCAGAGGCGCTTTGGTATCAGAGCGATAGAGAACCTTGTTCCCAGGAAACGCATTGATGGCTCCAATGTTCTGACTGCCAGTGATGTATCGAACCTCCGACTCCTCGATCTTCCAATCCATCCCAGCCTGTTGCTTCCATGTCTCGATAGGCTGCTGTCGAGCGAGCTGATTACCCAGCCCATGCCAGGGCTTATTGCCAACATAGGCCATTGATTCAAGCAAGTGCATTGTCGATTCCTAATAGTTGAGGCCATAAATGCACAAGGCCCGGACGAGCCGGGCCTTGTGAGAGGTAACGTTGGTTGTGCCGATCAGTGATCGAAGAAATCACTGCAGTTAGGGCAAGTCGCCGCCACGGTGCATTTGACGATGCCCGCCATGACGGCGGTGGCCACCACCATGATGCAGTAGATCAATTCGACCTTGCTCTTCGTCATTACGTGCATCCTAAGCTGGCACTGCAATGCGGAGCGCCGGACGCGAAGCGGGGTATATCCCGCCTCACATAGGTGATATGGGTTTTAAATAATCTTTAGGCGTTTTTTCCTATCTTTTCGATCTTGCACGGGGAGACACATCACCGCAGCGTGTTGGGCTTGCAGCCGGCGCAGGCGCAAGATGCTTCTAACTCTGGAAGCCTTTAGAGTCCTAGTGCGCAGAAGGTGGCAACAGGCAAACGGTGGCCGTCAGCGGACATCGCTTACGCCGAGGGCTCCTATCGAATGAAACCGGAACGAGAGGGACTAGGACAACCGCCAAAAACGTTAGCGCCCCACCGAGCGAATGCGGTCTACAGGTATCACTGCGCAGCTGGTGTTGTGCGCAGGTTGACCGCTCTGTATTGCCTCTGATTGCCGTAGCGCGGCCCATTTTTTTCGAAGGTGGCGCAGAGCCGGCCTTCCCCACAGGGAGCTAGGTCGGCACGCGACACGCGATCCATGTAGTCGATGGCGGCTCGAAGCTGTGCGAGCTCGGTTCGCTTTTCGTTGATGATGCCAACCGAGTAAGCCACCGTACCCAGGCCCAAAACGCCCGCCACAAGCATGGTGGCGGATGCCATGCCCATGCGTCGCGTAATCCGTGTTTCCAAGGATTGCTGTGCCTGCGTGTAACGTCGAGTAGCTTGCTGCAACGTCTCGTCCGCATGCGCCATCTCTTTGTTGAACCGCTTGGCGGCCGGCTCCAGGGTCTGCGACAGCGCCTGATTGGTCAATTGCGTCAGCCGCGGTAGTGCATTCTCCAGCACTCGATTGACCTTGTAGTCGGCGCTACCCACTGCGCTTTGCAGTACCTGGAGTTGTTCGACGATGAGATCGCGCAGGTTGTGTTCGCGCTGTTGCATGGACGACACCAGCGTCGTCAACACCTTGATGGTCTGCTGCAACGAGGCGTTCGAGGCGTTCAATGTCACCAGCATTTCCGCCATTGCAGAAGCGTCTTGCTTGTCCATGAGGTGTCCTAAGCTCAGCGGGTCATGGAAGCGATTTTGACTAACCGCCGCCCCCACCACCACCTCCTCCACCACCTCCTCCACCGCCGTCCCCACCGCCGCCGTCACCTTGAGGCCCGTTCTGCATCGGCCCCTTGGCGAACTCCGGCAAGGTCATCACCATCACCGGACCACGGCTGGTGTTGACCTCGGCCGCGACATCCATCCCCAGTGCCTGCCGCGTGGCGACGTGCTCTTGCGCTTCCTGCATGGCCTGCGCTTCCAGGAAGTCGTTGCCTCTTTTGATCAGCGCCTGGGTTGCTGCGCTGTTGGCTACCCGAGTCAAGGCTTGCTCAATCGCCAGCTCGTTCTTGCTTTCCAGTGCATAGAGCACTTCGTCCACGTCAGGGTCACCGGTGATGGATTTCCGTTCGGTCTGCGACGATTCGTTTGGCGCATCCCCCACCCCTCGCCTGGTGGAGCGCTGAGCTAGAGGTGAGAAGGCATCGGTTTGCTCAGCAGCTTCACTGGGCGAGCGGCGACTTGGTTGGTGCGCGCTGAATGCATCAATGCTTCCACTCTCCTGGTCTCGCGCGCCGTCGCGAGCGAAGGGATAGGATTCTCCGCGCTCGCGATACTCCCTCCATTCCTTGTGGAAGCGTTCGTCTTCCCGATCCGCCGCCTCAATCTCCTGTTGCAGTTGACGCAGCGAGCGCATGGTCTCTTCCAGGAATAGTGCGCCGCCCGGGTCTGCGGCGCTGCGATCCTGCGCCGGGGTTGATGGCGTCTGTTGGTTTTCTGCGTCAGCAGACCCGACGGACATCCGAGTGTCGGCACTACTTGCCAATGACTGCTCACGCGCTTGCGCGAGGTGTTCTGGGGGCAGCACCGGCGCACCATGATCACCGAGCAAGGCGTTTGAAGGACGGGGCTGCACTGTCTCCGCATGTCGCTCAGGAGTGGAAGACCCCGTGGACTGCGATGCAATCAATGGTTCTGCTGCCGCATGCGTTGTGTGGGACATGCCGCGAACCGAATCTGCCTCCTGCTCACGCGCCACGTCTTGCTGACGGACCGATGCTTGCTCCATCTCTCCTTGCTGCGTTTGCACCTGGTGATGCAGTGCTGGCGACACCGCATCGGCCTCTGCGTTTTGAAAAGGTTGGTTGTCCGACTCCGGGCCTTTTGAAGGAAACACTTGGAGGCGCGCGGTGTCGAGACTCTCCACTGCCTGAATCTCCAGCGCGCGCTCCGCATCTTGTGCTTGGCGTGGCTGCGCGTCACCCAGACCAGGCGTTTGCTTCAATAGCTCATGGGCGCCAGGAGCCAAGTGTTCGCCGGCCTGTTGGTTCTGTGTTTCTCCCCGAGGGCGCGCATCCTCGTGCTGCGACCCAGGCCATGGCGTTTGTGGAGCCAACGTGGCATCTGGTGCATGCGGCTGAGGGTCCAGTTGCTGCGAGGCATGCTGGCGTTGGTCTTGCTGCTGCGCTTGCTGAGCCTGAGCTTCCTGGACCTCAACTTGCTTGGCTTCTGGAGCCTGTCGATCTTGCTGCTGCTCCCGCTGTTGGTTGTCCTGAGCTTGACGCTCTTGCTCCTGACGTTGCTGGATCTCCCTTATCTCACGCTCTTGTAGATCGCGTTGCTGGCTGGTCTGCGCTTGGCACTCCTGCACTTGGCGTTCTTCTAGCTCACGTTGCTGCTCTGCTTGGCGTTGACCTTCCAACACCGCATGCGCCTGGACCGCTTGTTCGCTTTGTGACCTATCTTCGCGCTCAGGCTGTGCCTGCTGGAGGTGCTCGCGCACCTGCGCGGCATGCTGCTCTTGCGCGAGGCGATCTTGCTGTTCGCGTTCTTGCCGCGCCTGCGCCGCAACAGAGGCCTGCATGCGGGCCTGGATGTCGAGCACTTGCTGCGGATTGGAAGAATCAGAGGTCGAGGTATCTGTATCTCCAGCAGCTTCGGGCACCCGTGCAAGGGTTGCCGATTCCTGTCGGTGCCCCCGTGCATCACTCAACGCCTGGCGGATGTCTTCGCTGCTGGTAATCGCCACCACGCGAGCGACACCATCACTGCCGCTTTGCAGGTGCGCGATGGGGCTGTCATAGCCGTATTGCCCCGATTCGTTGCGCTGCAGCTGCTGCATCGTCGGCCCGGTGATGCCGTTGGTCTCCATGGTTCGCTGCGCGGCCAGCACCACGGCCTGCTGGGTGTCCAGATTGACGTTCAAATCGACGCCTGCGGCCCGGTAACGGTGCAGCAGCTCGTTGTGCTCCAACTGCGCCGCCGTGGGCAAGGGAAGCGCCTGGATGGCCGCCAAGGCTTCGTGGGAGCGATCTATTGAGGGCTGCCGCAGTTGGTCGGTCAGTTCCAGCTCCACCGCCAGATTGCCGCTGGCGACGCCACCCTTGTTGGCCCACTGGCCTGACTCAGTGCGCTGGTAGAGCCGAGCATCTGAGCCCAGCACCGCGCCTGACTTGGCCTGGGCTGCTTGGACGGCCGCCGGCACCTCCACTCCATAGGACTGGGCCCGCTGTGCGGCATGGTTCCCCAAATAGGCGGCCGCGATGGCTTCTCGCCCGGTGGCGATGTTGCTTTCGATGCGCCCAAGGGCTTCTTGGTTAAGCTGTTGCGCGCGTTCCAGGGGAGCGGTTTGATGTTCGTAGCTGCCCCGGTCGTTGGCACCGGACACAGCGGTCTTGACTTGGCGTTCCCATGCCTGGCTCTCGGGATTGCGCCGCCAGCTCTGGTTATCCAATCCGATTTGGTCGCTTGCTTGAGCCGGGAGGTTGAACGGGTCCTGGGGCGGTGGCGCCTTGCCCAGCGCCAGCTCCACCGACTTGGCGTTGGCTAGCGCACCCAGCTCCTGCGATTTCTCATAGCTGGCGACCACGGGCTGCTCATCGGACGTGCGGCGGCCATTTTGGACAAGGTCAATGGCCGCTTCGCGCTGCCAATTGCGACCGTTGAACTGCCAGTCCACGCCCGCCTTGTCGGTCTGGTGGTAGATGGCACGGTTGTCAAATAGGTCGGCGCCCTTGTCGAACGCCTTGCTCATCAACAGCGCGTCACCGACGACCAAGGCCGCAGGCACGAAGCCACTGCCGCCCAGCGCCGCCGCGGTGGACGCACCACCGGCCCAGCCACCGGCATTGCGCGCCAAGGCATGGGTGACCTCAGACTGTGCGGCGGTGACGTTGCCTTGTTCCAGCAGCTCGGCCGAACGGCGGGCAGTTATCACTGCATCGGCGCCGGTGGCCAGCAAGCCGCCCGAACGCACCAGAGTGCTTGCTGATGCTTCGCCCAATAGCAGTTCCACGGATATGCCACCGCGCTGGCCTCGGGGGACGCGCAGGTTGTGTGCGGCCTCCTCGCCCAGGGTCTGCTCAACCTTGAGAATGCCCTGCTCTGAAAAGAGTACGCGCCCATCGTGGTGCGCATTGGAAAGGGCGAGCGACAACCCGCTGCGCTGAAGTTGGATGTCGCCGCCCCGGATGATCGCGCTGTTGCTGACCTGGATTTGGTTGAGCGTGGTGACGATGCGCGACTCAGAGTGCGCGACGGCACCCCAGCCATGGTCCACCCCAGTGAAGCCCTTCAGGGCTTCAATTTGTTGGGCATGGTTTTGATAGTAGGCCGGGACATCGCGAAAGAACTCCCGGACCCGCTGGCTTGTTTGCGCGGGGATTTCGCCAACCGGCGTGTTGGTGTTCAAATCCCCATTGATAAGCCCGACCTTGACCGTATCGCGTAGCTGTTCAACGCGCTTGGCAACTCGATCCATCGCCGCCGTGTCGCCTTCCAGGGCCGCCTGGCCATCTCGAGATGCTTCGATGTCGTCCAGGCGCCGGATCATTCCACTTTGGTATTCAGCCAACGGGCCACCGCTATGCGGCGTCACGCCCATTGCTTGCGCAAGCTGGGGGCTTGCCGGGAGAAACAAGCGATTTTCGGCGGCGTGAATGTCGAATCTTCCGACGACCTGGAGCCGGGAAAGCAGTTCGCTGTTCTTCAGCGTCTGCTGTTCGATGTTGTGATGGTCCTGAAAAAGCGTCCGATAGTTGGACATGAATAGGCTCCTTCCTTGCTGCCTTGTATTCGCGGCTTAGCAGTTCACGACGTCGTCAAACCAAAGCCCATTAGACTCGCTCGGCGTGACAATGCCTGCCGCGTCTACAGCATCCTTGAACGTCCGGTCGCAGTAGACAAAGCCGTTGAAGGGCAGCCTAAAGACGTGCGCCGGGCCCAGCACATCTTGCTTGAAAGCCAATCGCACATCGCCGGTCAGGTCGTAATACTTTCCCGCCTCGTAATCGTCGCTGAGCACGATGTTCAGCTGAGAGGCCTCCTCATCCAGGGCATCCACCATTCGGACCACATCGCAGAGGAAGACGGTTGCCCCCTGGGAGCCGTCGGCAAGGCGATAGTCGGTCTCGGCAAACGCGAACGCACCAGGGTCTACCGCTTCCATCACCTGACGGAGTCGGTCGGACACCAGCCAATAGCCACTCAATCCGCCTTCGAGGTCTTGTGGCGGAACGCCTTCATTGGGATCGTAGACCAGGCGCGGAACTTCTCTCAGTGGCGGGAAGCCACGAGTCTTAGGGCGCAAGATCAAGCGCGGCGGCGTCAGCAGAGCCTTCTCGTTCTCGAAAACCACACCGTGGCCCTTTCCGCCCCTGCGCGCATCCGGCTGCAGAATAAAGAAGTCCCCTGCCCTTGGCTGATTGGTCGTCGTTGTTTCCATGCGTTATTTCCTACCCATCTTGGCACTGCATGCTCGTCCGGAGGAGCTTACCTGCTTTGGTGCTGGCTAGACATGGACCGCCCCCGCGCCTTTATGACTGGGACATCAACGCTTTTCCGGTTGCCATCCTGCTTCCAATGCTTGCCTGGAAGTGCAGAACATCCGCTCCCCACGTGCTGGAGTAATGGAGATGCGTTCATAGTCGCGCTGCCCAGGCATGTGGAAAATCTTTTTCCCCTTGCTGGAGATGTTTCCTTTTACCTTGCAGCCAGAGGTGACAAGGGGGGCGATGTGTGGGCTGTGGCTTTAAGGAACCTCTGAGCAACGCACCGCAGATACGCGACACTAACCGCTCACGCCGAGGAGTGACCCATCCAACTGATGTTCGGTGACGCGGAGGGCCTGGGCAAGCGCAAGCGAACACGCCGCTAGATCTTCCCGGCCGAATGGTAGCGCCCGCTGATGCACAAGGGCTGCACAGCCACCAAAGGACAAGCAGCGACCAAGCTGCGGGGCCGACTGAAGGATTAGTGCAAGGCTACGTCCAGACCTTCGATTCGTGTAGCGGCATCAATGTCGAATTCTGCAGCTGACGATTCTGCAAAATGACAATCCAGACCGATGTCTGGGCAAAGGTGTCTTAAGGACAGAGGTGGGGCGCACTCATTTGAAGGCCGAGGGCCGACTCTGGCACATGCATATGCTGTCTAGTTAAATCGCCCGGCCACCTGAGTATGGAGGCACCAGAATGATCACACGTTCGCGGCGAGCCGGCACATAGAGCTTATCTCGCTAGACCACATTGGCTCGGCTTGGCGGTGTATCCGGCCTCGGCAGCTCCCCGCTCACCCGCTTTTGGCCGTATTGGATCCGAATGGACCTCAGAATTCATCGCAAGCCAGTTCATCAAGTTTGCGGGCATGCCTGCCATATCCTGGGAACGACGATTAGCGATGTCAGAAGCTTCAAGTTCAATCTTCAGAGCCTTCTGTATCTTCGTAGGATCACACCTGAGCCAAGCTGTCTGCGCCGTCCGCAGAAGGCCATCAAAATCGGCGAAACGGCCGCACTTCACCACCCCATATTTACCAGGAAGATCTGTCCTTTGGATAGTCGATGGCAACCTCCAACGGCTAAGCTCAAGCGCCTCTAGGCATCGGTGAACGCGACTCGACTGAGCTGCGTGCAGCTCTACGAAAGCAAAGTGCCGTTCGCCTGGATCAGACACCGCTTCGACAGCCATCAGTGAAGCAACAAACACCGTAGTCTCATTAACCAACTTGCGACGTTCATTCAAATGTACCCGTTCAAATCCGTGCCTACGTGAGAAACACTCTGGCCAAGATGTAATCTCAGTATCCTGAAGAAGGCCTGCCGCTTCTCTAATAGCGTTAAGAGCCTTCGATATGTCTCGCTGGAAGGATGCATCAATACGGCGAAATCTCGCCTCCGCGCGCCTCCGATCTAGTGCGGCCTGGTGGACGCGCTTCTGCAATATGTGCAGGTCAGCATCTGTAATCTCAATGCGGAGCATCGTTGCAAAGTCACGCAGCTTGGCTGCCGCCGTCATCTGGGTGCCGAGCTTCGGCGCTAAAGAGGACTCCACTCGCCGTAGATAGCGCTCAATATCCATGACACTTCCGCCAGCAGCGAGGAACTGCATGAAAGCAACCTGGCCGCGCAATGGGAAGGTGGGGGTAGTCACTGAAAGTGCTCGAATGCGGTGCAAGGTGGGATCTTCATTGATGTCCATTTAATATATTAACTCACCGAGCTCCCTGAGCCAAAGGGAGGCGAGCAATAACGGCGTGGGAATTTTTCGGTGATTCCCATAGTTGCATCAGAGTGAGTGATTGTCGTCTGCTATTCTTTCACTTCGTTCATTTTTTTGGGGTGGGGATTGTGCGTAGCTATCAGGGTGTAGTCCTGTTCGTTGACATGCTCGGCTTCAGTGCATTGACAAGGGGTAAGCTGGAGCTTAAGGCGGAACAGTTGGCGCCGTGGAATGTGGATCCACAAGGCGATTTCCCTAGAGCGTGTTATGAACTTTGCCCTTGTCACGATAACGTATACGGATGAAGCCTCGTAAGCCATATCCAACCGATATCTCC
>NZ_MDFM01000014.1 GCF_002939985.1 Xanthomonas hortorum pv. cynarae | reverse complement strand
TTGGCCGGTTTGCACTTTGTCGTCTTCACGATCCTGATGCTTGGAAATGCAGCCGCTCTATTTCAAAGTTCATAACACGCTCTAGCGCGCGCTGGCAGGCAATCGAGGCAAGGCCGGGAACGCGCGCTGCACGCAATCGCTGCGCTCGCAGGTCAGGCAGCCCGGGCCGATCGGTACCGCATCGTCCACCGCATCCAGGTCCCAGCCGCGTGCATACACCAGTTGATCGGCATGGCGCAGGTCGCAGCCCATCGCCAATGCAAAGGTCTTGCGCGGGCGGCCGTAACCGGGCGCGCCACTGCTGACCTGGCGCGCAAGCCAGAAATAGCGCCGGCCATCGGGCATGCGCGCGATCTGGGTGAGGATGCGGTCGGGCTGATTGAAGGCTTCGTAGACGATCCACAACGGGCAGGCGCCGCCGACATGCGAAAAGTGGAAGTCGGTGGCCGAGTGACGTTTGGACACATTGCCGGCGCGGTCCACCCGCATGAAGAAGATCGGCAAGCCGGCCGCACCGCGCCGCTGCAAGGTGCTGAGCCGGTGGCAGACCGCCTCGAAGCCCACATCGAAACGATCGGCCAGCCATTCGATGTCGTAGCGGCAGGTCTGCGCGCTGTGCAGAAATTCGCCATACGGCATCACCAGGGCGCCGGCAAAATAGTTCGACAAACCAATGCGCGACAACGCGATGCGCTCGGCATCTTCGAATCCGGCATCGGCAATGCGCGCCTCCAGCAGCGGCGCACATTCCAGCAACGCCAACTGCGCCGCCATCTGGAACGCCTGTTGGCCGGGGCGCAGATGCGCAGGCAGCCATAGCACGCGCGCCTGCGCATCCACGCTGCGCTTGTCGCTCAGCAGGTCGGTGGCGTCCTGCACCAACAAGCCGTGGCGATCGGCCAGGCGTTGGCGCAGCCGCGGCGCAAGGTTGTCCGGGGTCAGCCCGAGTTCGGCATACAGCGCTTCGGCGCGCTCATCCAGTTCGGGCAAATAGTTGTGCGCGCGATTGAAGTAATCGCGCACCTGCTCGCCGGGCGCCAGCGAGGGCAGTGCGGCGTGGTCGGCACCGATCTGCAGTTCCAGCGCGGCATTGCGCTCCTGCAGACGCTTGTGGGCGCGATGCAGATCCAGCAGTGCCTGCGCCACCTGCGGCAGATTGCCGGTGAGCACGCGCAGTTCAGCGGCCGACAGGCTGTGGCCCAGGCTGCGCAGCGATTCGTCCAAGGGTTCCACCAGCGCGGCGGGGTCGTACAGGTCCAGCAGGCCTTCGAGATCGCCCAGGGTGGCCTTGAGCCGCTGCTGGATCGCCAGCGTCAACGGGCGCTGATTGCGCTCGATCTGGTTGAGATAGCTCGGCGACAACGCCAGCCGGCGCGCCAGTTCGGCCTGGGTCAGGCCATGGCGCTGGCGCAGCCGCTGCAGGCGCAGGCCGAGCTGGTGGCGCAGAGGTGGCTGCGTGTGTGGCATTCGCAAGATTCGCAAAATTGTGCCACCAGCTTAGCGCGATTAAGCAATTGGGGGCTGGGAATGCCGGCGAGGGGTGCAAACAATGCGAAGCATCTGCATCGACCCTTCTGCGAGCGAACCTGCAATGAGCGAAGCCGTACCCCGCGTGTCCCTGTTGATCGATGGCGAATTCGTCACTTCCGCCAGCACGCACTGGCAGGACGTGGTCAACCCGGCCAACCAGTCGGTGCTGGCGCAGGTGCCGTTCGCCACCACGGCCGAGGTCGACGCCGCAGTGGCCGCCGCCAGCCGTGCCTTTGTCAACTGGCGCAAGACGCCCATCGGCACCCGCGCGCGCGTCTTCCTCAAGTACCAGCAACTGATCCGCGAACACATGCCCGAGCTGGCCGCGCTGCTCAGTGCCGAGCAGGGCAAGACCCTGGCCGATGCCGAAGGCGATGTGTTCCGCGGGCTGGAAGTGGTTGAACACGCTGCAGCGATCGGCAATCTGCAGCTGGGCGAGCTGGCCAACAACGTCGCCAACGGCGTGGACACCTACAGCCTGCTGCAGCCGCTGGGCGTGTGCGCGGGCATTACCCCGTTCAACTTCCCGGCGATGATTCCGCTGTGGATGTTTCCGATGGCCATCGCCACCGGCAACACCTTCGTGCTCAAGCCCTCCGAGCAAGACCCGATGGTGACCATGCGCCTGGTGGAGCTTGCGCTGGAAGCAGGCATTCCCAAGGGCGTGCTCAACGTGGTGCACGGCGGCGAAGAGGTGGTCAACGCACTGTGCGACCACCCCGAGATCAAGGCGCTGTCGTTCGTCGGCTCGACCAAGGTCGGCACGCACGTCTATCGCCGCGCATCGCTGGCCGGCAAGCGCGTGCAATGCATGATGGGCGCCAAGAATCATGCCGTGGTGCTGCCGGACGCCAATCAGGAACAGACCCTCAACGCGATGGTTGGTGCCGCCTTTGGTGCCGCCGGCCAGCGTTGCATGGCGGCCTCCACGCTGGTGCTGGTGGGCGAGGCGCAGCAATGGATTCCGGCGCTGGTTGCCAAGGCCAAGACCTTGAAGCTGGGTGCGGGCAATGCGCCGGGCACGGACGTGGGCCCGCTGATTTCCTGCGCGGCGCGTGAGCGAGTGGAGAACCTGATCGCCTCCGGCGTGGAGCAGGGCGCAACGCTGGAACTGGATGGTCGCGCGCCGACCGTAACGGGGTTCGAACAAGGCAATTTCGTCGGCCCGACGATCTTCTCCGGCGTCACTCCGGGCATGCGCATCTACGACGAAGAAATCTTCGGGCCCGTGCTGGTGATCCTGAGCGCAGACACGCTGGACGACGCCATCGCGCTGGTCAACGCCAATCCCAACGGCAACGGCACCGCATTGTTCACCCAGTCCGGCGCAGCGGCACGGCGTTTTCAGGAAGACATCGATGTGGGCCAGGTCGGCATCAACGTGCCGATCCCGGTGCCGGTACCGCTGTTTTCGTTCACCGGTTCGCGCGCCTCCAAGCTCGGCGACCTGTGTCCGTACGGCAAGCAGGTGGTGATGTTCTACACCCAGACCAAGACCGTGACCGCGCGCTGGTTCGACGACCAGACGCTTGGCCATGGCGTCAACACCACCATCTCTCTCAAGTGATCCGATCGCCATGAATGCAGCCATCCAGCTACACCCCAACGCGGCCGATTTGAACGACGAGCAGGAGGCCTTCCGCGCCGCCGCGCGCGACTTCGCCGACAAGGAACTCGCCCCGTATGCCGCGCAATGGGACGCAGAAAGTCACTTCCCGCGCGAGGCGATCGCGAAGGCCGCCGAGCTCGGTTTCTGCGGCCTGTACACCGACGAAGGCGTGGGCGGCCTGGGCATGCGCCGGCTCGATGCAGCAGTGGTGTTCGAGGAACTGGCCACGGTCGACCCGTCCACCTCGGCCTTCATCAGCATCCACAACATGGCCACCTGGTTGATCGCCAGCTACGGCAACGACATGGTGCGTGCGCAATGGGGCGAGGCGATGACCAGCGGTGCCAAGCTGGGCTCGTATTGCCTGACCGAGCCGGGTGCCGGCTCGGACGCGGCATCGTTGAAAACCCGCGCCCAGCGCGATGGCGATGCGTATGTGCTCAACGGCAGCAAGGCCTTCATTTCCGGCGCCGGCGCCACCGATGTGCTGGTAGTGATGGCCCGCACCGGCGACGATGGCGCACGCGGCATCAGCGCCTTCGTGGTGCCGGCCGACGCGCCCGGCATCAGCTACGGCCGCAAGGAAGAAAAGATGGGGTGGAACAGCCAGCCCACGCGCGGGGTGACCTTTACCGATGTACGTATCCCGGCCGGCAATCTGCTCGGCAAGGAAGGCGAGGGCTTCAAGATGGCGATGAAGGCGCTCGACGGTGGCCGCATCAATATCGCGGCGTGTTCGCTGGGCGCGGCGCAAGGCGCACTGGATGCAGCCCGCCGCTACATGGGCGAGCGCCGCCAGTTCGGCAAAAAGTTGGCCGATTTCCAGGCACTGCAGTTCAAGTTGGCCGATATGGCCACGCAGTTGGTGGCAGCGCGGCAGATGGTGCATACCGCCGCACGCAAGCTCGATGCCGGCAGTCACGATGCCACCGTGTGGTGCGCAATGGCCAAGCGCTTTGCCACCGACGCCGGCTTTGCGATCTGCGACGACGCACTGCAGATCCACGGCGGTTACGGCTATATCCGCGAGTACCCGATCGAACGCCTGCTGCGCGACAGCCGCGTGCATCGCATTCTGGAAGGCACCAACGAAGTGATGCGCATGATCATTGCGCGGCACCTGCTCAACGGCGAGGAGGAACTGCGATGAGCGATTGGGAAGGGCGCGCGCATACCGGCCTGCAGGTCGAGCGCGATAGGCATGTGGCTATCGTCACGTTGAGCAACCCGCCGGCCAATACCTGGACCGTGCGGAGTCTGGCTGCCTTGCGCGACCTGGTGCATGCATTGGATGCCGACCGCAGCGTGTATGCGTTGGTGATCACCGGCGAGGGCGAAAAGTTCTTCAGCGCCGGTGCCGACCTCAAACAGTTTGCCGATGGCGACAAGGCCGCTGCACGCGAGGCCGCGCGTCGCTTCGGCGAAGCGTTCGAGGCCTTGAGCGCCTTCCGTGGCGTGTCGATCGCCGCCATCAACGGCTATGCCATGGGCGGTGGCCTGGAATGCGCGCTGGCCTGCGACCTGCGCATTGCCGAGCAGCAGGCGCATCTGGCGCTGCCGGAAGCCAGCGTCGGTTTGCTGCCGTGCGCGGGTGGCACCCAGAACCTGCCGCGCCTGGTCGGCGAGGGCTGGGCCAAGCGCATGATCCTGCTGGGCGAGCGTATCGATGCCGCCACCGCGCACCGTATCGGATTGGTGGAAGAGGTGGTGGGCAAGGGCGAATCGCGCGCGCTGGCAGTTGCATGGGCGCAGCGTGCCGGCAAGCAGAGCCCGGTGAGCGTGGCGGCCTGCAAGCGCCTGGTGCAATCCACCCGCCATGGCACGCACGCTGCGGCCTTGGTTGCCGAGCGCGAAGCCTTTGTCGATCTGTTCGAGCAAGCCGATCAGGCCGAGGGCGTCGCGGCATTTCTTGAGAAGCGCGCGCCGCAGTGGAGCAATGGCTGATGGTGGATGTCAACGCAACTGAAGAGGCACCGGTGCTGTTCGAGCAACGCGATTGCGCGGACGGGCATCGCATCGGCGTCGCCACCTTGAACTCGCCCAAGACGCTCAACGGCCTGTCGTTGCAGATGACGCGCCTGCTGGACGCGCAGCTGCGCGTCTGGGCCGACGATGCGCAGATTGCCTGTGTGGTGTTGCGTGGTGCCGGCGAGAAAGCGTTCTGCGCGGGCGGCGATCTGCATGGTCTGTACCAGAGCATGCGCGCGCATCGCGAGGCTGTGCCGGATGCGCAAGAACGCATCGCGCAACCGCAAGGCAATGCGCACGCCGCTGCGTTCTTCGAAGAAGAATATCGGCTCGACCATCGCATCCATACCTATCCCAAGCCGCTGCTGTGTTGGGGCCACGGTATTGTCATGGGTGGTGGCATCGGCCTGATATCCGGCGCCAGCCATCGCGTGGTCACCGAGCGCTCGCGTCTGGCGATGCCGGAGATCAGCGTCGGCTTGTTTCCCGATGTCGGTGGCAGCTGGTTGTTGCGCCGTGTGCCGCACGCTGCCGGATTGTTTCTGGCACTGACCGGTGCTCCGTTGGATGCGAGCGACGCTATCTACGCGGGTCTGGCGGATGTGCGTCTGGAGCACGCGCAATATGCCGCCGTGCTGGATGCTTTGAGCGCGCACGCCTGGACGGACAATGTGCAGGACGACCGCGGCCAACTCAGCGCGTTTTTGCACGGCATTGCGCAAGCTCTGGAGCCCGGCCCCTTGCAAGTGCATGCGGCCTTGATCGAGCAACTGGTGGCGGGCGACACGCTGGAAGAGGTGGTCGCTACGATCCTGGCACTGCAAAGCGAAGACGCCTGGTTGCAAGCCGCACGCGCAACGCTCGCAGCTGGTGCGCCCAGTTCCGCGCGACTGGCCTGGGAGCTGCAACGTCATCCGGCTACAAGCACCCTGGCCGACACCTTCCGCACCGAATACGTGGCGGCGCTGCATGTCGCCGCACATGGCGACTTTGCCGAAGGCATCCGCGCGCTGCTGATCGACAAGGACCGCCAGCCGCGATGGCAACCTGCCTCGCTGGAAGAAGCGGATGCGCAATGGGCTGCTGCATTTTTTCAATCTCCCTGGCCGGCCGCAGAGCACCCGCTTGCCGATCTTGCTGTACGTGAGGTCGGTGAACGCTGAGTGGCTGGCAAATGCGGTTGATGGCCAGCACAACGCGCACGCGGCGGAGGAATCGCAAGGTTCGCATTGGCACCGGCAAGCCTGAAGTTTGCGATGGCCGCCTTGCGACCCAGCCGCCCATCCATGACCGCACTAACGATCGATGATCGTTCTAACCTGGAAACCGACACCATGAGCAAGATCGCTTTTATCGGCCTGGGCAATATGGGCGGGCCGATGGCTGCCAACCTGATCAAGGCCGGGCACCAGCTACGCGTTTTCGATCTGGTGCCTGCCGCACTGGACGCCGCTGCGGCAGCCGGCGCGCATGCCGCACGCTCGGCGCACGACACCTTGGCCGACGCCGAGATCGTGATCTCGATGCTGCCGGCCAGCCGCCATGTAGAAGGCCTGTACTTCGGCGAGGCCGGCATTCTGGCGCAGATTCCAGAAGGTGCCTTGGTGATCGACTGCAGCACCATTGCACCGGTTACCGCGCGCAAGGTCGCCGCCGCAGCGCAGGCGCGTGGCCTGGCGATGCTGGACGCGCCGGTTTCTGGCGGTACCGCGGGCGCGGCGGCCGGCACGCTGACCTTCATCGTCGGCGGTGCAGCCGAGACGCTTGAGCGCGCCCGCCCAGTGCTGCAGGCAATGGGCAAGAACATCTTCCACGTTGGCGCCAGCGGCGCCGGCCAGGTCGCCAAACTGTGCAACAACATGGCGCTGGGCGTGATCATGGCGGCCACCGGCGAGGCGCTGGCGCTGGGCGTCGCGCAGGGGCTGGACCCGGCGGTGCTGTCGCAGATGATGGCGGTCAGCACCGGGCGCAGCTGGGCCACCGAAGTCTGCAATCCCTGGCCGGGCGTGTTGCCCAACGCACCGGCTTCGCGCGGCTACAGCGGCGGTTTCGGCAACGATCTGATGCTCAAGGATCTGGGGCTGGTCGCTGAGTCCGCAGTGCAGGCGGGCGTGTCGATTCCGCTCGGCGAGCTGGCGCGCAATCTGTACGCGATGAACAGCCAGGCCGGTAACGGTGCGCTGGATTTTTCCAGCGTGATCAAGTTGGTTGCCAAGGTCTGAGAGTGGCTAATAGAGCTACTACGCCCACCACCAGGTGGGCGTCGCCGGCGTTGTAACTCGTATCCGTCTTGGTGTAACTCGCATCTGTTTTGATAGGTGATCGAACGGGTATGCGTCGGGTGCAGAGCGGATGATCTGCGGCTTGTCTGCGAGGCCCTTGCCCGGCCACCATCGCAGGACACGCCGCAAGGCAGAGCGGCTGATCTGTGGCTTGTCTGCGGGGCCCTTGCCTGCCCAGCGTCGCGGGACACGCCGCAAGGCAGAGCGGATGATCTGTGGGTTTGCTGCAGGGCCCTTGCCCGCCCACCATCGCGGGACACGCCGCAAGTACGTCCATGTAGGCTCTTACGCGGCATCCATGCCGCGTAAGGTCCCGCGACGGTGAGCGGGCAAGGACCAGTCGAGAGTGTCGGTGTGCATGGTTGCAAGCAGGGCAAGCAGGGCAAGCAGGGCAAGCAGGGCAAGTAGTGCATGCAGTGCGGCCGTCCGATGATGTGCGGTCTGATCGGCTCCTCTCGATCCGAGCAATGTCACTGCCACTACCGACATCACTCCACTCGTCAACGAAGGCAGTGTGGCCAGCACGTTGCCGCCATCGCTGCGGCGTTCGAGAGCTTTTGTTAGCCGCTCCAAGTTGCCACCCGGCCTGTGGGCAATAAGGCACATCACCGCGCCCACGTGATGTGATGTCATCACGCCCAGGTGTAATAGTCTCCGCCATCGCGTGCGCCTAAGGTGCGCGCATCGCACGAGGCCAACGCATCCATGGGACACGACCACAACCACGCACCCAGCGACATCCGCCACGAGAAACCGTTGTGGTGGGCGCTCGCACTGACTGCCACCTTCCTGTTGGCGGAGGTCATCGGCGCGTTCATCACCAACAGCCTGGCGCTGCTGTCCGACGCCGCGCATATGGCCACAGACACCGTGGGTTTGATGATCGCGCTGGTCGCGGTGCGGCTGAGCCGTCGCCCTGCCGACGCGCGTCGCACCTATGGCTATGTGCGTCTGGAGGCGCTCGGCGCGCTGGTCAATGGCGCGCTGTTGTTCGCAGTCGGCGCTTACATCCTGTGGGAAGCGGCGCAACGCTTTCGCGCGCCGCAGGATATTTCCTACAGCGGCATGCTGTGGATCGCCGGCTTCGGCCTGGTGATCAACCTGATCGCGATGAAGCTGCTGCACGCCGGCAGTGGCGAGAGTCTCAACGTCAAGGGTGCCTATCTGGAAGTCTGGAGCGACATGCTCTGCTCGGTGGCGGTGATCATCGGCGCGCTGCTGATCCGCTGGACCGGCTGGCAGTGGATCGACCCGGTGCTGGCCGTGCTGATCGGCCTGTGGGTGCTGCCGCGCACCTGGGTGCTGTTGCGCGAAGCGATCAATGTATTGCTCGAAGGCGTGCCCAAAGGCATCGACCTGCCCCAGGTGCAGCAAGCGCTGAGCAGTTATCCCGGCGTCGAAGACGTTCACGACCTGCACGTCTGGGCGCTGGCCTCCAGCACGCCCGCACTCACCGCACACGTGGTGGTCAGCGAAACCACCGACCGCGACCGCCTGCGCGACGCGCTCGGCCAACTCCTGCACGAGCGCTTCGAGATCACCCACGTCACCATGCAGGTGGAAAGCGGCGACTGCGGCACCGAGCCGTGCGGGACGCCAAGCGTGTCGAAAGACGCTGCGGAGCACGATCACCAGGGGCACGCGCGCACTCACGGCGGCCACTCGCATTGATGTTTTGTTGCAGGGCGTAAGCATCCGGAAGCGGTGCCGCTGGCAGGTCGTCGCTCACAGCAGCGTGTGCAGGTCGCGCACAGGCGGCGTGCTACGTAGCAGCCTGGCTGTTGCGATGCCGCTCAAGCCGTATGATCGAGCCGGGGAAGGCTGACAGGCTGCGGGTGTCATGGCGGTACAGATCGAACAGACCAACGAACAGATCGCCGCGCTGATCGCCGAGGCAGGTGCAGCGGCATCGGCGGGGCAATGGCAACAGGCCGAGCAGTTATGGGCACAGGTGCGTCAATTGGCGCCTGCGCATCCACAAGCCTTGTATAGCCTGGGCGTGCACGCCTATCAGCGGGGCGACACAACGGCAGCGTTGGAGTATCTGAGCGGCGCACGCGCAAGCAGCCCAGGCGACCCGATGATCGTCCTGACCATTGCGGTGGTGAAGCAGGCGCAGGGCGACCTGGATGGCGAGTGGCAGGCCATCGGTACTGCCTTGGCGCTGGATGCCTACTTCCTGCCCGGCCTGCTGGCCAAGGCGGCGTTTTTGGAAGCGCGCGGTCGCCCACGTGCAGCCGCCGCGGTCTATCGCGATGCTTTGAAAGTGGCACCGCCAGAACCGCAATGGCCGGCGGTGTTACGTCGCAAGCTAGCCCTTGCCAAGCAAGCGGTGGAACAGGACACGCTGGAACTGGAAACGCAGTTGCGGACCTTGCTTGCGAGCCCAAGTGCAGCGGTGGATGCAGCGCTACAGGGACGCTGGGACGAGGCCGCAGCGATCGCCTGCGGGCGCAGTCGCCCCTTCCATTCCCAATCCAACCGCCTGTATGTGCCGCGATTGCCGGCCTTGCCGTTTCATGCAACGGAAGCCTTCCCGTGGATCGATGCGGTGCAGGACCAGACCGACGCAATCGCCCAGGAGTTGCATGCGGTCATGCACGACGATAAAAGCGGATTCGCCCCTTATATCGCCTACGCGCCTGATCAGCCGGTCAATCAATGGAAAGACCTCAATCATTCGCCTGCGTGGAGTTCCTATCCGCTCTGGGCCCATGGCAAGCCGGTGCAGGAGCATCTCGTGCGGTGTCCCGCCACTGCAGCCGCATTGTCATTGGTCGACGCCGCGCAGATCGACGGCGTGTGTCCCAACGCGATGTTTTCGGTGCTGGCGCCGCAGACGGTGATTCCGCCGCATCATGGCGAAACCAATGCGCGTCTGGTGGCGCATCTGCCGTTGATCGTGCCGGAAGGCTGCAGTTTTCGCGTGGGTTATGACTGGCGGCGCTGGGAGGTCGGTAAGGTACTGGTGTTTGACGACTCGATCGAGCATGAGGCGCGCAACGAGAGTTCTCGGGCGCGCGTGGTACTGATCTTCGATATCTGGAACCCGCTGCTGACCCAGGAAGAGCGCGGTATGGTCAATGCCATGGAAACCGCCATCGCGCGCTACCGCGCTGGTTGAAGACAGCTAGGTTCAATCGGCAAGCGTCATGCCGGCTTGGGCAAGCGCGGCGCGTAAAGGAGAAAGTTGCGCAGCGTAGTGTCGCCAGCGCCCAGACGCATCCGCATGCAAGGGGCGACGCACCTGCCAGTAGCTGGCGGTTCTCACTGCCCCAGGCGCAAGGTGAAAGTCCAGGCAGTCCGGTTCCCAGGGCAACTGCAGAAAGTCCAGCAAGGCGCGCAAGGTCGGTTCTGGCGCGGCGACGAATGCGTCATAGTCGAAGGTGTGGATGCTGTCTGGATACAGCGATAGCCAGTGCCCCATCAACCGTTGATAGTGCGCATAGAAATGGCCGATATCCTCCAGCCGACCCGCATAGCCAAACCTATGCGGATTGAGCTGCTGCATGAAGATCGACAGCCCGTTGTCCAGCGGATGGCGACGCGTGTGCACGATCCTGGAGGCAGGAAACAGCTGCTTGATCAAACCGATCAGCTGGAAATTATCCGGTCGCTTGTCGGTGATGTAGCGCAGGCGTGCCTGCTCGGGAACGGCAGCTGCCACACGTTGCCGATAGCGTGCTGCCAACTGCGCCAGGGTTTGAGCGGGCAGCGCATGTGCGGCTTGCGGAAACGGCGACAGCGACTGTGCCACCAGTCGTGGCAGCGCATCCAGTTCACCGCCCGCCGCAATGCAGGGATGGCGCGACAAGGCCTGCTCGATCAAGGTGGAGCCGGAGCGGAACATGCCGCAGATAAACAGCGGAGACACCGTGTCGTGCTCAGCAACCTTTGGCAGCAGGGTGGTCGCGTCATCGGCTGCGGCAAATACCTGCGCGATATGGTCGAAATGTTGTTGTGTCCGGAGCGGGTCGTAGCGCCTTGCCTGTGCATGAGCATGACGATTGCCGGCGCTTGCTGCATCGAAAGCGCGCGCGTGCAGACCGAGACGGTCGTAGGCGTGGGCCAGCGCATGCAGCACGCTGGCGACAAGCTCCGGATCCTGGTCGGGTGCCGAGACTGCCTGCCCGAGTGTGAGCAGACGCATGTCCTCGGCGTGGGTAGGCGGCTCCAGATGCAGCAGGCGTGCAGTGGCTTGCAGTTGCAGCGCGTGCGTAGCTGCGTCGGTATCGACAAGAGCGACAAGTCGGCAATAGGCCGCAATCGCCTGATCGCGTGCGCCGAGTTCCTCGTGCAGATTGCCCAGGTTGAGCAGCGCCGGAGCGTAGTCGGGCCGACAGCGCAGCGCCAGGTCGAGTTCGCGCAGCGCCGCGGCCTCCTGATGGAGATGGTCGCTATAAAGTGCGGCGCGATTGAGGTGGATCTGCTCGGGCGCTGTTGCGCCACAGACCAATGCCTGCGCATAAGCGTCCAGCGCACCGGACGCATTGCCGGTCCGGCGCAACAAGTACCCCAGGTTGTACCAGGCATCGGCCGAGCGCGGCTGCGTCTGCAGCACGCGCTGATACGCCACGATCGCCTGCTGCAACTGGCCCTGCTGCAGTAGTTGTGCGGCCTGCTGCAAAGACATGTTCAAGGCGTAATCCTGCGAGGCGGTGCGTCAGTTCAGACCCGCAGCTTAAAGGGCGCTTGCAGCCTGTTCAATCGATGCCAGGCAAAACAGCGCCGGCCTGTCTCTCCACCGCCGTCCGGTTGCCTTGTATGCTCAGGCGCAACCGACGATTGAAGATGCGCAAATGCACAAGCGGAGACTGTGTGGGCTGGCAATCATGTGCTGCACGTGGGGTGTGGTGGCTCAGGAGACTCCAACGCATCGATGCGCGTCGGTACTGGAGCCATTGCCGCGGCTGGCCTGCTACGACGCCAGCTTCCCGCCAGCGCAGGCGGTACGGGCCGCAGAAGCCAGCAGGGGCGTGCGCGAGTTTGGTCATAGCGCAGATGAAGTATCTGCTGCGGCGGTGGCGAGACGGTCCTCGCCTGCGCAACTGAGCGCAACAGTGCTTGCAGTGACCTATCAGGCAGATGGCACCCGCACGGTGTCTCTTGATACGCAACAGCGCTGGGCATTGACAGAAGCAAGCAGCCGCGGCCATTTGGCCGAAGGTGATGTGATAGTGCTTCGCAAGGCGGCAATGGGTAGCTACATGCTGGTGACCGCTGCCGGCGTGGCGCTGCGCGCGCGTCGTATCGACTAGCCAGATGACCGGCCACACTGCACCAAACAGGGAGAATGGATTGACTGAGACACAGCTGCGCGCACTCTTGCGCGACGGATATCAATTGCTGCGTCAAGGCCGTTACGCCGACGCAATTGCTCTGGCCGATCGCGCCTGCGCAGACTGGCCTGACAACGCGCACCTGCTCGAATTCGCAAGCGAGGCCCGGTTGGCCAACGGTGATCCACACACTGCAGCCGAGTGCATCGCCAACGCTGCAGCGGTCGCATCGTCGCCACTTCCCTTATTGATCAAATATGCCAGCCTGCTGATACAGCTGCGCCGTCGCCGCGAGGCGGCGTTGGTCGCGCATCAAGCGCAGGCACTGGCAGCAGCGGATGGCAATGCTTGGTGGCGGATCGGCGCGCTGTACAGTGGCTGCCAGGACGTGGCTGCAGCCCGTGACGCCTATCAGCATGCGCTGATGCTGCTGGGGGACCAGCCCTCCTTGCTGTACGACCTGGCGACCATGCAGTTCTTCGGTGGCGAATTCGATGCCGCTGAGATCACCGTGGAGCGGCTGTTGCAACTTGCCCCAAATGCTGGCGATGCGCTGTACCTGCGCGCAACGCTCCGGCGGCAGACCGGGCAGCACAACCATCTGGACGACCTGCGTCACCGGCTGGCAACCACGCTATCGGAGCCATCTGCCAGGGCCGCAGGCCTGTACGCCTTGGCCAAGGAACTGGAAGATCTTGGGCAACATGCACAATCCTTCGAAACATTGACCGCAGCAGCGGCATGCAAGCGCAAGACCTTGCAGTACGACGTAACCGCCGAGTGTGTGCATATCGCTGCGGTGCGCCAAGCCTATGCTGCGGATGCCCTACGCACGTTGCAGCCGGGTCACGACGGTGAGGGCGTGATCTTCATCGTCGGCCTGCCGCGGTCAGGCACCACCTTGTTGGAACGACTGCTCATACAACGCATAGGCGCGCGCTCTGCAGGCGAATTGATGGATTTCGGAGCAGTTCTTGGAAGCGCCACCTCTGGCGTGATGGCGAGCAATCCCGGCCTGACAGCGGCGCAGGCATCGCTGAAGATCGATTTCGCAGCAGTCGGCAAAGAGTATCTGCGCGGCGCTCGCGAAGTGGTGCATGACCATCCGGTACTCATCGACAAAATGCCGGTCAATTACCTTTACTGCGGCATGATTGCGACCGCGCTGCCGCGGGCGCGCATCATCCATCTGGTGCGCGATCCGCTGGACACGTGCTATGCGATGTACAAGACCCTGTTCTATAACGCCTATCCGTTTTCATACGCGCTCGATGAGCTTGGCGACTATTACCTTGCGTACCAGCAGACCATGCGCCACTGGCATACGGTGCTGCCCGAGAAAATTCTCGATGTGCATTACGAAGATCTGGTGCGCGATACCGAGCATCAGATCACGCGGGTGCTGACGTGGTGTGGACTTTCATCGAATGAAAATACGTCCGAATTGAAGGACGTGGCGTTTGTCACTGCCAGCGCTGCGCAGGTGCGTGGCGAGGTCCATCAACGCTCTGTGCACAGTTCTCGGCGGCATTTGAACGAGCTCGCTCCGTTAGTGAAGCGGTTTCAAGCGGCGGGTGTGAGCGTGTCTTGAGTTTCAGTTTTTAGGGACTCGCCATCAATTACCAACAAGCCCAACTGGCACGCGGAAGCGAGCTTTAGCCTGTATGGAATAGATATAACCACGATTACGGAGACCAGCCTCTACAGGTCATAGAGGTGCATCAAGGCGGTTTTTCCGTGACGGGCGCACTCTTTTGGGGCTTCAGTGCACCTATTCAGAGCATTTGTGAATGGCGCTTTAACTTTCGTCAACATCGTCTTAACATCGGGTTGGCAACGTTTTTCGGAGCGCTCTTCGCCCGGCCGTTTGCCAGTGTGGCTACGCAGTTTGAATGCGTTCGCCAACGATGTCGCAGTCGATCCGCGCTCGCATCACTTCAGATGCCGACGCATTGCGCTGCTTTCCCCCGTTCGGACTTTCGGAGAGAAAGATGAGATTGAAGACCACCAAGTTGCGCGATGCCATCAGGGTGTCGCTCACGGTTGGCGCTGCTGCGCTGGCCTTGTCGGGAACCGTCATGGCACAGGAGCAGCCTTCGTTGGATGCCAAGAGCCTGGACACGGTCAATGTCACCGGCACGCGTATCAAGAGCCAGACAATGACCGCCTCCAGTCCGGTGGCAGAAATCAACAAGGAAGAATTCCAATACTCCGGCTCGACCAAGGTCGAAGATCTGATCAATCAATATCCGCAACTCGCTGCCACCTTCGATAACTTCGCCAACAATGGGTCGGCCGGATATGCAACGGTCGATCTGCGCGGCCTCGGTGCGCAGCGCACCTTGACCCTGGTCAATGGCAGGCGCATTCCCAAGGGTATCGGCGAAAGCCCGGATATCAGCATCATTCCCGCGTCATTGGTGCGCCGTGTCGATATCCTGACTGGCGGCGCCTCTGCGGTATACGGGTCGGATGCCGTCGCCGGTGTGGTCAACTTCGTGCTGGACGACGAGTTCGAAGGCGTCAGTGTCGACATGGGCTACAACGCCTACCAGCACGACAATGGCAACAAGTTGATGCGTGGTCTGATGGATGATGCCGGTTACGATTATCCGACCGGCAATTCCGGCTTCGACGGTATCTCCCGCAATGTAGACCTGGCCATCGGCGGCAGCTTCGGCGAATCGGGTCACGCCACCGCATGGGCAACCTGGCGCGAAAACGATCCATTGCTGCAGGGGCAGCGCGATTACTCTGCGTGTGCATTGAGCAATCGCGGCACTGCTTGCGGCGGCTCGGCCACCGCCGACCCGGCAAACTTCTACGTCGTCGCCCCGTCTGCGGGTGCGTTCTACGTGCAGCCTTCCGCAGGCGGCACCTGGTCGCAGGTTGCATCTCCGAATCTCTACAACTTTGCGCCGGTGAATTACTACCAGCGCCCGGATACGCGCTATACCGCCGGCAGCAGCTTCAAGTACGAAGTGAACGAGCACTTCAAGCCCTACCTCGAAACCTTGTTCGTCAACCGCAAGAGTTCGACGCAGATTGCGCCATCGGGTGCGTTCTTTACCGATCTCAATGTCAATTGCGGCACGTCGGTGCTTGGCAGCCTGTGTAACGATGTCGGCATCACCGATGACGAATTCACTGTGTATGTCGCCAAGCGCAACGTCGAAGGCGGCCCGCGTATCACCAATTCGGACAGCAACAGTTTCAGCATCACCAGCGGTGCGCAGGGCGATATCAACGACAACTGGTCCTACGACGCGTCGTTCACCTACAACCGCAGCACCACCAAGTCCGAGAACATCAACGACTTCGTGACCACCCGCGTACGCGATGCACTGCTGGGCTGCCAGCCGGGCTCGTTCGGCGGCTGCGTGCCGTACAGCGTGTGGAACGATAGCGTCACCGCAGCCGAGGCAGAAGCCCTGCAGGGCGTGGGTATCGTCAATTACGAAACCTCGATGCGCGTGTTCAACGCCTACGTGACCGGCAACTTTGGCTATAGCCTGCCGTGGGCCGGCGATAACCCGATCAGCGTCGTCGGTGGTGTGGAAACCCGCAGCGAAACCTTCAAGCGGGTGGCCGACAGCAATATGCAGACCGGCAACTTCACCGGTCTGGGCGGTCCCACTTCCAATGTATCCGGCGACATCAGTGTCAAGGAACTGTTTCTGGAAGGCGCGGTGCCGTTGTTGGCGAAGGCAGGCAGCCTGGACAACCTCGACATGCAGCTTGGCTATCGTTACTCGGACTACGACATCTCCGGTGGCGTCAGTACCTACAAGGTCGGTCTGGGTGCGACGTTTGTCGACGGTAAATACCACCTGCGTGCAGGCTGGAACCGTGCGATCCGCGCTCCGAACGTCACCGAGCTGTACAACGAAAATACAATCAATTTGTGGAGCGGTAGCGACCCCTGCGCTGGCGCCAATCCGACATTTACCCAGGCCCAGTGCGCCAACACCGGCGTGACGGCGGCGCAGTACGGCCGCGTTGCAGCAAATCCAGCGGGGCAGTACAACGAAATCGGCGGCGGTAATGCTTCACTGCAGCCGGAAACGGCCAACACCTGGACCTTCGGTTTTGCTGCCAGCCCGATCAAGGGGCTCGATCTGAGCGTGGATTACTACGACATCAAGATCGACGATGCGATCCGGTCGATCGGCTCATCCAACATCCTGACGGCCTGCGGTGTGACCGGCAATGCGGATATCTGCAGCCGCGTCCGCCGCAATGCCACGACAGGCGATCTGTTCCGCGGCAGCGATGCAGACATCTCCGGTCTGATCTTCAATTCCCAGGACAATTTCGGCTCATTGCACTTCCAGGGTGTCGATCTGACTGCGTCGTATGCATGGAGTGTCGGCCCGGGCCGCCTGACTGCCTCGATGATGGGTAGCTATGCCCTCAAGCAGGAATACGAGCCGGTTCCGGGCGTGCAGGACGTGACCTACGACTGCGCGGGCGTGGTCAACGTAGCGTGCAACAGTGCCGAGTGGCGGCATGTGCTGAGCACGCGCTACAACTTCGATCGCTACACCGTCAGTCTGCGCTGGCGCTATATCGGTGAGCTGGACTATCAGAATACCGACGGCACGCCGGGGACCACCGACGTGCGCCTGGTCAATCAGGACAACAAGGTCTCTGCCTACAACTACTTCGACCTTTCCGGTTCGATGCAGTTGGGCGATTACGTCACCTGGACGCTGGGCGTCAACAACATCGCCGACAAGGAACCGCCGTTGGTGGGTGGCAGCCTGACCTATAACGGCAACTCGCTCGGTGGTTACGACCAAGCCGGCCGCTACTTCTTCACCAGTGTGGGTCTGCGTTTCTGAGTCGCTTCGTGACTGTGTAAAAAAGAACGGCGAGCCTTAGCTCGCCGTTCTTTTTTGTTGCTTGCGACATGCGCCGCCGATGACGCGCTACTCCACGACCTCATGCCGTGTGATCGCCGCTAGCGGCTCGGCTGCGCGTTTGCTCAAAGTCGCAGCTGAAGTCAGCGTGTCACGCCACCGCTTCACGCAACAACGGCGAATCCCAACCTGGGCGCGGCGCAAAACGATCGCCGTAACGCGCATGCAGTGCCTGCAAACGTTCCAGCAGCGCGTCGGCGCCGACGCTGCGGATGTGCTGGATCGGACCGCCACGGAACGGGGCAAAGCCGGTGCCGAAGATGACGCCGGCATCGAGCAGATCCGCATCGGCCACTACGCCGTCGTGCAGGCAGGCGACCGCTTCGTTGAGCAGCGGCAGGATCAAGCGGTCCTCAAGATCCGCCGGCACCGCGTAGCCGCTGGCGACCTCGGGTTTGACCGCGCGCCCGTTATCCCACTTGTACAACCCCTGGCCGTCCTTCTTGCCGCGCTTGCCGGGCTCCACGGTGGCCAGTGCCGCAGGAATCGGCAGGTGCAGAAAGGGCGCGAGTTCCGCGCCTACGCCTGCAGCAACGTCCAGCCCCACCGTATCGATCAGTTCGATCGGCCCCATCGGCATACCGAACTTCACTGCGGTCTTGTCCAGCACCGGGCCCGGCACGCCTTCGGCATACGCGGTGGCCGCCTCGAGCAGATACGGGAACAGCACCCGATTGACCAGGAAGCCGGGTGTGCCGGCAACCGGCACCGGGAACTTGTCCAGCGCCTTGCAGAACGCGGCCAGGCGCTCGACGTTGGCCGGATCCAGCCCGTCGTGCTGCACGATTTCGACCAGCGGCATCATCGACACTGGATTGAAGTAGTGCAGGCCGGCGAATTGCGCCGGACGCTGGATGTGTCCACGCAACTCGGTCAGCGGAATCGACGAGGTGTTGGTGGTCAGCAACGCGTCGGGCTTGAGTTGCGGCTCGATGGACTGATACAGATCGCGCTTGGCCTGCGGATTTTCGATGATCGCTTCGATCACCAGGTCCGCCTGCGCCACGCCCGCGCCAGCCAGATCGCCACGCAGGCGCGCTGCCACTGCCGGCCGCTTGGCCTCGTCTTTCACGCGCTTGTCGAATAACTCGCCGCCGCGCGTCAGCGCGGTATCGATGAAGCGCTGCTCGCGATCCTGCAGCGTGACCTCGAAGCCCTTGTAGGCGGCCCAGGCAGCGATATCGCCGCCCATCACGCCGGCACCGATCACATGGACATGGCGGATAGGGGCCAGCGCCGCAGCGCCAGCGTCCTTGCCGCCCAGCGCCTTCAAGCGCTCGGTGAGGAAGAAGATGCGGATCAGGTTGCGCGCCGTCGGTGTGCTGGCGAGTTTCACCACCGCCTTGCGCTCGGCGGCCAGGCGCGCCTGGATGCCGCTGCCACCGGCGCGTTCCCACACGTTGATCAACGCATACGGCGCCGGGTAATGCTCCTTGCGCGCCTTGCGTGCGACCTGTTTGCGCATCTGTGGCGCCAGCAGCTTGCGCGCAAGCAAGGTGTTGGTGGCCCACGCAGTGGCGCGTTGTTTGAACGGGCGTTTGCTGCCGGTGAGCGCCAGTGCGGCGGCGACATCCACCAGCACCGCAGGCGCGGCGACCTTGTCGACCAGGCCCATCGCGCGCGCGGCCTTAGCCGACACGGTGCGGCCGGTCAGCATCAGATCCATCGCCGCCGGCGCACCGATCAGACGCGGCAAGCGGGCGCTGCCGCCCCAGCCTGGAAAGATGCCGAGCTTGGTTTCCGGCAGGCCGATGCGCGTGCTGCCATCGTCGGAGGCCACCCGATAACGGCACGCCAGCGCGATCTCGGTACCGCCACCCATGCAGAAGCCGTGGATCGCCGCGACCGTAGGGCAGGGCAGTTCGGCCAGCTTCTGAAACACGCTCTGGCCGCGCTGGATCGCGTCGTTGACGGTGCCTTTGCGGTCGAATTCCTGAAATTCCTTGAGGTCGGCGCCGGCGATGAAGCCGTTGGCCTTGCCCGAGCGCAGCACCACGCCCTTGGGCGGCTCCAGCGCCAGTCGCTCAACCAGTGCGCCCAGTTCGAGCAGCACCTCCTGCGAAAACGCGTTGACCGGTGCACCTTGGCGATCAAGGCTGAGCACGACCACGCCGTCCTCGCGCAGGTCGGCCTGCCAATGGCTGAATCGGAGCCCGTCGAAACCTGGAAGCATGCGTCTGGCCGTCCGGAGATATAAGGAAAGATCGTTATCATCCAGAGGTTGTTTCCTTCACGTCAAATACCCATACCTGTCGACAGGGCCGCGTGCGCTTGGTGCGAGGCGTCGCCAGCGGCGCATCGGTGCCGCTACCCTGATGCGTGACGATCGTACGGATCGGTATGAACTTTTCTTTTCAATGGCGGTCTCATTGCCCGACTTCGGTGGGCTGACAGGAGTGCGGCCCGACATGGCCGAAGTCGATACACCTCAGGAGCTGGACCTGGAATTGGTCCGGCGTGTGCAGCGCGGAGAGAGCGCAGCGTTCGATGTGCTGGTGCGCAAATACCAGCACCGCATCGTTGCGTTGATCGGGCGCTACATCGCCGATTGGAGCGAATGTCAGGACGTGGCCCAGGATACGTTTGTGCGCGCCTACCGCGCGATCAACAGTTTCCGCGGCGATTCGCAGTTCTATACATGGTTGCACCGCATTGCCGTGAACACTGCCAAGAACCATCTGGTTGCGCACAACCGGCGTCCGCCCACCGACGACATCGAGATCAGCGATGCCGAGCAGTTCGATGGGGCGACCCGCTTGCGCGACACCGACACCCCGGAGCGCGAATTGATGCGACAGGAGCTGGAACAAACGGTGATGCGTGCGGTCCAATCCCTGCCGGAAGAACTTCGGTCGGCCATCACCCTGCGCGAGGTGGATGGGCTGAGCTACGACGAAATCGCGCGAAAAATGGATTGCCCGATCGGAACGGTGCGCTCGCGCATCTTCCGGGCGCGCGAGGCCATCGACATCGAGCTGCGGCCTCTGCTGGAGACCGAAAGCGCTACCCGTGAGCGACACCGCGTATGAGCCATACCCCTGTGATGTCCACCACCGACAAGTTCGAGCTTCACTATCGCCAGCAGTTGTCTGCGCTGGTGGATGGCGAATTGAACGCCGACGAGTCTCGCTTCTTGTTGCGCCGTCTGGCGCACGACGACGAGCTGGCCGGTTGCCACGAACGTTGGCAGCTGTGCGGCGATGTGCTGCGCGGCGCAGCCAGTGCGCCGGCACCGCTGGACTTCGCAGCGCGTGTGCGCACTGCAATCGCCGAGGAGCCCGCTCCACGGTCGCAACCCTCTACGCGCCCGGCGACGCGCTGGCGCTGGGGTGGTGGCGCGGCGATTGCGGCATCGGTCGCGGCGATCGCCTTGTTCATGGCGCGCGAGCGTTTGCCCGAGACGGCGCCGCCTGCCGCCCAGGTGCCGGTGTTCGCCTCGGCCGCGCAGATGCCCGCCGCAGTGCAGCCGTCGGCAGCGCCGAAAGCGCCGGCGACACCGGATCCGGCCACACCCGACGAGGCTGTCGCGCTTGCTGCAGCGGTGCCTGCCGCGGCGCTGGCCTCTGCCCGTCGCGGTGCGGCCACGCGCAATCAGCAGGCGGCCCGCAGTGTCGCTGCCCGCCAGCAGCAGGCGCCGACCCGCATGGTGGCCGCTGCCACGCCGGCACCGGTTGCTCCAGCAGTGCGTCCGGCCACGCCGTCGAACCCGTTCACGCATTCCGAGATGACCTTGCAGGCGCGGCCCTGGCCCCGCGCGGCCTTGTCCGGCGCTGGTGAAAGTCCGCTCAATGCCAGCTTCAGTCAAGGCCGCCAGGGTCCGGCGTTCTATCCGTTCGAGCCTGCGCCGCAAGCGATTGCCAGCCCGGCAGCGAGCCGGCCGCTGCCGGTGCAGCCGCCGCAAGACTGATACCGCCGCCGACCTTCATCGGTTCGGCGTCCTCCCTTCCGTTATCGTGCCGGACCCCTGCAAAGGCAGGGGCTTTGGCCCCTGTCGCCCTGCCATCGGAGGCAATCCTGATGAACCATCGCATCCGCACCCAGATGTTCGGCCTGATCGCCATGACCCTGCCGCTGGCCGCCTGCGCGCAGCAGCCCGCGCCCGCGGCCAAGGACGCCGCACCGATTGCCGCCAACCGCAGCGCCACGCCGGCGCCGCAGCTGGTGGCGGGCCTGCCGGACTTCACCAATCTGGTCGAACAGGTCGGCCCGGGCGTGGTCAATATCGAAACCACCATCACCCGCAAGGACGCCATGGCGCGCCAGCGGCGCGGTGGGCCGGGTGGGCAGGAAGGCGGCGCGATGCCGGGTGATGAGCAGATGCCGGAGTTCTTCCGCCGCTTCTTCGGGCCGGATTTCCAGATGCCGGGTGGGCCGCGCCAGGGGCCGGGTGGCCCAGGCCAGGGCGATGACGATGGCGGCATTGCCGGCAAGTCGATGGGCTCGGGCTTCATCATTTCGGCCGATGGCTATGTGCTGACCAACCATCACGTGGTCGATGGCGCCAGCGAGGTCACCGTCAAGCTGACCGACCGGCGCGAGTTCAAGGCCCAGGTGGTCGGCAGCGACGAGCAGTTCGACGTGGCGCTGCTCAAGATCGAGGCCAAGGGCCTGCCGACCGTGCGTCTGGGCGATTCCAATTCGCTCAAGCCGGGCCAGTGGGTGGTGGCGATCGGCTCGCCGTTCGGGTTGGATCACTCGGTCACGGCCGGTATCGTCAGTGCCACCGGTCGCAGCAACCCGTATGCGGATCAGCGCTACGTGCCCTTCATCCAGACCGACGTGGCGATCAATCAGGGCAACTCCGGTGGCCCGCTGCTCAACACGCGTGGCGAAGTGGTCGGCATCAACTCGCAGATCTTCTCCGCCTCGGGCGGCTACATGGGGATCAGTTTTGCGATCCCGATCGATCTGGCTTTCAGTGCTGCCGAACAGATCAAGGCCACCGGCCATGTGAGTCGCGGCATGCTGGGTGTGGCGGTCGGCCCGATCGATTCGCTCAAGGCGCAGGGCCTTAGCCTGCCGGACACGCGCGGCGCGCTGGTCAACGACATTCCCGCCGGCAGCCCGGCCGCCAAGGCCGGGATCGAAGTGGGCGATGTGATCACCGCCGTCAACGGCAAGCCGATCGAGGCGGCCAGCGATCTGCCACCGATGATCGGCCTGATGGCGCCGGGTACCAAGGTCACGCTGGATGTCCTGCGCGACGGCAAGCCGCGCAAGGTGACTGTCACCCTGGCGACGCTGGACAACCCGGCCGGCAACGCCGCACCGCGCACCGCTGCCGACGACAGCAAGCCCAGCGCACCGGCCAGCGTGGAACTGCTCGGGCTTCAGCTCGCCGATTTGACCGCCGCCGAGCGCAGTCGCCTGGGCCTGGAAGCGGGCGAGGGCGTGCGCATCGCCTCGGTCACCGGCGCGGCAGCGCGCAGCACCCAGCCGCCGTTGTCGCCGGGCTTGATCATCGCGCGTGTCGGTCGCACCAAGGTCGGCAGCGTCGCCGACATCAACCGCGCGCTGGCCGGTGTCAAGAAGGGCGATGTGGTCATGCTGCTGGTCACCGACGGCAAGGCCACCAGCTATGTCGCTTTGAAGGCTGGCGGCTGAGGGAGGCCGGGATTCGGGATTGGTGATTCGGGATTGGCAAGAGCAGGCTCTCGCTCGCGGGTGCTTGCTCTTGCTCTGCCTTTTCGAATCCCCAATCCCTACTCCCTAATCCCTGCCCCAAAGCGTGCGATAATGCTGCGTTACCCTGACGACGGCACCGCCGGCGCCCACCTCAATGTCCTCAGATTCAATGCGGAATATCCGCAACTTCTCCATCATTGCCCACGTCGACCACGGGAAATCCACCCTGGCCGACCGGATCATCCAGCTGTGCGGCGGCCTTCAGGCGCGAGAGATGGAAGCCCAGGTGCTCGACTCCAACCCGATCGAGCGCGAGCGTGGCATCACGATCAAGGCGCAGTCGGTGTCCTTGCCGTACACGGCGAAGGACGGGCAGGTCTACCAACTGAACTTCATCGACACCCCCGGGCATGTGGACTTCTCCTATGAAGTCAGCCGCTCGCTGGCCGCGTGCGAAGGCGCGTTGCTGGTGGTGGATGCGGCCCAGGGCGTGGAAGCGCAATCGGTCGCCAACTGCTACACCGCCGTCGAGCAGGGCCTGGAAGTGGTGCCGGTGCTCAACAAGATCGACCTGCCCACCGCCGACATCGAGCGCGCCAAGGCCGAGATCGAAGCGGTGATCGGCATCGATGCCGAAGACGCGGTGGCGGTCAGTGCCAAGACCGGCTTCAACGTCGATCTGGTGCTGGAAGCGATCGTGCAGCGCATTCCGCCGCCCAAACCGCGCGATACCGACAAGCTGCAGGCGCTGATCATCGACTCCTGGTTCGACAACTATCTGGGCGTGGTGTCGCTGGTGCGCGTGATGCAGGGCGAGATCAAGCCGGGCAGCAAGATCCTGGTGATGTCCACCGGCCGCACGCATCTGGTCGACAAGGTCGGCGTGTTCACCCCCAAGCGCAAGGAATTGCCCGCGTTGGGCGCCGGCGAAGTGGGCTGGATCAACGCCTCGATCAAGGACGTGCACGGCGCACCGGTCGGCGATACCTTGACCCTGGCGGCCGACCCGGCACCGCATGCGCTGCCCGGTTTCCAGGAAATGCAGCCGCGCGTGTTCGCCGGCCTGTTCCCGGTCGATGCCGAGGATTATCCGGACCTGCGCGAAGCCCTGGACAAGCTGCGTCTGAACGATGCGGCGCTGCGTTTCGAGCCGGAAAGTTCCGAGGCGATGGGCTTCGGCTTCCGCTGCGGCTTCCTGGGCATGCTGCACATGGAAATCGTGCAGGAGCGGCTGGAGCGCGAGTACAACCTCAATCTGATCTCGACCGCGCCGACCGTGGTCTATGAAGTGCTCAAGACCGACGGCAGCGTGATCCCGATGGACAACCCGTCCAAGCTGCCGCCGTTGAACCATGTGGAAGAGATCCGCGAGCCGATCATCCGCGCCAACATCCTCACCCCGCCCGATTACGTCGGCAACATCATCACCCTGTGCGAAGAAAAGCGCGGCAGCCAGATCGGCATCAATTACCTGGGTAGCCAGGTGCAGATCAGCTACGAGTTGCCGATGGCCGAAGTGGTGCTGGATTTCTTCGACAAGCTCAAGTCGGTCTCGCGCGGTTACGCCTCGCTGGACTATCACTTCCTGCGTTTCGATGCTGGCCCGTTCGTGCGTGTGGACACGCTGATCAACGGCGACAAGGTCGACGCGTTGAGCATCATCGTGCACCGCAGCTACGCCGATCGGCGCGGCCGCGAACTGTGCGAGAAGATGAAGGAATTGATCCCGCGGCAGATGTTCGACGTGGCAATTCAAGCCGCCGTGGGCGCGCAGATCATCTCGCGCTCCACGGTCAAGGCGATGCGCAAGAACGTGTTGGCCAAGTGCTATGGTGGCGACGTTTCGCGCAAGAAAAAGCTGCTGGAAAAGCAGAAAGAAGGCAAGAAGCGCATGAAGCAGGTCGGCCGCGTGGAGATTCCGCAGGAGGCCTTCCTGGCTGTCTTGCAGATGGATAAGTAGCAGGGATTTGGGATGCGTGATTCGGGATTGGCAACGACGCGCCAACCCTGAGCTTTTGCGAATCCCCAATCTCCAATCCCGAATCCTGTTCCGAAGGAACCCAAATGAAATGGTTTGAAATCGCCCTGGTCGTACTGACGCTGGGCACCGGCTTCATCTGGCTGCTGGACAAGTTGTTTCTGGCCAAGCGCCGCGCTGCACGTGCCGGGCTGCTGGACAGCGAGCCGGCGATCATCGATTACTCGCGCGCGTTCTTTCCGGTGTTGGCGGTGGTGCTGATCCTGCGCAGCTTTGTGGCCGAGCCGTACAAGATTCCGTCCAGTTCGATGATGCCCAATCTGCTGATCGGCGACTTCATCCTGGTCAACAAGTTCGCTTACGGCTTCCGTCTGCCGATCACCAACACCAAGTTCATTCCGACCGGCGAGCCCAAGCGTGGCGACGTGGTGGTGTTCAAGCCGCCGCATGCGCCCGACCAGAACTGGATCAAGCGCGTTGTGGGTTTGCCCGGCGACAAGATCGGTTTCCACGGCGATACGCTGTACATCAACGACAAGCCGATGCGCTACACGGTCAAGGGCGAGTACATCGGCAAGGGCAAGGGCGCCGAGATGACCGGCACCACGTTGCTGGTCGAGGACCTGCCGGGCCGCACGCACACCGTGCTGGAATGGGTCGATCGCAACATGCCGGCCGGGCAGGGCGACTGGACCGTCCCGGCCGCCAGCTATTTCGTGATGGGGGATAATCGCGACAACAGCGAAGACAGCCGATTCTGGACCCAGACGCACTTTCTGCCGGAAGCCAATCTGCGCGGCAAGGCGTTCCTGATCTGGCTCAATTGCGAAGGGTGGTTCTGCAAGGGGAGTTTCGATCCGTCGCGGATCGGGACCGGAATCCAGTAAATGCACGCACGGCGTGCCAGGGGAAGCACAATGAAGCGCAAGCAGAGCGGTATGACGTTGACGTCGTTCGTGGTGGTGCTGGCGGTGGTGGGGTTTGGCCTGTACTTGGGCATGAAGCTGTTTCCGATGTATCAGGAATATTATTCCGTGCGCACCGCGATGAAGGGTCTGGCCAAAGAGCCCGGCGCCGGCGAGATGGATCCGTCCAAGTTGCAGGATCTGTTCTTCCGTCGGCTGTACATCAATTACTCGGAAAACGTCAAAAAAGAAGACGTGAAGTTCGAGCGCATCGAAGGCGGCTGGCGCATGAAGGTCAACTACGAAGTGCGTCGCGAAATGATCGGCAATCTCGATGTGGTCGGCAAATTCGATACATCGCAGGACATGACTGGACGTGGTGGGCAATAGAACTTTCCAGCGTGGCGATCCGATCGGGCACGCGTTTGCCGATCCGGGTCTGCTCGCCCAGGCGCTGCGGCATCGCAGCGCCGGGACCCCGCATAACGAACGACTGGAATTCCTCGGCGACGGCATCGTCAATCTGCTGATCGCCGAGGCGCTGTATCAGCGCTGGCCCAAGGCCGACGAAGGCGCATTGACCCGTGCGCGCGCCGAACTCGTGCGCGAAGGGGCGCTGGCCGTCATCGGCCGCACGCTGAATCTGGGCGAGCGTTTGACGCTCGGTCCGGGCGAGCTGAAATCCGGTGGCCACCGGCGCGATTCGATCCTGGCCGATGCGGTCGAAGCGATCGTGGCGGCGATCTATCTGGACTGTGGCTTCGAGCGTTGCCGTGAGGTGGTGCTGCCCTGGTTCGAGCCTTCATTGGCTGCGCTGCCGGTGGGCAAGGCTGAAAAAGATCCCAAGACCCGGCTGCAGGAATGGCTGCAGGCGCGGCAACTCCCGCTGCCCAATTACGCGCTGATCAGTGAAAGCGGCGACGAACATGCCAAGCAGTTCCATGTCGCCTGCATTCTGGAACAGCCCGTCGCCCGCGCCGAAGGCCAGGGCACCTCGCGTCGCCTCGCCGAGCAACAGGCGGCCACCCTTGTCATCGCACAACTGGATTCAAACACGTGAGCGAAACCTCTTCCCCCCACCGTAGCGGCAGCGTCGCCGTGATCGGCCGTCCCAATGTCGGCAAGTCCACCCTGACCAATGCGCTGGTCGGCGCAAAGGTCAGCATCGTGTCCAACCGGCCGCAGACCACGCGGCATCGCTTGCTGGGCATCGCCACCTTCCCCGAGGGGCAGCTGGCATTGGTGGATACGCCCGGATTGCATCGCGAGCAGAAGCGCGCCATGAACCGGGTGATGAATCGCGCTGCGCGCGGCTCGCTGGAAGGCGTGGATGCGGCAGTGCTGGTGATCGAAGCCGGCCGGTGGGACGAAGAAGACACGCTGGCCTTCAAGGTCCTGAGCGATTCCAAAGTGCCGGTAGTGCTGGTCGTCAACAAGGTCGACCGGCTCAAGGACAAGACCGCGCTGTTCCCGTTCCTGGCGCAGGTTAGCGAAGGCCGCACATTCGCTGCAGTGCATCCGGTCTCGGCGCTCAAGCGCAAGGGCCTGGAAGCGCTGGTCGGCGACCTGCTCAAGCTGGTGCCCGAGGCCGAGGCGATGTTCGGCGAGGACGAGATCACCGATCGCAGTCAGCGCTTTCTGGCTGGCGAACTGGTGCGCGAGCAGTTGATGCGCCAGCTCGGCGAAGAACTGCCGTATGCCACCACCGTGGAGATCGAGCGCTTCGCCGAAGACGGCGCATTGCTGCGCATCGGCGCGGTGATCTGGGTCGAGCGCGAAGGCCAGAAGGCGATCGTGATCGGCAAGGGCGGCACCCGCCTGAAGGAAATCGGCGGCAAGGCGCGCCTGCAGATGGAGCGGCTGTTCGGCGCCAAGGTGTTCCTGGAAACCTGGGTACGCGTACGCGAAGGCTGGTCGGACGACGAAGCGGCATTGAAGGCGTTCGGGTACGAGTAAGACCGGGACCCTGTCCCGCCTGCCGCCATGCTGATCGACAACGAACGCGGTTTCGTCCTGCATGTGCGCCCCTGGCGCGAGACCAGTCTGCTGGTGGAAGTGCTCACCGAGCAGCAGGGGCGGGTGGGATTGCTGGCGCGTGGTGTGCACGCGCCGCGCAAGCAGGCCTTGCGCGCCGCATTGCAGCCCTTGCAGCTGATCCAGTTCACGGCGATGCAGCGCGGCGAGCTTGCGCAACTGCGCCAGGCCGAGGCGTTGGACACTGCGCCGCGCCTGGCCGGCGAAACCATGTTGGCCGGTTTCTATATCAGCGAGTTGCTGCTGCGGCTGGCCCCACGCAACGACCCGGTGCCCGAGCTGTTCGATTGCTATGCGCGGGCGCGTGCGCATCTGGCCTCCAACCTGCCGTTGGCCTGGGGCTTGCGTCAGTTCGAGCGCGATGTGCTCGATGGGCTCGGGTTTGCCTTCGATCTGCAACACGACAACGACGGCCAACCGATCGACCCGGCGGCACGTTACCGCCTCGATCCGCAGGAAGGCGCATTGCGCGTGTTGAGCGAGCGGCTGGCGCAGGACCGGCGCGAGACCGTGACCGGTGCGGCGCTATTGGCGCTGGGCGAAGACGTCATGCCGGCGGCCGACGACATGCCGGGATTGCGCCGCAGCATGCGTGGCGTGCTGCTGCATCACCTGGGCGGGCGCGGTCTGAAGTCCTGGGAAATGCTCGAGGATCTGGCGCGCCGGCGCTGATCAGCAAGGCAAACTCGCTACGCGGCTGGGCGCGTCATTCAACCGAGCTCCGTACGCACTCTCTACAACGCAGCGACAGGCGCTCAGTTCAGTGAAGCAACGCCGCCACCGCCGCATGAAACTGCGTCTGCGCCGTGCTCGATTGCGGGTCGCCGCGTAGTAAACGCACCGCGCCGGCAAGCCGCGCTGCGCCGACAAAGCCGCAACTGGCCTGCAGCCGGTGCAGATGGTTGCGCAGTGCCGGCTCGTCGCTGATCTGCAGGGCCGAATCCACCGCGTCGCGCGTGCCCGGCAACTCGGCCAGGAACAATTCGCGCAGCGCATTCAGATGGTGCTGCTGACCGTTGAGCGCGCTGAGTGCGGCCGCTTCGTCCCAATCGCTGGCGGCGATGTCGACCACACCAACCGGCGCCACGCTGTAACGGCCGCGCGCCAGTCCGCGACGCACTGCCTGCAGCAGGCGTTCGGAGCTCAGCGGCTTGACCATCATTTCCAGAAACCCATCGGACTGCAGGCTGCGTTGCATGGTCATGGTGCCGTCGGCGGTGTGGGCAAGTGCGGGGACGTCGGGATGCAACAGGCGCAGTGCGCGCAGCAGCTCGCTGCCGGTGCCATCGGGGAGATTGACGTCGATCAGCCAAAGGTCGTGACGATGTTCGCGGGCGCGGTCGAGCGCCGAAGACAGCGAATCGGCGCAATCCACCCGGGCTGGCAGGTCTTCCAGGACAGCCTGGAGAAACCCGCGGCTGATCGGGTCGTCTTCCACCAGCAAGAGTCGTGGGTGGGGTTCCTGACGTGTCGCCATATTCATGCTGCCTCCTTGTCAGCGATGCCGCGTCGTGACCGTCGCGCGCAGCTGGAGTTTGCCTGTGTTTGCGGCGCGCGACAATTGTCCCATTGCTTGAAGCGGCCTCCATCGATCGCATCTGCGACAATACGCACCCTTTTTGCCCGCAGCTCGTCGCCACGTGGCCAGAACCAGAAACCGTTTCGACCGTACCCCGTTCCAGACCGCCATCATCGACCTCAGTCACGACGGCCGCGGTGTTGCCCGCCGCGAGGGCGAAGGCGGCAAGGTCACCTTCATCAGCGGCGCCCTGCCCGGTGAGGTGGTGCATGCCGAACCCACCGCGCGCAGCCGGCATTTCGATGAGGCCAAGACGGTGGAGGTGCTGGAGGCATCGCCGCAACGGGTGACCCCGCGCTGCCCGCATTTCGGCGTCTGTGCCGGCTGCGTGCTGCAGCATCTGGACGAGTCGCAGCAGATCGTGGCCAAACAGCGTGTGCTGATGGATAACCTGGAGCGCATCGGCCACGTCACCCCGCAGGCGATCCTGCCGGCGTTGGTGGGCGACAACTGGGGCTACCGCCGCAAGGGTCGCTTCTCGGTGCGACGGGTGGAAAAGAAGGACAAGACGCTGGTCGGTTTCCGCGAGCTCGATCCGCGCTTCGTGGCCGATCTGTCGGTCTGCTACACGGTGATCCCGCAGATCGGTGAGAAGATTCCGTTGCTGGCCGCGCTGGTCGAAGGTCTGGACGGCAAGCGCGACATCCCGCAGATCGAATTCATTGCCGGTGACGAGGCGGTGGTGCTGACCATCCGCCACATGCAGCCGCTCAGCGAGCGCGATCTGCAGGCGCTGACGGAATTTGCGCAAGCGCACGATTTTGCGATCTTCCTGCAGCCGGGCGGCGTGGAGAGCGTGCATCCGCTGTGGCCGCAACAGGTGCCGCTGTCGTTCCGCTTACCGCAGTGGGACGTGGAGCTGGCGTTCCGGCCGCTGGACTTCATCCAGGTCAACGCCTCGCTCAACCAGAAAATGATTGCGCATGCACTGGCATTGCTTGACGCCAGGCCCGAGGACCGCGTGCTGGATCTGTTCTGTGGATTGGGCAATTTCACCCTGCCGCTGGCACGCGGCGTGCGCGAAGTGGTCGGCGTGGAAGGCGATGCCGGGCTGGTGGCGCGTGCGCGCGAGAATGCCCAGCGCAATGGTCTGGACAACGCGCAGTTTCATGCGGCCGACCTGACCCAGGATCAGCGCCACACCGCGTGGATGCGGCAGGGCTTCGACAAGCTGCTGCTGGATCCGCCACGGTCGGGTGCGTTGGAAGTGTTGCAGCAGCTGCCGTTGAAAAAGTTCGAGCGCATCGTCTACGTAAGCTGCCATCCGGGGTCGCTGGCGCGCGACGCCGGCTATCTGGTCAACGAGCAGGGCTTTACGCTCAAGGCCGCCGGTGCGATGGACATGTTTCCGCATACGGCGCATGTGGAAAGCATCGCGGTGTTTGAGCGGCGCTAGGCCGTCATGTTCCGGGCGTCGGTTACCCGTCGCCCGGACGGCGTGACGCTCTTAGAGTGGCTAACAAAACGTAGCGAGCGGTCGTCAGGTGGGTGCGGATGGCGCGGAGGAACCGGAGTGTACGATTGGTACATGAGGATTCCGAGCACCGGCCGCGCCCGCCTGGCGGCTGCGCAGTAGTTTTGTTAGCCGCTCTTAGTCTTTCTTTTCGACGGCGTTCTGCCATTGCCCGTCGACCAGCGCGAAGGCCATCGGCCGCGTGCCGCGTTTGCCTTCGGCCTCAACGATGACGTCGCACTCAACCACTGGCGCTTCACTGCCGAGTTTGCAGCGCTCGACACCGGAGACCTGCGCAGTACGCGCGGCGTCTTGAATGCGCGTGCGCATCGCCGCGTCGTTCTCCTGCACAAGCATCTGGCTGATGGCTTCGCGCAGGAGCACATGCACGCGATCCTGCGGCGGTCCCGGCGCGGCGACTTCCATTTCGTTCTTGCTGTGCTGCAAAACCCACGCGTTATCGTTCGGGACAAACCGCAGCGTCATGTGTCTTTCGCTGGGCCCGGCCTGGCCGGTGACGATGCAATCGAGCGTCTCCGGTTTGGCGTCGACAGCCGGCAGGCAGCCGGTCAACGCGGTCAAGCGCGGACGGAACATGGCGGACATGAGCGCGTCGCCCTGCTCCTGCGGGTTGTCTGCCATGTCATCGGCGATGGCCGCATCCAGTGCCTGTTGCGCCTGGGCCAGCGAGAGCGTGGCTGCAGCAGCGCCGGCTGTGGCAGTTGCGCACACCAATGCGGCAGTGAGCGCCGCAATGTGCAGGGTGGAGTATCGGCTGACTGTCATGGCGTTCTGTCCTTGAATGAGAGGGGGCGGAGTGTAGAGGTCGCGAGGCTGCGTCGGCCAGGCATTTTTCTGCAGGTCCCGCCATACTTGTGGACATGGGCATTGAAATCGAACGCAAGTTTCTCGTGACCGGCGACGGTTGGCGTAGCGCCGCGCATGCGGTGATCCCGATGGCGCAGGGCTATATCAACGACCAGGCAGCGATGCGCAGTGGCGCGCAGAACGCGTCGGTGCGCGTGCGCATCCAGGGCGAGAGCGCATTTCTCAATTTGAAATCGCGGCAGGTGGGGCATACGCGGCAGGAGTTCGACTACCCGATTCCG
Organism: Xanthomonas hortorum pv. cynarae; assembly: GCF_002939985.1. GTDB lineage: Bacteria > Pseudomonadota > Gammaproteobacteria > Xanthomonadales > Xanthomonadaceae > Xanthomonas > Xanthomonas hortorum_D. The sequence continues at coordinate 107,674 of NZ_MDFM01000014.1, read as the reverse complement.
GTGGTCGATGCGCGTGCGCTGCTGGCGCTGTGTGTCGGCGGTTTGATCGACAAGCGCCGGCATTTGGTCGAGTACCAGGGTCATGTGTGGGAAGTGGATGAATTTCTCGGCGACAACGCCGGGCTGGTCGTGGCCGAGATCGAACTCGATAGCGCCGACGAGGCGTTTGCCAAGCCCGCGTGGATCGGCGAGGAAGTCACCGACGATGTGCGCTATTACAACCTGGCGCTGGCCTCGCACCCGTTCTCGCAGTGGCTGGAGAGCCGGGATTCGGGATTGGGTATTCGGGATTCGTAAGAGCTAAAAGGTGATGCGTCGGACTTGGGCTGATGCGTTGCGAATTCCCAATCACGACTACCCAATTCCTGCCTTGGAATTAGGCTTATGCTCTGCCAATCCCCAATAACGAATCTCCAATCCCCGCCCATGCGCATCGATATCTGGTCTGACGTTGTCTGTCCCTGGTGCTGGATCGGCAAGCGCCGTTTCGAGCAGGCGGTGGCCTCGCTTGGTGCGCAGGCACCTGCGCTGGACATCCATTACCACGCGTTTCAGCTGGATCCCGATGCCGGTCTGGAACCGACACCGTTGCGTGCTGCGCTGGCGCAAAAGTTTGGCGGTGCTGCGCGCGTGGATCAGATGCTGGCGCAGACGCAGGCCACTGCGCGTGCCGAAGGCCTGCCGTTCGATTTCGGGCGTGGGCAGGTGCAGGTGAGCACGCTGCGCGCGCATCGGCTGATCTGGCTGGCGAGCCATGAGGGCGATGTCGAGGCGGTGATCGAAGCGCTGTTCCATGCGCATTTTGCCGAAGGCGACAACCTGGGCGCGACCGAAACGCTGGTGCATGCCGGCGCCGCTGGCGGTCTGGATGAGGCGCGCGTGCGCGCACTGTTGGACTCCGACGAAGGCATCGTTGCGGTGGAGGCGCAATTGGCGCAGGCCACCGCACTGGGAATCCGTGCGGTGCCCAGTTTCGTGATCGATGGACGCAGCCTGATCCAGGGCGCGCAGCCGCCGGAGAGTTTTGCGCAAGCACTGTTGCAGCTGGCGGCCGAATCGGCGCCGATCGGCGGTCCCGATGCCTGCGGGCCGGATGGCTGTGCGGTGTGAACGGCCGGCGGCGTCTTGCAACTCCCAATAGCTGAGCAGATGACACAGCCCGCCCGCCCGAAGACGGTTGCGGTGATCGGCGCCGGATTGGCAGGGCTTGCCTGTGCGCAACGGCTGCAGGCGGCGGGATGGACGGTAACGCTGTTCGAGCAGGGCGATGCACCCGGCGGCCGCATGCGCAGTTGCGCAGGCGATGGCTGGCAGTGCGACCACGGCGCGCAGTATTTCACCGCACGCGATCGGGCGTTTGCAGCCGTGGTGGACGAATGGATTGCCACCGGCGTCGCGGCGGCCTGGCCCGCGCGCGTCGCGAGTTGGGATGGCATCCAATTTCGTCCCTCGCAGAGCGTTTTGGCGCGCTTTGTCGGTGTGCCGGACATGGCCGCACCGGCGCGCGCGCTTGCGGCAGACCTGGATGTTCGATTGGGAACCGCTGTGCGATCTCTGCAGCGCAACGGCGACACATGGTGTCTGGCTGTGTCGGGAGACGAGACAAGACGCGCCTTCGACACAATGTTGCTGGCGGTGCCGGCGCCGGTTGCAGCTGCATTGCTGCAGCACATCGCGCCCACGCTCGCGGCGATTGCCGCTGGCGCAAACATGCAGCCGGCCTGGGCGGTGGTGCTGCATTTCGACACGCCGCTCGACCCTGGTTACGACGCCTTGTTCGTCAACGCCGGCCCGTTGCGCTGGGTGGCGCGCAACGCCAGCAAGCCTGGACGAACCGGCAGCGAAACCTGGCTGCTGCATGCCAATGCCGATTGGAGCCAGGCGCATTTCGACGCGACGCCCGAGGCGGTGATTGCCAGTGTGTTGCCAACACTGGCCGCGCTTGGGTTGCCAGTGCCGCAGTCCTGCGCTGCGTCTCGCTGGACAGTGGCCAGCACCGATCCGCCCTTGCAGATCGGCGGTGCCTGGGACGCGCAATTGCGTATCGGTCTGTGTGGCGACTGGTTGGCCGGCGGCAAGGTGGAAGGCGCCTGGCAAAGCGGCGTGGCACTGGCGGAACGTGTGCGCGCCAGCAATGCCGTACGCAGCGATCGCGATTAATGCTGTGGCACGCGCAGCCGACCTCACCCCTCAGGCACCTGCACACACGCTGCGCCTGATTCTGGGCGATCAGCTCAATCCGCAGCACAGCTGGTTCGATGCGACCGATGCGGGCGTGGTCTACGTGCTGATGGAAGTGCGCGAAGAAACCGATTATGTGCTGCATCACGCGCAGAAGATCCTGGCGATCTTCGCGGCGATGCGCGCGTTCGCCGCACGCTTGCGGCAGGTCGGTCACCGGGTGCGTTACGTGGCCATCGACAACTCCAGCAATCGGCACTCGATTCCCGCCAATCTGGACGCGCTGATGGCGCATTACCGCGCCAGCCACTTGGAGTATCAGGCGCCGGACGAATGGCGGCTGGATGAAGCGTTGCGAGACTGGTGCGCGCGCCAGCCATTCGCCACACGCATGGTCGACAGCGAGCATTTTCTGACCGAACGCGATGAGGTGGACGCGTGTTTCCGCCCCGGCAGCCAATGGCGCATGGAGGTGTTCTATCGAAAGATGCGCCGTCGCCATCGAATCTTGCTCGATGCATCCGGCGAGCCGGAAGGTGGGCGCTGGAATTTCGATCACGACAACCGCGCGCCATGGCCAGGTGATCCGCCGCCGCCGCAGGAGTGGCGGGCAGCGCACGACCATCGCGCGTTATGGCGTTGCATCGAAGCGGCTGGCGTGCGCAGCTTCGGCGCGCCGAACGCCGACGCGCTGCCATGGCCGCTGGATCGTGACGAAGCGCTGCAGCACCTGGAGGCCTTCATCACGCATGCGTTGCCGGATTTCGGTCGCTACGAAGATGCGATGAGCACGCGCAGCCCGCGCCTGTTCCATTCGCTGCTGTCGTTCGCGCTCAACATCAAGCTGCTGCATCCGCGCGAGGTGATCGCCCGTGCCGAGGCGGCATGGCATGACGGACATGCGCCGCTGGCATCGGTGGAAGGTTTCATCCGGCAGATTCTAGGCTGGCGCGAATACGTGCGCGGGGTGTATTGGTCGCAGATGCCGGGCTATGCACAGTCCAATCAGCTGGCGCAGCATGCGCCGCTACCGCACTGGTTCTGGGACGGGCAGATCGGCATGCGTTGCCTGGCCGATGCCATCGGCAATTCACTGGCCAACGCGCATGCGCACCATATCCAGCGGCTGATGGTGATCGGCAATTTCGCGCTGCTGGCGGGGCTGGAGCCGCAGGCGCTGCATCGATGGTACCTGGGCGTCTACATCGACGCCTTCGAGTGGGTGGAGTTGCCCAATACGATCGGCATGAGTCAGTTCGCCGACGGCGGCCTGCTCGGCAGCAAGCCGTATATCAGCGGCGCGGCCTATATCGACCGCATGAGCGATTACTGCGGCGGCTGCAAGTACCAGCGCAAGGCGCGGGTGGGCGCGCAGGCCTGCCCGTACAACGCGCTGTATTGGGATTTCCTGGCGCGGCAGCGCACGCTGCTGCACGCCAACGAGCGGCTGGCGATGCCGTACCGGCAGCTCGACGACATGGCGCCGGAGGTGCTGGCCCAGGTGCAGGCGCAGGCAGCGCATTGGCGGGCGAATCTTGAGGTGCTCTGACTTGCGCTGGATCAGGGCGGCTCTAAGGACGTCCCGAGCGGCCTGGACACGGCTCAGTCCGCAGGGGCAGTGCGGCTGCGGGCCTTGGGCGAAACCAGCAAGCCGACGTCGGTGAGTGCAGAACATCGCCTGGGTAATCAGGCGCGTAGACGTACAGGTCCGGCACCTGCCTGAATACGCGATCTGACGCTGCAACGCGCATCTGCGACAATGCCGCGCTGCGCCAACGTGGCGCCTGGCCCGGGAGTCCCCCAACATGCTTCTGATCGGCGTTGCCGGTACCGAACTCAGTGCACAGGAGCGCGACTGGCTGCAGCACGATGCGGTCGCCGGCGTGGTGCTGTTCAAGCGCAACTTCGCCTCGCGCACGCAAGTGGCCGAACTGTCCGCGTCCATCCGCGCCGCGGCACCGCGCCCGGTGTTGATCTGCGTGGACCAGGAAGGCGGGCGCGTGCAGCGGTTTCGCGACGGTTACAGCGCCCTGGCGCCGCTGCAGAGCTTCGGCGCGCAGTATGCGCAGGACCCCGAGGCCGCCCTTGCTGCCGCGCGCGCGCATGCGCAGCTGATGGCCAGCGAAGTACGTGCCAGCGGGGTGGACCTGAGCTTTGCGCCGGTGGTGGATCTGGGCCGCGGCAACCGCGCCATCGGCGATCGCGCCTTCAGCGACGACCCGCAGATCGTGGCCAGCTTCACCCGCGCCTATGTGCAGGCGCTGCACGGCGCCGGCATGGCCGCCACGCTCAAGCATTTCCCCGGCCATGGCACGGTGCTGGAAGACACCCATGTCGACCATGCCAGCGACCCGCGGCCGCTGGACGTGCTGCTGGCCGAGGATCTTGTGCCATTCGTGGCCGGGATCGAAGCCGGTGCCGACGCGGTGATGATGGCGCACGTGGTCTACCCGCAGGTTGCGCCGGAACCGGCCGGTTATTCGCAGCGCTGGATCGAGCAGATCCTGCGTGGGCAACTGGGCTTCCGCGGCGTGGTGTTCTCCGACGACATCGGCATGGCCGCCTCGTTCAGTGCCGGTGGCGTGGCGGGCCGGGTGCATGCGCACCTGGATGCCGGCTGCGACGTGGTGCTGGTCTGCCACCCGGAACTGGTCGACGAATCGCTGCACGCCGTGCAAGGCCGCAGCCTCAATACCGCAGCACTGATAAGCCTGATCGGCCGCGGCGCGCTGGGCTGGGATGGCCTGCTCGCCGGCACCGACGCCTCATTCACCACTTCCCCTTCCGCCCCTTTCGGAACAACTGCCTGATGTCCACGCTCACCATTTCCCAGGCCCTGGCCCAAGCCGATCTGCTGGTCGACAGCCCCGCCATCGACGCCGCCGTCGGCACCATTGCCGATGCGATCGCGCGCGACTACGCCGGCGAAGTGCCGGTATATCTCACCATCATGCATGGCGCGCTGCCGTTCTCCGGCCAGCTCGCGCTGGAGCTGGGCGCACGCGGCCAGGACCTGCAGTTCGATTACCTGCATGCCACCCGTTACCGCGGCGAAACCACCGGCGGCGAGCTGGTCTGGAAGCACCGCCCGGCCACCGCGTTGTTCGGCCGCCGGGTGATTCTGGTCGACGACATTCTCGATGAGGGTTACACGCTGCAGGGCGTGCGCCAGTGGTGCCTGGAGCAGGGCGCTACCGACGTGCGTGTGGCGGTGTTGACCGTCAAGCGCCATGACCGCTGCGTGCCCGGCGTCGCTGCCGATTATGTGGGCGTGGAAGTGGCCGACCGCTACGTGTTCGGCTTCGGCATGGACGTCAACGAGCAGCTGCGCGGCATTCCCGCCATCTATGCGATGAAGCAGTAATTCCCGCAGTGTGCCCGCATCGCTGCGGGCAGTCCGTCGCGCACGCGTGCGCGCGCCGTCATGTCTTTTCGTAGCAGAGGTCGGTTGTGTCTCCCAATTCCATCGCATTGGCCGTCATCGGCGGCACTGGTGTCTACAAGCTCGCGCAGCTGGACGAGGTGCAGACGCACCAGATCGAAACGCCGTACGGCGCGCCCTCCGGGCCGATTCGCGTCGGCATGTTGCTGGGTCACCGCGTGGCGTTTCTGGCGCGTCATGGTGAAGGCCATTCGCTGCCGCCGCACAAGGTCAATTACCGCGCAAACATCGCTGCGCTGCAGCAAATCGGCGCTTTGCGCGTGCTGGCACTCAACACCGTGGGCGGCATCACTGAGCGGTTCGGCCCGCGCGTATTGGCGTGCCCGGATCAGTTGATCGATTACACCTGGGGCCGTGTCTCCACCTTCTGCGAAGAGCCGGGCAGCGAGGTGCAGCACGTGGATTTCGGTCATCCGTATTCGCCGATGTTTCGCAGCAAGGTCATCGCTGCCGCCAAAGTGACGGGTGTCACGTTGGTTGCCGATGGATGTTATGGAACCACGCAGGGACCACGGCTGGAAACGATTGCAGAGATCGCCCGCATGCGTCGCGACGGCTGCGATCTGGTCGGCATGACCGGCATGCCCGAAGCGGGTCTCGCACGCGAAAAAGGCCTGGAATATGCGTGTTTGGCGATCGTTGCGAACTGGGCGGCCGGCTGCGGCGACGCGCAGGAAATCACCATGGCCGAGGTACTGAGTAACGTCGATGCGGCCTCGTCCGGATTGCCCGAGCTGATTGGCGAACTTGCACGCGGGTGATTGTCATTGGGGCATAAGCTTTGCATACTCGGCGCGTACGCATCGCCGTACACCACCCATTAATTATTGCAAAGGTCTCGCATCACCATGCAGAACGGTACCGTCAAGTGGTTCAACGACGCCAAGGGATTTGGCTTCATCTCACCGGAGGACGGCAGCGCCGATGTCTTCGCGCACTTCTCCGCGATCAACTCCAAGGGCTTTCGCAGCCTGCAGGAAGGCCAGCGCGTCAGTTATGACGTGACCCAGGGCCCCAAGGGTGCCCAGGCTTCGAACATCACGCCGGTCGAGTGACGTGACTCGATTGTGCGGTTGAAGAACCCCGCCACGGCGGGGTTTTTTTTGCATCGGTCCATGCGGGATCGGTGCTAGCGAAACAGAGCAGGGACGATGCAACGAGCATTACGGATTGCGGTAGTGGGCTATGGCACGGCGGGGCAGGCACTGGCCGTGCTGCTGGGTGCCGATGGGCATCGACTGGACGTGTTCGAGCGCGCCGTCGCGCCCGGGCCGGTGGGCGCAGGATTTCTGTTGCAGCCCAGCGGCCTGCAGGTGTTGTGGAAGATGGGATTGCTGCCGCAGGCGCTTGCGCATGGCGCGCCGGTGCGGCGGCTGTATGGCGAGACGCCGTGCGGGCGCGCGGTGATGGACATGCAGTATCGCGATCTGGATACGCGGCTGATGGGCTTGGGCATGCAGCGCGGCGCCTTGTTCGCGCTGTTGCGCGATGCATGGCCGGAGCAGGCGCAGCTGCATGTGGATACGCAGATCACCGCGATCGATCACGACGGCGTGCGCGTGCAGGACCAGCGCGGGCACTGGCATGGTCCGTACGATCTGATCATCGCCGCCGATGGCTCGGCCTCCACGCTACGCGCGCAGGCGCAGGGCACGCGGCTGGATCGGGTCTATCCGTGGGGGCGCTGTGGTGCCTGTTGCCACGCGAGGATTGGCCGTTCGTCGATGAGCTGCGACAGCGTTATATCGGCGCACGCAAGATGATCGGCCTGCTGCCGGTGGGCACTCGGCCCGGCGACGACACGCCGCGGCTGAGTTTTTTCTGGAGCCTGCCGTGCAGCGATTTTGCCGCGTGGGAACAGCGCGGCATCACGGCATGGCGCGATGAAGTGGCGCAGATGTGGCCGGATGCACACGCCCGCCTGGAAACCGTGCAAGTGCATGGCGCACTGGCGCGTGCCAGTTACCGCGACGCGGTGGTGACGCGCTGGCATCGCGGCCGTTTCGTGCTGGCCGGCGATGCCGCTCATGCGATGAGTCCGCAGCTGGGGCAGGGCGTCAACATGGCGCTGCTGGACGCGTTGGCGATGCGCGATGCCTTGCGGGTCGGCGTCGATCTGGATGCGGCCTTGCAGCACTATCAGCGTCAGCGCCAGGCGCATGTGGCGATCTACCACCGCTGGAGCCGTTGGTTGACGCCGCTGTTCCAGTCCGAGCGCGACCTATGGGCACACGGACGCGACCTGCTGCTGCGCCCGATGGGCCGCGTGCCTGGCGGGCGCGGACATATGCTGCGTGTGCTCAGCGGTACCCAGCAGGGTTGGTTCGGCAAGCTGGCGTTGGCACCGGAGTTTGTGGAGGCGTTGTCGCAACCAGTGCCGCAGCCGCAGCTGTCGCCGCAGCTGCAAACACGTGCTGAGGCCGATGGCGTTAAAGCCGTGATGTAGCGCGTATGGGTTGTTGCGGGCCACACGCGTGATCTATCTGATGCGTAATGGCGTGATGGCGTGATGGCGTGATCGCAGTCGCACTGCTGTGTCGCTAGCGCACCGGCAACGCCACCGCATCGCCTTCCACACAGGCGACCAGGCGCTCGCCTTCGATCAGCGTTGGCACGATGCCGGCGGTGAAATGCGAGAACGCCGGCAGGATGGTGACGCGCTCGCGCAGCCAGAATGCCGGCCAGCGACGCGACATGCCAGGCAGCGCGGCCAGCGGATGCAGATGCCCGCACAGCACGTGCCCGGTAGGATGCGGCAAGGGATCGTGGCGCAGCACGAACGGGCCGTCTTCGACCTGCTCGCCGGCCGCTTCGATATGCAGATCCGCACCGGCCAGGGCGCGGTCGTGGTTGCCGCGGATGGCGATCACGCGCAACGCGCAGTGACGCTCGCGCCATGCGCTCCAGCGGCGATGCCAGGCCGCGCGCGGGGCAGGCCCGTGCAGCAGATCGCCGAGGATCCATAGCGCACCCACGTCGCGTTGTTGCAGCAACGCATCCAGCCGATCCAGATCGTGCGCGGTGCCGCCGGCCGGCATCCCGATGCCCGCACGGCGGAACACATCGGCCTTGCCCAGGTGCAGGTCGGCGATCAACAAGGCGCGTTGTGCCGGCCGGTACAGCGCACGTTCGCCGAGTAGTTCCACTGTTTCGCCGGCTAGCTGCAGTTGCACGCTATCGCCCATGTTTACGCTCCAGTTGTTCGGCAGCGCGCAGCACGCGGGCCTTCCAGTCTTCGGTACTCAGTTGGCCGCGCACACGTTCTGCCCATAACGGAAACGACAGGGGAGTCAGACTGCGCGGTTTGCACAGGCGTAGTTCGCGGCGTGCGCAATCTTCCAGTGCATGCGCAAGCCGCGCCAGTTCGAGCTGGCCTTCGAACACTTCGCGCTCAGCTTGAGCAAGCAGCAGATGCTCGGGATCGAAGCGCTGCAACACGTCGTAGAGCAAGCCGCTGGAGGCCTGCAGCTGACGCAGGCTGCGTGGTGCACGGCCAGGCAGCGCTGGCGACAGCAACCCGGCAACGCGTGCGATCTCGCGGAATTGCCGGCGTGCCAACTCGCCCAGATTGAGGCTGTCGCGCAGATCGTCGAGCAACCCGGCCGGCGACAGCAAGCTCTGCAGCACGCTCGCATCGAGTTCCACATCCTGCGCGGGCGACAGCACAAAGCCATAATCGTTGGCGGCAAAACTGAAGGTGTTGCGCTGACGCCGACCCCAGCGTGCGGCAAGCAATGCAGCCAGCCCTTCATTGACCTGACGCCCGGCGAACGGATACACGAATACGTGCCGTCCATCGCGCGCCTTGATGCTTTCCACCAGCAGATGGTCCGGGCCGGGAAGCGAGGACAGCGATGACTGCAGGCGCAGCAACGGCGCAAGCGCCTGCATTTCCGGCGCATCGCCGGGATCGGCAAACACCGCCTCGACCTCGCGTCCCAAGGCCGACGACAACGGCATGCGCCCGCCCATCCATTTCGGCACCACGCCACTGCCGCCCTTGGCCACGCGCACATAAGCGGTCATGTCTTCCAGCCGCACCAGCTCCAGCAAACGGCCGGCGAATTGAAAACGATCGCCACGGCGCAGACGGCCGACGAATTGTTCTTCCACCGCACCCAGGCGGCCGCCGCGCAAAAACTGCACGCGTACGCTGCCATCGCTGGTGATCGTGCCGATGGACAAGCGGTGCCGCAGCGCGACGCGCCGATCGATGACGCGATACACGCCATCTTCGTCGCGAATGACCTTGTGAAAATCCGGGTAGTGCGCCAGCGCGCTGCCGCCTTGTACGATGAAGTCGAGCACCGCTTGCCAGGTGGCTTTATCCAGCGCCGCAAATGCATCGGTGCCGCGCACTTCTTCAAACACTGCATCGGCGTGGAAACCGCCGCCGAGTGCGAGCGTGACGCAGTGCTGCGCCAATACATCCAGCGACAGGCGTGGCGGTGGGCGCGCCTCGATGTGTCCGTGCATGATCGCGCGGCGTGCCGCGGCGTATTCCACCAGTTCCAGCGCATGCGAGGGCACGCACACCACGTGTCCGGATTCGCCCGGGCGGTGACGCGCGCGGCCCGCACGCTGCAGCAAGCGGGCAATGCCTTTCGGGCTGCCGACCTGCAGTACCTGATCCACCGCCGGAAAATCCACGCCCAGATCCAGGCTGGAGGTTGCCACCACGCAGCGCAGGCTGCCGTCGCGCAAGCCAAGTTCGGCCGCTGCGCGCAGCGAGGGGTCCAACGAGCCGTGATGCAACGCGAGCGTGGCCGGATCGTCCGGCCATACCGCGTTCAATGCCTGATGCCATAACTCCGCCTGCGCGCGCGTGTTGGTAAACACCAGGCTGGTACGTTGCTGCATGATCTTCTGCAGCACGCGCGCCAGCTGCGCCAGGCCCAGATGCCCGGCCCAGGGAAAGCGTTCGCCGCTCTCCGGCAACAACGTCTCCAACGTCATCGCGCGCGGTTTGACGCCCGAGACCAGCGCAGCCTCCGGGCGATGCGGCAACAGCACGTCGCGTGCCTGCGCCAGGTTGCCCAGCGTCGCCGACAAGCCCCAGATGCGTAGTGCCGGCGCCCAGCCGCGCAAGCGCGCCAAGCACAGTTGCAGCAACACGCCGCGTTTGTTGCCGAGCAGCTCATGCCACTCGTCGACGATCACGCAGCGCAGCGCCGACAACTGCGGCGCGGTGTCCGGGTACGACAGCAACAACGCCAACGATTCGGGCGTGGTGACCAGTACATCGAGCTTGCCGCTGCGCGCCAGCCGCTTGTCGCGCGCGCTGGCATCGCCGGTACGCAAGCCCACCTGCCAATCCAGCCCCAACGCCTCCACCGGCTCGCGTAGAGCGCGTGCGGTATCTGCGGCGAGTGCGCGCAACGGGGTGATCCACAATACTTGCAGTGTGCGTTGCTGCTGACGACGCGCAGTCGTCGTGACAGATTTGATCGGCGTGCGGCGCCCGCGTGCAGCCAACGCTTCCAGCAGCGGCCCGCCGAAGGCCGCCAGCGTCTTGCCGCTGCCGGTTGGCGTATGCAGCAAGCCGGATTCGCCATCGAGATAGCGCTTCCACACATCGCGTTGAAACGGTAACGGCGCCCAGCCGCGCTGCGCGAACCAGGCACGCCATTGCTGCAACGGCGTGCCGCGTGTCTGCTGCGCGTCGCTCACCGTGCCAGCGCCTGCAAGCTGCTCAGGTGATCGGCCTCGGCCATCGGCTTGTCCTGGCGCCAGCGCAAAATCCGCGGAAAACGCACCGCAATGCCGGACTTGTGCCGCGCGCTGCGATTGACCGCTTCGAACCCCAGCTCGAACACATGATGCGCGGTGACCGCACGCACCGGGCCGAAGCGCTCGGTGGTATTGGCGCGGATCCAGCGATCCAGTTGCAGAATTTCCTTGTCGTCCAGACCGGAGTAGGCCTTGGCGATCGGCACCAGCTGGCCCTCGTGCCACAGCCCGAAGGTGTAGTCGGTGTACAGCGTGCTGCGCCGGCCATGACCGGCTTGCGCATACAGCAGCACCGCATCGATGGTGAGCGGGTCGATCTTCCATTTCCACCAGTCGCCGCGTCGGCGACCGGACTGGTAGATCGAGTTGGCGCGCTTGAGCATCAGCCCTTCCACGCCGCGCTCGCGTGCATCCAGGCGCACTTGCGCGGCGGTTTGCCAATCGCCGACCTGCACCAGCGGCGAAGCGACGATGCGCGCATCGGCGAGCGTCGTGAGCACGCCTTCCAGCAGCACACGACGCTCCTGCAATGGACGCTCGCGCAGATCTTCGCCACCCAGTTCAAGCAAGTCGTAGGCAACCACGCGCGCTGGCGCTGCCGCCAACGTCTTTGGCCCGGGCTTGAGCCGCTGGATGCGCGTCTGCAAGGCAGTGAATGGCATCGGTAATGGCTGCTCCGGTTGCCAGGCCAACAGCTCGCCATCAATGACGGTGCCCTCTGGCAACTGCATCGCAGCCTGTTCGATTTCCGGAAAACGACCATCCAGACGTTCTTCGCCGCGCGACCACAACGCCGCTTCGCCAGCGCGTCGAATCAGCTGCAGCCGAATGCCGTCCCACTTCCATTCCAGCAACCAGGCATCGACCGTGCCCAGCGTTTCGACCTCGGCTTCCAGTGGCGAGGCGAGAAAGAACGGGTAGGGCTGCTGCCGATCGCCGGGCAATTCTTCGGCGGTCAGCAGGTTGGCCAGATAGGTCGGATGCGGCCGCCAGCTGCCGAGCATGCGCTGCGCAATGCGTGCGATCTCTATCCCGGACATCTCGGCCAAGGCCTGTTGCACCAGTCGCTGCGACACGCCGACGCGCAGCGCGCCGGTCAGCAGCTTGTTGAACACCAAACGCTCGTCGAAGGCCAGGCTGCGCCACGCCTGCACGATGCAGGCCTTGCGTACATCGACGTCTTGATTGGCGATCGGCAGAAGCCGCTGTTCGATCCATTCTGCAAGCGGTAAATCGGCCGCTTCGGTGGCCGGGTCATCCAACAGCAATGCCAGCGTTTCAGCCAGATCGCCGACGTGGTCGTAGCTATCTGCAACCAACCAATCGGCAATACCGGCGGTCTCGGTGATCCATTCGCGCAACTCGCCGCTGCTGGCGATGCGCATGCGTGTGCTGGCCACCTTGCCGCCGGCCAGTAAATACAGCGCCCACGCCGCATCAAGCGGCGGTGCGCTGCCAAAATAACGCACCAACGCGGCACGCTTGTCGAGCGTGCCGGTACTGCGATCCAGGGTGCGGTACAACGCAGCAAAACGCTTCACGGCAGTGCCTGCGTCGTTGCGCACTTGCCTGCGGCACGTAGTTTCATTGCGCGTTGCGTAAACGCACTCAAGCTGCGTACGCGACGCTGCGGCTGCGGTGGTCCGACAATGGCGGCAGGCGTAGCGCGATGAATGCGAAACGCCAAGGCGTGCCGACGAAACGCAAGCGCACCGCTCAGGCGAATGCGGGGACGTGCGCGAACATACCGACGTGCGGGCAGCGGGTTCATTCTTCGGCTCCGAAATCGGTGCGGAAGGCTTCGGCTGCGACGCCGCGTTCCAGCAGATGCTGGATCAAGGCATCGGTGTTGCCGTGGGTGGCGATCACGCGCCGCGCGCCGGTCTCTTCGATGGTGCGCAACAGGTCCGGCCAATCGGCATGATCGGACACCACAAAACCGCGGTCGTAATTGCGCCGACGGCGATTGCCGCGAATGCGCATCCAGCCCGATGCAAAGCCCTGTTGTGCATGCCGGAAGCGACGGATCCAGGCGCTGCCGGCCGCCGAGGGCGGCGCCAACACCAATTGCCCGGCATAGTCTGCGCCGCGCGCGTGTTCGCTGACCGGTTGGGTGTCCAGCATCGCGATGCCGGCCTGGCGATACACCTCCACGCCCACCGCGATCGCGCCATGCAACAACGCCGGTTGCGTGTCCCAGGCGCGCAGTTCCGCCAACACCCGTTGCGCCTTGCCCAATGCATAGCAATACAGAATGGCCGCTTCGCCGCGCTCGGCGCATTCGTGGCGCCAGGCGACGATATCGGCTGCGACGTCTGAAGTATCCGGCCAGCGATACACCGGCAGCCCGAAGGTCGCTTCGGTGATGAAGGTGTCGCACGGCACCACTTCGAACGGCTTGCAGGTGGGGTCGTGCTGGCGTTTGTAGTCACCCGAGGCGACCCAGACCTCGCCATCCACTTCGATGCGCACCTGCGCCGAGCCGAGCACGTGGCCGGCCGGATGCAGCGACACCTGCGCGCGTCCCAGGCGAAACGCTTCACCATCGGCATGCGTGTGATAGGCCTGCTCGCCGAGGCGCCACTGCAGGATCGGCAGGCTCTCGTGCGTGCAGTGGTATTCGCCCATGCCGCTGCGCGCGTGGTCGCCATGCCCGTGGGTGATCACCGCACGCGGCACCGGCCGCCAGGGATCGATATGGAAGTCGCCCTGCGGGCAATACAGACCCTCGGGGCCAAGCACCACCAGATCGCCAGGTTTGTCGTTGCCGTTGCGCATGCGGCAACTCTGGCCAAGCCGGTGTGCAGATCCTGAGAATGGGAATGGCATGCATCGGCGTAGCGGCCCGACACGTGCTTGCACGGCGAGGTTCGGGTGGACGCGTGCGTGCTTACGCGAAAGCGTCTAGCGCGACGCGGTCGAGCGTTTCGCGTGGCGAGACGTGCGCATTCAACGTCGCTGGGACGCTAGGACGTTGCCTTTTGCTGCATCGAGAACGCAAATAAAGCCTGACAAGCGAACATCAAAAGCGAGGAGTGGTCGGCGTTATCCGCGTTGATCCCGCGCCGATCCTCATCTCCCGCACGCCCGATCTCCCGCATGTCTTCCATCTGGCGCTTGCCGTCTTACACCCTAATGCCGCGTACGCCGGCCAGGTGAGCGCACCGCGGTCGCTTCCACGGCCAGCGTAAATCCACGCTCTTCGCCGCCCTGCATTGCGCCGACATCCACGACCTGGCGGCGAATCTCTTCGCCCTTGCCGTTACGCACCGACACCACCACGGTGTATTCCCATGGATCGCCATCGGCAGGATGACGGATGGTGCCGTCGACCTTGAGCGGCACGATCGGGGCGGGCTGCGCATGTTGCACAGCTGCCGAGTCGAAGCGCAGGTGATGCTTGCACGCAGGGCAGACGCTGGCGCTTTCCAGAATCGTCGCCTTGCAGTGCGGACAGCTGCGCGTGGCACCGGGCGTGCCCGGGCGAGGTGCACTCATGTGGCGTCGCTGTCTCCGCTCACGATTGCCTTGCTCGTACCAACCGGTTTGCCGGTGTCTTCGCCCCAGCCGAAATCGGCCTGGCCGCGCATGCGGGCGCCCGAAGCAACGGTGAGGCTACCGGCTTTGACGTCGCCAACCAGCACGCCGGAGGTCTGCAATTCCACTTGCGCGGCCGATTCGATATTGCCCTCCAGTTCGCCGGCGATGATCACCTTGTTGGCGCGCACGCCGCCGTTGAGCTTGGCGCCGCGTTCGATGGTGAGATCGCCCTTGACGTTGACGTCGCCCTTGAAGCGGCCGGCCAGACGCACGTGACCGGCGCCTTCGATCTTGCCTTCGATGCTGATGTCGGCGGCGATCAGCGATTCTTTTGCATCACTTTGGCGCTGCGGGGCCGCAGTGCTGGATGCCGGCGTCACCGGCGCAACACCGGGCGGGGCGGCGGCAGGCACCGGTGGAGCGGGGCTGGCCTCGGCAGTGAACAACCGGCCATCGGCGGCGGGAGGAACTTCGGGGGCGGCCGGAACGCCGTCTTTCTTGTTGGGACCTTGATCGCGCCACATCGACATCGGATTGCCTCGCTTGGGGGTCAAGGCCGACTATCGCTGCGTCGATGGATCTTTTGTGTGACGAATTGCGCAATCCAACGTCGACGGCGTGCGTGCTCAATCCAGTGGGGCCGTGGCGGCGCCGTGCTGCTCGACCCGGTTACGTCCGCGGTGTTTGGCGATATACAGCGCCGCATCCGCTTTCTGGATCAGGCTCGATCCCAATTCGCCATCGATCGGGAAGCTGGCCACGCCGATCGACGCGGTCACGCGCGGCAACGAGCGCTGACCATCGGTGACCGCCAATGCGGCGATAAAGCCACGGATCTGCTCGGCCACGCGCATGGCTTCGGCGCCATCGGTCTCGGGCAGGATCACGGTGAATTCTTCGCCGCCGTAGCGGCAGGCCACATCTTCGGCGCGCAGGCGGGTCAGCAGCAGCTCGCCCACCGCTGCCAGCAGCAGATCGCCGCCGGCATGGCCCTGGCTGTCGTTGAACTGTTTGAAGTGGTCCACATCCAGCATCAGCACCGACAACGGCAGGTCGCGGCGTGCGCAGCGCGCCAGCTCGTGGCTGAGCGATTCTTCCAGATAGCGGCGGTTGTACAGCCCGGTCAGCGCATCGCGAATGGATTGCCGCCGCAGCGATTCGCGCAGACGCAGATTGCTAAGCGCCAACGACAACTGCTCGGCCGCGGCCTCGGCGATTTCCAGGCGCGGCATCGGGCCAGGGCCGGGCGAGGACAGAAACAGAAAGCCGAGCTGGGTGCCTTGCGCCGACATCGGCAGGCAAGCGGTAGTGATCGGTGCGGTGGTATCGGGCACGGCGATATGCGCACACAGCGCATCCCGGTGCAGGTCTTCGATGATGTGCGGCTGGCCCCGGCGCAGCGCCCAGCACTCTTCCGGCAGCAGATGCGGCGCGCTTTGCAGCAGCGGCTCGCCCCAGTGGCTGATCGCTTCGGCGCGATCCTGCGACGCGCGCAGCAGATACACGCTTCCGGCCACGCCGGGCAGCAGGCCGGCCAGGGTGCGGCTGGTCACCACCAGCGCCTCTTCGGCGCTGATGCAACTCTGCAGCAGGCCGGTATAACGGCTGAGCAGATTGAGATCGGCGGTACTGCGTTGCAACGCGCCGACACTCTCGCCCAGCTCGCGATTGGCCTGCGCTGCCAGCCGCTCGGCCTGCGCGCGATTGCTCAGTTCGCGCATCAACAACCCGTAGACGGTGCCGACGACGACCAGCCCGAATGGAATGCCGGCCAGCGCCAGCACCAGCAGCAAGGTCGCACTTTGCCGGCTGCTTTCGGCGCGCTCCACCAGTAGCTCCTGTTCGCGCTGCACCATGCTCAGCGACTGCTCGCGGATCGCACTGGTGGTGCGGAAGGCGCTTTGCCGGATGCTTGCGCGCGCCGGCTCCAGACCGCTTTGCGTATAGAGGTCGAGCGTATGCTGGATCTGTTGCAGGCGCGTCTCCACCAACTGCTGCAAGCGGTCCAGATGCTGTTCCTGGGTGGTGTTGTCGGTAATCAGCCTTCGCAGGTTGCCGAGCAGAATCGGCAGGCGTCCGACGCTGGTCTGATAGTCGAGCAAATATCCATCGTTACCGGTGAGCAAAAAGCCGCGCTGCGCCGATTCGGCATCCAGCATGCGCGCCTGGATCTCGTCGATCCGGCCGATCACTTCATGCGTGTGTGCCACCCACGCGGCATCGGCCAGCGAGCGGCGCGCACCGACGAAGATGCCGATGCCGATGGCGATAAAAATCAGCGCAGAAAAAGCCAGTGCAAGCTGATTGCTGCGGCGCGAGGTAAAAGAAGAGGGCATGCGCTGATGCTAGCCTGCCGTGCTCGACAACATGCGCTTTCTGCCGCCGACAAACGCACGCGCCGGCTCGATAAAGCCGGCGCGTGCGCAAAGTGCCAACGGGGTCACGCGGTGTTTCAGAGTGGCTGACAAGCGCGGCGAGCGGCCCTTGGTGGTACGAACGGCGCAGAAGAGCCGACGTGTACGTGATACATGGCGCTTTCCGAGCACCGACCGTGCCCGCCTAGCGGTGAGCGCAGTCGTTGTGACAGTCGCTCTTAGTGTTCCGGATGCTCTGCGTCGTGCTTGTCGGCACTCTGCTCGGCCTTGTTGGCCATCTCGCGGGTCTTGTCGGCGGTGGCGTCGGCGGCGTTGGCGGTTGCGCGGCTGGCATCGGCCGCCAGTTCGCGAGCGGCAACGCGTGCGTCGGCAGTGGCAGCCTTGGCCTGCACGGCAGCGCGATCGGCGGCCTGCTCGGTGGCAGCAGCAGCGTGCTTGGCGGCGGATGCGGCATCGCGGCGCGCCTGCTCTGCATCAGGGCCTTGGCAGGCGGCAAGCGAGAGGGCGGCAATGGCGCTCAACGACAGCATGCGGATCGTCTTCATGGGTGGGTCCTGTTCCTGTTCCGGTGTTGGAAGGCGGAGCTTATGCAGGAGCCAATGCAGTGCGCGTCAATGCCGCACTGGCCATTCAGCCGCGGGCGGGCATGCCGCTACGCGATGGCGAGTCATTTGTCTAAGGGCGACGCGTGATGCATCCAGTGCAGGCGGATCAGGGGCGGATTCCGGGAGAAATTTCAGGCAAAGAAAAAGCCGCTGGAAACCAGCGGCTTTTTCCGAACTCGCTTGGAGCTAAGAAGTGATTACTTCTTGGCTTCTTCGGCGGTGTCCTTAGCAGCTTCGGCGGTGTTTTCAGCCGTCTTGGCAGCGTCGGCAGCCTGATCAGCAGCAGCGTCGGTCGCGGCGCCGGAAGCAGCCTGGGCAGCGTCAGCAGCGGTGTCAGCCGAAGCAGCAGCGGTGTTGGCAGCAGCCTGAGCGGCGTCAGCCGACTGCGAGCCCGAGGCAGCAGCCTGGTCAGCAGCGGTCTGAGCGTCGGCAGCGGCTTCGTTAGCCGAAGCAGCAGCGTCCTGAGCCTGTTCCGGCTTCGAGCAAGCGGTCAGGGCCAGGCCCAGAGCCATTGCGATCAGCAGCTTGTTAATGGTCATTGTTTCAATCCTCGTCGTTAGATTAGGCAACGCGCTATTGCGCGCCAGCGACATGATGACGGCCACAAGACTAGTGTCAAGCGTGCGCGCATTCAGTTTTGCAAAATCGCCGTTAAAAACAATTAAATCAATTCGATAGCGATGGCAGTCGCTTCGCCGCCGCCAATGCACAGCGTCGCGATTCCGCGCTTGCCGCCGCGCGTGCGCAACGCGTTCACCAATGTCACCACCAGGCGCGCACCGGATGCGCCGATCGGATGACCGAGTGCGCAGGCGCCGCCATGCACGTTGACCTTGTCGTGCGCGATGCCCAGTTCCTTGATCGGCACCATCGGTACCACCGCGAACGCTTCGTTGATTTCGAACAGATCCACCTCGTCCAGATGCCAGCCGATCTTGCCGACCAGGGTCTGGATCGCGGCCACCGGCGCGGTGGTGAACCACTCAGGTTCCTGCGAGTGGGTGACATGCCCGACGATGCGCGCCAACGGCGTGATGCCACGACGTTGCGCATCGTCTGCGTGCATCAGGATGGTGATTGCCGCGCCGTCGGAGATGCTCGACGAACTGGCGGCGGTGACGGTGCCGTCCTTCTTGAAGGCCGGCTTCAGGGTCGGAATCTTGGCCACATCGGATTTGCCGGGCTGCTCGTCGCTGTCCACGACGACCTCGCCCTTGCGTGTTGCCACCGTGACCGGAACGATTTCATCGACGAACGCGCCGCTACGCTGCGCAGCCTGCGCACGCTCGACCGAGGCGATCGCGAAGGCATCCTGATCGGCGCGACTGAAATCGAACTTCTCCGCCGTGGCTTCGCCGAACACGCCCATCGCCTGGCCGTCGTATGGATTGGTCAGACCATCCCAGGCCATGTGGTCGACTGCCTGGAAGTTGCCGTAGCGGTTGCCGGTGCGCGAGTTGGGCAGCAGATGCGGCGCGTTGCTCATCGACTCCATGCCGCCGGCGACCACGATGCTGGCCGAGCCGGCCTTGATCAGATCGTGTCCGAACATGATCGCCTTCATGCCCGAGCCGCACACCTTATTGATGGTGGTGGCGCCGGTGGAGGTGGGAATGCCTGCCGCAATCGCGGCCTGACGTGCAGGCGCCTGGCCGAGGTTGGCCGGCAGCACGCAGCCGACGATGACTTCTGAAATGTCGGCTGGTGCGATCCCTGATTGCGCCAGCGCACCCTCGATCGCGGCGGCGGCGAGCTTGGGCGCCGGCAGGCCATTGAATTGGCCAAGGAACGAGCCGATGGCAGTGCGTTTGGCAGCAACGATGACGATGTCGGACATAAAGGAGATACCGTTTAAAGTGAAACGATTATCTGCCTCATGCTCCGTTCGCGCCAGCCGCGACATGCGCTACGCAGTTTGCTGCGACAGTGGCGTGACGATGCGTTATAAAGACGTCGTTCGGGTCCGGATCGGGCCCTATCCATTGAATGGGTTCGGGGAGAACAACTCAGATGAAGAAGATAGACGTCGCCAGGACTGTCCTGGCCTCGGCGTTGGCTGTGGCGTTGACCGCGTGTGGCGGCGGTGGAGGTGGCGGCGGCATTCGTCCGACCACACCGACTGCACCGCCACCCACCTCGCCACCGCCACCACCGCCGCCAACCTCACCGCCGCCTCCGCCACCGCCGGTGGTGGCACCGCCGACGACACCGGAACCCGCATTCGACGCGCATCTGACGCTGACCAATGCGCGCGCCGCGCAGGCGTTGGGGTTCACCGGTGCGGGGTATCGCATCGGCGTGATCGATACCGGCATCAATACCAATCATCCGGCCTTGCAGGGGCGGGTCAGCGACAGCTTCATCTATGTCGATCCGCGCACCAACAATGTCGCTGCGGGCGATGTGGTTGGCCACGGCACCGTGGTGGCGCAACTGGCGGCCGGGCGTGCCGTGGGGCAGTGGCCGGGCGGCATCGCCAGCGGCGCAGGCCTGGTGTCTGCGCGCATCATCAGCGATGAAGCGCCGGACGATGACGGTAGCGGCGAAGGCAACGAGGTCGATGGCCCGCTTGGACTGGCCGGCGTGCATGCCGACCTGATCAGCGCAGGCGTGCGCATCATGAATAATTCGTGGGGCGGGCTGTATTGGAACGACCCGGCGGTGACCAATCAGATTGCGCAGGAATACCGGCCTTTCATCATCGGCAACGATGGGCTGGTGGTGTTTGCGTCGGGCAACGAATCGCGGGCGCAGCCCTCCGATACGGCGGCGCTGCCCAGCCAGCCGGGCCCGAACGGGACGCTGCCGGCCGCCGATCTGGAACGCGGCTGGTTGGTGGTCGCCGCGCTGGATACCGCCAATCCCACGCAGCTGGCCTCGTACTCCAATGCCTGCGGCGTTGCGATGCGTTATTGCCTGGTGGCGCCGGGCACCTCGATGTTTCTCGACCCCAATGCCACCGCCAGCAACATCCGTTATTTCTATGGCAGCGGCACCTCGTTTGCCGCGCCGCTGGTGTCCGGTGCAGCCGCACTGGTGTGGGAGGCGTTTCCGTATTTCAACAATGATCTGGTGCGCCAGACGTTGCTGGGAACTGCCACCGATCTGGGCGCAGCGGGCGTCGATCCGACGTTCGGCTACGGCTTGCTCAATGTCGGCAAGGCGGTGCTGGGACCGGCACGTTTCGATTGGGGGACGGTGGATGTCACCGTCAATACCTTGCGTTCGACCTGGGCCAACGACATCAGCGGCACCGGTGGGCTGACCAAGCGTGGGACCGGTACCTTGGTATTGAGTAGCGATGCCAACACCTTTGCCGGCGACACCCAGGTGCTCGGTGGCACCTTGCAGACGGCCAGTCTGCAGAGTGTGCGCGTGGGCATCGCCAATGGCGCCAGGCTGGTCGGTGCCGGCAGGATCGGTGGAACGGTGAACAATGCCGGCACGCTGCAGGTCAACAGTGCGGCGCTGTCTGTCACCGGCAATTACACCCAGGCGGGTGACGGCCGTCTGGCCTTGAACGTCGGCGATCGTTTGAACGTTGCGGGCACCGCGACGATTGCGGGTGATCTGCAAGTGCTCGGCCGGCGCGATTACGTGATCGACAACAACACCTACACCTTGCTGCAAGCCACCAACGGGCTGCAGGGCCGGTTCGATTCGCTCAGCAACGGGCCGGCAGTGACCTTCCTCGATGCCAATCTGAGCTACGACAGCAATAGCGCGTATCTGACGTTGCGGCGCATGGATGTCACTGCAGTGGCGGCAACGCTGGGCGTCATCGGCACTGCGTCGATGGATTCGGCGGTGCGTGTCGAGCAGGCGTTCCAGCAGGTGGATGCGCAACAACTGCAAGGCAGCGGCGCGATCAGTAACGGCTTCATTCGCGCCGCAGCGGCGTTGCAGCAATCGTCCACCGCCAAGGCAGCAGCCGATTCGTTGCGCAGTCTGTCCGGTCGTGCGCATGCGGCCTCGGCAGCGATGACCTTCGACACCATCGATCTGGGCCGGCGTGCGTTGGCCACGCATTTCGATGGCTTGTCGCAGCAGCCCCGCATGCTCGGCGTCTGGCAACGCGCGCTCGGCGGGCCGGGCGAGGGTGGGGTGACCACGTCCGGATTCGCTACCTCCGGCTGGATGATGGGCAATGATCTGCGCCTGGCCTCCGGCGCGGTCGCGGGTTTTGCTTTCGGCGAAACGCGCTCCAACAGCCTGGGCGATCTGGATGGTGCACGTGGGCGCGATCGTCAGGTGCAAGGTCAGCTGTACTGGGGCACCACGCTGGGCTCGGCTTACACGCTGGGCCAACTGGGTTTTGGCAATGTCGATCGGCAGATCGAGCGCAGCCTGCAGTTCGGCGAAGACCGCAGCAGCGCCTTCAGCGACTACAGCGGCAGTTACCTCAGCGGCAACCTGGAAACCGGCTACCGCTGGGGCGGTGCACGCGCATCGCTGACGCCGTACATGGGTCTGGATTATGTGCGGCTGCGTAGCGAGGGCTTCCGCGAAAGCGGTGGCGACGGTTTCGGGTTGCGTGCCGATGCCAGCACCTCCTCACGCACCCAGGTGCTGGCCGGTGTGCGTTCGGCATATCGCTGGCGCGGCATCCAGTTGGGCGGTTATGCCGAGTGGCAGCAGGCATTGAGCAGCGACGGCTTGATGCTGGATGCCAGCTTCATCGGTGTGGATGCGTGGGCGCCGTTGCGTGGCATGCAGCCGGCGCGCTCGGGTGGCCTGTTCGGCATCGCGGCCTCGGCGCCGTTCGGCAATCGGAGCCAGCTGCGTTTCGGTTACGACCAGCGGGTGGGCGAGCGCGGCGACGATCGCGCGCTGAGCCTGCGTTACAGCGCCGATTTCTGATCGGCGTCTTGCATGCCCAGGCACTGCTGCCTGGGCATGCGGATCACTCGCCGCGCAGCTTGTGCAAAAAACGCGGTGCGGTGCGGCCCAGCGGCAGTTTGAGCTTGCTGATGGCCTCGATGCGCGTTTCGGCAATCTGATCGGCCGCCTGCTGCGGCGGTACGCCCAGCTGCGTGGACAGATCGAACACCTTTTCCAGATTGTGATAGATGCTGCGGATCAGCCGCATCGCGCGCTCGCGGTTGTAGCCGTCGATCTCCAGCGACACATTCATCACGCCACCGGCATTGACCACGTAATCGGGTGCGTACAAGATGCCGCGCTTGTGCAACTCTTGCCCGATGGCGGCGCTGGCGAGCTGGTTGTTGGCAGTGCCGCAGATGATCTTGGCCTTGAGCCTTGGCAGGGTCTGTTCGTTGATCGCGCCTTCCAGCGCGCACGGCGCGAACACATCGGCCGGCACTTCGTAGATCTCGTCCACACGCACGGCTTCGGCGCCATATTCGGCCACTGCGCGGTCCATCAGCGCCGGGTTCAGATCGGTTACATAGAGCTTGGCGCCGCGTTCCTTGAGCAGCTTGACCAGCTCCATGCCGATATGGCCCAGGCCCTGGATCGCGATGCTGGACTTGCCGACTTCTTCATGGCCGAGCCTGCGATTGAGCGAGGCCATCAGCGCCTGCAGCGCGCCGTAGGCGGTGAACGGCGCCGGGTCGCCGGAGCCGCGATGCACCTGATGCACGCCGGTGACGTACTCGCTCTCCAGGTAGATCTTTTCCATGTCGTTGACGTCGGTGCCCACGTCCTCGGAGGTGATGTAGCGCCCGCCCAGGGTGTCGACAAAACGGCCGAACGCGCGAAACAGCGCCTCGCTCTTGTCGGTCTTGGGGTCGCCGATGATCACCGCCTTGCCGCCGCCGACATTCAGCCCGGCCAGCGCGTTCTTGTAGGTCATGGTGCGGCTGAGCCGCAGCGCGTCGTCGAGTGCCGCTTCGCTAGTGGGGTACGGGCGCATGCGCACGCCGCCCAGTGCCGGCCCGAGGCGGGTGCTGTGCAAGGCGATGATCGCTTTGAGGCCGGCGTCGCGGTTGTGACAGAAAATCACCTGCTCGTGGCCGGTGGTATCGAGGGTTTCGAAAAGCATCGAAGGCTCCGCGGGGCTGCGTGATGTGCCTTCCCTGAGGCCGGGTCTGGACCCGTGCAATGGGAAACAAAAAACGCGACGTCTGCAGACCCTGTCCGATCACGTCGCGCTGCAACATTTTAAACCACGTCGGCAGGGGCTTGTGTATGAATCTGTTCACCAATGCCGATAGCGCTGCTGCCGAAACCACAAGGTTCCCAGCCATTTGCTGCCCGTGGTGACCGGCAGGCCGGCGTGCAACGAATCGGGATCGGGGCAGCCATCGGCCTGCAGGTTGTCGAAGCACACCACCGACCCGGCACGCGGTTGTACCCGGATGCCAGCAACAGGGAACTCGGTTTCGCCGCCTGCGTCGACATCGTTGAGATAGACGCATGCGGTGCGCAGGCGATTGCCGGCGCCAGGGCGGTCTGCGGCGATCGTGCCGGGCGGCAGGTAGTCGCGATGGGCGCGGTAGTGCTCGCCCGGCGCGTAGCACAGCACCGACAGCGCTTCGGCGTGGGTCAACGGCAGCTGCGCGCAGGCCGCCACGCGCGCCTGCGCTGCACGCGCGGCGAAGTCTTCGAGGATCGGATCCAGCGTGGCGCCGCGGCTGGTGCGGATCGGCGTTCGGTGCGTGCTCGCATCGTTGGGGTCCACCACCTGCGAAGCACGCAGATGCGGCCGTGCCAGCAGCATCAGCAAGCGGCATTCGTCGGCAGACAGCACAGCGGAGACTTCCTCGATCATGGGCGCGTCGTGGCGCCGCGTCGTCGCGTTTCTTTGGGGCGCGAAACTGATGTGGTCCTCGTTGCCAACGGGGTCGCGACCGGGATCGGGTGGCGAGATCCGCACATCGGGCAGTACGGCGATGCCCAAGGGTTGCAATTGCCGCAACAGCTGCGCCGCGGCCTCAGGCTGCGGCGGGACGCCTTCGCCACGCAGCAGGCGCTCTGCCAGCAGTGCGGCCGCCAGCGCATCGCCGCCTGCGGCGGCGCGCTCCAGCAGGGCAACGCAGCGGCGTTGTTGTTGCGGGTCATCGATGCGGCCGTGCTGGATGGCCAGTGCGCGGAGTGCGAGTGGGTAGTCGGCCGAGGCTGCGGCGTGCAGTTGCGCGTATGCCTGCGGCGCCAGCGCCAATGGAGTGTCAGTGACCGCCAGCGTTGCCAGCAGATAACGCGCCGCTGCGGAGTCCTGGCGCTCGGCCTGCTGCCAGTGCGCCCGCGCCTGGGCAATGTCCACATCGCAACCGACACCGTAGGCCAGCATGCGCCCGGCTTCGATCAGTGCCGTGGGATCGCCGGCGGCCGCGCCCCGTGTGTACCAGACCAAGGCCTGCTCGGTCTGCCCGGCGCGCACCAGCGCCTGCGCCAAGGCATTCATTGCGGCGGGCTGTTGCCCGTTGGCAGCCTGCGTCAGGGCGGCGAGTGCATGCGTCTGTTCCATCGCGGCATCCTAAGCCTTGCCCGCGCGATGCGCGATCAGCGGTTCGCCGACAGCGCCAGCTGGGTCAGATACAGGCGCAGATCGAACTCCAGTTGGTGGTAGTCGCGCGTCATGTGGTTGCACAGCTGGTAGAAGGCCTTGTTGTGATCGGCCTCCTTCAGATGCGCCAGCTCGTGGGCCACGATCATCTGCAGAAATGGCTCTGGAGCGTCGCGGAACAGCGAGGCGATGCGGATTTCGCGGCTGGCCTTGAGCCGGCTGCCGTGCACGCGCGAGATGGAGGTGTGCGTGCCCAGCGCATGCTTCACCACCTGCAGATGGTTGTCGTACATCGCCTTGTGCAAGGTGGGCGATGAGCGCATGTAGCGCTCCTTCATCGCTTTGACGTACTCGTACAGATGGCGGTCGGTGCGGATCTCATGGCGGTCCGGGTAGCGCCGCGCCAGCACCGCTGCGAGTTTGTCCTGCGCGATCAACTCGCGCACCTGATCCAGGACGGCGGGCGGGTAACCGGTGAGATAGCGGAGAGTGTCCATGCCGATCGAGTGCTGCGAAGTGCACATGATCACCGATGCAGGTGCCAGTGGCGAATCTGCGCGCGCGAATGTGGCGGTGTGTGTCAGGCGTATTCACGAATGCGGCACACCTGGATGCGTAGCGTGCAGCGCATGTTTTGCGGTGTATTGCCGCAGGCACACGACTAAAAACACGGCACCGTGCCGAATGAGGAGACAACAACATGATCAAGTGGGCCATTATTTTCGCCATCATCGGACTGATCGCCGGTGCGCTCGGGTTTGGCGGTATGGCGGGCGCTGCGATGGGCATTGCCAAGTTCCTGTTCTGGGCCGGCATCATCATCGCCATCGTGCTGTTCGTGCTGGGTGTGACGATCGCCAAGAAGGTGACCTGACGTCCGAGTGCCTGGCGTCGGCGCGCGCTTCGCACGCCAGCCGCGTTACCCGGAATGCAAAAGAGCGGCCACTGGCCGCTCTTTTTTGTTACTGCAATCTGATCAATCGAATCGGCCGGGGCAAGTATTCGGCCGGCACAAGTAAAAGACTACAGGCGAGTTCTACCGCAATGCCTTCGCTGCGCTCTTGTGTAGATCAGACGCCGGTGTCTTCGGCTGTGGTGTGCAGGGCGATGTTGAGTTGATCGATGGTCACGATCCAGTCGGCATCGTCGAGGCGTTCTTCACGCAGCAACTGGGCCTGTGCCGGGGTCCAGAAGGGCGCCTCTTCCAGACGCACATCGCCCGGCAATGGAGAGTGCTCATCGATAAAGTCGCGAATGCTGACTTCGTCCGATGGCAGACCCAACTGGGCGAATAATTCGGAGAACGGGTGGACAGGTTGTTCCATTGCAGATTCCTCGAAGAGTGCGAATACCCCGATGCTAGAACACCCGATTTGAGCGCACTGTGCACGTCCGGCTTGGATGTGCCTGCGGGCATGCCCATATTCCACTCCTGAGCCAACAAGCCGAGGCGATCATGGCGACCGGATGGGCGGGTGATGGGGCGGTGCAGGACCAGATCGATGCAACCGTCGAGGATGCGATCAAGCGCGCGCGGAGCCAGCTGCATCAGGGCCCGAGCCTGACGCATTGCGAAGAGTGCGATGCAGCGATTCCCGAAGCGCGCCGCAAGGCAGTGCCGGGCGTGCACCTGTGCGTGAATTGCCAGGAAGCGCACGATCTAGATCAGGCGGCGCAGGGCGGCTACAACCGTCGCGGCAGCAAGGACAGTCAACTGCGTTGAGAGCTAGTGGGTGTCTTAGTTGGCGTTGAAGTGGCTGGTCTCGCGCCAGCGCCGCGTGGTGCGCTGGAAGAACAGGCTGTTGGGGACCTGCAGCACGCTGCCGGCGTGATCGCCGGTTTCTTCCAGTGTCGTGTAAATCACGTTGATGTCGATCACGCGGCCTTTCAGGCCCGGCTTGTCGCCGCCTTCGAGCAATTCGATATGGTCGTGCAGGCGGAACGGGCGCGTGGTGATGATCAGGAACGTGCAGAAGATATTGGACAGCACGCTCCATGCCGCGAAAAACGCCACCGCACCGACCGCCGCGAACCCGGTGAACGCGGTCCACAAGGTGCCGCTGGAGACGCCAAGCACGTTCAGCACCGTCAGCACGGCGGTGACCGAGATGACGAAGCTGCCCACACGCCGGATACCGATCATCATTTCTGCCGGCAGGCTGTAGCGCGTGCACAAGCGCCGCAGCAGTTGCCGCAGCAGCAGCCGTACCAGCGCGGCAACGGCGACGATCAACACGATCTGCACCGTTGGCACTGCGACAGCCAGCCACTGCGGATTCCAGTGCGGCAGCAGGCTACGGATCATGGTGGGCAACGCATCGGGCGTGGACATTACATCATGCAGGTTGGGCGGATGCCCATTGTAACGGGGCGCTCGGGGAAGACAGCATGCAGTTGCAGGTGGCTAGCGCGTGACACGCGCACCGGATGCGGAGAGCGCGACCAAGCGCTGCCAGCGCTGTTCCAGGTGACGCACCAGTGTCCATTCCCATGGTGTGCTCATCGCGACGCAAGACACCTGCTTGAGCGGTAAACGCAGCAGGCACAGCTCCAGGCGCGCCGGGATCAGCGTGAGCTGCAGCGCATCCATCGGCAGCGGGGCCGGGCAGTGGGTGGAGCACAGGCTCAGGAGCAATCCAAGAACATGCGGCATGTGGGCTTACGATCAAAATGCCTGCGCTTGGAGCGGCCGATGACCGTGCCCAGGCGGGCAATGCGACGCAGGAGTGCGCTATCGAAAGGATTGGATGCGCCGGCAGGCGAAAAGGTTTACGCCGCGTTCGAAGAAAAAGAGTTTGCCGGGTTTAAACCTTTGCGCTGTCTGCTGCATCGAACTGGATATGCTCGACACCGCCATGCCCATCGATGCCTCAGCGTGCGACAGCCCCGCCGACCGCGACGACGCCGGCTTGGCGCGTGCTGCTGCGCGCGGAAATCGCGCTGCCTACGAGACCATCTATCGCCGTCATTCGCCGCGGTTGTATGCGGTGGTCTGGCGCTTGTGCGGTGGCAACGCGGCGCGCGCCGACGATGTGCTGCAGGAAACCTTCATCGCGGCATGGAAGGCCTTGCCGCAATTCCGTTTTCAGAGTGCGCTGGGCACCTGGCTGCATCGCCTGGCGGTCAACACCGCCTTGATGGAGTTGCGTGCGCGCTCGGCTGCGAGCGATCACATGGTGGACGATGCCGACGGCGAGATTCTCGCGGCGATTCCTGGCGCAGCGCATTGCCAATCGACCCGGATGGATCTGGAGCGCGCGCTGGAAACATTGCCGCCGCGTGCACGCGCGGTGCTGGTACTGCACGACATCGAGGGCTGGAAACATCAGGAGATTGCCGACCAACTGCACATGGCGGTCGGCAGTTCCAATGCGCAACTACATCGCGCGCGCGGCTTGCTGCGTGCGCGGCTGGGAGAAACCGTATGAACCACGATCACCATGATTCACACGATCCACGCGAGACCGACGACGCTGCGTTGTGCGCGCGTTTGCGGGCATTGCCGCAACACCGCCAGCCACCGGCGCAGATGTGGGAGCGCATTGCGCCCGCATTGACGGCGCACTCCAGCGTGGTCGCATTGCCGCCGCGCCGTCATCGCGCATGGGCGTGGCCTGCACTGGGTGTGGCGCTCGCCGCTGCGCTGGCGTTGGTGGTTATCGTGCCCGGGCTCGATCGGCAGGCACGCACGCCCGTGCCCGTGCAGCCCGCGCTGGTGGCGCAGGCGCAGGCGATGGCCGGGCAGTACCAGCAGGCGATTGCTGCGTTCCCCGTGCAGCAGGTGCCGGCCGATCTGCGTCCTGCGTTGGATGAGCTCGATCAGAGCGTGCAGGCCATCCACGCGGCGATCGCGCAGAGCCCGCGCTCGGCGTTTTTGTTGTCGCAGCTGCAGCGCACCTATGCGAAGCGGCTGCAATTGACCCGTCTCGCCGCACAGGGCGAGGCGTCCTTCCCTAGCTGAGGAGCATGCCCAATGCGTTACATCCATCTTTCCCTGTTACTGCTGGCTGCGGTATGCGCCGCGCCGGCAGCGGCGCAGACCGCGCTCAAGCAGACCCATCCGCTGGCGCGCGGTGGGCGCGTGGAGGTGGAAAACATTGCCGGGCAGATTCGCGTGCGCGGCTGGGACCGGGACGAGGTGGCGCTGACCGGCAGCTTGGGCGAGGGGCAGCGGCTGGATGTCGACGCAAGCCCGGACTTGCTGCAGCTGGAGGTGATCTACCCGCGCAACGGCCGCAACAGCAAGGGCGCTCAACTGGAGTTGCGGGTCCCGCGTGCGGCGTTGCTGGACGTGGAGGCGGTGAGTGCCTCGGTCGATGTCGATCAGGTCGATCTGGCGCGGTTGCAGCTCAAGTCGGTCAGCGGCGATGTGGTCGCCGGTGGGCGCGCCAAGGAGGCGCAACTGGAAACCGTCAGTGGCTCGCTGCGTAGCTCGGTGGCCAGCGGGCGGCTGACGCTGGGCACGGTGAGCGGGCAGATCGATGCGCCATCGGGCGCCAGTGGGGTGATCTCGGTCGAGTCCGTCTCCGGCCAGATCCGGGTTGGCGCGGGGCAGGTGTCGCAGCTGCGCGCGGAGAGTGTGTCCGGGGGAACGGCGCTGACGGTGACCGGGCTGGCGCCTGGCGGCAGCATCGCGGCGGAGAGTGTCAGCGGCTCGATCACCCTGGGCGTGCCGCGCAATGTCTCGGCAGCGCTGCAGGTGGAGGTGTTCAGTGGCGACATCCGCTCGGTGGCCGGGCAGGTGCAGCGGCCGGAGTACGGCCCGGGCAAGAGCCTGAAAACCAGGCTGGGTGCGGGCAATGGTGACGTCAAACTGGAATCGCACTCGGGCTCGGTGCGCATCGATTACAACAACTGATACCCGTAACCTGACGCCTGAAACAAGCGTGCCACCTTGCGGTGGCACGTTGAGCAAACACTTCGGTGCAACGCTTAGGCGATCTTGTCGCCATCGTTGCGAGCTGGGCCGAAGTTGGTGGTGAGCACTTCAATCCTGCCGCCGGTCTTGCGGAACGCGGCGATGTCGGCAGCGATGCGCTCACGACTGAGCGGCTGCGACTTGCCTTCGCTGCGAGCGATGCTGGGCTGGGATTTCTGCTTGGTCGCGGGACGTGCCATGTGGCCTCCTGTAGCGGGGAAGTGCAAGGACATCGCGTGCGGCTAGGGTGGCGCGCGCAGAAGCGATGTCGAGAGGTGCGATCGCGTTCGGTGCGCAATCGCGGCGGCACGGCGAGCGTGCCTTGCAGACAAGACGGCGGGGCGTCCGGCAGCAACCGTGCATTATATGGGAAGTCGCGCCGGATTGCGTTAACGCGTGCTGTGCACAGCTAACCGACCATCTAGCTGCCGCTCACCGCGCGGCAGCCCAGGCCAGGCCCTGGACCACACCAAAGGACGGATCGCCTTGCACCAGGCGCGATTCCGGAAAGGCGGCCGCGACCGTGTCACGGATATAGCCTGCGCGCGACATGCCGCCGGTGAGGAACAGCGTGGCCGGCGGCGCGGCCAGGTCGGCACGCACCTGCGCGAGCAGGCCTTCCAGTTCGCCCAGATAGTTGGAAGCGGACGCCACCAGTGCGCTGGCCTGCACGTCCACGCCCAGCCCGCGCTCGATGAAGTCCAGCGCCGCCTGGTGCTGGTCGCGCTCGCTGAGCGCGATCTTGCAGGCTTCCACGCCGCGATACAGGCGCGCGGTGTTGCCGGTGTCCTGCAGCGCCTGCAGACGCTTGTCGAACGGGGCGGGCACGTCCTGGTACTTGTGCAAGCGGAATTCGCGCTGGCGCGTCATGTCCTGCACCATCGCCGCTTCCACGTAGTGGTGCGTAGGCACGCGGGTGATACCGCGGCCGAACAGCGGCATGTAGGCGGCCAGGCTCAGCGCAAGATCGATATCGGTACCGCCGCGTGCGATGCCCCAGGCGCGGTGCACCTGCGGCGCGTCGCTGCCGCCGACGCTGGCATGCGCGATGTCGGTGGTACCGCCGCCGATGTCCACCACCACGGTGTCGTGCCGGGTGTCGTGGCTGACGTGGTAGTGCATGGCGGCCGCTGCAGGTTCTTCGAGGAAATCCACCGTGTCGAAGCCCGCAGCGATTGCGGCGGTTTGCAGGATCTCCAGTGCCTGTGCATTGCCGGCCTCGCCGATCGAGCTGCGGAACTGCACCGGGCGACCCAACGTGGCGCTGCGGATGTTGATGTCGAACTGGCGCGAGGCGGTGAGCCGAATGTGTTCCAGCACATGCGTGGCGATGCCGGTGATGGTCTGGCGCGCACGCGGATGCAGGTTGTAGCCGAGCATCGACTTGGGGCTCTGCACCAGGCTGCCTTCGCCTTCGAGGAAATACGCATCCAGCGCCTCGTCGCCATAGACCGCGTTCTGCAGCAGGGCGGCAGAGCTGCGCGGCTCGCGTACCTGTTCTTCCATCCATTGGCGGCGCACGATGCGGATCGCATCGCGGCGCAGGCTGTCGTTGGCGGGCGCGCGGCCGGCGGCAAGCGCGTCGCGGCGGCCCGAATCGATCAGCCGTTCCACCTCGTATTCCAGCGCCGGGGTGAGGCTGAAATCGTCCGGGTCGCGCATGGTCTCGGGGAAATACACCGTGGTGCGGAACTGCAGGTCCTGCCCGAACCGCACCGGCACCACCTGGCCATCGACGATCGCCGCAGCGGCGGAATTGCTGGTACCGAAGTCGATGCCGAGTTTCATGCAGGCGGGCCTATGAGCGGGCCGCGCACTTTACTACTTCTGCCGTTTGCGTCGTGGGCAAGGGTCCGCGCGCAGGTCGCAGCAGCCGAAGCGCCGTGCACCCGCAGGCGCACGGCGCGATGACTCATGCCGCAAGGTTGGCGACGTGACCTTCGTTCAGTTCTTCGGTGGTGGCTTCGCGCACTTCGATGACTTCGACCGCGAAATGCAGGGACTTCCCAGCCAGCGGGTGATTGCCGTCGACGGTGACATGCTCCGGGCCGACGTCGGTGACCGTCACCAGCACCGGTCCTTGCTGGGTGCGGGCCTCGAACTGCACGCCCGGCACCACTTCGATATCGGTGGGAAAGGCATCGCGCGGCACCTGCTGGATCAATTGCGCATGGCGCGGGCCATAGCCTTGCTCGGGCGCCACATCGGCGGTGAGCGTTTCGCCCAGGCGCTTGCCATCCAGCGCCTGCTCCAGGCCCGGCACGATATTGCCGGCGCCGTGCAGATAGCTCAGCGGCGTGTCCGGCGTGGAACGGTCCAGCACCTGGCCGGTGTCGTCGGAAAGAGTGTAGTGAATGGTCGCAACGCGACCCTGGCTGATTTCCATTGGAAACCTCCATGACGGTGATCGAGTGGAATGCATCGGCTGATTCACGATGCGAAGAGATGCTGCACGCCCACCGTAGGCAATCGCCTTCGATCATGCAACCGCAGCCGATCCGGCGGTTAGGGCGAGGATCAGCTTGGTCGTGGTGGTGTCAGATTGGGTCATGCCTGCAGCCGAAGGTCATGCGTCGACTGTCTGGCTGCACTGGAACTGCGACGCGGCGGATGTTTTGCATCGCACTTCAGCAGGTGTTACGCATGTTTCAACGTGCACCCCAACGCACGTGCTGCGCACTAGTCGGGTTGTGCGTCGCGTTCGATCTCGGTACGCCGTGCATGCCAGGTTTCAGGCGTTTGCGGCTTGATGAACAGTGCGGTGAGCTCGGGGTGCTGGCGTTTGGCGGCGGCCTCGATGCGCCCGACGCAGGCTTCGATCTGCGGCGTGGTGCGGCTGTCTTCGAACTCGGCGCTCAACGCAGCCACCACTTGATTCGGGCCCATCTGCATGGTCAATACGCCGTTGGCGGCGCGCACGTCCGGGTCGCTGGCGGCAATGCGCAGCAGCGATTCGGTGACGTGCGCATGTGCGGGCTCGCCGATCAGCAAGCCCTTGGTTTCGCGCGCCAGCAGGAACGCGGTGACCGCCAGTACGCCGGCGATGCCGATCGAGGCGATGCCATCAAGTTCGGGCATGTCCAGCAGTTGCGCGCCGGCCAACCCCAGCACGGCCATGAACAACCCGATCAATGCGGCGCTGTCTTCGAGCAGCACGGTGAACGTGCTGGGATCCTTGCTTTGCCGAAACGCCTGGAAATAGCCCATGCGGCCCTTCTTCGCGCGGAACTCGCGCAAGGCCACCACCCAGGAAATGCCTTCGAACACGATCGACACGCCGAGCACGATGTAGGCGATCAGATGGCTCTTGGCCGGCTCCGGATTGCGCAGATGCACGATGCCTTCGTAGAGCGACACACCTGCGCCCATCGCAAACACCAGTAACGCGACGATGAAGCTCCAGAAATACAGCTCGCGTCCGTAGCCGTACGGATGGGTAGGCGTCGGCGCCTGCGTTGCGCGCCGCAGGCCGTACAGCAGCAGCACTTCGTTGATGGTGTCTACCAGCGAATGCACGCCTTCGCTGAGCATCGCCGAGCTGCCGGAAATGCCGGCGGCGATGAACTTGGCGATGGCGATGGCCAGATTGCCGGCCAGGGCCACGTAGACGACCAGGTGCGAGCCGGTCTTCTTTGCGGCATTGGCCTTTGCCGCGCCAGGTCCGGTGGACCCAGGCCCGGCAGCCCGATGCTGTGCAGATTCGGGCGCGCCGTTGGGCGGATTGGAGACCGATTGATTGGACACGCGCGACCTGCAAGGCATTCGACAAGCGCCGCACTATCGCGCCACCGCCGTGCCGGAGACGTGATCGCGCGGCCGGGGCGCTACAATCCACGCCCGTTTTGAGCTTAGGAATCGCATGTCCACCGTTCCCGCCTGTCCGCAATGTGGCCTGGACAACACCTATGTCGACGGCGCCTTGTCGATCTGCGCAGACTGCGGCTTCGAATGGAGTGCGGGCGACGCCGTCGCGACCGCGACGGTGGTACGCGACAGCAACGGCAATGTGCTGCAGGCCGGCGACACGGTGAGCGTGATCAAGGATCTGAAGGTCAAGGGCTCTTCGATTCCGCTCAAGCAGGGCACGCTGATCCGCAATATCCGCCTGGTCGAGGACGATGCCGAGCACATCGAAGGCAATTCGGAAAGGATCAAGGGCCTGGTGTTGAAGACCTGTTTTCTGCGCAAGGCGTGAGGCGATTGCGGCGATGGCAACGCCGCGTACGGCGTGTGTAGGAGCGCGCTTGCGCGCGATGAGGCGTTGTCGATAACGCCTCATCGCGCGCAAGCGCGCTCCTACCAAGCGGCACTCTCAATCGCGCGGATACACCGCTGCAACCGTGCAGCTCTGGCGCATCCGCGCAGCCAGGCCACCGCGCGTGGCGCTCAGGTCGCCCTGCTGGCCGGATCCGGCAGCCGCGCCGGCAAGCGCCATCTCGTCGAGCACGTCGACCTTGTCGCCGGGATTGCCGCAGATGGCATTCAAGCCCATGCCGGACACGAAGCGGATCGGCGGCGCGCCGCTGAGTTCGCGGCAGCTGTCCATCAGTTCCACACGGTAATGGCGGTGCGTGCCGGGATGACGTGGCGAGACTTCCACCACCAACCCTTGGCCATCTTCCGACCAGGAGCGCAGCATGCTGGGATTGAAGCAATAGCTGGATGAGCCGGCGAAATTGCGCCGACGCGACTCGCGCACGCTGATGCCTTCCAGGGTGGGTATGCCGTTATGGTCGCGTTGCCTGGCTGCGCTGGCGTACTCGCGCGCACTGAACGTGGCGACCTGGCTGATCGCGCATCGCTGCTGAGCGGTGCTCACGTACGCTTGCGCACCATTGCAGACCCAACCATGCGCCGCCAGCAGGCTCGCATCCGCTTGCGCGGCAAGTTGCGGGCAGTCCTGAGTCAAGGTGAGGCGGAACAATCGTCCGCCGTGTTCGGCCACGGCCAGCGTGCGTGCATCGACTTGATGCAGTTCGGCCAGCTGGCGTGCATCCAGACACTCGGCGTTTGGTGCGGCCGGGCGCACCGGCTCTGCCGCTGCAGTGGATAACGCGCAACTGAAAAACGTGCTGCCGAGCAGAACCGCAGTAAGTACACGCATCACGCACATCCTTGGCAATGAGGTATGGCTGCATCATCTGCCAGGCAGGCTGCGCTGACAATCGCAACGTGCGACGCGTCTAGCGTTCAACAAAACCGGAAGGGCGGCCTGCGCTGGGCATCGCCAGCGCACATGAGCGCATTGCCGATGCTGATCAGCGACATGTGCGCGCGCAACCTCACGCGCACCTTGCTGCTGCGATCGCTGCGCAGCTTGCACTCAAGGCGCTTCGGGCGGATCCGAATTCAGCACCTGCAACTTGCCGCCGGTGGTCTCGGGAAGAATGCGTTGATCGGTGGCCACCAACACCACGCCAGGCGTCAGCAGCGGCAGCAATCCAGCCAGAAATGCCGGCGGAACCTGCAGCCGCGCGATGGTGTCGGCGTCCAGCGCCTGTCCTGCCGCAGCGCTGCTGCCGGGGATGCCGATGCGCATCCAGTTGGGCATGCGTTGACCGGGCAGGCCGGGCACCTCGCCGGGCAAAAATCCCTGGCCGACGATAAAGGCCTGCGTGCCCAGCGGTGCGGCGCCCGGTTGCGCGTGCAGGGCGACTTGCGCACGTCCGATTTCCACGCCATTGCGATACACCACCAGCTGCTGGTCGCTGCTGCTGACCAGCATCGAGATCGGGCCGGTGGGCGCCAGTTCCGGTTGCCATGCAAATGCCTGGCCATTGGGCAGCGGCAGCAATGCGCGCTGCGCGCCGGTGGTCGGGTCGATCGGGCTGAGCGCGCGTGGATGCACCACTGCGTCGGCATCCATGCCAGCCTGCGCGACCACCACCACCATGCCCATGTTGGAGTTGTCGAACAGCAGCCGCGCGAATTCCGATGGCAGATGCACGCAGCCATGCGATTCCGGGTAACCCGGCAAGCCGCCGGCATGCAAGGCCACGCCATCCCAGGTCAGTCGTTGCTGATACGGCATCGGCGCGGCGTTGTAGATGTTGGAGCGGTGGTCCTTGTCCTTCTGCAGGATGGTGAACACACCGGTAGGCGTTTCGTGCCCGGGCTTGCCGGAACTGATGGTGGAGACACCGATCAGGATGCCGTTGCGATACGCATAGGCGCGTTGCTCGGTGAGGCTGACGATCACCGCCATCGGCCCCCAGCCCTTGCTGACGCCGCCCCAGATCCATTCGCCCGGTTTGAGCTGTGCAGGCGCGGTTTCGGCGGGGCTGGATTGGCGCGCGCCCCAGAACGGCACGGCAAGCGCGTGCCCGCAGATCAGCAGCGTGCACAAAAGAACGGAAGTGAGCAGGGGCCGCATCGGCATTCCAGAAAGCAGTGTCGGCACGATCCTAGCGGGGCAGGGTGTGCGCGTCATGTGGTTGCTACTGGTGTCGGCGCGCGATGCGAAGGTGCCGGCGTTGCGACGGGCGCGATGTGTCTGCGGTTGGCTATCCAACGAGCCTGTTGCGCAACCAACGCATAAGCGTTCGGCCTTGCGCGCTGGGTCAACGATTGACTTGCAGACGCAAGATGGTCGCCCAATCGCGATGGCAATCGGGGGAGAGGTGCGTGTTGTGCTCACCTGAAACAGTCGGCAGGCGATCTGCTCAGAACCGCAGTGCGCGCATGTACAGGCTGATCTGAAGCATCGACTGCGCTCGCTTGATGCTGAGCGCAGCCGGTGTGCCAGCCGGGCCTAGTTCGGCAATGCGGGGTAGTCGATATAGCCTTCGGCACCGCCGCCGTACATGGTGGCCTGGTTGAAGTCGGCCAGCGGGGCGTTTTCGCGCAGGCGACGCACCAGATCCGGGTTGGCGATGTAGGGGCGGCCATAGGCGATCGCATCGGCATAGCCGCTGCCGATGGCCTTTTCGGACAGCGCCTTGTCGTAGCTGTTGTTGGCGATCCAGGCACCGTCGAACTTTGCGCGCAGTGTGGCGTAGTCGAAGGCCACGTTGTCGCGCGGACCGCCGGTTGCGCCTTCGATCACGTGCACGAAGGCCAGCCCGCCGATCAGGTTGAGGCGCTCGACCGCACGCTCGAACAACGGCTGCGGATCGGAGTCGTGCATGCCGTACACCGGTGTGACCGGCGACAGGCGCACACCGGTGCGCTCGGCGCCAATCTCGTCGGCAATGGCCTGCACCACTTCGGCCAGCAGACGGGTGCGGTTTTCGATATCGCCGCCGTACGCGTCGGTGCGCTTGTTGGAACCGTCACGCAGGAACTGGTCGAGCAGGTAGCCGTTGGCTGCATGCACTTCCACGCCGTCAAAGCCCGCATCGATGGCGTTGCGCGCGGCGATGCGGTAGTCCTCGATCAGGGCGGGGATTTCGTCCAGCGCCAGTGCGCGCGGCTCGGACACATCTTCAAAGCCGTTCTTGGTGAAGGTCTTGCCTTCGGCACGGATGGCACTGGGCGCAACCGGCGATTCGCCCGGCGGCAGCACGCTGGTATGCGACACGCGGCCCACGTGCCACAGCTGCAGCACGATCTTGCCGCCGCGGCGATGCACTTCATCGGTGACCGCCCGCCAGCCTTCGACTTGTTCTTTGCTGTGGATGCCGGGTGTGTCGAGATAGCCCTGGCCGAGCGGGCTGATCTGGGTGCCTTCGGCCACGATCAATCCGGCGCTGGCACGCTGGCCGTAATACTCGGCGGCGAGCGGCGAGGGCACCTGACCGGCGACGGCGCGGTTGCGCGTCAGCGGCGCCATGATCACGCGGTTGGCAAGATCCAGCGCGCCCAGGCGCACCGGGGAGAACAACGGAGATTCAGTGGATTTGGACATCAGCAACCAGTTGAAGTTGATCACGCGCCAGGCGCGACACCGCGCCGATCGCGAGTGCCCCCTAGCGATGGTGGCGGACCCAAGCGGATTCGAGCGATGCCGATAGGACACAGCGTCTTTCATTGCAGTGGAAGGCGCTGAACTGTGACGTGTTGGGGCTTGGCGCTGAATCGCTGCAGGCGGCATCCTTTCGCTCGATGCTGCATTGCACAATAATAAGCCGCCCCGTCATTCTGGAGTCGGGCATGTCCGATACTGATCTCTCACCGCCGCCCGTCTCGCGGCGCGATTACGTGCTGATCCTGTTTGCATTGGCGATGGGCGGCTTTGCGATCGGCATCAGCGAATTCTCGACCATGGGGTTGATGACGCAGATCGCGCAGGGGCTGCAGATCAGCGAGCCGCAGGTCGGTCACATCATCAGTGCCTATGCGTTAGGTGTGGTGGTCGGTGCGCCGTTGCTGGCGATTCTTGGCGCGCGCTGGCCACGGCGCACCTTGTTGCTGCTGTTGATGGTGTTTTACGCGTTGGGCAATCTGGCCAGTGCGTTGGCGCCGAGCTATCACACGATGTTGCTGTGCCGCTTTATCGCCGGTTTGCCGCATGGTGCGTACTTCGGCGTGGCCTCGTTGGTGGCCGCATCGATCAGCCCGCCCAATCAGCGCGCCACTGCGGTGGGCCGCGTGTTGATGGGCCTGAGCATTGCCTTGCTGATAGGCAATCCGCTGGCGACCTGGCTGGGCCAGATCGTGAGCTGGCGGTGGGCGTACGCGGCGGTGTCGGTGCTTGCGCTGTGCACGGTTGCCGCAGTGGCGTCACGTTTGCCGCCTGCGCCGGACGAGCCACGGCAGCAGCCGCTGCGAGAGTTGCGTGCGTTCAATCAGCCGCAGGTGTGGCTGGCATTGGCGATCGGTGCGGTGGGTTTTTCCGGCATGTTCTGCGTCTTCAGTTATCTGGCACCGACCTTGACTGCGGTCACCGGCGTGGAGCCGGCGCGGATTCCCTTGGCCATGGTGGCGTTCGGTGTTGGCGGCGTGCTCGGCAGCATCCTGGGCGGCTGGTTGTTCGATCGCATGCAGTTCCGCGCGGTGCCGGTGCTGTTGGTGTGGTCGGTGGTGGTGATGCTGACGTTTCCGTTGGCCGCGCAATCGGGCCTGTGGGTGTTCGTCTCCATCGTGGCCGTGGGCACCATGGGCGCATTGGCACCGGCATTGCAGACCCGTTTGATGGATGTGGCAGCCGAAGCGCAGACCCTGGCGGCGGCGTCCAACCATGCGGCGTTCAATACCGCCAATGCTTTGGGCCCGTGGCTGGGGGGCATGGCGATCACCGCAGGCTGGGGCTGGACGTCCACCGGATATGTGGGCGCAGCAACCGCGCTGGGCGGGTTGCTGGTGTACGCGCTGGCGGTGTGGCAGGAGCGTCGGCAACGTGTGTTGGTGGCGAGCTGATCCGCATTGCCGCGTTCGGTAGCGCGTTTTTCTGGGGCTTCAACGGCAATCGGTAACGCGATGCAGCACAGACGCATCGCGTATCCACAGCCAACTCACGGCATCGCACCGAGACTGCAGGCTCGAATACAAGCGGACCGAACAGTGCCATGACCGAGTTCACTCCACCGCCGTGGAAGCGCCCCAATCCCAAGCGTAAATCTGCTTCCACGCCACTAAGCGATGCGCAGAAAGCCGCGGCCAGACAACGTGCGGAAGAAGCAGGGCGGCCGTATCCCAATTTGGTCGACAACATGTGGGCAAGTCGGCAACCCAAGTGAGTTTTGACTTCGCGTTGGCATGGATGAATCGCTATTCATTGCCTGCATGACCGCGTGAGGAAGCGGCCCACATAACTCACGCGCGGATTATGCGCGCAACGCCACTATGGGGCCGTACACACCATCACTGCAGCGCAATCAACGCATCGATTGCCTCATCCCAAAGCCGGCGCGACCGCATCTGCTAGACGACGCAGCGCTGGCCCACCGCAACAAGGAGCGACACATGAGCATTCAGAGCAAGACCGAGCATAGCCTCAACGACCTCATCGCCATTTCCCGCGACGGCAAGGACTTCTACGATGAAGCCGCAGCCAAGGTCGACGATGCGGAACTTGCGACGCTGTTCCGCCGCATCGCTGGCGTCAAGTCCGACATCGTCAGCAATCTGAGCAGTGTTGTCGCAGCCGCCGGCGGCGAGCCGAAGACCAGCGGCACTATGGTCGGCAGCATGCAGCAGTTCTACGGCAAGGTCCGTGCAACGCTGGGCGACACCAAGTATGGCTACGTGGCCGAGCTGGAAGAGTCCGAAGACCGTCTGTTGAAGGCGTTCGATGAAACCATCGCTGATCAGGATACTCCGGCTGCTGCACGCGACGCCGCACTGCGCCTGCTGCCGGAAGTGCGCGCATGTCACGACGTAATGCGTAACCGCAAGCACGCGATGAAAAGCGCCGCATAAGTTGCGTGCGTGACCGCGGCGCATTCAGGTGATGCAGCTCGCGGAGTAAACCGATAAAGGCGGAAACGGGTAGCGCAAGTTGCCCGTTTCTTTTTGTGTGGCGCATGCAGGCGCACATGCAGATACGGCGCACGTGTTCTGTTCCACGCAACCGTGCGCGTTCCACGTTGCCAGCCATGTTTTTGCGTGTGTCGGACACCCGCCCGGTCTGCTAGTATCCGCCGCCCTTCCTCCGGCAGGCCCGCATGCGCGGTCGTGGACTCACCCCATGAAACAGCAGTTCCTGTACCTGTCGTCGGCCGAGGCGCAGTTGTCGCTGGGCCTGGGGGAAGAGAAGACCACCGAGCGTCTGTTTTTTGCGGTGATGGCCGATGCGCGCACTGCCGAGCATGCGGCCATCATCGCCGAAGGGTTGCTTGGTAGCGGTCAGGTCGATGGCAAGCCGCTTGCGCGCGAGCGCCTGCATGTGACCTTGCATCATCTGGGCGATTACGCAGGCGGTTTGCCGCCGTCGTTGGTGAGCCGCGCCAGTCAGGCGGCCGAGCGCGTGGTGCTGGATGCATTCGACGTGGCGTTCGATCGGGTTGGCACCTTCGGTGGACGACGTTCGCAGTTGCCGTGCGTGTTGCGCGGCGAAGAACAGGTGCGCGGCTTGTATGAATTGCAAGGTGCACTGGGTCGGCAACTGGCGCACGTGGGCATTGCCGGCGATGCGCAGTACACGCCGC
Organism: Xanthomonas hortorum pv. cynarae; assembly: GCF_002939985.1. Lineage (GTDB taxonomy): Bacteria > Pseudomonadota > Gammaproteobacteria > Xanthomonadales > Xanthomonadaceae > Xanthomonas > Xanthomonas hortorum_D. The sequence continues at coordinate 66,388 of NZ_MDFM01000014.1, read as the reverse complement.
ATATGACGCTGCTGTATTGCAATCAGGCGTTGCCGCAGCGGCGCTGCGATACGCTCGCCTGGACGGTGCGCGAGTTCGCGCTGGTGCGCAGCTTTCTCGGCCAATCGCGTTACCAGATCGAAGGCCGCTGGTCGCTGCGCTGATGTGCAGGCGGGCGCGCACGCGGTAGCCTGCGTGCATGGACGCCACCACACCACTGCCATTGCAGGCCGAGCACCTGGCCGCGCTCGAACAGGCCTATGCCACGCCACCGCGCGCCTACCATCACTTCGGCCATGTGCGCGCGCTGCTGCAGCATTACGCGCAGGTCGCCGCCTGGCCGGGCTGGCAGCAGCCGGCCGAGGTCTGGCTGGCGGTGTTGTTTCACGATGCGGTGTATCAGCCCGGACGCAGCGACAACGAGGCGGAATCTGCCAACTGGGCGGCGCAGTGCATTCCGCGCTGGTGGCCGCAGGCGCAGGTGGATGTGGAGCGCGTGCAGAACCTGATTCTGCTGACCGCACGTCATGGGCAACTGCAGCCGCAGGATGTGGACGCCGAAGCGGCGTTGTTCCTGGATTGCGATATGGCGATTCTGGCCGCACCGGCAGCGGTGTTCGATGCGTACGACCGTGCCATTGCCGCCGAATACCGCGGACATGTGCCAAGCGTGCTGTTCCGGCTCAACCGCCGGCGTTTTCTGGCCGGCCTGCTCAAGCGCCCGCGCATCTTCTTGAGCGATGACTTCCATGCGCGCTGTGATGCGGCTGCGCGGGCCAATCTGCGCCGGCGGCTGGGTCGCTGATCCGGTGCCGATGATCCTGGCGGTTCATCCAGGCACAGCAACAGCGCACGCTACAATGGCGCATGCACGACAGCGCCGTTTCCGCCACCGATCCACGCCCGCAACCCCCCGAGCCGCCTGCGCCCAATGAGTGCTGCGAAAGCGGTTGCCCGTTGTGCGTGCATGATATGTACGCCGAGGAACTGGCGCGCTACCGGCAGGCACTGGCAGCCTGGGAAGCGCGTCAGCAAGCGAGTGCGCCGTAAGCGAAGCGTCGCGCTTCGCGCTGCAGCCTGGAACGATTATCTTTGAACCACTTTTTTTTCGATGGTGCGACATGCGACGACTTGAGATGTGGAGCGCGCTCTGCGGCGCGGCGGTGTTGGCGCTATCGGGCGCGGTCGCCGCACAGGCACCGCAACCGGTAAGCCATGGCCGTTTCGAACAGGTGCCGGTGCTGATGCCCAAGGGCGAGCCGCAGCGTGTAGTGATCTGGCTAAGCGGTGCCGGCAATGCCGCCAAGCGCCAGGCCCAGGCAGAAAGCTTGCGTGCCGATGGCGCGATGGTGGCGATTGTGGACACCGCACATCTGTACGCGGTGCTGCGCAAGGCCGGCGGCACCTGCACGTTCTCGGTCGGCGATGTGGAGAACTTTTCCCGCTATTTGCAGGCCTTCTATCACATCCCCACCTACCGTCTGCCGTTGCTGATCGGCGACGGCGATGGAGCGGCACTGGCTTATGCGATCGGGGCACAAGCCAAGCCGCATGTGCTGGCCGGCGTGCTCACCGATGGGCTGTGCCCGGCGGCGGTCTCCGACCAGGCGATCTGCCAGCCGGGCGTGCGTCCGGGCAGCAACGCGCTGCTCCCGGTGCCGCTGCAGATTCCCTGGGTGCTGGCCGGCAGCCAGGACAAGCGTTGCCCGGCCGCGACCGAGAACGCCTTCCTCAAGCAGGTGCCGCAGGCGCGCACGTTCACGCGTTCCGCGCAGGGCGATATTCTGCCGGGCCTGCGCGCTGCCGCTCGCTCGTTGGGCGAGCAGAAGGGCGTGGCCCTGCCGCCGCCGCCGGGCGGTCTGGCCGATCTGCCAGTGGTGGAAGTGCCGGCCAAACCCGACGGCGACAGCGACGACGACACCTTTGTGATCTTCGTCTCCGGTGATGGTGGCTGGGCGGGTCTGGACGAAGAAGTGGCCGACGCGCTGGCCGCGCAGGGTATTCCGGTGGTCGGCCTGGATTCGCTGCGTTACTTCTGGACAGAACGCACGCCGCAGGGCTTCGCGACCGATCTGGACCGCATCGCGCGCTTCTATGCGCAGCGTTGGCAGCGTCAGCGGGTGGTGCTGATCGGCTTTTCGCAAGGCGCGGACGTGTTGCCGGCAGCGATCAACAAGCTACCGGCGCAGACCAGGCAAAACATCCGCATGACGGCGCTGTTGTCGGTGGGCAAGCTGGCCGACTACGAGTTCCATGTCAGCAACTGGCTGGGTTCGGACGACGATGGCCTGCCGATCGCACCAGAAGTGCAGCGCCTGCCGGCCGGCACTACGGTGTGCATCTACGGCCAGGACGATGAGGACGCGCTTTGCCCGAGCCTGCCGGCGCAGGCGGCCAAACGGGTTGCGCTGCCGGGCGATCATCACTTCAAGGGCGATTACGCTACCTTGGCCAAGGTGATCATGGAGCAGTTGCACGGGCTGTCGAAGCCGTAAGCGAGCGTGGCATCTTTCCATCCGCAGCTTTTCCTTCAGTCACCGACAATATCCGAAGGTGCTTGCACGCGTGCCGGCATGGGACCTTACGCGGCATGGATGCCGCGTAAGAGCCTACACGGACGTACTTGCGGCGTGTCCCATGCCGGTACGCGTGCAAGCGCCCGCAGCAAACCGAAGCATTCCCACGAAACCAGCTGACTTCGTCTGCTTGTTCGGCTTGCGCGCGGTGCCGCATCCAGTGTCGGGACACGCCGCAAGTACGTCCATGTAGGCTCGGTGGCGGCATCCATGCCGCCACACGGTCCCGCCCCTGGACGCGGCACCACGCTTCCACTTTTCGCGACTGCTGATCGGCAAGCAATGACTTTATGAATGACTTTATGTAGGCGTCATGCCTGCGGATTCCGCAGTCGATACTCGATGCTGCATTCGTCTATCGCTTTGTCATGACTTCGCCAGCGAAGGCCACGCTTCAAGGCATGATCAATCAACCAGGCAACGCTGTTCCTTCAGCTACCGACGCCAACCGAAGGTGCTTGCGCGCGTGCCGGCGTGGGACCTTACGCGGCATGGATGCCGCGTAAGAGCCTACACGGACGTACTTGCGGCGTGTCCCATGCCGGCACGCGCGCAAGCGCCCCTCAGTAAACCGAAGCATTTCGCACAAAGGCACGCGGCCTTATTCCTGCCGACCAGGATCCACCGAGATCAAGCGGGTCACATCCAGTAACGCCGACGGCAAATGCATGCCGCCCGGCGCGACCAGATAGCGCGGGCGCCAGGTTGGCGCGAACTTCGACTTGAAGCGGCGCAGGCCGCTGAACCCGTAGAAGCGTTCGCCGTGCCGCGCGACCAGGCTGGCGAAGCGGTTCCAGCGGCCGGCCAGGCGATGCTCGGCCATGCCCGACAGTGGCGCCATGCCCAGCGAGAAGCGCGTGTAGCCATTGGCCTGGCCCCACAGGAACAGCTCGATAAACAGGAAGTCCATGGTGCCCTTGGGCGCCTGCGCGCTGTGGCGCATCAGATCCACCGACAGCTCGCCGCCGGCCGGCGCCCACCACACGTTGGCGAAGGCCATGATCTGCCCTTCCGCCTCGGCCACCGCTACCGGAAACCGGCGCAGGTATTCCGCATCGAAGCTGCCCAACGAAAAGCCTTTCTCTTCGCCGGCTTTTTCTTCCAGCCACTGCTCGGAGACCTCGGCCAGCTGCGGCAGCACCGCCTCCACTTGCTCGGATTGCAGCATGCGGAAGGTCAGGCCGCCGCGTTTGCCGCGGTTCCAGGCCTGGCGCAGATCGGCACGGTCGCGGCCTTCCAGGGTGAAGCCTTCCAGCGGCACGATCGCCTCTTCGCCCAGCTTGACCAGGGTCAGCCCCATGTCGAGATAGGTCTGCCAGTATTTTTCGCCGACCTGGTAGAACACCGGGCGCAGACCCATATGGTCGGCTTCTTCGCGGAAGCGCCAGATCAACGCCCGCGCGACCTCCGGCGGGCCGACCGGATCGCCCATCGAGATCAGCGAGCCGCCGTAGCGCTGCATCATCACAAACCCACGCCCCTGCTCATCGAGCAAAAACGCCTTGTCGCCGGTCAACGCCAGGCAGGCCTGGGTGTCAGTGCTGATGGCCAGAATCGGTGCCAGCGTCTGCAGCGTGTGCGCATCGGCGGCCGGCATCAGGCGGCGCCCGCCACGTAGCAGGCGCGCCACGCCGAACACGATCACGCCCACGCACAGGATCAGCGCGGCGCGCAACGCACGCGGCGCATTGGCCGAGGTGGCGAACTGCCACCACAGGTCGTTGCTGTATTCGACATGGCTGTAGACGAAGAACAGCAGCCAGAACGTGGCCACCAGCACCAGGCCCAGATTGCTCAGCCAGCGCCACGACCAGGCTTCGTCCAGCAGCGCGCCCTGGCGATAGAACTCGCGGCGTGCCGCCCACAGCGCAACCGCCGCCAATGCCGCCGACAGCGACACCGAAATATGGCTGCCGCGTAACAGCGACAGCGGCGGCAACAGCACGCACACACCCAGCGCCAGCGCCCAGGCCGCATGGCTGCGGCGCTGCAGACCCTGGCCGATCAGCAACAACAACATGCCGCCCAGGCTGACCAGCAGATGCGAGGTTTCGATCAGCGGCAGCGGCGCCACTTCCTGACGCGCGCGGGGCGTGGGTAAGGTGCCGTCGATCATCAGCGCCGCACCCACCGCAAACACCGCCAAGGCCAGAATCTGCGGCAGCCACGGGCGAAACGCCTTCCACACCGTGCGTGCGGTGCTCGCACTGGCGCGCACTGGCGCACCCAGGCCGGAAGCTGCCGCCATTGCCACCGAGATCAGCAACGGCACGATGTAGTAGGTGACCCGGTAGGCCAGCGCCGCGGCCAGCACGGCGGCGGGGGTGACATGCGGCAGCAGCTTGAGCAGGCTCCACTCGAACACGCCCAGGCCAGCCGGCACGGTGGAGATCAGGCCGGCGACCACCGCCACCAACCAGATGCCGATAAAACCGAAATAGCCGGTGCCCGGATCCGGCGGCAGCAGCACGTAGAACGCGGCCGCAGCCAGGCCCAGTTCGACCACGCTCAGCGCGGTCACGCCGAGCACCGTGGTGCGATCGGGCAGCCAGAAGCGATGGCTGCGGATGCCGAATTCGCGGCCCTGTCTGCCGACCAATACCAGCATCGCCACATAGCCGACCAGCAAGGCGATGCCGGCGATGCGGATGCCTTCGGCAGCGATCGGCAGGGCGCGTGCGGCCGCTTCCGGTTCCAGCATCAAGGCCAGGCCAAGCAGCACCCAGGCGCCGAAGACGAAGCCCAGCGTGCTCATCAGCACCACCTGGCCGATCTCGGCCAGGGTCAGCCCCACGCTGCCATAACCGCGCAAGCGCACCGCGCCGCCGGTCAGTGCGGCAAAGCCCAATGTCTGCCCGACCGCGTGCGCCATGAACGCGGTGATGCCCACCCGCGCCGGATGCAAGCGCTTGCCTGTGCGCTTGAGCCCCACCCAGTCAAAGCCCACCAGGCAGGCGTAGCTGCTCAAGCCCAGCAGCAGGGTGAGCGCGATCTGGCCGACCCCCAGTTCACGGAACGCCTGGCGGATCTGCCGATAGCCGTGGTCAGTGAACTGAGAGGACAGCGCGTGCAGCGCCATCGCCAGGATCGCCAGGCTGATGATCACCGGCAGGGCGCGACGCCAACCGCTGGCGGGCGTTTCGGAAGACACGGGGGTATCCGTCATGAGGGCAACGGGATCTGCTTGAGGGAAAGAAGGTGCATGCACGGAATGTGCCGCGCGCGGGGGGTCTGCATGGGCCGGTCGATTGAAGTGCGTGCAGCGTGATCGCGTCAATGCAGAAATGAAGTGAACGCTAAGGTTCGGCCATGCCGATATTTGTCCGCGCATGGCGGCCGCGCGCATCATAGGGCAAAGCCACGCGTAGGTGCCGTCGGGGAGCCGGATGGATCAGATGACAGTTGCAGGGGAGACAGGCTGTTGATGGGGAATGCATGCGATCACCGCGCTGCTGCGCAAACCCGGCGGGCATGTCCGCCACGCTGGAGCGGTTACGCCGGTGCGATCACCGCAGGGACGGGCGTGGCCTTCATCGCTCTGGTGGTGTTGCTGCAATGGCTGCGCGGCGATCTGGACTGGATCGATGCACAACTGAGTGCCTACCTGCACGGCGCTTACGGCTTGCTGCTGCGCACCGCCTATTGCCTGCTGGCCGCAGCCATGGCGTGGCTGGTGCTGGGTCTGTACGTGGCGCTGGCGCCGGTCGCATGCAGTCGCACGGTGGTGGGCTTGTTCTGCATGGCGGCAGTAGGCCTGAGCGCGGTGGCGATCGGCGACAGCTGGATGCCGGTGCTCGCACCCGACGCGGCGACGATGGTGCATCTGTTGTCGGCCAATACCGCATTTCTGTGCGTAATTGCAGCGATATTGCTGCAATCCTGGTATTTCCGTCGTGATCGTTGGTGGCGCCAGCATTTCGTACCGGCATTCGGTCTGGGCTTGGTGGCATTTGCGCTGTTGTTGTTCCACGTCAGCGTGACCAGCGCGCCGCCGGGTATCAGCCAGAAGAGTGCTATCGTGGCGATCGTGTCCTGGATGGTGCTGGTTGGGCGGTGGCTAGCGCGCGACGTACATGCGCAGGCTGCATGTTTGCCGCATTCGCGGGACAATGCCCGGGTCAATCAACCGTAGGAAGTCTGAAATGGTGCAGCGATTCGATACAGGTCCGCGGATGTCCGAAATGGCCGTGCATGGCGGCGTGTGCTATCTGGCCGGCCAGATTGCCGAGGACACCAGCGAAGACATCACCGGGCAGACCCGCCAGGTGCTGGGCGAAATCGACAAATTGCTGGCGCAGGCGGCCAGCGACAAGACCAAGATCCTGCGTGCGGAAATCTTCCTGGCCGACATCGCCGATTTCGACGGCATGAACAAGGCCTGGGACGAGTGGGTGCCGCATGGCTTTACGCCCGCACGTGCCACTGTCGAAGCCAAACTGGCGCGGCCGGAGTGGAAGGTGGAAATCGTGATCACCGCTGCGGCGGGCTGAGTCACATGGCGGCGCGCGGATCGCCGAGCGATCGCGCGCTGCGACCCTATGATCTGCAACATTGCAGCTGCCTCAGCAGCCAGTTACGAAAACCTGCTTGCGTGCCGAGCTGGCATTGCCAGCCAACGCGCTGATCTGCGTGCCAGCGTTGTTGAAGAGCCGAATTGAAGCCGACACATCGCGGCCATCAGCTGGCCGCGATGTCGTTTTGGTCCGCGCTGCTGCGTCGATCAGCCTTGCTTCGATCAACGCTTGACGAAGCGATAGTGCGCCACGCCCCATTCGCGGCCCTGGTCGTAACCGAACAGCTCCGCGCAGGCCAGCCAGAACATCCGCCAGCGTTGCCACCAGCGCTGCGCATCCTCGCCGTAGGTCTGCTTCAGCAGCGGCATGATCTGCTCGCGGTGGCGGTCCTGATTCTCCAGCCAGGCATTGGCGGTCTTTTCGTAATGCTCGCCCGACAGCACCCAGCGCTGTTCGATCACCACGTCCTGCTGGAAATGCAGCAAGGTATCGGTGGCCGGCATCAGCCCGCCGGTGAAAAAGTGCCGCCCCATCCAGTTGTCTTCGCCGGCCACTTCGAACGGGTAGGCCAGATCGCGATGGCAGAAGACATGCACGAACAGCTTGCCGCCCGGCGCCAGCCAGCTGCCGACGCGCGCCAGCAACTCGCGGTAATTGCGCATGTGCTCGAACATTTCCACCGACACCACACGGTCGAAGTTGCCCGGCGGCAGCGCCAGCGCGTTGACGTCGGCGGTGATGACCTGCACGTTGCTCAAGCCACGCACGCGGCACTGTTCCAGAATATGCGCGCGCTGCGGGCGTGAGTTGGACACCGCGGTGATGGTGGCGCCGGGATAGCGTTCGGCCATCCACAGGGTCAGCGAGCCCCAGCCGCAGCCCAGTTCCAGAATGCGCTGGCCGTCGGCCAGCTCGGCACGCTCGCCGTACAGCGCCAGCATGCGTTCTTCGGCGGCATCCAGATCCGGCGTGGTCGTGTCCCAATAGCAGCTGCTGTATTTGAGCCGGCGCCCAAGGCACAGGGTGAAGAACTGCGGCGGCAACTCGTAGTGCTGGCGATTGGCGGCATCGGTTTCGATCGCGATCGCGCTGGCACGCAGGCTGTCGATAAACGCGCGTTGACGTTCGCCGCTGGCATCGGCGCCGTCGCCGCGCTCATCGCGCAAGCGCTGCGCGCACAGTCGGCGGATGCCGTAACGCAATGCGGCATCGGGCAGCAGGCCGGATTCGGCCAGCCGGGTGGCGAAGGATTCTTCCGGCAGCGAGGAGGGCGGGATGGTAACGGTGGACATACGACTCTCCAGGCGACTCAGGACGAAGGGGGAAACGGGAAAAATGCGCTGGTGCTGCGTTGGTACTGCGCATAGTCCTCACCACGCGAGCGCAGCGCCTGCTGCTCGGTGTAGGGAATGCCGGTGAAGCGATACAAGAACACGAACATCACCACCGGCCCGAGCGCGCACAGCGCGACGGGCCACGGGCCCGCACCGACAGCCAGCGCCAGATAGGCAAACCAATGCACGAACTCGAAGAAATAATTGGGATGGCGCGAATACCGCCACAGCCCGCTGCGGCAGGTGACGCCGCGATTGGCCGGATTGGCCTTGTGCGCAGACAGTTGCCGATCCGCCAGCGCTTCGCCGCCGACCGCGATCAACCACACGGCAATTGCCAGGCTGCTCCACACGCTCCAGGCCGGATTCGGGTTGCTGGCAGCGGCCAGAAACGGCACCGAAAACAGCACCACCACCACCGCTTGCGCCAGGAAAAAGCCCAGGAATTTGCGTTGATCGCCATTCCAGTGTTCACGCAGTGCGCGATAGCGGCCATCTTCGTGCGGGTCGCCGAACACGCGCACGCCCAGATGCAGCGCCAGGCGCGCACCCCACACGCCGCCGAGCACGGCCACCAGCACGCGCGGTAGCAGCGCGCCATCGGACATCCACGCGCAATACGGCGCAGCGACGGCCAGGCACGCGGCCCACAGCACATCCACCGGGCCGGCATTGCCGCTGCGGCGTTGCCACAGCCAGCCGATCACCATCACCACACTCGCAAACACGCCTACATGCAGCAGTGGCCAGACAGTCATTGCAGTTCTCCAGTGATGTGCTCAGGCGATGGTCGCGCCAGGCGGCGTGCATACAGCGACAACACGCCGCAGGCCACGCCCCAGCCGATGCCGACCGCAACCACTGCGTGCAGCTGTGGCGGCTGGAATTCCACCGCGTGCCAGCTGCGCTGCGCCAACCAGTACGAGAACGGCCCGAAGATGGCGCCCAGCAGTACCGCCAGCCATGGACGTTGCATCACCGTGGCCAAGGAATGATTGAGAGTGAGCGCAAAGCCCAGCCACAACGCCAGAATCCACGGCGGTGCCAACGGCGTGCCCGGCCACGGTGCGGCGTAACGCACCCAACCGCCGGCAGCCAGCGTGGTGTCCAGCAGCAGGCCCAGCGACAACGCGGCGATCAATAATTGCAGATCGCCCGGCGCGCGCCGCGACGGCCATAGCTGATACAGCGCAAACAGCGCCAACACCAGCAGTGTCGGCCAGATGCGCGCCTGCGCGGCGGCGCTGACCGCCACCACCCATAGCACCTGCAAACCGAGATAGTTGCCGAGCTGCTTCATGCGTCGGCAGGCAGGCCAGGCACGAACTGCGGCGGACGCGCGCCCGGCTTGCTCAGCCACAGATGCACATCGCCGATCGAGCGCTCCAGAAAACCGGCTTCGCAATAGGCCAGATAGAACTCCCACATGCGGATGAAGCGCTCGTCGTAGCCCAGCGCGCGCACCTGCGGCAGCTGCGCCATGAAGCGCTGCCGCCACGCACGCAGCGTCAACGCATAGCTCGGCCCGATGTCTTCGAGATTGAACAGGCGCAGATCGCTGGCGCGCGCGATGGCACCGGTCATCGCCGCCACCGAGGGAATGAAGCTGCCGGGGAAGATATGCCGCTTGATGAAGTCCACCGAGTGCAATGCCTGCGCATAGCGATGGTCTTCGATGGTGATGGCCTGGATCAGCGCCTCGCCATCGTCGGCGAGCAGGCTGCCGACCTTGGCGAAATAGGTGTCCAGATACTGATGGCCGATCGCCTCGATCATCTCGATCGACACCACCCGGTCGTAGCGGCCGTCCAGATCGCGATAGTCGCGCAGCAACACCGTCACACGATCGTTCAAACCGGCTGCAGCGATGCGTTGGGTTGCCAGATCGAACTGCTCGCGCGAGATGGTGGTGGTGGTGACGCGGCAGCCATGCTCGCGTGCAGCATGCAGCGCGAATCCACCCCAGCCGGTGCCGATTTCCACCACATGGTGCTGCGGGCCGAGCCGCAGTTTCTGGCAGATGCGTTCGAGCTTGCGGGTGGCGGCGCGTTCCAGTGCCGCTTCGCCTTGCGCCTCTTCGCCATCGACGAAGATCGCCGACGAATACATCAGGTTTTCATCGAGAAACAAGCTGAATAACGGGTTGCCCAGGTCGTAATGCGCGGCGATATTGCGCCGGCTGCCGCTGCGGGTATTGCGCGCAAAGGTGTGCAGGCTGCGCATCGCCCAGCCACCTAAACGTGCGGTGCCGGTCTCCATCGCATCCAGGCGGTCGCGATTGCGCAACAGCAGGCGCATCAGGCCGACCAGATCGTCGCACTGCCATTGCCCATCCATGTACGACTCGCCGGCACCGACGCTGCCATTGAGCGCGGCCTGCCGATAGAAGCCCGGATCGGTGACGCGCAATTGCAGTTGCAAGGCATCCGCGCCGCTGGCATTGCCGAGGGTGGTGATGCCATCGGCCTCGTGCAGCTGCAATTGCCCATCGCGCAGGTCGCCGAGCGTAGCCAGCAGGCGCTTGCGCAACAGGCGATCCGTCCAGGAAGCCGCGCGCGGGGCAGTGGTGTCGGGCAGGGACGTGGCGTTCATCGGCGTTCTCGCACAGGCGGATGGGGGGTGTCGTGCACAGGGTTGCCGCGCAGCCACAGGCGCAAGGCCTGCCAGTGGATGGCGACCACCACCTGCACGGTCATCAACGGGTAGGCCAGCAGCGTGCGCGCCAGGGTGCGCGCAGTCAGCGGCTGGCGCTGCAGCACCAGGGTGGCGTCGAAACGGCGGGCGCCGCTGTTGGTGCTTGCGGTGTCCACATCAGGCGCATCCAGCACATCCATATGCACGCGCAATTGCGCGTCCGGCACGCTGAAACGCCAGTCGTACTGGTGCTGCATGCCCATGAATGGCGAGACGTGGAAGCGCTTGTCGAAGCGCCAGGCATGCACGTCGCGATGCGTGCGCGCCTGCGCGACCGGCAGCACGTAGGTGTGGCGCTGCTGCCAGGGCGTGTTGGTGATTTCCGCAACGATCCAGCGCAGGCCGTCGTGACGATCGAAACAGTAGTAGAAGCTGACCGGATTGAACACATGGCCGAAGTAGCGCAGATGCGTGAGCAGGCGGATTGCGCCGTCCGGGCGCTCGCCGGTGTGGGTCTGCACGCAATCGCGCACCGCTTCATCCAGTGGAATAGTTGGGTCGCCGAGGTAATCGCTGCGACGGAACTGCGCCAGGTTGGCGCGCCCCACCGACCACAGCCAACGCTGCGCAAACACCCGATCCAGTTCGGACAGATCCAGATACATCAAAAACAGCTTGTAGCGAAAATCCAGCGGTTTTGGCGCAAACCGGCGATGCCGCACCCAACCGGTATAGATCGCGCTGCGCAACGGTGCGGCCACGCTGCCGGCGCCGCTGCCCTCGGTCGGGGGCAACGGCACCGCATCGGTGCTGGCTTCGCGCAGCAGCTGCATCACCACGGCACTCCTAGCCCATGCGCTACATCCACACCGCTGCGCAGGCCGTCCTCGTGGAAGCCGAAGCCCCACGCCGCACCGGCAAACCAGGTGTGCTGGACGCCTTGGATATCGGCCTTGCGCGTCTGCGCCGCGAGTGCGGCCGCGTTCTGCACCGGGTGGCGATAGCGCATGCGCCGCAGCACCTTGTCCGGGTCGATGTCGTGGTCGCGATTGAGGCTGACGATGAATGGCTGCGGTGCATCGATCGACTGCAGCGCGTTCATCCAGTAACTCACCGTGCACGGCGCCTGCGGGTCGGCCGGCACATGCGCGTTCCATGCCGCCCAGGCGCGGCGATCGCGCGGCAACACGCGCGCATCGGTATGCAGCACGGTGTCGTTGTTCTGGTAGCTGATGCCGCCCAGGATCTGTTGCTCGGCCGGTGTGGAGTCGCTGAGCAATGCCAAGGCATCGTCGGCGTGACAAGCCAGCACCACGTCGTTGAAATGTTCTTCGCCGCGCAGCGAGCTGAGCACCACGCCATTGCCGACGCGCCGGATCGCATGCACCGGGGTGGACAGCCGCTCCAGCACCTGCCAGCGCCGCCGCAGCGCGCGCACATAGCTGTTGGATCCGCCACGCACCACCTGCCACTGCGGCCGCCCGCTGAGTTGCAGCATGTGGTGGTTGGCCATGAAGCCGATCAGCTGGCCCATCGGAAATTCCAGGATGCGCTGCGAGGGCGATGACCACAGCGCCGAGGCCATCGGCACCAGATGCTGGTCGCGAAACGCCGCCGAGTAGCCATGCCGCTGCAGATACTCGCCCAGCGTGCTGAACTGCTCGTCGCTGTGCAGCACCGCCGGTGCCTGGCGATAGAAGCGGCGCAGGTCGGACAACATGCCCCAGAAGCGCGGGCTGAGCAGATTGCGGCGCTGGCAGAACAGCCCGCCCAGGCTGCCGGCGTTGTATTCGAGCCCGCTGCGCGCATCGTGCACGGAGAAGCCCATCGTGGTCGGCTGCGCGGCCACGTCGAGCTCGGCGAACATGCGCGTGAGCAACGGATAGTGCTGCGGGTTGAACACGATGAAGCCGCTGTCCACCGCGTAGCGCTGGCCTTGCAGCTGGATGTCGTGCGTGTGCGTATGCCCGCCGAGATAATCGGCGGCCTCGAACAGAGTGACTTCATAGCGCCGCGACAACAGCCACGCCGCGCCCAGGCCGGCGATGCCACTGCCGACCACGGCAATCCTGCCCTCGCTCATCGGCGCACCCGCTCGGCGCGCTGCGTGAGCATCTTCGGCATCGGCTTGAGGTCCCACACCAGGCCCACCCACGACATCGCCGTGAGGCCGTACCAGGTCATGTCGTACTCCCACCAGCGCAGGCCTTGGCGCGCCGAGCCGGGGAAGAAGTGGTGATTGTTGTGCCAGCCTTCGCCAAAGGTGAGCAGCGCCAGCAGCCAGTTATTGCGGCTGTCGTCGCGGGTATCGAAGCGCCGGCTGCCGAAGCGATGCGCCAGCGAGTTGATGGTGAAGGTGGCATGGAACAAGGCTACGGTGGAGATCACAAAGCCCCATACCAGCAACTGCGCGCCATTGGTCTCCAGCGCGGGCGCGGCGGTGGCCAGCCAGTCGCCGAGCAGGTACAGGCCCAGCGCCAGCACCACCGGCATCACGATGTCGAAGCGGTCCAGGAAGCGCAGCTCGGCAAAGCGGCGCAGATCCGGGATGACCTCCCAATCGGTGCGGAAATTGCGCGGGGTCAGGAACCAGCCGGTATGACTCCACCAGAAGCCGTGTTGCGCCGGCGAATGCGGGTCGCGGCCGGTGTCGGTATGCCGATGATGATTGCGATGATGCGCGGCCCACCACAGCGGCCCGCGTTGCACACAGGTAGCGCCGATCGCGGCGAACACGAACTGCAACACGCGCGAGGTCTTGAAAGCGCGGTGCGAAAAATAGCGATGATAGAAACCGGTCAGCGCGAACATGCGCAGCGCATACAGCGCCACCGCCATGCCCACCGCAAACCAGGACGCGCCCACCCAGATCACCGACAGGCAGGCCAGGTGCAGGGCGATGAAGGGGATGGCGCGCAACCAGTCGATGCGGTCTGCGCGCGCTTCGTCCAGCGGTTCGTCGGTCTGCGAATCCACCCAGCGGCGCAGGCTGCCGATACGCATTGCCAACCAGCCACGGGGATGTGGGCTGGTGGGCTGAGGCGTTGCAGCGTTGGGGTCGACTCCGGTACTCGGCACGCGTGGTTCTCCGTCGTTGGTCGTGACCCTTTACGAACGCTGCCGGCAAACAGATGCACCAGCGCGCATGATCGTCGCATGCGTGTGTAAGGTTCGTCTGATCACACTGATAATTCGCGCAATCGCGCACACAATTAACCACACGCCGTATCGCTGGCGCGCATGAGGTCGTTCGTGAAACGAGCTTGCCTGCGAGAGCCTCGCAGGCAAGCTCACCGCCGGGTCAGGGCGCCATTGCCAGCGTGCTGATGCCGCCCTTGGCCACCACGGTACCGGTGGGGATGCCACCCGGCGCACCGCCCAGTGGTTCCAGGGTGACGGCCAACAGAGCCTCGTTGCTGAGCATGGGCATCAGCTGATCGGGGATCTGCGCGCGGCGTGCGCGTTGATCGTCGAATGTGCCCATCGAATACGGCTTGCCGTCTGCGGTGATCAACCACAGTTCGGGCACCTTGTCGGCGGTGGCGGTGCGATCCAGCGGCGTCACCGTGATGGTGTGCTTGTCAGCATCCATCAAGGCCACGTAGCCCGGCCGGCCGTCTTCGGTCGCCAGCGTGGCGGTCATCGCGATGCCGGTGGCAGGCGGGGTGGCCGGGGTTGCTGGAGTCGTGACCGGCGGTGCCTGTACCACCGGGCCAGTGGCTGGCGGCTGCACTGGTGCGGGCGGCGTGTTCACGTTCAACAAGGCCAGCACGCACACCGCAGCAGTGGCCAGGCCACCGGCACTGGCCCAACGCCAGAAGCGCACGCTGTTCCACAGTGGCGTGGCCGGTGTGGTGGTGGTGGTGGTCGGTGCTGCGGGCACTGCGCGCAATGGCGTATCGAAGCCCAGCGTCTGGCGAATGCGCGGCCAGAGCTGATCGGACGGGGTCACCGCCGCGATTTCGTCCAGCAGCGGCATCAGATGTTGCTGCCATTGCAGGACGGCCTGATCGAACTGGCTGTCGGTGGCGATGCGTTGTTCGGCTGCCAGGCGCTCGTCGGCGCTCAGCAGGCCCAGCACGTACTCGCCGGCAAGCACGTCGCGCGGTGGTTCCTGGTCGATGGGGAATGGCGTGCTCATCGTTCCAGACATGCCTTGAGTTTGGCCAGGCCACGGCGGATCCAGCTCTTGACCGTGCCGATCGGCGTGTCGGTGCGCGCCGCCAGTTCTTCGTAGGTGATGCCATCGAAGAACGCGGTGCGGATCAATTCGCTGCGCGGCGGTTCAAGTTCGGCCAGACAGTGGTCGATGCGGTGGCGCGTGCTGGCGCGCTCGGTGCGCTCCAGCGGTGAGGCATCGCTGGCACGCAGGTCGCCGGCATCGTCCAGGGTCACGTTGCGGCGCTGCGGTGCGTTGGCGCGCAGATGGTCGATCGCCTTGTTGCGCGCGATCATCGCCAGCCAGGTGAGCCCGCGTGCACGCGCCGGATCGAACTGCCCGGCCTTGTGCCAGATCAGCGTGAACACGTCCTGCAGCACTTCTTCGGCTTCGGCGCGTTGCGGAATCATGCGCAAGCACACCCCGAACAGCTTGGCCGAGGTCTGCCGATACAGCGCTTCGAAAGCATGCCGATCGCCGCCCGCAGTTGCGGTGAGCAGGCGTCCGGTTTCATCGTCGTCGTGGCCAGGAATGGCACTCATGCGGTCGGGCGTTGAGTAAGGTGGCGCCGATCCTACCGGACTGGCTACAGCGTGTCTTTCACTTGTGCCGGAACCACAGCAGCACAGCGGCGAGCAGCAACAGGATTTCAACGCCTGCCAGCGCAACCGTCGGTGCAGAGACCGGCCACAGCCGCGAGAGCGCGACAGTGCGGAACAGCACGATCGGGACGTAGAAGGCGAGTGCCACCAACAGCCCGGTGCGCGGTTGATCGATCCAGGCGAAGTAACCGAACAAAAACGCCATGCCCAACTGCAGGCCGCCGTAGATGACCAGGTATTCCGACTGCCCGGCCGGCGAAAGCTGGGTGTAACCGACCGCATGTGCGGTCTTGGCCGGTGAGAGCGTGCACCAGATCGCCAGGACGACATAGAGCACTGCGTTGATCCAGAGATAGGCCTTGGCCATGAGGATGTTCCTGCGTGTGGAATGGGTGCCCGGGCCGTTTTACGCAACGGCGCGTGGTCGAACGTGAAGATGGCGCGTGTCTGGTTCACGGGGCGCTGCAGCGCTTGGCCAGCGGCTGCTCGCGTGCCTGGCGCAACTCGTCCGCACTGGCGGCACGCGCAGCGGTGTCCGGGAAAACGATGCGCACGTGCGGATAGCGGCCGCGTTCGTCGCGCAGATTGCCGACGCCGCGGAATTCGAGCAGGCGCTTGTCGGCGATCGAGTAACGCACCTCCAGCGACGGCACTGCGGCGCCGTACCAGGCATCCAGGCTGAGCCGATAGCGACGCTGGCCGGCGCTGTCGCCGATCCGTTCGACCTTGAAGGCCAGCTGGCGCTGCAAACTCGGCAGCACGAAGTCGACGCGCTGCGTTGCGCTGGCGAGTGCGTCCCATTGGGTGCGCAGATAGGCATCGAAACCGGCATCGATCACGCGCGCGCCTTCGCTGGCGGGCAGCGCAGTGCGGCGTTCGGCCTTGCCGGGTTCCTGCTGAAACATCTCGCGCACGCCATCGCGTTGGCGCACGCCTTCGCGGTAGCCGTCGCGTCCATCGAGCAGGCTGAAGTTGGGCGAGGGGCCGCCGCCATCGACCAGTTTGCGCGCGAACGGGCGCCCGTCCGTGCAGCGATACAGCACCACCCGGCCGCCGTCGTCGAGCAGCCAGTGCGACTCGCGGTAACGCAGCGCGCCGCTGTCGCCATCGAAGGCATCGCCGTCCACACGGGTGACGGCTGCTGCGCTGAGCGGCGAACAGCCCAGCACCAGCAACAACAACGGCGGGATCGGCCGGCAGCGTGCGGCTAGTGTGGCAAGGGCGGCAAGGGCGGCAAGGGCGGCGAATGGGCGCATCGGCGGATTCCTCGATGGGAGTACACACCAATACGAGCGCGTCCGCAGCACGGATGCGCCGAATGCGTCAGGACGTTCCTGACGGAAGGTAGGAGTTGGAGGCCTTTTGCGAGCCGTCTAGCCGATTGTGTGCAGCTCGATGCAATCCACCGGGCAGGCTGGCAGGCAGAGCTCGCAGCCGGTGCACAGCGGCGCGATCACCGTGTGCATGTGTTTGGCGCCGCCGACGATGGCATCCACCGGGCAGGCCTGAATGCATTTGGTGCAGCCGATGCAGTCGGCCTCCACGATCCACGCCACTTGCGGCAGCGTGTGGGTGCCACGGGTGCGGTCGTACGGGCGTGCAGGAACCTGTAGTGCGTGCGCCAGCGCGCGGGCACCGGCGTCGCCACCGGGCGGGCAATGATCGACGTCGGCGTGCCCATCGGCCATCGCTTGCGCGTAAGGGCGACAGCCGTCGTAACCGCACTGGCCGCATTGGGTCTGCGGCAGCAGGCGGTCGAGGCGTTCGACCAGATCGTGCGTGGGTGCGGGCGTTGCAATGGACATGTCAGTGCAACAGATTGCCGCGATACCAGCGCTGCTGCGCCAGTGCCAGCAGCGGCGTGTCTTCGCGGCTATCGCCATAGGCATGCACGCACTCGTACTGCGACAGGTCGTAGCGCAGGCGGATCTGCGTGGCCTTGAGCGGGCCGCAATCGCCATTGGCATAGCGCCCGCTCAACACGCCGGCATCGTGTTCCAGCCGATTGCAGATCAACGACAGGTCATGCTGCGCACACCACGGCTGCAGATACAGATCCAGCGACGCCGACACCAACACCACTTCATGCCCTTGTGCCTGGTGCCAGTCGATACGCTGCATCACGTTCGTGCGCAACATGCCAGGCAGATTGTTGCGTGCATACGCTGCCCCGTGCATGGTCATTTCTTCCAGCGAACGAGCGCTGAAGACCAGTCGCGTGACGCGTGCGCGCAAGGCCTGCGCGGAGATCAACCCAACCCGATAGCCCAACACCCACGGACCCAGCTGCCACTTCGCCGCCGCCAGCTGCGCCGGCGTTGCCACCTTGCGCAGGAAGCGCGCATAGGTGTCGCAGGTAGTGATGGTGTGATCGAAGTCGAACAGGGCGAGTTGCATGGGGCTGGGATTGGGGATTGGGGATTGGGGATTAGAGATTGGTTAAAGACGCGGTGTTTTTCTTTCTCCCACCGGGAGAAGGTGCCCCGCAGGGGCGGATGAGGGTACGGGCCAGGCACTCGTGTCAGGTCTTCCTCAACAATCAGCTCCGGCTTTTACGAATCCCCAATCCCCAATCCCGCCTCACCGAACCGGCATCCCCGGCTGCGCGCCCGCATCGGCATCCAGCAACGCCAACGCGCCGCCATCGAAGCCGGCCGACAAAATCATGCCTTCGCTGATGCCAAAGCGCATCTTGCGCGGGGCCAGGTTGGCGATGAACACCACACTGCGGCCGACCAGCGTTTCCGGTTCGCCGTAGCTGGCGCGGATGCCCGAGAAGATCTGGCGCTTGCCCAGCTCGCCGGCGTCCAGTTCAAAGCGCAGCAGCTTGTCGGAGCCTTCCACGAATTCGCACACCAGCACCTTGCCGATGCGCAGGTCGAGCTTGGCGAAATCGTCGATGCCGATGAGGCTGGGATTGGGGATTGGGGATTCGGGATTCGCAGGCGCTGCCGGCTTTGCCTCGGCCTTGGACGGCGCGGGTTTGGCGGTGGTTGCGGCGGGTGCTGCTGCGGGTGCGGCGAGTGTGTCTTTTGAAGCGTCGGTCATGGCGTCGATCAGTTTGGGGTCGATACGGGTGAACAGGGCGGTGTAGGGCTGGATCGTGTGTGCGGTCAGCGGGCGCGCGACGTCTTCCCAGCTGGTCATCGGTGCCGACAGGAAAGCCTCGGCCTCGGCGCAGGTGCGCGGCAGGATCGGCTTGAGTGCGGCGACCAGAATACGGAACAGGTTCAAACCCTGCGTGCATACCGATTGCAGCTGCGCATCGGCACCTTCCTGCTTGGCGATCACCCATGGCTTGGTGTCGTCGATGTACTTGTTGGCCTCGTCGGCCAGCGCCATGGTCTGGCGGATCGCGCTGGCCGCGTCGTTGCGCTCATAGGCCTCGCGGATCGGCGCCAACGCGGCGACGAAGCGCTCGTATTGCGCAAGGTCGGGCAGGGTGTCGGCCAGCTTGCCGTCGAAGCGCTTGCCGATGAAGCCGGCGCAGCGGCTGGCAAGGTTGACGAACTTGCCGACCAGATCGGAGTTCACGCGCGTGACGAAATCGCCCAGATTCAGATCCAGATCATCCACGCCGCCAGAGGACTTGGCCGCGAAGTAATAGCGCAGCGCTTCCGGTTCCAGGCCCACGTCCAGGAAGGTCCGCGCCATCACGAAGGTGCCGCGCGACTTGGACATCTTGGCGCCGTCCACCATCAGATAGCCGTTGACGTGCAGCCGGGTCGGCGCGCGATGGCCGGTGCCGTGCAGCACCGCCGGCCAGAACAGGCCGTGGAAATTGACGATGTCCTTGCCGATGAAGTGATGCAGCTCGGTCTGCGTGCCGGCGACCAGATGCGCTTGGAAATCCTCGCCCATCTGTGCGCACAGCGTCTTGAAGCTGCACAGGTAGCCGATCGGCGCGTCCAGCCACACGTAGAAATACTTGCCCGGCTGGCCGGGAATCTGGAAGCCGAAATACGGCGCATCGCGCGAGATGTCCCACGCGCGCAAGCCGCCTTCGGTGTCCAGCCATTCCTTGAGCTTGGCCTTGACGCCCGGCAGTGCGACATCGCCAGCCAGCCACTCGCGTAAGAAACCGTCGAAATGGCCCACTTCGAAGAAGAAATGCTCCGAATCGCGCAGTTCCGGTGTAGCGCCGGAGATCACCGACCTGGGCTCCTTCAGCTCGGTCGGGGCATAAGTGGCGCCGCAGACCTCGCAGTTGTCGCCGTATTGATCGGCGCTGCCGCAGTTGGGGCAGATGCCCTTGATATAGCGATCCGGCAGGAACATGCCCTTGGCCGGGTCGTAAAACTGTGCCACCGAGCGACGGCTGATGTGACCGGCCGCTTCCAACTTGCTGTAGAAGGCCTCGGTCAGCTCGCGATTGACCGGCGAATTGGTCGAATCGTAATGATCGAAGGTCACCCCGAACGCGGCGAAATCGCGCTCATGGCTGGCCTGGATGTTGGCGATGAAGGCTTCCGGGGTCACCCCGGCCTTTTCGGCGGCGAGCATGATCGGCGTGCCATGGGTGTCGTCGGCGCAGACGAACCAGGTCTTGTCGCCGCGCAAGCGGCGCGCGCGCACCCAGATGTCGGCCTGGATATAGCCGACCAGATGGCCAAGATGCAGCGGCCCGTTGGCGTAGGGCAGGGCGGTGGTGACGAGTGCGGTGCGGGTCATGGCAGGCGTAATGCGGGGGACGGGCGATTATCGCATTAGTCGTGAGCCGGGATTGGGGCTGGGAGATTGGGGATTCGTCAAAGCAGGATCAGGTCGCCTGCCTGTCCAGACGCGCGGCGTCAGCCATCGCTGCGGCACCAGCAGCCGATGATCCCGCCCAATAGAACAAGCCCCCTAAAAAATCGCCGACGCACAAAAAAGGCGCCCCGAAGGACGCCCGCTCTTGCGAATCCCCAATCCCCAATCCAGCTATTCACGAATCCAGGTCTGAGTGCGGCCCAGCGCCTCGATACCCACATAGCCGCGCATCTGCAGCTTCTTGCCGCCGTCGGTCAGGGTGACCTTGGCCTTGTAGGTCTTGCCCTTGGCCGGGTCGAGCACCGAGCCGCCGCTCCACACCGCGGTGCCGTCGGGCTTGAGGCCCCACAGGATGGTCATGCCCTTGATCGGCTTGCCTTTCTGGGCGCCATCGCATTTGTCGCAGAGCGGGTTCGGGCCCTTGTCCGATTGCAGGATGTCCACCACCTTGCCGCTCAGCGTGCCGTTGCCGGTTTGTTCGATCTGCACCACCGACTTGGGCTTGCCGGTCTCGTCGTCGATGGTCTTCCAGCGGCCTACCGGCGAGTCGGCGGCCTGGGCCAGCAGCGAGGCCGCAGCCAGCGGCAGTGCCAGCATCAGGGTCTTGAAGGTCTTGCGCATGTGTCCCCTCCCAGGGATTGCTGTGGCCGCCGTCGGCGGCCTGATCGCAATGTATACCGTGGAGTATGGTCGCGGAAAGACGCGCTGCGGCATGCGTTCATTCGGCTATTGCAGCGTCACCTGCTTGCGGTTGTCCGCCGGCACGCGGTCGATCAGTTTGTTGTCGGGGTCGAAGCCGGCTTCCGCAGGCAGGCCGTCGACCGTGACCGTGAAACTCGGCGCGACGCTGGTGATGTGCTGACGCTGTAGATACAGCACCGGTGCTTGCGCGTCCTTGCCAGCGGCCTTCCCATAGATCGCCACCTCGATCCAGTCGTCCAACGGCACCGCGTGCTCCTTGCCCTTGCCGTCGGCCTGCAACTTGGCCGCATGCGTCTGCACGGTGACCTCATAGCGTCCATCCGGGCGCTTGCGTGCCTGTGCGCTCACCACGCGGTTGTCGTAGAAGGTGATCTTCTCGAACAGGTCGGTGATCAGCCCTTGCTGGTCCGGGCGTGCCTCGGCCCGAATGGTCTGCAGCAGCTCGGCCGAGGTGGTGTAAGGCGGTTGTTCGAACGCCTTGGCGGCCAGGAAGCGCTGCAACGCGCGGTTGAGCGCCTGCTCACCGATCTCTTCGCGCAGCCGGTAAAACGCCAGCGAGCCCTTGCGGTAGTGGATGTATTGCTGGTCTTCCACGCGATACAGCGGCAATTCCTCGATGGTTTCGCCGCCACGGCCTTCCAGATAGCGGTCCAGTTCGTACTTGAGAAAGCGCCGCATGTGGGCGCGTCCGTACTCGCGTTCCATCACCATCAACGCCGAATACTGCGCCAGCGATTCCGACAGCATGGTGGCGCCTTGCACGTTCGCGCCGATCACCTGATGCGCCCACCATTGATGCGCCACTTCGTGGGCGGTGACATAGAACACGTAGTCGATATCGTTCTTGTCGCGCAGATCGGCAATGAAGCCGATCGACTCGGAGTAGGGAATGGTGTTGGCGAACGACTGTGCAAATCGCGCGTAGCCGGGGAACTCGATGATGCGCACCTGATGGTGCTGATACGGGCTGAAATTGGCTTCGTAATAGGCCAGCGATTTCTGCACGCTCTCGATCATGCGTTGCACGTTGTATGGGTGCTTGGGGTCGTAATAGATTTCGATCGGGATGTTCTTGTAACGCGCCTTGCGCACTTCCCAGCGTGCCGACAGGTAGGCGTAGAAGTTGAGCATCGGGCGGTCCATCACGTAGCGGAAGCAGCGCCTGCCATCGCGTTGGAATTCTTTCTGCAGATAGCCCGGTGCCAGGGCGATCTGATCCGGTGCGGTGCAGACGGTGCTGGCAAAACCGAGCCAGTCGGCCTCGTTGCTGACGTAGCTGTTGGCACGCGCGGCCTGATCTTCCAGCTTGGGCATGCGCGTGGGTTCGCCCAGGCCGCGCTTGCGGCGGTCGTTGCGGTCGGTGATCTCGGTCTGCGTGTTGTAGCCGAACCAGGGCAGCAGGGTATTGTTGAAAAAGCTGCCGTTGGCGACCAGTTCGGTTTGCGCCTGTTCGGCGGTGAGGCCGTGCGGATGCTGGTCCACGCGGAAGCGGAACACGCGCTCTTCGCCAGGTTGCAGCGGCTTTTGCAGGCGATAGATGCGGTAGCCGGCCGGGACGTCGTGCGTGGTCAGGGTCTGCCCGCCTAGATCCACCTTTACCAGGCTGCGGTCGCCAGTGCGGCCTTGCATGCCGATGTGCACCTCGCTGATCGGCGCGGTGTGGGTGTTGCGCACTGTCCAGGTGGCATCGATGACGACCGACTGGGTTTCTGGATGCAGATCGACATGGTTGTCGATCGCGACGATGCGCGGCTGCGGCAGATCCTTGTACTTGCGGTAATCGCGCTCGTAGCGCGCCTGCAGGTCCAGCCGCTGTTCCGGCGACAGGAAGCTGTTGTAGACGTTGGTGTTCCAGTACAGCCAGCCGCCGATCGCCGCGAAGCCGAGCAGGCTGGCCGCCAATGCCGCGCCGGTCGGGCTGCGCAAACGCCGCAACGCCAGCCGCACACGCTGTCGCAACCCGTGGCCCACGCCGCGCGGCCAGAATGCCGAGGACAGCAACAGCAAGGCCAGCAGGAACACGCCCCAGTAGCCCTGAAACCACAACTGGCCGGGCAAAAAGTGCCCGTAGCCGTTCATGTCCGAATACGGTGCGTTGGGCCAGCCGCCGAAGGTGTAGAGGTTCTGGGTGTAGTCGAGCATCGACAGCACCGATTGCCCGATCAACACCAGCATCAGCAGCGCATAGCCGACGAACTTGTTGTTGCTCAGTACCTGCAGCGCCAAGGCCATGCCGCCCATCAGCACGTACAGCACCGAGCCCAGTGCCAGGGTCTTGAGATACAGCAGCGGTTCGATGCTTGTGTAGCCACGGCCAAGCTGCAGCGCGATCGAGGTCAGCGCACCGGCGAGCTGGAAGCTGGCGATCACCGCCAGCAAAGCGACGAATTTGCCGAGTAGCGGCACCCAATCCGGGACCGGCATCGCGTCGGTGATGCCGTCGATGCGGTTGCTGCGCTCTTTCCACACCAGCTCGCCGGCATAGAACAGCACCACGATGATCAGCAGAAAGCTGTAGCTGTTCTGCAGCGCCTCCAGCATCAACGAGGTCACCGGCAGCACGGCGGTGCCGTAATTGCGCGAATTGAACAAGGCGGTCGGGATGAAGTTGGCCAGGCCCAGCAGCAACAGCACCACGAACGGCGCACTGCGCAGCACGCCCAACGTGTCGAAGCGGATCTGCCGCAGCAGCTGCTTCCAGGCGGTGGCCACGCCGAAGCTCGGTGTGACCGTCAGGCGCGTGGTGGTGACGCGTGTGCTGGTGGGCGCCGTATCGGCAGGTGCAATCGCGCCAGCGCCACGGCGCCGACGCGTGCCGCTGCGCTCGGTGCGGAACAGCGCGAAGGTGGCGGCGAACAACATGCCGCTCATGCCTAACCACACCGCGCGATTGGCGAGCAGATAACCTGTCAGTGGCGGCAACTGGTGATTGCGCTGGTCCACCGACCAGTAGCGCAGCGTCTGCGACAACGCGCGGATGCCGAGCGGGTCGGACAGCGTGGCGATCCACACGTTGTCCAGATCGGCCATCAGCGCACGGCTCACGCCATACAGCACGAAGAACACGATCACGCCGATATAGACCCACAGGATGCTGCGCGTGGTCACCGCCAGCACCGACAGCAGCGCGGTGGTTAACAGCAGATTGGGCAGCACCAGCACCAGCAACGACCACAGATAGGGCAGCACTGCGACCGGGCCGAGCCGTGCCTGATCGATCCACGGCATGAATTGCGCCGCGAACATGCCCAGCGCGATCACCACGTACATCACCATGCCGGCGATCAGCGCCGCGCCGATGCGGCCAAGCAGATAGTCGCGCCGCCGCACCGGTGTGGAAAACACCAGCTCGGCAGTGCCCAGGTCGAAGTCGCGCAGCAAGGCATTGCTGACGAACAGGGTGATCACCAGCAGACCGAGCAGGCTGAAAAGCCCCAGCAGCGTAGCGATCACGGTCGGCGCATTGCGCAGCACGTTGCCGATGCCGCCACCGATCTGCACCGCATCGCTGGACAGTGCGGCAAATGCCAGCAAGGCATACAGCGCAGCCAGCAGCCACAGGAAGGGCGAGCGCAGTTGTTCGCGCAGCTCGAAGCGCAGGAACGCCAGGATCATCGCAGCGCTCCGTCAGGCAGCCAGCGCTTGCTTGCGCAGGCGCTGGAAATAGACATCCTCAAGATCGGGAGCGACCTGTTCGAAACCCGGCTCCGGGCAGTCGGCACTGAACACGTGGATCACCGGATGCCCGGCAATCAGGCGCGTGGACAGCACGGTGAAACGTGCCTCGTAATCGGGCAGCGCCTGCTTGGCGACCTGTTTGCGCCAGACCTGCTGCTGCAGCATGTCGATCGCATCGGCGGGCCGCCCGGTCAGCAACACCTGGCCCTTGTTCATGATGGCCATCGTCGGGCACAGGTCGGTGACGTCTTCGACGATGTGGGTGGACAGGATCACCACCACGTTCTCGCCGATTTCGGCCAGCAGATTGAGAAAGCGATTGCGCTCTTCCGGATCCAGCCCGGCCGTCGGCTCATCGACGATGACCAATTGCGGGTTGCCCAGCAGCGCCTGCGCAATGCCGAAGCGTTGCCGCATGCCGCCGGAATAGGTGCCGAGCTTGCGCTTGCGTGCGTCCCACAGATTCACTTGCTGCAACAGCCGCTCGACCACCTCCTTGCGCTGGCCGCGATGGCTCAGCCCCTTGAGCACGGCGAAGTGATCGAGCATGTCCAGCGCGCTGACCTTCGGGTACACACCGAAATCCTGCGGCAGATAGCCCAGCCGGCGGCGTAAGGCGTCCTTGTCGGTGAGCACATCGATGCTGCTGCCGTCGGCGCCGGTCAAGCTGACGCTACCCGAATCGGGCTCCTGCAGCGTGGCCAGCGTGCGCATCAACGACGACTTGCCGGCGCCGTTTGGGCCCAGCAAGCCGAACATGCCGCGAGGAATGTCGAGGGTGACGCCTTGCAGCGCATGCACGCCATTGGCGTAGGTCTTGGACAATGCACGGATCTGCAGCATGTACGGTTCCTGTGTCCTGGTGTGGTTCGATCTTCATGGCGTTACCGCATTGCCGCATCCGCCGAAAGTCACAGCGACCATCGACTACCAGCGGCTAACAAAACATACCGAGCGCCCGCCTGGCGGCCGCGCAGTAGCTTTGTTGATCGCTCTGACTCTTCGACGTGCCTCCGTGGCAGATGTGACCGAACCTGCCGGGTCTGCTGTTCAACCGACTTCGTAGAGCTCCAGCGGCAAGTCGTCCGGATCGGCGAAGAAGGTGAAGCGGCGGCCGGTGTATTCGTCGATGCGGATGTCTTCGGTGGCCACGCCGTGCGCGTTGAGATGCGCGACGGCCGCGTCCAGCGCCTCGACCCGGAAGGCAAGATGACGCAGCCCGCGCGCTTCCGGGCGGCTGGGGCGCAGCGGTGCGTCGGGAAACGAAAACAGCTCGATCTGGCCGCCGTCGGGCAGCGCCAGATCCAGCTTCCATGAATCGCGCGGCTGCCGGTAATGCTCAGCGAGCACGCGCAAACCCAGGACGTCGCAATAGAACTGCTTGGAGCGCGCATAGTCGCCGGCGATGATTGCCACGTGGTGAATGCCGGCGAGCATCATGCGGCGCCTCGCACGCGATGGGGGAGCTGGCGCTGCCCCGCGTCGCTAGCGGCCAGCATGGATGCGCGACACGCGGCAACAGCGAGAGCGATGGCATCTGCGATACCTGCAGGCAGCGATGATGCACTCCAGCGCTGCGTCTGCGCGTAGGTGCGTGTGTGCAAGTCGTGTGGCATGTCAGCGGTCCGGATGAACAGTGGCGAGGATACCCCCGGGGTGCCCGGAGCGTGTTGTGCAGACCAGACCAGACCAGACCAGACCAGGTCGGGCGCGACGCGCGCTTGCGCGCATCGAGGCAAAACGCGCCGCACGGCATCGCGGATTGTTGGTGCCACGTCACGGCTGGCCAACGCGTGGCTGTGCTCGCCTGCGCGCGCATGGCAGGATGCTGGGCCACCAACCCGTCCTGCCGATGCCCGAACCCACCTCCAACGCCGCACCGCAATTCCAGCGCAGCATGCAGGTGCGCCATCTGGTGATGCTGTCGCTGGGCGGTGTGATCGGCACCGGGTTGTTCTTCAACACCGGTTACATCATCGCCAGCACCGGTGCGTTGGGCACGGTGATCGCGTATCTGATCGGCGCGCTGGTGGTGTATCTGGTGATGCAGTGCCTGGGCGAGCTGGCGGTGGCGATGCCGCAGACCGGCGCCTTTCACGTGTATGCCGCGCGCTATCTCGGGCCGGCCACCGGCTACGTGGTGGCGTGGTTGTACTGGCTGACCTGGACGGTGGCGTTGGGATCGAGCCTGACCGCTGCTGCGTTCTGCATGCAGTACTGGTTCCCGCACACGCCGGCATGGCCGTGGTGTCTGTTGTTCTGCGCACTGATCTTCGGCTTGAACACGGTGTCGGCGCGCTGGTTTGCCGAAGGCGAATTCTGGTTTTCGTTGATCAAGGTGATCACCATCCTGGTGTTCATCGTGCTCGGTGGTGCTGCGGTGGTCGGCGTGTTGCCGTTGGCAGATGGTTCGCCGGCCCCCGGGTTGCGCCACCTGCGCGCCGATGGCTGGTTTGCACAGGGCACCTTGCCGATTTTGATGACGATGGTGGCGGTGAATTTCGCTTTCTCCGGCACCGAATTGATCGGTGTTGCCGCCGGCGAAACCGCGCAGCCGGCACGTGCGATTCCGCTGGCGATCCGCACCACGCTGGTTCGGTTGGTGGTGTTGTTCGTTGGCACCGTGCTGGTGCTGGCTGCACTGTTACCGGCCGAGCAGGCAGCAGTGGAGACCAGCCCATTCGTGCGCGCCTTCGAATTGCTGGGCATTCCGTATGCGGCCGACATCTTGAATGCAGTGATCCTCACCGCGATCCTGTCGGCGGCCAATTCCGGCCTGTACGCAGCCGCGCGCATGCTGTGGTCGCTGGCCAACGAAGGCACGCTGCCGGCGCGGCTGGCGCGCCTGACCCGGCGCGGCATCCCGTTGCCGGCATTGGCGTTGAGCATGCTCGGTGGCCTGTTGGCGCTCCTCACCGGCGTGTACGCGGCCGACACCGTGTTCGTTGCGATCTCGGCAGTATCGGGTTTTGCGGTGGTAGTGGTGTGGCTTAGCATCTGCGCCTCGCATTACTTTTTTCGGCGCCAGTTGCTGCGCGACGGCATCGCGCCGGAGAGCCTGGCGTATCGCGCGCCGTGGTATCCGTGGACGCCGATCCTGGGGTTTTCGCTCTGTCTGCTGGCCTGTATCGGGCTGGCATTCGATCCGCAGCAACGCATCGCGCTGTGGTGCGGCATCCCGTTTGTGGCGCTGTGCTACGGCGCCTACGCACTCACGCAATGGCTTGCGACCCGGAGACAGCACGCATGACGATTCTTCCCCGCCGGCCGCGTGCCGACGCGCCTTTCAGCCAGGCTCTGCAGCATGACGGCTATGTGCTGCTCGATGGCGCGCTCGCTACCGAACTGGAACAACGCGGCTGCGATCTCAACGATGCGCTGTGGTCGGCGCGCGTGCTGATGGAGCAGCCGGAGCTGATCTATCAGGTGCATCGCGACTACTTCGCCGCGGGCGCCCAGTGCGCCATCACCGCCAGTTACCAGGCCACACCACTGGGCTTTGCCGCGCGCGGGCTGGACCTGGCGCAGTCGCAAGCACTGATCGCACGCAGCGTGGCATTGGCCGCGCAGGCGCGCACCGATCATCTGCAGTCGCAACCACAGGCGGCGCCGTTGTGGGTGGCCGGCTCGGTCGGGCCCTACGGCGCGTATCTGGCAGATGGTTCGGAATACCGTGGCGACTACGCTCTGCCGCTGGCACAGCTGATGGACTTTCATCGTCCGCGCATCGCCGCGTTGGCCGACGCCGGGGTGGATCTACTGGCGTGCGAAACGCTGCCATCGGCCAACGAGATCGTCGCGCTGCGCCTGCTGCTGGAAGAATTTCCACAGCTGCATGCATGGTTTTCCTTCACCTTGCGCGATGCCGCGCATCTGAGCGACGGCACGCCGTTGGCGCAGGTCATCCCGGCGCTGGATGCCTGCAAGCAGGTGATCGCAGTGGGCATCAACTGCATCGCGCTGGAACACGTCACCGCCGCATTGCAGACCCTCTCTGCACTGACAGCGCTGCCGCTGGTGGTGTATCCCAATTCTGGCGAGCACTACGATGCGGGCGACAAGCGCTGGCACGCAGGCAGCACGACGGCATGCAGCTTGGCCGACCAGCACGCGCAGTGGCTGGCGGCCGGCGCGCGGTTGATCGGCGGTTGCTGCCGCACTACGCCGCGCGACATCGCCGCGTTGGCGGCTGCGCGCGCGGCGTGCTGAGCTGCCTCAGCCTTTTTGCGTGGCGATCCAGCGCTGGATCTTGTCCTGCAGGATCTCCAGCGGCACCGAGCCGTCCTTGAGCACTTCGGTGTGGAAGGCGCGCACGTCGAAGCGTGGGCCCAACTCGCGTTGCGCCTGCTCGCGCAGCTGCGCGATCTTCATCTCGCCGACCTTGTAGGCCAGTGCCTGGCCGGGGATGGCCATGTAGCGGTCGACCTCGGCTTCGGCATCGGTGCGGCTCATGCCCGAGTTGTCGAGCATGTAGTCGATCGCCTGGGTGCGGCTCCAGCCCTTGCTGTGCAGGCCGGTGTCAGCCACCAAACGAATCGAGCGCCACAGCGCGTTCTGCAGATAGCCGTAGGTGTTGTACGGATCCTGATACAGCCCCAGCTCGCGCCCCAGCGACTCCGCATACAGGCCCCAGCCTTCGATATACGCCGTCTCGCCGCCCAGGCGGCGGAACTTGGGCAGATCGGTCAGCTGCTGCTGCAGCCCGAGCTGGAAATGGTGGCCGGGAATGGCCTCGTGCAGATACAGGCTCTCGGCCTCCCAGGTCTTGCGCGAGGGCAGGTCGGAGGTGTTGACGTAGAAGATGCCCGGCGTGCTGCCGTCGCCGTTGGGGCGCATGTACGAGCCACTGGCGGCCGCTTGCGCGCGCTGCGCTTCCACCACACGCACTTCCAGCGCCGGCATGCCCTGGATGTTGAACAGGCGCGGCACCGCAGTTTGTACACGGCCCTGCAACCCACGGTAATAACCCAGCAATTCGGTGTCGCTGCGGAAGGCGAAGCGCCTGTCGGTCTGCATGAACTTGTAGAACTTGGGCAGGTTGCCGCGGAACTTGACCTGCTTGGCCAGCGCGGCGATCTCGCCCTGCAGGCGCGCCACCTCGTCCAGCCCGATCTGATGGATCTGGTCCGGGGTCAGCTCGGAGGTGGTGCTCTGACGCACGTCGTAGGCATACCAGGCCGCGCCATTGGGCAGCGCCGTCAGTCCGTCGGTATCGCGGCAGGCCGGCAGGTATTCGGTGGCGATGAAGCCGCGCAGCTCCCGGTAGGCCGGCATGATGCGCACTTCGATCAAGCGCTTGTATTCGGCGGTGATGCGCTGCTTGTCGGCCTCGGGCATGTCTGCCGGCAGGTTGCGCACCGGGCCCCAGAACAGGCTGTCTTCGGCATTGCGCGCGATGATCGCGTCCAGCTGCGGCAGCACTTTTTGCATCAGCACCTTCGGCTGCACCACGCCGGCCTGCATGCCGGCCCGCATATTGCTGATCGCTTGGTCGAACAACTCGGGGATGCCGACCGCACGCCGCGACCAGTTGTCG
The DNA here is from genome assembly GCF_002939985.1 of Xanthomonas hortorum pv. cynarae. GTDB lineage: Bacteria > Pseudomonadota > Gammaproteobacteria > Xanthomonadales > Xanthomonadaceae > Xanthomonas > Xanthomonas hortorum_D. Next base: position 35,925 of record NZ_MDFM01000014.1, on the reverse strand, counting down.
TAGTCCTTGACCGTCTTGAACGGCTGCGCGCCGGTGCCCGAGCCCAGCACCACCGCGATGCTGGCGATGTTGTAGAACTGGTTGATCGGCAGCATCCAGCTGGGGAACTGCTCGGCCGCCAGCGCGCTGCGCGCGTCGCGCACGAAGATCTGGTAGCTGAGCAGGTCCTGCCCGCTCAAACCGTCCGGCCCCAACGCTTCGGCCTTGCCCAGCCACAGCACGGTGAAATCGTGCGACTGCTGGCGGAACGCCGGCGACAGGAAGTTGGGCAACTGGTCGTTGTAGCGGGTTTCGCCCTGGAAGGTGGCCTGCAGCGGGTTGAGCTTGAGCGAGGCATCCCAGTACTGGTCGTAAAGCAGGTTGAGCTGCTGCGCCTTGGTCAGCACCACGGGCGCGGCGACGACGCGCGGCTTGGCCTTGGCGGCTTTGCCCCCTTTGGCAGCCTTGGTGGTCCTGGCCGCCGGCTTGGCGGTCTTCTTGCCTTTGCTCGCCTTCGCGCGCGTTTGCGAGGTCTGTGCCTTGCCGGTTTTCTTCTTGGCCGCATCGGCGGGCACTGCCAGCGACAGGCTCATGATGGCGGCCATGGCCAGGGACAGCAGGCGGGAAAAGCTGAGGGGCATTACCGGCTCCGGGAACAAGCGAGCGGGGAGCTTGCCCGATCCGCACCGTTCAAGCCACCCACCCGCGACACCTGGCCCGCCTGAAATTCATGAAGCCCGCGCTGAAGATGGGCGGCGCACACGCATGTTGCAGTGCGATAGTCTTGCGCGCATGCAACAGGATGAATCGACACGCGGGACGCAGTTGCCCCTGCAAGGCGGGCAGGGGTTCTGGCGCGATGCGGCATTGCCCTTCGTCGAACTGCGCCAGGTGATCAACAGCCGCACGCTCTGTTATGCGGCGCATACGCACGAGCAATGGTCGGTGGGTGCGGTGGATCGCGGGCTTGCGCGTTACCGCAATGGACGGGTGCGGGCGCAGGTAGGCGCGCAGTCGCTGACCTTGATCAACCCCGGCGATGTGCATGCCTGCAATCCGGATCCGCAGCAGGACTGGTCGTTCCGCATGCTGTATCTGGACGTGGCGTGGCTGCGCGAACAACAACGCGCACTCGGTTTGGCCGGCAATGCGGATGTGCACATGCTGGCAGCGCCGTTGTGCCAGACGCCGGCTGCCTACGCCGCTTTCGACCGCATGCATGCGCTGCTGATCGACGACAACGCCGATGCGCTTGCACGCGAGAGCGCGTTGATCGCGTTCGTGGCGCGCCTGCATCTGCACGTGGAGCCGATGAGCCGTGCGGTTGCGGTCGATACCGGGCCGATGCGGCAGGTGGCCGAGTATCTGCAGACCCATCACGCGCGTGCGGTGTCGCTGCGCGAACTGTGCACGCTGGCCGGGATGCCCGCGCCGCGCCTGATTCGGGGTTTTCGTCAGGCCCATGGTCTGACCCCGCACGCGTATCTGCTGGATTGCCGGTTTCAGCGTGCGCGTGAGGCTTTGCGTCGCGGTGGCGGCATTGCCGAGGTCGCCTATGCACACGGGTATGCCGACCAGGCGCATCTGCAGCGCAGCTTCAAACGCGCCTGGGCAGTGACACCCGGGCACTATCGCAGTGCCGGACCCCATGCCCTCAGCAGAAGTCCATCAGCAGATAGACGGCGCTGAGCACCAGCAGCGCGGCCAATACCCGGTTCAACCGGCGTAGCTGTTTCGGCGCCTGCACATGCCGCCGCAGCACTGCACCGGCCAGCAACCAGCACGCCAGCGAGGGATAGCAGATCAGCGCATACACCGCCGCAAAGCCGGCCAGTTGCGTGGTGCCTGCCGTTGCATACAGCGCCACGCCGGAGGTCGCCGCCAGCCAGGCTTTGGGGTTGAGCCATTGCATCGCCGCGCCGTTCCAGAACGAGGCGGCCGGGCGCGGCCTGGCAGCGTCGATGACGCCATCGTCGCGCAGCAGGCGCCACGCCATGTAGAGCAGAAACGCCACCCCGGCCAGATGCAATGCGCGTCCGAGCAGCGGCCAGCGCACCAATACCTGCTGCAGCCCCATGCCGACCAACAACAGCAGCGCCACGAAGCCCACGGTGGCCCCGATCACATGGGTATGCCCGGCACGCGCGCCGGCGCTTGCGCCGGTGCTCAGCGCGACCAGGTTGACCGGGCCGGGCGAAATCGAGCACACCAGCGCGAAGCTCGCCATTGCTACAAGATGATCCATTGCGCGACGTCCATAGCGGGGCGCAACAGCATGGCCAGCGAGGGCGATGACGGATTGAACAAAATTTCGACGGGCGACTTTGGTCCGCTAGAAGTGGCTGACAAAACGGAGCTGGCAGTCGTGATGTGCGCGGGAGCGTGTTCTCGGAAACACGGCGGTCGAGTGCGACACGCCGTTGCGGGCGCTGCGCGTACCTGGCGGTGAGCGCGTTCGTCTTGCCGGCCGCGTTCAGTCGGCAGCGGCTTCCTCACGCAACTGCTCGGCGCGTGCAGCGCCCAGATACGCGCCGATGGCGCGCCGGGCCAGATACAGCAGCGGGATCAGCGCGACCGCAAAACCCATCTTGTAGACGTAGTTGAGCGTGCTCACCGCCAGGAACTGGTCGGTGGACCAATGCTGCGGGCCAAGCACGAAGGCAATGTAGATCACCACAAAGCTGTCCACCAACTGCGACACCGCCGTGGAGCCGGTGGCGCGCAGCCACACGTGCTTTTCGCCGGTGGCGCGGCGGATGCGGTGGAACACCGAGACATCGATCAATTGGCCGAACAGAAACGCCACCAGCGACCCACCGATCGTCCACAGCCCTTGCCCGAACACCGCCGCGAACGCCGCCTGATAATCGGGCACGCCCTGGCTTTGCGCCGCAGTGACCCACCACCCGGCCGGCGCCAGCGCGATCGCGGCGAACGCAAACACGAAGCCGTAGCCGATCAGCGCCACCGCCACCCATGAGATGAAGCGCACCCCGCGGCTGCCGAAGAACTCGTTGATGGTGTCGGTCATGATGAACACCACCGGCCACAGCAAGGTGCCGGCGGTGAAGCTGAGCGAGCCGGTCTGGCCGAACAGATTCCAGTTCAACGGCGCGATGCCGAGCGTGTCTTCCAGCGCAAAGATCTTGACGCCGATGAACTCGGCCAGCGCCGCGTTGACGCAGAAGAACGCGGCCAGCGCAATGAACAGGCGGACCGCACGATCGTCGAGGGTACGCACCTGTGTCATGGCGTTAGCGATCCGCGGTACGGGTGAAGGGCACCGACTCCGGCGCCACCGCGCCGCCGGAAATGATGAAGCTCATCGCCTGATCCACGGTCCAGTCGGTTGGTGTGAGCAACTCCACCGGCACGATCTCCAGATAGCCGGAGGTCGGGTTGGGCGTGGTCGGCACGTACACCGCCGCCAGCTCGCGGCCGGTGCCTTGTTCCTTGATCACGCGCGTGACCAGGCCCACCGACTTCATGTCGCGATGCGGGAAGTCGATCAGCACCACGCGTTGGGTGCTGCCGGGCTGGGTCTGCAGGATGTCGAGCAACTTGCGCGCGCTGTCGTAGACCACGCTCGCCAGCGGGATGCGCCGCATGATCGCTTCGAACCAGCGCAACAGGCGTTGGCCGATCACGCGCCGGCTCAGGATGCCGACGAACAGGATCACGCCCACGGTGGCGATCAGCGCGATGGTGTTCTGCACCCACAGCGCCTTGATCCAGCCCAGATAGTCGGGGAACGAGGCGGCGATGCGTTCGGACAACGGCACCACCCACGGGCTGCTGATGCCAGAGAGCAGCGAGAACACGAACTTCACCACCACCCAGGTCAACCAGACCGGCAGCAGGGTGAGCAAACCGGTCAGAAAGACCCGTTGCAGGGAAGGGCGGGGATGCGGAGTGGGGAATTCGGACATCCGCGCATTGTAGGCACTCGGCCGGGTCCGGTGCAGGCCAATGGCGCGCCTTGTTCGCCGGGGAGACGGCAAGTGCGCATCGGCGCCATGCCACTCGCGAGGCTGTGTCGGCCGCTCTAAGATGGCGCAGCTCATCCACGGAAGGTTGCAGACGCATGCTTGCCAAATTCCTCAAGTCGGCCTTGCTGGGGCTCTGCATTCTGGTTGCCCTACTGGTTGCCCTGTACGCGATCTCCGCACGCTGGCCGATTCCTGAGGCACAACGGCAGGCGTTGGCGCAACTGCGTCAACCGCCGCTGCCGCTGCGTGGGCCCAACATGTTTGTCGCGCTATGGTCGTTGCCGTACGCGGTGCCGGATGCACAGCGTGAGGCGCTGCTTGCGCAGGACGTGCAGCGGTTCGAACGCCTGCCTGCCGGCATGCCGTTGCAAAGCGCCGCCACACGCTATCCACGCCGGCCGGATTGGCCTGCGTCGGCCCCGGAACTGTGTACGCGCTATGACGGGTGCCTGGACCGCGTGCGTCAACGGCCGCAAGCCTATGCCGACGCGCTGGCCGCGCATAGTCCGCAGTTGATCAAGTCGCGCGATCTTGCGGGCTATGCGGATTACCGCAGCCCGTTCCCGCCCAGCGCCACCGCCCCGCTACCCACACCGCCGCACTTCAAGCTGTCGATGACCAGCAACGCGCTGGACTTCGTCCAAGGACGCACCGAGCAGGCGCTGGCGGGCGTCTGCGCCGATGCACGGATTGCGCGGGTACTGCTGCGCAGCGGCGACAACCTCATCATGCCGATGGTTGGCGCGGCGATGCTGCGTGCCAACGCGCATCTGTTTGCTGACATGCTGGCCGAGCTGCCTACAAAGCATCCATTGCCCGCGCAATGCCTCACTGCATTCGCGCCGCTTGCGGTCGATGAGGTCTCGCTGTGCAACGCATTGCACGGCGAATCGCGAATGCTGCTGTCGATGCTCGAGACAGAGGTTCGCAAGGACCCGGCAACCGACCTGTCCTGGGACGATCTGTTGTCGCTGCGTCTGCTTGACCACGAGCGCACCCGTGCGCTGATGGCGCCGACCTATACCTGGGCGTGTAGCGCGCCGGTGCGGACCCTGCTGGCGCAGGATCAAGCGGTGCCGCAGGCAATGATTCCAGTGCCGGACACGGTATCGATGGGCTGTATTGCCAATGCGGTGGGGTGTCTGTTGGCGGGTATGGCACGCCCTGACTATGCGCATTATCAGCACAAGCTCCAGGACACCGCGGCCGCATTGCGCGCGCTGTCGGCAGTGCTGTGGTTACGCGATCATTCCAATGATGTGCAGGCACTGGAGCAGCGCCTTGCCGGCTTGCCGCCAGCGCTGCGCGGACAAGCGCGACCACTCCAGCCCGGCGCCGATGGCTTGAGCATGCAACTGCGTCAATACGCCAGGCGCGAGGAGAATGTGGTGGAAGATCAGTGGCCGCTGGCCGGCAGCAAGCGGCCGCCTGAGCCGGCGGCGATATCGATCAAACGGAGTTAGTGGCGTTTAGATGCAGTCAAAAACCGAGTCGGTCGAGTGCGCGGTGCCCTCACCGCTCGCGGGACACGCCGTGAATCCGTCCCTGGAGGCTCGGTGGCGGCATCCATGCCGCCACACGGTCCCGCAAGCGGTGAGGACACCGCACCAGAAAGTTTGTAGGTTGCTTTGTTGAAAGCCTGCCCATTAGTTTTGACTGCATTGAGAAGATGATCGGACACGCCGTTATCTAGGCAACGCACGTCATGCATTGCTTGCACCATGCACACCGACACTCTCGACCGGTCCTTGCCCGCCTACCGCCGCGGGACCTTACGCGGCATGGATGCCGCGTAAGAGCCTACACGGACGTACTTGCGGCGTGTCCCGCGACGGTAGGCGGGCGAGGGCCCTGCCGTCAAGCCGGAGATCGTCGGCTCTACAAGCGATCTATCCGCACTGTCCAACTACTCAAAGCCAATCAATCTTTCGANGTCAAAAGCCTGGGTAGTCGAGCGCGCGGTGCCCTCACCGCTCGCGGGACACGCCGCAAGTACGTCCATGTAGGCTCGGTGGCGGCATCCATGCCGCCACACGGTCCCGCAAGCGGCGAGGACACCGCACCAGAAAGTTTGCTGGCTGTTTTATTTAAAGCTACGCACACCGACCATCTTGACTGGTCCTTGCCCGCCCACCGTCGCGGGACCTTACGCGGCATGGATGCCGCGTAAGAGCTTACAGGGACGTACTTGCAGCGTGTCCCGCGATGGTGGGCGGGCAAGGGCCCTGCAGCAAACCCGCAGATCAGCCGCTATAAAAACCGACACATTCATCGCGTCCGATTGCAGGGCGCAGATCAGTTCAGAACAACGATCGGGACCGTACCGCTTGCTCAGAACCGGAAGTTCAACCACCCCATCACGAAGGTCGAATCGCCGTAACCGGCCTTGGTCAGCGCGGGGCCGGCGATCAGGTGTTCGGCGCGGAAGGTCACCGACCAGTTCGGGTCGATGTTCCAGGTCGCGTTGATGCGCGGCATCGTGCCGATGCGGCGCTCGCCGGTGCTCTGCGTGCGTGCATAGGCGCGCGCCTGGTTGTTGTAGATCGCATCGCTGGTGGTCTGGCGCCACAAGGTTTCCCACTCCAGGTTCACGGTGAGCCTGGGCGTGGGCGAGAAGATCAACGTCGGCGCGGCGGTGACCAAATTGACCGGGCCGAAGAACGTCGCCCAGCTGAAATAGATCGTGTTGCCGTAGAGAAAATTGTTGTTGCGCAAGGTGCCGGTGCCGGAGGTACCGCCGCCACCGGAGGCGATTTCGCTATGAAACCCCACACGTGGCTTCCAGCCGCTGTCGCTCAACGTCCAGGCATTGGAGGTGCTGGCCATGTAGGCACGCAGATCGCGTCCGCCAAAACTGCCGCGCTGCACGGTCACGAACGAATCGGTGCGCAGCTTGCCCACATTGCCCCATAGGCGCAGGCCGTAGTAATTGCGGTTTTCTTCGGCGGTCTGCCGGCCCCACAACTGATTGTCGTTACGGAACTGATAGAAGAACGGCTCCAGATACATCGGCTTGGCGGTCGGCAGGCGATACCCGCCAACCACGCCGCGGAAATGTCGCGAGCGGTCGATGCGATCGTCGCCCAACCCTTCGGTGCCATCCAGATTGAAGTTGAAATCGAACACGTCCACACGGGTCTTTTCGCCGATCGCCCAGGCGCGCACACCGTTGAAGGTCACGAAGATATCGGTGTTGTCGCGCAACGCCATCAATGTGGTCGGGCCGTCGACAAACACCTGACGACCGACGCGCAGACCGGTGTCGGCGCCGCCGATGTTGCCCTTCACGTCGAAGAACACCTGCTGCAGGATCGCGTTGTTTTCCTGGGTACCGGTCTTGGCGCCTTCGTTGCGCCCATCCAGACTGCCGTGCGCCAGTTCCGTATACAGACGGAAGTGCTCGCCCACATGGAAGTCGGCACCGAAGAATGCACGGAACAGATACTGCTGCTGCGAATGGCTGCCCGGAATCAGCCCGGGATTGGTGATGGTGTTGCTGCGTACGCGCAGCTCGTTGCTGAGCGACACGTAGACATCGCCGGATTCGCTGAGCGGGATGTACTTGAGCGGATCGAACGGGCTCTTGCGCTTGGACGGATCTTTCAGATACGACCAGTCTTCGACCCAGCGCACCTGCCACATATTGCCGCCCTGTTTGGCACCCCAACCCTGCGCTTCGAGCGGGTAACCCTTGGATGCAGCGGGCGCTGCAGATGCAGCAGGGACAGCAGGTGCAGCAGCAGGCGCTTGCGATTTGCTGGTGTCCGGCTGAGTCTGCTCGGCATTGACCGGCGCTGTCTGCGCCTGTGCAACGCTCACGCCAGGCAGCGACAACCCGATCGCAAGGCAGAGGCGCCGGGTGGTACCAAAGGAAGTGTCAGCCATGGCCGGTCGTGCCAAACGCGCAAGTCGCATCGTGTCGCCCTATCTAAAAGTGAGTCGCCTGAGCACGCTGTATCGGCTCAGTGACCAAGGACTGTAGTGGAGCCATGCCGTAAAGGCAGTAACCCAATGGTTCTAAGTACATGAGCCGGAATTTGTCATTGGGGATTGGGGATTCGCAACAGCGGGTGCGTCGATTGGTGTGCCAATTCTTCTTCAGTTCGCTTGAGTCGATACACGGAAATTCTCGGCCGGCATGCCTTTGCGAATACCGAATACCGAATACCGAATACCGAATACCGAATACCGAATCCGGAATCCGGAATCCGGAATCCCGAATGATACATCCCGGCTCCATGACTAACAGCACATCCGCTATACCTAACTTCTCACTAGTATCGTCTTCGACCTAGCGGAGATGGCGATGAGCGAGCCGGATGCCCACCTACGAAAATTTCAGAAAGAGCTGAGCGCCGGCACCGTGTCGCTGGCGTTGCTGGCAGTGCTGGCGCAGGCCGACGAGCCGCTGTATGGCTACCTGATCGCCAAGCGCCTGGAGCGATTGGATGGCGTGCTGAGCGGCAAGCAGAGTGCGCTGTATCCGGTTCTGCGCAATCTGGAAGCGGCAGGGCTGCTGCAGAGCCACGTCGAGCCCTCTGCGTCCGGTCCGCCGCGTCGCTACTACCGCATCACCCAAACCGGGCGCGATTGCCTGCGCGACTGGACCGCCGCCTGGCGCGCCACCCGCGATTCCGTTGATTCAGTGCTTGAGGGGACTCACCCATGACGACCATTGCGCAGACACGCCCGTTGCCGACCACCATTCCCGATTACCTGACCCAGTTGCGCCAGGCCTTGGCCGGCGCGGACCCGGCGATGATCCAGGACGCACTCTACGACGCCGAGGAATACCTGCGCGCCGAACTTGCCGAGCAGGCTGGCAAGAGCGAGGCCGAGGTGATCGCCGGCGTGGCCAGCAGCTACGGCGCGCCGGATGAAGTGGCCGAGATCTATCGCGAGACCGAAGTGACGGTGACGCGCGCACTGCGTCCGCCGCTGCCGCCCAAACGCAGTTCCTGGGTGGGCAGGTTCTTCGGCGTCGCGGCCGACCCGCGCACGTACGGCGCATTGTTCTACATGCTGCTGTCGCTGGTCACCGGCGTGTTCTATTTCACCTGGGTGGTGACCGGCGCGAGTCTGTCGGCGGGCCTGTTGATCCTGATCATCGGTGTGCCGCTGCTGGTGCTGTTTTTCGGGTCGGTGCGTGTGCTGTCGCTGGTGGAAGGCCGCGTGGTGGAGACGCTGCTCGGCGTGCGCATGCCGCGTCGTCCTGCGCATCCCGGGCCGCAGGGCAGTTGGCTGCAACGCATCGGTGCGATGTTCACCGATGCGCGCACCTGGAGCACGATGCTGTACTTCCTGCTGATGCTGCCGTTGGGCATCCTGTACTTCAGCGTGTTCACCACCTTGTTGTCGTTGTCGCTGGGCTTGGCCGCTTCTCCGCTGGCGCTGCTGTTCGACAACACGGCGGTGCTGACCTGGGATGGCGTGGATGTCACCAGCCCCTGGCTGACGCTGCCGTTGTTTGTCGTGGGCGTGCTGCTGCTGTTCGTCACGCTGCATCTGGCGCGCGCCTTCGGCAAGCTGCATGGGATGTTCGCCAAGCACTTGCTGGTCAAAAGTGGCGAAAGTTGAGTGCATTGCGTGATTGGGAGTTGTGCGACACGCGGCTGCGATCGCTGCAGTACCAAGTCGGCAGCGCATGCAGTTTCAACGAAACAACCAGCAACCTTCCAGGTGCAGTGAGGGCTCCGCGTGCTTGATTGACTGGCTTTTGACCTAATGACGCTACGACTTGAAATCCCGATTGTCGTGGAAGTGACTGGACAGTGCGGATAGATCAGTTGCGGAGCGGTTGATCTTCCACTTGGTTGCAGGGCCCTTGCCCGCCCACCGTCGCAGGACACGCCGCAAGTACGTCCCTGTAGGCTCTTACGCGGCATCCATGCCGCGTAAGGTCCCGCGACGGTAAGCGGGCAAGGACCAATCAAGATGGTCGGTATGCAGGCTTTCAACAAAGCAACCTACAAACTTTCTGGTGCGGTGTCCTCGCCGATTGCGGGACCGTGTGGCGGCATGGATGCCGCTACCGAGCCTACAGGGAGGTACTTGCGGCGTGTCCCGCGAGCGGCGAGGGCACCGCACGCTCGACCGCTCGACCGCTCGACCACGCACTACTCTGTCTTCGCTTGAACCAAGAATCTGCCCATAAAAAAGCGCCTTGATCGAGAGCGATCAAGGCGCTTTTTTTTCAGCTGATCAAGCGCGTTTGCCGCGCTTGCGGATCGGGGTGACGGTGGCCGGATCGCGGCTGCCGACCGGGTCTGCGTCGTAGCGGCCGATGAATTCGCGCACCTGCGGATACACCACTTCGCGCCAGCGACGGCCGCTGAAGATGCCGTAATGACCGGCACCTTCCACCACCAGATGGCGACGATGCGCAGCATCGATCCCGGTGCACAGATCGTGCACCGCTTCGGTCTGACCGAGGCCGGCGATATCGTCCAGTTCGCCCTCGATGCTGAGCAGCGCGGTGTTGCGGATCGCCGATGGCTTCACCAACTGACCGTCCACTTTCCACTTGCCCTGCGGCAGCAGGAAGTCCTGGAACACCACGCGAATCGTATCCAGATAATACTCGGCCGGCATGTCGAGCACGGCGTTGTATTCGTCGTAGAACTGCCGGTGCGCCTGCGCATCCTGCAGGTCGCCCTTGACCAGATCGGTGTAGAAATCCCAATGCGACATCACGTGCCGGTTGGGATTCATCGACAGGAAACCGGCGTGCTGCAGGAAGCCCGGATACACCTGCCGGCCATGCCCCGGATACGGGAACGGCACGGTGTGGATCAGGTTGTTCTGGAACCACTCGATGCCGTTCTCGGTGGCCAGGTTGTTGACCTGGGTCGGGCTGCGGCGTGCATCGATCGGCCCGCCCATCATCACCAGCGAGCGCGGCGTGGGCTCATCGTTGGTGGCCATCAGCGATACCGCCGCGAGCACCGGCACGGTGGGCTGGCACACGCTCACCACATGCAGGCGGTCGGCGCCGATGTGGCGGATGAATTCCTGGATGTAGCTGATGTAGTCCTCGAGCCGGAACGCGCCGGCTTCCAGCGGCACCATGCGCGCGTCGACCCAGTCGGTCACGTAGACCTTGTGGTTGCGCAGCAGGGTACGCACGGTATCGCGCAGCAGGGTGGCGTGGTGACCGGATAATGGCGCCACTACCAGCACGGCCGGCTGCTGCTTCATCGTGCCGATCAGCTCGACATGGTCGCTGAAACGCTTGAAGCGCAGCAGGCGGCAGAACGGCTTGCTCAGGACTTCGCGTTCGATGATCGGCAGCGAGTGGCCATCGACCTCGACATCGTCGAGCGCCCAGGCGGGCTTTTCGTATTCCTTGCCGAGGCGATGGAACAGCTCATTGCTGGCCGCCATGCGTTCGGCACCCGGGAGCGAGGCCCACAGACTGTCGGGGTCGGAGAACATCTTGGCGTTCGCCTGGGCCTGATGCACCCAGGGGGCGAGCAGATTGCGGGTTAGCTCGTGCAGTTGATAAAGCATTCCACCCATCCGTGCGGCTTTGCTGCCACGCAGCATACCCCCATTGGCGCATTTGCACCTTAATGGGGCTGCGGACGGTAGAGGTTGTCATAGGAGATATGGCAGGCGTAAGCAGCTTTATCTGCCGCCATTTGTGATCTTCCGAACGGCTTAGCGCTGCGGAAGATCGCGTTAGTGTAGGACTATCGAGTCCCTCTCCTGCGGGAGAGGGGTTGGGGTGAGGGTACGGGCGAAGCTACACGTAGTGCGTTACCGGGATGGAGCAGCCAACGTCTCAGTCAACCGCGCTCCAACGTCGATGCATCCCCACTCAACTGCGGCGACAACCAGCAATGCGACCCCAGCGCCGCAAAGCCCACGCTGGCGAAGCGGCGGCGATACCAGCGCGCCGGCCGCGCCTGAAAACCTTCGTGGTCGCCTTCGAAGGCGTCTTCTTCGGCGAAGGTCTCCAGAAACGCCACGCCCGCGCACATCTCGGCCAATCCGGGCAGGCCCTGGTTGAACTCACGCGTGGGCACGTAATGCAGCACGTCCGAGCAGATCAGCAGATCCACCGGCGCGCACGGGCGCAGCCAGGCGAAATCGCCGAAGCGGGCAGGGTGGATCTGCCGGCTGCGCCCGTAGCGCTGCACTGCATAGGCGCTGCTGTCGAAACCCAGATAACTGAGCTTTGGCCGCAGCGCCAGCAACGGTGCGCGCCACGCAGCCTCGCCACAGCCGATATCCAGCACGCTGCGGATCGGGCGCTCCAGGTAGTACTCGGCCTGGCTCACCGCGAGTGCGACCTTGCGTCGCAGGCGCGCCGGGTCGGCTAGCCCTGCATCGCGATACCAGCGGCTGAAATAGTGGGCGTCGTACTGTTTGTCGTCGGGCTGATGCATGGACGGATGTGCTTTCGCGCGAGCGGATAGGTGAAAATGCGGGCCATCCTACGCCAGCCAGCGAAGCCAGCCCATGACCCTGTATCTGTGGATCAAGACCTTCCACCTGTTGTTCGTCATCGCCTGGATGGCCGCGGTGTTCTATCTGCCGCGCATCCTGGTCAATATCGCCGAAGCCGGCGCCGAACCCACAGTGCGTGCGCGCCTGGTGCTGATGGGGCGTCGCCTGTACAAGTTCGGCCACAGCATGCTGGGTCTGGCGCTGGTGCTGGGTGCGGTGTTGTGGCAAGGCTATCGGGTGATTCCTGACTTCCCGACGATGGTGGCTGGCGGCTGGATGCACGCGAAACTCTTTGCAGTGGCGCTGATTCTGGCGCACTACATCGTGTCCGGGCGCTGGTTGAAGGGCGTGGACCAGGGGCGCGCCGTGCCCAGCGGCCGCGCACTGCGGTTGTTCAACGAAGTGCCGGTGTTCTTGTTGGTCGGCGTGATCTGGCTGGTGCTCGCCAAGCCGTTTTGAGCGCTGTTGACGAACAGGCGGCATGTGCCGAGGCGCTGGCCGACGCAGGGTGACTGGGTCAGGTAGCAATTACGCGTCGACGCCCAGCTCGCTCAGACCTTTGCGTGCGATGTCGATCCAGGCGCGTTGTTCGCGCTGGTAATGCTTGGGCGAGGCGGCCGCGTGGCGTAGCACCTGCTCGAAGATGGCCTTGGCCTCCTGCTGGCGCGCAGCGCGCAGCAGCAATTGCGCATAGCGCACGCGCGCTTCTTCGCCCGGATAGCCCTGCGCAAGCGTCTCGTACTCGTGCAGCGCCTCTTCGATGCTGCCGCTGTCTTCGACCGCGCGTGCATACAGCAGATGCCCGTCGTGCGAACGGTAGTTGGGATTGGCGGCGATCAATGCGTCCAGGGTCTTGCGAGTTTCCGCAGCCTGGCCCAGGCCGTACTGCGCCTTGGCCAGGCCCAGCATCAGGTCCGGATCGTCCTGGTAGATGCCGCGCAGCGCGCCCTGATACAGCTCGGCGGCACGCGCGTAGTCGCCTTGTTCCAGCAGTGTCTGCGCGAGCCGGCGGCGGTTTTCCGGGGTGTCGGCCACATCCAGCTGGCGTGAGGCGTCGCGTTGTTCGCGTTGCGGATCGATGCGCTGACGCACCTTGCGCAAGTTGCGGCGTGCCGTGGGGTCGTTGCGCAGGTCCGGGATCACCGCCACGCAAACGTAGACCAGGACCGCCAGCAACGGAAACGCCAGCAGGATGAAGATCCAGTACAGCGGGCGGCCACTGCGCACCACATGCACGCAGCAGGCGGCTTGCAACACCAGCGATAACAGTAGTAGCGGGCTCATTGTGCGGACGTCCTTTTCATGCGTGCCTGGCGGTGCGATGGCGCGTTCTGCGCCATCGTGAGTCAATCGCCGATCAGTTGCCTTCGTAAGCGCCGTAGCTGCGCAGGCGCTCGTAACGACGCTGCAGCAGGGCGTCGACCGGGATCTTTTCCAGCGCGTCCAGCTCGTTGAGCAGCACCGCTTTCAGACGCTTGCCCATCTGCTCGGGATTGCGATGCGCGCCACCGGTGGGTTCGCGGATCACCTTGTCGACCAGGCCCAGGCCTTTCAGGCGCTTGGCGGTGAGGCCGAGTTGCTCGGCGGCGTCCTTGGCCTTGGCGGCGTCCTTCCACAGGATCGAGGCGCAGCCTTCCGGCGAAATCACCGAATAGGTGCCGTATTCCAGCATCAGGGTGCGGTCGCCCACACCGATCGCCAGCGCGCCGCCGGAGCCGCCTTCGCCGATCACCGTGCAGATCACCGGCACTTTCAGTTCTGCCATTTCCAGCAGGTTGCGTGCGATCGCTTCGGACTGGCCGCGCTCTTCGGCGCCGATGCCGGGATAGGCACCCGGGGTGTCGATGAAGGTCAGCAGCGGCAGGCGGAAGCGGTCGGCCAGCTTCATCAGGCGCAGCGCCTTGCGGTAGCCCTCGGGGCGCGGCATGCCGAAGTTGCGCGCAACCTTGGTCTTGGTGTCGCGGCCTTTCTGATGACCGATGATGACCACCGGGCGGCCATTGATGCGGCCCAGGCCACCGACGATCGCCTTGTCATCGGAGTAGGCGCGGTCGCCGGCCAGTTCCTGGAATTCGTCGCAGATGGTGTTGATGTAGTCCAGCGTGTACGGGCGCTGCGGGTGGCGCGCCAGCTGCGAGACCTGCCAGGCGGAGAGGTCGCGGAAGATCTGCGCGGTGCGTATGCGCAGCTTGTCGCGCAGCGCACGCACTTCGGTGTCCACGTTGACTGCAGGGCCGGTGCTGGCCTTGCGCAGTTCCTGGATCTTGGCTTCCAGATCGGCGATGGGTTGCTCGAAGTCGAGGTAGTTAGGATTCATGCAGTGGTGTCGTCAACGTAAGGCGGGAAGTGTAGCTGAAGCGGTGCGCCCGACCCGTACGGAACCGTTCGGATGCGGGGATTCGGGATTGGGGATTCGCAACAGCGGTCCAGAGCAACCCGAACGTAGCAGCGCCGCTCTTGCCAATCCCGAATCCCGAATCCCCAATCCCGGCCCCTCACGCCCACGGTGGGCTGTACTTGATCTTCAAGGTGCGCACTGCCGGGTCGGCGCGCAGGCTGTCCATCAGGTGCTGGTCGATGCGCACCGAGTGGCTGCCGTTGAGGTCGAGCATGCCGGCGACGCCGCCGCTTTGGGCGCGCAACAGCAGGTCCAGGCGCAGCGGCGTCTTGCCGGGGCGGTGCTTGGCCAGCAAGGCGTCGATGCGCTTCCAGGCCTGTTTTTCGCGCAGGTCCAGGCGCAGCGACAGCCGTTGCGCGTGGTCGGCGCAGATCTGCTCGTAATCCCAGCATTGGCGGATGCGCAGGCTGTAGCCGCCGTTGAATTCGTCCTCGCGCAGGCCGCCCTTGACGATCAGGATGCGGTCGCGGGTGAGCAGATGCCCGAACTCGGCCATCGCATCGGAGAACGCGCTGCACTCGACCCGGCCACGGCCGTCTTCCAGTTGCACGAACACCTGGCTGTCGCCCTTGCGGCGCACGCCGACCACCAGGCCAGCGAGAATGGCACTGACTTCCGGGCGCCAGGCACGTTTTTCGCCATCGCCGCCGCCCCCACCGCCGCCACGCTGTTGCGAGGCGAGAATCTTTTCCAGCGCTCCCAGATCGCAGCCGACCAGTTCGCGCACTTCGTCGCGGTGCGGGTCGAACGGGTGGCCGCTGAGATAGAAGCCCAGCGTTTCGCGTTCGCCGGTGAGCAGTTGGCCCAGCGGCCATTCCTTGCTTTCTGGCAGGTCCAGACGCAGCGCCGGTGCACTCGGGTCCGGCCCGCCGAACAGCGAGTTCTGCCCCGAGGCGCGTTCGCGCGCCATCTGCTCGGTGGCTTTCATCACCTCCGGCAGCTGCAGCATCAGCGAGGCGCGGTTCTTGCCCAGGCCGTCCATCGCGCCGGCATTGACCATCGCTTCCAGCGTGCGCCGGTTGAGCTTTGCGGTGCCCACACGCGTGCAGAAATCCAGCAGCGTGGTGTAAGGACCGCCGCGCTGGCGTTCTTCGATGATCGCCTCGCACGCGCCCTGGCCGACGCCCTTGATCGCGCCCAGGCCGTATTGAATCGTGTCCGGGGTGGCGGCCTCGAACATGTAGGCCGATTCGTTGACGCGCGGCGGCTTGACGGTCAAGCCGAGGTTGCGCACCTCATCGAGGAAGCCGACCACCTTGTCGGTGTTGTCCATGTCCGAAGACAGCGTGGCGGCCATGAACTCGGCCGGGTAATGCCGTTTCAGCCAGGCAGTCTGGTAGCTGACCAGCGCGTAGGCGGCGGCGTGCGACTTGTTGAAGCCGTAGCCGGCGAACTTCTCCATCAGGTCGAAGATTTCGTCGGCCTTGTGCGCGCTCACGCCGCCCTTGGCTGCGCCCTCGCGGAAGATCTCGCGGTGCTTTGCCATTTCGGCCGGCACTTTCTTGCCCATCGCGCGGCGCAGCAGGTCGGCGCCGCCCAGCGAATAATCGCCGACGATCTGCGCCATCTGCATCACCTGCTCCTGGTACACCATGATCCCGTAGGTGTCCTTGAGGATGGCCTCGGTGCGCGGATCCGGGTAGATGATCTCCTGCTGGCCGTGCTTACGCGCGTTGAAGTCCGGGATCAGGTCCATCGGGCCGGGGCGGTACAGCGACACCAGCGCGATCAGGTCTTCGAAACGGTCCGGGCGCGCGTCCTTGAGCAGGCGGCGCATGCCCGAGGATTCGAACTGGAACACCGCGCCGGTATTGCCCGAGGCGAACACGCCCTTGTAAGTGGGCACGTCGTCGAGGGGGAGGGTGGTGATGTCGACCGGGTCGATGCCGGCGCGCGCATGGCGCACGTTGATCGCCTTGACCGCCCAATCGATGATGGTCAGCGTGCGCAGGCCGAGGAAGTCGAACTTGACCAGGCCGACCGCTTCGACGTCGTCCTTGTCGAACTGGGTGACCTGATTCTTGCCGCGCCCGCCCTCGTCGTGTTCGGCGAACAGCGGGCAGAACTCGGAGAGCGGCTCGGGCGCGATCACCACGCCGCCGGCGTGCTTGCCGGCGTTGCGGGTGAGGTCCTCGAGCTGGCGCGCCAAGTCCATCAGGTCGCGCACGTCGTCTTCGACCTGATAGCGCTGGATCAGGTCCGGCGAGGCCATCTCCGAGTCCTTGCCTTCGCCCATCGCATCCTTGAGCGTGATGCCCAGGATGTTGGGGATCAGCTTGGCCACGCTGTCGACCAGACCATAGGTGAAGCCGAGCACGCGCCCGGCGTCGCGCACCACCGCCTTGGCCGCCATGGTGCCGTAGGTGATGATCTGGCTGACCCGTTCGCGCCCGTACTTGCGCGCCACGTAGTCGATCACCTCGTCGCGGCGATCCATGCAGAAGTCGATGTCGAAGTCGGGCATCGACACGCGTTCGGGATTGAGGAAGCGCTCGAACAGCAGGTTGTACGGCAGCGGGTCCAGATCGGTGATCTGCAGCGCCCAGGCCACCAGCGAGCCGGCGCCGGAACCGCGGCCCGGGCCGATCGGAATGCCCTGGTTTTTGCCCCACTGGATGAAGTCGGCCACGATCAGGAAGTAGCCGGGGAAGCCCATCTTGATGATGGTGTCCAGCTCGAATTCGAGCCGGTCCACGTAATCCTGGCGGGTCTTGCCGGAGGCGATCGGGCTTTTTTCCAGGCGCGCGGCCAGACCGTCGCGCGCCTGGCTGCGGATCCAGCTGTCCAGCGTTTCGTCTTCGGGCACCGGATAGGCGGGCAGGAAGTAGGTGCCCAGGCGCATCTCGATATTGCAGCGTTGCGCCAGCGCATGGGTGTTGTCGATCGCGTCGGGCACGTCGGCGAACAGCGCGGCCATCTCGTCGGCAGACTTCAGGTACTGCTGGTCGCTGTACTCGCGCGGGCGCTTGGGATCGTCGAGCACGCGGCCCGAGGAAATGCACACACGCGCTTCGTGCGCATTGAAGTCGCTGGCGTACAGAAAGCGCACATCGTTGCTGGCCACCACCGGCAGGCCACGCACGCCGGCTGCATGCAGGGCGAATTGGTTGAAGCGTTCTTCGCCCTCGCGCCCGGTGCGGGTGAGCTCCAGATGCAGGCCATCGCCGAATACGCGTTGCCAGTCGGCCAGTTGCTGCTCGGCCAGATCGGCGCGGCCTTCGCCGAACAGGCGCCCGGCCAGGCTGTCGCGGCCGGCCAGGGCGAACAGGTTGACGTGGCCGCTCTGCAGCCACTCGGGATGAATCGCCACGCCGCCTTCAGGGCGGTGGCCTTCCATCCAGGCGCGGGTCAGCAGGCGCGACAGGCTCAGATAGCCTTCGCGGTCGCGGCACAGCAGGGTCATGCGCCACGGCGTCATGTCCGGTGTGGCGATCATCACGTCGGCGCCGGCGATCGGCTTGATGCCCACGCCTTCGGCGGCCTTGTAGAACTTGACCAGCGCGAACAGGTTGTTGAGGTCGGTGACCGCCAGCGCGGGCATGTCGAGTTCGACCGCGCGGCTCAGCAGGTTGGCCTGCTTGGCCTTTTTCGGGTCAGCCTGATCCGGTTTCTCGGGCACACGGATGGTGGAATCCGCCAGCGAGAACTCGGTGTGGACGTGCAGATGGACGAAGCGGGAAGTGGACATGCGAGACCGGAATAATGCGCGGTCAGGGTAGCGACCGTGGCCGGGCCGAACAAGGCTTGACAGCACCGGTACGGGGCTGCGGCCAGACGCCACGGGCGCTGGCCGGTGCAGCCGATTCAGGGTTTGGCTAGCTGCGTGGAGGGCAGCGATGGCGATTGCGCGGATCGGGGGGCGTGCGGGGCTGCGCGAGTGCAACGTCCGCTGCGCGAAGCCACGGCCGAAGCGGGCCGCATGCGCGCGGATGGATGGCACCGATACCGGGCCAGGTCCCCTGGACTGCGGTCAGTCAGTCGGCAAGCAGCAGGCCATCGGCCGGGGCCACGCAGGGCACGTCCCGGTTCGACGGGGCGGCGGCCTCGATTCCCAGCGCACGCCGCACCGGCGCGAAACTGCGGCGATGCTGCGGGCAGGGCCCGTGCGTCTGCAACGCGGCCAGATGTACCGGCGTGGCGTAGCCCTTGTGCTGGTCGAAGCGGTATTCGGGATGCTGTGCGTGCAACTCATGCATCAAACGGTCGCGGGTGACCTTGGCCACGATCGAGGCGGCCATGATGGCGCGATCGAGCGCATCGCCACCGATCAAGGCCTCGGCCGGGCAGGGCAGCCCTTTGGGCACGCGGTTGCCGTCGATACGTGCGAACCCGGCCACATGCGCCACCCCTTCCACCGCGCGGCGCATGCCCAGCATGGTGGCCTGGTAGATGTTGATGCGGTCGATCTCTTCGCTGTCGATCAGCACCACCGACCACGCCAGCGCCCGCTCGACGATGCGCGCGTACGCCTGCTCACGCCGCTCGGCAGTCAGTTGCTTGGAATCGTCCAGCCCGTTGATGCGCGGCTTGCTCGGGTCGAACACCACCGCAGCCACCGCCACCGGGCCAGCGAGCGGGCCGCGGCCGGCTTCGTCCACGCCGGCGATCAAGCGCGAATCGGGAATCGGGATTGGGGAATCGTGGAAGAGCGCGTCCTGCGCCGTCGGAACGACAATGGCACCGTGAGAGCTTGACCGCTTCATGGCCCGGCTCCTGCCGATTCCCGATTCCCGATTCCCGATTCCGGCTGCGCCAGCAGCCCGGCCACCGCATCGGCCGCGCGCGCCGATGCATCGCGGCGCAGCTCTGCGTGCAGGGCCAAATAACGCGGCTGCAGCGCGGCGACTTTCTCCGGGTGCTTGAACCAGTCCAGCAGGGCCACGCACAGGCGTTCCGGGGTGCACTCGTCCTGCATCAGCTCGGGCGCCAGATCGTCGTTGGCCAGGATGTTGGGCAGCGCATAGCGGTTGACCTTGAGCAGGCCCAGTGTCTTGACGATGCGGTAGGTGAGCGGGGCGACCTTGTAGCCGACCACCATCGGGCGCTTGACCAGCATCGCCTCCAGTGTGGCGGTGCCGGACGCCAGCAACACCACGTCGGCAGCCAGCATCGCGGTGCGCGCCTGGCCGTCGAGCAGGTGCGAGCGCAGCACCGGCAGCGATGAGTGCGACAGCTGTTCGGCCAGCAATTGCTTGCAGCCAGGGTTGGCTGCCGGTACCAGCACGTGCAGGTTGGGCAGATGTTCGGACACCAGCCAGGCGGCCTGGAAAAACGTATCGCCGAGCTTGCTGATTTCGCCATGCCGGCTACCTGGCAACACCGCCAGCACGGTACTGGAGGCAGACAGGCCCAACTTGGCGCGCGCGGCCGCGCGATCGGCCTGGTAGGCGATGTCGTCGGCCATCGGGTGGCCGACAAACCGCGCATCGATGCCGTGCCGGGCGTAGATCGGTGGCTCCATCGGAAACAGGCACAGCACCAGGTCGGCGCTGGCACCGATCTTCTCGGCACGCTTCTCGCGCCATGCCCACACCGACGGGCTGACGTAATGCACGGTGCGGATGCCGCGTTGTTTGAGCCAACGTTCGACCGGCAGATTGAAATCCGGCGCGTCGATGCCGATGAACACATCCGGCTTCCAGGCCAGCACCCGCTCGCGGAAGGCACGGCGCAGCTTCAACAGCCGCGGCAGATGCTGCAGCACTTCGGTCAGCCCCATCACCGCCAGCTCGCTGGCATCGAACCAGGTCTGGCAGCCGGCGCCACGCATCGCATCGCCACCGATGCCGACGAATTCGGCAGTCGGATAGCGGCGCCGCAATTCATCGATCAACCCGGCACCCAGGATGTCGCCGGAGGCTTCGCCGGCGATCAGCGCGATGCGTGGAGCGCGCGCGCGCGCGCTGGGAATCGGGAGTGGGGAATGGGGAATCGGCAGTGCCGTCGGGTGGCCGACGACAGACGCGTCGTCGTGCGCGCCTGCATCGATTCCCGACTCCCGATTCCCGATTCCCGTCATCGCAACAACGGCCTTTCCGCCGCTTCGATGAACTCCAGCAGCCCGCGCACGTCCTCGCTGCTCTTGGCCTGTTCGGCCAGCTGCAGTTTGGCCTCGCTCAGCGGCAGGCCGGCGACGTACAGCGTGCGGTAGGCGCGCTTGATCGCGGTGATGCGCTCGGCATCGAAGCCGCGGCGCTTGAGCCCTTCGCTGTTGATGCCGCGCGGGCGGCCCAGCGATTCGCTGCCGACCATGGTGAACGGCGGCACGTCGCCGTTGGTCAGCGCGCCCATTCCCAGGAAGGCGTGCGCGCCGATCCGGCAGAACTGATGCGCGCCGGCAAAGCCGCTGATGATCACGTAGTCGCCCACGGTCACGTGGCCGGCCAGCGTGGTGTTGTTGGAAAACACGCAGTGATTGCCCACATGGCAGTCGTGCGCCACGTGCGTGTAGGCCAGCATCCAGTTGTCGTCGCCGACCACGGTGATGCCGCCACCGCCGCCGGTACCGCGATTGATGGTGACGAATTCGCGGATCACATTGCCGTGCCCGATCACCAGTTCGGTGCGCTCGCCGGCGTACTTCTTGTCCTGCGGTTCGCCGCCGATCGCAGCGTGGCCGATGAAGCGGTTATTGCGGCCGATCCGGGTCGGGCCATGGATCGAGCAATGCGGCCCGACCTCGGTGCCCGCGCCGATCTCCACATCGGCGCTGATCAGCGAAAACGCGCCGACGCGGACGTCGTCGGCCAGCGTTGCCGAGGGATCGATGACCGCCGTGGGATGAATCAAAGGTGTCGAATCACGCATCGTGTCTTACTCCGAAAGCGGGTTATTACCTGGCGCCGGCGCACATCACCTCGGCACTGGCCACCACTTCGCCATCGACCTTGGCCTCGCCGTAGAAGCATCCCACGTTACGGATCAGGCGCTTCATCTTCACCTCCATGATCAACACATCGCCCGGGATCACCTGCTTGTTGAAGCGGGCGTTGTCGACCTTGACCATGTAGAACAACTGCGACAACGCATCGCGGCCCAAACCGAGTTGGGTCATCACGCCACCGACCTGCGCCAGCGCCTCGATGATCAGCACGCCAGGCATCACCGGGCGGTTCGGGAAGTGGCCCTGAAAGAACGGCTCGTTGATGGTGACGTTCTTCTGCGCAACGATCCACTTGGTTTCCAGATCGAGTTCGAGGACCCGGTCGACCAGCAGAAACGGGTAACGATGCGGGAGCAGCGTCTGGATCTGACTGACGTCGATCGGCAGCTCATACGTGGGGTAACTCATTCTTTCTCCTTGCCCACAGCCAGAATGCGCCTTGCCAGCACATCGAGTTGTTTGAAGCGCGCGGCATTCTTGCGCCACGTGCGATTGTCGGTGAGAGGGGTGCCGGACGAATACTCGCCCGGCTCATGGATGGAATTGCGCACCACCGATTTGCCGGTGATCACGACCTTGTCGCAGATCTCCAGGTGGCCGACCACGCCGACATGCCCGCCGAGCAGACAGTAACGGCCGATCTTGGCGCTGCCGGCAATGCCGGTGCAGCCAGCGATCGCGCTATGCGCACCGATATGGCAGTTGTGCGCAATCTGCACCAGGTTATCCACGCGCACGTCTTCTTCCAGCACGGTGTCTTCCAGCGCGCCGCGGTCGATGCAGGTGTTGGCGCCAATCTCGCAATCGTCGCCGATCACCACACCGCCCAGTTGCGGCACCTTGATCCAGTGGCCGGCATCCATCGCCAGGCCGAAACCGTCGGCACCGATCACCGCGCCGGGGTGAATGCGCACCCGCTTGCCCAACCGCACGCGGGTCACCAGGGTGACGCGGGCGATCAGTTCGCTGCCATCGTCCACCACGCAGTCTTCGCCGATGATGCTGCCGGTGCCGATCACGCAGCCATCGCCCACGCGGCTGCGCGCGCCGATGCTGACGAACGGGCCGACATGCGCGCTTGGGGAGACCTGAGCGGTGGGGTCGATCACCGCCAAGGGATGGATGCCCGGTTCGCGCACTGGCGCCACATCGAACAAGGCAGCGATCTTGGCGAACGCGGTATAGGGATCCTTGGCGACCAACGCAGTGCCGCGCGCGGACTGCGCGTCGTCGGCGCGCAGGACAACGATGGCTGCCTGAGTGTCAGCCAGCTGCGGCCGATAGCGTGGGTTGGACAGGAAGCTCAGCTGCCCCGCGCCGGCATGCGCCAGGGTGGCGACACCGGTGACTTCGGTGGTGCCGTCGCCAACGACGGTCAACCCAAATTGTTCGGCAATCGCACTGGCGGTCAAGCGCATCAGGGTGAACCTCGCGTAAACATTAAGTGGCTGGTTTTACGGAAAAAAAACGTTGCCAAACGTTTGCCAAACAGTCGGGCGTATCTCTGGCTGGGCCGCAACTATGCGGCGAACCCAGGAAAAGCATATGAAAACTGTCCTCTCCATTTTCGGAAGCGTGATCCTGCTGGGCGCGGTTGCCAGTGCCTCGGCCGACGACTTCACAGAACAGCGCGCCAACGCTCAGGGATTCTGGGACCAGCAGGTCCAGTGCGTGGACTCGTCCGATTGGGGCGCCACCGCCACCTGCCTGGGCAACGTCTGGAACACCTACTTCTAAGTCCGGGTTTCAGACAGGAATCAGTCAAACAAACAATGGCGGCCCGAAGTTCGGGCCGCCATTGTTTTGCCTGCAGCTCTTAGAACTGGCCGCCGAAGGTGAACTGCAGACGTTCGATCTCGTCGTTGTCTTCCTTCTTCAGCGGGAACGCGTAGCTGATCGAGATGGGGCCGACCGGTGCGCGCCACAACAGCGCCACGCCGGTGGACGCGCGCAGTTCATTGGCCTTGAAGTTGTCCACGCCGCTATACACGTTACCGAAGTCGAAGAATGCCGACACGCGCGCCGACGGGCTGTCGAACAGCTTGGGGAAATACATTTCCACCGAGCCCACGGTCTTGAACGAGCCACCGAGCGGCTGGCCGCGATTGAATCCGTTGATGGTTTCCGAACGCGGGCCCAGGGTGTTGTCTTCGAAGCCGCGCACCGAGTTGGTGCCGCCGGCGTAGAAGTTCTCGTAGAACGGCAGGCCGGTGGCGGTGATGGTGCGTGACACGCCATTGCCATCGGTCACCACACGCGTGCTGTCGTTGCCGTAGCTGTCGCCATAGCCCAACTCGAAGCGCGTGTTCAACACGATCGCCGGAATGATCGGCCAGTAGTTGGAGATCTGATAATTGAGCTTGTAGTACTCGACCGTGGAGCCGGGCAGGGTGGTTTCCAGACCCACGCGCTGGTACATGCCGCGGGTTGGCATGAAGAAGTCGTTGCGGGTATCGCGCGCCCAACCCAGCTCGGTACGCCAGGCGTGGAAGGTACGGGTGCCGATCGCATCGATGTAATCGATGATCGCCCGCGGCGTGGTGCCCGGGAAGGTGGTGATCTGATTGCTGTCGATGCCGACCATTGCCGAGACGGTATCGTTCTCGGTGATCGGTACGCCGAACACCACCTGCGCCGAGCCATTCTTGCTGTTGAACTGCGCGGTGTTGAAGTCCGAGTAGTCGAGTGCGCGCCAGGACAGGTTGTAGCCCAGCGACACGCCGTCGTCAGTAAAGAACGGGTTGGTGTAGGAGAACGCGTAACGCTGCTGGAAGGTGCTGCGCGAGGCTTCCACCGCCACGCGGTTACCGCCGCCCAGGAAGTTGTTCTGCGACAACTGCACCGAGGTGGTCACACCGAAGCTCTGCGAGTAACCCAGGCCGAACACGAAGCTGCCGGAGGTGGTTTCCTTGACGTTGTAGACCACGTCGACCTGGTCGTTGCTGCCCGGCACGGCCGGCGTTTCCACGTCCACGCTCTCGAAGTAGCCCAGGCGCTGCAGACGGATCTTGGAACGGTCGATCGCCGCCTGCGAGTACCAGGTGTTTTCGAACTGGCGCATTTCGCGGCGCAAGACTTCATCCGAGGTGCGGCTGTTGCCCTTGTAGAGAATGCGGCGCACGGTGACGCGCGGGCCCGGTACCACCTGCAGGTTCACCGCAACGGTGCGGTCCTCGCGGTTCGGCGTCGGAATCGGGTTGACCTTGGCGAACGCGTAACCGACGTTGCTCAGCGTGTTGGTGATCGCATCGGAGGTGTATTCCAGCAACGCACGCGAGAAGATGTCGCCGGCCTTGGGAATCACCAGGCGCTCGATGTCGGCCTGCGGCAACACGGTGTCGCCGGTGACCTTGATCTCGGAAATCTTGTACTGCTCGCCCTCGGTGACGCCGGCGCTGACGAACATGTCGCGCTTGTCGGGGCTGATCGCCACCTGGGTGGAGTCGATGCTGAAGTCCACGTAGCCGCGGTCCAGGTACCAGGAGTTGAGCTTCTCCAGGTCGCCGGACATCTTTTCCTTGGAGTACTGGTCGTCGCGGCGATACCACG
This sequence comes from Xanthomonas hortorum pv. cynarae, assembly GCF_002939985.1. Lineage (GTDB taxonomy): Bacteria > Pseudomonadota > Gammaproteobacteria > Xanthomonadales > Xanthomonadaceae > Xanthomonas > Xanthomonas hortorum_D. The sequence continues at coordinate 10,676 of NZ_MDFM01000014.1, read as the reverse complement.
AGGCCCAGTTGTGCTCCTTGGATTCCCAGTTTTCCAGGATGTCCTCGTTGGCGAACTTCTCGGTGCCGATCAGATTGACGTGGCGGATCTTGGCCGCCTTGCCTTCCTTGATCGCGATGGCCACGTCCACGCGGTTGCGATCCAGCGGGCTCACCGTCGGGGTGATCTCGACGTTGTACTTGCCGCGGTTGTTGTACTGGCGGGTCAGTTCCTGGGTCACGCGGTCCAGGCTCAGCCGGTCGAAGGTGCCGCCTTCGGTCAGGCCGATGTCGCCCAGGCCCTTGAGCAGCTCTTCGGACTTGATGTCCTTGTTGCCGGTCACGGTGAGCTTGTTGATCGCCGGGCGCTCCTTGACCGTGATCACCAGGATGTTGCCCTGGCGATCCAGCTGCACGTCTTCGAAGAAGCCGGTGCGGTACAGCGCGCGGATCGAGTCGGCAACCTTGCCATCGTCCACGGTGTCGCCGCGATTCACCGGCAGATAGGTGAACACGGTGCCGGAGGCAATGCGCTGCAGGCCGTCGACGCGGATGTCGCTGGCAACGAACGGCTCGGCCGCCAGGGCGAGGGCTGGCAGGCTGAGGCCGGCGGCAAGAGCGAGGGCAAGCAGGCGGCGAGTGGGAAGACGCGTCATGTCACATCCGGTTGGAGTCGATTTCGGGTGTTGCTGGATGCCGACGTATGACGACGACAACAGGCGGAAAGGGTGGAGCAGTTTCATCGTGGAAGCAGGCCGAGGATGTCGTTGTAGAACGCCAGTCCCATCAGCCCTGCCAGGAGCGCCAGGCCGACATATTGCCCGGCCATCATGGCCCGTTCGCTGATCGGGCTGCCCTTGATCAACTCGATAAGGTAATACAGCAGATGCCCACCGTCCAAGATCGGGATGGGCATCAGGTTGATGATCGCCAGGCTGAGCGACAGCAATCCCAGGAAATACAGGAACCAGTCGAGCCCGCGTTCGGCCGAGGCATTGGCGGCGCGCGCAATTGTGACCGGGCCGGAGATGTTTTTCACCGAGGCCTGGCCGGTCAGCATGCGCTTCATCATGCCCAGCGAATCGGCGGTCATCTTGCCGGTTTCGCGGATGGCGGCGGGCACCGCAGCGAACAGGCCGTATTGCTGGCGGCTGTCGTAGGCCGGTGCTGGTGCGGCTGCAAAGCCCACGCCCAGCATCCACTGTCCTTGCGGCGACTTGCGCGGAGCAATTTCCAGCGCCAGCCGGTCTTCGCCGCGTGCGACCTCGATCATGCCGTTCCCGCCCTGCGCGCCCAGCGTCTGCAGCTGGGCAGGAATCTCGTCGGCCGAGCGGATCGGCTGGCCATCGATGGCGACAATGCGGTCGCCCGGCTTGAGCAGGCCTTCGGCGGCAGAGCCGGCGACCACCTGACCCACCACCGGCGGTTGCAGCATGAACTGCCAGCCGATGCCGGCCAGCGCGGCCACGCGGCGCTCGTCGAAACCGGCCGGCAGCTGCGACAGGCGCAGGGTGTGCTCGCTGTTGCCAGCGCCCTCGGCGGCGGTCAGCACGCGGATATCGCGCCTGTCCATCGCTGCGGTGGTGAGCTGCATGCTGGCATCGCTCCAGCTGCTCACGTTGCGGTCGTCGATCCGCACGATGCGCTCGCCAGGCGTCAGCCCGGCTTCGGCAGCCAGGCCATCAGCGCGGCCGACGGTGGCCGAATAATCCTGCTTGCCGACCACGAACATCGCCCACAGCATTGCCATGCACAGCAACAGGTTGGCGATCGGACCGGCGGCGACAATGGCGATGCGTTGCCACACCGTTTTGCGATTGAAGGCCTGATCCTGCTCGGCCGGATGTACTTCGCCTTCGCGCTCGTCGAGCATCTTGACGTAGCCGCCCAGCGGAATCGCGGCGATCGCGAACTCGGTACCGTGGCGGTCGCGGCGCATCCACAGCGGTTTGCCGAAGCCCACCGAAAAGCGCAGCACCTTGACGCCGCAGCGGCGCGCGACCCAGAAGTGGCCGAATTCGTGAAACGTCACCAACACGCCCAGGCTGACGATCATCCACCAGACCGAACCGATGAAATCACCCATAGATGCAACTCGGCTGCGTGGATCGATCAGGCATGAAAGGAATGATGGGCGAGGGCGCGTTCAGTGATCTGCCGTGCTTGGGCATCGGCAGAAAGAAGGGTGTCGAGGGTGTCGGCATTGTGCCGTGGGAGCGTTGTCAGTGTGTGTTCGACCAACGCTGGGATCGCTAGGAAACCCACTTTGCCCTGAAGAAAGGCTGAAACAGCCACTTCGTTGGCCGCGTTCAGGATCGCTGGCGCGGTTCCACCGGCCTCCAGTGCCTCCCAGGCCAGCCGCAGACACGGAAATGCGGCGGTGTCCGGCGCTTCGAAATCCAGTCGCCCCTGGCTCAGCAGATCCAGCCCGGCAACGCCCGATTCGACCCGCTCCGGCCACGCCAGGCCGACCGCCAGGGTGGTGCGCATGTCCGGCAGGCCAAGCTGGGCCAGGGTGGAGCCGTCGACGAATTCGACCAGCGAATGCACCAGGCTTTGCGGGTGCACCAGCACATCGATCTGCGCGCCGGGCAGGCCGAACAGGTGATGCGCCTCGATGACTTCCAGGCCTTTGTTCATCAGGGTCGCCGAATCCACCGAAATCTTCGGGCCCATCGACCATTTGGGATGTGCGACCGCTTGCGCCGGGGTGACCGCGCCCAGCGCGGCGCGCTCCCAGCCACGGAACGGGCCGCCGGAGGCGGTCAGGATCACCCGGCGCACGCCACGGCTGGCGTCGCAGGAGCGCAGGCACTGGAAGATGGCGCTGTGCTCGCTGTCGATCGGGATGATCTCCGCGCCCGCCGCCGCCGCGGTGCGGGTCAGCAGCTCGCCGGCAAGCACCAGCGATTCCTTGTTGGCCAGCAGCAGGCGCTTGCCGGCGCGGGCGGCGGCCAGGGTCGAAGGCAGGCCGGCGGCGCCCACGATGGCGGCCACCACGGTGTCGCAGGCATCGCTGCCGGCCAGTGCATCCAGCGCCTCGCTACCGGCATGCGCCTGCGTGGCCAGGCCTGCCGCACGCAAGCCATCGCGCAGCGCCGGGTACAGGGAGTAGTCGGCAATCACCGCATGCGCGGGCCGATGCGCGGCGCATAGCGCCAGCAGTTCGTCGACCTTGCTGCCGGCCGACAGCACGCTGGCACGCAGCCGCTCGGGGTGACGGGCGATCACATCCAATGCCGACGCACCGATCGAGCCGGTGGCGCCGAACACGGCGACCTGACGGAGAGAGGAGCCAGCCATGCCTAGAATCCGAGAATTTCCTTGCCGAGTGCGAACACCGGCAGGGCGGCGAGCACGCCATCGATGCGATCCAGCACGCCGCCGTGGCCCGGAATCACCGCGCCCGAATCCTTGGCGCCGGCGTGGCGCTTGAGCAGGCTCTCGAACAGGTCGCCCAGCACCGAGGCCAGCACCGCAATGGCGGAGACCAGCATCAGCTGCGGCACATGCGCCAGGGTCAGACCGGCCAGCCAGCCGAATGCGCAGGCGACCACGATGCCGGCAACCATGCCGCCGAGCAGGCCTTCGATGGTCTTGTTCGGGCTGACCCGCGGCGCCAGCTTGTGCTTGCCGAACGCGCGACCGGCGAAATACGCGCCCGAATCGGCCGCCCAGACCATGGTCAGCGCGGTCAGCAACCACAGATTGCCCTTGTCCGGATTGGCATGCAGCAGCACCAGCGCGGCCCAGGCCGGCAGCACCGCCAGCGTGCCGGCGGCCAGCTTGAGCGCACGCGCCTGGCCGTTGCCGTGGTCGGCGCCAAAGGTGAAAAAGCGCAGCCAGAGCAAGGCCAGCAGCCACCAGGCCACGCCCACCAACGCGGCAATCTGGAACAGCACCATGGAGCCGGCCGACGCCCACACCATCAGCACCATCAGCAGCAGATTGAGCATCAGCAGCACGGTGCGCGGCAGGCTGTCGTCGATGCCGGACAGCTTGAGCCACTCCCACAGGCCGGTCAGGAACAGGATCGCCGCCAGCGCTGCCAGCCATTGAGTCGGCAGCAGCACGATCGCGCAGATGGCGAGCGGCGCCATGATCAACGCGGCAATCACGCGGGTCCTGGTCATGCGGAGGAGGCCTCTGTCGCCTTGTCGGCAATCTGGGCGCTGGTCAGGCCGAAGCGACGTTCGCGCCCGGCATAGTCGTCCAGCGCCTGCTGCAGCACCGCGGCATCGAACTCCGGCCACAGGGTTTCGGTGAACCACAGTTCGGTGTAGGCCAGCTGCCACAACAGAAAATTGCTGATGCGGGTGTCGCCACCGGTGCGGATGAACAGATCCGGCGCCGGCAGGTCGGCCAATGCGATCCGGCTGGCCAGCAGGGCTTCGTCGATCTGCTGCGGCTGCAGGCGGCCGGCAGCCACTTCTTCGGCCAGTGCACGTGCGGCCAGCGCGATGTCCTGGCGGCCGCCGTAGCTGGCAGCGATGCTCAGCACCAGGCGCGAGTTGGCGGCGGTGATGCGTTCGGCGCCGGCCATGCGCTCGCGCAACGGCGCGGCAAAGCGGCTGCGATCGCCGATGAAGCGCACTTGCACGCCACGCCGCTGCAGTTCGTCGACCTCGCGATCGATCGCATGCAGGAACAGCTTCATCAGCGCGTCGACTTCTTCCTGCGGGCGGCCCCAGTTCTCACTGGAGAACGCGAACAGGGTGAGCGCCGAGACGCCTTTTTCCAGGCAGAAATCGATGGTGCGATTGACCGCACGCGCGCCTGCGCGATGGCCGATCATGCGCGGACGCCGCCGACGCTGCGCCCAACGCCCATTGCCATCCATGATGATGGCGATGTGGCGCGGCACAGCGGCAGCGGATGGTTCTGGATGCATGGCAGGGGATGCCACGATCAGACCGTCATCAGTTCCTGTTCCTTGCCCTTGACGACCTCATCCACGTCCTTGATGGCCTTGTCGGTGAGCTTCTGGATGTCGTCTTCGGCGCTGCGCGCCTCGTCTTCGGTGACTGCCTTGTCCTTGAGCAGATCCTTGACCTGCTGGTTGGCATCGCGACGGATGTTGCGGATGGCCACCTTGCTGTCTTCGCCTTCGCCATGCACGGACTTGCTGAGCTCCTTGCGGCGCTCCTCGGTCAGCGGCGGCAGGTTCAGACGGATCACGGTGCCGACCACGGTCGGGGTCAGGCCCAGATCCGAGGCGTAGATCGCTTTTTCGACGTCCTTGATCATGCCCTTGTCGAACAGGCTGATCACCAGCGAGCGGCCTTCGGAGACGCTGATGCTGGCAACCTGATTCAAGGGGGTGTCGGTGCCGTATGCCTTGACCTTGATGTTGTCCAGCAGCGCCGGAGAGGCGCGGCCTGTACGCACGGTGGTCAGGGAATGGCGCAGAGCATCGATGCTCTTGGTCATGCGCGTGAGCGCGTCTTGTTTGATCTGGTTGAGCATCGCCGGAATCCGTGTGGAGCTGAATCCGGGGATTATAGCCGGGACTGCGTTTGGAGACTTGCCGGCTGGCAGCCTCCTGCGCAGCCGGTTCACCTCTGGCGCCGCTTCACGCCCGGCGCCGTTATCGATCAGGTATCAGCGCAGTTCCGGGAACGGCGCTTTTGCGATTCCCCAATCCCGATTCCCGATTCCCGACCTCAGCTGCGGCCCTGAACCAGCGTGCCGATCTGCTCGCCGTGCAGGATGCGCAGCAGCACGCCGGGCTCGCTCATGCCGAAGATGCGCAGCGGCAGGTCGCTGTCGCGTGCCAGGGCGAAGGCGGCAGTGTCCATCACTTCCAGGCCCTGCATGATGACCTGGTCGTAGGTCAGGGTGTCGTAACGCACCGCATCGGTGTGCTTCTTCGGGTCCTTGTCGTAGACGCCGTCGACCTTGGTTGCCTTGAGCAGCAGGTCGGCGCCGATCTCGATCGCGCGCAGCGCCGCACCCGAGTCGGTGGTGAAGAACGGGTTGCCGGTGCCGGCGGCGAAGATGGCGATGCGGCCCTTTTCCAGATGACGGATCGCGCGCCGGCGGATGAAGTCTTCGCACACGTCGTTGATCTTGATCGCGCTCATCACGCGCACTTTGGCGCCGAGCTTTTCCAGCGCGTCCTGCATCGCCAGTGCGTTGATCACGGTGGCCAGCATGCCCATGTGGTCGCCGGTGACGCGGTCCATGCCGCTGGCGGCCAGACCTGCGCCGCGGAAGATGTTGCCGCCGCCGATCACCAGTGCGACCTGCGCGCCGGCCTGCTGCGCTTCGATCACTTCATGGGCGAGGCGATTGATGACTTTGGGGTCGATGCCGTAATCCCCGTCTCCCATCAGCGCCTCCCCGGAAAGTTTGAGAAGAATGCGGCGATAGGGAAGTGCAGACATGGGGGGAACCTCGGTGTGGGGGATCGGCAAACGCCGGCAAGTCTAGCGGAAGCCTGTCACCGGGCGTGGTAAAAATTCGCTTGTCGGGGCGTGACGTGATGCGTTGCTCAGTGCGCGCGTGGCGGCTGCGGGGCTGGCACATCGGTCGCATCGTAGGCGGTGACACGGTTGCGGCCGCGATGCTTGGAGCGATACAACGTGCTGTCGGCAGCCTGCAATAAATGCTCGATGCTCTCGAACTGGCGGCCGCCGCCGCCATGCGTGGCCAGCCCTGCGGAGAAGGTGATGTGCAGCGGTCCGCTCTGCAATTGCGCCATCGGCGTGCGTGCGGTTTCGACCAGGATGCGCTCGATCACCATCAATGCGGCGTCGGCTGTGGTGTTGGGGAGGATCACCAGAAATTCTTCGCCGCCATAGCGTGCGACCAGGTCGCTGGTGCGCACCATCCGCTGCAGTGTCTGCGCAAAATTGCGCAGCACCTCGTCGCCGATCAGATGCCCATGCGAATCGTTGACGCGCTTGAAGTCGTCCAGGTCGATGAAGGCGATCGACAGCGGCCAGCTCTGGCGTGATGCCAGCTCGAATTCGTGCTCGAGCGCAGTGCCGAGCTGGTGCCGATTGAACACACCGGTGAGTGCGTCGCGGCTGGCCTGTTCGGCCAGATGACGCATGCGGTTTTCCGATTCGTCGGCATGCCGGCGCGCTTCGGCCACATCCTGCAACTCGCGCAGGCTGCGCAGCATCGCCAACTCGCGGGCCTGCTCGAAGATCATCTGGATGTGCTCGGGCTGCGGCACGCGGATGTCGAACAGGGCTTCCAGTTCGGGCAGCGATTCGGCGATGCGCTCGATCACTTTTTCGAAGCGTTCTGCATCCAGTTCCAGCACCTGCTGGGCCTGCTGTTGCGCGTGTTCGGTGGCGGTGACCGCGCTGGCCGACAGCCAGATATCGGCCAGTCGCCCGGACAGCGCGACACAGGCCATGAACGGTTCCAGGCTGGCCGGCTCTTCTTCGCTCTGTGCGATCGCGTTCTGCAGATACGGCGGCAACTGCCATTGATGCGCAAGCCAGGCGCCGACCTCGGCATGGGTGGCGCCCAGATGCTCGCGTTCGGCATCCAGCAGCGCGGTGTTGTCCTGTGCTGTTTCCAGCAGCGGTGCATACAGCTCGGGTGCGCCCTGCAGCAAGGCGAGCTTGCCGATGTCCTGCAGCAGCCCGGCCAGCATCAATTCTTCGGGTTTGCGGATGCCGTAGGCCTGGCCGAGGATGCGGCTGGCCAGTGCGCACAAGCCGGCGCGGCGCCAGATGCGCTCATGCAGCGGATGCGCGGTGAAGGTGCTGCGCACGCCGTGCACCATCGAAAACCCAAGTGCCAGGCTCAAGGTGGCGTTGAGGCCGAGCATGGTCAGCGCCTGGCCGAGGTTGTCGATGCGGCGGCGGCTGGCGTACAGCGGCGAATTGGCAACGCGCAGCATGCGTGCGCTCAATGCCATGTCCATGCCGATGACATTGGCCGTCGCGGTCATGTCCACATCGGGGTCTTGCGCAAGTTCAATGATGCGCAGCGCGACGCCGGGCGGCGATGGCAGATTGCGGCAGTAGTGCAGGGCGGCTTGGAGGTCTGGTTGCATGATTCATCGCCGACAGTGAGCGCAAGCATACAGCTGCGTTCGTTGAGTGGGGCACGCCAAGCCTTGCCATCGCTGCGCTGCGATGTGCGCGCTCTGGACGCTGAGAGCCTTGTCGGCATTCAGATTTAGCGGCGACCGTCACAACATCTGTAGAGTCGAGGTCGGTTGTCGGTGTGGTGTATGCGTGCGCTTCAGCTTTGAGCGTCAGTGTGGATGCGCATCAGGTTTCAGGCAAAAAAAAACCGCGGCATGCCGCGGCTTTTTTGCGTGTGGCGAAGATCAGGCCAGGCCGGCCTGCTTCATCACTTCGGCGGCGTAGTCTTCCACCACCTTCTCGATGCCTTCGCCAACGGCCAGGCGCTGGAAGCCGACCACGTCCGCGCCGGCCGCCTTGACGGCCTGCTCCACGGTCTGATCGGTGTTCAGCACATACGGCTGGCCGTACAGCGTGACTTCGTTGATGATCTTGCTGATCTTGCCGCTGATGATCTTTTCCAGGATCTCGGCCGGCTTGGACTTGTCCTTCTCGGACATCTTGGCCAGTTCGATTTCCTTTTCCTTGGCAACGAACTCGGCCGGAACGTCGGAGGCCTTGACGTGCGGCGGGTTCATCGCGGCGATGTGCATGGCGATGCCGCGTGCCAGCTCGATGTCGCCACCCTTCAGCTCGACCAGCACGCCGATGCGGCCGCCGTGCACGTAGGCTGCGACGTTGTTTGCGCTGTCGATGCGCACCAGGCGACGCACCTGCAGGTTCTCGCCGACCTTGGCGATGACCGCAGCGCGGCGTTCTTCGATGGTCTCGCCGCTGTCGAGCTTGACGCTCTTCAGCGCTTCGGCATCGGCCGCATCCGAGTTCAGCGCGGCGGTGGCCACGGTCTCGGTGAAGGCCAGGAAGTTCTCATCCTTGGCGACAAAGTCGGTTTCGGAATTGATTTCGACCAGCACGGCCTTGCCGCCGGCCTGGGCGGTCGCGATGCGGCCTTCGGCGGCGACACGGTCGGCCTTCTTGTCGGCCTTGGCCAGACCCGACTTGCGCAGCCATTCGGCGGCGGCGTCGATGTCGCCAGCGTTTTCGACGAGTGCCTTCTTGCACTCCATCATGCCGGCGCCAGTGCGCTCGCGCAGTTCCTTGACCAGGGAAGCAGTGATTTCCATGGAATTACCTCGTTTGGACGAATGCATGCGGCGGAGATGTTCCGCCAATGAGGAGACGGCGCAATGTGCTGGCCGCCCCCGTAGATGTCTTCAGTGGCCCGGGCGACGGGACGCCATGGTCCCGTCGGGGCTGCGGCCGCACAGCATGGTGCGGCCGCATTGCAGGCCGATTACTCGGCAGCAGGAGCAGCCGGAGCAGCCGGAGCTGCAGCGTCGGCCGGAGCGTCAGCCTTCTTTTCGGTCTTCTTGGCCGGGGCGCGACGGCCCTTGCCTTCGTCGGCGGATTCGGCCGAGAACTCTTCTTCGCGCACGGAGGCGGAGTTCGGAGCAGCAGCCTTGCCTTCCAGCACGGCGTCGGCAGCGGCGCGTGCATACAGCTGCACGGCGCGGATGGCGTCGTCGTTACCCGGGATGGCGTAGTCGACCAGGGCCGGGTCGTAGTTGGTATCGACCACGGCGATCACCGGGATGCCGAGCTTCTTGGCTTCCTTGATGGCGATGTCTTCATGGCCGATGTCGATCACGAAGATCGCGTCGGGCAGGCGGTTCATTTCCTTGATGCCGCCCAGCGAGGCGTCCAGCTTCTCGCGCTCGCGACGCAGGCCCAGCACTTCGTGCTTGACCAGCTTCTCGAAGGTGCCATCGGTCTCGGCCGCTTCCAGTTCCTTCAGGCGCGCAACCGACTGCTTGACGGTGCGGAAGTTGGTCAGCGTGCCGCCCAGCCAGCGCTGGGTCATGAACGGCATGTTGCAACGCTCGGCTTCTTCCTTGATGGACTCGCGCGCGCTGCGCTTGGTGCCCAGGAACAGGATGGTGCCGCGCTTCTGCGCGATCGAGGAGAGAAAGTTCATCGCATCGTTGAAGAGCGGAACGGTCTTCTCGAGGTTGATGATGTGGATCTTGCCGCGCGCGCCGAAGATGTACGGCGCCATCTTGGGGTTCCAGTAGCGGGTCTGGTGACCGAAATGGACGCCGGCTTCCAGCATCTGACGCATGGTGACTTGGGGCATTGAAGTAATTCCTGGTAGCGGAATCGCCGTGCGCGGCTTGTTGTTGAAAAGTCCGCACATGGATGTGCGGGCTGTTGCGAGGGACTCGCATCAAAACGCACATGATTCCGGGGTTGGGCTTCCCTGTCGCCTCCGTGTCGAACCCCTCGCGGGGCACCCCGGCACGGATGGCGGCGGCAGGTGTGAATTCGTCGGTGACGTCCGACGTGGACGACGCAATGCGTAAAGACGCAAAACAGCCGGCGGAGTATAGCCGCCAGGGCGCGTCTGCGCAATTGGTCGGTTTGGGGACGTCCAGAGCTGCGCTGAAGCTCAAGGTCTTGGCGCCTTGAGAGGTGCATTGGAGGTGTGGATGCTTCGGGGGCAGAGCGGCTGGTCTGTTGATTGGCTGCAGGGCCCTTGCCCGCCCACCATCGCGGGACACGCTGCAAGTACGTCCCTGTAGCAACTGTGTTGTTGGAGGGGCTTTGGCCACTCCGTAAGCCGGGCACGGTGGTGCCGGCTGCTGGCAGC